>JBBAVH010000001.1:0-395783 GCA_040397825.1 Opitutaceae bacterium
GCCTAGCGACCCCGCGGTCATCCACGGCGTCCTGTGCGACACGAGCTACTTCATCTGACCCTATCAACCGCCCAAAGCCCTGCCCCCTCGCAGCCCATGCCGGCCGCCAGTTCCTCAGACCTCTAGCCCCTCGCCTGCCCTGAGGTACTACCCCCCTCGCCTCTCGCCCCTAGCCTCTCGCCTGCCTTGGCCCTCCGAGGCCAAGGTCCACCTCCACAGACCCACAAAGGCAGCGCCGAGCACCCCCAGTGCCGCCGGCACCGGCGATCCAGCCGCGCCAGTTGCGGGCGTCTTCACCAGCGGGATCACCAACACCGCGCCAAGGAGGGCTAGACATCCGTAGGCCACCGTGACGCGCGTATGGCTATGCCCCGCGATCACCAACCGCTGGTACAAATGAGACCGATGCGCCTGCAGGACATTTTCCCGGTTCTTCAGCCTCCGGAGAAAGGTAAAGATCCCGTCGGCCAGGAAGGGCCAGACTAGGATCGCCCCGATCGTGAGGCTGCGGGTCAGCTCGAGCCTCTCGCCTCTCGCCCCTAGCCTCTCGCCTCCCTCCGCAGTCGCGAGGAAGGGCAGCGTGGCGAAGAGGAAGCCCAGCACCGTGCTGCCGGCGTCGCCCATGAAGATCTTCGCCGGGTGCCAGTTGAGGGTGAGGAAACCCAGGGCCGCGCTGGCGATCACGGCGCCCGTCAGCTGCACAGACGGGAGGGACAGCACCGTCCCGATGACGGCCCAGGCCACGCCGGCCACCACCGCCTGCAAGCCGGCGATCCCGTCGATGCCGTCCATGAAGTTATAGACATTGATTAACCCCACAACCCATAGCGCCAGCAGCCAATAACCGACGGCGCCCGGGCGGAGCCAAGCATCTAGGATTTCTGTTTCAACGCCCGAAACCGCCCGGAGCGGTCCGATGGAAACACCGAGCACCAGCCCCGCCACCGCCAACTGCACCCCAAAGCGGCTCCCAGTCGAAAGCGGCCTTAGATCATCAACCAGACTTACCACATACAATAAGGCGCCGCCGGCGATCGCCGCCCAAACGGAAGGGCTATGCCCGATCGCCCAAGTTCCGCCCGCCAATGCGAGTAACACCACCGGTACGAACGCCGCCCCACCCAACCGCGGCACCGGCACCCAGTGGGAACTACGATCGTTGGGAACATCCAACATCGCACGCCGCACGGCCCATCCACCCATCAAACGCACCCCACCGGCACTGAGTAAAAAAGCCCCTAGGCTAACGAGGGACAGAATCATAGCCTGTGCCGAGAGCTACCATGTAACAGCCTGGGCTTGGATCCAATAGGATTGGCCCCAGTCGTCCACTCTTTCCTCCCAACCTTCCCTCTACAAAACCGCGCCAACCCGCTCCGCTCAACCGAAATTCTGCCCCACGCCCGCGGCCAGTCGGGACACGATTCAACATTCAGCTGACTAACCCAATCTGGCAGTGTTCCTCCCACGATCAACGCGAGAATCCGCACCCCACATCCCCGGACGGTCACCGTAGCATGGCTGGAGCGCACATTCGGCACGGCCAGCACCTTCAGGCGGGACAGGACGGCGTGGGAGACATAGCCCATCACCCAGCTTGCCGCCCATGCCGCCGGGAATGTCGCGATAGCGCGGAGTAAAATGCCTTCAAAGAGACCCATAGTAGGACGCCGATTCCCGCAGCGTTTCGTCAAAATCCGGCCAGTCCAAGTCCGGAAACGCGACGCCCAGACGGCCAACGTCCACCACGGTATCGGTGGTCAATTTCGCCAACACCCCGGTGCTTAGCGGGACGCCGGGCCATGCGCCTTGCAGGCAGTCGCCGGCCCGTGCCGCCCACCGGAGCAACGAGAGCGGGATCGCCGGAGCGGCCGGAAACCCGCACCGCCGCGAAAACGCCCCGCAGATTTCCGCCAGCGAGGGCGCCTCCGGCGCCGCCACATTCACGACCTCCGGCGGGGCGCTCCGCTCCGCCGCCAAACGGGCCAAGACTTCGCCGGCGCAGGCGACTTCGATCACCGATTTCCGCGCCCGCCCGTCTCCCGGGATAAAGAAACGCCGGCGTCGCAGCGCTCGAGCCAGCCGGGCAAAGTTCGCCCGGTCGCCCCGGCCGTAGACCGTTGCCAACCGCGCGACACAACGTGTGCCGCGAAATGCCAACACCGCCGCCTCGGCCTCCCGCTTGGACACGGCATACGCCGTAGTTCCGCCGGTTGCGGCATCCTCGCGGCGGCTCCGGCCGTCGGCGCCCCAGGCGTAGACCGCCACGCTGCTCGCCAAAACCAGCCGCTCCACGCCGGCCCCGGCGGCCGCTTCCGCCAGTCGTCGCGTTCCCTCGGCATTCACCTGCCGGAAGCTCTCGCGCTCCCGGTCGTTTTCCACCGGCCGGTGCACGTGGGCGGCGCAATGCACCACCGCCCGGCAGCCGCGCAGGGCCTCGATCCAGGTTGTCGACGGCTCGGTGAGGTGGAACGGGCGATCTCCCGTCACCGCGGGGCGACGCACCAGCCTTCGCACCGGGATGTCGTGCTGCTCCAACCAACGGCACACGGACTGGCCCACCCAGCCACCGGCCCCGGTTACGGCGATCTCCTTCATCGGTCCGCCCCGGCGGCCTCGGCCCCCGTCCACGTTACCAAGGCCTGGCCGACGTTGTCCGCCCCGCGCGCCAGCGAGTATTTTTCCCGGTAGGCCGCCAATGCCCGGCGGCCCATCGCCGACACGGCGGCTCGGTCGCGGACGAGGTGACGCAGACCGGCCGCCAGCGCCTCCGCATCACCCGGTGCGACCACCAGGCCGCAGTTTTCCTCCGTCACCACCATCGCCACCTCCGAGCGCGCGGGGACCTGCGCCAGCACCGCGCGCCCGGCGCCCAGAATCCCGTAGAGTTTGCAGGGCACCGCGATGCCCTCGAGCCCCTCCAGCTGTGAAACCAACGCCACATGGCAGCAGGCCAGGGAATCGGCCAATCGCTCCCGCGGCTGATAGGGAAGCCAGCGGATATTCGTCACGCCCAGCTGCGCGGCCAAGCGCTCCGCGCCGGCGCGCTTGATCCCGGCGCCGATCAGCAAAAACACCGTGTCCGGGTCATCGCGCAGCAAGTGCGCCGCCCGGACGATCGTCTTCAGATCGTGCCACAACCCCATGTTGCCGGAGTATTGCACCACGAATTTCCCCTCGAGTCCGAGTTCCCGGAAGAGCCGTGTTTCCTCCAGCCGCTCGTCCCCGCTCGAGTCCGCGACGCTCCAATGCGGGATCACCCGGATCCTGGTGGCCGGCACTCCGTATCGAGTCTGCACTAGGTCGGCCATGTCCCGCCCCAAAACCCAGATCTCATGGCAAAAACGAAACGCCCGGCGATTCAACCGGTGCCACACGCGGGCGATCGGATGCCCCGCCCGCAGCCGCCCCACCGCCACCAGTCCCTCCGGATAGATGTCCTGCAACAGGGCCACGCAGGCATGCCCCTTGAGCCGGCAGATCGCCGCCAGGAGCACCGGATGATACGGCGGGTTCGTGATCGCCACCACCCGTCGCCCCCGGGGTGCCAGCGCCAGCCGCCAGAGCACGAACGCCGAATAGCTGGCATACGCCCAGGCGCGCCGCACGAAGCTGCGCTTGAATTGCCCCTTGCTTCCCCCGCGCCGCACCCGCGCCCCCGACCAGGTTTCCTCCGCGGGAGCCGGCAATCCGGCCGGCACGCCGGGATAGCCGCAGAGCACCTCGATGGCTTCGCCGCGCCCGGCCAACTCGCGCACGAGGTCCGACAGCAGCTGGCTCGTCGACTGCGCGTCGGGATGGAAGACTTGGCAGACGAAGACCAGCGGATCGGGCTCCGCTCCTGCCGGCCGCGTGTTCAAGCGCGGACTCCGTTCCGCCGGAGCCACTGCTCGAGCACGTAGAGGGCGAAGACCCGCGCCCACGCCACCTTCCCGCGCCGGAACTCCGCCCAGACCCGCCGAAATGCCGCCGGCTCCCACGGACCGAAGAGGTCCTTGGCTTCGAAGCAGGCCTCCACCTGCGCCTGCAAGTCTCTCGTCAGCCATTGCTGGAACGGCAGGGTAAAGCCCCGTTTTTTCCGCCCCAGCACTTCGGCCGGAATCAGGTCTCCCATCGCTTCCACCAACAACCGCTTGGGATGGGCTCCGCCTACCTTTTGCGCCGCCGCGACCGGCAACACCTGCTCGACCACGCAGGGATCCACGAACGGCACGCGCAATTCCAGGCCATGCGCCATGCTCATCTGGTCCGAATCCCGCAGGAGCGTCGACAGCATGTAGGTCTGAAGCTCGAGGAACGACACGCCGTTCACCGACTCCAGCCGCCGCGCCGTGTCCGCCAATTCCCGCTCCCTCGCCTCCCACGCCATCGGCCCCTGCACGGACGGATCGTCGGCGAGCAGCAAGCGGATGTGTTCGCGTGCAAACAACACCCGGCTGGCAAAATACGGGTGGGCCAGACTCGGCCTCAGCAACTCCGCCAGCGCCCCGCCCCGGGATGCGCCGAGTGCCGTGCCCCGGGCGATCGCTCCGCCCAAACGATCCCGCACTCCGGCCGGAATCGGCGCGAGCCTGGACGCCCATCGCTCCGCTTGCAGCGCCTTCCCGAAACCCTGATAGCCGACGAACACCTCGTCGCCGCCCAACCCCGAAAGCGCCACCTTGATCCCGGCGGCCCGCACCGCCTGCGACACAAAATACGAGTTGATGCCATCGTAGCTCGGCTGGTCGTAGCTGTCCAAAGCCGCCGCCAACAACCCCGCGACCGCCCGCCCCTCGAGCCGCAGGGTCTCGTGCCGCGTCCCCAGCAGCTCGGCCGTGCGCGCGGCTTCGGCGCTTTCGTCGCACGCGGGATCGTCGCTCCCGATACAGAACGTGCGGATCGCTCGTCCGCTGGATCGCATGGCCAGCGCCGCGATGGCCGTGCTGTCCAAACCGCCGCTGAGGAACACGCCAACCGGCACGTCGGCCATCATTTGCCGCCGGACGCTGTCCTCCAGGCAACTCCGCAGATCGCCCCCGGGCGGCCAGACCGCCGGGTTGCGCTCGACACATTCGGCCACCCGCCAGAAAGCGCGCAGCGATTCGCGGCCGTCGGCCTCCACCGTCAGGCAATGTCCCGGCGGCAGCGAGGTCACGCCGGCGACCAACGACTCCGGCTCCTGCACCGAGCCGTATTTCAGATACGAAACCAAGCCGGAGGCGGAAAGCCGCTTCTCCACCATGCCCGAGGCCAAGACCGAGCGCACTTCCGAGGCGAAGACCAGGGCGCCGTCGCGTCGCGCGAGGTAGAGCGGCTTCACGCCCAGGTGATCGCGGACGAGGTGGAGTTCCCGGGTCTTCGCGTCCCACAGCCCGAAGGCAAAGATCCCCCGCAGGCGCCGCCACGCCCCGTGCCCCCAAGCGGCGTAGGCCTTGAGAATCACTTCGGTATCGCTGCGCGACCGAAACCGCTGGCCCGCTTCCTCCAACTCCTTTCTCAACTCGGTGAAATTATAGATCTCCCCGTTGAACACGATCCAAGCGCCCTGCTCCGGATTCTCCATCGGCTGGTGGCCCGCCGGACTCAGGTCCACGATGGCCAGGCGCCGGTGGCCGAGCGCCATGGTCGGCAATCCCGGTCCGCCGCTGCGGCGGGTCCCACCGTCATCGGGCCCGCGTGCATGCAGGGCAGCCACCATCCGCTCGATCCGCGCCGGATCGCCGGCCGCCGAGTCAAGCTTTTGCCAGATTCCTGCTATGCCGCACATGGGATAGATGCCTCAGGGGGAGATCGCCGGCACTTTGGACCGGTCTTCCGCCAGCACCGGCCGCCGCTGGCCCCAATAGGCGAGTGCACCGCGGTTGCCGTAACGACCGACCACCTGCACGACCACGAAATAGATCGCGCCGAGCGCCAGCAGATGCCGCGGTGTATCGTAGGCAAAGTTCCACCATGTGGTCAGCACGGTCTGCAGCGGCGACCACGACGCGAACGAAATGGTGAAGATCACCAGCACCACCCCGACCGTGAAATTTCTCCTCAGATAGACGTCGTAACAGAACCAGGACAACGCGCCGAACAGCGCAAACGCCAGCGGCATTCCCACCGCCACGCCCACCCAACCGAAGCGTCGGTAAAGGTCGGCGCCGAGGGACACCGTCGCTCCACTTCGACCCAGTTCATAGTCGATATACTGTGAAGTGATCGCGTTGCCATCGAGCAGGATGGGTTTGTCGCGCCAGACAAATGTGGGAATCCACGTAAACAGGATCGCATTGAAGTTCTCCCACCGGGCATGCGGCACCGCCTGCGGCGTCGCCTCATAGATCATCGTGTCGTTTACCCCCAGCAAGGCGGTTCCGGTCACCGTGCGCTCACCCGCCTGGCTCGCCAGAACATCGCGCGTCTGCCGCATGGCGGCCACGCGCCCGCGCACGTCGGACATGCGCGTGCCCACAAAACCTTCCGTGCCCCGGTAACTGCCGATAAACGCAATGAGCGGCAGAAACAACAGGGCCAGTCCAAACATCACCGCATCGAGCGGCAACCGCCGCAACGGCCGGAAGGCATAATAACCGATGAGCACGAAAAGAAGCGGATAAAAGAGGTGGCCCCGCCCACCCGAAACCAAGGCGAACACGAGGTAAATGCCCACCATGCCCGCGAGCACCAAACGCCCAGGCGCCGAACTCCGCGCAAACAACACTGGCAGGAGCACGAATCCCACGTTGGAAAACCGCGGCAACAGATGGAAGGCCGTCCAAATACCAAACTTCTGGTCCGTCATCGCCGTCACATTGAATTCCCCGCGATCCTCCGCTCCGGTGAAAGCACCGACCACAAATCCCGTGATCCGCATACCCAGCAACAACCAGCCGATCACATAGACGACCCGCCAAGCCTGCTGCTGCGGCGCTGCAGTGGGAATGGGCACCACCACCGCCTGCACCCGCCGGAAGAACAGGGCATAAGCTCCGTAAAACACGGGAAAACCAAGCACCCAGACCAATTGCATCCGGAGAAACGCGGGATCGAAGGTCGAAGCCGATTCGCTGATGATCAGGGAGATTCCGACCCCCAGACCGAGAAACTGCCAGAGGAAGACCGCCGCAAAAGGGGGCAACAAACAGAAGTCGAGGATCCGGCGCTCCAGATAAAAGGCCAAGATCACCTGCCAAGCGAGCACCACGGCCAGTGCATAATGCACCGACCAGACTCCGGCGATGAGCGCCACCGGCACGGCTGCCACCGCCGCTGCCAAGGGATTTCCCACCACTTTGGAGGCAAACGGGAAAGAGGCGTTGAAACGGGCCGGAGAACTCATGCGGAGGATTGGATTGGATCAGCGAGACACCAAGGGCGCCAAGACGCGCCGCAAGCGCGCGCGCACGTCGGGTGAGAGGGCGCCGTATTGAACCCACGCGAGCAAGCCAAACGCCATCAAGGCCGCCGCCACCCATGTCGCGCGCAGCGAGGGCCAACACTGGTCGGCGGCATAAAGCGCACCGTTCACGGCCAAACCGATGCCCGCGAATAGGAAACCTGCCCGTTCCGGCACAAATCCGACCGCTCGTCCGACGCGCCGCGCGGCTCGCACCGCCAGCACCGCCATCGCCAATTCCCCGGCGAGCACCCCGATTCCGGCCGACCGCACCCCAAGCCACCCCACCGTCAGGGCGGCAATGCCCGTGGTGGCAACCGTCTGCGCCACCGCGACCTCCAATTGCGACCGCAGGTCGTTTAAACCCGCCAAATAGCTCAGCAACGGCATCGAGAAATTTCGCACTTGGACGCCCAACGCGAGCAACGCGAACAAGACCCCGTCGAACGGTAGAACCCCCCGGGTCCAGAACCCGTAAAACCAAGGGGCCACAACCACTGCGGCCACCAAGCCGAAGTTTACCGCCACCCCGCTGGCGAACCACACGCCGCCCAAGGCATCGCGCACTTTGGCCCCCTCCCCGGCCGCATGATACTTGATCAAATCGGGCAGAACCGGCTGCACGACAATCAGGGTCGCCTGCGTCGCCGTGTTCGTGAGCGTCCGCAGGGTGGTGACCAGCGACAAAGCGGTGGTGTTCAGGGCGTGCGTCAGGACCAACGTGAGACCGCTCACTGAAAATTGCTGGATCACACCGCTGAAGGTCAGCACAAGCGATTGGCGCAGGTTGCTGCGCCCGCGCGCCCAATCTCCGTCCCGCCACCACGGATACAAGTCCGGAAACATGCGGCGGATATCTACAGCTTGGACAAAGGTGTAGATGGTCACGCCAAGACATGCCGCCAGCACCGCCGGAAACAGCCGGCTGGACCACCAAGCCCCCCAACACAATCCGCCGCTGAAAACGATACGGAAGCCGATCCCCCAAATGGTGGCCCGCGAATATTGCCCACCCGCCGAGTAGATTTTGACGATGATGCCCCCCACGCTTCCGGCAATTGTCCACATCGCCAACAACGCGAAGAGGCTGAGCGTGATCTCGGCGTTGGTCACTACCGCGGACTCGACCCCGATAACTCGATCCAATCCGTAGACCCCGATCGCCAGACAGAAGGCGACTTGAAGAAAGCTGAGCACCAAGGCTGCCCGGATGCCGGAGCCCAGTTCCTGACGCAAACGGTCCCGGTCCGCGTGGTAGGTCTGGAGGAAAAGCGACCCAAGATAACTCTGGTGCCCGGTATCGAGGGTGATGACCAGGGAGTAGAACGCAAAAACAGCATTCCAAGCCCCGTAAAGCTCCGCCCCCCAGCACCGCAGCAACCATGGCACTTGCACCAGCATCAGCCCGAAGGTGACGACGAAGTTCGCGCTGCCGGCCATTCCGCCCAAGAAGGCTCGTTTTTCGGCGGTCACAGGCGAGGGCGCCGCCACGCGGCTCGGGCCCGCAGGCCGGCGATGAGCACTTGCCGCAGGACCGCATGCACCGCTCCGGGACGCGGCAAAGCGGCCCCGGTCAAAGCGCGATTGTCCGCACGGGCAAACTCCGCCTCGAGCGCCGGCCAGTCGGCATCCCAGATGTCGTCGAAAAAGAATCGGCGCGCACCATGTTGCCGCAGCAAGGCGAGCACTTGGCGGTTGAAATGATTCAGCTCGCTCGAGGCAAAAGCCTCCAAGTCGATCCCGTGGCGGCGCCAACCGCCGAGCCATTCCGCCGGCGCCGGCGTCGCGCCGGCCTCGAGCACCGGGTTGTAGAGCGCCGGGGAATAATAGGCCAAACGCCACCACAACGACTTGGTGCCATTTATGTTTTCGATGACACTGTAGTGGCGTTGTCGCGCCCGATACTCAGCCGGACGCACGAGCGCCAAATGAATGAACCGTATCCCGGGCACCTCGAACCACGCGTGACCCGGCCGCAGCGGCACGCGCGTGCTGTGAATCAGAACACCACCTTGCTCGGCATCGTCGTCGACGAATCCGAGCGGAAAGAACCCGGTTCCTCGCCGTGCCCGCCGCAAGTCGGCGAGCATGTCCGGCTTCTCGAAATAAAGTCCTGTTCCCGGCGCAGCGTCCCTTACCGGGTCCCACGACGCCGAGTCCAACGCGTCGGCCGCCAGAAGTTCGTCGGCATCCAGGGCGAGGATGATCCTCTCGCCGGGCACGAGTCGTCGGGCCGCGGCCAGCAGCAACCGCTGGCGGTAGGCTTCGTCGTAACCGGGCGAATCATTGTCGATCAGGTGGACCTTTGGAAACCGCGCGCAGATCTCCCGACTGCGGTCGGTCGACCGCTGGTCCGCCACCACGATCGCGTCGGCAAACCGCGACGTCACCGCGAGAAACCGCTCGAGAATCCACTCCTCGTTCTTGACCGGCGTGACGACGACGATCTTGCGCCGACTCATCCGGCCAACCTCCGTTTGGTCGCGCGCAATACCCGCGCCGCGAAGATCAGGACCGTGGCGGCGGCCCCGGACGCAAGCAACGCGCGGCCCACGCACCGGCTGGCCCACGACGAACCCGGGGCCGCGAACGTTCGCGCACCCGCCGTCAGTTGGTTGCGGTCCCCGGCCGCGGCACAGGACAGCAGTGCTTTGCGCCGATGATGCCGGATTTTCCGCGCCAGCCCCTCGGCGGCACGTCGCCGCCCCTCCGGGTCGTTCGCATAGGCCCGCCCGATCGCCCCGGCATGGATGTAATCCATCTCTTCCAACGTGCGCCAGAGTCGCCGATCCAGCACGTGTCCGGATTCCCGTTCCCGAAACCGGAAAAGGACTTCCCGCAAGTAGACGAAATCGAACTGTGCCAAGAGGCGAAAGGTGAGTTCGACATCGGCATACCAACCGCTCGCGACGTCGTAGTGCGCCCCCACCGCCTCCAAGGCCGATCGCCGGATCATGGCGCAGGCGTGGAACGGGGAATCCAAGCGCAACGGCCGCTCCAGCAGTTGCCGCAACAGCTCCGGTCCGCGGTTCAGCCGGGGCCAATCATGCAGCATTTCCCGGTATCCGCTGTGCCCGTCCTCGGCCACCCACGCGCTGCCGCCCATCGCGAAGCCGGCCGTCGGATGTTCGTCGAGCGCGCGGACGCATTTTTCCAGCAGCGTCGGATCGAAGAGATCGTGGTCGTGCAGGATGATCACATACTCGCCGCGGGCGCGCCGCAACAGCTCGACCAGCGGGTGCGGCGGCCCCCGGTTCTCGGCGGCAAATACCGCGATCCGCGGGTCCTCGATCGCGCGGATCACGCGCAGCGAGTCGTCCTTCGAGCCGTCGTCGTGGACGAGCAGCTCGAAATCGGCAAACGTCTGCGCCAGCACACCCCAGATCGAGTCCGCGACGACATGCGCCCGGTTGTAACTGGGCATGCCGACCGTCACCCGCGGCCGCGCTGAAGCCGGGCTTTGGACCGTGCTCAAGGGCGATCAGACGGCGTCCTTCAGCACGCCTACGCGCAGCTGCCGGACATATTCCTCGTAGGCCGCGCGGATCGTCGAATCGATGTCGTGGAGCGGCTTCCAACCCAGTTCGTTCTGCGCTTTCGCGGCCTCCGGAAACTTGTCGGAGGCTTCCCGGTAAGTCGGACCATAAATGGTGCGCGGATCCACGAATTGGATTTCGCTCTTGCTGTTAAGCACCCGGACGGTCCGGCGCGCGAGATCCAGAATCGTGGTCTTGTTGGCGGGATTGCCGACGTTGTAGGCATCGCCGTTCCGTCCGTTTTTCAACCCGAGCACGATGCCGGAACACATGTCGTCCACGTGGGTGAAAGCGCGGATCGCGCTGCCGTCGCCGAACACCGTCAGCGGACGGCCGTAGTGCGCCTGCTGGATGAAACGCGGCAACACAAAGCCGCCCTTCGGCGACTGCCGCGGGCCGGCCACGTTGAAGGGGCGCACGATCACCGCCTGGAGCCCCTTGTTGTTGCACATATTGATGATCGCCGTCTCCGCCGCGAGCTTGGCGATCGCATACTCCAGCCGGATGGTCGTCTCCGGCGGCACGATCTTCGGCGTCGACTCGGCGCAATACCCCGACTGCCCGCCGCCGTAAATCTCGCTCGTCGAGACATCCAGCAACCGCGCGCCCCGCGCCAGGCAGTAGTCGATGATGAGATACGCATCCCGCACGACTTCGCGCACCATGTTGCCGGCGTGCGGCAACACACCCGCGGGACCGACCGGCGAGGCCAGGTGGTAGATTTCGTGCCATTCACCCGGATCGGGCCGGGTGAAAAAAGCATGCACCGTCGTGAGGTCGTAGCTCAGGTTGGCCGGATGGCCCAGTTGGCCGAGGTAGTCCGGAATCACCATGGAGGAAGTGGACATGTCGTCCACCACGTGCACCTGCACGCCCGGCTCCGCGAGGAGCTGGCGCACAAGCGTGGCGCCGATGAATCCGAATCCGCCGGTAACGATTATTTTTTTCATAAAGCAAGGGATGCAGGTGCCGCCTCGGCCATCCGGCGGGCATGGCCGCCGACCGCCGCGAAAAGATCGTCCACGGCGGGGTCGTCGCCCGGGAGGACGCTGCGGATGGAGGGCAGTATCTCGCGCGCGAGCACCGCCCGGAAGGCCGGGGCGTAATTGAGATCGAAGACCATCGCTGCCTGCAGCACCACGTAGTCGTTCAGGTTGGCGACGGACCGAAAATCAACCGGGCGCCGCTCCCGCACCGCGTCCCAGACCCCGGCCGAGACCCCGGCCGTCCGAACCAGCCCGCGGTAAAACGGCCGGTCCGGCACTACGCCATGGGTGCGGTAGTCCGCGGCGACCATGCCCCAGATGTCGAGCTTGTCGGCATCCCGCAACAGGGCGCAGACGTGGTGGGTCCGCTCGTCGTCCATCGCCGGCAGGCGCACGCGGTTGTGATACCGCACCGCCGCCAGCAACCGGTCCCGCCTCGCGTCACCCAGCCAGTCGAGGTGCCTCCCTACCGCCAGAATCTCCTCGCCCAGGACGGCGTGGTCGGCCGAGCGCGCGTCGTCGAAGGTCCCGTAACGCGAGAACTGCTCGAATCGCCCCACGTCGTGCAGAATCGCCGCGGCTTGCGCGGTTCGCGCCAGCTCGGGCGACACGCCGAGTGCGTCCGACAGGGCGCGGATCTCCGCCTCCACCCGGCGGGTGTGATCGATCTTCAGCCGGATGTTCTCGTCGATCCGCGGGTCCGCCTGCCGGTAGCCGCCGGCATAGGCGTCGAACAAGTCGGAAACGCGTTGGAGCTCCGGCAGCGTCACGCCTTGAAAACGAGGGCACCGCCGTCGCGGCCGGCCGGAATGCTGTTCCGCGTATCCACGATCAAACGACTGTGGCGACGCACCAACTCGTAATCGACCCGCCGGTGCGCCGTGACGACCACCACGCAATCGTAGGTCGCCAGCGTCGCGGGCGTAAGCTCCACCGACCGCGTGCCCGCCCAGTGGGGATGTTCCCGCGTCTTCGGCACGACCGGCACGTAGGGATCGTGGTAGGCGAGTTCGGCGCCGCGGGCCTTCAGCTTGTCGAGCAGCTTGTAGGAAGGGGATTCGCGGTCGTCGTCGACGTCCGCCTTGTAGGCCAGGCCCAGAATCAGAATCCGACTGCCATGGATGGGGCGCTGCTGGCCGTTGAGCGCCTCCGCGATCCGCCCCACCACGTAGTCCGGCATCGCCGTGTTGATCTCGCCCGCCAGCTCGATGAAACGCGTGTGCTGCTCGTAGGCCCGCGCCTTCCACGTCAGATAAAACGGATCGATCGGGATGCAGTGCCCGCCCAACCCCGGCCCCGGATAGAACGGCATGAATCCGAACGGTTTTGTCTTCGCCGCCTCGATGACCTCCCAGATATCGATTCCCATCGCGGAATACACGACCTTCAGCTCGTTCACCAGGGCGATGTTGACGCACCGGAAAATGTTCTCCGTCAGCTTGGCCGCTTCCGCAACCCGGCAACTGGACACCGGCACGGTGCGCTCGACCGCTAGCCGGTAAAGGGCCAGCGCCTTCTCGAGGCAGGCCGGGGTGTAGCCGCCCACGATTTTCGGGATCGTCTTCACCTCGCTCTGGGGATTGCCCGGATCCTCGCGCTCCGGCGAAAACGCCAGATGGAAGTCCCGGCCGGCGCGCAGCCCGGAACCGCGTTCGAGCACGGCCCGCAATTCATCCTCGGTGGTGCCCGGATACGTGGTTGATTCCAAGCTCACGAGGCAGCCCGCCTGCAGGTGCGGCGCGATCGCTTCGCCAGTTTGCAGGATATAGGAAATATCGGGCTCGCGGTGATGGTTGAGCGGCGTCGGCACGCAAATGATGACGGCCTCCACTTCCCGGACAACGGCAAAATCTCCCGTTGCGCTCAATCGGCCGCCCTTGACCGCTGAGGCCACGCGTTCCGGACCGATGTGTTTGATGTAGCTTTCGCCGCGAGCCAGGCTCGCGATCTTCGCCGCATCCGTGTCGATGCCGACAACCGTGCCGCCTTTTTCGGCAAAGGCCAAAGAAAGCGGCAGTCCGACATAGCCGAGCCCAACGATTGCAATTTTCATAAAAAAGGTCCGTCAAAACGGAATTTCCCGGACCCGCAGGGGCTGCTGGGCCATGCGGCGACGGGAAACCCCGACAAACATGCAGCCGAGATCGAAGCGCTCGTGCCGGGACGCATACTCGAACGGCGCGAGGAACCCGTTGTAGAGCCGATAGAGTCCGTAAGGCTTTCCCGCGATATAGCGGCAGGCTTCCTCCAGGAAACGTCGGCTGCTGATCCAGCCGTCGGCATATTCGAACATGAAGAGGTCGACCTGCTCGCCCGCCAGCAACTCGCCCGCCCCCTCCAGCACGTGCAGATCGAAGCCCTCCGCGTCGATCTTGAGGAAATCGATCGGGCCCTCGCCGTTGCTCGCGGCAAATTCATCCAGCGTGCGCACCGGCACGCGGTAGCTGGTCACTCCGCCGGCCTCGAGATCGGCCCGCGCCGCCAGACTGCTGGACATATTCCCGTAGTCGTGGAACTCGGCCTCGCCCGCCCGGCTCGAAAGGGCCGCGTTCACGAAGCGCACCCGGGAGTCGGACGCGAAACGCGCCGCGTGCGCCGCGCCGGCCGCCCGCGATGGATCGAAAGCAACCACGCGGCCCTTGGGGCGCGTCTCCAGCACACTCGCGGTGAAGTCGCCGTCGTTGAACCCGACATCGTAGATCACCGGCACCTCCGGCAACTGTCCCAGCAGCCACACCTCGCCGTTGGTGGGTGTGTGCAGCGACTGGTTGAGGGCCACGTAGTCGATCCTCCGCCGCAATCCCAGCCAACCACGCAGGAGTGCGTGGCCGGGGCCGCTCCAGGCCAGTTTTTGAATGAGACGGTGGCGGGAATCGCGCGAAGACATAGGAAAGTGGTCAGGGTTGGCCGTCGGATTCGGCCGCAAACGCGGCCCGCAACCTCGCCGGCACCAGAAAGAGCATTTTTGTCCAAACGTCGGCCGGCTCCCGCAACTCCCGGAACTGCTGCGCGTGCGTCGCCCGGTCGGTCACCGTAGCGAAAACGGCATACCCGTGGTGGCGGCACCATCCGACCAGCTCCGCGTTGACCGTCGCCTCCGTCAGAATCAGCGGCTGGCAGCGCCCCACGAGCCGCGTGGCCCCGCCCAGCACCTGCACATCCGCCCCCTCGACGTCGATTTTGATTCCACCCACGTCCGTGCCCCGCGGCTCGAAGACCCCGTCGAGCGTCACCACTTCCACCTCGTGGGTGCGTGCCCCCGTTTCGCCGCCGAGCCGGCTCAATTCCGCATGGTCGTCCAACGTGAAGGTCGCCCGTCCCGCCCGGTCCGAAACCGCCACCGCGTGCACCGCTACGCCCGCCCGGCCATCGAGATTGGCGCGCAGGTGGGCCAGGGTGCGGGGATCGGGTTCGAACGCGTGGACCTCGCCGGCCCGTGGCCGCAGGTAGAGGGAATAGTAGCCCAAGTGGGCCCCGACGTCCACGAACGCGCGCCCGGTCTCGAAATGGCGGAAAAAACGCGCCTCCGCGCCCCAATCGACATCCGCGCCGGTGAGAATCACCTCGGAGCTGAAGCTGTTATCGGGCGGCAGCAGGATCGTCTCGCCGGTCGGCAACCGCAGGGCATGGGACCGCCGGAGCACCCGCTTGTAGGTTTGGCGCAGCGCCATCCGCCAGAGAAAACGAGGCCAGCCGAACCGGCGGGCAAGCAGGAAGTAGTTGTTCACGATAATTTCAATGCGACGACCCGGCCCGCGAAGGTGAAAGAACGGTTCGCTGTCCGTATTCGAAGGCGCGGAGCAGGTTCAGACGACCGATCCCCGCGGACCCGCGAGATTGCCCGTCATCACCTCCCGGAAATCCGGGACGGCTCCTGCAACGGAGATCGCCAGAAAGGCTCGGAGATGAAATTGGTGCGCGCAGGCCACAGATACCGAGGAACCACTGGCCGCTTCTCCGTTTTTGCATTGAGTCCGGTAGGCTGAGCATCGAGACCAGTTCGTGAAAACAGTTTCCGGCATACGCAATCGAAAGCACGCGGCTTCCATCGACCGCAACTCGATCGCTGGAGCAGCATTCCACCGGAGAGGAAATTTCCCGACTCACTGGAAGCGCGAACCCGGCCTTAGCGCTTCAAAACGGGCGTTCAACGCACGATTCCTTTCCAAAATGAACGGTCGCACGTCGCTGAGGGAACGCAGTCGTGCCCCTGGAATCTCGACCTTCTGACCGTAGGGACGCCAGCGCTCCTCCTCCAGCCACTGCCCGACCTCCGCAGCCGCTCTTGTGCGGTAGTGGCGCAATCGCGTCCCTCTCGTCCTGAAAGGGTCGAACTTCATCCCCCAGTGCTCCAGCAAATCCTTCTGCCTGAAGACCTCTTGGCGCAGCCAACCGGTGATACACTGCCGGAATCGCCCCCAAGAGGACGTGCGCGATACCAAAGGTGGAACCAGAACGGAACGAGCCGTCATTCCGGCCCATGCACCGAAGTAGGCATGCATCTCCTGCCATCTCCACTCCGGACTCGAAATCAATGTGTAGACCCCCTGTTCCTCTTTCCCCTGCATGATATGCACCAATGCTTCCGCGACGGTGTAGGTGAAAACCGCGTAGGACTTCAGGTCAGGCACGTAAGCCAACTCGGAGCGGAATTCCGAAACAAGCGCCCGCGATACGGCTTGGGTGGAACCGTGCACTTGACCCAGTCTCAGCACGTAGACCGGCCGACCGACCCTGCGCCCTTCTTCCAGCGCAACGTTCTAGGCGTAACGCTTGGCAAGTCGATACGCGCTGAACTTTGAGACAGCGGGATCCAACTGGTAAACAGACTGAGTGCTGATGAAGACGTATGGCGCTCCAAGCGCCGCATTCCGGACCGTATTCCGTATTTGTCGGGCCAGATCTTCAAAACGACCGACCGTGCGCCCCGGCCAGCCGAAATCCGCGACAAGTTTGCAGTCGGACAGGATTCGCTTGGCGTCATCTTCGTTCCCCATCCGTCCGTGGCGACACTTGAGTCCCAACCTTCGAAGCACGACGCCGCCAAACTCCGACCGTGTCACCGGAGCCACCTCGACCCCGGGCCACGTGGAAAGTATCGCCGACACTTCCACCCCCACCTGCCCGTTGGCACCCAGCACGCAGATTCGCCAAGGATCTATCCCAGGTCCAGCCGCGTTCATGATCCACCTCCCGTCCCGGCGCCGACAGGAAGCGCGACGGCCTTGGCCCCGGAAAGGCCGTAGGCCGCCTCGACGATCCGGGTTACCCCGATCGAGTCCGTTGCGCTGGTCTCGTTGGGTTCGTTGCTCCGGACCGCACTCAGGAAGCGTTGCCAAAATTTGGCCAGCGACCGGTAGGGCGAGGTGTTCTCATCACCCGCCACCACGCGCACGCAAAAATCGTCGCCCAGCCGAAACGCACGGACGCCCCTGTTGTCGAAAAGTGAAAAAACAACCCGATGCCGATCGAAAACCAGCTCAATATTACCGTCGGCTTCTTCGAGCATGGTGGTGCGGAAGGAAAATGGAACTTCCGATCCATCCGGTAGAGCCAAGCGGACCCGCGCTTCGGTATGCACATCAAATCCGGCGTCGAGGATCATCGATCCCTCGAGTATGCCCGTCGGGGCTGCGCCAGTGCAGTATAGCACAGCATCCAAACAGTGCACTCCCACTTCGATTAACACTCCGCCACCAGCCAGCTTGGGGTCGGAGTAGTATTTTTCGCCCGCAGAATAGCCGCCGATGCCGCCGAGTTCAAACCGACATTCGCGCAGTTTCCCCCAGAACCCGTGCTAGAGCATGTTTTTCACGGCGACCACATTCGGGGTTGCGCGCCGGGAAAGACCGCAGGCAATGCGACCCGGACGGCGCATCGCCGAAATTGCCAAATGTTCACTCACCGTCCGCGCGAAGGGTTTTTCCACAAAAACCGCGAGTGCATCATTTCCGTCCCGTATAACATCATAATATTGCCCACGCGCTCCGCAGGGTGCCGCGACGAGCAAAATATCGATTTCCCCGAGAGCCGCCGCCAAGTGCCGTAGGCTTGCTGTGCGGCAACCATAAACTTGCGCCGCCTGCGCCGCTGACTTATCATCTATATCAGCAAGCCAGGCAATATGGACATCTGGCAGCGCCGCAAGCACCGGCAAATGCTGTTCGACCGCGATTTGGCCACATCCAAGAACGCCTATGCGCAGTGAATTCATGAATTGATGAAGGAGAAGTTTTATGCCCTGCACCGGTCGTATCCGGGCGGCAGAGTGAAAAACCAGGATCGACGACTCGCGTCCGACGGAAGGCCGTCTGTCGAGGTGCTATGCCCAGACACCGTTTCTATGCCCTTCGTGGAAGCGAAATAGGGACACCTCGTATCGCCAAGGCGACCAGGTCCCAAACCTTCGAGCAGCGGCAGCCTGAACGAGCCGAGAAACCAGCTAGACCTGTCGGTGCGGAGACGAATAGACCGCAAGGGGAGGCTGCTTGACGGCCCCGATTGCAGTCCGGCGCCAAGGGTCGGAACCGCACGCGGCGACAGTCCGCCGCTCATTTCGCCCGCACGAAGAGGTGGTCGCACATCGTCTTGTGCTGCAGCCGATAGCCGGCAGCCTGCAATGCGCGCAGACTCCGCCATGTCTGCGACCACGTCACGTGCGGCATGAAATGGTGATACTCGACGCAGATCTGGTCGAAGCGCAGACCTGCCTCCAGCACATCGTCGATCACTCCATATTCGAAGCCTTCGATATCGAGCTTGAGCAGCGTCAGGTCCTGCAGGCCCCGCTCGCGGACAAACCGGGACACGGAAACGCAGGCAAACTGCTCGGACCCGCCCCCGGTCAATCCCTCCGCCAGCCGAAACGATCCCTCGCTGGGATCGACCGGCGCGGCAAATTCGACTGTTCCCGCATCGCGGGACAATCCGAGCGGATGAAAGATGAACCGTTCATGGCGATTGGCCGGATCCCCCATGGTCCGGGCACCCGTTGGAGACGGATCAAACAAGTGGATACGGCAATCAAACCGTCTCGCCAGTTCCAACTCGAAGCTGATGTCCTTCCCCGCCCCGCCGGAAATCACCGTCGCCCCGGGCCGGATCAGGTCCGTGCGCACAAACCAGGGCGATGCCCCACCGAGGGAAGCCAAGGCGGGATGCGGGCGGCTCCAGGACCGGTCCCAGACACGGCGCAAGAGTTGACGGATCGAGCGGAGCATCGGGCGATCCAGTCAGTCGGCTCTCTCCGGCGCAAGAATTCCGGAGTAAATCTCCAACGCCCGGTCCGCATACGCCTGCCAGTCGAGCGCGAGCGTATGGATCCGGCAGGCCGCCGCCGCTTGGGCTGCCCGCAAGGCCGGATCCGAGGCGAGCCGACGCAGGCAGGCGCTCATCGCTTCGACATCACGCGGCGGAACCACAAACCCGGCCGGATACTCCCGGATCACTCCCCGTTGCAGCGGTGCGACCCCGCCCGCCAGCAACCGCAGCAAATCCTCGCCTCCCGTGTTATCCGTGCAGACCAACGGCAGCCCGCTCGCCAATGCCTGCGCCTGAACCATGGCCATGCCCTCCTCGATGCTCGCGATCGCAAACACATGGGAGTTGCGGTAGTGCCGCACCAACTCGGCCTGCGGGACGTGACCGACCTGCTCGACTCCGGCCGAAAAACCCCGGAGCAACGCCGGTGTCTCCGGCGCCGGGCCGCCGACCAGTGTCAGCCGGGACTCCGGTATCGCCGCGGCCGCAAACGCTCGGGCGAGGTAATGAATGCCTTTCCGATAGGTCAGCGATCCGGCGTAGACGACCCGAAACCCCGCCTCGGACCCCGGACCGGATTGGTCCGACCGGAACTGCGTTAGGTTCACCCCGAACGGATTGATTCTCAACCGCGCGGCCGGAAAGCCCTGCTCGAGAAAGGAACCCCGCACAAACTCGCTCGGCACAAGCACCGCGGTCGCCCGATCGTATTCCTGCAACTCGGCCGCAATCACGCGCGGGTGGGTCACTTCGCGGCGCAAGCCCAGTCGCTCGCATTCCTCACGCAGAATCTTTGTTTGCGTCAGCATGTGCGACGACATCCGGTCGACGATCACCGGCACCCCTCGGCGCCGGCACTCGTCGACCGTCGCAAACGCATAGCCGGACCAAGCGTGGACCAAGTCGGGCGTGCCCAGACACCGGGCCGCTTGGTGCGCAAACAGCGAGTGCACGAGGTACTGGAACCGCGTGTCCCAGCGCCCCCGGGTCGAACGGCGCACCAGCTGCTCCAGCCATTGCGACGCCGTCCGGGTCACGATCCGATCCGCCGGCACGCCCCAACGCTTCACTTTCCAGCGCGGATAGTTCGTTACAAGCCGGTGCAAAGCCCCCCGCCGATGCAGGCCCGCGGCGAGATCGAACGCACTCCAACGGCCACCGACGACGATCGTAATTTGGGGTGTCTGCATCAAAGCGTCGCCAGCACGCCTCCCAGGATACGCTCGTGCCCCAGACCGCGTTCGACCACGGCTCGGGCGCCGTTGGCGGCGATCGTGCGTCGAACCGGCTCGTCTGCCAGCAGCGCGTGACATCGCCGCGCGCACTCCTCCGCATCGCGCCAAAACACGGCCTCGTGGCCCTCGCGAAACAAAGCGAGATGCTCGTCCGTCCGCTCGGCGCAGAACAGCCCGCCCAGCGCCGGGATCTCCGCGGTGCGCGTCGTGTGCCGATCGCGGTTACCCTTGGACAGGAGGCCCAGTGCGATCTTCGAGGTCTGTATGACCTTCGCGTAGTCCGCCCCGTAGACGGCTGCGCCGCGGCAATGCGGCCGCAACACCGGCCACTCCGCGGCCTTCGGCCAGAAGTCGCCGTAAATCGCCAACGGCACCCCCCGGGCAATCAACGCCGCGAAGAACTCCCCGCGCTCCGGCATCCACGTGCCGACAAAGACCACCTCGCTCGACCAGCGCGCGACATCGGCGGCCGACAAGCTCCGGGGGCGGTGCTCCACCTCATCGTAGCTGCGCCAAACCCGGAGCACCCGCCGTGCGCCCCGTGCCTTGAGCTCCGCCTCGGTCTCCGGCCGCACCGTCACCAGCAGGTCGTAACGCGGGACCGAGCGCAAAAACGACCGCCAAGCCCGGCCATCTCGCCGCCCAGTCGGGTCGTCGTGGTTGTAGTTCACGACCCGGGTCGCACGTTGCCGCAACCACTCCACCGCACCGGGCCCCACCATGTGGCCGCTGTCCACCCACGCCACGTCGTAGTATCCCGGCGCCACGTGGCTGCGGAGAAAGCGCCGCACCTGCGGCTGCCAGAGAAGGAAGCCGCTGACATTGTTGACGCGTTTCATCCAGATGCTGCGCGGCTGGCACAGATCGACATTGGCCACGGTCACCTCATGGCCCAACCGCTCGAGCGCCCGGGCCTTCATCATCGAGGTGGACCCCTCGCCCCCGGCCGCCACATAGAGCACGCGCTTCCTGCCAGTGATCATGGTTGTTCCTTTCGATCCGCCGCCAGCACGAGCGCCTCGGTCAAACCGGCCGCCGCCGCCGCCAAATCGTAGCGAGCGACCCGCGCTCGCGTCGCCGCCCGCCACGTCGATCCGCCTGCCGGCAAAGTCGCCGCCACCTCCTCCAACTTCGCCGCCAACGCCCGGGCATCGCCGGCGGGAAAAACGCGTCCGGTCTCGCCGGTGACGAGGTCGTCGCGGCACCCCACGGCATCGCTGGCGATGACCGGCAGGCCGAACTGCATCGCCTCGTTCACCACGAGTCCCCACGTCTCCCCTGCTCCGCGGGCCGAGGGCAGCACGGCGATATCGGCGGCGGTATACCATTGGCCGAGCTCCGACTGGTTCACAAAGCCGGCGCAATGAAACCGCCGGCCGAGAGCGGCGCCCGCGGCGACGGTCAATCGCCCGCGGAGTTCGCCCTCGCCGATCACCAGCAGGTGCAGCTTGCACCGCACCGCGTCCGGCAACGCCGCGATCGCCTCGGCCAGCAGCAGCGGCTGTTTTTTTTCGACCAACTTGCCGCAAAACAGCACGGCGACCTCGCCGTCCCCGATGCCCAGCTGCCGGCGCCGCTCGGCCCGACGCGGTTCCCATTCGCGGATTTGCTCCGCAAAGAGGTCCGAATCGATGCAGTAGGGCGCGAATCCGATGCGATGCGTCGGCACGCCGAGGCGTCGCAGGTGCCGGCGGGCCTCGCCGCCGATCGCCGCGAACCGCGCGATCTGCGCGTAAAGCCCCCGCAGCAAGGCATCGCGCAGCGCGGCTTTGACAGCAGATCGCCCGTGGGCGGCATCGGAGGCCTCGTGCCGCAGCACCACCGGCACCCGGTTGGCCCGCGCCCAGCCCAGTCCGCGGAGTTGCAGCAGCGAGTTGTAGGCGGTGAGCAACACCACGTCCGGCGCAAACCGACCGAGGCTCGCTTCGACTTGCCGGCCCGCCGGACGACGAAAACTCACGGCATGCAGGCGCTCGTCCTGCTCGAGAAATTCATGCGCATAGCCGGCCGTGAGCGGAGTATCCCACTGCACCTGCACACCGAATTCCCGGTCGCGGTAGCCGCGGACGCCCAGATCCGAGCCGAAGAATACACGGACCGCGAGTCGCGGATCCGCGGCCACGCGCCGCCACAGCGGCGCATGGTATTGGATCGGGTGCGTGGCCAAAACGGCCACCCGGATAGGTTCAGAGTGGTTGCCCACGACGCTGGCGCTTGAGTTCGATCACCTTCACCACCGTCATCCACTCGTAGAAGAAATAGAGCGTGCAGAACATGAACGCGGGAAACCCTTCGAGGAAACCGCGCCGGACCAGATACGTGTGCGCGAAGCGCCCGAAGGGCCGCAACGGATAGAGCCGCGCCGCCCAAAGACGAAGCCGGGCCTTGCGCGTCGTCCCAAGCGCCGCGGCGTCGCCGCTTTCGAGGAAATCCACGATCTTCTGCGCGTCCCACGTGGAATATCGGTCGTGCCGGGCCAACCAGTCGGACAAGCCCTTTGAATTGGCGAAGTGATTGTAAGGTTCCTCGATGCGCCCGATCCGGGCGCGGGCATCGAAATGCTCCCAAACTCCTCCGGTGAAGCCGGCTTCGGTGCGCCGCACCAACCGGGGATGCCAATTGGGATAGCCCTGGGTCCGCTTCAACCAACGCCCCCAGAACAAATACTTGGGCGTGAGTTCGTAGGCGTTGCACCCGTCCGCGTTGCGCTGCAATTCCGCCAACAGGGCATCGCGCAACTCCGGCGTCACCTCCTCGTCGGCATCCAGAAAGAGAACCCAATCGGCGCTGATCCCCGCCCGGGTCAGCGCCCAGTTGCGCTGTTCCGCGATGTTGAAGGCGCCCTTCTGCACATTCACTTCCACCCGCGCCCCGGCCGCCCGCCCCACGGCGGCGGTTCGGTCGGTGCTCCCGGAGTCCACAATCACGCACTCGTCGCACCACCCGAGGGAACGCAGGCAGCGCTCGACGTTGATCGCCTCGTTCTTGGTGAGGACGACACAGGCCAGGGTGAACGGATATCCTTTCATGGTCTGCTCCCGAACAGATAACCCAACGATCCGTGCGCCGCCTGCGCCACCGTCAGGCCTTCCCCGCGCAGGATTTCGGCCAAGCCGGCCCCGTCGTCCCACGTGCCGTGATACTCGAGGGCGATGCGCCGCACCCGCCGCAACCAACTCCGGTCCTCCGCCAGCAATCGGAACTCCGCGCCCTCCACGTCGCATTTCAGGAAATCGCAGGTGCCCAACGCCTCCAGGCGCGCGCCAATCGGGTAGGTGCCGATCTCCGGATGGCGCCGCACCAACTCCCGGCTCCACGCATCGTGCACCCCTCCGACCAACGCGTTTTCCACCTGCACCCGGTCCGCAAGCCCGTTGCGGGCCAGGTTCGCCTCGATGATCGGGACAAACGCAGGCTGCGCCTCCACCGCGTGGACCCGGCACTCCGGCGCGTTCACCGCTGCGAAGAGGGAAAAAGTGCCCGCATTCGCCCCGAGGTCCACGACCGTCCGGCAGTTCGCCAAATCCGCGCCCGCGATGTAGCATTCACGACCGAAGATTTCCCGCACCACCCCGAACGAGGCCCCTTCGAGCTGCAATTCCCGGCCCCGCACCCGGATCGAAAACCGCTCGCCGAGCCGATCGTCGGCCGGCCCCAGACTGCGGCGCCGCCAAATTTCCGCGCGTCCCCGCCAAAGCGCGCCGCACCAACGCCGGAAATCCAGCGGAACGAGAATTCTGCGCACATTTCCCACCTCCCGGGCCAAGAACTTCAGTCGGTGCATCGAGATATGGCGAAGCGCTATTTCCTGACCCCGACCAGATAGATCGGCCATTGCCGGTTCACCGCTCGCCACGATTCGTCGAAATCGATTTTCCCCCTCAGGAAGTTCACCATTTCCTCGGCGTAGGTCAGGTAGATCGCGTCGTGGTCCGGGGCGAACGGATCCTCGAAGCAGGTAGGGGCAAGATTCACGTAGAAGCCGAACCCCTCGCCGATTTTCTTCCGCAACTGTTCGCAACGCCGGGGAATCGCCACCTTCCGATCAAATCCGGTGACCAACGCATCGATCACCTTTCCCTTCGTGAGTTTGTCCCGGCCGGTGCCGAACCCGAAACCCGCCCGTTGCGACGTCATGCGCGAGGCGCCGAGAAAGTCGGGGGCACGCAGCACAAAGAGACCGCTGGGCTTCAAGACCCGCGCGCACTCCGACAGAAAGTCCGCCGGATAGATCGTATGTTCGATCACATACACGGAGAACACCGCATCCGCGCTTCGATCCGGCACCGGAAACCGCCGCGGATCCGTGATCGCTTCGAATCGCGCCGACGGATGCCGCTCCCGGTTTCGCCGGATCAGGTCGGGTGAAAAATCGCACCCCGTGTAGCGCGCCTCCAACTCCCGGTGATGTTTGAGGATATTGGCCGAGCCGCAACCGACCTCCAGAATTGCCTCCCGTGTCTGCAAGCGCGCGGCGATGTCGCGATAGCTCGCATCGTCCTGCCACGCCGTGGCGGTAAAATCGATGTCTCCGTAATAGGAAGCAGAGTCGCGGTAGAAGCGCATCATGCGCTCCTGCAGATCGCGCAACAATGCCTCGTTTTCGGGCGCAACCGACGAAATCCAGCGCAAGGTCCGGGATGGTTTCATTCGAAGTAAACTATTTTGCTGCCGCCGCTGCACTGGCGGCGCGAACCAAAAGGTCGCGGTAAAGCGACTCGATCCGCCGGGTCGTCCGCTCTGCGGCATACCGGTCGACCAACTTCGGGATCGTCTCTCCCCAACCTACCGCGTGCCCCAAGCGGGCGCCGATCGCTTCGATCCACACCTCGGCCGCTCGCGCCAAACGCGCTCCGGCGCCCAATTCGGCCAACTCCGCCGCCACCGCCGTTTCTTCCGAAGCAAGCACCCACGCGCCGCAGGCCGCCGCCTCGACCGCGACATTGCCGAAGTTCTCGTGGTGGCTCGGAAACACAAAAACGTCCGCCGCAGAATACACGGCCGGCAATTCCGCCGGGGTGGTCGCAGGCAGAATCAGGAGTGAATCCGCCACGCCTTGCTGCCGGCACCCGCGCCCAACCTGTTCGGCGGTGCCGTCGTCGTCAGGACCCAGCAGCACCAACCGAATGATTCGCTCCGGACACAGCCGGACGACCCCCGCCAGAACTTCGGGCAACAGGTCCAACCCTTTCTTGTGGTGCAGACGCCCGGCATAAAGCAGGACCACCGCGTCGGACGGAATCCCCGTTTGCCGGCGCCACGCGCCGGCGCCCGCCGCATCACGACGCCACAACCCGAAGTCGACCCCGTTCGCCGCGACGCAAAAAGGCTGCCCGAATCGAAACGCCCTGCACTCATCCGCCTCCGCCGCCGCCGTGTAATGAAAACCGGCCGCTCGGCGCAGGCTCTCGCGCTCAACCAGCCAGTAATAGGCCAGCTTTTTCAACCGCCCGCGGCTCCACGAATACGGCCCGAGCGCCCCGCGCGGTGAAATCACATACGGCACTCCCGCGCGCCACGCCGCCCGGCACGCTGCCGGCCCCGTGCGTTGCCAGATGGCCGTGACGTGCACGAGATCGAATTCCCGCACGTGCTCCCTCACCGCCGCTTCGAGACTCGGCGAGAGGATCCCCCGCCCTTCCCGACTGCGGAAGTAATGCACGCGGACTCCGTTGCGCGAGACGGCGTTTTCGTTCGGTGGTCGCTCGGACGCGGGCAAACCGGCATCGGTGGTGAAGACGGTCACGTCGTGCCCCGATTTGGCCAGCTGCTCGCACAGGCCGCTCACACTGCGGACCGGCCCGCCCCATTTCCAGGCCGGCGCATACGTCGGTATGTAGTGCAGTAGTTTCACGGGGTAACTCGCCTCGACGCGCCGTCCACGAGTCCAAGTCCTGCCAATCGTCGTATCACCTGCCGGAATCCGGGATCTTCCCACAGTGTCTCGGGCGGGACGTTTGCGGAGATCTGGAAGAAGTATTGCTCGGAATTGCTCCCAATCATGAATCGCGCCGCTTCGGTCCAAAACGTCACGGGGTCCAGCATCTCCGCGGTTTTTCGGCCGTAGTCGAAGAACCTATCCCCCACGCGATGCCAAAACACCACATAGGTCTGCGATTGGTCCGAATTGCGGAAGAGCCGCCATTGGCCCGGAGCCAACGGCGTCTACTCGAGGGCATAGCGCACACCGTGCCGCGCTTCGACGCACACCGAGCCGTTCATCGTCCAGCAGCGATCGGGCGTGTGCTGGGCCACCGCCTGGGGCGCCTGCCGACCGTGCCCCCAATAGGCCACATAAACCCCGAACTGCGCGTCGGAACGCTGGTAAACCCGGAAGATGTGATCGTCGAACCTCAGCGTGTCTTCGGTCACCTTTTGCCAAAATTCCGTGCGCCCGATCGGCTGGTCGCTTGCCATCCATCCGGGCAATTCCATCGGCAGAACCTCCGCCAGTCGCCGCGGTGCCGGTGCCGGTGCGACTGAACGCGGCCACAGGAAACCAACCGATACCGCGGCCGCCAGCACTGCACCCAGGCAAAGGTTCCACTTCATGGCAGCGGCACTCCCTCCGCGCCCAACCATTCGCGGATCCCGGCCAGAAACCGCCTCCGGTAACACTGCTCGGTGAACTGGGCCTCGAACCGCGCCCGGCCGGCTCGCCCCATCGCGCTCCGCAAAGCCGCAGACTGCGCCAGCGTGTCGATCGCGGCTGCCAACGCCGGCGCATTTTTCACCGGCACGCAAAGCCCCGTTTCGCCCGGAGCGATCACCTCGCCGGCGGCGTCTCGCTGACTCCCGATACAAGGCAGGCCGTAAGCCATCGCCTGCGCATAGACCAGACCGAAGCCCTCGTTTTGGCTCGGCATGGCAAAGAGCGTTGCTTGCCGGAATTGCCGGTCGAGCTCCGCCTCGGAGACCCGGCCGGTGAACTCCACCTGATCGGCGACTCCGCGGGCCGCCGCTTCGCTCCGCCACCGTTCCACCGCCGGACTGCCCCCGACGAATACCAGACGGAGCCCCGGCCACCGCCGTCGCAAGATCGCGACCGCATCGATCAGCTCCGCCTGCCCCTTGTAGACCTCGTCCATCCGTCCGACAAACAACACCCGGAACGGCAGGTCCGCCGCTCGGGTCGGCGGCCCGGATGGGCAGGGGTCGTCCACGCCGTTGGGCAGCACTACGGTCGGCTTCACCCGCCCGAGCGCCCGCACCTTGCCGGCGGTGTAGGCCGAAACCGCGAACACCCGCGACACCCGGCAAAGGGCCCGCCGCTTGGTTGCGGTCATGCCTTCGTCCAACTCGGCGGCGTGCGCGATCAGGCCGACGGGCGCCCTTTGCCAGGTCCCTGCCGCCAGCACAAGCGGTGCATAATTGATGTGCGTGCACAGCCACGCCCGCCGCCCGCCTCCCACCGCCGCGCCCGCCAAGGCCCGAAGGAAAGGCCGGCGCGCTTCGTCGAACCCGCGCACGGGCAGTCCCGACTGCTTCGCGTCCGTGCCTCGATCCCACAAAAAGAGGCTCTCCCGCAACCAGCCGGCCGCCGCCAATTCCCGGGTCATCACCCGGTTCATCGTCTGAATCCCGCCCGTGGACGAGTACGCGCTGCCCCCGACCAAGGTAAGCGAGTTTTTCAAGATTTTCGGACTAGCATGGGCGCTTTGCGCCTAGCCACGGCTTCGTCTGGTCGCTTGCCCCAGGGTCGGGGGCAACCTCGGCGCATCAAAGTCGTCTCGGCGCCCTTCAGCGCACCGGGCCAAGCGTGGTCTTGAGCAGGGGCAACGGGAGCCGTAACTGCCGCTGCCACGCCCGCAGTTGCCGCACCCGCTCTTCCGCGAAACGCCGTCCCGCCGGATCGGTCCGGCGGCAAGCCAATTCCTTCAGCTCCCGCATACCTTCGTCAGCCTGCCAGGCAATCGGACCGATGCGATCCATCAGCACGCCCTCGAAGAGTTTGCGCAACCCGAGCTCCGGCACAAAACGCTCCCCTTCCCACCCTTCGCCTCCAACCTGCGGATCGCACCGAGCGCCCGCAGCGCGTGCAGGCCTTGGCTGACCGATCCGCGACTTAACGGCAATCGGCCGGCAATATCGGAAAAACCCAGCGGTTCCGCCATGGCGAAGAGCAAACCGTAAATCTGCCCGACCGATTTGGGCACCCCGAGCACCTGCACCACTGCGGAAAAGAATTCTACGCAAAGCCCTTCAAACGAGTCCGGCGTTACGCCGGCCTAATCCGAGGCCACATTTTGACGATTGCCTCTAAATCCCAATTGTAAGGAAGCGACCAAAACGGCAGCTTTCGTTCAAGACAAAATGAACTTCGCACCGCTTTCGGCCTTCCGCCCCGCCCACCGCCGCCCGGGTCTCCCTGTTTGGATCGCACTCAGAATCATCGGCACCCTCGGGACCATGGCCGGCGGTACGGCCGCCGCCGCCACGGTTCTCACCGATATCCAAATCACCGGCGCCTCCAACTCCATCGCCGCCGGCGCCACCCTCACCGTCGCCGGAACCGGCGAAGTGTATGCCGCGCCCGGCAGTGTGCTCGATTTCAAGTGGGCCACCCTCGCCTTGCCCGAGAGCCTGCAGTTAAAGAACCTCAAGCTGGAGGGCGCGTCCCTCCAAGTCTTGGCCGACGGCGTCCTGACCTTCAATTCCGGGTCCTCGCTGGTGGCAGCCAGCGGTAGTTCTGTCGACCTGAGCGCCGCCAATGTGACCTTCCCGAGTTCCGTCGTGCTCACCAGCGCCACCCAGACTCTGGCCGGAAAAACGTTCGCCTCGCCAACGTTTACAGGGACTGTCGCCACAGGCGACAAAGATGTCGTGTTCAGCCTCACGGCACCATCGACCGGAGACGTAAACTACTACGCTCCGCTGCAGTGGGGCACCGGATCTAGATACAGTCTGAGCGGCGGACGCTCGATCTTCAATAGTGTTGATGACAATGTAGGCGGGATTAACTATAATCCAACTTTGGTCCCCGGCGATGTTGCCTACTCCATCGCATTCGAATCCAAGTTCTATAACCCTCCGCAGGGCGTGGACACCGAGTTCTACTACTCATGGAACGGGCCGGTCGGGGTGAATCCGGAATCGGGCGGCCGCAGCAGTCGTCGCATTTTCCAGACCAATGTGTCCTGGGGCACCGCGGCCGGGGCTCCCGCCACCAAGCCGATGGGTTACACGCAGTGGTCTTTCGACGTGAACAAATTCTTCGTCGACAACGGCGCCAACTACAACGGGGCGTTCCTGTTGGATTTCACCACGAGCCCGCAGCCGCTGATGACTTGGCACGGGGCCTTCAACCTCGAATACGGGCTGACGTTGGGCGGGGCGATCAACCAATCGGACAATACGTCCAGCAACCAGTTGCGGGGCGCCACGCTGCTGTCCGCCGGCAACGCCTACTACTCATTTGCCGCTGGCAACAATGCCCTGCTGACGCTCGCCAACAGCACGGGAGACACCGGCCTGCGCCTGCAACGGGGCGAATCCAGCTCGGAATACATGGTCGTCGGCGGCGGCGCCGGCGGCGGGCTCTTCGGCGGTGCCAGCAATGCCCACTACTTCGACTCGGTGACCAACGGTGGCAGCGTCGGCTCACTCCGTGATTTTGCCTTCCGCGCCAGTTTCAACGGCGGTTCGTCATACACGTCGGCGCTCCTGATCCAACCCCGCAACGGCCTGGTCCAGATACCCTTTACCACCGCGAGCACATCTACCGGCACCGGCGCCTTGGTCGTGTCGGGCGGCATTGGTGCGGCCGGCCGCCTGAACGCCGGCGAAGTCTACACCGCCGGCGCCATCCGCTCCTACGCGGAGGAAACGAGCGCTTTCGCGCAATTGGCGAACGGCTACGCGAGTCCAAGCCTGACGCTCAACAGCAACGCTGCGGGCAACTTCCGCACGATCGACTTCTCCTACGGCTCACCCGCCACCCGGTTGTGGCGCGTGGGCTACGCCGGCTTTAACTCGTCGACCTACTTGAATTTCGAAAGTGGCACCGGCATGGCGCTCTCACTCGCCGCCAACGGCGACGCGACCTTCTACTCCACCACCTCCGCAACCTCAACCTCCTCGGGCGCCCTGGTGGTCGCCGGCGGCTTGGGCTTGGGGGGCAATCTCCACGTCGGCGGTTCCGTCGTGCAGGCTGGCGGCGGCACCTTTTCGGGCACCTCCGGCGCCCTCGCTCTCTCCGCCGCCGGCACAAATCAGAATGTCACGCTGACCCCGAGCGGCTCCGGTTCCGTGCTGGTCAAGGGTCCGCTGACTGCGACCGGCCGAATCACTGCGGGCGAGGTCCTCAGCAACGGCGCACTCCGTTCCTCTGACGCCGGGTCCAACGCCTTCGCCGAGTTGCACAACAATGGCACGAATCCGAGTCTGACGCTGAACAGCAACGCTGCGGGCAACTTCCGCACGATCGACTTCTCCTACGGCTCACCCGCCACCCGGTTGTGGCGCGTGGGCTACGCCGGCTTTAACTCGTCGACCTACTTGAATTTCGAAAGTGGCACCGGCATGGCGCTCTCACTCGCCGCCAACGGCGACGCGACCTTCTACTCCACCACCTCCGCAACCTCAACCTCCTCGGGCGCCCTGGTGGTCGCCGGCGGCTTGGGCTTGGGGGGCAATCTCCACGTCGGCGGTTCCGTCGTGCAGGCTGGCGGCGGCACCTTTTCGGGCACCTCCGGCGCCCTCGCTCTCTCCGCCGCCGGCACAAATCAGAATGTCACGCTGACCCCGAGCGGCTCCGGTTCCGTGCTGGTCAAGGGTCCGCTGACTGCGACCGGCCGACTGTCCACTACCGCCACCACAGCGAGCACCTCCCCCTCCACAGGTGCCTTGGTCGTCGCCGGCGGTTTCGGCCTGACCGGAGACATGTTTATCGGCGGCACCATCAGCTTTGCGGACGGAGGACAACTGGCCAAAAGCGCCAGCACCCTGAGTCTCTCCGCTGGCGGCACCGATCGATCGATCACCCTGACCCCGACCGGAACCGGTTCGGTCATCGCAGCGGGCCCGTTCGTGGTGGCAGGAAACCATACCGTCAACTCGACCTCAGCCGCCACGTCCACCGCCACCGGCGCCTTCACCGTAGCCGGCGGAGTGGGCATACAGAAAAAACTCTTCCTCGGGGACGATCTGAGTCTGATCCCGAGAAGTTCCGAGGCGTCATCCATCCGCCTCAGCGGGACCGCCGTCACGGATACTCCGGGCCTCTGGTTCAGGGATGGTGGCACCCCCACAGCCGCCAACGTCGCTTTGGCCGGCACGACTTCCGCCACGATCCTCAACGCCCCGACCGGGGGCTCCGTCAGTTTGCGCGTCGGCGATACCGGCTACGTCACCGTCGCACCCTCCGCCATGACCCTCTGGTCGATTCCGCTCAAGGTTACCTCCTCGACGGCCTCGATCTCGACCACGACCGGCAGTGCCACCTTTGCCGGCGGCATCGGTGTCGAGGGTCGCACCACCACCAAGACCCTGAGTGTGGGCGGCGGGTCGGCCGTCGACCTCATTTTGACCGTACTGGCCTCCCTGGACTTTCCCTCGATCGCGCCGAATGGCGGAGTGCAGGACCTCACCGTCTCCGTGCCCGGTGCGAGTCTCGCCGATGCCGTCAACGTCGTCGAAGGCGGCGGCGCCTTTGCCCCGTCCGGTCTGGTGCTGCGCGGCATCGTGACCGCCGCCGACACCGTCACGGTCAGGGCCACGAACGTGACAACCGCCGCGATCGATCCTCCAACGCTGCCGTTCCGCGTTACCATCATCAGTTTCTGAGCGGACGATCCGAGGGGGTCACCCAGCCCGCAGAGAGTACGTTGTCGCGGGGAGGTAAGGGGGGAGCTTCAGGGCTCGAGGGAGGCTGGGTTTTGGCGTGCGTCCCAGATTCGGGCTACCTCGACCTGACGATTTGCCTCCTTCACCCGATAGATGATGACAAACCAAGGAGGGTGGACGATGCGGCGGTAGTTGGGGCGATCCCGGAGAAGTCCGCCTCGGTTCGGCAAGTGGGCCAACGTGAGTGCATCATCGAGTAGCGCGTTTCCGAGTTTTTCCGCAGCGGAGGGATTTCGCCGGGCCAAAAACCGGACGATCTGCTCCAGGTCACGAACGGCTTGGGCCGACAGGATTACCCGATAGACCATGCCTTGATTTTCGCCCGGAGATCCTCGGCCGCGACCGTGGGTTCGGTTTCGAGCGAGCGGATGCCCACCTCAAGCGCGGCGATCATCGCCGGCGTTTCCGGCACGAGTCGCGCGTTGAGCCAGTCGGCCAAGGTGCGCTGCTGATCAAAAGGGAGGTGCTCGATGGCACTTTCGATTTCGGCCACGGTGCTCATGATTGAATTAAAAACAGACTTGTAGCGGGGAGCAAGGGGGCCGATCCGAGAGAGGGCATATCGAGATTCGAGACAAGAGGGCGGCGGAAGAGTGGGAGACGGGGGGCGGAAGAGTGGAAAACAGGGGAAGATTGGGAGAGTGGGAGACGGCGGAAGGCGCGAGGTTTACCCGCCTTTGGCGGGCGAGAGGGAAGTCCGTCGAAGGGGCGGTCGGATTGGAACCTACTCACTACCCGCTACTGGCTGCTTTTCAGTCCCCTCCTCGCTACTCACTACCAGCTACTCGCTCCTTTTATCGCCCCCCCAACCCGCCGGCTTCCGGCTGCGCAGAAAAGTCAGCTGGACAGTCGCCGACAGGCGGCGAGCAGATGAGGCAAATGCTCCTTGGCGCTGTTCCAAATGATGGAGTTGTCGGTGTCGAAATAGGCGTGGGCCAGGATATCCCGGAAGCCCGCGATCGCCCTCCAAGGCACCTCCGACGCCTCGGCCGTCAGTTCAGCCGGCAGCTTCTTGACGGCTTCCCCGATGATTTCAAAGCGCCGCGCGACCGCATCGACGCGTAGTTGGTCGGCATTGAACGCGGCGTAGTCGAGGCCGCTCACGTAGGCTTCAATCGCCTCACCCGACTCGATGATGTCCTGCAGGAGCAGGTGTGCCTCACGCGACAAGGGTCAGATCCTTGGCAATCGCCTGCCGAAAGCGTTCCCGACAGGCTGACCTGGACACCAAATCCACCGAGCGCCCGAGCAGTTCCTCGAGGCGGAACTTCAGGTTCATGTAATTGAGCAATCCCGGGGGATGATTGAACTCCACCAGTACATCCACGTCCTTCGGGTCAGGCTCGCCCCGCGCGACTGAGCCGAACAGCCACAGGTGCTTCACATCGTAGGAAGCCAGGGAGGCGTGCTCCCGTCTGAGTTGTTCGAGGATCGTCATGGGAGGGCAAAACCAGCGGGAACCATCATGCGCTGCCCTGCGAAGGGGTCAAATGCCGGGTCAGGGATAACGGTGGAGCGTGGAGAGGCCGATACGGGGGGCCATATCGAGAATCGAGACAAAGGGGCGGGTGAAGAGTGGGAGACGGGGAAAACTTCGGAGAGCGGGAAACGAGGCGGTTCGGCGAGGGGCGGTCGGATTGGAACCTACTCACTACCCGCTACTGGCTGCTTTTCAGTCCCCTCCTCGCTACTCACTACCAGCTACTCGCTCCTTTTATCGCCCCCACAACCCGCCGGCTTCCGGCTTTTGACCGAGCGCCTCACGCTTCAGGGCCTTCACCGAAACCTCCCTGGCTCAGGAGCAGCTCAAGGTCGGCGGAAAGGGGGAGAAGCTTGGATTGAACGATGTCCCACACGATCTCGTCATCCACGCTATCGTAGCCGTGGATCAACCGATTGCGCAGCCCGACGATCTTTCGCAGTTCAGGATTCCGGAGTTCGAGGGAGGGATCGACGGCCATCGCCTTGCCCAAGGCCTCACCGACGATTCCGAACTGGCGCTCAACGGCGGAACGTACGAGTTCGTTGGAGGAAAAATCCGCAAAGGTCTGCCCCGCCGTGAAAGCCTGAATCCTACGGGCGGCCCCCAGGGCATCGATCAAACGCTTGGCGACCTCAGCCTGCATAGAGTGTTTGTCGGTCCTTGGCGATGGCGTGGCGGAGGACGGGATTGCGCACTGAGCGGTCGGTCACGAGGTCGACGGGGCGGCCAAAGAGGCTTTCCAAGGCCTCGGCCAGGCCGAGGTAGCGCTCAGCATAGCCTTGATCGTGGGGCGGGGCGAAGCTGACCACGAAGTCGAGATCACTCGACGGCCGGGCTTCCCCCCGGGCGGCGGACCCGAAAAGGTCCAACCGGTCCACGCCAAACGAACGGCAGAGGGCCGCCACATCACCGCGGCGGATCTCAATCTCGGGCAGGAGCGGGCGGGGGTTCATGGGGAGGGGCGGCGAAGCCGCTAGGCTAGAGGCGCGAGGCGAGAGGTGGGAAGATTGGGAGACGGGGAGGGTTGAAGAGTGGGAGACAGGGGAAAATTGGAAGAGTGAGAGACTGGGGATGAAGGCTAGAGGCGTCAGGCGCGAGGCGAGAGGTGGGAAGATTGAGAGACGTGGAAAGGTGGGAGATTGGGAGACTGGGGAAAGAGGCGGCTACTCACTACCCGCTACTGGCTACTAGCTACTTTTAACGCCCCCACCCGCTGCTCGCTGCTTTCAACCCTAACCCGCACTACCGGGGCCTTCACCCACGGACAGGGCCTCCAGTCGGTCGGGATGGATTTCGACCAAGGCGACCTCAGCGAGGAGCGACCAGACCTGAGGCCAACGGAGCTGAATGATCTTTTCCAATTCAGCGCGGCGGAGGTTCCCGACCCGGACCCAAACTACTTTGGGAGGCGGCCCTTCCAACGAAAGACGGTCGAAGAAATCGACATCCTTGGTGAGGATAATCCCGCCCTCAACCCGCGCCCGGCGCCAGAGCTGATCGTCGGTAAGGCGGGACCCAAGGGCGGTGGCGTGGACCGCTTGGCTACCCAACTTGGAAGCCAAAGCAGCCGGCAGATTCTCGTCGATGATCAGCACGCCCTCAGGATGCCAACCGGACGATCGAATGGGTTTCCGCCAGCCGGCGAGCATAGTCGAGGCAGGCCAGTACGTCGGCTTGCGTCAGCTGTGGATAGCCATCGAGGACGTCTTGGACGGAGTCGCCCGCGCTCAGGAAGCCCAGGATCGTGTGGACCGCGATTCGGGTCCCGCGGATGACAGGCCGACCGTTGCAGACATCCGGGTTCAATTCGATGCGGTCCATGGGAAGGAGGAGGAGGTTGAAGAGTGGGAGACAGGGGAAAATTGGAAGAGTGAGAGACTGGGGAGGAAGGCTAGAGGTGAGGGGCTTGGGGCGAGAGGAGGGAAGATTGGGAGACGGGGAAAACTTGGGAGATTGGGAGACTGAGGAAGGCGCGAGGGAAGTCCGTCGAAGGGGCGGTCGGATTGGAACCTACTCACTACGCGCTACTGGCTACTTTTTAGTTCCCTCCCCCTACTCACTACCAGCTGCTAACTACTTTTGCCGCCACCCATCGCCTACTTTTATCGAACTCGATGCGGCAGGGCACACAGATCCCCATCGGCGAAACCTCCTTCATGTGGTGATGCGATGGCGCCACCTATTCCCCGAAGCCGTACCCTCTTCATAAGTCTAACAGCCGGCGGCAAGCGGCCTGCAGTTCGTTCACTTTGACGGTGGCCGCCTCCCAAACAATCGGCAACTCCACGGCGAAGTAGGCGTGGGCCAGGATGTCGCGAAACCCGGCGATCTGCCGCCATTGGACTTCGGGGGCCTTTTCGGTCACCGCCGCCGGGAGTTTTTTCACGGCCTCGCCGATGATCTCAAACTGCCGGATCACAGCATCCTGAGTCTTGGAATCCGCGGAAAAGCGGTCGAGATCGTAGCCTGAAACGTAGGCTTCGATCCGTTCGCAGGACTCCAGGATATCCTGGAGCAGCAATTGCGGACTACGCGACACGCCGGAGTTCGGGTTCGATGGCCTTCAGGAAACGGGGCTTGCAGGCGGTCAGGGACAGGAGGTCGACCTTGGCCCCGAGGCGGTCCTCTAGAAGGAGCTTGAGCCCCATGAAGCCGCTGAAGTTCGGCGGTGAGGCAAATTCAACAAGGAAATCCCAGTCGCTGGCTGGTCCGGCCTGTCCCCGCGCCCTTGATCCAAAGACCCAAGCCTGCCGCACACCATGGCGGCGCATCTCCTCGACCACGTTCCCCAGGCCGGCGATCGGCTGGGAGGAGTCGGGGATGGACTGATGGGAGGGGGCCATGAGGAAGGCGGTGGAAATTGGGTGACGAGGGGCGGAAGAGTGGAAAACAGGGGAAAATTGGAAGAGCGGGAGACTGGGGAAGGCGCGAGGGAAGTCCGTCGAAGGGGCGGTCGGATTGGAATCCTACGCGCTACTCAATACCCGCTACTGGCTACTTTTTAGTTCCCTCCCCGCTACCCGCTACCCGCTACCCGCTACTCGCTACTCGCTACTTTCTTACCCGCCTTCCGGTTCCACGGGCTCGATGACGGTGTAGGACCCTGGCATCGCCTGATCGACCGTAGCCCGAATCCTCGCCAAAATGGGTTGGAGCAAGGGCCAGCGGTTGGTCGGAAGTTCGACCAACGCCAGACGACGCCCACCCAGGTTCTGCTGATAGCGAAGGTTCTTATCGGCGAGCACGAGCACCTCAAAGCGGCCATCGGCCAAACTGACCAAGTCTCCATTGGAGATCCCCCTCCACCCTTATTCCTGCAGGGTCTTGACCTCGTGATGCGCCAATGCCTGCCGGAGGGGCGCCGGCACGTTTTCGTCGAAAAGCACCCTCATTCCGGGCGTTCCCTGACCAAGCGGAGAAAGTCCTCGGCATCTTCGCGGCTGACCGAGGGGAAGAACTCAAGGAATTGCGGAACTGAAAATCCATCCTGCAGGTAGTCGATCAACGTCTGGACCGGCACCCGGGTACCGCGAAACACCAGTGTGCCACCCAGCACCCCGGGCGAAGACGACACCGGGCTGTGATCAAGCGTGAGCATGACAGGAAACTAGACGTTGCAACGTAGGGGTCAAATGGGGGCGGCGGAGCCGCTAGGCTAGAGGCTAGGGGCGTGTCGGAAGAGTGGGAGACGGGGAGGGCTGAAAAGAGGGAGACGGGGGGTGGAAAAGAGGGAGACGAGGAAAACTTGGGAGAGTGGGAGACTGAGGAAGGCGCGAGGGAAGGCCGTCGAAGGGGCGGTCGGATTGGAATCCTACGCGCTACTCAATACCCGCTACTGGCTACTTTCCCGCCCCTACCCGCTATTGGCTACATGCTACTCTCCGCCGACCCGCTCGCTACTGACTCCTAGCTCCTAACTCCCAACTTCTTCCCTCAAGACAGTTTTAACGCGCCTTTCAGCAAAGGCAGCAGCGCTCGTGATTTACGATGCCATCCGGAAAGCGATTCGACGCGAGCCTTGAGAACTTTCCCCGACTTTCCCGGAATCTTGGGAACGCTGGCCTTCATGGCCTTCAAACGGGTTTGTCCGGCATCAAGCTGAGCCTCCACCCGGCGCTCAAGGTAATGTATAAGTAGCTTACGAAGTTCGATGTCCGGGGCGTACCGGGCGGCGCGCTCGGTGGGGACAGACACTTCGATGAGGGCCCCGAGGCCGGTCAGGAACCGCAGGCCTTGGGAAAGCGAGCCGGCGCTCAGGTCGACCCGGGCGCGGATCTCCGCCGGGCTGAGGGGTTCAGCGCTGGCGAAGCAAATGCCGTAGATGACCGCGAGCGACTTCGGAACTCCCAGGAGATCGGCGGCGTCGAGAAAGTAAGAGATCACGGCTTCCTCGAAGGCCACGACTTCAGCCGCGCGTCCCTCCGGAACGACCACGTCGGCAGCCGGGAGCACATCCACGGGCAGGGGGGGGTTGGAATGAGGGGAGATGGGCAATGAGGAAGGGAGGGAGGGCGAGAGATTGGGAGAGTGGGAGACGGCGGGGGGGGCTTCGTGGGGCGAGAGGCTAGAGGCGAGGGACTAACGGTTATAGGCCATGGTTCGGAACGGAGCAGGACAGGACTTAGGGCTGCCTTTCCGAACCTTGCGCTTTGCGCCTGAGACGGCTTCGCCCCGTCGATTCTCCCCTCGGGGAAAACCCGACGCGCGAGATTGCAGACAGATTTCGTGTCTGATTTCAAATGAAATTGAAGCTTGGTCGCGAGCGGGGGCCCCCGGGTCCGGGCCGATCGGGGCCAAGGGCGGGCGGACGTGACGCCAAACCGCCCGGGAGATGGACCGTCTTCCCGGGTGAGGCGTGGATTCGCCTTGAAGGCGGGCGGGCGGCGCGGCGTCGTCGGCGGGCGTGCAGGGAGATCCAACGGAACGCGGCGGGGGTGAGTCGGCGCTGGGGAGGCGCGCGGGCATCGCCCTCGCGGGGATGCTCATCACCGCGGCTTTCCTTCGCCCGGAGACGGGGGACGGCGCGGACGGGGCGGGTTTCGTGGGCTGGGGTCCGGGTCGCAAGGGCGTGGCCGTCGTGATCCCGCGCGAGGCAACGCCGGCGGAGCGGCGGGCGGCGGAAACCGTGCGGTCGACCTTCGTGAAGGCCTCGGGCTTGCCCGAGCGGTATTTTCCGTTGGCGAAGGAAGGATGGCTCGCCCCACGGAGGGCGGTGGAGGTCGGCCTGACGCGACGCGGGGAGGCGGCGCGGCCCAAAGGCGGGAAGCCGCCGCACGACAACGCGGTCGCTTTTGCCGTGGCGGACGGGGCGCTGGCGATCGCCGCGGAACGGCGCGAGGCGATCGAGGGCGCGACGGGTTGGTTCCTTGCCGAGACGCTCGGGGCCCGCTGGTACCTGCCGGGCCCGTTGGGGGAGGAGGTTCCGCCGCGCGCGGAATTCGCGCTGCCGCCCGGAAGAAAGGAGACGCGTCCCGCCTTCGTGCACCGCGACCTCGGTCTCGATGGGGCAAACGGCAACCGCATCTGGTACGCGCGCAACGGCCTCGAGGCGCGCTTCGAGCACGGGCACAACCTGCGCACCCTCTACCGCACGGAGGATCTGGAACGGGAACCGGATCTGGCGCCGATGCGGAACGGCCAGCGGTTCGTGCCGCCGGGGTGGTCGGCCAACTGGCAGCCCAACTTCCTCAGTCCCGCCGCGGTGCGGCTGGCGGCGGAGGCGGCGACGCGGGCCTTCGACCGTGATCCGCGGCGCCTCTCGTTTTCGCTGAGCATCAACGACACCGACCTGTACGACGAGTCCCCCGCGACGCTGGCGGCGGTGGCGCCGGCGCGATTCTTCCGGAACCGGCCCGACTATTCGCCGCTGGTGTTCGGCTTCGCGAACGCGGTCGCGCGCGCGGTGGCGGTCAAACATCCCGACCGCTGGCTGCCGGCGTACGCGTACTACTGGTGCGAGAACACCCCGGGCTTCCCGGTCGAGCGCAACGTCGTGCCCTTCCTCACGGCGGACCGCAGCCAATGGTCGCACGCGGCCTTCCGCGCGGAGGACCGGGCGCTGATCGAGCGTTGGTGCCGCTCGGGTGCGGAGATCGTGGGGGTGTACGACTACTTCTACGGCAATCCGCATTTCGCGCCGCGGCCGACGCTCTACGCCGTCGCGGACTCGATCCCGTTCCAGCACCAGGCGGGCGTGAGGGCGTATTACGCGGAGACTTACTCGAACTGGGCGCTCGACGGCCCGAAGGCGTGGCTCGCCGCGCAGTTGCTCTGGGATCCGACCCGCGATCCGGCGGCGCTGCTTGACCGCTACCACCGGGAGTTCTGGCGGGAGGCGGAGGGTCCGATGCGCGCCTTCTTCGCCGCGGCGGAACGCACGTGGCTCGAGCAGCCGGGCCCCCCGCTGTGGCTGCGATACTACAAGGACGAGGACCAGGACCACATCTACCCCGCACCGCGGCGCGCGGAACTGCGGGAAGCCCTTGCAAGGGCGGGACGGGCCGCCGTGAGCGATGTCACCCGCGCGCGGGTGACGTTCACCGCGGCAGGCTTCGCGGTGACCGAGGCCTACTGGGATTTCGCAGCGGCGCGGGCGGCGGCGGCGCGGGCCGCGCGGGCCGGATCGGAGCCGGCGGCGTTGATCGACGCGTGGAAAAAATACCGCGGCGCGCGGGAACGCTTCACGACCACGTTCGCCGCGACGCGGGCACGGCATCCGCTGGCGATGGCCGCCCAGGATCTCTCGCCCTACCTGCGCAACGAACCCGACAGCCGCCTCGCCGCCGCGCTGCGCGCGACCCCGGCGGGACGCGCCGCGCTGGCGGACTCGGCCGCCGGCCTCCTGCGGAGCCACGTCGGCGTGGAACCGGCCGTCCTCGACCGGCTGGAGGCCGCGGGTGTGGAGGTGCTTGACGACCCGGGCTGGCGTAACGTGGCCGTGCGGGCCGTGGGCCCTTCGAACGTGAGCCAGTGGACCCTGCCCGGCACGCGCTGGACGGGACAAGGCGAGGCGTGGCAGGGGCGCACGGTGGAGCTCCGGGAGGAAGCCGGCGGCCGGCGCGTGCTGCGGATCACGGGCTGCCGCACGGAAGATCTCGGGCTATGGCTGCCAGCGGAGCCCGGCGCAACCTACGCGGCCGGCGTGGACGTGAAGGCGCGGGTGAGCCCGGGGACGGCGACGCACCTGATCGTCTCGTTCCTGGACGAGCGCGGCGGGCACATGGGGTTCGGGCGCGTCGACCGCCTGCCCGCCGGCGGCGGTGAGCAGGCCACGCGGCTGCACGTGATCGCGAAGGCGCCGCCCGGCGCGCGATGGGTGGGGTTCGGCCTGCGGGTGCTGAACCAGATCAACGACGACTTCGCCGAATTCTCGGGGGCGAGCCTCCGCCGGACGCGGTGACGCCGGCCACGGGATCCACGTCGCCTGCCTTCGCGCCGCTCGCTTTTTTCGAGGCGACCTCTCCTCGCCCGGTCCCGGCGATTTCCGCGGGAGAGCGGGAGCCTCCGACCGGGCGCGGGACACGAGCCCAATTTCTTCTTCACACGGCGAACGGCGCGGCCCACTCCTCTCGCGTGCCCAGCACCGACCTCACCTTTGCCAGCCGCGCGGAACACCGCGCCTGGCTCGCCACGCAGGCCGCGCTGCCCGCCGGATTCCGCGTCGGCAACGCCCGCCTGGAATTCATGCCGCGCGAGGCCCCGAAGCCCGCCCGGATGACGCTCACGCTGATCACGCTCGACGAGCCCACGCCCTCGTTCGCGGCGATGTTCACGCGGAACGCGTTCCCAGGCGCGCCCATCATCGTGGGGCGGCGCCGGCTACTGGAGCCCTCGCTGGGCGCGGTCATCATCAACAACAAGATTTCCAACGTCTGCGCGCCCGGCGGCGTCGAGGCCTCCGAGCAGGTCTGCGCGGCCGTCGCGCAGGGGCTGCGCCTGGCCCCGACCCAGGTGCTGCCCAGCTCCACCGGCGTGATCGGCTGGGGGCTGCCCGTCGAGGCGATGCTCCGCGAGGTGCCGGCCGCCGTCGCCGGCCTCTCCGCGGAATCGGTCCTGCCCGCCGCCGAGGGGATCGTCACGACCGACCTCTACCCGAAGGTCCGCCGCGCATCGGTCGGCAGCGGCAGCATCGTCGGCATCGCGAAGGGCGCCGGCATGATCGAGCCCAACCTCGCCACGATGCTGGTGTACCTGCTCACCGACATCGCGGTGCCCCGCGCCGAGCTGCGGCAGATGCTCGCCCGCGCGGTCGACGCCAGCTTCAACGCCATCAGCATCGACAGCGACACCAGCACGTCGGACTCCGTGGTGGCGCTTTCGTCGGGCCGCGTGCCGTTCGGCGACTGGGGGGCGTTTGAACGCGGCCTTCACCAGGTGTGCCGCGACCTCGCGGAGGACGTCGTGCGCAACGGCGAAGGCGTGCGGCACGTGATCCGCGTCACGGTGCGCCAGGCCGCCAGCCTCGGGCTCGCCCGCGCGATCGGCAAGGCGGTGGTCAACGGCCCGCTGTTCAAGTGCGCCGTGGCGGGGAATGATCCGAACGTCGGCCGCCTCATCCAGGCGATCGGCAAGCAGGTGGGCGCGCACGCCCCGGGCACCGACCTCTCGCGCCTGCGGGCCTCGATGGGCGGGGTCGAGCTCTTCGCCGAAGGCGCCTTCCAGCTGAATCCCGCGAAGGAGGCGGCGCTGGTCGCCCACCTGCGTTCCGCCGAACTCTACGTGAGCAAGCCGGCCGCCGACGGCACGTTCTCCGCGCCGATCGACTACCCGCCGCACGAGCGTGCGGTCGAGCTGGAGATCGAGGTCGGCAACGGCGCGGCCTCGGCCTCCGTGATCGGCGGCGACCTCACGCACGAGTACGTGAGCGAGAACGCCGACTACCGCAGCTGAGGCGCGGCCGGAGGCCGGCGGAACGAGACCCGGCCTCCCGAGACGAATCCCGCCGCCGACGTGAACGCCCCTTGGATCGAGTGGTTCGGCTACGGCGCCTCCGTGGTGGTGGGCGTCTCCCTGCTCATGACGTCGGTCGTGCGTCTGCGCTGGATCAACCTCGCGGGCTCGCTGCTCTTCACCGCCTACGGCCTGCTGATCCATGCGTACCCGGTCGCGGTGCTCAACTTCTCGATCGCGCTCATCAACGTGTGGCATCTCTCGCGCCTCCACCGCCGGCGCGACCGGCTGACGGTCTTGCCGACCGATCCGGCCAACCCCGTGCTCGCCGAATTCCTGCGTCACCACGAGGCCGGCATCCGGAAATTCTTCCCGGAATTCCGCGCGGGCGCGGGCGACGCCGACCTCGCCCTCCTCTCCCTGCGCGACGCGCAGTTGGCCGGCGTGATCCTCGGGCAGCGGCTCGGATTCGGCACGCTGCACGTCACGCTCGACTACGTCGCGCCCGAGTACCGCGACTTCAAGGTGGGCCGCCACGTGTTCGTGGAAAACGTCGCCGTGCTGCGCTCGCTCGGCTTCACCCGTGTCGCCGCCGAGGCTCCGACGCCTGAACACCGCGCCTACCTCGAACGCGTGGGCTTCACGCCCGACCCGGAAGGGGAACGCGGCTGGCTCGTCCGCAAACTCTGAAACCGGTCAGCGGGCGAGCTCGCGCTCGATGCCGGCGAGCACCCACTCGCGGTCGCGCCGCATCAGCTCGCCCTGCTGGGCGAGCGCCCGCCAAGCCGCCAGGTGCCGACCGAGCGTCCAGCCTTTCGGCGGGAACGCCGGCGGAAGATTCGTATTCGCCCGGAGCCGCCCGCGAGGGCCGGAAAGCAAAACGCCGCCGGGCGGCCTTGAGGGCGCGCCGGCGGCGGAACTTTCAGCCGGGTAAGGCCGGGCTACGCGACCGCGTCCTCCCGGGACGAAGCCCGAAGCACGAGTGCGTTTTTCTGGCGTGGGGCGCTGAGGCCGCCCGCGACGTATGGTTTTGTGGCCATGAAGGAGGATCGATCGGGAAAAACCGCCGCCATCGTTCCCGGAACGGACCGCGACCGTGGCGGCGGGCCCGCGGAAAGCGATGGGATTGCCGCGAAGATGGAGGGCCCGGACGCAAGCCGCACGCGGGCCAGCCGATTGCGGCGTTTATTTCGCGCTGCGATCCTTGGAAGACCGCGGTTAAAGACCGGGGTCACCACAAAACACACGATAGGCACGAAACGGAGCTGGTTTGCCCACTCCTTCGCCGGGCCTTCCTCAGCCGCCGAGCCTACGGAGGACGAGTCGGCCATCGTGCCCACGACATCGTCCGCGGCTGGCAGCCGCCCCTACACCGTGCCCTCCTTGTTGGTGTACCTTGGTGTCCCGTCGTGGTTTTTCCTGGCTTGGAGGTTTGAACAGGAAGCAGCGGCGCATTCCGCGCCGCGGTTGGGGTTGGAAGTTTAGGTTTAAAGCGACGGGCACGGTAACGATTCCACCCCTCTTCAACTTAAACCCTCCACATGAACTCGGTCGCCGCCGGCGACCGTCGTCTTGCTCCCTCGCGCTCTCACCTGTCTTCCACTCTTTTCCCATGCGACGGCGCGCGGGTCCCCGACGAAAGTCTAGACGGCGGCGGGCGCGCGCGCTTTGCTCCGCCCGCCCCATGTCCACCAGCACGCAGCGCCTTGGCGTCGGCATCATCGGCAGCGGCTTCATGACGCGCTTCCACCTGCAGTCGTGGGTGGCGGTGCGGGACGCCGACATCCTCGGCCTCTGGAGCCCGAACGCGGCGCACGCGGCCGACACCGCCGCCTACGCCCGCTCGCTGGGCGTCGGACCGGCGCGCGCGTACGGCTCGATCACCGAGATGGTCGCCGATCCCGCGATCGACGCGCTGTGGATCTGCGGTCCCAACCACAAACGCGTGGAGAACCTGGAGGAGATCGTGGCCGCGCTGGAGTCGGGCCGCGGGAAGCTGCGGGCGATCGCCTGCGAGAAGCCGCTCGCGCGCAACGTCGCGGAGGCGCGGCGGTGCGTGGAGCTGATCAGGCGGGCGGGCGTGCTGCACGGCTACCTCGAGGACCAGTTGTTCATTCCGGCCCTGGTGAAGGGCCGCGCGCTCGCTTGGGCGCGCGGGGCCTCGATCAGCGGCCGGCCCTACCTCGCGCGCTCGGCGGAGGAGCACAGCGGCCCGCACAAGCCCTGGTTCTGGCAGGGCCACCTGCAGGGCGGCGGCGTCCTCAACGACATGCTGTGCCACAGCGTGGAGGTCGCGCGCAACTTGCTCACCGACCCGGCCAAACCGCGCTCGAGCGTGCGGCCGGTGAAGGTCACGGGCCACATCCACAGCCTGAAGTGGTCGCGCCCCGAGTACGCCGGGCAGCTGCGGAAGACGATGGGCCCGGAAGTGGATTACACGCGCCGCCCCGCCGAGGACTTCGCGCGGGCGACGATCGAGTTCGCCGACGACGAGGGCCGGCCGCTGATCGCGGAAGCGACCACCTCGTGGAGCTTCGTGGGACCCGGGCTGCGGCTGAGCATGGAGCTGCTCGGGCCCGAGTACTCGTTCTCTTACAATTCGCTCAACGCCGGCGCGCAGCTCTTCCTGAGCCGACGGGTGACGGGCCGGGCGGGCGAGGACCTCGTCGAGAAGCAGAACGCCGAGCAGGGCACGATGCCGCTCGTGGGCAACGAGGCGGCGGAGTACGGCTATGAAGCGGAGAACCGGCACTTCGTGCGCTGCTTCCTCGAGGGCCGGCAGCCGGAACTCGGCTTCGAAGCCGGGCTGGAGGTCGTCGAGCTGCTGATGACGGCGTACATGAGCGCCGAGCAGGGCCGCACGCTACCGTGGCGGCCCGAAGGGCTGGAGACGTTTGTGCCGGCGGTCGCGCGCGGCGACTGGCGGCCCTGAGCGCGGCACCGCGCGGCGGCGAGGCACCCTTTCCATGACGATCCAACCCAAACCCACCCCGCGCGGCGCGCTGTTCACGATGATGGCCCTTGAGTTCTTCATCTGGGGCGCGTGGCTGCCGCTGATCTTCGGCTACCTGCCGAGCCTCGGCTTCACGCCCGGCCAGCAGGCGTGGATCCTCAACGCGTTCCCCCTCGCCTCGATCGTCGGCATGTTCTTCAGCAACCAGTTCGCCGACCGGAATTTCGCCGCGGAGAAGTTCCTGGCGTTCTCCCACCTCGTGGGCGGCCTCGCCATCCTCGGCTGCGCGTTCACCCGGGACTTCTGGCCGTTCTTCCTGCTGATGCTCGTGCACTGCCTGCTGTACGTGCCGACGATCTCGATCACCAACTCGATCGCGTTCGCCAACATGCGCGACCCGGCGAACGAGTTCGGCCTCGTGCGCATGGGCGGTACCATCGGGTGGATCCTCGCCGCGTGGCCGTTCACCTTCATCCTCGTCGACTGGGCCAAGGTCGACGCCGCCGGCGCCAAGGGCCTCGTCGACTGGCTCGGCGCCGTGCTCGGCTCCGGCCTCTCGGGCGACGCGCTCAAGGAGGCCACGCGCTACACGTTCATCGTCGCGGGCATCGCGTCCCTCGCCCTAGCCGCCTTCAGCCTCACCTTGCCGCACACGCCGCCGCGCAAGGCGGCCGCCGGCGAGAAGCTGGCCTGGCTCGAGGCGCTGCGGTTGCTGCGGCATCCCTACGTGCTCGTGCTCTGGCTCGTCACCCTCGTCGACTCGTTCGTCCACAACTGCTACTTCAACTGGACCGGCGTTTTCCTAGGCACGGTGCCTTCCGCCGGCGGCGTGGGCATTCCAGGCAATTGGATCATGCCGGTGATGAGCATCGGCCAGGTCGCCGAGATCCTCACCATGTTCGTCCTCGGCGCGACGCTCCGGCGCTTCGGCTGGCGGACCACCATGATCGTGGGCGTGCTCGGCCATGCCGCCCGCTTCGCCGTCTACGCCTTCCTGCCGCAGAGCACCGGCGCCATCATCCTGATCCAGGTGCTCCACGGCATCTGCTACGCGTTCTTCTTCGCGACGGTCTACATCTTCGTCGACGCGTACTTCCCCAAGGACATCCGTACCAGCGCGCAGGGACTCTTCAACGTCCAGATACTCGGCACCGGCGCGCTCCTCGCCAACTCGCTCTGCCCCTGGCTCATCCAGCAGGTGTACACCGTGAAGGGCGTGACTGACTTCCGCGGCCTCTTCCTCGTGCCCCTCATCGTCGCCTCAGCGGCCGCGATCGCCCTCGCGCTCTTCTTCCGTCCTCCACCGGCTCCCGCGGCGACGGGCGGTGGCGCAGTCGCGGCCCCGCATTGAGCTGAGCCCGGCGATGACCGCCCGGCTCGCGCTCTTGGTCCTGCCCTTGGTCCTGCCGCTGCTCGCGGCCGACGCAGCCCGTGCGGCTCGCGTTGAGCTCGTGGCCGGTGGCGGCGAGGACCACACCGGGATCCCCGCCGCGCGCGCCACCCTGCGCGAGCCGTTCGGCGCGGAGTTCGATGCCGCCGGCAACCTGTACGTCGTCGAGATGGCGGCCGGCAACAGGCTGCTGCGGATTGATGCCCGCGGCGTCCTCGACCACGTGGCGGGCGACGGTACCGCCGGTGACGCCGGCGACGGGGGACAGGCTATGGCGGCCCGTTTCAACGGCCCGCATAACCTCGCGGTGCTGCCGGGCGGGGACGTGCTCATCGGGGATACCTGGAACGGGCGCGTGCGGCGCTTTCATGCCGGCGACGGAACCATATCCACGGTTGCCGGCTTCAACGCACCGCCCCCGGCGGCCCGCTCCCACGGCCCCTACTGCATCGCCCTCACGCGGGACGGAGCCGCCCTTGTCATCGCCGACCTGCGCCGCGTGCACGTGCTCGAACTCGCCACCGGCCGACTGCGTGTCGTCGCGGGCAACGGCGCCAAGGGGATTCCGCCCGACGGGGCCGTCGCGACCGAGGCGCCGCTTTCCGATCCGCGGGCCGCGGCGTACGACCGCCGCGGAAACCTCTACATTCTGGAGCGCAACGGCCACGCCTTGCGTGTCGTGGGCCGCGACGGGCGCATCCGCACCGTCGTGAACGCCGCGGGCATTAAGGGAGCCGCCGGCGACGGTGGCCCCGCCCTCGCCGCCACTCTCAACGGACCCAAGCACCTCTGCATCGACCGCGACGATTCGGTGCTCATCGCCGACGCCGAAAATCACCTCATTCGCCGCTACGCGCCCACCACCGGCCTGATCACACGTGTGGCCGGCACCGGTCGGAAAGGCGCGGCGGGAATTGGTGGGCCGCCCGAAAGCTGCGAGCTTAACCGTCCGCACGGCGTGACCGTCGGGCCCGACGGCACACTCTACATCACCGACAGCTACAACCACCGGCTGCTGCGGATCGTGCTTTAGCCGGAACCGTTTGGACGTAGAACCAACCAGGTAAACCCAGGCGCCCGGATTTCGGCGAGGACCGTTCAGGGATGCCCGCCTTCATTCGTGTCGATGCGTGTCGATTCGGGGTTGGCCCGAAGGCTTCCGACGAAACGTTCCTTCGAGGCCTTCGTGGTTCAATCACCCCGGCCGGCCACCACGGATCACACGGATGGCACGGATCAAGACCGCAATCCGCGTGCACCGTGAAGTTCGCGTCGCGCCCGGCTTTTTCCGCCGGGCCGGTTCCGCTTCCGTGTATTCCGTGTGTTCCGTGGTAAAACCACCGCTTACCGTACGCCCTGCCTCGCGCGAGGCCGTCCTCCGTGGTGATTGAGCCTTGTGGATGTTCGCCTTCATTCGTGTCCATTCGCGTCGATTCCTGGTTGGACCGAATCCTTCCGCCGCAGGAAACGGGTGCGGCCCGTTTGCCCCTGCGCCGGCGCGGGATTACGTTTCCGACGCCATGAACGACATCATCAGGAAGACGCTGCTCGCCGGGGTTGGCGCGGCGGTGGTGACTCGTGAGAAGGTGGAGTCCGCGCTTGGGGACTTCGTGCGGCAGGGCAAGGTCTCGTCCGCCGAGGCGCGTGAAATGGCAGGCCGGATCGCCGACGAAGGCCGGCGTGAGTTCGAGACGTTGAAGGGTGATCTCGAGGAACGGCTGCGTGGGGCGTTCGACGGCGTGGACGAACGCGCCCATCACCGGATCGATGCCCTGGAGGCCCGCGTGGCAGCACTGGAGCACGCCGCCGCCGGGGCGGAGGGCCGCGCGGCCGACGAACTCGGGGCTCCGGAGCGCGACTGACCGTGTCCGGTGCCCTGCAACGGGCGCTCCGCGCGAAGCGGATCCTGGCCGTCCTTGGGCGGCACGGCTTGGCGGAGGCGCGCGGCCGGATCGGACACCCGAAGCCGGAGGGCGGAGAGCCCGGCGGGCTGGCCGGCACCGGTGTGCGGTTGCGGAGGGCGGCCGAGGAACTCGGACCGGCATTCGTGAAACTCGGGCAGATGCTTTCGATGCGGCCTGACATCGTGCCGCACGAGATCCTGCTGGAGTTGCGCCGCCTTCAGGATCGGGTGGAGCCGCTGCCGTTTGCGCTCATGCGGCCGGAGCTGGAGGTAGGGCTGGGATGCGACCCTTCGGAGGTGTTTGGGGAGCTCGATGAGCGGGCGGTTGCGGCGGCCTCATTGGCGCAGGTTTACTTCGGCCGACTGCGCACGGGGGAACGGGTGGCGGTGAAGGTGCAGAAGCCGGGGCTGAGCGGACTGTTGGAGGCCGACCTTGAGATAGCGCACCGGCTGGTGGTCCGGTTGCAGGCGCATGTACCGGCGTTGCGGGCAGTCGACCTCGCGGGAGTGCTGGACGAGGTGCGCGATGGGGTAAGGAGGGAGCTCGATTTCCGGCATGAGGCGCGCAACCAGGAGTTTTTCCGCTCCCTTAGGCCCGGGGACAGGCTAGTGTTCGCCCCGCGCGTGTTCGCGGAACTTTCCTCGACGAAGGTGCTAGTAATGGAGCGGGTCGACGGGGTGCCGGTGGCTGCGGCGGCGGGCGTTCCGGGGGAGGTGCGGCGTAGGCTGGCGGCAGCCGGGGCGGATTCCCTCCTGCGCCAGGTGTTCCTCGCGGGATTTTTTCATGCCGATCCTCACGCGGGTAATCTACTGGTCACGCGTGACAGCAGGCTGTGTTTCCTGGATTGGGGACTGGCTGGTCAATTGACGCCCCGGTTGCGCACCGCCTTGGCGGATTTTTGGGAGGCGGCAGTCGGACAGGATGCCGAGGCCGTCGTGCGAATCGCGCTGGAACTGGCGCCGACGGAAGCGCGGACCGAGACGCGTGAACTTGAGCGAGAGGTGGCCCTGGTGCTGCGCGAGGAGATGGATCTCGCGGCGGGGCGGCCGGCGCTTGGTCGGGCAATGGTGCGTTTGCTGTTTATTCTTGGGCAGGGAGGAATCTCGCTTTCGCGGGATTACGCCCTGATGGCAAAGGCGATCCTCGCAGTTGAGGAGGCGGGCCGGTTGCTGGATCCCGCGCTTGACCTACGACCGCATGCCGCGGCGGCGATGCGCGCGCTGCGGCGCGAGCGAACGGGAGCGCGGGCCATAGTGCGCCGCACGCGCGAGGCGGCGCGACACCTTCTACCCGGACTACAGGAGCTGCCTGTGGAGATGAGCCGGCTGATACGGCGGCTTGGCCACGACAGCCTCGCCATCAATCTGCACCACCGCGGGCTGGACGAGCATGACGACGCGATGAAGGTGGCGGCGAACCGGATTGCCCTGGGGGTGATCATCGGCGCGCTGATCATCGGATCATCGCTTATCGTGACCACCGGTGCCACCCCTCATCTGATGGGTTATCCGGTGCTGGGGATCGTAGGCTATCTGGTGTCGGCCCTGCTCGGCCTGCGAGTTATCTGGGACATAATCCACCACGGCCGGCACCGATAGTTTCAAGAGGAGTTTCAAGAGGGACAGGCTGTTTGACCGAAGGGACAGGTTGTTTACGTACCGGAAAACTGGAAAACGGGGGGGGGCGGAAACGACCTGAAACAAATACGTGAACCGCTCTAGCGGTGATCCGGCAGGCGGGCCTAGATCGTCCACATTTTGGGGAAAAAGGAGCGTTTCACCGTCAACTATCAGGCTCCGCCTTTCTCTGCGCATGCTATCACGGAGGCAGTCGGGCGAGTTCAGCTCTCAGCAGGAAATTGGCGCACGCACCGCGACCATGGTCCTCAGGTCGTCCCAATCTGTGAGCGGCAGCAAGGGCGTCGCTGATCGCCCGGGCGCCGAGGCTTCACTCGCGAGCGAGCTTGCGAACTGGGTTTTCACAAACGCCTCTCCTCCCAGCACTGCTCCGAACGTGAAGTAACGGACGCGACACATCAGGACCGTCGCCAGGGGAAGCTTTCCCCGCTCCGCTATCACTCGAGCCAAGTCAGCGGGAGCTATTTTCGCCCCGCCCTCGCGTTGCGATGAGCCTGAAGCGAAAAGCCTCATGCGGTAGGCGGCCTGGACGGACTCCCAATCTTGTGGTGGAAATATCGCCCCGAGGCCAACCCGCGCAACCCGACTGCCGGCCACCGCCTCGGCATAGCCGCAAAATCGGTAGTCCTTGGGATCGGAGACGATGCCGGCGCGAACGGAGTTGAGGTCCACGTAGGCTGCGACCGTAGCGAGTACGAACTCACTGGACTCAATCAGAACGCTCCTGAAGCGCTCGGCCCACAGGGTCCCGAACCGATGATGTGCCTTGTTGAACCAAATGCTGAACCGCTGCTTCAGGAGCTTCATGAACTGGGAAACGTCGCCCATGAGAGCGAGTTGCCTGCGCCGCCACCCCTCGGCTGCGGCGTCGCCAGCGGCAAGCAGGGCACGGACCACCGATAAACGCGATGCCCCGCGCCCGGAGGAACTTGAGTGAAGCGAGGCATAGCGGCGAAACAGCTCCTCGTCTGAAACCGGCTTCTGGCGCGGCACGCGCACCAACACGTGGAAGTGATTCGACAGGATCGCATAGGTGAGAACCTCCAAGCCGCAGAAATCGGCTACCTTCCAAAGCATGCACCGCAGCACCTCCTTGGACGCTTCGTCGAAAAGAAACTCACCGTTTACCGTCCGCGTTACGCAGTGGTAGCAGGCGGCGCCCTCACTTGGGTCAATTTTTATCCGGTTCCGACGCACCGGAGCAGTTTCATGCTCCCCACCGGAAACGTACACGCGATATCATACCCAAATAGCAGAGGAAGGACTGTATTTATTCCGTAATGACGAGTTCGACCCGGATAGATGAGCGTGTTCCCAAAAAACCCGTGATCCGACTGCCCTGGAAGGGGAAAGAACCGGAGTAGTTTGATGGGGAGGTACGCGCTGTGGCCGTCGCGTCGGTGGCGAGGGGATAAGCCCTTTAGTAAGAATCGTTCACCTGCTGCGGGTTTGCGGGGCCATTCGTTGGATTCGGTCAACTCATACGGAGTGATGAACACGCTTCCCGCGACGGGGGAGGCGAAAGCCATAGCGAGCCAACGGCGTCTATCCTCTACAGGCAGAGGAAGTCGAAACGGCGTCGCTCGCAGCGGTCGAATCAACGAGGTCCGGCAAGAAACATCCCAGACGTGCGAAGCGAATGAGTCGCATGGCGCACCGCGTCGGAAGTACCCAAAAAAACCCAACGCCCTCATCTGCCATCGCTTTAACAATAGCCTGCCCCTAATGAAATGAGCCTGTCCCTGATGGATGGGATGGGCTAACAACCTGTCCCCATGTGCATGTGAACTAGCCTTCAGTCTCCGTTCACAGCCAACGGACGTACCCGGGCACCGGGGCCAACTTTGTCGCCGGGATACACGATGACTTGCTCACCCTCGCGGAGCCCGCTCGTGATCTCGGTCTGCACCCCATTGGAGCGGCCGGGCTGCACGGTCCGAAGAACGGCGCGCCCGCCCTCCGCCACGAACGTCCGCCACTCCCCGCCTCGCCGGAACAAGGCCCCAGCCGGCGCCTGCAGGGCCGAGGCGCTTTCCCACGTCACGATCCGGGCCTCAACCCGGTAGCTGTCGCCAAGCGTGGGCCGTTTACCGGCCGAATCCGTGAAGTCGGCGATGACGTAGACTCTCTGTTCCTCAACCCCGAGGGCGGAGATCTTGGTGAAGGCCGAAGGCTCTACCAGGCGTACCCGCGCGGCAAGCGGTTCGGATCCGCCCCATTGCTCCAACATCACGCGCGCCCCCGGTTGGATCGCGACGCCGTCGCGCGACAGCACTTCGATGCGCACCTCAAGGTCGGCAGGATCACCCACCTCGAGGAGCGGAAACCCACCGGCGACCATCCGCGCGCTCTCCTGCATGACGCGCAGGATACGACCGCTGACGGGTGAGGTGAGCACAAGCGGCTCCGCACCTCCACCAGCCAGGCCCCGCGAGAGCAACGCCTCCGCCTGCTGAAGCTCAAAGGCCGCGACCTGCGCGGCGAAATCCGCCGCGCGCAGCTCGGCCGCCGCCGTCTCCTCCCGCGTCCGCGCAAGATCGGCCTCCTGAGCCGAGATCACCCGCTCCTCGCGGAGCCCGCGGGCGCGGGCATTTTCCGCGGCAGCGAGGCGCGCGGCCGAATCGGTCCGGGCGCGTTGGGCCAAAGCCGCCTCGCGGGCGGCCGCGGCAGCCTTCACCCGCGCCTCCGCCTGCGCCTGCAGACGGGCATCCAGGAAGTCGGCCCCGCCCGCCTCGATCACGGCCAGCACCGTGAGGCCGGCCTCAACCTCGGCTCCCGCCTTCCAATCGATGCGCCGCAGCTGCCCCGCGACAGGGGCCGTGATGACGTAGCGGTTCTTCACCCGCGTCATGCCCTCCTCATCGACCGTGACGACCAGCGGCCCACGGCGGACCGGCGCAACCTCCACCGGAACCGGCTCGGGCCAAAGCCCGATCACGATCAAGGCCACCAGCGCCACAGCCCCGACCCAAGGCAGCCGGCGCCGCCAGGCAGGCGCGCCGCTTCGGGGCGAAGAAGGTGCGGGGGACGGAAGAACGGGTTTCATGGAAGACGGCGGCAAAAGCGTGTTCAATCGGCGACCTTGAGCGCGCTCACGAGGTCGATCTCCGCTAGCTTGCGGGCGGCGAACACGGCCGACAAGACCGACGCAACCGCCACGACGAGAACGGCGTAGGCGTAGTTGGCGGACGTGAGCACGAGGGGCAACCGGACGGTCTCGGTGTTGACGGTGGTGATGATGCCCCCGGCGAAAAGCGACCCGACGACCAACCCCAGCGGCAGCGCGATCAACGTGAGGATCACGAGCTCGCCGACCAGCACGGCGCCCACTTCGCCGCGGGTGAAACCGAGCACCCGCAGCGTCGCAAGCTCACGGGCGCGTTCGGAGAGCGAGATACGGGCGCTGTTGTAGATGATGCCGAAGGCCACGACCGTCGCGAAGAAGCTGTAGATCTTCTGGAGCAGGCCGATGCTCTCAGCCGTGGTCTTGCGGAAGCCGTCGCGCAGCGCGTCCTTGATGATGCAGCCCCCGATGCGGGGAGTCGCTTTCACCGCGGCGACGAATTCACCCCACCGCGCCTTGTCGACCAACACGTGGGCGCCGGAAACGCGATCGCCCTCCAGCATGAGCCGGTTCAGGGCGTGCCGCTCCATGTAAGCCGCCGTACCGGCGAAGTCCTCCGCCAGCGCCACAACCGGGACGGTCACCTCGCGGTCGCGTCCCTCCAGCACGCGGGCGACAACGCTGTCACCGGGCCGCAGGCGCATCACCTCGGCGAGCTTCGCCGACATGATGATCCCGCGCTCCGGCAGCGGCAGCTGGCGCGGCCTCGCATCGATGACACGGCTAAGCGTGCCCTCGGTCGGAAGCCCCTGCAGGAGGAGGCGACGCGTGATGGGCCCGGCCTTGAGTTCGACCGGGACGAAGCGGAACGGCTCGGCGTGGATCACGCCCGGCAGGTGCCGGAAATCGTTTAGCGTCCGCTCCGGTCCAGGCTCGACGAGCGAGAGCGTCACGGTCTGCCGCTGGATCACGTCCCATTGGAAATCGATCACGTAGGAGATGCCGTCGCGGAACGAGTTCGGCACGATCAGTATCCCGGAGGCGAGCGCGAGCGCGAGGCAGGTCAGCGAGCTCCGCACAGGCCGGCGCTGGATGTTGCGCAGGGCCATCCGCAGGGACGGACCAGCCCAGCGCGCGAGGCCCATCTGCTCGGCGAGCGAAGGCCGGTAGCGCGCCGGCGGCTCGGGCCGCATGGCTTCGGCCGGCGGCAACCGCACGGCCCGCCGCACGGCCCCTGCCACGCCGGCGAAGGCGGCGGCGGAACTCACAGCGGCCGCGATGCCGAGGACACCGTAGTCGACGCGGAACCGCAGTGAGGGGAAGCGGAAGAACAGATGGTACATCTCCACCAAGCGCTCTCCCAGCAGGATGCCGCCGAGGGAACCCAGCACCACGCCCGCCGCGACGATACCAAAGGAGAACTTGAAATAATGCGTACCCACCTGCCGGTTGGAGAAACCACAGGCCTTGAGCATCGCGATCTGCTCACGCTGCAGCGCGATCTGTCGGCTCATCACCGAGTTGGTCATGAACGCCGCCACGCTCAGGAATACGAGCGGGAAGGCGATCGCCAGCCCCTCGAGGATGCGGATCTCGTCGTCGAGCCGGCGATGGGAGGGATGATCGATCCGCCCGTGGGCGCCGCGCCCACCATAGGGCTGAAGGATGCGGTTCACGGCTGCGATCACCGCGCCTTCCGAGGCGCCGGGGGCGAGTGTCAGCGAGACGGAGTTGAACGCCCCGTAGAGCTGAAACGCCGTGGCCAGCTCCCGGTACGGCATCCAGAAGACGCCGTAGGTGCGGTTGTCGGGCAGGGCCGCGCCGGGCGGAGCCTCGAAGACAAACTCGGGCGAGAGCACGATGCCCGAGAGCCGGAACGTCTCCTTCGCGCCATTCAGCAGGGCGGCGATCGTGTCACCGGGCTTCAGCCCGTGCGCCTCCGCGAAGGCCTCGCCCACGGCCAACTCACCTTGGTTCGTCCGGCCTTCCGGCAAGCGCCCAGCCCGCACGTAGGGGCGGTTGAGGCGCACTTCCCCGCGTTCGGGCAACGAGTTGATCAGCCCGACCGCCGGCTCGGCCAGGCCGGGCAAATCGAGGGTGACCTGCACCGAAATCCCCGTCTGCACCTGCACCACGCCCGGGATCGCCGCAAGCTCCGCCTCGACCGAATGCGGCGCGCGTTTCAGCCGGGCAAATACCTCGGCGAAGCGGTTCGCGCCATAGTACTCGTCGCGCGTCGTTGACAGCGAAAGAATCAGCGAGCGCGTCATCACCATCATCGCCAACCCGCACGCCATGACGAGCGAGACGGCGAGGGCCTGGGAGAAAAGCGCGCGAAGGTCGCGGCGCAGCTTGCGGTCGAGCATGCTCATCGCGTGACGCCGCTACCAGGCCAGTTCGCGCACCGCGCCGCGCACGGCGTTCTCTCGGGCGTGGATGATCCGACCGTCGGAGAGGGTAAACACGCGGTCCGCCATGTCGGCGAGGATGGCGTTGTGCGTGATGATCACTGCTAGAGTGCCGAGCTCCCGGTTGATGCGCTCGATCGCCTCCAGGACGGTGATGCCGGTGTGCACGTCGAGCGCCCCGGTGGGTTCGTCGCACAACAGCACCTCGGGCCGCTTCGCGATCGCCCGCGCGATCGCCACGCGTTGCTGTTCACCGCCCGAGAGCTGTGCGGGAAAGTGATCCAGCCGGTCGGAGAGGTCCACCATCGCGAGCGCCTCCTCGGGCGTCATCGGGTCGCGGCAGATCTCCGTGATGAGGGCGACGTTCTCGCGCGCCGTGAGGCTCGGGATCAGGTTGTAGGCCTGGAAAACAAACCCCACCGCGTCGCGGCGAAACTGCGTGAGGCCGGCCTCGTCCATGCCGGCGAGATCGCGGCCACGGTACTGCAGCACGCCGCTGGTCGGCGAATCGAGTCCGCCCAGTTGGTTGAGCAACGTCGACTTACCGCTGCCCGACGCGCCCAGCAGCACGATGAGTTCGCCGGCGAAAAGATCGAGGTCGACGCCCGCGAGCGCCGTCACCGCCGCCGTGCCCTCGCCGTAGATGCGCTCCATGCCCAGCACATGGTAGACCGGCTCGCCGCTTCGCCCCGCGCCGGGCGCGGAAGAATGAGGGGCGGAGGGGGAGCTCGACATGGGACGGTGAACGAATCCGGAAGCCGCGGGAGGCGCAACCGGCAACACGGGGCGTCACCGCGATTCCCGGCTGATCGAACAAGGAGCCTTCACCTTCGGCCGAACCCCGCTTGGCTGGACCAGGCGCCCGCGTCGCATTTTCACTTTTTCCGGAATGCCCACCCCCACCGCTTCCCTCCCCCGCCGAGGTTTCCTGCAACTGGCCGCGCTGGCCCCGCTCGCAGCCGCGCCGCTGCCGGCGCTGGAGCCGGTCAAGCGCACCGGGGGGCCGTTTCTGCGGCCCGCGCTCAACGTGTACTCGTTCCTCGAGCCGCTGAACGAGAACGCCAAGGACTCTTCCAAGGGCATCGACCTGTTCGGTGTGTGCGACTTTTGCGCGCGGCTGAACATCGAGGCGATGGACGTCACCGGCTACTTTTTCCCGGGCTATCCGAAGGTTCCGACCGACGGGTTCATCAGCCGGCTCAAGCGTCACGCGCACGCACGCGGCGTCGTGATCAACGGCACGGGCATCCGCAACGACTTCACCGCGGCCGACCGGACCGTGCGCGCCGCAGGCGTGCAGGTGACGAAGGAATGGATCGAGGCGGCGGCGCGCCTCGGGGCGACCGTGATCCGGGTGTTCGCGGGACCGCAAAAACCATTCAGCGACTGGCGGGTGGCCGCGGGTGGCGCGAAGCGGGAAGACGTCGAGCAGTGGATGGCCGATGACCTGCGCGCCTGCGCGGAACACGCGGAAAAGTTCGGCGTGCTGGTCGGCGTGCAGAACCACGGCGACTTTCTTAACACGGGCGCCGAGCACCTGAGCCTGCTCCGGCGGGTCGGTCATCCCTGCTGCGGCGCGCTGGTCGACACCGGCAAATACCTCACCGCCGACCCCTATGCCGACATCGCGCGGATCACGCCCTACGCGGTGGGGTGGCAGATCAAGGAGACGATGGGCAGCGCGCTGAAGTCGCCGACGGCCGATTTGAAGCGGCTGATGCGCATCATCGCCGACGGCGGCTACCGCGGCTTCGTGCCGATCGAGACGCTCTCGATGGGACGCCAGGACTACAACCCCGCCACCGAAGTGGAGAAGGTGCTCAACGGCATGCGCGCGGGGATCGCCGCGCTCGGGTAAGAACCGCGCGACCGCGCGCGGAACGTCGGCGACCGCTCGCCGGGCCCGGGGGCGGAAACTTAGAACGTGTCACCTGCTTTCGTCGGCCTTCGCCTTCCGCTTCCCTTTTCTTTCCCGAACCGGCTCGCCGGCCTTCTCCGCCTTCGGCGGCCTCGGGTCCTTGTCGGAGACCTTGTAGTCGACCGGCGGCAGCAGCATGGGCGTCTCGAGCCTTCCACGGTGAACCTCGATCAGGCTGAAGATGTCGTCCTTGTCGTCAGTGTTCACCAAGGTGAAGTCCGCACCCCTGGCGCCACCGTGGCGCAGCACGGCGTCCTCCACCGTGACCGTCTCATGGCGCCATTTCCGATCACCTGTTCCCGTGACGGACAGCGCGGTCTTCATGCCGGCGGAACCGGCATCATAATCGAGCCGCCACGATGAACCCGCCGTGGCGTCGTACCAGACGACGGTCATCGACATCACCTGGGGCCCGCCACCTTGGGAGAAACCCTCGTGCAGCCTGAAGTACATGGCGTCCTTGCCGGACGCGTGTTCGAAGCCGCGGGCGAAACGGGAGTAGATGGGGGACATCTTGGTGATCGGCCCGCCGACGCGCCAAAGAGGTATCGAGGTGGCGTCAGGGTCGATCTGATGGAGGAAACGTCCGTAATTGTCGGGCCAGATGTCCCAGCCGACGTCGTTGAAGCCCCGCTGCGTGTCGCGTTGCCGCACCTGCCCCAACACAAGGGCGTTCCGGTCATCCACCGCGGCGCCGTACTTCGCGTAGGCGGCGACGATCTTTTCCATGCGCGCCACGTTGCCCGGCGAGGCGGGCCCGAACTCCACCTCCGGGTAAGCCGCGGTGTCGGCGGCATCTAGCCCCTTGTGCAGGGCGCAGAAGGCGCCGGTGGCGGCCTCGGGCCGGATCTGTCCCGCGTAGCGATTGAAGAAGTGGAACGCGTAGTCGAAGCCCTGCTCCTTGCAGGCCTCCATCGCACTGGAGGAGATGTCCCAGATGCTCTGGCCGCCTTGGAGACCGGTGAGGGCGCCCCAGTAGAAGCTGAGCGGAACGTTCAGTTGATACCACGCGCGCTGCCACGTCTGGTCCATCTCCGAGCGTGCGAAGAGCGGGGTGCCCGTGGCGGCGACGAGACGCGGCTCCCAGATCTGGATCTTGCTCCGCTCCCCGCTCAAGTGATGCCCGCGCCCGCTGCCGGCTATCTTGATCCCGAGGCCTCCCTTGGCGTTGGCCATCACCCAATTCCACTCGGTCGCGAAGCCGCGTCCCCCGACCGTGTCCTCGCCCGGAGCGACGTGGTTGAACAAGAGGCTGATCTGGGGCTCTCCGGGAACCTGCTGGAAAGTCTTCACGAAGACCTCGAACGCCCACAGGCGGAACTCGCGCCACGCGGGCGATCGGACGGGTAGCTCGTACTGCTTCTCAAGCACCTCGCCTTTGTAGGCGCACTCGTCGCCGGTACACCCCGTCTTCACCTGGATGAATGCGATGCGCTCCTGCTTACCCTTCGGGTAAGTGCGAATGTGTTTCCCGAGTTCCGCGATGAGGCGCTCAAAGAATTTCCGATAGGCGGGGGACGGATAGTACGGATAGACCGGCCAAGCATCATGCATCTGGCCGTCGGTCTTAACGGCCGGCACACCCTGCTGGTAAATCCACGCGGGCGCATCCGGCCCCACGCCGATGGAAAGGTAAATGTACTGGTTCTTCGCGACGGCGCTTTCCATCGCGCGGTCCAACGCACCCCAGTCGAAGACACCGGGAACGGGCTCGATTCCGGCCCAATCCTGATTGAACGCCAAACCCTTGAGGAACGGATAGTCCTTGGGGTCGTACGCGTTGCCCCGGTCCCACACGCCAAACGAAGAAGGCGGCGGCGTGGCGCGCAACGAGCACAGGAAACCGAATAAGCCGATAAACCCAATGGCTTTGGCGGAACAAGCGATGCGGTGGCGAATCACGTGCATGGAAGGTGCGAGAGGAGATGCTGGAAATTTCGCGTGTGGCGCGGGCGCGCGTTCCTAGTGATCGCACGGCTGCGATCCGAGCGTAGCGATGGGAAATTGTCAGAATGCGGGGCACGCAAGCGATGCGGATTTCGTTCGTCGACCAGCGGCTGCCGGCGCAAAGCGGCCTCCGGGCGTCGTCGCAGTTCCCGCCCCACGCCCGTTACACGCGAAACTTCCGCGCGCGTCCGGCTTCAGTTCGGACGCAGCGGCGGGCGCAGCGGATCGTACACTTCGTCGAGCGGTGCCACCGGCGGCAGGAACGAACCCGGGGTGGCGTTCTTGAGCTCGGCCTCAATCTCGCCCACGCGCCGCTCTGACTTGGTGAGGAGTGAGGTTTGTTTCCCCAATTGCTGACGCAGGGAGGCCTCAGTGCCGTTGTCAGCCCCGTGGCGTTTCGCGACCGTCAGCCACGCGAGCGCCTCGGCGTAGTCGCGCTTCACCCCACGGCCGTTGGCGTGCGCGGCGCCGAGATTGAAGAACGCCTCGGGCTCGCCGGCCGCGGCGGCGGCGCGGAAGTAGGCGACGGCACGCGCCGGATCGCGGGCGGCACCGTTTTCCCCGCGCGACAGCAGAAGCCCGAGGCGGAAGGCGGCGGGGCCGTGGCCCGCGCGGGCGGATTTCTCCAACAAAGCGAGGGCTCGCGTGTCGTCCCTCGGAAGCCCGTCACCCCGCAGCAGCAATTCCCCGAGCGCGGCCTCCGCGCGGGGGTTGCCCTTCGCCGCGGCAGCCTCAAGATCATGAACGTCGGACCACGTCTCGCCCTTGCCGCCTGAGGTGGAAATGAGCTTCGGTGCCGACTCGGCGGAAGGAGCGGACTCGGCGGCGGAGAGGTGCCCGTACGGGATCAGGCCCCAAAAGACTCCCAGCACGCGGAATCCACGACCAAAGGCCGAACCGACGGCGGAGAGACCGATTCTGGTACGCGGGCGATCGCTCGATGAGGTCATGACGGGGTGGGAGTTAAAAACCAAAGACCGCGGGATCCGCCGCAGGTTCAGGGAATCTGCACCGACGCAAACCGCGGCGGGGCGAACCCAACAGCGAATGATCCACAGGATACTCGCGCTTATCCGGGTTTCCTCGGCAACGGACCGCGGCCTCGACCGGACAAGCGTCACTTCCGCGGCGGCAATTCGCGGATGAAGGCCCAGGAGACCTCGGCTACCTGACCCTTGTCGTAGTGGACGAAGAAGCCGTGACGCAGTTTCTCATCCATTTCGACCCGGGCCACCGTGGCTTTCGGTAAAATCCGATTGGCACGGCGGATCGTCCGGTGCGGCTCAAGGAACGAAAGCCCGTCATCGAACTCCACCTCGAAGGCATCTTCCCACTGGCGGTAGGAAACATTCTTCAAGCGGGAAAATTTGGCCTTCCCGAAAGGCGCCTTAAGCGGGTTGAGCAGCTTCATAAGCGACCCTCTTCCTTGGGGGCCTTCAGAATCCCCACAACCTTGCCCGGGGGACGCCATTCATCAAGCGGCGAAAAGTCATCAACCGCGACCCGACCAAGCAAGTTTCCATCGCCATCAGAAACATGCACATGCCGGGGATCGTGGTCCCCAATCCACCAGTCGAAGATGAATCCCCCGCGCCGGACGCGGCCCATCGACTTGCCCGCGGGGCTACTCCGCGGCCTCGCCGGTGACGGTGGCCCCGCCGGTCACGCTGACCTTCTCGAGGATCGCCTTATGGATCTTCTCCGCGATCTCGGGCTTTTCCTTGAGCGCCTGCTTGGCGGCGTCTCGGCCCTGGCCGACGAGGTTGCCCTCGTAGGCGATCCACGCGCCCTTCTTCTCGAGGATGCGATGCTCAAGGCCGAGGTCGAGGAGCGAGCCCATCTTGGAGATGCCCTCGTCGTACATGATGTCGAATTCGCACTCGGTGAACGGCGGCGAGACCTTGTTCTTCACCACCTTGATCTTGGTGCGGTTGCCCACGACCTTGCCCTCGGGGGTCTTGATCTGGTCCTTGCGGCGGATGTCGATGCGGATCGAGGAGAAGAACTTGAGCGCGCGGCCGCCGGAGGTCGTCTCGGGGTTGCCGAACATCACGCCGATCTTCTCGCGAATCTGATTCGTGAAGATGCAGATGCAGTTGGTCTTGCTCACGACGGCGGTGAGGCGGCGCATCGCCTGGCTCATGAGGCGGGCCTGCGCGCCGACGGTCGCGTCGCCCATCTGGCCGTCGAGCTCGGCCTTGGTGGTGAGCGCGGCGACGGAATCGAGCACGATGACGTCGATGGAGTTGGAGCGGATGAGCGTCTCCATGATGTTGAGGGCGTCCTCGCCGGAGTCGGGCTGGGAGACGAGGAGGTCGTCGAGGTTCACGCCGACGACGCGGGCGTACTTCGGATCGAGGGCATGCTCGACGTCGATGAAGGCGGCCAGGCCGCCGCGCTTCTGGGCCTCGGCGATGACGCTCAGACAGAAGGTGGTCTTGCCGGACGACTCGGGCCCGTAGATCTCGATGATGCGGCCCTTGGGCAAACCGCCGACGCCGAGGGCGAGGTCGACCGCGAGGGAGCCGGTGGTGAGGGTCTCGACCTTCATCTTCTGGGCGTCACCCAGGCGCATGATCGAGCCCTCGCCGAACTGCTTGGTGATGGAGGAGACAGCCAGCTCGATGTTCTTGTCGCGCGCGACGTTGGCGGCGGCGAGGGCGGCGCTGGGAGCGGTCTTGGCGGGAGCGGGGGCGGCTTTGGACATGACGGGTGCGGTAGGACGGACGGTTGTTGGTTGAAAATCGGGCAGGCGAAGAACTGAGGCGCGGCCCGCGGGAGGGGCAAGGCCCGCCTGACCCTTGATTCGGGGCCACGCCGGCCTTGGACGCACCGCAACCGGATAGTGTTCACATGAACACGTCAAGCCTCCGCCGGCGTTTTTTCGCCGGAGGGCGCCCGCTCAGGAGGCCCCGGGCTTGAAGCCCACGGCGAAGTACACGGCGCCGAGAATGAGCAGGAAGCTCACGCCGTAGTTCCACGTGAGCCGCTCGCCGAGCACGAGCCAAGCGAACACCACGAAGACCCCGAGCGTGATGACCTCCTGCATGACCTTGAGCTGGTAGCCGGTGAGACCCTGCGCGTAGCCGATGCGGTTGGCGGGAACCATCAGGCAATATTCAAAGAACGCGATCCCCCAGGAGAGCAGGATCACGAACCAGAGCGAGCGGCCCTCGAAGACCTTCAGCTTGAGCTGACCATACCAGGCGAAGGTCATGAAGATGTTGGAGGCGAGCAGGAGCAGGAAGGTGCGCATGGAGACGAGGGTGGTGGCGTAGCGGATGTGCCGACCGCGGGCAAACGGGACCTCGTCCGATCGCCACGGAGCCGAGCTCCGCAGAAAACCCTCGCGCCAGCCAAGGCCGCGGCAATCTTCCGCCCGATGCCAGCCAACGCCGCCGTCTTTGAGTCGTCGTACCCGGACCGGGCACGGACGCGGAGGGAACGGCCGCGGATCCATCCCGTGGAAAAGCTGCTGCTCACCCTCGTGACCCTCCATCTGGTGTTCATGCCCTGGGCGCTGGGCGCGATGCACCTGCCGGCCCAGATCGCGAGCGCGGTGCTGGCGGCGCTCGGTTTCGCGGTGAGCCTCTGGCCGCGGAATTACACGGCGGAGAACTCAGGGAACGACGCCTTCCGACTCACTCCGTGGCCGCGACTGGCGCGCTTCCCCGTCTTCTGGCTCGGCCTGGCGCTGCTAGGCTACATTGCGTTGCAGGCGCTCAATCCCGTCTGGACCTACATCACCGACGGCAAGGTCTTCTGGATGATGCGCATCAAGGGCTCCGAATGGCTGCCGCCGGGGATACGGGTACCCTTCGAGAAATGGGGGCCGTGGCGGGTGTTCATGATCTTCGGCAGCGCCTGGCTGACGACCTGCGCGGTGTGGGTCGGCTTCACCCGACGCAGGACGTTGCAGATCCTCGTCGGCGCCCTGGCGGCCAACGGCGTCCTGCTCGCGATCCTCGGCGTCGCGCAGCGGATGACCCGCACGAACCTGATCTACTGGAACTTCGATTTTCCGGGCGCGATGCCGTTCGCATCCTTTGTGTACAAGAACCACGGCGCCGAGTACCTGCTGCTCTCACTCGCGGCGGCCTGCGGATTGGCGGGTTGGTTCTACCTCCGAGGTCTGCGCCGCATGGAGAAGTCAAACCCCAGCGGCGTACTGGCCTTCGCCGCCACGTTCGTCGCAGTGGCCGTCGTGACGAGCTACGCCCGCGGGGCCACGCTGACGATGCTCGCCTATCTGCTCGCCTGCATCGCCGGGTTCGTCGCCCACCAGCTGAGCCTGCCCAAGGAACACCGCCGGACGCCCATTCTGGTCGTGATGCTCCTCGTTTTCGGCTATTTCCTGAACACGGGACTCGACGCCCTGCGGGCCGGCGAGGCCTGGGAACGCATGAAGAGTGGTCTCACGCGCCAGGACCTGTCCTGGGAAAGCCGCGAATGGGCCAGCGCCGCCACGTGGGAAATGATCAAGGACGCCCCGTTGACCGGCGCCGGGGCGGGAAGCTTCCAGTACGTTTTCCCCCTCTACCAGCATCGGGATCCGAAGCTCGTGAAGAACGAATCGGGGGGCCCGATGTTCTGGCAACAGGCCCACAACGACCTGCTGCAGTTCCCGGCAGAACTGGGGATCATCGGCTGCGCCTTGATCGCCGCGATGCTGGGATGGTGGATCCTGCAGCTCGTGCGTTGTCACTTCTGGGACAACGCCCTCAGCGTCTGCCTCGTCGGCGGGCTGGTGGCGCTGCTTCTGTACTCGTGGTTCGATTTCCCGTTCCAATGCCCCGCGATCCTCATCACGTGGTGCGTCCTCTGGCCGGTCGTTACGCTTTGGACGCAGTTCGAGGAGCAACGCGGTTAGCGCCCGCCCCCGCATTCGAAGGAACATCGGCGGCCGGCGGGTGACCTAAACCGCCATGGCCCGCAGCGCGCTCCTCCGCGGCCTCGCCGCCCTCCGCCGGTTGGTCCTTCCGGCCCTCCCGCTGCTTCTTTCGACGGAAACCCTCGTTTCGGCCGCGGAACCCGTCCACCCGGCCGACCCCGGCGTCATCGTCGCCCCGCAACCCACGGCCCTCGAGACGGAGGAAGGCGGGGTGCACGGTCAGCTGGTCGTCGCCCCCGAGTTGATCTCCGCGGAGACGCGCGCCGACCTCGTCTTCATGATCGTGGCGGAACCCTTGCACGGCCGCGTGGGGCTGGCGGGCCCCGAGGAAAGCGCCGACATCTTCAAGAACAAGACCTCGCGGCTCGGGTACTTCGCCTACCGGCCGAACGACGGTTTCACCGGCGAGGACTCTTTCACCTACACGGTGCGCAACGAGACCTCCGGCCTGGTGTTCCGGAACACCGTCGCGATCACCGTGAAGCCTCCGCCCGCGGTGATGCTGCAACGCTTCGAGGTCGGTGCCGCGCGTGAGCGTTCCGGCGGGACACGCGCCGTGCCCTTGCTCACCCGTCCCAACACGCCCGTGGCGCGCAAGCTGCCCAGCCATGAGGACTTCATGTCGGCCGTCGACCTCGCCGGCGTCGCCAACAGCCGCATCGCCTTTCAGTTGGACCCGCAGTCCAAGCCCCGCCACGGCACCGCGCGTCTCGACCGCACCAGCGGTCAGTTCACCTACGCACCCAACCCCGGCTTCATCGGGGAGGACCGCGTCCGATATTACACCGTCGACGAGGCCAATCCGCACCTGGGGGCGGAGAACGAAGTGGTGATCACGGTCGAACCGGTACGCCAGCCGCGGCGGCTGATTGCGGACCGTTCGCGCAGCCGCGAGGTCGACCTCGTCTTCGTCATCAACAACTCGCCCTCGATGGCCGCCCACCAGGACCGGATCGCCGGCGCCCTCGGCCGGTTCCGCCGGCTGTTCCACGAGCGCGACCTCGACTACCGGATCGGGGTGCTGACGACGGACTTCGTGGACGCCGATCCCCGACTCGCGCCCGCGGAGCAGCGGTTCTTCAAGGAAGTTCGCTCCACGCGGATCGACGCGGAAGGTCACCCGGTCCTCGACGCCCGCGGGCGCCCGGTCTCCGCCCCCAAGGTCGTCGCCAGCAACGGCACGCTGGTGACCCTGCCCGCGCTGCCGCAGCCATGGGTGACGCGCGCGACGCCCGATGGCGTCTTCGCCGAACTCGTGAAGGTCGGGACCAACGGCGACAGCAACCGCACGGCGTTCACCGCGGTTTATAACTTCGTGGCGGGCTACCACGGCGGCCAGCATGCGTTCCTCCGTCCCGAGGCCCCGACGATCGTCGTGTTCTTCATGGACGAGGAGGAGACGCGGATGGCGCGGTGGAACGCCCAGCGTGACGGGACCCGGCGGGCGGAGTGGATCGAGGACGGCCGCCTGCCGGAACTGATCCGACGCCATAACGCGCGGCACCCGCGCGACCCGCAAACGCTCGACGGCTACATCAACCATTGGGTGCTGCGGCCCTTCATCATCGCGAAGGGCAACCGGCGCGGCAGCGTGGAGATGCACGCGGTGGTCCCGCCCGGAAACGTCTCGCACCGCCGCGCGGCGGAACTCAGCGGCGGCAGCGTGTTGAACCTCGCGGAGGACTTCTCGGCGCCGCTCGCCGCGCTCGGCGACCGCATCGCCGACAGCGTCGCCGTGCCGCTGGAGCCGGTTCTGGCCGGGGCGATGTTCCAACCCGCAACGTTGCGCGTGCAGGTCGACGGCCGCGCGGTGGCGGCCGATCCGCGGGAAGGATTCACTTACGATCCGCAGGGACACACCGTACGTTTCCACGGGGAATCGAAACGGCGGGCCCAGCGTGCGAAGATCGAGATCTCCTACGAGGAGCACCTTTAGGCGCGGTCCCAGGCGCCTCAGCCGGGGCTGGAGTCGTCGTGCGTTTTCCCTAGCCTCCGGAAACCCCCATGGTCCGAGGCACGTTCTGGAAACGACTGGCCCGCGGCGCAGCCGCCGCGGCCGCGCTCTCGTTGGTCGCACTCGCGCTGCGCACCGCGTACGCGTTCCGCGACCGGAATCCGGGCTACGCCGTGCGGATCTCGGTCTCCGCGGAAAAATCCCGCGCCGAACCGCGGCCGCTCCGGGCCGGCTTCGCGCGCGAACGCATCAATCCAGACCTCGGCGACCCGTCGCGGCCGGTCTGGCTCGCGGGTTTTTCCCAGAACCGCGCCGCCACCGCGATCCACGACGACCTCTGGGCGGTCGCCTGCGTGGTCGACGACGGCCACACACGCGTGGGGTTCGTCGCCCTCGACGCGATCGGGCTCTTTCACGACGACGTCATCGTCATCCGCCAACGCCTCGCGCCGGAGCTCGGCCTTACCTACGCGATCGTCGCCGCGACGCACAACCACTCGACGCCCGACCTCATGGGCCTGTGGGGCCCGCACCCGCTGCGCAACGGCGTCGATCCCGCCTACCGCGAACGGGTGATCGCGACCGCCGCGCGTACGCTGGCTTCGGCCGTCGCGGCGCTGGCACCCGCGCAGGTGGCATTCCACGAGATCGCCGTGCCGCCGGCCGGACTCGTCGCCGACACGCGCCGGCCCGAGGTCTACGATTCCGAGGTGCGCGTGATGCATTTCACCGCGCCCACGGGCGGCGCGACGCTCGGCACGCTGGTGACTTGGGGCAACCACCCCGAGACGCCGTGGGCAGGCAACACCGAGGTCACGGCCGACTTTTGCGGCGTGCTGCGCGACGTCCTCGAACGCGGGGCGTCGGGCCCGGCAGGATCACTCGCAGGACTAGGGGGCGTGCATTGCTTCATCAACGGCGCGGTGGGCGGGCTGATGACGACCCATCCCAGCACGACGGTGCGCGACCCACTCACGGCGACCGACCATCGCCAACCCTCGCACGACAAGAGCGCGGCCGTCGGTCGCCAGCTCGCCGCCCGCATCCTGCCGCGCCTGCGGGAGCCAGCGGTGGCGGCGACGACGCACGCGCCGATCGCGATCGAGGCCCGCACGCTCGAGCTGCCGGTCGACAACGTGAACTTCCTCCTCGCGCCGGTGCTGGGAATCATGGACCGCGGCCACAGCCGCTGGCGCCACGTGCGCTCGGAGGCGGCCGTGCTGCGCTTCGGCGAGGCCTCGATCGCCTGCGTGCCGGGGGAGATTTACCCCGAAATCGTGAACGGCGGCGTGGAACGCGCCCCGGGCGGAGACTTCGACGTGGAGCCGGTCGAGGTGCCGCCGGTGCGGGCGTTCCTGCCGGGCCGGGTGAAGTTCGTGCTCGGACTCGCGAACGACGAGGTCGGCTACATCATCCCGCGCAGCGAGTGGGACCGGGAGCCACCGTACCTATACGGCGCACCCAAGCCGGTCTACGGCGAGGTCAATTCGCTCGGCCCCGAGACCGCCCCGCGCCTGCACGCCGCCCTGCGCGAACTCAGCACCGCCCTCCGCTGAGGCAGGCGGGTCAGCCGAGGAGGGCAGGCCACGCCGGAGGCGGAGAAGCCCCGCCGACGTGTCCGCGGCTACAGCCGCAGCCACACCCGCCGAGCCGAACGTAGGCCGTGTTTCCCAGTTTCCCACTTTTCCAATTTCCCGATTTCCCACTTTTCAAGTTTTCCGCCGCTCCCGTTTTCCCGCTCGCCCGTAGCGCGGGCACATTCGCGTTGACCGTGCCGCGGCGGAACGGTGCCTTTTCCCTCGGTGAGCTCACCCCGCACCCACCCCGCCACCCCCGCGTGTTCCCGTGCCTGCACCTTCGTGCTCGTGGCAGGGCTTTTGCTCGGGTTTTACAGCCGAACCTTCGCGGCGGCTCCGCCTCCGATGGCGCCGGCGGAGACCACCGACCAACCCGTCAGTTACTGGAAACAGGTGCGCCCGGTCTTCCAGGCCCATTGCCAGGGCTGCCATCAGCCGGCCAAGGCCCGGGGCGGTTACGTGATGACGGACTTCGCCCGCCTGCTCGCGGGCGGCGAAAGCGGCCACAAGGCGATCGTTGCCGGCCAGCCCGACGCCAGCGCGCTGCTCGCCTCGATCACGCCCAAGGACGGCGAGGCGGAGATGCCCAAGGACAAGGCCCCGCTGAAGCCCGACTCCCTCGCGCTCATTCGCCGCTGGATCGCCGAGGGCGCCGTCGACGACACTCCCCGCAACGCGGTGCAACGCATCTACGCCGAACACCCGCCGACCTACGTGCGGCCGCCCGTCATCACCTCGCTGGCGTTTTCTCCCGACGGCTCGCTGATCGCCGTCGCCGGGTTCCATGAGGTCCTCCTTCACCGCGCCGACGGCGGCGGGCTTGTCGCGCGCCTCGTCGGGCTCTCGGAGCGCATAGAGTCGGTGCGTTTCTCCCCCGACGGCACCAAGCTTGCCGTGGCGGGCGGCCTGCCCGCACGCATGGGCGAGGTGCAGGTCTGGGACGTGGCGCAGCGCAAGCTCACGCTCTCCCTGCCCGTGGGCTACGACACCGTCTACGGCGTGAGCTGGTCGCCGGACGGACGAAGGGTGGCGTTCGGCTGCCCCGACAACACCCTGCGCGCGATCGACGCGCAGACGGGCGAGCAGGTCCTCTTCCAAGGTTCGCACAACGACTGGGTGCTCGGCACCGTCTTCAACAAGGACGGCTCGCATGTGATCTCGGTCGGTCGCGACATGAGCACCAAGCTCACCGAGGTCGAGACGCAGCGCTTCATCGATAACGTCACCTCGATCACGCCGGGAGCGCTACGCGGCGGGCTGCACGCGGTCGCGCGCCGGCCGGGGCGTGACGAGGTCGTGATCGGTGGCGCCGACGGCGTGCCGCAGCTCTACCTCGTGTTCCGCCAGGCCGCGCGGAAGATCGGCGACAACGCCAACCTGCTCCGCCGCTTCCCCGCGATGGAGGGCCGCATCTTCGCCGTCGACTACTCGAACGACGGTCGCCTCGTCGCCGCCGCCAGCAGCCTCAACGGCAAGGGCTCCGTCCACCTGTTCCCAGGCGAGCATGATACGGCTATCCCGGAGAATATCCTCAAGGCCTACACCAAGGTCGCGACGTCGTACTCGGCCGATGAGAAGAAGGCCATCGAGGAGTTCACCACGCGCGGCACCACCCGCGTCGCCGCCGCCGAACTCGCGACCGCCGTCTACGCGCTCGCCTTCAGCCCAGACGGCGCCCGCGTCGCCGCCGGCGGCGAGGACGGCCGAGTGCGCTTCATCCGCACCGCCGACGGCGCCGTCACCGGCGAGTTCGTCCCCGTCCCGCTCGCCGGCGCCCCCGTTTCCCTCCGCTGATCCCGCTCGCATGAAGTCCCTGCCGACCCTGCTGCTCGCCACCCTCGTGGTCCTCGGCGGCCACGCCGCGGCCGCCCCCGCCGCCAACCCGCCCGAGCCCGAGGCGCTGCCCGTCGGCGCGGCCGTGCGTACGCTCACGATCACGCCCGCCACCGTGCGGCTCGACGGCGCCTTCGATGCCGCGCAGCTGCTCGTCACGGCCGAGCTGGCCGACGGCTCACGCATCGATGCCACGCGGCTCGCGCGCCTCACCGTCGACGCCAAGGTCGCTCACGCCTCCACCGCCGGCCTGGTAAGCCCCGCGGGCAATGGCCGCGCCACCCTCGAGGCGAGTCTCGGCGGCCGCACCGCCTCCCTGCCACTCGAAGTCGTCAACCACGACCCCGCCGCGAAGGTCGACTTCCTGCGCGACGTGAACCCGGTGCTCAACCAGCTCGGCTGCAGCTCCGGGCCCTGCCACGGTTCCAAGGACGGCAAGGGCGGCTTCAAGCTTTCGCTCCGCGGCTATGACCCGATCTTCGACGTCCGCTCGCTGGTCGACGACCACGCGGGTCGGCGCGTCAATCTCGCCTCACCCGATGACTCCCTGATGCTGCTCAAGGCGACCGGTGCGGTGCCGCACGAGGGCGGACAACGCACCGCGTACGACGACAAGTACTACCGCATTCTCCGGGCATGGATCGCCGGCGGCGCGCGGCTCGACCTGTCGACGCCGCGCGTCACCTCGATCGAGCTCGAGCCGCGCGACCCCGTGCTGCAGCGGGTCGGCTCGCGCCAGCAGATGCGGATCATCGCCACGTACGCCGACGGCCGTAAACGCGACGTCACCGCCGAGGGTTTCATCGAGTCCGGCAACCAGGATGTGGCAGTGACCGAGCGCGGCGGGCTGGTGCGCACGCTGCGCCGCGGCGAGGCCCCGCTGCTCGCGCGCTACGAAGGCGCCTACGCGGCGACGACCGTCACGGTCATGGGGGACCGCGCCGGCTTCGAGTGGCGAGAGCCGGAAAAGTGGAACCGCATCGACGAGTTCACCGCGGCGAAGTGGCGGCGGATGAAGATCCTGCCGTCGGAGCTCAGCGGCGACGCCGAGTTCCTCCGTCGCGTGCACCTCGACCTCACCGGCCTGCCGCCGACGGCCGACGAGGTGCGGGCGTTCCTCGCCGACGCGCGGCCGGCCCGCGAGAAACGCGACGCCGTGATCGACCGGCTCATCGGGTCGCCCGACTACGTCGACCACTGGGCCAACAAGTGGGCCGATCTCCTGCAGGTGAACCGGAAATTCCTCGGCGAGGATGGCGCGCGGCAGTTCCGCGACTGGATCCGCGGCGAGGTCGCCGCCAACACTCCCTACGACCAGTTCGCGCAGAAGATCCTCACCGCCTCGGGCTCCAACCGCGAGAATCCCGCCGCCAGCTATTACAAGATTCTCCGCACGCCGACGGAGACGATGGAGAACACGACGCACCTGTTCCTCGCCACGCGTTTCAACTGCAACAAGTGCCATGACCACCCGTTCGAGCGCTGGACGCAGGACCAGTATTACGACCTCGCGGCCTACTTCGCGCGCGTCGACCTGAAAAAGGACCCGCAGTCGGGCAACCGCACCATCGCCGGATCCGCCGTCGAAGGCGCCAAGCCGCTCTACGAGGTGGTCTTTGAGAAACCCGCCGGCGAGATCCGCCACGACCGCACCGGCCAGGAGACCGCGCCCGCGTTTCCCTACGCCGCCAAGTTCGAGCCGCCCACCGGCGAGAAGCCCGGCCGCCGTGACCAACTCGCCGCGTGGATGACCTCGCCCGACAACCGCTATTTCGCCCTCAGCTACGTCAACCGCGTGTGGGGCTACCTCACCGGCGTCGGCCTCATCGAGCCGATCGACGACATCCGCGCCGGCAATCCGCCCTCCAACCCCGAGCTGCTCGCGTGGCTCACCGAGGAGTTCGTCCGCGGCGGTTTCGACGTGCGGAAGCTCCAGGCTGTGATCTGCAAGTCCCGCACCTACCAGCTCTCCCTCGCCACCCACCGCTGGAATTCCGACGATACCGTCAATTACTCGCACGCCCTCGCGCGCCGCCTCCCGGCCGAGGTGTTGCTCGACTCCGTCTTCCGCGCGACCGGCTCCACCCCTGAGTTCCCCGGCGTGAAGCCCGGCACGCGCGCCGCGCAATTGCCCGATTCGGCCGTGGACTCACAGGGCGGCTTCCTCGCCAGCCTCGGCCGGCCGCCGCGCGAATCCGCCTGCGAGTGCGAGCGCACGAGCGACCTCGGCCTCGGCTCCGTGATGGCGCTGCTCAGCGGCACCACCGTCTCCGGCGCGATCAACGACCGGAAGAACGAGCTCGCCGCGCTCGCCGCCAAGATCGGGGACGACCGCAAGCTCGTCGACGAGGTCTTCCTGCGCACGCTCGGCCGGCACGCCACCGAGGCCGAGGCCGCCACCGCGCTCGGGTCGTGGCGCGCCATCGACGAGGAACACCGCCGCCTCGCCGGCGATCTCGCCGAACGCGAGAAGTGGTGGGCGCCGATCAGCGCCGAGAAGGAAGGCGTCCGCACCCGTGCCGTCGCCGCCGCCCAGGCCGCCGTCGAGGCCCGTCTCATCGCCGTCGCCCCGCAGGCCGCCGAGGCCGAGCGCGTGCGCTCGGAACGCATCGCCGCCGCCGAGAAGGCCCTCGCCGCCCACGAGGCCGCGCTGCCGGGCCGGCGCGAGGACTTCGAGCGCTCCCTTGCCTCCTGCGCCACCGGCACGGCGTGGCACCCGCTGGTCATCAATACCGTCAACGTCACCAACGGCGGCAACCTCAAGCGCCTCGAGGACGGTTCCTACCTCTCGACCGGCCCCATCAACGGCCTGCAGGACTACACGTTCAACGCGGAGTCGCGGCACGGCGGCGTCACCGCGCTCATGCTCGAGGTCCTGCCGCACGAGAGCCTCCCGCGTTTCGGGCCGGGGCTCGCGAAGGACGGCAACTTCGTGCTCAGCGAGTTCTTCGTTCGCTGGAGCGACAAGGGCGGCGACCGCGATCCGAGGGACGCCGAGTTCCGCGCCGCCCGCGCCGACTTCACCCAGGCCAATTACGACGTCGCCAATGCCATCAACCTCAAGGCCGAGGGCGCACGCGACGGGTGGGCGGTCGGCGGCCGCGCCGGCGAGCCGCATTGGGCCCGCTTCGCGTTCCCCGCCCCCGTGGGCGACGCCAAGGGCGCGCGCTTCCAGATCTTCCTCCAGCAGCGTTTCCGCGAGCCGTACCTCATCGGCCGCTTCCGCCTCTGGTACACGACGTCCGACGAGCCCCTCGAGCAGGGCGTGCCCGCCGACGTCGCCGAGGCCCTCGCCCTCCCCGCCGCTGAGCGCAACACCGCGCAGGCCACCGCGATCGCCACCCACCAGCGCGATTCCGATCCGATGCTCCGCAAGCTCACCCAGGCACTGTTCACCGCCCGCCTGCCCGTACCTGAGGATGCCGAATTGGCCAAACTCCGCGCCGTGCTCGCCACGGCCGAGCAGCCCGTGCCACTCGATCCAAAGCTCGCCCAGCTGCGCGCCGATGCCGAACAAAGCTCCCGCCAGGCCGCCGACCGCCGCCTCACCGGAGTCCAAGACCTGACCTGGGCGCTCGTGAACACGCCCGCATTCCTCTTCAACCGCTAGCTCACCCCAAGAGAAAGGCCCCGCCATGATCCGTCTGCCCGGTGGACTGAACACCGACCTCTGCGACACCCACGCCAAGATGACCCGCCGCGACCTCCTGCGCGTCGGCGGCTCGAGCATCCTCGGCCTCTCGCTCGGCCAGATGCTGCGCCTCAACGCCCAGACCCCCGCCGCACCCGCCCCCGGCCGCCACGGCGGCCCGGGCTGGGGCAAGGCCAAGAGCGTGATCATGGTCTACCTGCAGGGCGGCCCATCGCACATCGACCTTTGGGACCCGAAGGAGAACGTCCCCGACAAGATCCGCAGCGCGTTCAAGCCGATCCCGACGCGCATCCCCGGCGTCAACTTCACCGAGATCATCCCCCAGCTCGCGAAGGTGAACGACAAGTTCACCATGATCCGGTCGATGAGCTACACCCCGAACGGGCTCTTCAACCACACCGCGGCCATCTACCAGATCATGACGGGCTACACGACCGACAAGGTGAGCCCCTCCGGCCAGCTCGAGCCGCCCAACGCGAAGGATTTCCCCAACTTCGGTTCCAACATCGTGCGTCTGAAGCCCGTCGACCAGCCGATGCTGCCGTTCGTCATGCTCCCGCGCCCGCTGCAGGAGTCCAACGTCGTCGGCAAGGGCGGCACCGCCGGCTTCCTCGGCAAGGCCTACGATCCCTACACGCTGTATCCGGACGGCGATGACCTCGACATGGCCAAGCTCGACCGCATCCGTACCGACGACCTACGCTTGCCACAGGAGGTCTTCGCCATGCGCCTCGAGCGCCGCGCCCGCCTGCGCGAGTCGATCGACGCCGCCATGCCCGACATCGAGAAGGCCACCGCGTCGTATAATCTCGATGAATACTACCAGCGCGCCCTCAGCCTCATCGTCTCGGGCCGCGCCCGCGAGGCCTTCGACCTCGCCGCCGAGGGCGAAAAGCTGCGCGACCGCTATGGGCGCAACACCTTCGGTCAAAGCCTCCTTCTCGCGCGCCGCCTCGTCGAGGCCGGCACCCGCGTCGTCGAGGTCATCTGGCCCAAGGTCGCCAATTCCGACAATCACTCGTGGGACCACCACCAGGGCCTCACCGAACGCATGAAGGACAAGTCCGGCCCCATGCTCGACCAGGGCCTCAGCGCGTTGTTCGAGGATCTCGACCAGCGCGGCCTCCTCAGCGAGACGCTCGTCGTCGCCCTCGGCGAGTTCGGCCGCAGCCCCGAGCGCGGCGTCAGTACCTCGGGCAACAACAACAGCGCCGACGGCCGCGACCACTGGCCCTACTGCTACACGGCCCTCATCGCCGGAGCCGGCATCCGCCGCGGCTACGTCCACGGCGAGTCTGACAAGACCGCCTCCGCGCCTGTCAGCGACCCGGTCCACCCGACGGAGCTCCTCGCCACGATCTACCACGCGTTCGGCATCGATCCGGAGACGATCGTCTACAACCACCTCAACCAGCCGCGCGAGTTGGTAAAGGCCAAGGCCGTGACCAAACTCTTCGCCTAAGCGAGCCGCCTCCCCTCCTCCCATGCTCCGGATCGTCCGACCTGCTCTGTCCGTCCTCTTGTTTTCGCCGCTCCTCGCCGGCGCGGCGCCCGCGGCCGACCTGATCAAGGCCCGCGACGGCTCGGGGTACTTCGGCTACAAGGACACCCCGCGTCTGCCGTGGTGCGAATGGCTCGTGCACGATCCCGACCGGCCCGCGCCACCGCGCGTGACCCCCGGACCCGCCGGCCCGTCCGTGCCGCCGCCATCCGACGCGGTCGTCCTGTTCTCCGGGGCCGACGCCGCCGCGTGGCGCGCGCCGCACGACTGGAAGGTCGACGGCGGTCACTTGGTCGCGGGCGACGTGAAGCTTTCCAGCCGCGAGGAATTCGGCGACGTCCAGCTGCACCTTGAATGGAAGTCGCCGGCGAACTTCGCCGGACCGTGGTCCGATCAGGGCAACAACGGCGTCTTCCTCATGGGCCTGTACGAGGTGCAGATCTTTGATTCGCACTCGGTGAAGATCTACCCCGACGGCGCGTGCGGCGCCGTCTACGCCCAGACCCCGCCGCGGGTCGAGGCCGCGCGGCCGGCCGGCGAGTGGCAAAGTTACGACATCATCTTCCGCGCCCCGCGTTTCGCCGGCGGCAAGCTCACCGAGCCTGCGCGCGTCACGGTGCTCCTCAACGGCGTCCTCGTGCAGGACAACACCATGATCCACGGCGAGACCGGCCACCGCCGCCTGCCCGCCTACACGCAGCAGCTCAGCACCGGCCCGGTCACCCTCGGCGGCCACGGCTGCCCGATCCGCTTCCGCAACATCTGGGTGCGCCGGCTCTAAGCATCGGAGCTGCGCAGGAAAGGCGGGAAGCCGTCAGCGTGGGAAATCGGGAGACCGGGCAGGCCGCCTCATCGGACTCACCTCCCATGTGGCTGCGCCTGCAGACGCGGAAATTTCCCGCCGAGCCTTTCGTCGCGAACTACGCGTTACCCATGTCTTGATTACACCCTCCCGCGTTTCCCCCTCTCGCCCCTAGCCTCTCGCCTCCAGTCTGCCTCGAAATCCGTGTTTTCATTCGAATTCTTTCCTAGCCACCTTCTCCCATCCCCATGAGCAAACCCGTCACCTACCGTTTTTCCTTCGGTCCCTGGAACATCAGCGAGGGCGGCGATCCGTTCGGTCCCGACGTCCGCGCGGCCTTCGCCCACGACCGCAAGTTCGCCCTCTACAAGCAGCTCGGCTTCGACGGAGTGCAGTTCCACGACGATGACGTTGTGCCGGGACTCGACGACCTGAAGCCGGCGCAGATCGAGGCGCGCGCCAAGGCCGTGCGGAAGATGCTGCGCGACGAGGGACTCACGCCGGAGTTCGTCGCCCCGCGCCTGTGGTTCGCGTCGCAGACGATCGACGGTGCCTACACGTCGAACCGCGCCGCCGACCGCCGCTACGCGTGGGACCGCACGCGCAAGTGCCTCGATATCACCCGCGCGATCGGCTGCCGCGCCGTCGTGCTGTGGCTCGCCCGCGAAGGCAGCTACACGCGCGAGTCGAAGGACGCCCGCCTCGCCTACCGGCGCCTGCTCGAGACGGTCGACGCCATCCTCGCCTACGACTCCAAGGTCGAGGTGTGGATCGAGCCCAAGCCGAACGAGCCCACCGACATGGCCTACGTGCCCACCGCGGGCCACGCCATCGCCCTCGCCTACGCCTCGCGCGACCACCGGCGCGTCAAGGCCGTCATCGAGACCGCCCACGCCTTGCTCGCCAACCTCGACCCCAGCGACGAGATGGCGTTCTGCCTCGCCCACGGAAAGCTCGGGAGCGTCCACCTCAACGACCAGAACGGGTTGAAGTACGACCAAGACAAGAATTTCGGTTCCGCCAACCTCCGCGGGGCCTTCAACCAGGTGCGCGTCTTGGAGGAGGCCGGCTACGGCCGCCGCGGCGAGTTCGTCGGCCTCGATGTGAAGACGATGCGCACCCAAGCCGGCGTGCCCGTCACCGAGCACCTCAAGGCCAGCCGCCGCATCTTCCTCCACCTCGTCGAGAAGGTCCGCACCTGGGACCGCGCCCGCGTCGAGGAATACCGCGCCGCCCGCAACTACGAGGCCCTCGAACTCTACACGCTCCAGCACCTGCTGGGCGTGAAGTGAAACCCGCCCCCACCGGGCGAGGAAGCGGTCAAGGGTACGCGGTGATCGGTGAAAAGGGACGGTCCGGCTCCGCCGACGGCTCCCCTTGAATTTTCCGCGGCTACAGCCGCAGCCACATCAGGCTGTTTACCAATTTCCCGATTTCTCCCTTTCCCGATTTTCTTCGGGTCTGATGTGGCCGCGGGTGCTCCCGCGGAATTGTCGGAGGAGCTTTCGGCCCGATTCATCTCCGGCCTCGAGCAACTGCAGCGCGAGGCCTTCGGGAAAGCCTTCGCCGAAGGCTCGTCGTGAATTTTCCGCGGCTACAGCCGCCGCCACATCGGATGAACCGCGCACCCCATTCCCTTGCGCCTCACGCCTCCATCTTTCTCTTCTCGATCAGCGTCATCCGTGAAATCCGTGGTGACCCTGGTTTGGGAAATGTGCGAAGGCCGTCCGCAACGAAGCGGGCGACCGGGACGGTCGCCCCTACCTGGCGGTTTCCGAAAGCTATACGTGAATCTTTCGCGGCTGCAGCCACATCAGACCGCTTAGCCGATCGCGGCGGCGCGCCTGTTTTCCGATTTCCCGCTTTCCCCGTTTCCCGATTTTCCAAGCTCCTTCCTACGCGGCCCTTCAGGACTTCATCCCGATGGATCCGTGTTGAAAAGCCGGGCGATGTGGGCGGCCAGTAAATCGTAAACCAAACGACGCTGCTCGGCGTAGAAGACTTCGATCCGTCCGTCGTGGTAGCGGTAGATGAACCGGATGGAGCCGACGCGCAGCCGGTGGAGTCCGGCGTAGTCTCCCTCCAACTCCTTGGTGTCGCCGGCGGGCAGCGCCAGCAAGGCGGCCTTGCATTTCCGGCGGGGTACCGGCGCCAGACCCCGGACGTAATTCCACACCGGCTCCGCGACGACGACCGGAACGCGGCTCACAGCTTCTCCGCCGAACGAAAGGCAAGGCGCCCACCCTTGAGGTCCGAGACCGCGGCGACGAAATCAGGGTTTCCCGCCAATTCGAGGGTCTCGAGCAGGGCGCCCAGCCGCTCATCCGAGATCAGGTGGACCACCGGCTTCTCATGGCGCGTCACCGTGACGAGCGCGCCGGACTCGGCGCCGCGGACGGCTGCCGCGGTGTCACGCTGCAGCTCCCGGATCGTGTACGTATTTTTCACGTGAAAAAGATGACATGGCGGCGCCCTGACCGTCAAGGGAGCCGCCGGGCTCCGCTCGACGAGGCAGCGGAAGTCATAGGTAAGTGATCGCCGGCGGCCGGCTGCGGACCGAAGGGAAGTGTCGGGCCCAGGTCGTGAAATGAAGGGCGTGGATCCTCCGCGGCTACAGCCGCAGCCACATCGGGAGGGCCGTATAAACCATCATCGGTGCCAATCACCTCCCGCAGCACGCCTCTAGCCTCGCGCCTCCTCCTTCCTAGCCTTCCCCATCCGCGTCATCCGTGAAATCCGTGGTGAACCTGGTTTGATAAGTGCGCGAAGGCCGTGCGGATCGAGGCGGGCGGCCGGGACGGCCCGCCCCTACCTCGTGTTTTCCGAAGGCTCGTCGTGAATCTTCCGCGGCTACAGCCGCAGCCACATCGGGCAGCAGAGCCCATCGCGGCAGCCTACCTGTTTCCCAATTTCCCGCTTTTTCACTTTCCCGACTTTCCAATTTTCCGGGTCTTCCGCGGCTGCAGCCGCGGCCACATCGGAGGCTTACCGTGCGCGGCGGCGGCGGGGGGCGACGGTGCGGCAGATCTCGCACACCGTGCCGTCGCAGCCGCGCGCGGTGCAGTGTTCGCGGCCGTAGAAGATGATCCGCAGGTGCAGGCGGTTCCAATGCTCGCGCGGGAACAGCGCCTTCAGGTCGCGCTCCGTCTGCTCCACGCTGCGGCCGGAACTCAACTTCCAGCGGCGCGCCAGGCGGTGAATGTGCGTATCGACCGGAAACGCGGGCACGCCGAAGGCCTGCGCCATCACCACGCTCGCGGTCTTGTGACCCACGCCGGGCAGCGCCTCCAATTCCTCGAAGGTCCGCGGCACCTCGCCGCCGTGCTGCTCGACGAGGATCCGCGACAACCCGGCGATCGCCCGCGCCTTCTGCGGCGAAAGTCCGCAGGGGCGGATGATCGCGCGGATCTCCTCCACCGGCACACGCGCCATCGCCGCGGGGTTGTCGGCCCGCGCGAACAGCGCCGGCGTCACTTGGTTCACCCGCTTGTCGGTGCACTGCGCCGAGAGCAGCACGGCGATGAGCAACGTGTAGGGGTCCCGGTGGTCGAGCGGCACCGGCGTCTCCGGGTAGAGCTCCTCAAGGCGGCGGTCGACGAAGGCGGCGCGTTCGGCGCGGGTCATGGGGCAAACAGAGGCGCTTCGCGCGGCGAAACAAATGCTTAAATGCCACGCCGCGCGCCGAGAACGCGGTTGCGGGAAGAGGGTACCGACCTACCGTCCGCCCCCATGGCCTCCCTCCGCGAAGCGCTTGCACCGACCGACACGTTCGCCCGCCGCCACCATGGGGACGACGCCACCGAGACGGCGGCCATGCTCGCCACCCTCGGCTATCCGTCGCTCGAGGCCCTCGCCGAGGCGGCGGTGCCGGCCGCCATCCGCCGCGGACCGCTCAACCTGCCCGCCGCCGCCGGCGAATCCGCCGCGCTCGCTGAGCTGCGCGCGCTCGCCGCGGAGAACCGCGTGCACCGCAGCTTCATCGGGCTCGGCTACCACGACACCGCCGTGCCGGGCGTGATTCAGCGTAACATCCTCGAGAATCCCGGCTGGTACACGGCCTACACGCCGTACCAGGCCGAAATTTCCCAGGGCCGGCTCGAGGCGCTGCTCAACTTCCAGACGCTAGTCTGCGAGCTCACGGGCCTCGAGATCTCCAACGCCTCGATGCTCGATGAGGGCACGGCGGCCGCCGAGGCGATGATGATGTGCCACCGCCTGCGCGAGGGCGCCGCCGCCGAGCACCGCGACTTCTTCGTTTCGGAAAAGTGCCACCCGCAGACGATCGACATCGTGCGCACGCGCGCGCGGCCGCTCGGCATCGAGGTGACCGTCGGCGACCATCGCACATACCGTCCGGGCCCCGGCTGCTTCGGCGTGCTGGTGCAGTATCCCGACACCACGGGCTCGATTCACGACTTCGCCGGGTTCTTCGCCGCGGCGCACGCGGCCGGCGCGTTCACCATCGTCGCGGCCGACCTGCTCGCGCTCACGCTCCTGCGGCCGCCCGGCGAGTTCGGCGCTGACGTCGCCGTGGGTTCCGCCCAGCGCTTCGGCGTGCCGATGGGCTTCGGCGGCCCGCACGCCGGCTTCCTCGCAACGCGCGACGCGTTCAAGCGCCAGATGCCCGGCCGCCTCGTCGGCGTCTCGCGCGACGCGCAGGGCGACCCCGCGCTCCGGCTCGCCCTCGGCACCCGCGAGCAGCACATCCGCCGCGAGAAAGCCACGTCCAACATCTGCACCGCGCAAGTGCTGCTCGCGGTCATGGCCTCGATGTACGCCGTGTACCACGGGCCCGCCGGCCTGCGGCGAATCGCGACGCGCGTGCGCACCCTCACGCGGCTGCTCGCCGACGGGCTCCGCGCCGCCGGCTTCGGCATCAACGACGCGCCGGTGTTCGACACCCTCACCGTCACCGGCGTCGACGCCGCGCGGGTCCACGCCGCGGCCGCAGCCCGCCATTTCAACCTGCGTCCAGTCGACGCCCGCTCCGTCGGGGTAAGCCTCGATGAGACGACGACCCTCGACGAGGTGAACGCCCTGCTCGCGTGCTTCGGCGGGAAGGCGGCCGACCCCGCGGCCCCCGCGCCGGCGGAGATCCCCTACCCCGCGCCCCACGCGCGCGCCTCCGCCTACCTCGCGCACCCCACCTTCCACCGGTACCACACCGAGCACGAGATGCTGCGCTACATCCGGCGGCTGGAGGCGAAGGACCTCTCGCTGTGCCACTCGATGATCTCGCTCGGATCGTGCACGATGAAGCTCAACTCCACGAGCGAGATGTTCCCGGTGTCGTGGGCGGAGTTCGGCCGCCTGCATCCGTTCGCACCGGCGGAACAGGGCCGCGGCTACCAGCGGCTGTTCCGCGACCTCGAGACGTGGCTTGCCGAATGCACCGGTTTCGCCGCCGTCTCGCTCCAGCCCAACGCCGGCTCCCAGGGCGAGTACGCCGGCCTGCTCGTCATCCGCGCCTATCACGAGGCGCGCGGCGAGGGCCACCGCCACATCTGCCTAATCCCGACGAGCGCGCACGGCACCAATCCGGCCAGCGCCGCGATGTGCGGCTTCCGCGTCGTGCCCGTCGCGTGCGACGCCCTCGGCAACATCGACCTCGCCGACCTCCGCGCGAAGGTCGCCGCTCATTCGCGCGAGCTCGCCGCGCTGATGGTCACCTACCCGTCGACCCACGGCGTGTTCGAGGCATCCATCCGCGACGTCTGCGACCTCATCCACTCGAACGGCGGCCAGGTGTACATGGACGGCGCCAACATGAACGCCCAGGTCGGGCTCACGTCTCCCGGCCACATCGGCGCCGACGTCTGCCACCTCAACCTCCACAAGACGTTCTGCATCCCGCACGGCGGCGGCGGGCCCGGCATGGGGCCGATCGGCGTCGCCGCGCACCTCGCGCCCTTCCTACCCGGACATCCGGTCGTGCCCACCCTGCCCAGTGGAGCGCAGCCCACGCAGATCGGCGCGATCTCCGCGGCGCCGTTCGGTTCCGCGTCGATCCTCGTCATCCCGTGGATGTACATCCGCATGATGGGGCCCGCCGAGTTGGCGGCAGCCACCCGCCGCGCCATCCTCAACGCGAACTACGTCGCGAAGCGCCTCGAGGGCCGCTTCCCCGTGCTCTACCGAGGCGCCGCCGGACTCGTCGCCCACGAGTGCATCATCGACCTGCGCGGCTGGAAGAAGCACGGCATTGAGGTGGAGGACGCCGCCAAGCGGCTCATGGATTACGGCTACCACGCGCCGACGATGTCGTTCCCCGTGCCGGGCACGCTCATGATCGAGCCTACCGAGAGCGAATCCAAGGCCGAGCTCGACCGCTTCTGCGACGCGATGCTCTCCATCCACGCCGAGATGCAGGCCGTGGCTGACGGGACGGCCGACCGCGCCAACAACCCGCTCAAGCACGCCCCGCACACCGCGAAGGTTGTCTGCGCCACCACGTGGGACCGGCCCTACGGCCGCGAGCAAGCCGCGTTCCCCGACCGCCACACCCGCGCCGCCAAGTTCTGGCCGGCCGTCGGCCGCGTCGACAACGTGCACGGCGATCGGAACCTCGTGTGTTCCTGCGTCGGCATGGAAGCCTACGCCGAGGTGCCGCGCGGCTGAGAAGCCCCGAAGCGGGCGGCCGGGACGGCCGCCCCTACCTCGGATTTCAGATTGCGATCCGTGAATATTCCGCGGGTTTGATGTGGCCGCGGGTGCTCCCGCGGAATGGTCGGAGGTAATTTCGCCGGAGTTCCGCTCCGGCATCGGCCATCTGCAGCGCGAGATTTCCGACGAGTCTTTCGCCGACTGCTCGGCGTGAATTTTCCGCGGATGCAGCCGCAGCCACATCGGGCGGAACGCGCACCCCTCTACCTCGCGTCTCCGTCGTGCTCTTCCCTATCCGCGTCATCTGTGAAATCCGTGGTGAACTCGGTTTGGGACGTGCGGGAAGGTCGTGCGCCCAGAAGCGGGCGGCCGGGACGGCCACCCCTACCTCGGATTTCAGATTGCGATCCGTGAATATTCCGCGGGCTTGATGTGGCCGCGGGTGCTCCTGCGGAATGGTCGGAGGTAATTTCGCCGGAGTTCCGCTCCGGCATCGGCCATCTGCAGCGCGAGATTTCCGACGAGTCTTTCGCCGACTTCTCCGCGTGAATTTTCCGCGGCTACAGCCGCAGCCACATCGGACCGCGCACCCCTCTACCTCGCGTCTCCGTCCCAACCTTCCCTATCCGAGTCATCTGTAAAATCCGTGGTGAACTCGGTTTGGGACCTACGGGAAAGTCGTGCGCAACGAAGCGGGCGGCCGGGATGGCCGCCCCTACCTGGGATCTCCGATCGTCATACGTGAATCTCCCGCCGCGGCCGGCCGAAAAGCTTGTCGGTTCACCGGCGGCGCGGTTCGCTCACGACCAATCCCGACGACCCCATGAACCGACTCAGCCGACGCTCCTTCCTCCGCACCGCCTCCCTCGCCGCCGGAGCCGCCGCCACCTCGGGCGTGACGGCTGCATCGAGCGCCCGGGCCGCCGGTGCCAACGACGCGATCCGCATCGGCATCATCGGGCTCAATAAGGGATCCGGACATCTCAAGACCCTGCTGCAGATGCCCGACGTCCGCGTCGCCGGCCTCTGCGACCTCGATCCCGCGGTCCTCGCGCGCGTTGCGAAGTCGATCCCCGAGGCGAAGGGAAAGCCCTTCCTCACGACCGACGCCCGCGAGCTCATCGCCCGCAAGGACATCGACGCCGTCATGGTCGTCGCCTGCAACCACTGGCACGCGCTCCTCACGATCTGGGCCTGCCAGGCCGGCAAGGACGTCTACGTCGAGAAGCCGATGTCCCGCACCGTCTGGGAAGGCCGCAAGATGATCGAGGCCGCCACCAAGTACGGCCGCATCGTGCAGGTCGGCACCCATTACCGCTCCGAGACCGGCCTCGCCGACGCCATCAAGTACCTCCACGCCGGAGAACTCGGGAAGATCCACCACATCCGCGCGATCGTCTACAACCTGCGCCTCTCCATCGGCCGCCGGCTCCCGTGGTACCCGACCGACGTCAACTACGACACCTTCTGCGGCCCCGCACCCGTTCGCCCGCTCGAGCGCAACCGGATGCACTACGACTGGCACTGGAGCTGGGAGACCGGCAACGGCGAGCTGGGCAACAACGGCGTGCACGTCCTCGACATCGCGCTGCGCATCGCGAAGCACGACGCCGCGCCCCGCCGCATCATGAGCTGCGGCAACCGCTACGGGATCGACGACGTCGCCGAGACGCCCAACACGCATCTCGCGGTCTACGACTACCCCAGCATCCCGCTCATCTTCGAGCACCGCGCGCTGCCCGCGAAGCCGGGCGTCAATTACCTCGACCAGGTCGGCGGCCTCCGCACCGGCGTGATCGCGTACTGCGAGGGAGGCACCGTCGCCGGCCTCGTGGGCGCCACCGCGTTCGACAAGGACAACAAGGTCGTCCGGAAATTCCCCGGCGACGGCGGCGGCACCCATGTGCGGAACTTCCTCAACGCGATGCGTTCGCGCCGGAAGCAGGACCTCGCTGCTCCGGTCGAGACCGGCCACCTCTCGGCCTCGCTTTGCCACTACGGCAATATCTCCTATCGCGTCGGTGAATCCGCCACCCCCGCGCAGGTCGACGCCGCGCTCGGATCCTTCCCCGCCGCGCAGGGCATCCATCGCGAGCTGCAGGCGCACCTCGGCGTCCACGGCATCGATCTCGCCCGCCGGCCGTTCCAACTCGGTCCGTGGCTCGACCTCGACGCCACCGGCGACGGCATCACCTCAGTCGGCACACCGCGGCCCGGCGCGCTCGAGCACGCGCGTTTCCTCCTCAAGGAGACGCAGCGCGCGCCTTACGCGATCCCCGACGTGGTCTAAAGCGCGCCCGCCGCGGCCTTGGCCACTTCCCTCAGCGAGGTTTCCCTCGGCGAACTGGAGAACCGGCTCGCCGCCCGGGGCTTCAAGCCCACGCACGCCGCTCCGCTGCTGCGCGCGCATTACGCCGGCGGCGATCTTCCTTCGACCGATGAGGGTCCGCGCCGCCTGCCCGCCGGGCTACGCGAAGCGATCGCCGCGGAATTTCCCGGCCCCGGCGCCGAGGTCGTTCGCCGGCAGGTCGCTGACGACGGCACCGTCAAGCTGCTGTTGCGGCTCGCCGACGGCCGCACGGTCGAGAGCGTGCTGATGCCCGACTTCGATCCGGCGCGCGCCGCCGGCTGCGTCTCGTCGCAGGTGGGCTGCGCCATGGGCTGCGACTTCTGCGCGACGACGCGGACCGGCTTCGAACGCAACCTCACCGCCGGCGAGATCATCGCCCAGTTCATCGCCCTCCGCCGCGAGGCCGTCACAGCCGGCCGCCGACTGCGCACGCTCGTGCTGATGGGCATGGGCGAACCGATGCTCAATCTCGACGCGGTGCTCGCGGCGACCGGACGCATCGCCGACAACCGCATCGGCGGGCTCGGCTGGCGGCAGATCACCGTCTCGACGGTCGGCCTGGTGCCCGGCATCGACGCGCTCACCGCCACCGGCCTCAACCTGCATCTCGCGGTCTCGCTGCACGCGCCCGACGACGCGACGCGTTCCGCCCTCCTGCCACCGGGACGCCGGTTCCCGATCGCGGAGATCCTCGCGGCCGCCGACCGCTTTCAGGCCGCGCGTGGGCGCACGGTCACGATCCAGTACTGCCTCCTCCGCGGCGTGAACGATTCGCCCGCGCACGCCGGCCGGCTCGCGGAGCTCCTGGTGGGGCGCCGCATGCATGTGAACCTGCTCACTTACAACCCCACCGGAATGAGCCTGCGTGGTGTCGCGTACGAACCGGCGCGTGAGGAGGACGCCGCTGCGTTCGCGGCCATCCTTCGTGAACGCGGCGTCGTGGCGCATTTTCGGAGGTCGCGCGGTCCCGATATCGACGCCGCCTGCGGCCAGCTCCGCCGTCGCGCCGCGGCCGCCCCGGCTTGAGCGCGGGACGCGGTCTGTCCGACCCCCGCGGCCTCGACCCCGTCCGTCTTCGTGTGAAGCTGCATGTCATGAGGTTTTTCCCCTACCCCGGCCTCGTGGCGGCGTTGCTGCTTTTGATCCGCCTGCCCGCCGCCGAATTCTTCGTCGCACCCGACGGCGACGATGCGGCGGCGGGCACGCGCGAGGCTCCCTTTGCGACGATCCAACGCGCCCAACGCGACGCGGGGCCCGGAGACACCGTGTTTCTCCGCGGGGGCAACTACCGGATGCGCGGTGACCGGATCGCGCGCGAGGAGCGCATCTTCGCGTACGTCACGCTGCTCGACCGCAGCGGCGAGCCGGGCCGCCCGATTCGTTACCGCGCGCTTCCGGGCGAGAAGCCCGTCTTTGATTTCACAGACGTGAAGCCCACCGGCCGCCGCGTGCACGCGTTCCGCATCACCGGGTCGTGGCTCCACCTCGAGGGCTTCGAGGTCGTGGGCGTGCAGGTGACGATCACCGGGCACACGCAGTCGATCGGCTTCGATAATCAGGGAAGCCACAATGTCTACGAGCGGCTGAGCGTCCACGACGGCATGGCGATCGGTTTCTGGATCGGCAACGGCTCGCACAACCTCGTCCTGAACTGCGACGCCTACCGCAACCACGACGACGTCTCCGGGAACCGCCGCGGCGGCAACACCGACGGCTTCGGCTTCCACGGTCCGCGCGGCAGCGTGGGCAATGTGTTCCGAGGATGCCGCGCGTGGTTCAACAGCGACGACGGCTTCGATTTCATCAACTCGGGCGAGGCGGCTATCGCGGAGGACTGCTGGGCCTTCTACAACGGATTCTCGCCGCGCTTTGAGCCGCTCGCGGACGGCAACGGCTTCAAGGCTGGCGGGCACGCGGGCACGCCGGTCGCGCGGCTGCCGAATCCCATCCCGCGCCATGTCGTGCGCGGCTGCCTCGCGGTCCGCAACAAGGCCAACGGCTTCTACGCCAATCACCACATCGGAGGCGTCGATTTCATCCACAACTCCGCCGCGCGGAACCGAGCCAACTTTAACCTCCTGGGCCGCAAGCCCGACAATCAAACCGACGTGCCCGGTTACGGCCACCGCGTGCTCAACAACGTCGGCTTCGCCGGCGGCGTGGAGGTCACGCAGTTCGAGGCGGCCGCCTGCGAGATCCGCGGCAATTCGTGGCAGCTATCGTTCGCGCCGGAAGCGGCGGACTTCGCCGGCCTCGACGAAGCCGAGCTCACCGCGCCGCGCCGCGCGGACGGCAGCCTGCCGGAGATCAATTTTCTGCGCCTCTCGCCCGGCAGCCGCCTCATTGATCAGGGCGTCGACGCGGGAATACCCTACCGCGGCACCGCGCCGGATCCGGGAGCGTTCGAATCGGACCCCGCGAATGCCAGGCGCTAGGGGGTTGCGGGTGGACGAGGCATCCCTGCCTCGTGGCCTGGGGCTCCCAGGATTTCACGGATCGCCCGGATGGGTAAACCGATGAACCTGATCCGTGGAATCCGCATGATCCGTGACGGATTACCCGGGCAACACGAACCGCGAAGTACGCGAGGAATCCGTGCGAGCGATGGCGGCCATGCGGCTCAACCACGAAGGGGCCCAAGTGACGCGAATAGGGTGACGGAGGGTGAGCGACGGGAGCGGCCTTCGATGCAGCCGAGTCCACGAACGCGGAGGGCTTCGCCGCGGAAGTTTCGGAACGGGCTGATGTCGGGATTTTCCGTCAGGATTCGCAAGGTCCGTCCCGAAGGGGGCAGGGCGTCCGTTGTTACAGGCTGACTTTAGGTGGCGCGAAACATCGAACGCCCTTCCCCATCGGGTTGGCCCCATTATCGGGTATCGCGGCCCCTTGGCCGCGGCGGCGTCACGCCCAGCGTGTTCGGCCCGCCAGATGGTGTGCGTCCGCTACCGTCCCCGCCAGCCCCGCGCCTCGCCGGTCTGGCAGATTCTCCACGATCACGCGGCAAAGCTGCCCGGCCTCTCCCCAAGACCGCCGCCGCGATAACCGCCTTCCTCGATTGCGGCGACCTCCACGCCGGCTTCACCCGCCTGCACTGCCCCGACTGCGGCCACGAATTCCTCCTCGCCTTCACCTGCAAGCAGCGCGTTCTCTGCGCCTCCTGCCACCAGCGCCGCACCCTCATCGAGGGCGCCTTGATCGCCGATGAGATCTGCGCCCCGGTGCCCCACCGGCACCTCGTGCTCACCCTCCCCCGGCTTATCCGTAACACTTTCAAGTTCGACCGCGTCCTGCTTGGCGAACTCCACCACGCCGCTCACTCCGCCATCACCGCCTGGCTCCGCCAACGCACCGGCCAGGCCGAAGGCCAGCCCGGTCTCGTCGTCGCCGTGCAGACCTTTGGGGACTTCCTGTTCTGGCACCCCCACGTCCACGTGCTGGCGGCCGCCGGCGTGTTCGCCCCCAACGGTGATTTTCACCTCGCCCCGCCCGGCGGCTGGCAGGATCTAGCCGAACTCTGGCGCCACACCGTCCTGCGCCGCCTGCATGGCGCCGGCGCCCTCGCCGTCTGGCAGATCGCCAAACTCAAGAACTGGCGCCACCGCGGTTTTTCCGTCGATGCGGGCGAAGCCCCCCTCGCCGCCAACGATGCCGCCGGCCGCCGCCGCCTCGCGGAGTATCTGCTCCGCGCGCCGTTCTCCCTCGAGAAAATCACCTACAACGCCGAATCCGGCAGTGTGCTCTACCGCTCCGAACGCCACTGGCGCACGAAGCGCAACTTCGAGGTCTTTTCCGCCCCGCAGTTCATCGCCGCGCTACTCGACCAGATCCCGTCCAAGGGAGTGCCGCAGGTCCGCTACTATGGCTGGTACAGCAACAAGTCCCGCGGACTGCGCCAACGGATCGCCGGCGCGGCGCCCGGCCAGACCCACGCTCCGCCCGCCCGCCCACGCCGCCGCCGCACCGCGTGGCGCGAGCTGATCAAGCAAGTCTGGGGCGCCGATCCGCTCCAATGCCCACACTGCTCCGGCCTCCTGCGAGCGATCACTGTCGTCGAGACCAAGGCCGAAATCCTCGCCATCCTCACGCCGCTCGGATTGGCCCGGCCCCACGAAAGGCCCTTTGCCCTCGGTCCGCCCCGGCCGGAGGTCGACGTCCTGATCGATGCCGCCACCGGCGACTTTCACCCGCTCGACCCGCCGGACTTCCCGCCCGGGCTGCCGTATCCACAACCGCGCGGCGAGCCGATCCGGTTCCGCGCCGAAGTCATGGAGCCGGGCGAATCGTTCGACCAAACGGGCTTCGAACTGCCCCCACCGCCGCAGGTCGCGCCGGCGGACGCCGGGCAGGGAGAATTGTTCGGCGACGACTATGCCCGGCCCGATGCGGCCGACCGTGAGCCAGTGTTCTGGACGGCCGAGGGCGGCCAGGACTTCGCGGACGACGATGGCGTGCAACCCGACGCGCCGGAGTGAGCCAAAAGAACTCGCTGCTTGACCGCGAGCGAGGCGGAGCTTTGCCCGAGCGCATCGTGAGACCAGCGAGCCAACCGCTCCTGGCACCCGTTGCGCCCAACGTTCCGGCGGGTTTCCGCCGGGGGCACCTCGCCGCTCCGCCGACACCGCCGCCAACCGCCATTTTTCGGCGTGGGGGACTAAGGGGAGCCTTGGCTTTGCCTTCGCCCCTCCCCTTAACCCCTCCCGACCCAACCCCCGGAAGATCCAGTTTCCTACCAGTCAGCGAACAACGGCCTGATCCCTTTTTACAATGTCACAGGACGCCTTCTTGTGAGGCAAAGGCGGCGCTTGTGACTAGCGTGAGGAGTGCGAGGACTCTCATGGGCTGTTTGGTTTCTGCCTAATCGCTTGAGGTCAGACACGAGCGGGCGCAGCCCGCTCGTTGTCTGTTCCGACTGGATCGGCCTTCTTCGTCAGGATTCGACCAGCGAGAAAGATCAGGAATGAAGACCAAATGTTCGCGCAGCGGGTGATTAATTGACCTTGTCGAAGGACGTGCCGTTGAACCGGTAGACACTGCCGTCGCCCAGGCCGAACCAGAGCCTGTCTCGTCGATCGCGATAGATGGTCCACACCATGGAGCTGGTCAGTCCGTCGCGTTCGGTGAAGTGAGTCAGCCGCTCACCGTCGTAGCGCCACACACCGCTGTCGCGCGTGCCGAACCACATGTTGCCGGCCGCGTCTTCGGCGATGGAGAAGACCCGGCTCAAGGATCCCGACGCGCCCTTGTCCTTGAGACTGAGGCCGTGCTGTTTGGTGAAGTTGGACAGGGATCGACCGTCATACCGCAGCACGCCGAGGCCGTTGTTGCCGATCCACAGCACTCCGCGGCTGTCTTCGAAAACACTGCGGACGTGAAACGGTTCCTCTTCCGCCGCGAGGCCCAAGGTTCGGTCGTCCAGGATCGTGAAGTTTCGTCCGTCATATCCAAACACCGCAGGATACGTCCCGAACCAGATCAGCCCGTTGCGCGCGCGGCTGATGCTGGTGACGCGGAAGTCGCCTCGGTTGGCGACCTCCGCCGGCACCGGGAAGGGCAGAAATTCCAGCCCCCGGCCATCCAGGCGATACACCCCTTGGCCATTGAACGGGGCCGCTGGTTTCCCGCTATCGCCGAGAAACCAGAGATCACCGGCTTCCTTGCGCCAGGTCGGTCCCAAGGTGACGTTCCGGTCGTCCTGATTTCGTCCGACTGGGGTCGTGAACGATTTGCCATCGAAACGGCTGATCCCCTGTCCGGTCCCGAACCACAGGTTTCCGGCCGCATCCTCCTGAATCGTTCGAACATGATTTCCGCTCAAGCCATCGGCCACCGTGTAGTAGGAAAACTCGTGCCCATCCCAACGGCCCACGCCCTCACTGTGGCTGCCGAACCAGAAGCGCCCCCGGCTATCCTCAAAAATCGAGCAAATCCCGGAGGTGAACCGGAGGGGCACGCTCGAAGGTTTCGCCGCCGCGGCCGTTTCGGGCGCTCGGTCAATCCGGGCTTCCCGCCCCTTTGCATCGGATGCGCCCTGAGCCGATTGAGCGACTATCGTAAACGCGAAGCTGCAGAGAATAGCAATCTGCCGAGGGATGGACGTCTTCATCTTCTTCCGCCGTCAGTGTTATTCGGCCACAGGAGAAAGCCACAAACGGGAGGTGCCTGGGCTCCGTGGCGCTGGTGCAAGTACCTCAGCCACAGGGGGCGTCATTGTAAAGTGTGGCTTTTTGCGGGTGTGTCGGGTCCGCAGAAAGCCACAAGTGCAGCAGCCGGCGCGCCGGTTGCCGGGCTGTAGTTATGGTGGTGGCGGCCAAGCCCTCACGGGCTCGCCACGGGTTCGGATTTGGAGAGAGGAATCGGATCAGCGTAGATTAGTGTTCCCCAAAGTCCGGGCTCGGGAGTGCTGGCCAAGCCCTGACGGGCTCAGCCACGGGGTCGGGAGACCCCGCCCTACATTCCATGAATTCTCAAACCCCTCCCGACCCAACCCCCGGAAGATCCAGTTTCCTACCAGTCGGCTTAACCCCTCCCGACCCAACCCCCGGAAGATCCAGTTTCCTACCAGTCACTGAAACGGCGGTCGCGACGGATTTCATCCGCCTCGACGAAACCGAGCTCACGCGCCCGCGACGGGCCGATGGTAGCCTGCCAGAGATTTCCTTTCTCCGGCTAGCGCCCGGTAGCCGCCTGATGGATCGCGGGGTTGACGTCGGTCGTTCATTCCACGGCGCGGCTCCCGACCCCGGCGCCTTCGAGTTCGCGCCGCCTTCCCGCAACTGAGCGGGCCATCAGCCCGGCCGGCGCGACCTCCAGGTCACGCGGGCCGAGTCTTCAGCGCGCGCCCGTCGCCACGAGCCGAGTGACCACATCCCACTTGAAGCGGACGAAGCGGTGGAGCGCCTCCTCGAGGATGCGCTCCTGGTCGCTGTGCGCGCCGTAGCCCTTGAGCGCGTCCTCCGAGTCGATCATGGGGCCGATGCCGAAGCATTGGATGCCCTTCGCGCGGAGATAGGCCATGTCGGTCGCACCCGTGCTCATCGTGGGCAGGGTCACGACACCGTACTCCCGCTTGATGGCGCCCTCGATCACCTCGAAGGCCTCGGTGTGCAGGCTCGACGGCGGCGCACCGGGCCGGCTGTGGCCCGAGGCGCGCTCCACCGTCACGGCAGGGTCGTCGATCACACGCGTCAGTTCGTCGATGAAGCGCTGCATGTCCTCATCCGGGAGCGCGCGCACGTCGAGGGTGGCCTCCACTTCGGACGGGATGACGTTCACGCGGTAACCTCCCGTGATCATCGTGGGTGAGATCGAAGTGCGGAGTGTCGAGTAAAGCCGCGGTTCCTTCTCGGCGAGATGCTCCTGGGCGCGGCCGCTTTCGTCGCCCTGCAGGACGGCACGGTAACGCGCGGCCTCTTCGGGCGGGCTGATCTCCGCCAGACGCTCAAAGAAGGCCCGCGTGGTCTCGTTCAGCCGCATCGGCGTGCGCCACTCCGAGATCCGGGCAATGGCCTTCGCGAGGTGGATGACGGCATTGGATCGCAAGGGCACCGAGCCATGGCCGGCCACGCCGCGCGCGACCAGGCGGAGGCGGTTGGGAATCTTCTCCGTGGTCTGCACGCTCGCGTACTGCACCTTTCCGCCGCGACGCAGCACGCTGCCGCCCTCGGCGAGGCAGAACTCGGCGTCGATCTCCGCGAAGTGTTCGCGCACCATGAACTCGATGCCGTGGCGCACGGACCCCTCCTCCCCCGCCTCGGCGAGGAAGATCACATCGCGGTCGAGCGGCACGTTGCCGCGCTTCAGCAGCAGCATCGTCATCAGCGCGGCGGCGACGTTGTCCTTATCGTCGATCGTGCCGCGTCCGTAGACCCAGCCGCCCTCGCGCACGGCTCCGAAGGGTGGATGGCGCCACTTGCGCGGGTCGACGTTCACCACGTCGGTGTGCGCCATCAGGAGCAGCGGTCGCCGCGTGCCGTTGCCGCGCAGCCGCGCGACGAGGTTGGGTCGGTGGGATTCGAGCGAGAAGACCTTCACGGGGATGCCTTCCGCCTCCAGCACCCCGCGGAGGTAGGCGACCGCCGGCGCCTCGTTGCCGGGCGGGTCACTGGTGTCGAGCCGCACCAGGGCCTGGAAGTGCCGCATCGTCTCATCCTCGAGCGCGGTCCAGTCGGGGAACGGGACCGCCGGTTGCGCCGCGTGCGGCACGGCAACCGGCAGGAGAACGAGCAGCAGCACGGAAAGGAGCGGGAAACGCATGGGACCACCGAATTCCCTTCCACGCCCGGCGCAAACGCGGGAGGCGGACGCCGGCCGGTTGACTCGGCGCGCGCGGCCGCGAAGCGTGGCGGGCCGATGACCGCCGTCACCGCCGACACGATCTGCGCGGCCGCCACCCCGGCGGGCGAGTCGGCGCTGGCGGTCGTCCGTATCAGCGGGCCAGATACGGCCGCCATTGCCACGGCCCTCGCGGGCTCCCCTCCCCCGCCGCGCCGCGCGCTGCGTCGCGACTACCACGACGCGTCCGGGGCGTTGGTCGACGACGTGGTGCTGACGTTCCTCGCCGGCCCGGGCTCGTACACCGGTGAGGACACCCTCGAGATCTCGTGCCACGGCAGCCCGTTCATCGTGCGGCGGATCCTCGGCGACCTGCGCGCCCGCGGTTGCCGGCCGGCGGGACCCGGCGAATTCACGCAGCGCGCATTCCTCAACGGCCGGATGGACCTCAGTCAGGCCGAGGCGGTGATGGAGGTCATCCGGGCGCGTGGCGACCGGGCGCTGGAGGTCGCCCAGCAGCAACTGCGGGGGGGCCTTGGCCAACGCCTCCAACGGCTGATCGACGCCCTCCTCGACACCCTCGCGCGGATCGAGGCCTACATTGACTTTCCCGACGAAGACCTGCCGGCGGAGGATAAGGCCTTGGTAATACGAGGGTTAGAATCTATACTATTGGATATCAACAGGTTAAGCGCCACATCGCGCTATGGAGACCTTCTGCGGGATGGAATCGGCACGGTGATCCTGGGGGCTCCCAACGCCGGCAAGAGCAGCCTGTTGAACCGGCTCGTGGGCTCGGATCGGGCCTTGGTGAGCCCGGAGCCGGGCACGACCCGGGATTTCCTCGAGGAGAAAGTGATCATCGGGCCGCATTGCCTGCGGCTGATCGACACGGCGGGCTTCAACCCCTCGCCGACCGCCCTCGAGGGACTCGGGATTGCCAAGGCGGTGGAGCGGGCCCTCGGAGCCGATCTCTTCATCCTGGTGATCGACGCGACAGCGGAGGCCCCTGCCCTGCCTGAGGAAGTCCGCGCCCGCCTGACGCCTGCCAACACGCTGGTGGTGCTAAACAAGACCGACCTGGAGCCGACGCGAGAGCCTGCCCTGCCCTGGGCGGCGGAGCGCCCCCCGATCCGGGTCTCCGCCCTGACCGGCACTGGGCTGGAATCGCTGATGACCGAGATTACATCTGTCTGCGATAAAATGACTTACGATCCGAGCGAACGTGTTGCGATCAACGCCCGCCATGCCGGGGCGCTGCAGGAAGCAGCCGAAAGTCTCCTTGCCGCCCGGGCTAAGTTGGGCGGAGCCGAAGCTTCGGAATTGATCGCGAGCGATCTGCGCGCGGCGCTCAATGCCTTGGGCGAGATCACGGGCCGGATCGACAACGAGCGGATGCTCGATCGGCTCTTCGCGACCTTCTGCATCGGGAAATAGGCGCTGCCACGCTCGCGCCCGCGCTGCCCTCCCCTGCTCCACCGATTCGCATGGAATTCAATCCGGGAAAACCCTTCGACGTGATCGTGTGCGGGGCCGGCCATGCCGGCGTCGAGGCGGCGCTGGCGGCGGCCCGCATGGGGGCCTCCACCCTACTCCTGACCGGTAACATCGACACGATCGCCCAGATGAGCTGCAACCCGGCGATCGGCGGCCAGGCCAAGGGCCAGATGGTCCGCGAGATCGACGCCTTGGGCGGCGAAATGGCGCTCAATACCGACGTCACAGGCATCCAGTTCCGGCTGCTTAACGAGTCCAAGGGCCCGGCCGTGCAATCCCCGCGCGCCCAATGCGACAAGAAAGCCTACCAGTTCCGCCTCAAGCACACCTTGGAACTGCAGCCGAACCTGCAGGTGTTCCAGGCCACGGTGACCGGACTGGTTTACCGCGCCGGCCGCGTGACCGGCTGCCGGACTAATCTGGATATCGAGTTTGCCGGGCGAACCGTGGTCGTGACCACCGGAACCTTCCTGCGTGGCCTGATGCACATCGGGACCAATAAGAATGAAGGCGGTCGGCTTGGGGATTTCAGCGCCAAGACGCTCTCGGCGAGCCTTAGCGAGGCCGGGATTGAGCTGCAGCGCCTGAAGACCGGTACGCCGCCACGGTTACTGGGCCGCAGCCTGAATTTTGCCGCGATGCAGGAACAGCGAGGCGACCCGCAGCCCACGTTCTTCGCGTTCCACGATACCCGGGAGACCGAGGAATTGTTCCACGTGGAACAAACCGGCGAGAAGCGTCTGGGTTGGTCCCCAGGTTGTGAACAAGTCTCGTGTTGGATGACCTACACAACCCCGGAGACCGCCGAGATCGTTCGCTCCAATCTGCACCTTTCCGCCATGTACAGCGGCGAGATCGAGGGTGTCGGCCCGAGGTATTGCCCGAGCATCGAGGATAAATTCGTGCGCTTCGCCGACAAGCCGCGGCACCTGCTTTTCCTCGAACCTGAGGGTCGTTCGACGAACGAGTTTTATGTGAATGGGCTGTCAACAAGTCTGCCGTTCGACGTCCAGCTCCGGATGGTTCGCAGCGTACCCGGCCTGGAAAATGCCGTCCTGCTGCGCCCGGCCTACGCGGTCGAATACGACTTCGCGCCTCCGACCCAGCTGTACCCGTCGCTGGAATCGAAGCGGGTGGAGGGGCTCTTCCTGGCCGGGCAGATCAACGGCACCTCGGGCTACGAGGAGGCCGCCGGACAGGGGTTGGTGGCGGGGGTCAATGCGGTCAACAAGGTGAGGGGAGCGGAGCCGCTCCTGATCGGGCGGCACGAGGCCTACCTTGGAGTACTGATCGACGACCTGGTCACCAAAGGTACCAACGAACCCTACCGGATGTTCACCAGCCGCGCCGAGCATCGCCTGCTGTTCAACCACGGCAGTGCCGAGTTGCGCCTCCACCATCACGCGCGGCGCCACGGGCTCCTGTCGGCCTCGCGACTGAACCGTATCGAGGAAAAGCAGAATAGGATCGAAGTTTGGGTCGACCGCCTGGAGGGGGAGCGGAGCGGGGCAGGGGGAGGGACCTGGGCCGAAGGGATTCGCCGCGATCGGCTCACGGCCGCGCTCCCTCCGGAGTTGGCGTCGGCCGATCCAAGCATCCGGGAAAACGTCCTATACCGCGTGGCCTATCGCGGTTACCTCGAGCGGGAAGGGCGGCAGGTGGCAAAGCTGGGCGAGATCGACAAAATCCGCATCCCTCATGGCATTAATTATCTATCCATCAGTGGTTTAAGAAAAGAAGGCGCGTTAAAACTTGCTCAAGTGAAACCCATGACGCTCGGACAAGCCAGCCGCATCAGCGGAGTTAACCCAGCGGATATCAGCATCTTGCTGGTCTGGATCGAGGCCGGCAGGCGAGGGGAGGGAGCCGGGTCATGATCACCCCACGCTACGCCGCGCTGATCGACGAGCGCCGCCGCGGGCTCGCTGCCGACCTGGCGGCCATCTTTCCCTCTGGGAAGGGGGAATTCCTCTGCGAGGTCGGCTGCGGACACGGCCACTTCCTCACCGCTTACGCCGCGGAGCACCCGGATGTCACCTGCCTCGGGCTGGATCTCGTCGGGGACCGTATCGAGCGGGCCGTGCGAAAGCGGGACCGGGCAAACCTAGGGCGGTTGTACTTCCTTCAGGCGGAAGCGCGGCTCTTCCTCGAGGTCCTACCCCCGGAAGTCCGCATCTGCGCCTACGTTCTGTTGTTTCCGGACCCTTGGCCCAAGCTGCGGCACCACAAGCACCGGCTGATGCAGGCCGACTTCCTCAACCAGGCCGCCGGTCGCGCGGCTCCCGGGTGCCGGCTCTACTTTCGCACGGATTTCGACCCGTATTTCGAGGACGCGGCGGCCGCCGTTTCCGCCCATCCGGAGTGGGAAAGGGTGGGGGACCCGTGGATCTTCGAACACGAGACCGTCTTTCAGCAGCGGGCGCCCTCACACCAATCCCTCGTGGCCCGCCTCCGGGAAAAGCCCCGCACCTGACCCAGTCCGAGCATTAGAGCGGACGCCCCGCGCCGGCAGAAAACCAAATACCTCCGGATGGCCGTTTCGAGGGTTGACGGAGCCGGAGACGACCGCGTCTCTTTTTCTTTTTCCCGCCGAAACCTGCAACGCACACGCATGTCCCGGTTCACTCAATTCGTCCTGTTGGCCGCCGGCTTCCTCGCGGGAACCTCACCCTTGGCGGCGGAGGGTGTCGCGCCCGGGGCGTCCAAGCTGATCGATTTCGGCAACGGCTGGTCGATCACCAATTCGATGCTCACCGGCTGGGCGGTGTCGGCGTTGCTGGTGACCTTTATCCTTTGGCTCATCGGTAAGCCCTCGGTGGTGCCCTCGAAGGGACAAGCCGTGGTGGAATCGATGATCGAGGCCCTGCGCGGGATCTTCGAACCGATCGTCGGCAAGCACGCGTTCCCGTCCTCTTTCCCGCTGCTGGTGACGCTCTTCATCTTCATTCTTTTCCACAATTGGATGGGGCTGCTGCCCGGAGTGGGCACCTTCGGCTGGGGCCAGGAGATCGACGGCCACTTCCAGCTGACGCGTCCTTGGATCCGGCCGCACAACGCCGATTTCAACGGCACGATCGCGCTCGCGCTGATCTCCTTCGGCGCCTGGGCGATCATCGTTTTCAAGTTCGCCGGCCCGAAGCTCATCCTCAAGGACCTCTTCGGCAACAAGGCCGAGAAGTCGGAGACGCCGGGCTGGCTCTATCCCGCCCTCTCGCTCGTTTTCCTCGTCGTAGGACTCATCGAGGTCTTCTCGATCGCGATCCGTCCCTTCACGCTTTCGGTGCGGCTCTTCGGGAACGTGTTCGGCGGCGAGAACCTGCTCCACGGCACCGGATTCTTCTTCGTCTTCTACTTCATGGAGCTGCTCGTCGGCTTCATCCAGGCGCTCGTCTTCACGCTGCTGACCTCGGTTTACATCGGTCTGCTGTGCAACCACGAGGGCGGTGACCATGCCCATGAGGACGCCCACGGCGGCGGAGGCCACCACTGAGAATCTCCCGTCGGGAGCGTGCCCCGCGCGCGCACGGCGGAACTCCAACCAACCAACAACGCAAAGCACATGATCACGGTACTCGCTGAAATCCAGGGAAACATCGCCAGCGCCTTAGGCCTCTTCGGCGCCGCCATCGGCGTCGGCATCATCGGCTACAAGGCCGCCGAAGCCGTCGGCCGCAATCCCGCCGCCTCCGGCAAGGTCCTCGTCCAGGCCATCATCGGCATGGCGCTCGCCGAGGGTCTCGGCATCCTCGCGCTGTTCCTCGCCAAGTAATCGTCCTTTGGATACCCGGCGGCGCGTGATCCGCGCCGCCATCCCCTTTCCCCGCCCGCCATGACGCTGCCTCTCCTCCTCGCCTCCGCCGCCCAGCCTGGCATCGCCGAGACCTTCGGACTCGAGACGAAGTACATCATCATGCAGGTGATCAGCTTCCTGGTCGTCCTTGGCGTGCTGTACCAGTTCGGCATCAAGCCGGTGACCGCCACGATGGAGGAGCGGAACCGGAAGATCGAGGCGGGCATCCGCCACGCCGAGGAGATGCAGGCCAAGCTCGCCGCCGCCCAGCAGGAGAGCGCGGCGATCGTCCGCCAGGCCAACACCGAGGCCACCCGCATCGTCGAGGAGGCCCGCCGCTCCGCGAAGGAATTCCTCGACCGCCAAACTCAGGAGGCGACCGGCAAGGCCGCCGATCTGCTGGCCAAGGCCCAGCAGGCGATTGAGCTGGAGCACCGCAAGATGCTGGCCGACGCCCGCACGGAGGTCGCCCGCCTGGTGGTCACGACCACCGAGCGCGTGCTCGCCCGCAAACTTTCCGACGCCGACCGTGCCTCCTACAACGAGGCGGCCGCCCGCGAGTTGTCCGGCGTCTGACCGACTTTTCATCCCGCTCCGTCCCGCGCGTCATGGCTTCCTCCCGGAAACAAGTCCAGCAACTCGCCCGCCAGCTCTTCAAGTTGAGCATTGTCGACGGCGAGGTTTCGGCCGACCGCGTCGCCGGAGTGCTGGAATACGTCGAGAAGAACCGCCCGGCCCATCCGGTCGCCGTGCTCCGCGCCTATCACGGCCTCGTGGCCGCCGAAGTCGCCCGCAGTCGGGCTCTCGTGCAGCACGCCGGTCCCCTTGGTGCAGGCGCGCTTGATGCCATCGCGGCCGCCATGACCCGCCGCTACGGCCGCCGCATCTCCGGAACCGCCCGCCGCGACGACACGCTGATCGCGGGCCTCCGCGTGCGCGTCGGCGACGACGTCTTTGAATCCTCCGTCTCCGGCCAGCTTGAGCAGCTCGCCCGGTCCGTCTGATCCCCTTCACCCGCCAACCCCGTTTTTCCGATGAGCTCCGTCCTCGAACAAATCGAACAGCAGATCGCCAAGCTCTCCAGCAAGGCCGTCAAGAAGAACACCGGCGTCATCCGCACGGTCGCGGACGGCGTCGCCAAGATCGAAGGCCTCTCGGAGGTGATGTACAACGAGATGGTGCAGTTCCCCGGCGGTGCCATCGGCATCGCGCTCAACCTGGAAGAAGCCGAGGTCGGCTGCGTCGTCCTGGGCGACATCTCCAAGCTGAAGGAGGGCGACGAGGTGCAGACCACCGGCCGCCTGCTGTCGGTGCCGGTCGGCAAAGCGCTGCTCGGCCGCACGGTCGACGCCCTCGGCAACCCGGTCGACGGCAAGGGCCCGATCGCCGCCAAGGAAACCTATCCCGTCGAGAGGATCGCCCCCGGCATCATCGTCCGGAAGTCCGTCTCCCAGCCGCTCTTCACCGGCATCATGGCGATCGACTCCATGATCCCGATCGGCCGCGGCCAGCGCGAGCTCATCATCGGCGACCGCGGCACCGGCAAGACGACCATCGCGATCGACACGATCATCAACCAGGCGAAGATCAACAAGGTCGGCCTTGCGAGCGGTGATCCGAAGTTCCGCCCGGTCTATTCCATCTACGTCGCCGTCGGGCAGAAGAACTCCAACATCGTGCGCACCCTCGCCGCCCTGGAGGCCGCCGGCGCGCTCGAGTACACGATCATCGTCGCGGCTCCCGCGGCCGACAACCCCGCCAACCAATACCTCGCGCCTTACTCCGGCGCCGCCATGGGCGAGTGGTTCATGGAGAACGGCATGGACGCCCTGATCGTCTATGACGACCTCTCCAAGCACGCCGTCGCCTACCGCCAGATTTCCCTCATCCTGAAGCGCCCTTCCGGCCGCGAGGCTTATCCCGGCGACGTCTTCTACCTGCACTCGCGCTTGCTGGAGCGCTCGGCCCGCCTCGACGGCAAGGGCTCGCTCACCGCGCTGCCGATCATCGAGACCCTCGCGGGCGACGTCTCGGCCTACATCCCGACGAACGTCATCTCGATCACCGACGGACAGATCTTCCTCGAGACCGACCTTTTCAACCAGGGCATCCGCCCTGCGGTGTCCGTCGGCCTCTCCGTGTCGCGCGTCGGCTCGGCCGCCCAGATCAAGGCCACCAAGCAGGTCGGCGGAAAGCTCAAGGGTGAGCTCGCCCAGTTCCGCGAGCTCGCGGCCTTCGCCCAGTTCGGTTCCGACCTCGACGCCAAGACCAAGGCTCAGCTCGACCGCGGCTCCCGCATCGTCGAGCTCTTCAAGCAGCCCGCCTTCAACCCGCTGCCGATCGAGCTGCAGGTTTCCGTGCTCTTCGCCATGCAGAAGGGCTTCTTCGACCCGGTGGACGTCAAGAAGGTCGTCGCCGCCGCCTCGTCGCTGAAGGACTTCTTCACCACCCGGAAGGACGCCCTGCTCACCGAGATCCGCACCAAGGCGGCCCTCGACAAGGACCTCGAGGCCAAGCTCCAGGCCGCGTGCGAGGAGTGGAAGCCCACCTTCGCCGCCTGATCCGGACACCGTCTCCGTTTCGCTGATACTACTGCCGCCTCATGGCCTCCACCCGCGACATCCGCCGGCGCATCAAGTCGGTCAAGAACACCCGCCAGATCACGAAGGCGATGGAGTTGGTGGCGGCGTCGAAGATGAAGAAGGCGCAGCAGGCCGCCCTCTCGGGCCGGCCGTACGCCGAGCTGATGGCCCGGATGCTCGCCGCCATCGCCGACCGCGTGGAGGAGTCCCAGCACCCGTTCCTAGTCCGCCGCGAGGTCCGCACGCGCGGGATCATCCTGGTCACGACCGACAAGGGCCTTGCCGGTCCGCTCAACGCCAACCTCTTCAAGCTCGTCACCGAGGTCCGCGAACCGGCGAAGTACGCCGTGATCGGCCGCAAGGGCGCGCAGTTCATCGCGCGCACGCGCCGCGACCTGCTCGCCGATTTCAGCGTGAGCGACAAGGTCGCCTTCGCCGAGGTGAAGGTCGTCGCTGAGTTCATGGTGAAGCAGTATCTCGAGGGCGTCGTCGACACCGTCGAAGTGCTGTGGCCGCGCTTCCGCAACACGCTCGTCCAGGTGCCGACGCTGCTGCCGCTGCTCCCCCTCACCAGTGTGCGGGACGTGATCGCCGACCTGCAGTCCGACGCCGGCGCCGGTGCGCGCACGGTCAACGGCCAGGAGCAGCAGATGCTCTTCGAGCCGGATCCCTCGACCGTGCTGTCGGCGCTCCTCCCGCTCTACGTCAACCGCGAGATTCACCAGCAGGTGCTCGACGCCAAGGCCTCCGAGCACAGCGCGCGCATGGTCGCGATGAAGACCGCCAAGGACAACGCCACCAAGCTGCTCGGCGACCTCACGCTCGAGTACAACAAGGCCCGCCAGGCCGCCATCACCCAGGAGATCCTCGAGATCGCCGCGGCGCAGTTCGTCGCGGCCTGAGCCTTCCTTTCCCCATCCTCACTTTCACGAAATGAACACCGGCAAAATCGTCCAAGTCATCGGCCCCGTCGTCGACGTGCAGTTCGCCGAAAACGCCATCCCGCCGATCTACCAGGCCCTCACCGTCGAGTTCAGCGCCGCTGGTGCGAAGCAGCTCCTCACGCTCGAGATCCAGCAGCACCTCGGCGCCGGCGTCGCCCGCGCGATCGCCATGTCCTCCTCCGAGGGCCTCGTGCGCGGGATGACCGTCGTCGACACCGGCGCCCCGATCTCGGTGCCGGTCGGCCAAGGCGTCCTCGGCCGCATCTTCGACGTTACCGGTGCGACCGTGGACGGACTGGGACCGGTCAAGTTCGACAAGAAGTACCCGATTCACCGCGCCGCCCCGGCGCTCGTCGATCAGGACACCAAGGCCCAGATCCTCGAGACCGGCATCAAGGTCATCGACCTGATCGCTCCCTTCACGAAGGGCGGCAAGGTCGGCGCGTTCGGCGGTGCCGGCGTCGGCAAGACGGTCGTGATCATGGAGCTCATCAACAACATCGCCAAGGCGCACGGCGGTTACTCCGTGTTCGCCGGCGTGGGTGAGCGCTCCCGTGAAGGCAACGACCTCTACCACGAAATGGCCGAAGCCGGCGTCATCGACCTGAAGGATATCTCCAAGTCCAAGGTCGCGCTCGTGTACGGCCAGATGAACGAACCGCCGGGCGCCCGCATGCGCGTCGCCCTCTCGGCGCTCGCGATGACCGAGTACTTCCGCGACGAGAAGAACCAGGACGTGCTCCTCTTCGTCGATAACATCTTCCGCTTCTCGCAGGCGGGTTCGGAAGTGTCGGCCCTCCTGGGCCGCTCGCCTTCCGCCGTCGGTTACCAGCCGACCCTCGCCAACGAGATGGGCCAGCTGCAGGAGCGCATCACGTCGACCAAGAAGGGTTCGATCACCTCCTTCCAAGCGGTGTACGTCCCGGCCGACGACCTCACCGATCCGGCACCCGCCAACACCTTCGCCCACCTCGACTCCACCATCGTGCTGGAGCGCTCCATCGCCGAACTGGGCATCTACCCGGCCGTCGATCCCCTCTCTTCCGTCTCGAAGGCCCTCCAGGCCGACATCGTCGGCGAGGAGCACTACTTCGTCGCCCGCGAGGTACAGCGCGTCCTCCAACGTTACAAGGACCTGCAGGACATCATCGCGATCCTCGGCCTCGACGAGCTCTCGCCCGAGGACAAGCAGACGGTCTATCGCGCCCGCAAGATCCAGCGCTTCCTCTCGCAGCCGTTCTCCGTCGCCGAGGTCTTCACCGGCACGCCGGGCAAGTACGTGCCCGTCAAGGACACCGTCCGCGGCTTCAAGATGATCCTCGAGGGCAAGCTCGACGACGTGGCAGAGGGCGACTTCTACATGAAGGGCGGCATCGACGAGGTGCTCGCCGCCGCCAAGAAGGCCTGAGCCGCACCGCGGGAAACGTCATGCCGCTGACCCTGGAGATCGTCACGCCCGAGGCCCGGGTTTATTCCGACACCATCGATTCCGTCGTCATCCCGACGGTCGAGGGCGAGATCGGGATTCTGCCCGGACACATCCCTCTGCTCACGCAGATCGAGCACGGCGAGCTGCGCGTCACCAAGGGCACGGTGAACGAGCTCCTGGCGGTGAGCGGGGGCTTCGCCGAGATCGGTGGGGACTGCGTGCGCGTGCTCGCCGAGCAAGCAATCACCGAGAGCAAGATTGACGAGAAGGCGGTCGAGGAGGCGTTGAAGCGCGCCGAGGCCGAGCTCGCCGCCGCCAAGAACATCGACCCGCAGCAGTACGAGCACCTGCAGGGGCTCGTGCGTTACTCGGGCGTCCAGCTCGCGCTCAAGCGCCGCAAGCGCTGACCGACCCGTTCAGGGCGGCGCGGAACCAGCGTGTTCACCACGCGTGGCGCAGTTGATCCACGCCGTTGTGCCGCCGGCGTAGTGCTCCTTTTTCCAGATGGGCAGGCGGGCCTTAGCCTCGTCGATGATGTACCGGCAAGCGTCGAACGCCGCACCGCGGTGCTCCGCCGTCACGCCGACCCAGACGGCCAATTCACCGATCCGCAGGTGTCCCGTGCGGTGAACCGCGACCGCTCCCGTGAGCGCGAAACGCTCCCGTGCCTCCGCGAGGATCTTTTCACCCTCACTTTCCGCCAGCAGCGCATAGGCCTCATACTCGAGCGAGGCGACGGGCTGACCCTCGTTCCGGTTCCGAACCCAACCCTCGAACGTCACGCAGGCACCGGCGCGATCGTCGGCCAAAGCGCGCGCCAAGGCGGCTACTTCGATCGGCACGGCGGAGATCGCGAAGGGTTTCATCAGCGGAAGAAAGCCGCGCCCGTCAGCCGCCAGCCACCGGCGGAATGAACACCACACGGTCGCCCTCGCGCAGCGGATGCGAGGCGGGGACGAAAATGTCGTTCACCGCTCCGCGCACGCGGTCACCCGGCAAAGTGAAGCCGTGCCTCACGCGCAACTCGTCGTAAAGCTCCGCCACCGTAGCTGCCGCAGTCGCGATGCTCTCCGCCTTCACCCCGCGCTGCTCGCGCAGGATCGCGAAATACTGCACCTCCACGCGCGTCACGTTTCCTCCACCCGGTAGTCTTTTTTGCCGCCCGTCTTTTCCAGCAACCGAATCTCCCGGATCACGATGCCGTGGCTCACCGCCTTAGCCATGTCGTAAAGCGTAAGCGCTGCGACGCTGGCGCCGGTCAACGCCTCCATCTCCACGCCCGTCCGCGCCTCGGTGCTCACGCGGCAATGCACCTCGACTTCGCCGCGGGCGGGATCCGGACGAATCTCCACCTGGCAGTCGTTCAGCGCGAGCGGATGGCAGAGGGGAATCAGATCGCTGGTACGCTTGGCGCCCATCACGCCCGCGATCACCGCGGTGTGGAACAGAGGACCCTTCTTCGTCGCGATCTCCCCGTCGCGCAGCAGCGCCGCGAGCTCGCCGGGCAGGGTCACCTTCGCGACAGCATGGGCCGTGCGCCGCGTGATGGCCTTGGCTCCGACGTCGACCATCGAGGGCCGGTTGTTCGCGTCGAGGTGGGAGAACATGGGCGTCAGTCTACCACGGCCGGAACGGAGTCAAAGTCCCGGCGGGGAATTCCGATTTTTCCGCCGGCAGTTCCACGAAGCCGTCGGTACCCACGAGTCCAGCCAGGTCGCCCGAAGTGTTGACCGGACCCGGCACCGCCCGCGTGACACCGTCGGAACCTGTCTCAAGCCGGACGGGCAAAAAACATACCAGCGGCGGCTTGAACGTGAAAGTAGATGCCAGCTCCACGATCCGCGGCGGACGCGGTATGACACCGCTAGCTTGGTCCAACGCGGGCACCACGTAACGGTGCTGACAGGTATAGGCGGAAACCGGGTTTCCCGGCAAAGCGTACACCATGTTTCCGCGCCCTCCCACACCCACCCACAACGGCTTGCCGGGCCGCTGCGCCACGCCTTGCACAATCTTCCTCACTCCTTGGCGCTCCAACGCCGCCGGCAGCAGATCGAACCGGCCCTTTGAGACGCCGCCGGTCAGGATGACGACGTCGTACTCGGCCAGGATGTGCCACAGGAGATGTTCGACCTCGTGCGGAAGATCGCGGAGGTGGAACCGCTCCGCTCCTGGATAACCCGCGAGGGCCAGCGCTGCCCTGATCGCGTGATCGTTGCTGCGGCGGATCTGGTGGGCGGCCACGTCGCCGTCCACCTCGACCAGCTCATCACCCGTCGCAACGACGGCGATCCTCGGCAGCTGACTCACCATCAGCGTCGGGCACCCGCACGCCGCCGCCACCGCGATCTCCTTTCCTCCCAGCCGCGTGCCGGCGCCGATGATCTCGTGGCCGGCGGGATGGTCGCTGCCTCGCCGGTGCACCGCTGAGCCGGAAGAGAGCTGAGTAACTGATTCACGGATACATATGACCGCCCCGTCGCGCACGGTATCCTCATAGGGCACGACGCAATCTGCTCCCGTCGGCAGGACCGCACCGGTCATCACCTCGATGCAGGCGTCAGCCGCTTCGCCCAGCGCAAATGCCCGCATGCCGGCCGCCTGGATGCGGCCGACTCGGAACGAACGCACGCCCGCGGCCCAGGAAGACGAACGCAGCGCATAGCCGTCCATCGTCACGCGGTCGAACGGCGGCAGGTCGCGGTCGGCGCGTATCGGCTCACGCAGCACACGGCCATGCGCCGCCGCAAGCGGACACTGCTCCCGAGGAAAGGGGCTCAGGTGTCGCTCGATCAGCTGCTCAGCCTCGGCGGGGGAGATCATCGGATTCGGGCGCCGCGGCTTTACGCCGCGAGAAAACGAGCTTCAACTCCCCCCGACGCGGCGCAAGGCCGCTTCTCCATGGGGCCACCCAAAGACGTTTTTCGCCGCCCGCTGCACGACCTGCGGATCTCGGTCACCGATCGCTGCAATTTCCGGTGTCCTTACTGCATGCCGGCCGAGGTCTTCGGTCCCGGCCACGCGTTTCTGCGCGATCCGCAGCTGATGACGCTTACGGAGATCTCTCGGATCGTTCGGGCCTTCCGTGCCCTCGGCGTGCGCAAGGTAAGGCTCACCGGAGGCGAGCCGTTGCTGCGCGCGGATGTGCCTGAACTCATCCGCGTGCTGCGCCACGAAGTGGGAATACCAGACCTTGCCCTCACCACTAACGGCTGGCTCCTCGAGAAACTCACTCCCGCGCTCCGCGCGGCCGGGCTCTCACGGGTGAACGTCTCCGTCGACTCCCTTGACGACGCGACGGCGGGGAGGATGAACGGCCTCGGGTTCAAGGTGGCCCGCGTGCTGCGCGGCATCGACGCGGCCGCCGCCGCCGGAATCACGATCAAGGTGAACTGTGTCGTCCAGCGCGGCGTGAACGACGCGGAAATCCCGGAACTCTGCGCATACTTCAGGGACCGCGGACACACCCTGCGCTTCATCGAGTTCATGGATGTCGGCAACACCAACCACTGGTCCGGCGAACGGGTGGTGCCAGCCCGCGAGATCGTGGAACGCATTCATGCCCGCTGGCCGCTTGAGCCGGCGGAACCGGCCTACCGCGGCGAGGTGGCCGCGCGCTACCGGTACCTCGACAGCCGCGGCGAGATCGGTATCATAAGTTCGGTGACGGAACCGTTTTGCCGCGACTGCCACCGGGCACGCCTCTCGGCCGACGGCCGCCTCTACACGTGCCTGTTCGCCTCGCTCGGCTGGGATGTGCTTGGGGCGGTGCGTTCACCGCGCATGACCGACGCGGGACTGGAGAATTTCATCGGCCGCATCTGGCGCGGGCGGGTGGATCGCTACAGCGACGAACGGGCGGAGGTGATCGCGGCCGGAGAAACGCGTCCAAAGGTCGAGATGAGCTACATCGGCGGCTGACGGCCCGCCGGCTCCCTGGTCACTCGTACCGCGCGGCGCGGCCGAGGTAATTGAGCATCCAGATCTCCTTCCAAACGCGGTATCGTCCCTCGGAGGTGAACTTGCCGAGGTCTTCGCGCTTCGGTGGAGGGTGAAGGAAACCCAGTTCGGTGTTGAGGCGGTCAAGCTCGCGCTGGGCCGCGTTAAGGTCGGCCAACGGCTCGTCGCTGAAGGGTACCGGCACCGCCCCGGCGCGTTCCATCCGCCGCCGGTGCCGCCGGATCAGGCCCTCAAGCGAGCGCCGCCAAGGCGAGCGTTCCACGAACCAGTTCTCCGGATAGAAACCGGCGAATGGGATGAAGAGATTGTCGGTGAGGTAGCGCGCACCGTCCGCGGCGACCGAAGAAACCGCATGGCAGACCGCGACGCCGCCGGACCCGTGGGGGATGAAGCTCACTTGGACGCGGATGGTCGACTGCGCGTCCTGATAGACAGACGTGCGCAGATGGATTCCTCCGCCGATCTCGGCCTTCAGCGCCTGCACGGGCCGGAAACCCTGCGAACGCAGCCATTCGCGTGTCCGCAGTAGCCGCGGTCTGACCGGCCATTCATCGCCGGAGGAATTGATCGAATAGGAAGGGAAAAGGGGTAGGGGGCTTACGCTGTGGGCCGAGATCGCGAGCCAGTCGTAAAGGGTCACGAGCAGGAACCACGTCAGGAAGAAAGCCACAGCCAGGACCCAGAAGGGACGCTGGATGAGCTCGTACTCCGTGGCGACGTAGGCGCCGCCCACGGCAAAGATGATCCAGCGCAACCACCGATCCATGATGAGTAGCAGCGGCGAAGCGGTGTTCTGATTCAGCCGCATCAGCACGATCGAGACCAGCATCGCCGCGAGCAGCAGCGGGAGGGTGACCGTGGGCATGGACACGTGTCGTGAGGATGCGCTGGCCGGCACGTGGCCCGCGTAGGACGGGCTAGCGGGCGAACGCGGGCGGGCTCAGCTGAGCCGCACCGGCATGATGACGCAGACGAAGTTCTCGAGCGTCTTGAACACGCCGGGGCTAACTTCGTCCTTAAGCTCGAAGAAGACCTCGTCCTTCGTCAGCGCGCGCAACGGATCCATGAGGAAGGCAGGGTTGAACGCTACCTGCAGTTCCGGGCCGCTGTAACTGATCGCCATGGACTCGTGAGCCTCGCCGAAGTCCGGGCTCTGGGCCGTGAGTTCCAGCAGGTTGCTGGAGAGCTTCATCTTCACCGAGTTGGCTTTTTCCGAGCAGACCAGAGCGGCGCGGTGCACGCATTGCAGGAGGAGCTCGCGCTCCAGCTTGATCCGCTGATGCGTCTCCTTCGGTATGACCTGCTGGTAGTTGGGGTAATTGCCCTCGACCACCTTGGAATAGAGGTAGATGTGATCGATCAGGCCGCTGGTGTCCTTGTCGGTGCCGATCTGGAACGCCGCGCGCCGGTCATTGAAGTTGATCTTCACCACCGCGCCCTTGTCGAGGAGACGGGTGAGCTCACCGACCGTCTTGGCGGGAAGGATTATCGCGCCTCCGCCGGATTCCGGAACCTGGATCTCCTTGGAAAGCAGCGCGAGACGGCGGCCGTCAGTCGCCACGAGCGACAACTTACCGTCGCGAAAGTTGAAGTAGACGCCGTTGAGGATGTAACGACCCTCGTCGGTCGACTGCGCGTAGGAAACGCTGCGGAGCATCGTCGCCAGTTCTGCCTGATCGAGGCTGTAGACGTGGTCCTCACCGAACTCAGGGAGGGGAGGGAACTCCTCCTTGCCGATGCCCATGATGCGGAACGTGGATCCGCCGGAGCTGAGCTTGACCTGATGGTTCGGGGCGCAGTCGAAAACGACGTCGATATTCGGCAGTTCGCGTACGATGCCGGCGAGACGCTTGACGGGCAGTGTCACCGCGCCGGTCTCCTTGACCTCGGCCTTGATCTTGCAGCGGATCCCGAGGTCGAGATTCGTCGTCGTCAGGGAGATCTGGTCCTTCTCCGCTTCGATCAGCACGTTGCTGAGGATCGGCATCGTCGCCTTGGAACCGACGACGTTCAGGACCTGGGCGAGGCCGTTGGCAAAGTGGTCGCGGTTGATTTTGAATTTCATCGGGAGAAGCGGAAGGCGAGCGACGGGGTTTTCAACAAAGGCCAAATGATAGGAGGTTCAATAAGGAATTCTATCCGTATTCCTATGTGCTGCGAAGAACACCAACAACCCTTCGTCCTCCTCGGGAAAACACGTTCCAAAGGTCGTGAAAAACCTGAGCCGCGAAGCGGGAAACCAGGGACTTATTCGCACGGAAAGAGTTGTTCGGAATGAACCCGCGGGTTGCTCACACGGATCTGGTCACCGGTGGGCGGCGGAAGTGACGGATGAGCCCGAAGAAGATGTAGCCGACGCAAATGCCCAAGGCCGCGAACTCCTTGTAGAAGACGACCAGGCCGCCCACCACGAGCATGGCGACGAACGGGCGCAGCTTGGTCTGCGTCTGCATGTTGAGGTTCTTTCCGCTTGGGTAGCGCACGCGGCTCATCATCAGGATGGCGATCAGCAGCATGAGCGGGGGAAGCGCGAGCGCCCACGATTTCAGGCTACGGTCCATCTCACCCAGTTTGAGGATGAATAGGACGGTGGCAGCGACGGTGGAGGCGGCGGCGGGTACTGGCAGGCCTACGAAATCCTTGTGAGACTCCTTTGATCCCGGGTGGATGTAGGGATTCGTGATCACGTTAAACCTTGCCAACCGCATGGCGGCACAGAGTAGGTAAACGAAGGCTATGAACCATCCTATGTTTCTAAACCATTCGTAATCTTGAGCTTGGGTAGGAGAAATGATGAGGTAAATCATAAGTAGCGCAGGCGCCATGCCGAACGAGATCACGTCAGCGATTGAATCAAATTCAGCGCCGAACAGTGACTCGCGCCCTCCCATGCGCGCTAATCGGCCATCGAGGGCGTCGAAGCCCGCGGCGGCAAAAATGAACCAGACGGCATAGCGGTAATGTTCCGCGTTTGTCGCCCCAGCATACTCACCAACGATGGAAGTCTCGGCCAAACGAGCCTGCACACATTGGAGGATGGCCATGAATCCGCAGAACAAGTTGCCTGCGGTCATCAAGTTAGGAAGAAAGTAGATCCTACTGGCCTGCGTGACCGCGTAGGGATCCTCAGGATCGGAACCGCGTCCGTGGGATCCTTTGCTCATCGGGTCAGGCCCTCCAGGTACTTCCAAAACTTGGAGTGCTGCTCCACCAATTGCTGCTCCGAGACGGGCAGTTTATTTCTTAAAAGAAAGTCCTCCAATGAGTTCTGGTGAAGGATGTAGTCCACGTGCAGGTTTTCCCCGCGCATTTCGAAATAGAAGCGGAACTCGCCCACCCTCAGCCGGAAAAGCGTCTTTTGACCACGCCGGAAATGGCCCAAGGGTTCCCGGGGGTGGGCAAGTTCCGATGCCTTGAGGCTGCTGATCGGATGGATCGCCTGCAGCTGCGCGTACAGGTCGAGCTTGTTGAGCTCCTGCATCGCCTGATCGGAAAAAGTCACCTGCTGCATGCGGGGAAGGCTTCGGCCGCGGGAGCGGTCTTCGCGCCGAACTTCTGCTTTCGGGCGCGCCCGCCGGCAACGCTATTTGCGGCGGCCGGTGATCAATGTCGCGGCGGCCGCACTTGATCGATGATCGCCAACAGGGCGGCGAAGTCCTCTTCACGCGACCGGCTTTCGATCCGGAAGTCGAACTTCGGGGCCTCCCGCAGCTCCAGCTCGGCGGTGCGCAAGCGGCGCTCGATCTCCTGCTCGCCGTCCTGCCCGCGCTCCCGCATGCGCTCGGCCATGCTCCCAGGATCGACGACCAGGAACACCGTGGTGAGCGCGTTCCGGAGCGTCGCATTCTCACGGGCGATGCGGCGGAAGCTTTCCACGCCCTGAACGTCAACGTTGAGCACGAGGTTCCGGCCTCCCTCCAGCGGTGTGACGACGCTCGACTTGAGCGTGCCGTAGAAGCGGTCCTCGCGGTCTCCGTGTACCTGGGCCCATTCAAGGAACTCACCCGCCGTGAGGCGTCGGCGGAACTCGTCCGCGGAGAAAAAATGGTAATGGACGCCATTGACCTCGCCCGGCCGCGGCGAACGCGTCGTGGTGGTCACGACACGCGAGAATCCGGGTCGCTCCCGCAGTAACCGGTCGCAGAGCGTGCTTTTACCGGAGCCGGCGGGACCGGCGATCACCAACAGGAGGGGCGCGGGTGTCGCGGCCATCGTGGACGAAGCGGTCAGTAGGTGAACGCCACCCCCGCCAGCAGCAGCCCGTAGGCGGTAAGGGCCCCGCCCAACGCCTTGGCGCGCTTCGGCCGCGCAAACAGCCACGAGAGGAAGTCGCGCAGGCGCCACGGTTGGGCGCCGAGCCAGATCGCGGCGGTGATCGCGAGGTAGATCGCGACTTTGTAGAGCAGGATGCGCCGGTGCTCGAAGTTCATGAACCCGGCGTCGAGCAACGGCATCGAGCCCATCAGGATGAGCGCGGCCAGCCCTCGTACGGCCAGGAAATCAGGCACGCACTTGAACGAGAGCAGCGCGACGGCGAGGAATCCGAAGAAAAGGTAGGTGCGGTACTCACCGAAGTCGGCCGGGGAGAGGTGCCAGATTTCGTAGAGGAACCAGGCGGCTCCGGCGGGGAAGACGACGTAGGTCGCCGCCTTTGAGCGCGGAAACGCCTGGAACACCGCGGCGCAACCGCCGCGGTCGAGGACCAGCGGCACGCCGAGCGCGAGCAGCAGGAGGCCGGTGACGAGGGTGGCGGCGGTGAGGCTCATTCGCGGGAAGGTTGGAACAACGGGCGTGTCGGCGTCACGCCCCGACCGCGGCTGGGACGAGGTGGCCGTAGAGCGTGCTCACCGTGGCGCGCTCGATCCGCAACGGAACCAGTTCGCCTACGAGTCTCGGCGCGGCGTCGAACACGCACGTGCGGTTGCCGCGGGTGCGCCCGGTGAAGCGGGACCCGCCGCGGTCGCGCCCTTCCACCAGCACTTCCTCGTCCCGCCCGATGAGCTTCGCGGTGCGGCGGAGCGAGTTGGCCTCCAGGATTGCGAGCAACTCGCGATTCCTCGCCTCCTTCACTTCCTCCGGAACTTGACCGTCCATCGTCGCCGCCGGCGTTCCCGTGCGGATGCTGTACTTGAAGATGTAGGCCATGTCGAAGTCGCACGCGGCGAACAGCTCCCGCGTCTGCGCGAAGTCCTCCTCCGTCTCTCCCGGGAATCCCACGATGACGTCGGTTGAGAAATGCATTTCGGGATTCACTGCCCGCAGTGAATCGACGATCGCGCGGTAGCGATCCCGGGAGTAGGGCCGGTTCATCGCACGGAGGATGCGGTCGCTCCCGCTCTGCATCGGCAGGTGCACGTACGGGCAGAGTTTCGGCAGCCGGCCGTACGCCGCCACGAGGTCGGGCTTGAATCCGCGCGGGTGGGGCGACGTGAACCGGATCCGCGCGATACCCTCGATGGCGTGCACCTTCTCGAGCAATTGCACGAACGGGCTCACACCTCCCGTGTGCGCCTGCTCACGCCGTCCGTAGCTGGTGACGATCTGGCCGAGCAGCGTCACCTCCCGCACCCCGCGCTCCGCCAGTCCACGGCATTCCGCCACGATCTCTTCGGCCGGACGCGAACGCTCGTCACCGCGCGTCTTAGGCACGATGCAGAACGCGCAATCCATGTCGCAGCCCTGCTGTATCGAGACGAAGGCCGTCACGCGGCGCTCTTCTCCGGACTCGGGCTCGGCATGATCGCGGATCGTGTTCTGCGACCCCGCTTCCTCGCCGATGTCGATGATCGTATCGCCGACCGGCACTCCCGCCTCGCGGGCCGCGCGCAGGTTGTCGAGGTGGCCCGGCACCTGGTGGAACTTCTGCGTGCCGATGATCAGGTCGAGGTCCGGTAGCTGCTCCAGCAGCGCCGCGCCGCGGTTCTGCGCCATGCAGCCGAGGATCCCCAGGACGAAGTCCGGCTGACGACGCTTCCGCTGCTGGAGGTAACCGGCCTTGCCGATCGCCTTCTGCTCCGCCGCGTCGCGTACGCTGCAGGTGTTCAGCAGAAGGATGTCACAATCGTCTTCATCAGGCACGATCCGGTAACCACGGGCGCGCAGCATCGCCGCGACAGCCTCGCTGTCGCGTTCGTTCATCTGGCAGCCGTAGGTCTTGATATGGACGCGGTTCACCGGCGATGGATGGGTCTAGGTAGACGGCGCGAGGGAGGGGTCAACGCGGTAAACCTCCGGCGCGGCTGGTGGGCCATGGTTTCGGCTCGGAAGCCCGGTAAGGCTTCCCTACGACCTTCGCTTGTCTCGTTGCCCGCAGGTCAACCCAGCCATGAAGAGGACAGGTGTCACGGTTCTATGGATACTCTTACTCACTCTTGCCGGGGGTGTTACGGCGGCGGAGCGTACCGCCGAAGCCGCTGGGCGCGACGAGGCCTACCGGATCGCGCGTGAAATCTTCGAGCGCGGGGCGCCAACGGAAATCCGTGCGCTTTATGACTTTCCCTCGCGGGAGGAGTGGGACTTTCAGGTCGGGCGGCTGGAGCGAGCCCTGGCGGGTGGCTCGCTGACGGAACTGGCGGCGCTCGCGGCCGAGGCGCGGCCCGCGCTGGGCGCCCTGCGGCTCGTGCCGGGCGCGGAGGAGCTAGCCGACTGGCTCGAGCAGCGGGTCGACGCCATGGAGGCGGCGGGTCAAGCGGCTGCCCCGCCGCCACCGCCCCTTCGCGTGCCGAAGCCGCTCATCCAGCCCGTTCCGCACTATTCGCTCTGGCTGGAACGGGTGAAGGGGCGCCCGGTTCCGGCGCGGGCGCGTGAACTTATGCCCAGGGTGCAGGCGGTCTTCCGCGCGGAGGGCGTGCCGCCTGAACTGGCGTGGCTCGTCGAGGCGGAAAGCTCCTTCAATCCTTCGGCGCGCAGTCCGGCTGGCGCGCGAGGTCTGTTCCAATTCATGCCGGACACCGCCCGATCGCTCGGCCTCAGCACGTTCCTGCCGGACGATCGTACCGATCCGGAGCGGTCGGCTCGCGCCGCGGCGCGGTATCTCCGCACGTTGCACGGGAGGTTCCGCAACTGGGCACTGGTGCTGGCGGCTTACAACGCGGGTGAAGGACGGGTCGGGCGCGCGCTTTCTGCCCGCCGGGCCGAAACGTTCACCGCCGTGGCGGATTCCCTGCCCGCTGAAACGCGGATGTACGTTCCCAAGGTCTGCGCGCTGATCGCGACTCGTGCCGGGGTCACGCTGGACCGGATCCCGGGGCCGCGCTGAGGGGATTTGTGTTCGCCAGCGCGGAGGGGCGACATTTGCTCGCGCCATGGGATTTTTCGACCGCTTCAGTGCGCGGAAACCAGACTCCGTTCCGGCAAACCCGGCCGTCCCCGCGGAAACTTCCGCGCTGGCTCCCGCACCCGTCGGCGGCGTGAAGGCACGCCTGCTCGCCGCCCGGGAGCGGCTCGAGGCGAAGGACCTTCCAGGCGCGATGGCGATCTACGACGAAGTTCTTGCGACGGCGGGCGACCGGGCCGACGTGCTTGTCGCGATCTCCGGAGACCTCGGCACTCACGGGCACGTGGAACAGATCATCGAGTTGGTGGCGCCGCGCTATGCCGCCGACCGGCATGGGCCGGCTACTGGCTTGAACCTGCTCCAGGCCTATCTGGCGGTGCGCAACGCCGACGCTGCGCAACACGTGCTCGATATCCTTTTCACCCTCAACCGGCCCGAGCTGGAGGACCGTTTGCACGGTTTCTCCAACGCCATCGCCGAAATGCTGGTGTCCGGGGCGGAACCCATCGGTGGCGCCGCGGCGGGCGGTGCGGAGCCGGCGCGGATCGGCCTCGTGACGATCAGCAAACCCGTGTGGTTCTACGGCCTCGAGTCCTGCGCGGCGCGGCTCCTGCCGCCCAAGGAAGGCCGGCTCCGCCGCATCGCGTTCGCGCAGCTTTCGTTGCCCGGGCGTCCGGTCGACGAGAAGTCGCTGCGGGCCCCCGAGGATGAGCTCGCGCGACTCAGCCGCGCGCTCCCGCTCTGGTTCGCGGAGACATTCTACTTCTCGGCGCTGTACGCACCGGCCGCGGCGATCGGCTACCGATCCGGCCCCGGCGGCCCGGAGGAGAATCATCTCTTCATGTTCAACACGGAGTGGACGCTCGAGAACCTCCGCCAGCTCGTGGAGACGGCCGGCGAGGGATTCGACTACGTCGTCACCGGCGCCCTGCGCGCGTCGGCGGGCGACTACGAGATGGTGCTTCGCGTCTGGGAAATGGCATCATCTCGCGAAAGGAAGTCCTTCACCGCCCGCTGGACGCCGGGCAACGCCGACGCGGCGCTGGCGCGGATCCATGGTGAACTGCGCGCCTACATGGAGTGGTCGCCCTCGAGTGCCGCGTTCGCCTACGTCGTCCCCACGCAGCCGCGACCCTGGCTGGAAACCCTCGGCGCCTCGATCGGACTCTTCCTCGCCGAGAAGGGCATCGTGCCCGCGACGTGCCTGCGCCCGGCGGGCGAGGACCTCGCCGCGGCGGCCGGTCGCGCGGTGCAGGGCGAGGCGGCGTCGCTCGCGTTTCTCACCCTGCAGGCGCGCGCGGTGAGGCTTGGCCTAACCGCGCCGATCGAGGCTGGCCTTGCGCGGTCGCCGGTCGTGCAGGAGGCGCGGGCTGCGCTAGGCTGAGCGCGGTCGTCAGTCCGCCGCCGCGAGCTGGCCGCAGCCCGCGGCGATGTCGATGCCGCGCCGCTGGCGCACCGTGCACGGCAGGCCGAATTCGTCGCGCAGGATTCGCTGGAAGCGGCGCACCGGTTCCACTCGGCTCGGCTCGCCTTCGTATCCTCCCGTTGGATTCAAAGGGATCAGATTCACCTGGGCGGGCCGGCCGCGAAGTAGGACGCCTAGCGTGCGGGCTTCTTCCGGCGAGTCGTTCTGTCCCGCGATGAGCGTCCACTCGTAGAAGATGCGGCGACCGGTGGCGGCCGAGTACGCGTCGCAAGCCGCCATCAGCTCTTCGAGGGGCCAGCGCCGGGCCCCGGGGATGAGTGCGGCGCGGGCTTCCTGCGAGGCGGCGTGCAGGGAAACGGCGAGGTGGATGGGTCGCCGTTCGCGTGCCAGCCGGAGGATGCCGGGCACGATGCCGACCGTGCTCAGGGTGATGCGCTCCGCGGCGATCGCGAGGCCCGCCGGGTCGCGCAGGATGTCGACCGCCCGCAGCACCGCGTCGTAATTGTTGAGCGGCTCGCCCATGCCCATGAGCACGATGTTGCGTAGCCGGCGACTTCCGGACGCTTCGCCGCCGTCGACGGGCGCGTCGCGCAGGGCGCGGGCGACGTGGACCGCCTGCGCGACGATCTCGCCGGCCGTAAGGTTCCGCCCGGGTCCCATCTGCCCGGTGGCGCAGAAGACGCAGCCCATGGCGCAGCCCACCTGCGAGCTCACGCAGGCGGTGACGCGGCCGGAGTAACGCATCAGCACCGTCTCGATTCGCCGCGCGTCAGCCAGTTCCAGCAGGTACTTGCGCGTGAAGCCGTCGGTCGAGTCTGTCGCGAGTGCCACCGGCGGAACACCGATCCGCGTCTCCGCGTCGAGTAGTTTGATCACGCGGGCGGGCAGGCCCGGCAGCGCGGCGGCGGATATCTCCGCCGCAAGCCCTAGGTAGAGCCGGTTCCAGAGCGTGTCGGCGTGGACGGTGGCGATCCCGCGGCGGGCGAAGAAGGAACGCAGCTCCTCCCGCGTGAGATCGTGGAGGTTGATCGGCGTCGCGTCCACGTTGTGCCGCCTCAGGCGGCCGCGGGTGCCGGCTCGGCGGCGGGTCGGAGGGAGGCGAGGGCTTCCGCGATGGGTACCTCGCGACGCCGGCGGTCGAGGAAGAGGCTGACGGTGTTGAAACCCATCTCCCCGAGCAGGCGGAGCGCATCCTCGTAACGGTCGGCGACGCGGCCGGGCCGATGGGCGTCGGCGCCGATCACGACGGGGATGCCACGCTCGCGGATCAGCGCGAGCATGCGGGGTCCGGGATTCATCTCGGGCAGCGCCTTATTGAGGCCGCTGGTGTTGAGCTCCATCGCGACGCCGGTGCGGGCGATGCGGTCCAGCGCGCGTTGGATGTCGGGCAGGATGCGCCCGAAGTCCCACGCGTGCGGCGCCTCGTTCTTCACGAGGTCAGGATGGGCGAGCGTGTCGAACAGCCCGGTTTCCGCGGACTCGGCGAGATGCTCGAAGTACGTCCGCTGGTACGCGAGGAAGTCGCCGGTGAAGTACTTGGCGCGGTAGTGCGTGACCTGCATGTGCACCGAGCCGAGGACATGGTGCAGCGGGGCGCGGGCGTGGAGCTTCTCAGTCCAACGCTCGATACCGGGGAAGTAGTCGCTCTCCAGCCCGAGCCTCACATCGACGCGGCCCGCGAATGCTTCGCGTGCGGCGGCCACGAGGTCGACGTAGCGTCCGAAATCCTCCGGCGCCATCCGGTGGTCGATGCCGAGGCCGTCGGGCAGGGGCGCGTGGCAGGTGATGATGATCCCCTTCAGCCCGCGCTGCTCCGCGACCGCCGCGTACTCGGCCGGATCCCCGACGGCGTGCTTGCAGAGCGGGGTGTGCGAGTGGGACTCGTAGAGGACCGGCGCGGACACGGGGTCGTTCAGAAGAACGTGTAGTAACGCCCCTCGGCCATGCGGCGGATGAGGAGGGCGAGCTCCATCGCGTGGTAGTCGCCCCACATGCAGGCCTCGCCGCAGGGGACCTTGCGGCCGGGCGGGACGTAATCCCAGCCGTTGGGCCGATGATAGACGCTGTGGAGGAGGAGCCCCTGGTGGCGCTTGTCGGCCGAGAGGTAGGGCTCATCGAAGATCGTGTCGGCGATGGTCAACCCGGCCTGCAGGTAGCGGCGGCCGGCAGCCCCCTGGCCTTTCGCGGCGAGGTAGTTTCCGAGCCGGATGAAGCCTTGCGCGGCGATGGCGGCAGCCGAGCTGTCGACGGGCTCGTGGTCGTTGAACGGGTCGGCGTCGCGCCGCGTGAAGTCCCCGAGGCGATGGGTGTTGAGCGCGCAGCTATCCCAATAAGGGATGCCGTCGCGCGCCGAGTAGCCGTCAATGTAAAGATCGGAAGCGGCGCGGGCCGTCTCCAGGACGAGGTCGGTCACCGCGCGGCGGCCGCCGACGGCGTCGAGGTCGGAACCCCGCACCGTCTCGAGGAATTCCAGCTGTTCGGCATAGCCGCAGATGATCCAGGCGGCGCCGCGGGTCCAGGTGGTGAAAGGCGAGTAGCCCTGCTGGGAGCTCGGGCAGCGGAATTGGCCGTCGTTGCGGTTGAACACGCTCTCGTGGGCGACGCGGCCGCGGACGTCGTAGCTGTCGCGCCCGCGTCCGAAGAAGACGTTGAAGCGCGCGGTCGTGGCGGCGTGCTCGATCGCGCGGTGGAGCAGGTTCACCGGCCGGTCGCCCTCGGCCATCAGCGCGTGGCCCAGCTGATGGGCGACGACGAGCGAGCGCATCGAGCGGATGGTGTCGGCGAACAGCGACTGCGGGCCGTTGAAGGAGTAGACGTAACCGGAGGGGGCGACGCCGGCGGCGCCGGACACGGGCGACCACGGCTCGCGGTATGCGGTGGTGACATGGCGCGCGGCCTGCACGGCGCCGGACACCTTCAGCGCGACCTCCGTGTAATCGAGTTCCCGCTGATCGCGCTCGATGCGGCCTTCGAGGATGAGGCGGCGCAGGTTGCCGTAGGTGGAGACGTTGTTGAAGCCGTGGTCATGCACGCCGACGTGCGAGACGTGCGACGCCATGTGCCGCAGCGTCTTGGCGCGGCCGAGGGCGAGCATCTCCTTGTCGCCGGTGGCGTCGAAGTGCAGGAAGGCCATCCCGAACTGGAATCCCTGCGTCCACTCCGTCCATCCGCGCGAGGTGTAGCGACCCTTCCAGGTGAAGACGGGCGTGCCGCGCGCGGGGTCCCAGGTCGCGTCGATGGCGCGGATCTTGGCTCCCGCGAGCTCGAACACGCGGGCGGTCTTCCTCTGCAGTTTCTGGGGCGTCAGGCCGGTCTTGATCTTCATGGCGGGAGAGTTGGCAAAGCGCCGAAGGTGCGGTCCGGCTCGCCGTGAAACAAGGGCGAAAGGTCTCGGCGAGCATCGCGCGCGGATTCTTCCTTTGCAGCGGCGGCCGGGGCGCGCATCGTTTACACCATGGTCAAGGGCCAGCGAGTCGTCTGCATCAATGATGTGTTTTCCCCGACGGTCCGGGCGCTGTACAAGCAGCTCCCGGTGAAGGACAACATCTACACCGTCCGCGAGGTCTTCCTCGGTCGGGAGAAGATCGTGAAGGGTGGCGACACCGCGACGGTGGGGCTGCTGCTCGAAGAGCTGGTCAACCCGAAGGACCCCTTCCATCAGGGCGAGCAGGAGCTGGGCTTCAGCTCGGAACGCTTCGCGCCGCTCAACGAGCTGCCGGACGAGAAAAAGGAAGTGGAGGAGATGGTCGCGATCGGCGCCTGGGCGCCGGCCTGAGAGGCCTCAGCCCGGCAGCAGTTCCGGCACGACGGGTCGGCCGATGTCGCGCCGGATCGACTCGAGGTTCTCCCGGATCAGCGCGCCCATCGATTCGCAGCGCAGGTACTCGGCGCGCCGGTAGTGCTCGGCGAGCCCCTCGCGCAGGGTGAGCAGCTTCTCGCGCGGCGCGATGGCGTCGCCCTCCATGTCGTGCAGCAGCAGGCCGAGGCGCTCGGAGGCCAGCGCCGCGCGCTGCAGCAGGAGCGTCTGCTCCTCTCGCCGGTACTGGTGCGCGGTCTCGACGCGCAGGTGCCGCGTGCAGAACTGCACCAGCGGCGCGTTGTCCTTGAAGAACTGCGGCAGGTAGAAGCTGCGGCGGCCGTCGTAGCTCTGCTGGTCGAAGTCCATCGCGCGGATGCGGATCTGCGCCTCCTCGAAGTCGGGCGTGACCACGAACACGAAGTTGTAGGAGCGCATGTCTCCGAGCAGCCGGACGAAGCAGCGCTCGTTGAACTTCACCAGCTCCTTGGCCACGCGGATCGGTTTCAGCTCGGTGCGCCGCCCGAGCCAGTCGCTGATGTACACGTCGCCCGGGATGCCCGCGACGTGCTCCTCGATCAGCGTACCGCCGTGCGTGAGGAAGTTGAGGCGGTTGGGCGAGAGCAGGTGCTCCAGTTCGAGGCCGTAGACGCGGGAGGCGTCGGCCCGCTTCACGTAGAAGTAGTCCTGGTTGTCGTTGTACGCGTTGACGATCCGCACGCGGAACGGCGTCGAGTTGCCGAAGGTGCAGAAATCCACGCGGTCGACGTAGAGGTGGCTCACCACCGACATGTCTCCGTCGACCTTCAGCAGCGCGTAGACGCGCTTCAGATCCTCGTTGAGCGCCGCCATGTCGTTCGCGTGGTAGATGACGCTGTCCCACAGCGTCGGCCGGCCGGCGTCATCGGCGAGCGGGATCGCCTCGGCGAAGTCCCGCAGGCGTTCGTAGGTCACGGGCAGCTCACGTTCCCGGCGGTAGCGCGCGAGGTAGCGGCGCAGGTCCGCTCCGACCGGAAAGCTTGGTTTCCGCTGGGTCGGGTGCTGGGCGTTGGGCGCCGCGTCGGGCATCAGGCGACGGTGGTGACTGGTCGGCTGCGAGGCAACGGGGTTTGCCATCTGCTGCTCGGGAACCCTTGATCCCGCCGCACGCATGAGCGCCCCGTGGATCGCCGCCCTCCTTCGCCGGCGCATCGTCCTCGCCGGCTGGCTGCTCGGGCTCGCGTTCGCGGCGCTTGCCGGCCGGTTTTGGCATCCGCACTTCGGCTTCACGCGCTTCATCCAGCTCGACGAGGAGGACCGCCGCTCGGGCCTCCTCGAGGTGCGCGAGCATCCGGTCTTCTGGTACGAGGGCCGGAACGGCTATGACGGCGCCGCCTACGCACAGGTCGCCTTTCATCCGCTGCTCGACTCGCCGGAGCTGCCATCCGCCGTGGGTCACCTTTCCTACCGCGCAAGGCGTATCCTGCTGAGCGCGCTGGCGTGGCTCGCCGCCACGGGTGAGCCGGCGCGGATCGCCGGCGCGTACGCGGCGCTCAACCTCGCTATTTGGACCGCGCTCGCGCTGCTGCTGTGGCGCATCCTCGGCGTGGCCGACGCCCGTGGCCTCACGGCCTGGGTGGGCGTGATGTTCTCCGCCGGGGCGCTGCACTCCGTGCGGCTGGCTTTGACGGATCTCCTCGCCGCCACGCTGGCGGCCGGGGCGGTTCACGCCTTCGAGCGCGGGCGAGGTGGATGGGCGGGGGCGCTCCTCGGCGCGTCGGGCCTTGCGCGCGAGACGGCCCTCGCTGGCGTCGCGGCCCTCTGGCGCCGGCCGTGGCTGAAGTCCGGCGCGATGTGGCGCAACCTGGGTGTGGCGCTGGCGGTCGCGTTGCCGCTTGCGCTGTGGCTCGGCTACGTTCGTTGGCGGCTCGGTCCCGCCGACCAGGGCTTCGGCAACTTCACGTGGCCCGTCATCGGCTGGATCGACAAGTGGGTCGAGGCCGTCGCCTCATTCCCGCGGCATCCCGACTTCCGCTGGCTGGTCACGACGACCTTCCTGGCGACCGCCGGACTCACGGCGCAGGCCGCCTACGTGATCCGGCACCGGCGGCTTGACGACCCTTGGTGGCGGTTGGGCGCGGTGCAGGTGTTGATGATGGCACTGCTGGGAACCGCGGTTTGGGAAGGGCAACCCGGAGCGGCGACACGCGTCCTCCTGCCACTGGGGATCGTATTCGCCGTGCTCGCCGTGCGCGACCGCGCCTCGTGGCGCTGGTTGGTTGCAGGAGGGCTCACGGTGTTCGCGGGCCTCGAGGCGTTGCGTGAGGTACCGCCCGCTCCGCGGGAGATCGCCGCCGGGCGCTTCGCCGGAGGAAGTTTCAGCGCGCAGCTCGCGGAGGGCTGGTACGGGCGGGAGCGGAGCGGGGCGGCCGTCTGGGCCTGGTCCGCTGGAACGGCTTCGCTCGAGCTAGAGACCGCAGGTGTCACCCCTGGTCGCGCGCTGCGGGTGCGGTTGGAAACGCGGGGTATCTCGGCGCGTCCGTTGGAAGTGTTGCGGGGCGAAACGCGAATCTGGTCCGGGTCGATCTCGCCCGCGCGAGCATGGGTGGAGTTGCCGCCGGTGGCCTTGCCCTCTCGCGGTCCCCTGCGGCTGGAGCTGCGCAGCCCCGTGTCTCCGGTGGCCGAGGGGCCGGCGGGTGGAGGCCGGGCACTGGGTTTTGCGCTTTCGGGCGTAGATGTGTCGGCCGCGAGGGAACGCTGAGCCCGCCCGCCGGCGCCGCCTCAATCGGTCCGCCGCAGGAAGGCGTGGAGGTCGGCGGCCATCTTGCCACCGAAACCGCTCACCGCGCCGATCTCCTCTGGAGTGGCGGCGCGCAACCGGGCGATGTCGCCGAAATGCACGAGTAGCGCGGCTCGGCGCGCGGGGCCTAGGCCCGGGAAGTCGTCGAGGATGCTCTCGCGGATCCGCTGCGAGCGCAGCTCCGCGTTGTAGGTGTTGGCGAAGCGGTGCGCCTCGTCGCGCAGCCGCTGCAGCAGGTTCAGGCCCGGGTGGTCGAGCGGCAGGTTGAGCGGCGCGCGTTCATCGGGGAAGATGATCGTCTCGTGCTTCTTCGCGAGGCCGATGATCGCCGGCGGTTCCGCGTCGAGGGCGATGAAAGCCTTCAGCGCGGCCCCGATCTGGCCGCGGCCGCCGTCGATCACCACGAGGTCGGGCAGCGGGCGCTGCTCCTCGACGAGGCGGCGGTAGCGCCGACCCACGACCTCCTCCATCGCGCGGAAGTCGTCGTTGCCGATGAAGCTGCGGATGCGGAAGCGGCGGTACTCATCCTTGTCGGGCCGGCCGTCGGCGAAGTGCACCATCGCGGCGACGACGAGCGTTCCGGAGATGTGGGAGATGTCGAAGCACTCCATCGTGCGCGGCGGGCCGGCCAGGCCCAGCGTCTCGCGCAACGCCTCGAGCGCCGCGGCATCGCCCGACGGGCGGGTGGGATCCACGCGGCCGAAGTTGCGGGTGCGCCGCAGCGTCTGTTCGAGCGCGAACACGACGTCGCGCAACTCGGCCGCTCGCTCGAAGTCCCTTTTCGCTGCCGCCGCCGTCATCTCCTCGCGCAGCGTGCCGAGCCATTCGCGCGACTTGCCCTCCATGAACTCGCAGGCGCGGCCCACGCGCTCGCGGTATTCCTCGGCCGTGACGGGCTCGGCCGTGCCGTAGATCTCCTCGCGGACGTCGTCGTAGAGCCGCCAACGGCCATCGGGCAGCCGCTCCGGCGTGCCGTCGGCGAGCAGGATGCCGAACTGACGGCGCATCTGTGCGAGCGTCCGCCGCAGCAGGCCGCTGTGCGCGAAGGGACCGAAGTAGCGCGAGCGGTCGTCCTTCCGCAGGCGCGTCAGCCGGAAGCGCGGCAGCACTTCCGCCTCATCGACCCGCACGAGGAGGAAGCGTTTGTCGTCCGTGAAGTCCGTGTTGTACCGCGGCCGCCACTGCTTGATCAGCTTGCCTTCGAGCAGCAGCGCCTCGGGTTCCGAGCGCACCTCGATCACGTCGAGGTCCGCGATCAGCCGGATGAGGGCGCGGATCTTCGGTTGGGCGATGGTGCGCGCGCGGCCGCTCTGGAAGTACGAGGCGACGCGCTTGCGCAGGCTGCGCGCCTTGCCGACGTAGATGATCCGCCCGAGGCGGTCCTTCATCAGGTAAACACCGGGGCGGTCCGGCAGCTGCCGGACCTTTTCCTTCAATGAGCTGGGCTTCTCGTCTTCCAAGGTGGGAGCCGGCGAACCGTCCGGCGACGGCGCCGTCCCGACCGCTGGCATTTTGGGAGAATCCGCCTACGGTCCGCGTCCGCAAGTATGGTTTCGGAATCCAGTCCTCCCGCCGGCTCGCCCGCCCGTCCGGTCGCCGCAGTCCGCTACGAACTGATCACGCTCGGTGACGAGCTGCTGCTCGGGCTCACGGCGAACGGGCACCTCACGTTCATCGGCGCCCAGCTGGGTCGGCGCGGGGCCCTGCTGCGGCGCAATGTCACGATCACCGACGAGGCGGACGCGATTGCGGCGCAGTTCCGCGAAAGCTGGGCGCGGTCCGACGTCGTGATCACCACGGGCGGTCTGGGACCAACCTGCGACGACCGCACGCGCGAGGTGATCGCGGAGGTCATCGGCCAGCGGCTGGTGTTTGATCCCGCGATCGAGCGCGCGATGCAGGAGCGCTTCGCGCGCTTCGGGCGGAAGATGACCGAGAACAACCTCAAGCAGGCCTACGTCTTCGAGCGGGGAGAGGTCCTGGCCAACGCCAACGGCACGGCGCCGGGCCTCTGGGCTGAACAGGACGGCAAGGTGCTCGTGATGCTCCCCGGCCCGCCCAACGAGCTGCAGCCGATGTTCCTCGATCAAGTGGTGCCGCGCCTCGCCGCGCGAGCGCTGCTGGAGGCCCGCGAGGCCTACGTGCAGCTGCGCACCGCCGGCATCGGCGAGTCGGCACTGGAGACGCGGTTGCAACCGTTCCTCGCGCCGCACGGTGTGGCGCTGAGCGTCGCCTTCTGCGCGCACCAGGGCGCCGTCGACTGCCGGCTCAGCTCGCCCGGCGGTGAATTGTCCCACCCGCAGCTTGAGGCGATCGCCGCCGAGTGCGCGCTCAGCCTCGGGGAGGATTTTGTCTGCTACGGCCACGATTCGCTTGCCCGCGTCTGTGCCGACCTGCTGCGCCAGCAGGAGCGCCGCCTGGCGGTCGCCGAGGCCGCGACCGGCGGGATGCTCGCCAACGCCTTCAGCGAGGTGAGCGGTGCGTGCAAGTTCTTCGCCGGCGGGATCGTCTGCAGTTCGAACGACGCCAAGACGCTGCTGCTGGACGTGCCGGAGAGTCTGCTGCAGCAGCACGGCGCGGTGAGCGAGGAGGCGGCCGTAGCGATGGCGACCGGCGCCGCGGAGACGCTCGGAGCGGACTACACGCTGGCGGTGACCGGCTTCGCGGGCGCCTCGGAGACCGGCGCCGGCTCCAGCCCCGTCGGCACGATCTACATCGGGCTCCACTCGCCCGCGGGCGTATGGGCGAAGAAGCTCAGCTACCCCGGCCCGCGTGGGACCGTGAAGGTGCGTGCGATCAACGCCGCGCTCGACTGGCTGCGCCGTGAGCTCGTCCGCGCCGCGCGCGGCGGTGTCACGACCACCCGGCGTTCCAACGTGATGCGATGAGCGTCCGACGCGCGCTGCTGGCGGTCGTTTTCCTCGCCGCCGGGGCGTCGCCGGGTTCTGCGGCGGAGCCGTCCTTCGCGCCCCGCATGGGTCCGCCGGCCGGAACGCTTCTTATCGTCGGCGGCGGATCGATGGGCGGACTGTGGGACGTCTTCCTTGGTCTGGCCGGCGGCCGGGAGGCGGCGATCGTGGTCATCCCGACCGCGGCTGCGACCGTGGAAGGAGAGGACGCAGTGCTGGCCGTGCTCCGCGCGCGGGGCGCGTCGAAGGTCACCCAGCTGCACACCCGCGACCGGGCGGTGGCCGAGACGGATGAATTCTGCGCGCCGCTCCGCTCCGCGCGCGGCGTCTGGATCACCGGCGGGCGGCAATGGCGGCTGTCCGACGCCTATCTGGACACGCGCGTGCAGCGCGAACTGGAGGCGGTGCTGGCGCGGGGCGGCGTGATCGGCGGCAGTTCCGCGGGAGCCACGATCCAAGGTAGCTACCTCGTGCGCGGGTCGCCGCGTGACAACCGCATCATGATGTCGCCGGGCCATGAGCGCGGCTTCGCCTTCCTGCGGATGAGCGCGATCGATCAGCACGTGAACACCCGTGGCCGAGCCGAGGACCTACGTCCGGTGCTGCGCGCGCATCCGCGACTGCTTGGCGTGGGGCTCGACGAGGCGACCGCGATCATCGTGCGCGGCGATGAGGCGGAAGTGACGGGGCCGGGTTCCGTGCGCTTTTTTCCGGACCCGGAGGCGGTGCCGCACGTGCTGAAGGCCGGGGAGCGCTTCGATCTCGCCGCACGCAAGCCGTCGCCGGTGCCGCGCTGAGCTTGCTCAGGATTCCAGCAGACCGCGGAGCGCGGCGAGGTACTTGTCGCGCGTGCGCAGGATCACGTCTTCAGGCAGCCGGGGCGCCGGCGGCCGCTGGTCCCATTGGATGGCGAGAAGGTGGTCGCGCACGAATTGCTTGTCGTAGCTCGGCGGTGATCCTCCGGGCGCGTAGCTCGCGGCGGGCCAGTACCGGGACGAGTCGGGCGTGAGGACCTCGTCGATGAGGAACAGGTTTCCCGCGGCGTCGGTGCCGAACTCGAACTTGGTGTCGGCCAGGATCATCCCGGCGCGTTGGGCGCGTTCGTGGCCGAGGCGGTAGAGGGCGAGGCTCGTCTCCTTGACGCGGGCATAGAGCGCGGCTCCGACGATCGCGGCGCCGCGGGCATCGTCGATCGGCTCGTCGTGCTGGCCCTTGGGGGCCTTGGTCGTTGGGGTGAAGATGGGCGCGGGCAGGCGGTCCGCCTGGCGGAGCCCGGCGGGCAGCGGGATGCCGCAGACGGATCCGGTTTTCTGATACGCGCTCCAGCCGCTGCCGATGAGGTAGCCGCGGGCGACGCACTCGATGGCGAGCGGCCGCAGCTTGCGGACGATCATGCTGCGCAGCCGCAGGTCGGGATCGTTGATCCCGCGGCGCGCGAACTCGCCCGCCTGGTCGGGGAGCAGGTGGCCCGGCACGACGGCGCCGGTCTGCGTGAACCACCAATTGCTCATCTGGGTGAGGATGGCGCCCTTGCCGGGGATGCCGTCCGGCAGGATGACGTCGAAGGCCGAGAGCCGGTCGGTGGCGACGAGGAGCAGGGCGTCGCCGAGGTCGAAGATTTCGCGGACCTTGCCGGACGCCACGCGCGGAAACGGCAGGCCGTCGATCGAGGTGACGGCACGGGCGGGCAGGGAGGCGGCGATTTCGGCGAAGGTCATGCGGCGCGGGCGGGCGGTTTTCTGGTGGGCTGCCGCCGTCGACCGGGCAAACGCAAAGCGCGCCGCGCGGGGAGAACTTTTACGTTGCGCGGCGAACGCCCAGACCTACGGTGCCGCCTCCGCGGTTAGTCCCCATCGTCTAGCCCGGTTAGGACACCACCCTTTCACGGTGAGAACCGGGGTTCGAATCCCCGTGGGGACGCCAGTGCGGAACAAAATCCGAACTCAGTGACCCCATCGTGAAACGGTGGGGTTTTTTGTTTGCAAACCGGTGACTTACAAAAGTGCCGCGTTTCACGATCTCGGGAAAAGTTCGGATTTCAGCCATTAGTCAGGCTGGTCCGGAGCCCCCAAGTGCCCGCCTTGGGCCGCTACTGTGAAACGGTCACCCCCTTGTTTTTTCCCACGAAAAATGAGACAATCAAGGCGTCCAAAACAAACCCAGGGCTGAGGCCAAGTGGATCGCCCTCCAACCGAAATGGAGGTTTTCCGTGCCAGCGATCCCAGCCACAAATCACCGAGCCCAGCCCTGCACCATCCCGGTCGCAATCTACACTCGCGTCTCGACCCTTGGGCAGGTCGGCGGCCGGTTCGACTCCTGCGAATCACAGGCCGCGATCTGCCGCGATTTCATCACGAAGCACGCAGCCGAAGGATGGTTCGAAGCCGCCAGCTATTCCGATCCCGCCTACTCCGGCGGCACGATGAAGCGGCCCGGCATGGAGGCGCTGATGCGGCACATCGCACAGGGCGGCATCCGGGTCGTCGTCATCTTCAAACTCGAGCGCGTCCTTCGCAGCACCGCCGAATGGGCGCCATTCCGCGCTTTCCTTCGGCAGCATCGCTGCCGGCTCGAAAGTCCGATGGAGAACCTGACGGAGGAGACGGCGATGGACCGTTTCCACAACAACCTTCGGGTCAATTTGGCCGAGTTTGAACGAGAAAACACCGGCGACAAAGTCCGCGCCAAGATGGTCGCGCAGGTGCAGCAGGGAATCTGGAACTGCGGTCAGGTCCCGTTTGGCTACGACTACGATGTAAAAACCAAGGCGCTGAGCCCCCACCCGACCGAGGCTCCCATCGTTCGACGCATCTATGAAGAAGCCGCGCGCCTGGTCACGCTTACCACGCTGGCGAACACACTCAACGATGAGGGACTGCGCACCCGCACGCGCTTGTTTCAGCGCCGCGACGGCCGTCGCGAGACCGTCGGCGGCAAACGCTTCCGCAGTGATAAGCTGCGCCAGATTATCCGGAGTCCGATCTACCTCGGGCGCGTGCACCTGCATGGTGAGGATTATCCGGGACACCACGAGCCACTGGTCTCGCAAGCGCTGTGGGACAAGGCCAATGCCGCTGTCGCCAAACCGTTGCCGGCGCGTTGTACCCTTCAGGCGCGGGACAAACATTTTCACCTACTCAAGGGGTTGATCTATTGCGGCCATTGTGCGCGCGCCATGACCCCAAATGCGAGCGGACGCCTCGACGGCAACGGTCGACCCTACCGCTACTACACCTGCGGCCACGCTCATAAAGACGGCAACGATGCTGATTGCCCAATCCGTCATGTAGGGGCCGGCCTCGTGGAATCAGTGGTGGTAAATTTTCTCGGCGCAGTGGCGCAGCATCCCGAGGTAATCCGCCGGGCGGTCGCGGTTACACGTGCCCGCGCGAAGGAAGATCAAGCAACGCTCCGCGAGCGCGCCGCGGACATGGAGAAATCACTCGGCGCGCTGAATCGGAAAATTTCCAACTGTGTTGAGACCCTTGCCGCCGGCGGAGTGGACCTGCTGGGCGACGAGCTCCGCCAAAAAATCGCGGCGTTGAAGGACGAGAAACATGCGCTGCTCGTAAGCCATGAACAGGTGCGGCAGCAACTGAGCGGGTTCGATCAGGAGGAACTTGATACCGGCCGCGTTACCCGCGCACTCGGACATTTCGTGGACGTCATGGCCAAGCTTCCGCAGTCGGAACAGCGCGATCTGGTACGCCTCTGTGTGCAGCGCATCGATTTGACCACTGGTCGAAGCAGCCGCGGAGCTGATGGCGGCCGACCTTTCGAGCTCCGCCTGAAACTGCACGCAGCCCGCCTCGTTGAAGGCATGGAGGAGCGAATCGTCGTCGAGAAGAATGGGCTTGCATCGAGTCCGATCGGCAAACCCGTGGTCACCATTGACGCCACTCTGTCGATGTCGGCGAGCCGGGCGACTATTCAGAGTCCGTTCGTGCACGAGATTGGTGCTCCGCGACAGAAGCCGGTGCGTGCCGAAGAGAAGTCGGAAGTGCGGCATCCCCTTCGTCTGGCAATGACGTGGGAAAAACGGTTGGCATCTGGCAAAGTTGCCAGTCACGCGGCCTTAGCTCGGCAGATTGGGATTTCGGGCCCTACGCTTACGCGTCATCTGCAGCTGTTGCGGTTGGCGCCAGAGATTCGGCAATCGTGGCTGGCGATGACCAGTGCAGCACAGCTGCGCCACTTCAGTCTCAACCGGATGGTCAAACTCTCCGGGCTCGATCTCGCTCGGCAGCGGGCACAGTGGCTGGGTGAATTTTCACCATGCGGAGCCAAATGCCGGTGAATCAGATTACCCCGGCGGAACGGAATGAATAATGTCCGACATGAGCGGGGTCGTCAGTTGGGTTGCCGACAATTACGTGGTCTTGCAGATCGATGCCAATGATCTTTGCCGCCTCGCGCAGCTGGCGGGTGAGCTGAACGTCGGGTGCACTGGGGGCCGGGTCGCCGCTGGGGTGATTGTGGGTGACGATGATGGCGGCAGCCGAAGCGAGGATGGCGATCTTGAAAACCTCTCGTGGATGGGCGAGGGCGGAAGTCAAAGTGCCGAGGGTCACCATCGTTCGGCTGATCGGCTTGTTCCGCCGATCAAGGCAGACCACCCAGAGACTTTCCTGGCAGGGGTTGCGGTCGTAGGCGTCGCGCATGTATTCGACGACCTTTTCCGGGCTGCTGAGTGCGGCGACGTCGCCGAGTTGGACGATGCTGTAGGCAATGCTGGCCTCGTATATCCTCATGGGTTGACGGGCGGCAGATGCAGAGCGCTTTCCCGGAACCCTTCCGGGAGATCGGCGGTGCTCCGCGCCCGGCGGCCTCCGGCACGCCGAGTCACGGACGGGCGCGCCGAGGAGCGTTTGCGACGAGGGGGAAGCGCCTGGACGGGAAGGTGGAGCCGCGCTTCGCGCGGATCACCTTGACCGGCGTGACACCATCGGAAAGCAGGCGGTGCGGTGGGTAGTGAGTCGTTGGGGGCGACTGCGACCGCTTTCGAGGCATTGCTCCCGTAGGAGAGCCCTGCGCGAATGGCGCGCCCCGCTGCGACTCAGAGATCGATTGTCGCGAGAATCTCCGAGGGCTTCATGCGGAGCCCATCGGCAATCTGGTTCAACTTTACCACGGTCACCTTGTACCGCCCCTGTTCGACGAATCCCATGTAGGCTCGGTGAAGTCCGCTGCGCCAAGCCAACTCATCCTGACTCAGTCCCGCGGCCAGCCTGGCTTGGCGGATCGCCGTTCCCAGGCGCTTGGCAAGCTTGGGATCGGGTTTGGCGGGAGCTGGAGGGATTGGCCCCATCGGGGCGTCAATCCTATCAATCCGCTATGTTTGAGACGACTATGTGAACATAGCGATTCTGACCGTAACCAGCCTGCAAACGAAGGGCAGAAAACGCCCTCGGTGAAACCGCGCGGAAGGCGCGTGTCAGTTGCCGCGGTCGCGGCGCGAATCGAGAAAGTCGTCGGCGATGGACCGGACCGACCGCTTGTGCGTGAGCTCGAACTCAATCAGCTCCTCGGCGGTCGGTCCGACAGGTCCGAGGCGCCGTTGGAGCTGCCGAGAGGCGGCTTCGTAGCAACGATACGATTGGTCATGAAGCGCAACCGTGATGATGCGCGATTTGTTAGGATTTGGCATGGCTGGGCAAAAAGGTGAGCCGGTCATCGCGGCGGCGGCGGCCGGGGCATGGGTAGGCACGAGCCGGCGGGCAAGCGCTGGGTCGACGAGCGCGATGGCACTGGCAAGTTCGTCGAATACCCAAATCAGAGTATTGGGACGTATTGCGCCCTCGAGGATTCGCAGAGCAACGACGGCGTCGAGGTGCTGGAAGAGGGCGGAGAGCAGGGCCTGCTCTCTGGCGGTCAAAGGCACGGGGTGAGATCGGAGAAGCGGAGTATCGGGCGCAGGAAGCAGCGGGGTTGGGAGCATCGGAGTGAAGGTGGCGGTGACAAAAAAACCGCTCCGGGTGAACCGGAGCGGTTTCGGGTGGGATGGGCTCAGCCAATTGCCATGGCCGGCGCCTTCTTTTCCGGCATGAGCTGCTGGCGGTTTTTGACGTAGTCCTGGCGGTTCATCTCCCGCAGCACTTCGCCAACGAATGCCTTCTCGTGGTAGAAAGGATTCACGTCAGTGAGGCGTTCCTTGATCTTCGCCTGCACCTCCGGGGCCTGTCGCTCGAAGAACTCCTGCGCGGCCGGGAGCTGCTTGAAGACGAGTTTCATCTCGGACTCGTGCTTGTGCATGTCCTTGAGCATGAGGGAACGAACCGCCCGGCCAGGGTCCTCCTTCACGAGCGTCGAGTAGTACTCGAAATCCCGCGGGTTGGCGTCGATGAACGCGTTTAGTCGGGAGTCGATTTCAGGGTTGTTCCGGGTGCGCCCCGGAAGCTCCGCGGGCGCTTCGGCAACCATGCCGTCGTTTTTCTTGGTTTTCAGAGCCATAGGTGGCCTTTCGTGGATGCGCCGCCGCTTTTGTTTTTCGTGTGGCGGCGGACGCCTTTTTCACACGCGGGCAATTGCCCGGAACACCTCACTTGAGAACAGGATTGGGCAGCACCGGCACATCGGTGCCGGTGATCGCCCGCAACGTGAGGTCGAATTGGCTGCACAATTCGCGGGCATCGATGCGGGATAGGGCGAAGGCCATCAGCGTGTGCGCGGTGAGGGCCGGCTTCATTGGGCCAAGCTGGGCATTGAGCTGCTCGGCGGCGGAGTAGAACTCCGCGAGGACGGGTTCCGGTAACGGTAGGTTTATCGTGACCATGTGGCATTGGTGATGTTAATATGTTAGAATGTCAAACCAAAACGGGATTGTGATCTTGAGATTGCGGCAGCCGCCAGAAGCGCGCCCGCTCCGAGAGGTCAGGACGGAAGCGAACGAGCCTGGCCGGAAGCCGCAGTTGGTCGCCGCAGGCGGACGACGGAGGCGGCAGGCGGGTGAAGCGAGCGGACGCGCCTGATGTCTCGGAGCTGCGGGCGTTCACCTCCACCACGCCGGCGCAGCAAGGTCGCGGAGGACGAAGGATCGGCCGCGTCGTCGTCCGCGACTTCGCTGCAGCATGCGATTGGCGGCAAATTTGGTGGGTTGTCGTCAATGCAGGCGGGCTGCGGCTCAAGGTCGGCGTAATGCGCGGGAGCCGCGGAGCGGTGGCGTTGTCCGAACCACCCTCGCCGCTCCGAAAGGTCGGGTCGGAAGCAAGCGAGCTGAGCCGGAAGCCGCAGTTGGTCGCCGGAGGCGATCGACGCAGGCGGACGGCGGGCGACACGCGCGAACGGGCCCGATGTTTCGGAGCGCATGGCGGTGAATCAGGTGATGCCAGGCAACAGGGCCTTGGGCGGAGGCACCCAAAATGCCGGAGCCCAAGGCTGTGTTGCCATTGCGTTCATTCGCGAAGGCAGACTCGTCCGTTCACCATGACCAATGCCGGGGCCGACTGGCGGGCGGGCTCGATTCTGACTCCGGTGAGTCGTATCGCCGGCTCGCGCGATGCGATCTTTATCGTCGCGGGGATTTGCTGCCAGTCGGACTCCTTGGGAGCAGTCCACTCCAGCGAGAACTCATGCACGGTGATGCCGTCGACGATTACGCTTGGGGTTTCCCGCACTCGCCAACCGCCCCCGAGACGTTTCTGCCATTCTCCCCAATGCGCCTTGGTCATCGCCTTGGCGCGGATGGCCGGCAGGTTCGCCCGGAGTGCGGCGACGCTTCCATTTTCGATTACCGGGACTTCCCTCCCCTCGCGCTGGAGCGAAGCCAACTGTTGCTCGACCGCAGCCGAGATTGGGCGGAAATGACGTGTCGTGAATTGAGCGACAGCGAAACTTCCGGCGCTGCCGAAGAGGAGCGCGGTCGCGACGCGTGTGTTCAGAAGTGTCATCATTTGGTGAACCTCCCGCTGAGGGTGAATTCGCCGCCGCTCCCTACTCCGGGCATCGCAACGATTGTCCACGGGGGGCTCGCTTGCCCCAATGCATGGGCAAAGGCTGCCACCTGATCGCCACGTGAGTTGGGCACTGACTCGAACTTTCCGGTCAGATGAAACTCGACTCCGTCGATGCGAAGACTCGTGAGCGTAAGATCACGCGGAATGACCGCCGAAATTCTGCGCATGAGATCCATGTAAGGCCATGGCCGGGTTTGCGCCTCGTCGACCAGTGAGCGAAGCGCAGCGAACTTCTGGTGTTTGAGCCGGCGTTCGTCGATTTCGGAGCGCAGCGAAACGGCCAGGGCTTCAGTCTTGGGAATGTTGCTCCGATGGGTGATGTATTCCCAGGCGAACTGCCCACCCGTCCAGAGCGTGCCTGCCGCGCATAGCACACTCGCGGCGAAAGCCGTCTTTGCCAGTCGACTGGCGGGAGTAGTCGCTACGAAGTTGGACGTGGCAGTGGATGACAGGCTCTTGGCGGCAGCGAGAAGATCGGCGAAGCCGCAAACCCGGAGTTCAAAGTACGCCTCGAGTTGTAGCGCGCGCGGTACAGGGTCCGCGTGCTCTGGATCCTCGATAAACCAAAGAAGCGCGGGAAGAACCTCCGTCTTTGGCCGGGCGGCGATGATCGTTTGAAGGTTACCGACAAGAGCAGCGTGCGCATCCTTGCCGACAAAGTGGTTGAGCTGGCGGCTACCGTCGCTTCGACGCTGATACAGGAGCAGCCGACCCCCAGATGCGACGACCGCGAGACAGGGTTGGTTTTCAAGCACCTGGTCGATCGCGGCAGTAATCGGCCATACCCCTTCGACGCGGCAGCGCCGTTTGCGCAACGCAGCAATCAAAGCCGGCAGATGGGAGTCCGTCTCGTAGTGAACGAAGGTCAGGCATCCGGCAGAAGTACGGGTCGGAGTGAAATGCGACGAAATCGTTGTCGGCTGGGTGAGTGCCGGAATCTGCTGAGCGAGTACCTGCTGGAGGAGTTCGTCGCTGGTGTTGGGACACGGGGTGTCGGCCGCCAGGAGCGAATCCGGATGATAAAGAAGGCGCAGACGATGGGGCGGCTTGTCGCCCTGCGCTTCGAGGAACTTGCGGATGCCGGCGGCAATGGTGTCGGGATCGGTGGAGGGCGGAACGTGGATCCCGCCCTCGCTGAACCATTGCCCACCCCAGAACAGGAGTGAGCGCATTGGGATCAAATCGCGGTCAGGTAGATGTAAACGTCGGTAACGCCGTTTGCCGGCGCGGCGTAGGCGACCACACCGCTGTCGGATGCGGCACCCTCGGCCGGGGCGAGTTGAGCTCCGTTCATGGCCAGCGCGAGTTCATAGGCATCACGCGCCGGGCACGCCGGGATGACCAGATAGGCCACGATGTAGTTGGCGTTCAGGTTGGTGGCCCCATCGAGTCGGAAGTTGGCTCCCAGCGCCACCGATGGTGCGAGTGCGGGATTGGCGGTACGGGCCTCGACGCGGGTAACGCCGTTCCAGTTGCGCTGGGGCGCGGCGTCCGGAGTCATGACAAACGCGAGGGCGGCTTGATTCCAGGTGACTTCATTGCCGGTACCAGTGGACGCGTAGGACTGCGTTCCCATGCGCAGGGAAATCGGCCGTTCGAGCTTTGCGGCCGCGAGCAGTACCGCGTCGAGCCGCGCGGCGTTACCCTTGGCGACATCAGTTGCTCCGGTAAGCGCAGCGCCCGACGTCGGGATACCGGTGCCTTCGGTACGGGGCAAACTGCCATTGCCGCCGGGCATGGAGATATAGTCGGTCAGGGCCGTCTTCAGAGTATCGACGGTCTTCTCCACCTGCTGAATCCGCGCATTGCGCAGGGCATCGAAGCCCTTGGGTAGGAGCAGACCGACGAGTACTGCGATGATCGCGATGACCAGGACGAGTTCGAGCAGGGAGTAGCCCTGCTTACGGACGGATGTATTATTGGTTTTCTTCATTTATTTTGGTTTGGGTTCCTGAACAGAAATCAGAGCACGCGGACGACTTCCTCCACGGTGGTTTCGCCGGCGGCGGCAGCGGCCAAGCCGCGCTGCCAGAGCGTAGTGTGGCCGTCGCGATCGCGGAGTGCGGCGAGTTCGTCGAGCGGTGCGTTGGCGGCGACGAGCGGGAGGAACTTCTCCGCGGGAATCACCTCGTGTATGGCGATGCGTCCGCGAAATCCCCGGCCGTGACAAACTGAACAGCCGACCGGCCGCAGGAACGTCTTGAAAGGTACGCGGTGGAGTTCCCCGAGGCGTTTGCTCTCCGGATGGGGCGCCTTGCAGTCAGGGCAAAGCCGGCGGACAAGCCGCTGCGCGGCGACTAGCCGCAACGACGCGGCAAGGAGGAAGGGCTCCACGCCGAGATCGCGGAGCCGCGGGATCGCGGAGAGTGCGTCGTTGGTGTGAAGCGTAGACAGCACAAGGTGGCCAGTCAGGGCGGCCCGGATCGCAAGTTGTGCGGTCTCGGCATCTCGCGTTTCACCGACCAGGAGGATGTCCGGATTCTGCCGGAGGAGCGCGCGCAGCGACGTCGCGAAAGTCAGGCCGATCTTCTCTCGGATTTCCGTTTGCCGAATCGCCGTGAACTCGTACTCGACCGGATCCTCCAGGGTGTGAATGACGCGGCCACGGTGATCGAGAGCGTGGAGTGCAGAATGCAGGGTTGTTGTCTTCCCGGAGCCGGTCGGCCCCGTCAGATAGATGAGTCCTGCCGGTCCGTGCAGCGCTCGATCAAGCGCAGTCGCCTGTTCCGGGAGGAAGCCAAGCCGATCGAGCGACTGCGCCGGCATGGACTGGTCCAGCAAGCGGATGACGAGACTCTCGCCATGGACGGTCGGAAGTGTGCTCAAACGGAGGTGGAATCGCCGCGCGCCCTCGCGCAGCATCGCGCGACCGTCCTGGGGCAGGCGTTTTTCCGTGATGTCCATGCCGCCGAAGATCTTTCCGCGGGCAAGAAAGGCGTCGCGGTGAGCCAGCGGCAGCCGCAGGTGATCGCGCATCTCGCCGTCGAGCCGAAATCGGATAAGCAATCCATCTTCTTTGGGCTCGCAGTGGACGTCACTTGCCCCCTCCGAAACGGCCGCACGCAGGAGAGTATCGAGCGTACGCGTCGGGTCGAAGCTCGATTCGACGATGATCGGACCGGCGTCGGGGTGGCGACGCAGGTTTTGGAGAAAATCGAGCATCAGCGGACGAGCTTCGGGGTGAGGAAGATCACGAGCTCCGTACGCGTCCGCAGGGACGCCTTGCTGCGAAACGCCAGGCCAAGCACCGGCACTCGACCCAGGACGGGCACCCGTCGCACGGTATCGCCGGTCTCCTCGGAAATCAGTCCCCCGATGATGGCGGTTTCACCATCTCGCAGGCGCACGATCGTCGAGGCCTGCTTGACCTCGGTGACCGGCGCGGTCTGCCGACCATCCGGGCTCGTCACAATGGCCTGCAAACGCGTGATCGCCGGGAGCACATCCAAGGTGATGAGCCGGTCACCGTCGATCTGGGGTGTGACGGCGAGGATCGTGCCAATGGTAATCGTCGAAACCGAGAAGTTTTCCTGCGTTTGGTTGAAGGCAGTTGACGCTCCGGGTTGCTGCAGAGTCGTTGACTGCTGCAGACGAAAGAACGGTCGATCCTCTCCGACCTTGATAAAGGCGGTCTGGTTGTTGAGGGCTCGCAGGCGAGGCTGTGCGACTGTCTTGACGTCGCCTTGTTGTTTCAGGGCCTGAATGACGGCCGTGGTTCGAGCCGAGCCGAGGGTGGCCACAAAGGTGCTCGCGCTCAGGACGCTGCCACCGACACCGGCAACGTCGACGGGCGAGCGTCCCTGCAGGCGAAGACCATCCAGGGTTGTTGCGGCGAGATCCCAATCGACGCCGAGTTTTTGTTCATCCCGGAGGGTGACCTCGACAAGGCGCGCTTCGATTTCGACCTGTTGGGTGATCCGGCGGTTCACCAGATCGATGAACGCCTTGATGGTTTCGTGGCGCCTAACTGGAGCGGTCACCTGGGCGACGCCGCTGAAGCGGTTCAGGATCAGGCTGTCACCCTCTTTCAGCATCGATCGGAGCTCGGTCTCCAACGTGGTCCAAAAGGAATTCTGGTTCTCCTGTGAAATGGAAACCTGCGTGGCGTCGGATACGGTGTTCGCGGCAATCCCGTTGTTCTGGGGATGAGTCAGATTCGGTTGCGGACTGTAGCCGCCGCCAGTGGCGCCCCCGAGGGTGATCGAGGCGCTGCCCGAGCCGCTGCGCGTGAGTTGCGGATAGTCGATCGCGTAGAGGATCGTCTTGCGCTGGCGTACGACGATGCCGGTGGTGTTTTCCTCGAAATACAACCCGTGCGGCTCGACTACGGCTGCGAGGGCGTTACGGAGTGTGCCGCCCGGGTAGTCCACCGTGATCTCGGTGGAGAGTTCCGAGTCGGCGTGAATGGTGGTTCGGCTCGTACGGCCAAGCGCGCGGAGCGCGGCCGGCAGCGGAGCCTTCTCGAAGTGAAGCGGTCCGACCGACTGATCCAGAGCGGATGTTTCGGCGGAAATCGCGAATCGGACCAGCAGGACGAAGCAGATGATGAATCTCATGGTGTAAAAGGTTTAGGGACGTTCGATGACGTAGGGCGGGGCTTCCCGCGTCGTGTCGTCGCGCAGGAGCATCCGGGACTGGCCGCGGTACTTGAGCGTGGCTGCCGTGATGACGTTAAACGTCTGGTTGACCGGTGCGGCCGGGAGGTAGAACGCGTCTCCCGGTTGGCTCGCCTGCAGCATCACCGGACCCGGGCCTGTGACCTGGACTGAGTTCCCGGTGAGTGTCGCGGGACCGCTGAGCAGTGAGAAGCTCACCGGAAGTCCGGAAGATGCCGTAGCGGTGAGCAAGAACGGCGGAGAGGTCAGGCCGTGGTCTCCGGGAGGATCGAAGAGAATGGTCTGCGACGTCTTTCCGGTAAAATTGGCTTGAACGAATTTAGCGCGGTCGACGGTGACGGCGACGGAAGGGCTACCGCCAGAGGCGTCGCCGCTCCAATTGGTGAAACGATGAGTGACGTCAGGAGTGGCTGAAAGAGTGACCACGGTGCCGACCGGATAAGTGCCTCCGGGGGTCACGCTACCTCCGCCTGTCGCAGACGTCGTGAGGGCAAAACTCGTGGCCGCGAAGTTGGCGATCAGGTTAACGTCGCCATTGACGACGAAGGAGATCGGATTCGAGACACTCGTGAGATCGCCCGACCATCCAGTGAAGGTGTGGGTGGAGTCGGGCGTGGCGGTGACGGTCGCCGTGCTTCCCGCATTGTAGCTGGCGGCTCCGGTGATCGTGCCTGCACCGGCCGGCGTGACGGAGACTGCCACCGTGTGGGTCCGAGGAACGAAGTTCGCGACGACGGAGTAATTCTGGGCACCGACCGTGAACGTCAGTGGATTGGCAGCGCCAGTGAAGTCGCCCGACCAGCCTGAGAAGACATGGGTGGAGTCGGCCGTTGCGGTAAGGGTGACCGCGGTTCCTTCGCGGTAAGTCCCCCCGCCGGTTACCGCACCGGTCCCTGCGGGAGTGGCCGATGTCGCGACCGTTCGGTCGACTCCGAGCACCGTGAGGTAGGCATAGGCGACACGAGTGATCGTGAAGGCACCGGGACCATACTCGAATACGAAGCTGTATTCCCCCGGTGGCAGACCTGAAATCGTGGTCGAGCCGGTGGTCGGCGCCGGGTAGACATTTACTCCATTGATCCCAGGAGACTGCCCGTGAACCCAGCGGATGTTTGTCCCAAACGACGACCAGGCGAGCGTGGCGGTTTGGTTGGAGTAGATTACGGCCGGATTCGTCGTGAGTGAGCCGTATAGGCCATCCGTGCTGTTTACGTTCACTGTCGCGGTGCGAGTGATCGGTCCCCCTGGGCCTTCCGCGACGAGCGTCCAGCTTGTCTGACCGGGCGGGAGACCGGAGACGTTTACTGTCAGGTTGGGATTGGTCTGGTAGGGACTGCCGCTGATCCCGAAGCCCGTCACCCTGACCGAGGTCGCGTTGGCCGTGGACCAATTGAGCGACACCGTACCGCCCATGTTGAGGGTCGGAGGTGCAGCGCTAATCGAGGCGGTCACGCTCGCTCCAGAATTCACCGTCACCGTGGCAGTACGGGTAATGGGACCGCCGTTGCCTTGCGCGGTGAGAGTGAAGGTATGGGTTCCTGCGGGCAGGCCGGTGATAGATTGGGAGCCCGTCGCGGCGATGCTGGCGATGCCAGGACCGGTCACGAAGACCGACGTCGCATTGGTGGTCGTCCACGACAACGTGGTTGCGCCTGGGGCGGTGGTCGTCGTCGGGCTTGCGGCAAGTGACGCGGTCACTGGCGGCGCAGCGGGCGAAACCGTGAATGTCGACGTTCGGGTTACTGGTCCACCGGGACCCTGAGCAGTGATGGTGTAGGAGTATGTTCCCTCAGATAACCCAGAAACAGTCTGGACGCCGCTGGCCGCGGTGCTGTTCAGGTCCATGCCACTGACGACAACCGAGGTCGCGTTCCCGCTGGACCATGTGATCGTGGTTGATCCCGGTGCGGTGGCGGTGGACGGCGAAGCCGCAATAGCGGCAGTCACTGTGGCGGGCGCCGAGATTGTGACGGTGACGGTTTGGGTGAAGGGACCGCCGACACCTTGAGCCGTGAGCGTGTACGTGTGCGTCCCGGCGGTGAGCCCGGTGATGGACTGACTGCCGCTGAGTGCGGTACTCGTCAGGCCGGGACCGGAAACCGAAGCCGTTGTCGCGTTATTGGTCGTCCACGCGATGGTGGTCGAGGCGGGTTCGACCCCATTCGTGGGGCTCGCAGATATCGATCCTGAGACGGTCGACGGAGCGGAAACGGTGACGGAGACAGTCTGTGTCGCCGGGCCGTTTGGCCCCTGCGCCGTGATCGTGTAGTCGTATGTACCTGCCGCGAGTCCGGACACGACCTGACTACCGCTGGCCGCCGTACTATTAAGGCCGCTGCCGCTGACCGTGACCGAGGTGGCATTTGCAGTCGACCACGTGATTGTGGATGCGCCGGGAGTAGTTGCGGTCGTGGGCGACGCACTGATGGCCGCAGTGACCGAGGATGGAGCGGCAATTGCGACCGTGGCAGTTTGAGTGACCGGCCCGCCGGGTCCCTGGGCTGTAATAGTGTAGGTGTACGATCCGGTCGCCAGCCCTGTGATCAATTCACTCCCGGTTGTGGCAGTGGTATTGAGGCCGCTGCCAGTGACTGAAACCGACGTGGCATTGTTGCTGGTCCAGCTGATGGTCGTACTGCCCGGCGCCGTGCTCGTCGTAGGACTTGCGCCAATTGAAGCGGAAACCGCGGCGGGAGCGGTGACGGTGACGACGTGAGTGATCGTGCTGGAAATTGCTCCAACTGAATCAACGGCGTTGGCGGTAAAAGTGACGGTTGCGGCCCCGATGTCGGACGTGGCGTTGCTGGAATCGCCCTCGGTGCCGTTGCCACCTCCGGCGAATGCAAAAGGCGCTCCGTTCTTCCAAATGTTGACCTGGGTTAAGTTGCCGTCGGCGTCGTGGCCATGGGCGGAGATGGTGTAGGATTGTCCGCTCGCGACGGTACCGGGAGTCGTGGTCCAAGAGATTGTTGGAGCCGCATTCGGTGCGCTGATGATCACGGTTTGCGTGATGGTGGCGGATGTCGCTCCCGTCGCATCGACGGCTTGAGCAGTGAATGTCACTGTTGCCGGGCCGGTGTCGGACGTGGGGTTACCTGAATCGCCATCAGTGCCGTTGCCGCCGCCGGCAAAGGAGAACGGAGCGCCATTCTTCCAGATGTTGACCTGGCCAAGGTTGCCATCGGCATCGTGACCACGGGCGGAGACCGTATAGGTTTGCCCACTTGAGGCGGAACCCGGAGTCGCGGTCCAGGCGATGGTTGGAGAAGTGTTGGGTGCGCCGACCGACACTGTTTGTGAGATGGTCGTCGAAGTCGCGCCGTTCGCATCGATCGCCTGAGCCGTGTAGGTGACGGTTCTCGGCCCGGTGTCCGACGTAGCATTGGACGAATCTCCATCTGTACCGTTGCCGCCGCCAGCGAACGAGAATGGCGCACCATTTCTCCAGATGTTGACCTGGCTCAAATTACCGTCGGCGTCATGACCACGTGCGGAGATCGTGTAAGACTGTCCGCTCGCCACGGAACCTGGGGTCGCGGTCCAAGAGATTGTCGGAGCCGAATTTGGTGCGCCGACAGAGACCATTTGGGTGATGATTGCCGAGGTCGCGCCGTTCGCATCGACCGCCTGAGCGGTGAATGTCACCGTGGTCGGACCGGTGTCGGAAGTCGGGTTGCCTGAATCTCCGTCAGTGCCATTGCCGCCGCCGGCAAAGGAAAATGGAGCCCCATTTTTCCAGACGTTTACCTGGCTGAGATTGCCATCCGCGTCGTGACCGTGCGCGGACACTGAATAGGTCTGTCCGCTCGCAACCGAACCGAGTGTCGTGTTCCAGGAGATGGTCGGCGCCTGATTCGCCGCTGAAATGGAGATCGAATGGGAAATCGTCGTGGAAGTGGCGCCAGCGCCATCAACCGCTTGCGCAGTGAAGGTGATCGTGGCGGGCCCGGTGTCGGACGTGGCATTCCCGGAGTCGCCATCCGTTCCATTGCCGCCCCCAGCGAATGAAAACGGAGACCCATTCTTCCAGACGTTGACCTGGGTGAGGTTGCCGTCGGCGTCGTGGCCACGGGCAGTGATGGTGTAGCTCTGCCCACTGGGTGCGCTGGCTGGCGCCGCGATCCAGGTGATGGTGGGGGCGGAGTTCTGCGGGGTGAATACCGCTGTGACGCTCTTGTTCCCGTTCATCACGAGTGTGGCAGGATTCGCCGAACCGGTGAGATCCCCCTGCCAGCCGGAGAACGCATGGCCGGCACTTGGCGTGGCGGTCAGAGTGGCGGTGTCACCGGAGTTGTAGCTGCCTGCTCCGCTGACCGAACCGCTGCCGCTAACGCTTGTGGACAGCGTATACGATGTTGGCGCGGGAGGCTGCACATCAATGAAGGAGGCAAGTTCAATGCCCGCACCACCGTAACCGACGCCGTTCGGTGGGTTGTGGGGGAACATGTACCACGGAGCTGGAGCGTCACCAAAACGGAAGCTGTCGATGGAACCGCCATCCGCTGACCAGTAAGACCAACGCCCCAGTTCATTCAGCGTGACGTAGGTGGTTGAGGCGCCGTCCGGGCCATTGAAGCCATAGTTGTTGGTATCGGCGTAAGTCTGGCCGGAAGGGCTAACGATCCAGCGGCGGCTCCAGATTTCGATCCGCTCATTTACGCCCGCATCGACTCGTTCGCGGATCGTAGTGTGTGAAGACCAAACCGGGACCGTGGAACCAAGGACTGCGCTACTCGCCGGTTGGGCCGGAACGGCGGAGGCGACAACCAGTTGGGCCAAAGCTATGGTTAGGTAGAGAGGATAGTGTTTCATTGGACGGTGACGGTGGCGTTCTCGCGCAGGTGGAAGCGCAGCGCCTCCACACCCGGCCACGCCGGGCCGCGGTTGATGGTGATGAGGCGGCCGCCGAGAATCTCTGGCGTGTTGGTGGCTCCGGAATTGGCCGCTGCCGTGAACGCATTGGGCGTGTTGTTGAAGGACACGAACGCCTGTTCGGTCGGATGGTTGTTGTTCACCGTCACCCGGTATTTCGGGAGTACGATGCGACGGACGATGAGCCGGTGGACCTGGGTCAGTCCGGCTGAACCCTGTTGCCAAGCGGCGACCTGTGATGGCGCGAGGTTGGATTGCCAGTATCCGGGAAGGGTGGCGGTCCGGCTTTCCCAATCGTGGTTCCAGATCGCATCAAACCACCCGGTGCTTGGATCGTAAGCGAGCGGCGTGAGTTGCTCACTGCGAGCGACGAGGCTGACCAGCAGCAAGCGCTGCTGCCCGGTCTCACTCGGGCCCGCGAAGAGAAGCCGTGGATTGCCGAGCGCGTTGAAAGTTAGTTTCGAGAGCTCTGGTTGCGCCGCTGGTGCGACTCCGACCTGCGGCGTGATGCCGCGAAGTTTCGCTGCCTTAACAAACCAGGACGGGAAATCGGTGGTCGCGTAGCGCTCCGTGGTCGACGTGGAGAACGCGGTCGGCGTGTCCGTCGGGGCAATTGTTCCCGGTAGTGCGGCGATGTTGAGGTTGGAGAGATCGGTGTTCTGGAACGATCCCTCAATGGTGGCAGCGAGTTCCCCGAGAGTTCGCACTTCAGAGTCGCGGCGCGTTCGTTCGATGATGTCACGCGTCGACGGCGACAAAAGGGCGGCCAGTGTCCCGAGGACAAAGAGGACGAGGACTATTTCGAGGAGGGAGAACGCTCGCAGTGCCCGCCAAAAATGGGCGCGCAGAGCGGTCCTCCTGTTAAAGGAGACACAGAGAAACATGGGTTACCGGGCGTTGATGCCGCCCAAAAGGGCGAAGAGCGGGAGGAAGAAGGAGAGTGCGATGGCCCCGACCAGTGAGGTCAGGAATGTGAGGAGAACCGGTTCGAGGAGCGCCAGTGCCGTGGCGAGTCGCTCGCGGGCATGGCTGGTCGCATAGTCCTCAACGTGGCGGAGTGCCGCCCCAAGTTGGCCAGTGGTTTCACCTGCGCGCAGAGCTGGAACCACAAAGGCCGGAAATGAGTGTTTCGGAGGAAGCGCGGCAGCGAGAGAACAGCCGGTCGCAATGCCCTCACGCGCGCGGAGGATTTCGCGCGCGAGCACAGCGTGCCCGGTGACCTCCGCCCCGGTGGCGAGCGACGATAGTAGCGGAACTCCCGCTTCGTGCATCAGGCGTACGTGGGCGGCGAACCTCGCCGTGGCGAGGCAGCGTTGAGTTTCTCCGAACACCGGGACCTGCAGCAGCAAGCGATCCCGCAAGTACTTCAGGCGTGGCGCGCGTGTGGATATTACAAAGGCAAGAAACAGCACGCCAGCGGTAGCGAGCAGCAGCGGCCACGCAGATTGGAAGAACTCGCTGGTGCGAATCAGCGCACGAGTGAGCGCCGGCAACTGGATGTGCAGCGACTGAAAAATCTCGGCGAATTTCGGCACGACGCCGGTAAGGAGGAAAACGATCAGCGCGCTGGTTGCGGCAGTGACTACTGCCGGATAGATCAGCGCCCGGCGGGCAGTTCGCTTCAGCTCATCGGCATGGGTAACATGGGCGGCGAGTGCGCGGAGGGCTTCAGGCAACTGGGCCGACGCTTCGCCGGCGGCGATCACGGCGGCGAGTTCTGGCGGGAATATCTTTTCAAAGGTCCGGCAAGCCGCGTGAATTGGCGATCCTTGGGCAACCTCGCGGTGAATATGGGCCAACATCGTACGTGCCGGGCCGCGTGGCAGGTCTGCCGCCAGTTGCGCAATCGCAGCGTCGGCGGTCTGTCCGGCACGCACCTGAAGCTCAAGTTGGTGTAGCAGTGCGACGAGATCGCGTGGCGGCAGGCGAAGACGGGCATTCGTCCGATTGGGGCGAGCCCGTGAAATCCGCAGCGGCCAAAGCGATTCGGCCCGGAGCCGGTGGCGCAAAGAGGGTTCGTCGACTGCCTCCCAGAGGCCGTTGCGGCGGTGACCGAACGCATCAAGAGTGATGGCGGCAAATGTCGGCATAGTCAGCGGACGAGCCGGATGCGCACGGGCTGGGCACCGACGGGAAGGCGAATCAGGCGGCCTGCGATCCGGAAGACGGCGGCATCAGTTTCGATAACTTCAAGGGTCAGAGCATCTACAACCTCCCCCAGCCTGATGGGGCGGTCGTTGATGATCGCGCCTGGAGCGCGGCCCCCAAGTACACCTTGAATCCGGAGTGTGATTTCGCGGGTCGCCTCCGCCGGATTCACGCGCGAAACAAACGGGTTGATGTCGTCCGGGTTACGGGTCGATTCAATCGCGGTCAGATCGACTACTCCCTCGGCGTTGGGTGCGAGCATCGGTTCTGTCGATGAACGTCCCGCGGGTGGAGAGAGGACTTCGATTGGAACTGCTGTAATTGGAGCCGGCGGAGGATTCGGGATCGGAAGAGTGGGAGTTAGTTCGGTTTCTTTTTGTGAAGGCGCTGGATCGGGAGTAGCTGCCGGGGTCACATTGGAGATTGGAGTCAGTACCGGAATGGCCCCAATGGGACTCGTGTGGGTGAGGTTCCACCGAGTGGGGGCCTCAAGTCGGTGGATGATGTGAGGTTCGTGGCGGATTAGTGGATCATCGAGATCAACATAGGCACCCACCGCATAAGCTCTGACGAGTTCTGGAGTCCGTACGCCTGCCGAAACGGCTGGCGCTGCCACCGGCAGAAGGACTGGCAGCGGTCGCGGGAGTGGCGGCGTGCTTTGGCAGCCCGCGCAGAGAGCGAGCAGAAGGACTGAAGGGAGACTATTTCGCATGCGTGGTCGAAGTGAGCGCGCCGATTCGGGCGCGGTTCGGATTGAGGGTTTCGGTGACGTAGAGGTAGAAGGGCTTTCCCGCAGGTACCCGGAGATAGAAGCCGTCGCGGGCAATAGCCTCGCGGAGTTGCTGCGCGTATTCGCGCAGCACCGAGCCGGCTCCGGCCAGCGTGGCATTGCGCGCGGTGGCGGCCGGAAGAGAAACTTCGCCAAGAAGACCGGCGCTTGCGCGCATGTCTTGAAGGGCGGATGTCGCTGTCGAAAGGAATGTGGCGGCGAACATTTTCGCTTCTCGTAGGTCGTCGGCCCGTACAACCGTACCGCGGATTCCCGCGGAGCCGTCGGCTTCGCCCAGCGAACCAGTGATGCGATCAAACTCACGTTCCAGCGCCATGCCTTCGACCACGAGTTCCCGGGCGCTTGCGTGGGGCGCGGGGCGCCAGACGATTACCCATCGGCCGTTCACAGCGATCCTCTCGCGTGTTCGATCCAAGGCCGCACGACCGTGCACCTCAGATCCAGTCGGGATGATGATCTGGCCGTTTTCATAGACATCATCGGTGACAAGTCCGACCACGGGTGTGTCGATGCGGCTGGACTCGAGCGCGACGACGGTCGCGCAAGGGATCATTCTCCCGTACGGTGCTGAAATACTGACAGCGGGTCCGGCACTTGGGGGCGTCGAGAAAAGTCCGACGGGAAGTACCGGAGGGATGGCGGGTGGTGGAGGAGTGGCAGGTCCGGTTGCTGGCTTCGGTTCAGGTGCTGCCGGAGCTTGAGGCGGATTGGTTGGCGCGGGCTTGGAGACTCGAGGGATGTCCCGGGTGAAGACCTTGGGCAGCGCCATCGGAGTAAGCGCTCTTGCTTTAGCCGAAAGCACGGGCTGACGCCGCGCCTTCTGCCAGGCGACCATGCCGACGATCAGCAGGGCGAGAGCCACAAGCAGCGAAAGCTGACCAGTCGAGGTCTTGAAAAAGTCCGCGCTGAACTTCATGGCATCGTCGGCACAACGACGGAGAAGGTGTTTTTTAATGAGAGTTCGGCGGGAGCGCCGTCACTGGCTTCGGCCACGACGAGCCAGACGACCACGGCGCTTTGCGGCGCAACAGAGCCTTCAGCCTCGGCTAATGCTGCCGGAAAAGACTGGGAGCCGACACGCACCGCCAATTGGGTGTGGGCGTAACGGGTGAAGTTGCGGCCGGGGTTTTCCAGTCGAAGGCGAAACACCAGAGCATCGTCTGCTTCAAAACGGAGGACTTCCTCGGTGATTACCTTGAGTCCATTGGCTTCGGTGACAGCACCGGGTGCAATCCGCTCAATGCCGGATGCCAATGCAGGGTATTGAACGGCGAGGTCAGCGTAGCGTTTCGCGCGATCAAGGAGACTCAACCAGTGTACCGGACCGGTGCGTCGGGAGGGAGTAGTTCCGTCGGATGACTTCGATTCCCTAAACGCGATAACCCGGTCGGGCTCGACTCCAGTGGAAAACGTCAGCGCAAAGAGTTTGCCTTGGTAGACGACATTGAGTGCGCCAGTGGCATCCGGCCGCAGCGCCCGTACCGAAAAGAAGTTGGCACCAGGCTGGTGCGACAGAAGCACCGGCGGATTGTCTTCGGCGCGCGCCGAGACATTGGCTCCCTCCAAGGCGGTCAAGCTTCCCGGAAACTGAATCGTCGTCGGTGCATCGATTCCGAGGCGCACGGGATACGTGGCTCGATCGTCCAGTGGCCAGTGCTTCACCGGCCCGGACTGGGCGGTGCTGGCGATCGCGAATGAAAGCGTGATTAGAACAAGACGTCGTAGGTCCATACTGCGAGGGGATAGCGGCCGTTGACGGCCAGATTCGGATTGCGCGCAAAAGTGAGGCGCGCGGTGAAAGGCAGGGATTCGGAAAAATGCTGTCCGGAGGCTGCACCGGAGCGGATGCACTGGCCCTCGGCCTGCACGAGGACGAGTTGTTCGCGGGTCTCGAACACCGTGACCTTCAGCACTTCGACCTTTTGGTGCAGTGCCTTGGCCGTAAATTCCTCCGCGCTCTTCGCGGAGTCGGCCCGAGCTTTCTGCAGTGCCTCCGGTAGAAACAGTTTTTCGAGCAGTTCGGGATAATCGAAACCGGTCGGGTTCTTCTGAAACAACGCGAGGCACGCGAGAAGCGCGTGATGTTCGTGGAGCTTGGTGGCTTCCTCAAAACCGAGAAGTGGGCTCACATGGAAGGTGCCGCTTTGGTCAAGGACGACGACCCGCTCCTGTGTTCGATAGGCCCGGACGAGAAGGTACGGTTGCACGGCCACGAAACCGACCGCGATGAGTGCCACGAGGCACCATAGCCGAGCCGCCATGGCGTGGTTCACGAAGAGTTCGCCCGGATGCCACGGACGTTTTGGACGCTGCGATGGATCGGGGCGCACGTGCGGTGCGGGAGTCTCGCGAAGGGTCGTCATGGAAGGTTAGATCGTAGTTTGCGGCGCCGGCAACTGCGTGTGGGCGATCGCCGCTGCGGCTGGTCCGTCACCAGTGGGGTCGGGTGCGCGAGAAGTCGGGGAGATTGGAGCGGGTGGCGGAGGCGGTGCTGCTGGCGGGGGCGGTGGTGGCCCGCCAGCGGAGGCCGTTACATGTGATTGCGCGGCCAGTGCCGGTGCCGCCGCTCCGCCGGTCTTCAGGGATTTGATCATCCACGCGAGGTGCTGGACGGTGTAGAGTTGCTGCAGGCCTTGAGATCCGCCCCCCGAGAGCGGCGCACCCGAACAGAAGAGCATCTGCATCAGGAAAGGCGTACCGAGAGTACCCAGGATCAGCCAAAGTGCGGCGAGGAGCCCGCCGAGTAGACTGGCAAACGAGGCGGCGTCGATTTCACCGGGAGCAAGGCCGTAGGCCGTGGCAAGGTTGGTCTGGTAGGCGGTGAGAAGGTGATACGCGACGAGCTCGGTGACGGCGAAACCCACCGGCCACGACAGGACTGCCAACGTCTGCTGGACATAGCGCGCCCCGAGAGACCCAAGGGAGGGAATCAGCATCAAGGACAGCGAGACCGGCAGAAAGAGGTAGCAGAGAAGTTTCAGCAGGTACTGCAGAACGAGGAATGGCAGCTGCAGGAGGCTCGCAATCAGGACGACGAGTTTCGCTGCCGCCCAAAGAGTGGCGCGGTAGAAGGACTCGCCGACGCGCCGTAGACTGAAGTCAGTCGGGTTTTCTGCGACGCTGTCCCGCAGCAGCGTGGCGGCGCGCATCGGATGCTCGGTGTACCTCTCATGCACGACATCCGCGAGGGTGAGAAAGACTTTCTCGGTAAAGCCGAACCAGTGCGGCAGCGTGGCGATGAGGCCCACAATCACGATGGCCCGTACGAGGGGTTGGGTGAGGTTCTCGAAGTCGGCACGCGACCGATGAACCTGGAGTACAAACCCGGCGACGCAGATGAAGAAGAGGACAAATCGGAGCGCTTCGGTCAGCGACACAACGGCCTCCTTCAAGCCTGGAGCGAAATTATCCATCAGTTCCGGCCCTCCTGGGGACGCTGTTTCGCCTCTTCCTGACGCAACTTCTCCGCTAGCTGACGGCGTTTGGCGTGGTCAGTGTCGTATTGCGCGTTCTTGTCCAACTTCACGCCTGACTGCCAGGCGTTGACGAAACGGGTGTCGTCGCGCGGCGTTGCTACCTCTTGAGATGAGGCTCCGTCTCGCTGCGGTGAGCGCCGCAGCCAGAGTGCGCAGAGCGCGAGTCCGATGAGCAGCGCGAAGAGCACAGGTGGAATCCTCATGGCCGGGCGTAGTTCGTGGCGGTGATGCGAAACGACCCCTGCCACGCGTTGATCGCGTCGAGGCTGTGCTTTTCCTCAGCAATCTGGCGTTCGAGTAAATCCTGCCGCTCCTTCTCCGCCTGCGTCTCGTTGAGCGTCTTTTGCGTCTGCAGTTTTTCTGCCTCATCGTTCCGACGTGCCGCGAGCAGCGCCAACTGTCCGTTAAGCGCGAGAAGTTTGCCGTTGAGTTTGTCGACTTCCGCTTGAGTCGGAGCGTCGTGGAGTGCGGACAGGGTCTGCGCCACGTCGAGCTGTAGGACTTGGGTTCGGACCTCGGTTTCCGCGACGACCGTGGTGTAATTGTCGGCCTGCCGTTCAACGGCGGCGTATCGACGATACCGCGGTTCGTTGCGAGGGAATGACCGGCCCAGCGCAGTTCGGTCGTCGAGGGCGACATAGATGCCTTCGGCAGTCCGTCGGAGCGAAACGACGGCATTCGCCAGTCGCTGCACGGCGCCAAGGGTCTCGCCGTAATTGCGGGAAAGGTCCGTTGCACCGAGATCGCGCAGCACCACCTGGGCTCCAGCTGCCGTCGGATTGCCGAGCACATCGCTGATGCGCCGCTGCACATCGAGCTGACTTTGGAGTTCTCGGAGTTGCCGGTTGAGTGCCTCGATTTGCACGGCCCACTGGCGTAGAATTTCCACATGATTTGCCTGTTGGGCGGATTGGACGGCGAGGTTGACCGCGTGATTTGCAGGATCGTAGACGGCGAGCTGTCCAAAGACAGTCCCACTGCCGAACAGGAGTAGGGTCAGAAAATTTTTCATGGGAGGCGCGGGATGCGGAGAAGCTCGGTCGACGGAGTGCGGATCACGCCGTTCTCGGTGCGCTCGGGAATAGCGAGTGGGAGCAATTCGAATCGATCGTTAATCGGGATCGGCTTCTCTGCAGCTTGTGCGGCCCAGTAACGTGACCTGATGGCCTCTGCCCGCGTTCGTTCAGCGTGGCGCTCCGCAGTAATGCGGTCGCGCGAGGTGGACGTACATCCTGCGACATGCAGAAGTACGAGACTAGGCAGCAGTGTGAAAAGGAGACGCATGGTTGGTTTCGGATGGAGCGGCAATGTGGCGCAGCGTGCCGCATTGGGGAGGCTGCGTGGTCGGCGTGAAGTGACACAGGGACGAGTACCGGCGGTCCGGACCGAGCTGCTCGGGCATCGGGTAACGCTGGATCGCGTCAATGGCGGTTTCTGGCAGCCCGAGATCCGTGCCGAGGTCGACCAAGTCGCCGCGGTCGGCCTGGCGCATGAAGAAGAACTGCTTCGCGTTGCCGATGACGGCAGGACGGATGCGCGACGCTTTGAATCGGGCATATTGCTGGACGATGCTCACTGCCCAGCAGTTGAACTTCCGGAGCTGGGCGTAGCTTTCCGCGACGATTTGCTCGCCCCCGGGCACATCGAGGAAGCGCGCGACTTCTTCGAAGATGATCCTCTTTCGGTCCGAACGGGGCAGCGCCAGGATATGCTGACGTGCGAATCCGGAAATCAGCAGCCCGATTGCTGCCTTGAGTTCCACGGCCTGCTCCGGAACGAGCCCGAGTTCAAAGTGCGCGACCTTGCGGTTAAGCGAGACATTGGTGGCTCCGTCAAACAGCCGACCGTGTGGACCATGACGGGTCCAGGCGCGCAACAGCGTAACGAGGCGATCAATCTCCTCTTTCGGGTGTTCTGCCGCGCGTTGCTGGGCGAGCAGGTCGACAAGAGAGCTGTGGGTGGGAAAGTCTGCCGGATGAAATGCCGCGCACGCGGTCTGCACCAACAGGCGACCGGCCTGCGAGTCTGAAGCAAATTGCGCGACCTGATCATCCGTGAGGGCGGTGACGAAATCTTCGGCCTCCTGCTCTCCAGCTGTGCGGCGATCACGAAGATCAGCGAATGCGTCGAGTGGCGTCGTTCCGGCCGGCATCCGTTGCCGCCAGCGGTGGACTGCGCTCGCGAGTCGTACAGCCTTCGCGGCCTCAGCGGGAGAGCGGGCAGCCCAAGAATCGTAGGCTGAACGGTAGAGCAGGTCGACGTAGTGGGAAAGTTGTGCCTGCCGGACGGCGAGTTGTTCGATGTTCGCAGGTTCGCCCACCATGCGGGACAGCAGAGTGACGACACTAGCGAGGTGAAGTTGGGTCAGCGGTAGGCCCTGGGTATCGAGGTAGTTGAGTGTGAGGGGCGAGTCGGGGTGGACTACGATGGGCGTCTCACCAAGCGCCTCAGTGAACGCCTTGTACGAAAGTCCTTCCTCGATGATCATCGTGTAGCGGAATCGTGCGGCGGTTTGCAGGAGGAGGTCGTGCATCACCATCGACTTCCCTGCCCCGGTCATGCCCAGCAGCACAGCATGCTGCGGCGATCCGCCGGTGAACGTGCTTACGCCGACGAGGTTGTCGTGGCTGCCGTCGTAGATGGCCTCGGCGTGGGCCAGCGCTCCGGTGTACGTCGCAGAGAATGGGAGAAGATCGGCGAGAAAGTTGTCTTCAGCGTAGAGTTCACGATGGCGATACGACGAGTGGGTCCAACCCGGCCATGATGCGAAAAACAGCTTCTTGGCGGTCGTGGGTAGCGAGCACTCGATATATTGCGCGCCGTCCATCGCGTGGACGGCCGCCTGCACCGCTGCGATTTTCTCGCGCAGCGATTCACGGGTCGGCGCCCAGATACGAAGGAGGTAGGACACGAAGAACGGGCGGACGAATCCCCCAGCGAGGTTCTCGACTTTTCGCTCTTTTTTCCGGAGCGCCACGAGCAGTGACTGCCGGTGCTGGTGGGCGTATTCACCGGACAAGCGTTCGATGGCGCGTTCCTCCCGTTGGACCTCGGCGCGGGTCGCGCCGGGAGTGATGTTCACAGTGATGCGGTAGTCGAGGAACGGCAGCCCGGTCAGATGGGTGACAATTCCCGGCCGCGTACGTTGGGGCCAGCGGGCCAGCGCGAGGATGGCATGAAAGCGGCCGTCCAAATGGAACCCGCCGTCGGGCTGACCGATGCCGTCACAGATCCAGCATTGCTCTTGGAGCGTGAGCTTCGGGTCGCAGGTGATCTCCAGTGCGTCATGATCACATAGGCTCGGGTTGAGGAAATCGCGAACGAAACGACAATGGTCGTTGTCAGTCATCAGACGGACCACGGCTTCACCGTGGAAGATGGTCCGCAGGCTGGCGGCGAATTGGTCGAACTCGGCGCGCAGTTCGGCGATCAATCCGGCATAGTGCTCGCGCAGACCGCCGGGCGTGCGGAGATTGCCGGCGTACGTGGTGATTTCGATACTGAGGAAGACAGCGAGGTGTTCGCGACGCAGTTGCCTTGTCGTCATCCGATCCCAGTAGCGGGTGAATCTTTCGTTCCGCGTACGGCGAATCACAGGTTCCTCGATGGACTGCGTTTCTCCGTGATAGCGCAGCAGCTCGGCGCGATAGTCGGCGTCACAAGACCACTGGATCTGCAGTCGACGTCCATGGATGATTAGGGCCAACAACGCGCGAATCTGATCCTGAAATGCGTTGAGCCGTGCGACGCTGGCTCCGCGTAGGTCGGGAGGTTCAATCCAATACCCCTGCGCCGCGATGGCTCCTCGTTCGGGCGAACCAAAGAGGATCATATCGTCACAGAATACCCCGTTGGGCGCCTGATCGTGGGAGTTCATGTCACGCCCTCCTGGGCAGTCGCCTTACGGGAGAAACCGCCTCCGCTGATTCTCATTTCGAGCCAGTCGCGGTCATAGCCGGCCGGCTTGCCGTGGCGGAGGCCCCAGGCCCAGGCGAGGGATGCGATAGGCACTGGAGCTGCGAGCAGTGCGGCAACGAGGTGGGCAACCTGCCACGCGAGCGCGAGCAACGCGTAGAGACCCAACCCGGCGAGCGCGGCGCAGACCACGACCAGGTAGAGGTTACCTTCCAGGCCGAAGGCGCGGCCGGCGGAATCGTCCGCGGCGTTGGTGTCGGTGATTCGGAGTTCCTGCATGATCAGAACCGCGGCGTGATGACTGCGTCTTGGAGCCCAAAGATGCTGAACAGCGCCCCCATGATGGTGGCGGCGGCGGCGATCAGGATGCCGGCGACGATTCCCGCTTTACCGTCCGGATCGCCCTTGGAAATGGCATTCGCTCCGGACCAGATTTTGATGACGCCCCAGAAAAACCCGAACATGAACAGCACGGCGAGGGCGAGACCGAAGCCGTCCTTAAGTTGCTGGATTTGGGCAAGAAACGTTACGATTGGAAACCGATCCAAGCCGATCGGCTGGCGTGGTAGGAGCTGGCTCATCAAGGGCGGCACAATGCCATAATAACATCACAAATCTTTGCCCTTGTCAATGCTTTTGGTATGTTTTTATTGAAAACCGTGAATCGACCCCCTGCAGACGAACGGATCAGCCTCTCGTGCTACCCTGACGACCTGCGAGTCCTACGGCAGCTGGTACTCCGACTGGCCGAGCGCGGGATCCGGGTGAAGCGGACGTTTATCGTGCGGGCTTTGGCCCACATGACCCCTGAAGTAGAAATCCTCGCGCATGCGGTCTTGCGCCACAAGGAGGAGCCCCCGCTCCGCGGCAAGGGCAACGCCGGAGGCACGCACACCGCGGAACGACTTACGCTCTACATCCTGAAGGAGGATCTGAAGAAACTCGACCGCGTATGCGTTGAGTTGCTGCGTCAGGAGATCGAGGTCACCCGGACCTACCTTCTTCGTTCGTTAATTTACAGTGCAACGGAGGACGATTTGCTCGCGGAGAGCATCAAGAGGTTCGCGCATGATTTCCCGGACCGCCGAACCCGTGAGGTCCGAGCAAAGAGGCGGGGCTGAATCGGCCAAATCCGACAGCGGTTCCGTATCGTCCGTATCCACCGCGATCCCGGTACCTGCGCCCGCCGGTACAGTCGTCAGTTGTGCAGGCGCGATGCCGAGCAGCAATCGGACTCACAATCAGGCATGGCGATTCAGGAAATGCGCCGGTTCGCTTTGAGTGTTCGAATCGCTGGCTGCGATTTTCGTGATCTTGGACGCCAGTCGCTTTGCAAGAAATCTTCGACGATACCCGTTGCAGTTCGATAGCTGAGTTCCCGGTGGATCAAATCCTCGACGGTTGGCAATGTGCCGCCGACTCGTTTGCGCAGTTGTCGAGCCGCCGCTTCGTAACTGCGGACAACAACTGGTTTGATCTGAAGTGTGATGGAGGAAGGCATGGTTGGCTGTTCTGATTCTGGATGTTCTGTATTGGGCCGATCTTGAGTCGGCTATCCCGGCAATAAGGCGGCGAGGTCCTCATGCGGCCGGGCGATGACATGGGCCGCGATGACCTTGCCGAGGGGAGCGGCGGCGCGCTGGCCGGCTTCGATGGCGGCTTTTACCGCGGCGACGTCGCCTCGGACAATCACGGTCACATAGGCGGCGCCGATCTTTTCCTTGCCGACCAGTTTCACGTTGGCGGCCTTCAGCATCGCGTCGGTGGCTTCGAGGATGGCGGTCAGTCCCTGGGTTTCGAGTATGCCGAGGGCTTCGGAGGTGTTCTTCATGGTGGTCTTGAGATTAGGTTGATGGTCGGTGGGACGGAGTTCGTCGCGGCCACCGTAGAGTTTGTTGGTCGTGAGTGGCCCGGCGTTCAGCGCGGGAATCGCTTCGTCGGGATTGGCTAGCAGCGCGGTGGTCACGGTGCTGCCGAGACGTGCGGCGGTTTCCTCCGCGGTGTCGAGAGCGGTTTGGATGTCCGCCGGTGCGTCGGCGGCAATTCGAATCAGAATGCGTTCCGACCCGGATGGCTCCAGCCCCAGCAGGCGGACATTGGCCACCTTGGCCATGGCGTCGGCCACCAAAGCGGTGATGCTGAGGAACTGGGTTTCAGCGAATCCGAGGCAGAGTGGGGCGCCTGACATGGTAACTGGCTACCGTTTGGCCGTGCCGAGGTCCCGAATCACGTTGCGGACGATCCGCTCGATATCGACGCGGTCGAAGCCCGGCACGCGTGCCGGCTGACGGCAAGCATGAGCCGCCTCGGGAAAGCCGCATTCCGTCAATAGGCAGGCGAGCTTCGAACGAATCTCCTCGAGGTGAGTCTGCTCGCGTTCACTGAGCGGTTGCCGGGCGCGCCCGATGTCGAAGCCGCGTAGAGCCGCCCCTTCCCGGAATCCCTCGGGAAAATTTCCCGCGGCGAACATCGTTTTGATGATTTCCAGAATCTTGAACTGGATCCGCTTGGCTTCGGCCAGATCCCCGCGCTGGAAGCTCTGGTAGAGCTTCATGATCGCCTCGGGAGCGACGCCGCTCGTCGCGATCGTGCCGCCATCGCCGCCCATCAGGAGCGTGGGTAGGAGGATTTCTTCGCAGCCGATCAGACAGACGAAGTCCGGGCGCTGCGATTTGATCTCGTCGAGTGTCGCCATGAACCGCGGCATGTCGCGGCTGCTGTCCTTGGTGCCGACGATGCGGGGGCAGTCCAGCGCCAGCCGTTTCACCACTTCCAAGCTCACCTCATTGGAAAACTGCGGAATGTTGTAGATGAGGATGTCGATCGGACTGCGGCGGGCGAGGTCGCGGAAGTAGTGTTCGATGCTCTCCTGGCTGACTTTGTAGTAGTAGGGCCCGGTCACCGAAACCGCGGCGCAGCCCAGGTCGGCGTACCGCGCGCAGGCTTCAAGGACGAGGTCGACATTCGGTTCGGCCGCCCCGGCGAGGATGGGCACGCGGCCCTTGGTTTCGCTGGCGACGATTTCCACCACGCGAATGCGCTCCTCGAAGCTCAACCGGATGAACTCCCCGGTGCTCCCGTTGGGGTAGAGTCCACTGATGCCTTTCTCGATCAGCCAGGAGACATAGCGGCGGAGTTCGCCCTCGTTGATGCTACGGTCCGCTTTGAACGGGACGACGTTGGGGCAAAGAATGCCGGCGATTTTCATGCGGGAAGAGGTGTATTGATCAGTCCGCGAGGTTCGGTTCCGGGTCGAGGAGTTGAATGACATGGCGGACTTGGAAAGGCCGCTGCACGAAGCGCCGCGCCGTATGCCACTGCATCATGCAGACATGATTCGCTGTCGCCAGGACCGGCGAAACCTCCGTCGGCAGTTCGTCGAAAAACGCCGCTTTTTCGCGTAGAATGGCGCGCGCGTTGTCCGGCTTCTGGATGTTATAGACGCCGCCGGAGCCGCAGCAGTCGCGGGCTTTCGGAGCGAACTCCCACGGATACCCGGTGGCGTCCAGTACGGCGGTGGGAATCGTCGTCCGCTGTCCGTGGACCAGGTGACACGGCAGATCCACATAGACGCGAGTCGCGCCCGTGTGCTTCGGGCGCGGCTTGATGCCGATTTCCCCGAGGAAGCCGAGGACATCCTGCACGCGGGCGACCCCGGTCAGGGCCTTCGCGAGCGCCAAGCCGCAACCGGCGGAATTGCTCACTACACGGTCGACCTTGACGGCGGAGAACGCGGCACGATTTTTCGCGGCGAAGGTGTCGACGCCGGGCATGCCGGTGTGCTCGTGAAATGCGCCGCAGCAGCCCTGGCCCTCCGGGACGAGGACCCGAACATTGTTTGCGATGAGCGCCCGCACGGTCGCGAAGTTGATCTCGCGGAACAGCGCCTCCATGAGGCAGCCGGTGAGCAATGCCACGACTGGCCCGTTTGGCTGGTGGCGCTCCATCAATTTCGCCGCGTAGACCGCGGTGGACTTGGCCAGCGCCGGTTTGCCCGGAAACACCATGGGATGAGGCAGGAGGTTCGCGCGCCGCAACATCCGCGCTGGCGCCAACGCCAGATTGAAAAGCGCGGGCTTTTGCACCGCCCGCCCCGCCAGCGCCACCTGCCAGTGCACGCGCGTGCGCCCCTCGGCGAGTCGGGTCTTGCGGGCGTCCTCCAGCAAGTGCGCGTACGGAACATTGGCCGGACAGGCAGACGCGCACGCCAGACAGCCGACACATTCGTCCGTATAGAAATCGGTCCACGGGTCGGGCGGGAGCCGACCATCAGATTCGGCGCGCCACAGGAGCAACCGGCCCCGCGGGGAATTATTCTCGTCGCCGGTGAGGCGGTAGGTTGGGCACTCCTCCAGGCAAAGACCGCAGTGCACGCAGGCGCGCAATGGGTCCGCGTCGTGGGAGAGCGGGGTAGCAGTCGGGGTCAAAGTTGATTCCATGCCGTTTCAAGTTCTTTGGCCCACGCCGCTTCTTGCGGAGCCGGTAGGGGTTCCTTCGCCCACAGGCCGGACACATGGCCACCTTTGACGGTGCATTGTTGGGCAAACTCGCACAGTGCCACATCGGGCAGGGAATCGAGTCCCTGTGGGGGATGGTAGTGGACGACTCCATTGACGCAGAGCACCCGGGCGCTGCCACCGTAGTTGCGAACCAATTCGCGACCCATCCGGGGCGCTTCCGTGACCGTTGTCTTCAAGGACAATGCCGGCAACGCCTGACGCCGCGACTCGGTTGGCGCCAGGACTGCGCCGCCGCTCTTGCGGCCGAGTTGGGTGAAGAAGTCGTAATAGAGGTCCATTTCCCCGGCGGAGCAGTCGGCCGAGATTTCGAGGGCGACTCCACTCTCGCGGGTGATATGCAGATCAACGACGTCGAGCCAGTGGACCCAAGGAGACTGCAAGATCTCGCCGCGGGCCCGTTCGATCACTTCGTCGTCTCCGCGCAGCACGACGCGGGCGGTTTTTCCGCCCGCCGGGCGGAGCCGCAGCACGTAATCGTGGGCGCGCCCGAAGCGACCGCCGCTATGGAGCAGAAAGCGGAGCAAATCATACCCCGTGGTCGACTTGATCACGCGTTCGCCCACCCGCACAACCGTGCCCGAGGGCAGTTCCCAATTCATGCCGAGGATATTGTCGACATATGGCCCGAACCGGGCCGAGCCAGGGGCGTAGTCCGCCGCCGTGACGTGTTCCTGCAGTGAAGCCGCGGGATCGCAGACCAGCGGAAAGCGCAGGCCGTGGCGGGCCGCCTCCTCGTTTACCTGCTCGAGGCTCGTTTCGACCGGACAGCACATGACCATGTCGACTGCGTCGAGAAACGGCGCGAAGAGCCCTTGCTCCCTTGTCATGGGTGCGTTCATGCGAAGCGCCTTTCCGGGAACACTTTCAAGGGGTTGAGTTGATGGCGCGGATTGAAGACGCGCGGGATCGCCATATGCATCGCCACACCCTTGGTCCCGAGAAAATCCGCCATGTAGGCCGCCTTGTCGTTGCCGATGCCGTGTTCGCCCGAAAGGGTGCCGCCGACTTCGATGACGCGCTGCATGAGGCAGTGACTGATGCGCTCCACGGCCTCCACCTGGTCCGGTTGTCGCGAATCAAAGAGGAAATTGGGATGGAGGTTGCCATCGCCCGCGTGAAAAACATTGACCGTGGGGATGCCGGCGGCGTCAGCCTGGGCGTAGATGAGTTCGAGCATCGCCGCGAGCTGGCTGCGGGGGATTACGGCATCCTGCACGAGGTAGTCGGGACTGATTTGCCCCATCAAGCCTCCGGCCACTTTGCGCGCCCGCCAGAGGCCTTCGCGGTCACCGGGTTGATCGCTGAAGGCCACTTCCATGGCCCCGGCGTCGCGCAGCAGTTTTTCGACGGCAGGTACGCGCCGCTCCACCAGGGCGGCCGGCCCGTCGATTTCGGTGAGCAGCATGAAGCAACCCCGGGGCAGTCCGACGGCCATCGGGCTGTTCTCAACCATATCGACGCAGCGAGGGTCCATCAGTTCAATGGCGGCGGGCGCAGCGGGATGACACGCGAGATGGCGAATGGCCGCGCTCGCACCTTCCACGTCCCGGAACGTCGCGCGAAACGTCCATACTTTCTCCGGACGCGGAATCAGCCGCAGCCACAGGCGGGTGAACGCGCCGAGCGTTCCTTCCGAGCCGACGAGGAGCCGTTTCCAGTCTTCGTGCCACGCGCCGCGACCACCGGCGGGCCCGCCGAACTGTACGACGGTGCCATCCAGGAGCACCGCTTCAACTCCCAGCACGTAGTTGCCGGTGACACCGTAGCGGAAACAGTGCACGCCGCCGGCATTGGCGGCGACGTTTCCACCGAGCGTGCAGGCCGGGCCGCTCGACGGATCAGGTGGGTAGTAGAGGCCGTGCGGCTTCAGGGCGGCGTCGAGGTAGTTGAGGACCGCGCCGCTTTCCACGACCGCATACAGGCCGGTGGGGTTGATTTCCTCAATCTTCCGCAGTCGGGAGGTGTGGATGATGACTCCACCTTGGGCGGCGACCGGGCCACCGGAGAGCGAAGTGCCGGCGCCGCGCAGGGTGAAGGGCACCGCCTCGTCTTTCAGCAGTCGCACCAGCGCGATGAGTTCGGCGGCGCTGGAGGGAATCGCCACGGCATCGGGTCGGAACCGCTTGTAGCCGATTCCGTCGGTTTCGTAGCCGGCGAGTTGGGCTGGGGCGGTCAGCAGGCGGCCCGCGGGGATCGCGGAGGCGAGGCGGGCCTGCAGCCGGGCCAGCGCGGGCGGAACCAGGGACGAAACCATGGCCGCCATATCATAATGGGCTTTATAAAAGACAAGCAGGTTCTGGTTTCGACGACGAACTTGGCGGTTCGTACCCTCAACCGGCGGCACGCCGCGGCGGCGCTTCGCCCTGGCCTCAAGACACCCGCGACGTGCAACGGCCGCTCGTCAGCGTCAGCGCGGGCGGCGGGCTGCAGGAATCGCGCATCTCACCCTGACGTGCGTGGAAACTCACCAGCCGGCGGAGCCTCCACTCTGAACAGGGATCCCGAGAGTGGCGCTCCCACCAAGTCCTTCGGCGAGAGCCCCAATTGCGAGGTGGTGATGTAAAGATCGCGTTCACCCGCGCCCCCGAAGCAACACGAGCTCGTGTGCGGACAGTCGGTGGCGATGGTGCCCAGCAGTCGGCCGGCTACCGGATCCCAGTGCGCGACACAACCCGCGCCCCAGTGTGCCACCCAGAGGCTGCCGTCGGCAGCGATCGTCATCCCGTCCGGCCAACCCAGTGACTCGGGCACCCTGACCACGGTGCGGCGGTTCGAGATAGAGGAAGCAACCGGATCGAAATCGAAGGCCCACACCTCGCGGGTGGGGGAGTCGATGAAATACATGGTCCGCTGGTCGGGAGACCATGCCATCCCGTTCGCGATCGTGAGCCCCGTGAGCACGCGCGTCAGCGTGCCGTCGTTTTCCAGTCGGTACAGGGCGCCCGCGCCGACCACCTCACCGCTGCGCGACATCGTGCCGATCCAGAACCGACCAGCCGGGTCGCGCTTGCCGTCGTTGCAGCGGTTGCCGGGCAGGTCGCGCTCGACCGCGACCATCGGCGTCACCGCCCCGGAAGGCCAGTCGACCCACGCCACCTCCTTGGCAAAGGCCACCTGCAGCCGGGCGGAAGCGGTCGGCGCGATCGCACAGACCAGGTCGGGAAAGCCCTTCGACTCGACGGTGCCCGTGGCGGGGTCGAGTGCGTGGATGAGTTGCCCCATCATATCGACCCAGAACAGACGCCGGTGGAAAGGATCCCAGACCGGGCCTTCGCCATGGGCGGAGACGGGAGCGGAGACGGCACGAGCGCGGTTCACGACCCGGCGGCTTCCTGCGGTTGGTCCGGCGGGAGGCTGCTCTGGATCGCCGCCGCGGAGCGCTCGAGGTGATCGCGCAGCAGGTCGAGCGCCTCGCGTTTCCTCCGCTGCAGGATGGCGTCGATGATCTTCAGGTGATCGTTGCAGGCAGTGAAGAAGATGTTCGGCTGCAGCTTGGCCCCCTGCGATTGCAGCAGTACGAAGAAGGACATGACTTGCTCAAAGGCACGCAGGTAGTCGTTCCTGGTCGCACGATAGAGCGCGCAGTGAAACTCCCGGTCCAGTTCGTAGAATTCCTCGTACCGGGGTTCCGGCGTCTCGCGGAAGACGCGGTGGCGTTCCTGCAACTCCCGCAGGTGTGCCCGGACCGGATCCTCGTCGGGTGCCTCCAAAAGGTTCTTCAGGGCATGGCATTCGACAAGCAGTCGCGCCTCGGTGGCCCAGGCGATGCGTTCGACCGTTAAGGGCGCGACACGCCAGTTACGCCGGGCCTGCTTCGTGATGAGCAGGCTCTGGCTCAAGACGAGCAGCGCCTCGCGAACCGTGACGGTTGCGCTGTCGGACTCGCGCGCGATTTCAGCTTCGGTGAAATACTGGCCAGGCCGCAGCTTGCCGCTGCGGACCAGGCCGAGAAACCGCTCCTGCACGCGTTCCCGCTCCGACGAAGCACCCGTGCGCAGAACGAACTTGCCCGCGGCGGTGTTGGTTCGTCGTCCAGAAATGACCTTTTCGCCCGCCGCATCGATGAGCCCATGCTCCTTTGCGCGCTCGAGGGCGGCATAGACCAAAGTCCGGCTCACCCCGAAATCCTTGGCGATGCGGAAGGGTGCCGGCACCAGCACGTCTTTCGGCAGCGCGGCCAGGAGATCGACCAGACGGTTGTAGGTTTTCTGGAAATAAATAGAATGCATGTCAGAATCGAGTCGGGGTGCTCAGCGCCAGCCGGAGACGGCGTGGACCAGAGTCGGCTAGTGACATGCCGTCTCGCCGGCCTGGCGCCAACTGAATTTTCGCAGCAACCAAGGCGGGCGGGAGGATCAAGGGGACGGCACGACAGGGAGGCATCGGCGGAACATCAGCACGCCAGGTGCCCAGGGGCAAGATGGTTATCATTTATAAGCGCCATAATGGACTTGCCCCGAACGCAAGGGTCGCCCAAACACGTGGGAACCTTGGTCGGGACTCATCGCCCATGCCCTCCTTACCCCCTTCCCTGATCGCCGGGGCTTCGAGCCTCCAGCCGATCGAACTCTCCACCTCCGACTTGGCCCTGATAGTGGTGCCGGACCTGGGTGGGAAGATTCTCAGCCTGGTGGATCGCACACTCGGCGCCGAGTGGATGTGGACGCCGCCCGACGGTCGCGGGCTTTTTCGCAATGCCATTACCGACCCGTTTGCCCAAAGCACCCTGGCCGGGGCGGACGAGTGTTTCCCGACCGTGGCGGCGTGCGAGTGGAAGGGGCGCCGGCTGCCCGACCACGGCGAATTGTGGGCCGTGCCGTGGCAGGTCCTGGCCCACTCCGCCAACAGTCTCGACTTGGAGGTGCGGGCGCCGATCTCTCCGTTCCGCCTGCGACGGCGAATCGACCTCGCGGATCGCACGGCGCGTTTCTCCTACACGGTGGAAAACACGGGGGGTGTTACGGAGGAGTTTATTTGGGCGTTTCATCCGCTCCTAAATTTCGGCCCTGATGACTATTTGGAGATCCCGGCTTCGAGCGCCCGCATCGATTCCCAGATCAACACTCCGTTCGGCTCCCGGGGCGCAACGATCGCCCTTCCCGAACCGGCGCCTGGGATGCGACTGGATCGGATGGATTTCGGTCCGCTCGGACCGGCGGCAGTGAAATACTTCACCGACAACTTGACTGCGGGGCGTGCCGCCTTGGTGCGGCCTGCGCTCAGGCGCCGCCTCGTGTTTGAATTCGACCGCACCCAACTCAATACGTTGGGCGTTTGGATAAACGCTGGCGGCTGGGCCGGCTACCGGCACGTGGCGATCGAGCCCACCAACGGGGCGCCGGATCCCCTCGATGTGGCGGCGGCCTGGAACAGATGTCAGCACCTCGCCTCCGGAGCGTCGATCTCGTGGAGCATGTCGCTGTCTTTTGAAAACCTATGAAACTCCAAAATAAAGTTATCATTGTCACCGGGGCCAGCAAAGGACTGGGTGTCGCGATGGCCCGCATCTGCGCGGCCGAGGGTGCGCGAGTGGTTTGCGCGGCGCGTAGTGTGGATCGACTCGAGGCGGTGGTCGCCGGCATTGTAGCCGCAGGTGGCGAGGCGATCGCCGTGCGCTGCGACATGGCACAGCCGGCCGATTTGCATGCGCTCGTTGACCAAGCCGTCAAGCGCTTCGGCGCGATTCACGGCCTGATCAACAACGCCGGGGTCAACTTCGTGAAGCCGTTTGTCGATGTGACCGAGGCGGAGTGGGACCATGTGATCGACGTCGACCTCAAGGGTTCGTTCTTCCTCTCGCAGCTCTGCGCGCGTCAGATGCTCAAGCAGGGCGGAAGCGGTTCGATCGTGCAAATTGCCAGCGTGCACACGCAGGCTTCGCTCGCGGGTGCGTCGCCGTACGATGCGGCCAAGCACGGCATGGTCGGATTCAGCAAGGCGGCGGCCGTGGAATTGGCACCGCACGGCATCCGCGTGAACATCCTCTCGCCGGGTCTCTGTCGCACGGAAATCTGGAAAGATATCGTCGCCGCCGCGCCGAGTGAAAAAGAGTGCCTCGATTACTGGCGGGCCAACATCCCCGCAGGAAAGCTGATCGAGCCCGATGAGGTGGCCCGCTGCTGCGTGTTCTTGCTCTCCGATGACGCGAGCTGCATCACTGGTGCCAACCTCATGGCTGACCATGGTATGACCAGTCTGCTGGTGAGTCGTGAACCGTATGCCAGCAAGGAGATTTCCTGATCATGAACGCCGAGGCCCTGGCCGGACTGCTGATCGTTACTCTCGCGGGCTTCCTGGTCGGCACGATGACGTGGCCGATGAAAGTCGCGCGAAAGCTCGACTTCGAGCACCAGTGGCTCCCGGCTATGCTGGTTGGTTTGATGGTGATGCCGTGGACGATTACGCTGATCGGGTGCCCGGATGCGTTCGCGGCCTACGCTGAGGTGGGAGCCGGCACCATTCTCACGGCCAACGCCTTTTCCATCGCGTGGGGCGTAGCCAACGTGATTCTTGGCATCTGCGTCGCCCGCATTGGCGCCGGGCTGACGTTTGCCATCTTGACGGGCGTCGGAGCCACGATCGGCGTGCTGACGCCGACGATCTTCAAGGGCACCGGGCTGTTCGCACAGGCCCCGGGGCTCCTGAGTCCGGCGGGGCTCGCCGTGTTGTGCGGCTCGGTGGTGATGCTGACGGGCGTGGTGCTGACGGCCCGGGCCGGTCGGTTGCGGGAGGGCGCAGGGGCGCAGCCGGGCGCGCCAGCGCAGGGTAGTCTTGGCCCAATTGTGCTGGCTGCGCTCGCCGGCGTGTTGTCGGCGGGAATCAGTTTCACATTCGTTTTCAGTCAGGGACCCATCGTCGAGGCGATGGCGAAACGCGGGGCTTCACCGATGGTGGCGAACGCCTCGGTCTGGGCCGTGGCGCTGCTCGGCGGCGCCACCGTGAATGTGGTTTACCCGTTATGGTTACTGGCCCGCAACCGATCTTGGAGCAAGTATCGTGGGGCAACGGGCCAGGTGCTGGTGTCGTCGTTGATCGGTATCCAGTTCTTCCTCGGTGTGCTGCTGCTGGGCAAAGGAATGCTCTTGCTCGGAGCCCTGGGCGCCTCGGTCGGTTTCGGCATTCAGCAGGGCATGCAGATTCTCGGTGGCCAGACGGTCGGCCTGATATCCGGCGAGTGGCGAGGCGCGCCGCCGGCCGCGAGTCGCACGATGGTATGGGCAACCGCCGTGCTGCTTGGCGCCGCGGTGCTCATGGCGCTGGGCAACGCGTTGGCCGCATGATGATCGCGACCTGCCCCTTCGGCTCGTGCGCGGGCATCAAGTTCCGTGCTTACCTGCCCCGTGCCTACTTGCTGAGTCTTGCCTTGCTTGTTTCGGACGGTTTTTCCCTGGCCCCAGCCGGCCTGCGCACGGAGTTCCTCGAAAACCCGCTGGGCCTCGACACGCCAAGGCCGCGCTTTTCGTGGATGGTTGAGGACGCCAGCACGGGCGCCCGGCAGACCGCCTATCAGGTTCAGGTGGCGTCTTCGCTGGAAAAGCTCACTGCCGGCCGCGCCGACCTTTGGGACAGCGGGAAGGTGACTTCCGTGCAGTCCCACCTGGTCTTGTATGCCGGTGGCGCGCTGGCTTCACGCCAGCGGCTGTATTGGCGGGTCAAGTCGTGGAACAAAGACGGCCAAGAAGGGGAATGGTCAGGGTCGGCGCGGTTCGAAATGGGTTTGCTCCACGCCGCGGACTGGCAGGCCGAGTGGATTGCGGTGCCCGAAGAAGTCCCCGTGCGTTCGGCCACCGCCCGGGCCTGGGCCGAACATACGGCGCTCGCGGGCGACGGCCATGCCGCGGCCGTGGATTTTCTGCTGGGGCACTTCCCTCCGGCGCCGCTCTTTCGGCGGGAGTTTGCGCTGGCGGGTAAAGTCCGGAGCGCACGCCTGTATCTGGGCGTGCGCGGCTACGCCGTGCCGAGCCTCAACGGGCGGCGGGTGGATGAGCGCCGGCTCGATCCCGCGTACCGGGAGTACGATTTCAACACGCATTACATTGTCCTCGATGTGGCCGACTACCTGCGGTCCGGCCGCAATGTAATCGGGCTCGAACTCGGCGGTGGCTGGCATGGCATCGGGGAGGAACGCGCCATCGGCGCGGTCGAGAGGTTGCGGAAACGCAGCGAGTGTTTCATCGCCCGCCTCGATATCGAGACGGATCAGGGAACACAGACAATCACGAGCGACGGCAACTGGCGCACGACGCCCGGACCACGCGTGAAGAGCGTCTTTATCGCGGGTGAGGCCTACGACGCCGCGCGGGAGCAACCAGGCTGGAACACCACCGACTTCGATGGCAAGACGTGGACGGCGGCGAAAGTCGTCCCGGCGGGCACGGCGAAGCTGATCCCGATGCTAATTCCACCCGAACGCATCGTAAAAACCATCCAACCGGTCCGGAAATACCAGGTAGCCGACGGGATCTGGGTGTTTGACTTCGGCCTGCTGTTTTCGGGCGTCACCCGGCTGCGCGCCACGCTGCCGGCGGGCACCACGATCATCCAGCGCTGGGAGCAGGACAACAAGGTGACCTCATCGAAGTTCTACTATCCGCGGCCGATCACCGCGCCCGCGGGAAAAGACGGCCTCGTGAGCAACTACAATGGGGTGATCGCCGGTACGGTGAAGACAGGTTCGTGTTATGTCTATACGGCGAAGGGAGGGAGCCCCGAGGAATGGGCGCCGGAATTCGACTACCAGTCGATCCGCTACGTGGAAGTGATCGGCTACCCCGGCGAACCGCCGCTCGACCTGCTCGCAGGCCTGGTCATCCACACCGAGTTCGATCGCGCCGGCAGCTTCAAGTGCTCCGATGAGCGCATCAACCAGGTCTACCGGGGGCTGGTGGACACGACCGTCTACTCCACGCACGGCATCCTGCAGGACAACAACTGCCAGGAGCGCCAGCAGGGTAACACCAGCCTCGACGCCAACATCGCCGACCTGCTGACGTTCGAGTTTGCGACTGCCCAGTACCATCTGAAGGCACTCGACGGATTGCGCCTGAACACGGTCGACGGGGCGCCGCCGGAGATCCTTCACACCCGTGGTCGCGGCAGTTTGAATCGCTCCGATCAGATCGCTTTTCACTCGGCGGCGGCCTTCCTGCCCTGGAAGGCGTGGCTCTTCCACGGCGACCGGAAAATCCTCGAGCGCCACTACCCACTGATGAAGGCCTACCTCGACCGGTTTGCCGGGCAGGTCGAGCATCGCATGACCTCGCTGCAAGACTGGGGCGATTGGGGCGACGCCCATATGGGCGAAGAACCCGTGCGGCCGGCGACGCCTTTCGTGGACAACACGCCGGAGGGCAACCGCAAGTGGTATTACTCCAACCGGACAAGCAAGGAGGTGTGGGTGGACCTATTTCCGTTCCCGCTGAACACCCCGATCGCCCTGACGGCGGCCGCCCGTTTCTACGGGGCGCTGCAGACCACGATGCAATGCGCCGAAATCCTCGACCGCGCGGCAGACGCCGCCGCGATGCGCGACCTAGCTGGGCGCATCAAGCGGACCTTCGTCGAAAACTACTACCAGCCGGTGAATCGCACCTTTGGCAGCCAGACGGCCGACGCCGATGCGCTGCAGTTCGGCCTGTTTCCCGACAGCGACGAAGCCGCGGTGGCGCGGGCGCTGCGCGACGATGTGATGATCAAATGCGGCGGGCACATTTCCGGCGGTTGGTTCATGGACGGAATCCCGGCGATGCTTTCAAGGTACGGGTATGCGGACGAAGCGGCCCTGCTCTTTCAGACCGACACCTATCCGAGTTGGGGACAGATCCTGCGCCGCTGGGGCTACAACGTCATCCCGGAACGCTGGCCGGCTTCCCGCCACGCGACAGATACGGGCCGACGCCGCATCCAGCCAGAGAAAGCGCCCGCTGCTCGGTGGGTCTATGATTCCCTCGGGGGGATCAAGCCCTCGCCCGACGCTCCGGGTTTCAAGCACTTCGAACTGTCGCCAAGTATCCCATCCACTGTGGACGCGTGTGAAGTCGCGTATCAATCGCCCTACGGCCGGATCGAGAGCTCGTGGCGTCGCGGGGGCGACACGATTCGCTGGCACGTTACCGTCCCCTGGAACACGACCGCCACGGTGCGGCTGCCGCAGTTCGCTACTGGACGGGTGACGGTGAACGGCCAGCCGGTGCCGCCTAGCGGGGTCGAATTGTCGGCGGGGCAGTGGGTGATCACGGCCGCGAAGAACCCGTCGGAGCGATGATGGCGAGGGAAAGCGGTCGCAGGGGCAATTAGCCAACGAGGGGAGGCTGGCGTGCTTCGCGGAGCGGCGGGCTCCAGCCGGCGCCTGGCAACCGGCGCGAAATGCGGTCCAACGTTTGGGCAACATTCTTGGGCACAGCCTGAAAAGTGTCTTTCCTAGAGGACAGGCATTTTGGCTTGCGCTGGCGTTGATTGCCGGCATCGTCCCGCCTGCACCCCCGCAATCATGCTCTCGTTGAGTTTTCGCACGGCATTTCTTTCGGCCATTTTCGCAGCGCCCAGTGCTTTCGGTGCCAGCCTGCCCGCCGTTTCGGCGTCGGGAGAAAATCGATCTTCCCCTGGCTCTGCTGAGCCCGCTGCCGTCATCCTCTCCCCCTTCGAGGTGACGGGCGACCGGGATGTCGGCTATCAGGGGGGCAACACCACTTCCGGCAGCCGGCTGAATGCGAGCCTCAAGGACACGGCGGCGGCCGTCTTTGTCGTTACACCGGAGTTTCTCTCCGACTTCGCGGCGACAACGTTCCAGGACATGCTGGCCTACGCGCCGGGCATGCAGCTCGATTTCTGGGACACGATCCAGTCTGCGCCGCCCGACTTCCTCGGGCAAAGTAATAGTCTCAACACGCAGTTTCGGGTGCGCGGGTTGCGCGCCAGCCAGGCGGTGGACTTCTTCGAGACGACGATCCCGATCGACAGCTACAACACGGGCCGCTTTGAGCTTTCGAGCGGCCCGAACTCGATCCTGTTCGGCATGGGTTCCGCCGGGGGCATCGTGAACATTTCGAGCAAGCTGGCCGACGCGCGGCGGACGCAGGGCACGGTGCGGACGCAACTCGGCTCGTGGGATCACCGCCGCTTCGAACTCGATCACAACCAGGTGCTGTGGCGCAACCGCCTTGCCCTGCGGCTCTCGGGCGTCCGCCAGAACTCCGGCGGCTGGAGGCTGTACGATTATCAGGACTTGGAGCGCGGCACGGCGTCGCTCCAAATCGTGCCGTGGAAAGGGGGCACGCTGGTTTCAAGCTTCGAGCATGGCGAGCATCGGTCGCACGTCAGCCGGCCGGCCAACCCGCGCGATCAGTTCCGGCTTTGGGTGAACAGCGGTTCGCCGGTCCGCGACGCCAACGCGTGGGTCGCCGCTGATCGGGATGCGGGCATCAATCGTTCGACGAACATTCGCTACCTGTATGTCACGGGCGGCGCCGCAGCGCCCTTCGTGATCCCGGTCGCCAATGTCAACAATCGGCGGATTCTCGAATCGCTGTACGAAAGCACGAACCTCCCGGTCACCGCGCGGGCCGGCGAGACCATGCTTCCTCCGGCCGATCTCCCGTTCGAATTCGACGCCTTCGGTCCGGGCGCGCACAAGCGGCACAAGTTCAACCGGGTGCACGTGCGCCTGCAGCAGGCAATCGGCCGGGATGGTGCGCTCGAAGTCGCCTATAACGACGAGCGGTCGTACGTCCGCTCGCTGCAGTCGCACGGGCCGTCGGTATCCCTCTACGGCGACCCCAACACCGTGCTGCCCAATCCGGACGGGAGTGCCACGACGATCCGGAATCCGAACGCCGGAGGCTGGTATTTCGATGCCCCGTGGGGGGTCGATCATTCCCGCTTCCGCAACCAGGCCGGCCGCGCCGCGTTCTCGTACAAACTCGACCTCGGCAGGCGCTGGGGGGTGCACCATCTCGCGGCGCTGGTCGAACAGGGACAATACAGCTCGGTCGGGTTTCCGCCCCGCGAGATCCTCGTCGACGAGAACAACGTGCCGATCAACAACGCCGCGGTGCCGGAGAACAACGACAACCTACTTACGCGTCGTCACTACGTCACTCGTGGTCGGTTCGATACCTACTACATCGGCGACGCCCGGGAGCCCGTGACCGTGACAATCAACGGGAAAACCTACCACAGTGCCTTCATCAACCAGAACCTCAATCGGAGCAAGGTGCGCCGCGACACCGACAGCCTGTTGCTGGCAACGCAGAGTTACCTCTGGGACCGCCGGATCGTGCTTACGGGAGGCCTGCGACTGGATCGGGTGGATTTCAACGAATACGCGAGCGGGCGCTTGCCGGCCAATGACCCGGAGGTGCTGGCGAAGCGTGCGGTGGCAAACTCGGTGATGTTCACTGACACGATCGCCAGCACGTACTCCTACCGCCCGCAAACTGCCACCGTGGGAGGGGTGTTTCACATTACCCCGGCGGTTTCTGCATTCTACAACCATGGCACAACCTATGGCCAGCCGGGTTATCTTCGGCGCATCCTGCCGGATTTCAGCCTGCCCCCGCCCCCGGATGGAATTACAAACGACGCCGGGTTCATGTTGAATCTCCACGACGGGAAGTTCTTCCTCCGCGCCACCGCTTTCGAGACGAAGGAGGCGAAGAACACCTCGAGCGCGTTGGCCGGCGCGCAGTTTGGCAACCGCGTGAACCGAATCCTGGATGCACTCCTCGAGGCCGGCTACAGCACCCTCGCGGAGTACGATGCCCGGTACATTGCCAACACCAGCCTCGTCACCGCGACGGGGAACGTCCGCAACCGGGGCATCGACACTTCGCTTTCGCTCAATCCCACGCCTCAGCTCACGGCGCTGGTGAATTTCTCCTACACCAGGGTAGATCGCTCCAATATCGCGCCGGAGTTTGACGGCTGGTTTGAGCGAGAGTCGCAGTTTTGGCTGCGGCGGCCGGGCGCGGCCGCGCTCGTCACGACCACGGGCGACACGATTGCCACTGAGAGCTCCGAGATTCAACGGTACATGATCGATTATCGCGACGCCAACGGCTTCGGTTATGGCGAACGCCCCTACAAGGCCAACGCGAGCCTCCGCTACACCTTCACCTCCGGGCTCCTCAACCGGGCTTTCGTCGGCGGCGGGGCGCGGTGGGCGTCGCGGGCCAGGTTGGGCCGTGTCATTACCGGTTATACGGCGAAGGGCAGCGTCATTTACGGCGACAGTATCTTCGGCCCTGAGGACTTCATGATGGACGCGTTTGTCGGTTACCGCACGCGGCTGAACCTCGGAGGGAGGAAGCAGACCGTCTCCGCGCAACTCAACCTCCGGAATCTTACGGATGAAGACGTGTTTCAGCCGCTGCGCTACAACGACACGTTGACGGGCGTGCGTCGCGGCCTGATGCGTGAACCGCGCAGCTTTCGCGTGACCTTGGGACTGGATTATTGATTGAGTGCCGCGGTGCGGCGCCCGGCCATCCTCATGCCCTGTGCAAAGCAACCGGCGCGAACCTGCCGCGAGAAAGTCTGACGCTCATTGGCCAACCTGTCTGCGCACCGCGGTCACTGCCGCGAGACCAGAATCACGCGGGAGCCTTTCTCCGGCAGGTCGATGCTCCAGGGTTGGCCAGCCCGAATCTTGCCGATGGCTCGATCCGACCAGAGATCGATTCCCGTGCCGGAGGCAGGGACGGTGATCTCGGCGTTCACCGACTTGTTGGTGAAGTTGAAGAGGAAGACCACCGGGCCGCGCGGGGAATCCGCCACGCGAACGAGCGCGCCGGATGATTTGACCGGGGGCGTGGCGCCGGCTTGGGCGGCGAGGGAATCCAGGAAAGGCCGGAGCACGTCGGCGCGCGGACTGTAGGCGGCCCCGAAGAACGATCCCATCAGCACGGCCCGGCCTTTGCCGTGGGAGTGGGAAGTGATGACCGGTCGGTCCTGCAAGGTGCCGACTGGCTCGGCCCCTTGCCGCTGGAAGACTTCATGAAGCAACTGGCCCGGCAGCAGTTTGGGCGGCGCCGACGCGTTTGCCCGCAGGCTGACCACCGGAGTCGGCGCGTAGAAGCGATCCATTTGTCGGGCTCCGAACACTTCCTGCCACGCGGGGGACGGTTGTTGGGGATTCAGCCAGGCGGCCTCGTCGAGCATCCCGAAAGCCGGGCCGGCCAGCAGCGTGCCGCCGGCGGTAACCCAGGCCGTCAGGCGTTCGCGCAGCCCCGCCCGTTCGATCGGGTAAAACGGCACGATTAAGAGCTTGGTCCGGGCCGGAACGCCGCTTTGGGCGACGATGCCGGCATGCAGGATCTCGGCGTCATGTCCGGCGTCGAGCAGGGCGCGAAAGTAGCCGTGGAAATTGCGCGAGCCGATCGACTCTTCGAATTTGTCGCGGCCCGGGGCCATCTTTTCGAAGGCCACGGTGCGTGGATCATGGAGGAGTGCCACTTCGGGCGGACGCCACCTGAGCTGGCCCAGGACCTCGCGGTGTCGTTCCAACATCGCGGCGAGTTGCCGTACGTCTTCGCTTCGCCGGGTCGGCTCGCCGGCCGGCCCGGTGAGGCCCCAGTGCGACGCCTCCTGCCCAAACAGCGCGGGACGCCACTGCCAGTAGATCACCGCCTGGGCACCGTAGCTGAAGGCGAGCAGGGCGCGGAGCCGGCGTTCGGCCTCCGTGCTCTCACGGTAGCCCATGCCGAGATAATTCGAGCCGCCGGCCAGTTCGCCCAGCCACCACGGGCGACCTTGCGCGGAGTCGCGGGTGGAGACCCCGCGCAGCACGTCCTCCACCAGCACCGCCTCGCTGAGTTCGCGTTCGTTCACGTGACTGCTATTTCCCCACAGATCGAGGGGCGCGGCCAGCCGCCAAGCGTCTTTGTGCTCGCTCAGGTTCGACAGCACGGCCACCTGCGAACCCCAGTGGGCTGCCACGGTATGGTTGGCATCGAGGGCGCGGACGGCGCCCGCGAGCGCCTCCATATGCTCGGTGGAGACGTGCTGCCGGAAGTCGGTGACGTCGATCAGATTGCTGTAGACCCCGCGTTTTGGGAGACGGATTTCGTCAAAGCGTACGTAGTCGGTGGCGTATTTGCGATTCAGGGCGGCGATGGCGCCCTGATAGTGCGTGGCGAGCCAGCGCTGGAAGTGCCGCTCGGTGGCCGGGCAATGGCAGTCGGGCAATTGCACCTCGTTCCAGAGGTCGTACGCAGCGAGCGCCGGCCGCGCGCGGTAACGCTCGACGACTCGGCGCACGTAGTCGAGGACCGCCGCCCGGGCGCCGTCATGGTGCTGGCAGAACCCCGGGTAGCCACCGGTGGTCGCCTGGCCGGCGGCAGCATGCAATTCGGTTGGTGCGCCGGTTGCGCTCACGTAGCGCTGCTCCGGATGGGCCTCGTCGTACCACGTCGGCGCGGCGTCCCATTTCAACTGCAGGAGGATCTTGAGGCCGTGTTGCTCCGCGAGGTCGAACAGGCGGTCGAAGTCGTCCCAGCGCCATACGTCCGGCCGCGGATTGACCGAGGTCCATAGGATCCAGACCCGAATCAGCTTCAGCCCGTGGGCCTTGATGCTGGCGAGGTCGCGATCGAAGTCCTCCGGCCGCGGGCTCGGGGGACGGTAGTAGTGGGTGCCGAGGAAGGGGCCGGAAATGGGCGGGGCCACGGGGCTGGCGCCAATCGAGCCGGCACCCGCGACCCAGGTGCACGCGGCGGTCAGGAGAAGGCGAAGCCACGGACGGCGCCAGCGGGCAAAAGTCGCTTGCCGCGCGTGGGGAAAATGGCCGGCGGGGAGGCGAGCAAGCGGCGCAGTTACTCGACAAAAAGCAGTAGGCGAGGTGGGGCAGGAAGACATGGTGGTCGAATGGAAAGCCAGTTAAACCGCTGAGGGAACAAATGCCGAGCATAAAGGAAAAGCATTCTGGCCTTGACGCGGCAAGCCTGGCCTCTCTTCGTGGGGGAGTGCCCCGGTGACCCCGCCGGGCGGTGCGATGCACCGCCCTGGTTGGGGCCGCCGGAGCGATATGACGGTTAGAGCGCAAGTGTCGTCCTCGTCCCTCCCACCCATGCACCAGAACCCCCTTAAGCTCCTATCCACGGCGGCATTTTTCACGACGGCCAATCTGTGGTCGCAGACAACTCCCCCAGCACCGGCCAACTCCCCACGCGGGGAAACCGTGCAACTTTCGGTCTTCGAAGTCACGACTTCGCGGGATATCGGGTACCAGTCGACCAACGCCGCCGAGGCCACGCGGATGAATGCGGCGATCGAGGACATCCCGATGAATGTCACCGTGTTCAACCAGCAGTTCATCGAGGACCTGCTGGCGACGGAAACTTCCCAACTGCTCGACTACGACGCCTCGTCCGTGAGGTTCGGAGAAAACGACAATTTCATGGCGCGCGGATCGGCGAGTGTGGGGACGAACTTCCTGAATGGGTTCGCGCAGATGGGCGGGTATGGCTCGCAGCCGCTCGCCAACATCGAACGCGTCGAGGTGATCCGCGGTCCGGCGGCGGTGCTCTACGGTTCCGGGGGGTATGGTGCCACCTACAATCGGATCACGAAGCAGCCGCAGCCGAAAGCCCTGAGCAGCGGTCGGGTGATCATGAGCGATGGCCAGTCGTATCGGGTCGAGTTGGACCAGAATTTTGGTGCCCTGCCGTTTCTGGGAGAAAAGCGGGTGTTGTTTCGCGTGAACGGGATCTTGGAGCGAGGGCGCACCTGGTTTGGGCAGCGCAAGAAGGAGGACGGATTGGCGCCGACGCTCCTTTGGAATGTGGGACCGCGCACCAAGGCCATCTTCGAGTATTTCTTCGACTGGCGAGAGACGCAGGCGAGCTGGGAGACGCCGGTGCATGCGGGCGATCCCAAGGGGATGGTGACCGGTGACGGTCAGTACCGCATCCTTCCGCGGCGGATCGGCTGGATGATCGACGCGGACTACCGCCGCAACACCCGCCGGGTGGCCTCGACCGACGTGCGTCACGCCTTCAGCGACCGCCTCCAGTTTCGCTCGCAGTTTCAATACGAGAGCAAGGATCAGAACAACCGGGAGACTCTGCCGGCTTCGGACGGGCTCACGATTTTGCGCGACACGGCCCTGATGCCGCGGCTTCTGCGCTACCTTCCCCGCAAGACGCACAGCTATCGCACACGGAATGAGCTAATCTGGAACGTTCGCACCGCTTCGATCCAACACCGCCTGCTTTTCGGCCACGGCTGGGTACAGCAATACGATTGGACTTACGGATATCGCACGTCGCGCAGCAACGGAGGCATGACCGCCGCAGTTCTGGCAGGAGACGGCAAGGTCACCGACGCCCAAGCCGGGCCGTTGTTCAATTCCTACCCGAACGTCACCTATGCCCAGTTTCTCGCGGATCCCCGCCTGGCCGGTTACCATCCGAATCTGCTGCTGCCGGTGAACTTGTTCGATCGCGGGGTGGAGAAACTCATGGCCGGCTCCGCTCCACTTGCTCCGCTCTGGCAAAACGCTCAGGGCAGGACCTACCTCGCCAACACCGATCTCTATGCCAACGATGTCTTCTCCCTCGTGAACGACCGGGTATTCGTGATGGCGGGCATCCGCCGGTCGCAGGTGGCGCGCAAGAGCATTTCGTTCATGACCGGGGCGTTTCCGAACCAAACGGTGCGCAGCGAAGCACCCACGACATACCGGACGCCCTCGGCCACGACCAGCAGCTACGGCGCCGTCTGGCACCTCACCGCGGACAAGGCGCTGTCCCTCTATGCGAATCTCAATTCGTCGTTCAGTCCGCAGTTCAACCTCCAACCGGATGGCAGCCCACTCGAGCCTGAAACCGGCAAGCAGAAGGAAGTGGGTGTCCGCTTCAGTTTCCACGGCGGCCGCATCACCGGCCTCGTCACGTGGTTCGATCTCCTGCAGGACAATGTGACTCGGGCGGATCCGGCACCGGGCCGCACCGGTTACTTCATTCAGGAGAGTGGGCAGCGGAGCTCGGGGCGCGAATTGAGCATCAACGGTCGCATCACCGACCAGTGGCTCGTCATGGGGGGATTGACCGACACCGATGCGCGCAACGACATCACCGGAATCGCGAAGGATCTCCAGCCGCGCTACCGCTTCACGATGTTCAACCGCTACAATTTCACGAAAGGGACGTTCAAACACCTCAGCCTGAGCCTCGGGTCGATCTATTCCGGCACGCGCGACCTCACGATCGCCGCCGGCCGCACCGAGCCGAACTGGGGCCCGCTTCCCTCGTGGTGGCGCTTCGACGCCATTGTCGGGTACAAGCTCCGTCCTGCGGGCAGCCGCCTTGCTTGGGACTTTTCGCTGAAGGTTAACAACGCGCTCGACAACAGGAACATCTACTATGTCGCGCAGTGGTGGCGGTACACGATTGACCCGGGTCGGGACTGGCAGGCGGTCGCCAGTGTGCGCTTCTGATTCCCCGAGCGTGAAGAAGAGCTGTTTGCATGTGCTCGCCGCCATTTTCGCCGGCTCCGTCGGTGGCGCTCTTGGTGCGACTGTCGAGGTGGTGCGCGATGGCCAACCGCTGCATCTCATTCACACCAATCCCGGGTATGTCTTTGCTTCGGGCGCAGGCGGGGCGGTGCTCTTCGATTTTCGGGCCACCTTTCCGGTAGTGGCGCGGCTGGGTGAGGAGTTCGAGGCGCGCATCCGGATGCGAGTTCGGAATGCAAGCGGTTCCGGTGCCAGCGTCGTACTGGATGGCTTGAGCAATTTTGGCCTCGAAGGTGGCGAGAGGCGGATGTGGCTCAAGGGGCCGGTCTTTGCCGGGATGAAACTCAATCGGTCCGCTCCTGCCAAGGTCCTTCGGGGCGAACCATTCGAACTCGAAATCAAGCGGCGGAAAAGTGCCGATGGGACGGCTTCGCTGGCGATCCGCATCGATGACGAAACGATGCTGACGTGGGATCGCCGCGCGCCTGCCATCGAGTCGATCAGCCTCCGGCCAGCGCGGGCCACCATGGAGGTCGAGTGGTTCACCATTACCGGGGATGTATCGAGCGGAGTTATTCCCGCCAGTGCCGCCACCGGTGCCACGGAGGAGAAAAGGAAGCTCTGGGAGAGTCACCGGAAAGCGTTGCCGCGGGTCGACCTGTCCGGGGAAACCGCGCGGCAGGTGATCATCGCCCGGGGTTCGAGCCGGCCGGAGGAGTATCACGCTCATCCGACCACCGCTCTCTTGGCGGACAACAAAACGATGTTCGCCGTCTGGAACATCGGCCATAGCGGCCACGCTGGTCCAATGGCGCGCAGCGACGATGCCGGGCTCACTTGGCGGCGGATCGATGAGATTCTGCCTCCTAACTACGCGAACTTCCCAGGTGGAATCATGTATCGAATGGTCGACTCGCAAGGCAAAGAGCGGCTCTGGATTATCGGCAGTCGTACACTGCAAAAGCCCTTCCGGGACGTCCCAGGCCGATGGGAGGGCTGGATGCCACGCGTCGTCAGCGGCGACGACGGGAAAACATGGCACGAGGAGAGGCCCTTGGGGACCTACGAAAACAACCGTTTCAAGAACATCGTGCCCTTTGCGTCGATCGTCCGACTCAAGGATGGCGGATATCTCGGTCACTATCATGCGTGGCGGAGCACGCCGGGTGAAACGACCACCATGATCATGCAGGCAGTCACTCGGGACGGAGGCATCTCCTGGTCCGATCCGCGGATGGTCGCGGATGGAGAACTGCTCGACGGCAAGGATCCCTGCGAACCCTATGTCTTCCGATCTCCGGATGGCTCTGAGTTGTGTTGCATCATGCGCGAGAACCAGCGTACCGGCACGAGCCTGATGATGTTCAGCCGCGACGAAGGTGAAACCTGGTCGTTCCCGGTTGATACGCCCTGGGGCCTTTCCGGCGATCGACACCAGGGCGTGCAACTGCCGGACGGACGGCTGGTCATCGTCTTCCGTGATAAGGCGCCGGGCCGCGCGGACCACTTCGTGGCGTGGGTCGGCACCTACGATGACATCCGGCAGGTGCGGCCGGGCCAGTACAGCATTCGGCTGCTGCGCACCTACAAGGATGGATGTTACCCCGGAATCCACCTCTTGCCCGACGGCACGATTGTGGCCACGACCTATGCCAATTACCGGCCTGACGAGAACCCCTCGATCGTCAGCGTTCGCTTCAAGATCAACGAGACCGATGCAAGGGCGAAACAGGTCGGAAAGTGAGCCGCCCTGCGAGGTCGAAACTCCCGCGTCAGCATCAACTCCAAACGAAAGCACAGCCGAAAGAGCCCCCCATGAAAACTCCGAAGCTCCGCCCGTTCTTCTTGCTGCTTGCGCTGGCCGCAAGCTCCGCCAAGGCCGCTTCCTCCCCGGGCGTACAACCCGGGCCCGCACCCAGTGAGGCAGCCTTCGGGGTTGAAATCCTCTCTCTCGGCGGGGTGATCGGCCACCGCATCGACTCGATGGTCAAGGGCAACCTCCTCCAACTGGAAATGGAGAAGACTTTTCTGGCCTTTTTTCGGAAAAAGGACGCGGATGGGAAGACCTACCGGGGCCTCGGCAAGACCCTCGATGCGGCGGTGCATTTCGCAGCCCGTTCACCGGACTCCGAGATCGTTCGCTGGAAGGACAAGTGGATCGATGCGCTGATTTCCACGCAGGAGGCGGATGGTTACATCGGGACGTTTCCCCCCGGCCCGAATCGCTACGTGGGCCGATTCGATACGCACGAGAAGGGCCCGATCATCCTTGCCCTGACCAATGACTACCGGTTTTTCGGCCGTCGCAGTTCCTTGCAGGCCGCGCAGAAACTGGCCGATGAAATCATCAACCACTGGCCGGACACCATGCCCCCCAATCGGCTCTGGACGGTGGAGTATCCCCTGATCCGGCTTTCCGAGACGCTCGGAGATTCGAAATACCTGGAGTGGGTGCGAAAGACGTTTTTCCCGGGGGAGGAATTGTGCCGGGAGTGGTCCAGGGATCTCGGGGGAAATCCCCTTGCGCCGCTCAAGCTGTGGGGGGCCCATGTCTACCGCTGGTGCGATGTGAACATCGCGATGTTGGACCTCCATCGCCACTTTCCACATCCGACGCTCACGGCGGCAGGGCCACAGATGATCGCGTGGTTGAAGGACGGAGGATCGTTGCCCACGGGCTCGTTCGCGGATCACGAGGGCTGGCGACGCAGTCAGACGACGCGCTCCATGGTCGATCCGGATCCCGAGACGCGATTCATCCACACCCGCACCAAAGTTTGCGAGAGCTGTGCCAAGTACTATGTGGTGCAGCTCCTGGACCGGCTGCAGCGGCGGGAGCCCGAGGCCTATTTGGGGGACGTGATCGAGCGCACCTACTACAACGGTATTTTCGCCTCCCAGTCTCCGGATGGCCGCCGGATCGTCTACGACCTGAGCGTGGAAGGTACGAGGATGCCCTATCAGCCCGATTGGTATTGCTGCCCGGGCAACCTCCGGCGGGCGTTCGCCTACCTGCCGCGTTATCTTTACTTCACGAGGGGTGAGCAGGTGTTCGTCAACCTCTACGCCGAGTCGGATGTGCGGATGAGGTTGGCCGGCGGGGCAACGCTGCGTCTGGTGCAGAAGACAGATTACCCGGCCAGCGGCACGATTGGCTTCAAGGTGGAGGTATCGAGCCCCAAGCGACAGGAGATCCTCTTCCGGATTCCGGCATGGTGTAGGGCGCCGAAAGTCCGGGTCAGCGGAGGCGAGTGGATCTATCCCCAGGCGGGCTCCTACCATGCGATCCTACGGGAATGGAGAACCGGAGACACGGTCGAACTCGATTTACCCATGGAGTGGCGGTGGCTCAGCGGGATTCGCGAGCAGGAGGGCAGGGCGGCGTTGGCGAGGGGACCGGTGATCTACAGTTTGAGTCCGTCAGCCAGCGGGATTTCTGAATATGAGGACCTGGATCCCAAGTCACCGCGGCCCCTGGTCAATCCGGTTCCCCGCTACGCCGAGTACGTCCGGGGTTTTGACGTCCTGGCGAACGTCACGATTGATCCGGCCACGTTGCCACCACCGGAGGCGGACGAGCGGCTGGCCTTTGGCAGCAAAGTGTCCGCCCACGGGTGGCTGGGCCGGCCCGTCGGCGCGCCGGCCCGGACCTTTGTCTTTAGAAACTTTGCCAATCCGGAAGGGCGAAAGATCTACCTCAACCTCCCCCCCAACGCGGTTCGGGTGACGGATGAGCTCTTCGGAATTGGACTCCACGAGGAGACTGTCTACCCGGCGCGATGGCTAGCGCTAAGGCGGGGGCTGGGCGACCTGCGATTCCCCGAAGTGCCCGAAGCAAACCGCGCTGCCGCGGTGCGTTTGGCCCCGATGCGCGGGAGCTACGACTTTGAAACGGCCGAGGGTGAAATCGCTGGCCAGCGCGCCTGGATGTCGGCTTCGCTGGCCAACACCGGAAAACGCTGGATGCAGTTCCGGGTGTTCGATCCGCGCTTCCAGGAGGTCGCGGGCCGGAAACTCATCTTCACGGTCGTCTACCTGGATCGGGGCGATTGTACGGTTTCGCTCGACTACGATGCGCGGGACCAGCCGCGGGCGGGCGAGGGCCAGAGAAGCGTCAAACCGAAGCGCGGTGGTGAGTTCAAAGTCGGCCATTCCGGCCAAATCAAGGTCCACCGCTTTACCCTGGACGACGCGGAGTTTGGTCGAGGAGTCAAAATCGAAGGCCCGCACCTCCAACTCGGCATCGCTCGTGAGTTCGACTTCGTGATCCTGGGCGCCTATCTGGAAGCCGGGCGGTGATCCGGGCTTGGGCGGACTTTGGGGATGATTTTGGTGTGGTAGCCCCAAGCGCCGTCGGGAGTCTCTCGGGATTGGAGGGCGCTGGCATGCATGCACGCGACTCGCTCGGCGGCAAGCCATATGTCCTTAGTAAACGATACGCAAACTTGCGCTTGCGTCAATCGGTCGGACGGCGCTGAATCGTCGACCGCTGCGTGCACCTCGGCGCCTCACGCACGAAATCAACGCCAGTATGCCAGAACCCAAATCATGAAACACACCTGCATCCCTGTGATCGCATTGCTGTTGGCGGTTCCGGCGGTGCGTGGCGGAGCTGCCACGGAACCTGAACCGGCCTTTCAAGCTGCGCGGCCGATCTGGCCGGAAGGCCGTGAAAAGGAGCGGAACCTCCTCGTCGAATTCCAGACGGCGTTCGACCGGCCGGGCGCGGGTCCGGCATTGCTGCGGCTGGCGGGCGCATCGCTGTATCGCGTGTACGTCAACCACGAGTTCGCCGCCCATGGCCCGGCTCGCGCGGGTCATGGTTTCTATCGCATCGACGAATGGGACCTCACCCCGAAGCTCCGGGCCGGTCGCAACGAGGTGCGCATCGAGGTCGCCGGCTATAACGTCAATAGTTTCTATTTGCTCGATCAGCCTTCGTTTCTCCAGGCCGAGATCGTGGCCGCCGGAAAAGTACTGGCCTCCACCGGCGGAAAAGGTTTCACCGCCAGCATTCGCCACGATCGCGTGCAGAAGGTGCAGCGGTATTCCTTTCAGCGGCCGTTCACGGAGATCTGGAAGCTGCCTGGGCCGCCGGCGGAGCCGGTCCGTTGTGTGCCGGTTGGCGCCAAACCGCTGGCGGCTCACCGCGTTCCGTATCCGGTTTTCGACCTGCGACGACCTGTGGGCCACGTGGCCGAGGGTGAGGTCCAGAAGGGCGACGTCCCGTCAAAAGTCTGGAAGGACCGTTCCCTGACCCAAATCGGCCCGCTGCTGGCGGGGTTTCCGGAGGCGGAACTCGCCGCGATTCCGTCGCTGGAATTGCAGGCGGTGCAGACGGTGTCGTCGCGACCGGCCGCCGCGAAAATGCCCTTCCGTCTCAAGCCGAATTCCTTTCGCACCGTGGACTTGGGCGTGAACCGAACGGGCTTCATCGGCGCCCAGGTCAAGGCTCATAGCCGGACGCGCCTGTTTGTGACGTTCGACGAGATCCTCTCCCACGGCGACGTGGACTTCAAGCGCTTGAGTTGCGTGAACGCGATTGTCTACGAGTTGGAGCCGGGCTCGCACGCGTTCGAGTCGTTCGAGCCGTACACGATGCGCTATCTCAAGTTCATCGTGCTGGAGGGGGAATGCGAGGTGGCCGACTGTTATCTCCGCGAACTGGCCAATCCCAATGCTGATCGCGCGCGCTTTTCGGCCAGCGATCAGCGCCACAACGCGATATTCGAGGCGGCGCGGGAGACGTTCCGTCAGAATGCCACGGACATATTCATGGACTGCCCTTCGCGCGAGCGGGGCGGATGGCTGTGCGACAGCTACTTTACCGCGCGAGTGGCGGTGGATCTCTGCGGCGAGACCACGGTGGAGAAGAACTTCCTCGAGAACTTTCAGCGCGCAGATCGCTTCGACCAACTGCCGGAGGGGATGATCCCCTGCGTCTATCCGGCCGACCCCTTTAACAACGGGCGGTTCATTCCCAATTGGGCGATGTGGTTTGTGCTGCAGGTCGAGGAATACGCCGCGCGCAGCCGGGATCGGGACATGGTGGAGGCGCTGAAGCCGCGCGTGCTGGGCATCGTGAAGTTTTTCAAGGCATATGAAAATGCTGACGGGCTGCTGGAAAAGCTGCCGAGCTGGGTCTTCGTCGAATGGTCGAAGGCCAACTCGTTCGTCCAGGACGTCAACTATCCCTCGTCGATGCTGTACGCGGGGATGCTGGACGCCGCCGGCCGGCTGTACCGGATGCCCGAACTGACCGACCAGGCCGCGCGGCTCCGGGAGACAATCCGCGCCCAGTCGTATGACGGCGCCTTCTTCGTGGACAACGCGGTGCGCGAGGACGGCAAGCTCGAGGTCACGACGAATCGGACGGAGGTCTGCCAGTACTTTGCCTTCTATTTCGGGGTAGCGACGCCGCAAACGCATCCCGGGTTGTGGAACCGACTCGTCACGGATTTCGGGCCGAAGCGTAAGGAGACGCACGCCTTTCCGGAGATTCACCCGGCCAATGCATTTATCGGAAATATGCTGCGGTTCGAGCTGCTCTCACGGGAGGGGCACAGCCAACAAATCCTGGACGAGGCGGTGGGCTACTGGCACTTCATGGCGGAGCGGACGGGAACGCTTTGGGAGCACGATTCGCCGGGGGCGAGCTGCAACCACGGGTTTGCTTCGCATGCCGCTCATGTCCTGTTCCGCGACGTACTCGGCCTCCGCGAAGTAGACCGTTTGGACAGGACCGTGACGTTGCGTTTCGGCGATGTGAAACTGGACCGCTGCGCCGGTTCGACGCCGACTGCGGATGGTCCGATCGCGCTCGAGTGGCGGAGGACCGGAGAGCAGATTGTTTACCGGGTGGCGACTCCGCCCGGTTATCGGGTCACGGTGCGAAACGATTCCGGCAAAACATTGGTAAAGGAGGCGGGTAACCCCGCGCTGCCATGAGGGCCTGCGAGAAGATCGCCCGCTGCGGTGTTCCCATGCAGCGTCTTATGAAACCATCCTGTTCGACCTCCCGACCGCGGTCCTTGCCTCGGGCAAGCAACCCCGACCCTGAGCGGCGGCTCCACTACCCGGAATCCCACCCCATGCATTCTGAGCTCAAGGCCGGCATGTTGCGGGCCATCGCGGTGGCACTTGCGCTGATCGTGCCGCTGCCGCTCATGGCCGATGCACCGGTGAGCCTCAGCACGGAGTTCCTCTCAACTCCTCTCGCGATCGATCGCGTGCACCCCCGGTTCTCCTGGCGCATCGAAGATACCACTCCGGGAGCGCGGCAGACGGCCTATCGGGTGCAAGCGGCCTCATCGGCGGAACAGTTGGCCGAAGGGAGGGGCGATCTCTGGGAGAGCGGAAAGGTCGTTTCCGACCAATCCCATCTCGTGGCGTACTCCGGTCGGACGCTCGCCTCGCGCCAGCGCGTGTGGTGGCGGGTCAAGACGTGGGACAAGGATGGCCGGGAGGGGGATTGGTCCGAGCCGGCGCGATTCGAAATGGGTTTGCTCAGCGCCGCGGACTGGCAGGCGCAGTGGATTGCCGTGCCGAAGGAGGTTCCGGTCCAGTCCCCCACCACCCGGGCCTGGGCGATGCATACGGCGCTGGCGGGAGAGAGCCACGGCAAGGCGGTCGACTTTCTCCTGCAGAACTTTCCTCCCGTGCCGCTGTTTCGACGCGATTTCGAGGTGGCCGGGGTCGTGAAGCGAGCGCGGCTTTACCTTGGGGTCCGGGGCTATGCCGTGACGAGCCTCAACGGCCAAAGGGTTGGGGATCGCCGGCTCGATCCCGCGTATCGGGAGTACGATTTCAACACCCATTACATTGTCCTCGATGTGGCCGATTACCTGCGATCCGGCCGCAATGTGATCGGCCTTGAACTCGGGGGCGGTTGGCACGGCATCGGCGAGGAGCGGGCGATCGGCGCCGTGCAGAAGCTGCGCCACCGCAGCGAGTGTTTCATCGCGAGGTTGGACGTGGAAACGGACATGGGGGCGCTTACGATCGTGAGCGATGAGTCGTGGCGCACCGCGCCGGGCCCGCGGGTGAAAAGTGTTTTTTTCGCTGGCGAAGCCTACGATGCCGCCCGGGAACAGCCGGGCTGGGCTGCACCGGGATTCGATGCAACCGCCTGGACGGCGGCCAAGGTGGTGCCGCCAGGCACGGCCAAGCTGATCCCGATGCTCATCCCGCCGGAGCGGGTCATGGCGAGTCTGAAGCCCGTGCGGCGCTACCGGGTGGCGGATAACATCTGGGTCTACGATTTTGGGCGGCTCTTCTCCGGCGTCACGCGCCTGCGGCTAACGCTGCCGGCGGGCTCCACCCTCATCCAGCGTTGGGATCAGCACAACCAGGAGCGGGCGACGAAGTATTTCTATGCGGATCCGATTTCCGCTCCACCGGGCCGCGACGGGCTTATCACCAATTACAACGGCGTGATTGCCGGCCCGATCAAAACCGGGTCGTGCTACACGTACACCGCCCGCGGCGGGGGCGTGGAGGAATGGACGCCGGAATTCGATTACCAGACCATCCGCTACGTGGAGGTGATCGGCTATCCAGGCGAACCGCCACTCGACCTGCTGGAAGGGCTTGTCATCCACACCGATTTCGAACGCGTCGGCCGGTTCCACTGCTCGGACGATCGAATCAACCAGGTCTTCCGCGGGTTGGTCGACACGACCCTCTACTCCACGCACGGCATCCTGCAGGACAACAACTGCGCGGAGCGCCAGCAGGGCAACACGAGCCTCGATGCCAACATTGCCGATCTGCTCTCGTTCGAATTTGCGACGACGCAGTACCACCTGAAGGCGCTGGACGGGGTGCGCCTCAATACCGTCGACGGCGCACCGCCGGAGATCCTGCACACGCGCGGGCGCGGGAGTTTGAATCGCTCCGATCAAATCGCGTTTCACTCGGCGGCGGCCTTCCTGCCGTGGAAGGCGTGGCTGTTTCACGGCGATCGGGAAATCCTCGAGCGGCATTATCCGCTCATGAAAGCGTACCTCGACCGGTTCGCCGAGCAGGTCGAACACCGCATGTCCACCTTGCAGGACTGGGGCGACTGGGGTGATGCCCACCTCGGCGCGGAGCGCGAGCGCCCGCCGACCCCGTTCGTCAAGAACACGCCCAAGGGTTACAACCACAAGGCGCGGGAGGAACTGAAGGGCATTCCATTGCCGGTGAACACCTCCAATGCCCTGACGGCCGCCGCGCGTTACTACGGCGCGCTATGGGTCACGATGCGCACGGCCGAGGTGCTCGGCCAACCGGACGACGCCCGGCGGTGGCGCGAGTTGGCGGCGCGGATCAAACCGGTGTTCATTGCGACCTTCTACGACCCGGCGGCGCGCACGTATGGCAGCCAGACGGCCGATGCCGATGCGCTGCAGTTCGGGCTTTTTCCCGACGGCGATGAAGTGGCGCTGGCGCGTTCGCTGCGCGACGATGTGATGATCAAGGCTGGCGGCCACATCTCGGGCGGCTGGTTCATGGACGGCATTCCCGCCATGCTCTCCCAATACGGCTATGCCGATGAGGCGGCGCTGCTGTTCCAGACCGACACGTATCCGAGTTGGGGGCAGATTCTGCGGCGTTGGGGCTACAACGTCATTCCGGAGCGCTGGCCGGAATCGCGCCACGCCACCGACATCGGTCGGCGCCGGATCCAACCCGAGAAAGCCACCTCCGCCCGCTGGGTTTTCGACTCGCTGGCGGGAATCAAGCCGACCCCGCGGGGCGCCGGTTTCAAGCACTTCGAGCTATCCCCCAGCATTCCGTCGACGGTCGAGGCGTGCGAAGTCACCCATAAGTCGCCGTATGGCCGGATTGAAAGCAGTTGGCGGCGCGAAGGTGGCGCCGTTACCTGGCGCGTGACCGTGCCATGGAACTCAACGGCCACGGTGCGGCTGCCGCAGTACCGACCTGCGGCGATCACGCTGAACGGCCGTCGGGGGGAGAAAAGTGAATTCGACCTGCCCGCCGGCCGGTGGACGATGGTCCTTGGGCAGTGAACGCAGCCGCGATCACGCGGTGCCGGCGCGTCGTTGACCGACTTGCCCGTTGATTGGGTTGCGGCGGCTTGGTTCCGTCGCGAGTGAGCGCGCCGCAGCGGATCCAACGCAGTTTTGTGACGGCGTGTGCCTCCGAAAGAGTTACCACGAGGTGGGCTTCCAAGCACAGTTGGCACAGGCATGCGAGCGGGCCACCGCGCGTGCTTCTAATTTATAAGGCACATATTCGGCTTGCATTCCCTGGCGGGCGACGTTGCGATCGCCGCGGATGACTCCTCCCGTCAACGGGATCAAGCCGCGCCCGCACCCGTCACACGCAACCTCATGCCCCCCCATGCACCCCTGCCGAGTTCCTAGCAAAGTCATGTCTTCGCTCAGACGGTTGCTCCCTGCCGCCGTGACCTTCACCCCTTTTCTGCTGGCGGCTGAATCCCCGCCGGCCGGCCAGCCAACCAAGAGCGCAACCGGTGACAGCGAAGCGGTAATGCTCTCGCCCTTTGAGGTCTCGACCGATCGTGATCGTGGTTACCAGGCCCAGACTACACTCGCGGGCAGCCGGCTCAATTCGAACCTCAAGGACGTCGCGTCCCCCACCTCCGCGTTTACCGAGACGTTCCTGCGCGACCTCGGGCTGACCAATCTCGAGGAACTCGCGCCCTATATGTTGAGCACTGAGCTGAACTTCAACGAGGACATCGGTACCGCGCGCCTTGCCGGCAACACCGGCAACACGGAGTCGAGCCGTTCCACCCGGGTGCGCGGTCTCAGCGGCGGGACGATCTCGGTGAACTTCTTCAAATCGCCCAACGTCCGCTTTGACACGTTCAATACAGAACGGATCGACCAGTCGCGCGGGCCCAACGCCGTGCTCTTCGGCGTTGGCAATCCCGGCGGCATCGTGAACGTTTCGACCAAGCGCGCCATCTTCAACGACCCGCGCGGCTCGCTCGCCGTCGTCGGTCGCGCGTTCGGCGGCCGGCGCGGGGAACTCGACTTCAACCAGCCGCTCATTCGCGATCGCCTCGCCGTCCGTGTCGCCACCGCAAAGGAGGAGACGCACACGTGGCGCGACTTCGAATACGACAAGTCCGACCGCTACTTCGCGACGCTCAAGTGGCGTCCGACCGCAAAGACGGAGCTCAACGTGGATATCGAGAAATCGGACATCGACCGGAAAACCGAGTCGCCCTACGTCGCCGGCGATCAATACACGATCTGGGCTTCGCGCGGCCGCGCGATCTCGGCTACCGCCAACGCCAGCCTTGGGGTTGCGTCCCTGGCCCAGACCTCGACGCTCGTGTTCGACACCGCCGCCGGGACGCTCGCCGACTGGCGCGGCCGCACTGTCTCCGCCCTGCGCGCCTCCATCGACGGGCAGGCGGTCGCGCTCAGCGATTTCTCGATTCTGCCGCGCACCACCTCGCTGCACGGTCCCGGTACATTCGTGCGTCAGAACTACAACCGGCTCTCGGCTTTCCTCACGCAGTCGCTCGCACGCAACCTCAACCTCGAGTTGGCCGCCATGCGCACAGATGAGCACTACAACAACAGCCTCGAACAGGAGGACGCGCTTCGAGCCGACGCCTCGCCGTTCCTGCCCACCGGTGCGCCGAACCCGAACGCCGGGCGGCCCTATATTGAGACGACGACCTCAATGCGCTTCCGCGACTCGCGCACGGACGCCGCGCGGGCGATGCTGGTCTACCGCGCCGACGCAGGACGCTGGGGCAGGCACACAATCGCCGGGGCCTTCGAGACCAACTTCTACAAGGAGAATTTCACCATCGTGAGCGAATACGTCACGTCGCCCAACGCCCCGGACCCCTCCCTCCCCGAGAGCGGCCAGAACGCGATCAACCGCCGAACGTATCTCGATCTCAACGGTCCCGTGAGCCGCCTCCGCTATGCCGAGATGGCAAAGCAGCCGATCCTCGGCCTGCGCGAGCAGGTCACGGGCCGCGCCTACGACACGGGCTGGGTGCCGCTGAACGCCAACACACGCCTCAACAGCAACGAGGGTACCACCGCGACCTGGATGTTGCAGAGTCGCTTCCTCAAGGATCGGCTGCATACGATCGTCGGTGGCAGCAGCGACCGCCGCGACGACTACTTTTCCACGCAGGGACGGCGGCCCGTGCCGGGCTTCACGCAGGGCATCCGCTACGCCATCCGCAGCCACACGCCGGACTTCACCTCCGCGCGCGGACTTTCGTTCAGCGGCGTGTTTCACGCCACGCCGTGGCTCTCGCTCACCTACAGCCAGGCCCAGAACAGCGCGCTGCCGCCCGTCGCTCTGGTGGATTCGCCCAAGGGCGGCGGCCTGCGGACACCCACGCCCAAAGGCCGCAGCCAGGACATCGGCTTCAAGCTCGATCTCCTCAAACAGCGGCTCTTCCTCACCGCGACCTATTTTGAGACCAAGTCACAGAAGGAATATTTTGCTACGAGCGCGACCACGTCGGCGATCAACGTCATCTGGGACGGCCTCGAGGCCGCGGGGGTGCTCCGCGCCAACAACATCGCGCTCGGCGACGTGCGCGGTTTGGCCGTAGGTGAGACCTCTGACGGTCGCACGAAGGGCTACGAAATCGAGCTCACCGCCAATCTCACCGACGGCTGGCGCACCTATGCCAACTTCAGCGACGAGACGACCGAGCGCACCAACATTGGCCAGGAAGTGCAGGCGTATCTCGCAAACTTCCGGCCGTTCTTGGAGCGCTTCCCGAGCGTGCCGGTGGCGGGCGGGGCCGGCACTGTCGCCAACCAGCTCGTGCGCGTCGATGCCGCGGCCTACACGAGCTTCGTGGTGGCCGATGGACGCCGCCCGCAGGGGCAGATCCAGCGGAAGGGCAATTTGCGGACAAACTACGAGTTCACCGGCGAGAAGCTGAAGGGCTTTTCGGTTGGCGGCGGCGTGCGCTACTTCGGCCGGCCGGTCATCGGCTACTATGCGACCGGCACCGCCGCCACCGGCGTCAATCGCCTGATCTTCGAGGGACCGGAGCAGATGTTCGTTGATGTCAGCGCCGGCTATCGCCGCCGCCTCGGCTCCGTCCTCGGCCGCAAGGTGCAGTGGACGCTGCAGCTCAACGTCAACAACCTGCTCGACAACGACGACCTCGTCCCGATCCGCCGGGCCAGCAACGGCGAGCTGGTCTTCTACCGCTTCAACGCCCCGCGGTCGTGGATGCTCACCAGCCGGTTCATGTTTTGATGTGAGCCTTCGACGCCGCCGAGTTCTCCACCGGGCAACGTAGCCATCGCCGCTGGCGGCTCATTTCGCGTCTGGGATCGAGTCGAGTCCGCACCTTTCAACCTCATCCTCCTCATGCACCCCTGCCGAGTTCCTAGCAAAGTCACGTCGCTTCACCGGTGGCTCATTGCCGCAGCCCTGACCTTCACCCCGTACCTCAAGGCAGGTCAGGCCGCGCCCGCCGGCCAACCGGCGAAGGCCGCCACCGGCGACGACGAAGCAGTGATGCTATCGCCCTTCATGGTCGAGACCACCCAGGATCGCGGCTACCAGGCGATGAGCACGCTTGGTGGTAGCCGGCTCAAGACCAACCTGAAGGATGTGGCGTCACCCACGTCCGCGTTCACGGAGCAGTTCCTGCGCGACCTCGGTCTCACCAACCTCGAGGAACTTGCGCCTTACATGCTGAGCACCGAGTTGGAGTTCAACGAGGACATCGGCGGCAATGCGCGGCTGGCCGGCAACGCCGGCGTGCAGGAAACCAGCCGCTCGATGCGGATGCGCGGGCTCAGCGGTGGCACCGTCTCGGTGAATTTCTTCAAATCGCCGACAGTCCGGTTCGACACCTTCAATACCGAGCGCATCGACCAGTCGCGCGGGCCCAACTCCGTGCTGTTCGGGGTCGGCAATCCGGGCGGCTCCATCAACGTTTCAACCAAGCGCGCGGTGGTCGGGGATCAGCGCGGGTCGCTGGCGCTGACCGGCCGTTCCTACGACGGTTGGCGCTACGAGTTGGATGCCAACCAGCCGATCGTGCGCAACCGGCTTGCGGTGCGGATCGTGACGGCGAAGGAAGACACCAGCACCTGGAAGGACTTCGAGTACGATCAGTCGGAGCGGTACTACGGCACCCTGAAATGGCGTCCGCTCCCCCGGACCGAGCTCAACCTCGACGTGGAGGACTCTTCGATCGACCGCAAGACCGACCAACCGTACGTCGCGGGCGACGATTACACGCTCTGGGCCTCCTTGGGGCGGGTCATTTCGGCCACGGGCGGCGCCGCCACCGGGCAGTCTTCAAGCGGCGCCACCACGGGCCTGGTATTCGATTCGAACGCCGGCACCCTGGCCGACTGGCGGAACCGAACTTACGGCGCCCGACGCGTGTCGGTGGATGGACAGGCAGTCGCCCTGCGGGATTTCAGCGTGCTGCCGCGCCAGACCTCGATTCGCGGCCCGGGCACGTACGTTCGGCAAAACTACCACCGGATGTCCGCGTTCCTGACGCACTCCTTCCCCGGGAACATCGATCTGGAGGTGGGCGCCACGCGCACCGACGAGCACTACAACAACAGCCGGGACGACGAGGACGCCCTCCGGGTCGACACCTCGCCGCTACTGCCTACGGGCGTCGCCAACCCCAACGCCGGACGAGCTTTCCTTCAAGGGACAGCCAGCCGCCGGTTTCGGGACTCACGCACGGACGGCGCCCGGGCGATGCTCGCCTATCGCCTCGATGCCGGTCGCTGGGGCAAGCATCTGCTGGCCGGGGGCTACGAGTTCAACTTCTACAAGGAAGCGTTCGTCGTCGTGGGCGATTACGTGATCTCGCCCAATGCGCCGAACCTCTCGATGCCGGAGCACACTCAGAACGCCATCAGCTACCGTACCTACGTCGACCTGAACGGCCCATCGAAGAACATCCGCTACGCCGATCCAAGCCTCCGGCCCCTGTCCGGCCTGCGCGAAGAGGTGACGGGCCGCGTCTACGAAACAGCCTGGATTCCTTTGAACAACAACACGCGCCTGAACAGCAACGAAGGCACGACCTCCACCTGGATGCTGCAGAGCAGTTTCTGGCGGGACCGCATCAAGACCATCGTCGGCGGCAGCCACGACCGCCGCGACGACTATTTCTCCACGCAGGGCCGCCGGCCGCTGGCCGGCTTCGCACAAGGGATCCGCTATGCCATTCGCAGTCACACGCCGGATTTCACCGCCGCGAGCGGGCTGTCGTTCAGCGGCGTCTTTCACGCGAGCCCGTGGCTGGCGCTGACCTATAGCAACGCGCAGAACAGCGCCTTGCCTCCATTGGCGCTGATCGATGGCCCCAAGGGCGGCGGAATGCGCACACCCACTCCGAAGGGGCGAAGCCAAGACTACGGACTCAAACTCGACCTGCTCCAGCGACGATTATTTTTGACGGCGACGTATTTCCGAACCGCTTCCCAGAAAGAGTACGCTGCGGCAGGAGGTGGCACCGGGTCGATGACCAGCACTATCAACGTCATTTGGGATGGGCTGGACGCCGCCGGTGTGCTTACGGCCAATGGAATCGCACTCGGTGATGTCCGGGGTGTCGCGGTGGGGGAAACCTCCGACGGCGAAACAAGTGGGTACGAAGTCGAACTCACGGCCAATCTCACGGAAAACTGGCGCACGTATGCAAATTTCAGCGACGAGACCACGAAGCGCACGAACATCGGGCGGGAGGCGCAGGCCTATTTCGCGAACTTTCGGCCGCTCTTCGAACGCTACCCCAACGTGCCGGTCGCTGGCGGGGGTACCGTGGTCAGCCAGCTTGCGCGCGTCGACGTGGCCGACTACACCACTCACGTGGTGGCCGACGGTCGCCGGCCCCAGGGGCAGATCCAGCGCAAGGCGAACCTCCGGACCAACTACGAATTCACGACCGAGCGGCTGAAGGGATTCTCGATCGGCGGTGGTTTTCGGTATTTCGGCCGTCCGGTGATTGGCTACTACGCGTCGGGAACTGCCACCACTGGGGTCAAGCGTCTGCTCTTCGAGGGTCCGGAACAGGTATTCCTGGACCTGAGTGCAGGCTACCGCCGTCGCCTGTCCGAGATCCTGGGCCGCAAGGTGCAGTGGTCGCTGCAGCTCAACGTGAACAACGCGCTGAACAACGACGACCTCGTTCCCATCCGGAGGGCGAGCGACGGCGAGCTGGTGTTCTATCGCTTCAATGCCCCGCGGTCGTGGATGCTGACGAATCGGTTCATGTTCTGACGTATTTCGCCATCACCACCCGAGCTCCCACCACGCCGATTGCCGATGAGATCACTGCTGTTTTGTGGTTTCGCTACGTTGGCCGTTCCGGCGGCCGCGCTGCCGCCGCAGGCCGGATTCCCCGTGGCCGCGGAGTTTTTTGCCGTCAACGACCGGCCCGCGTTCCTCGCCCTCGCGACCAAGGCTCCGGCGGGCAAGCCGCGACCGTGGGTGCTGTTTGCGCCCAGCCTGCCGAACTCGCCGAACCACCACGAGGAATGGATGCTGCACCAGCTCCTCGAGGCCGGCGTCAGCATCGCGGGCATCGACGTCGGCGAATCGCACGGCAACCCGGCCGGCCGCGCGCACTACACCGCGCTTTATCGCGAGTTGACCAAACGCCGCGGCCTGGCGCCGAAGGCGGTGCTGATTGGCCGCAGCCGCGGCGGATTGATGACGCTCTGCTGGGCGGCGGAGAATCCGGAAAAAGTGGCCGCGTTTGCCGGCATTTTCCCGGTGTGCGATCTCGCCAGCTGGCCCGGCCTCGCCAAGGCCGCGCCCGCCTACGGGATGACGCCCGCGGAGCTGGAGAAGAGGCTCGCCGCGCACAATCCCATCGATCGCCTTGCGCCGCTCGCGGCGGCGCAGATCCCGCTCTTCGCCATTCACGGCGACGCCGACAAGCTCGTGCCGCTCGACGCCAACTCGGCGCTGGTAAAGTCCCGCTACACCGCGCTCGGCGGCGAAATGGAACTGATCATCGCGCCGGGGCAGGGGCACACACATTGGGAGGGTTTCTTTCGGTGCCGAGAATTGGTGGAGTTCGTCGTGAAGCACGCGCCCCACTGAACCAGAGCTTTCTTCGATGATGATCAAACCATCGCCAACCTTTTTCGTTGCCGTTCTGTCTGCACCGCTGATCCCGCTTCATGCCGACGGTGAGGCCGCGCAGACGAAACGGAACATCCTCCACCTCGTCGCCGACGACATGGGCTGGACGGCGTTGAGCTGCTACGGGAAACTCGTCCTCGGCCCGCGGACCGAACTCTACCACCTCGCCGACGACCTCAGCGAGACGCGCGACCTCGCGGCCGCCCGACCCGAGAAGACCCGGGAACTTCGCGCCGCGCTCGAGGCGTGGTGGCAGGACACCGGCGCCGGTTTCCTGAAGAAAGATCCCGGCTTCGACGAAGCGCGTTGGTGGATCACCAACGATCAGACCGCGGGAAAGAGGGTCAAAGCCGCGGCGCCGCCGCAGGACTGATCCATTTCTCCATGCAAAGAAGCCCTATCTTGCTTCTCCTCCTCTTGGGGCTCGGTCGTTTTTCCACCGCCGCCGAGGCGCATCTCTTCGACATCAGGGCTTATGGCGCCAAGAGCGACGGCCAGACGATCAACACCTCCGCGATTCAGAACGCCATCGACGCCTGCCATGCGGCCGGTGGAGCCACGGTTCTCGTGCCCGAAGGGGTGTTCGTGTCCGGTTCGTTGCGACTCAAGAGCAGGGTCACGCTGAAGATCGCGAAGGACGCCATCCTGCGCGGAAGCCCGAAGATCGAGGACTACACGGTCGAGACCGCGCCGCTGCACTGGAGCGCCTTTTGGGCATTTGCCGCCAGCCAGTGGAAGCAGTGCCTGATCTACGCGGAGGATGCAGAACAGATCGGTATCGAGGGCCCCGGGACGATTGACGGCCAGGGCGGCACCGAGCGCAAAGTGTTCCCGAACGCGAATGACCCCCGCCGCCCCATGCTCGTGCGAATCGTCGGTTGCCGGAAGGTGACCGTCCGCGATGTGAAGCTGCTCGATCCTGCGTCATTCACGACGTTCTTCGTGCGCAGTGAGGACATCCACATCGAGCGCGTTGCGATCCGCAGCCGGAAGTCGCAGAATGGCGACGGGCTTAACTTCGACGGCTGTCGACGCGTCCGCATCAAGGACTGCGATCTCGACACCGGTGACGATGGCATCGCCCCGAAGACCTTCCATCCCGACTGGCCGAACGAGGATTTTGAGATCAGCGGTTGCCGCATCACGTCCCGCTGGCACGCCATCCGCGTCGGCGCGGAATCCATCGGGGCCATCCGGCGGCTGAGCATGCGCGACTGCGTCTTCACCCACTGCCAGGGCGGCATCAAGATCGAGGCCAACGAGGGCGCGCTCTTCGAGGACCTGTCGTTCTCCGGTATCGAGATGAAGCAGGTCTGCCAGCCTTTCATGGTGCTGGCTTCCCGATTCGCCTTCAGCGCCCATGGCCAATCGGTGCGCCCCCCGGTGGGACGCATCCGCAACGTGCGGTTCACGGATATTCGGGTGGTCGCGGGTGCGGGAGACGACGTCGGCTTCAAGGGCAAGAGCGGATCGGCGGATCCGTTCGAGCGGCTGTGTTCGGCGGTCGTTTCGCGCCCAGGGACGCGAATCGAAGACGTGTTGTTCAAGAACATCGACCTCACATTTCCCGGCGGCGGAACCTCCGAGCACGCCGCCCGTCTCGATGTGGGTGAACTGCTGGAAGCCACCGACTACATAAAGTGGGCCACGCCCTTCGACGGCGAACTGCCCGCCTCGGCGCTCTATCTCCGTCACGTCAAAGGCGTGCGCCTGGAGAATGTGCGGCTCGCCGTGGAGAAGCCGGATGCCCGCGCCTTCATCGCCGGGGATGATATCGAAGGCCTGACGCTGCAAGGCGTCGTAGCGCGCGCTCCCGCACCGGTGCCCGGCCTCGCGAAACTCGCCGACGCCAGGGCCGTCACCGAAAAGGATTGCCGCGTGGATTGCGGCGCGGCCGTGCCGCTGCTGGTCGCCCCGACGGCAGAAGAACTGCGCCGTCTCGCCGAGCTACGCACGCGGTCCGCTGTACTCGACCAAGAAATCCAGCAGAAGGCCGACCAGACCGATGCCGCCGCAAAGAAATCAGTCGAATCGAAATAACGAGACGCCCACTAAGATGATACCCACCTTCCCCCTCCTCACCACCCTGCTGCTCGCGCTGCTGGCCGCCTCCGCTCAGTCGGCCGAAGTTCGCGATCTGGCCAAACCCGAGGTTGCCCTCGCCACGAAAGCGGCCAAGCGCGCATGGGAATTCGCGCCGCCCGAAAAGAAGGCGCGGTGGCAGCAGCAACGCGACGCGTTGACCAACATTGACCTCGCCGCCGATACAAAGCGGCAAGTTGTCATCGCCCGCGGTTCGCCGGATCCGGGCGCATATCACGCGCATCCGACCACCGCGATGCTCGCGGACAACAAGACGATCTTCTGCGTCTGGAACATCGGCCACGGCGGTCACGCGGGGCCGATGGCGCGCAGCGACGACGGCGGCCTCACCTGGACGCGCATGGACGACGTGCTGCCGCCGAATTACGTCAATTTCAACAATTGCCCCAGCATCTACCGTCTCACGGATCCGCGGGGCAAGGAACGGCTGTGGGTTTTTGCCGCGAAGACGCCGATACGGGGCGACAAGTTGACGAGGGAGATTCCAGGCCGCCTGCAGGGCTACATGCCGCGCATCGTGAGCGAGGACGATGGCAGGACGTGGCGCGAAGAGCTGCCGCTGGGGCCGATTGCCCCCGGCGCGTCCTCCCAGGCATGGCTCAGCAGTCCCTTCCGCTGCGTCATGACCTTCTCCAGCATCGTGCGGTTGAAGGACGGCTCGTATCTGGGCATGTTCCACCGCGGTGGCGGCGTCGGCGAGGAGCCGAAGAGCACGCGGCAAGTCCTGCAATCCATCACGCGCGACGGCGGCTTCACCTGGTCGGATCCGGTCATCGCCTGTGATGGCGCGCAATTGGACGGCAAGGTGCCGTGCGAGCCGTATGTCTTCCGCTCGCCCGACGGCGACGAACTCTGCTGCATCATGCGCGAGAACGCGCGCACTGGCACCAGCATCGTCATGTTCAGCCGTGATGAAGGCAATACGTGGACCAAGGCGGTGGACACGCCCTGGGGCCTCACCGGCGACCGTCACCACGGTATCCGCCTGCCAGATGGGCGCCTCGTCATCGTCTTTCGCCACGCCGCGCCGAACGCGAAGGACAAGGGTTTCATCGCTTGGGTCGGCACCTACGATGACATCAAGCAAGGCAAGCCCGGTCAGTATCGCGTGAGCCTGCTGCGCACGTTCAAGGATGGATTCTACCCCGGGCTCCATCAACTGCCCGACGGCACCATCGTCGCCACGACCTATGCCAATTACCGCCAAGAGGACGTCGGCTGCTCGATCGTCAGCATCCGTTTCAAGATGAGCGAGGTCGATGCGCTGGCGGCGAAGGTCGTGCGTCAAACGCCCTAAGAATTACCATGAAACCCAAACTCGCCTTTGCCATCGCCCTCCTGCTTGCACCGTTCGCCGCGTTGCCCGCTGCCGATGGGCCGAAGCAGAGGCCGAACATCGTCTTCATCCTCATCGACGATATGCCCTATGCGGGACCGAGCGTGACTGGCAATCCGGTGCTCGAGACGCCGCACATGGATCGGATCGCGAAACAGGGTGTGATCTTCTCCCGCGCCTACACCGAGCCCCTGTGCGGGCCCAGCCGAGCCACGATCATGACCGGGCAGTTTGCGGGCCGGCACGGGCGCACGGACAATGTCCCGGGGGTGCATCCCTACGCGCTGATGCAGGAGCCCCTGCGACCGCTTCCCCTCGGCGTGGCTCCCGGTGGTTTTCCCGGGGATGGCGCCGCCGGCGCCCGTTTGCCCGATCCGGTTCAACCCGGTGGCTACTCGCTCGTGCAGGCGTTGAAGGCAGGCGGATACCGGACGGCGATTTCGGGGAAGTGGCATTTGCCGATGCAACACCTCACGCCGAAGACGGCCGCGCAGTATGGCTTCGACTTCTGCAACGAGCGCGTCGACCGCAGCCAGCCATACCGGGACGCGAAACGCTTCACCGACGACGCCATCCGCTTCATCCGCGACAACCGCGAACACGCCTTCTTCCTCTATCTCCCCTTTGTGGCGGTACACGGGCCGCACATCGTGCCGCCCGAGGACAAGGCGCGCTGGAAGGAACGGCTGAAGGGCCAGGACGTGGGTATCCATCCGGACATGCTGGCGTCGCTGGAGTTCGTCGATCGTTCCGTGGGCCGCGTGCTCGACGCGCTGGACGAACTCGGCCTCGCCGACAACACGATGGTCCTCCTCGCTAGCGACAACGGCGGCGTGAGCAAGTTGGTCTACTCGGTGGACAACCAGCCCTTCCGCATGGGTAAGGGCACGCTCTACGAAGGCGGCGTTCGCGTGCCGCTGTTCATCCGCTGGCCCGGCCAAATCGCCCCGGGCCGGCGCAGCGACGTGCCGGTGCACTTCGTCGACCTCTTTCCCACGCTATGCGAGGCGGCCGGAGTGCGCGTCGATCCGAACCACACCCTCGACGGTGTGAGCCTCCGCCCGCTGTTCCTCGCCGGCCCGCTGCCGGAGCGAACGCTCTTCATCACCTATCCGCACTATCTCGCCGGGTATGCGACGACCCCCGTGCGTGCGCTCGTGCGGGGCCGTTACAAGCTCGTGTGGCATCCTTACGATCACCTGGAGTTCGAGGGCGGGCGCGTCACGACCGCGACTACTAGATATGTGCCCAAGCCCCGCATTGAGCTCTTCGATCTCGAGTCTGATCCCGGCGAGCACACCGACGTCGCCGCCCGGCATCCCGAAAAGCTGGCGGAGATGAAGAAGCTCTTCACCGGCTGGATGAAGGAGGTCGGCGCCAGGGACGTCACGCCGAACCCGGCGTACGACGCGACACGTCCGCTGTTCAACACGCGCGATGAAGCGCTCGGAACCGGAAAGGCAGGCAAGAAGTGAAACGATGTCTCATGAATAGCGAAACCAACACCAGCACACAGCCCTCGCCCCGATCCCCGAGGCCAGTTAATGGGATCGACCGCCGTCGGTTCCTGAATCACTCGATCATCGCAGTTGGCGGAGCCTGGATGCTTGGCCGGCCTGCCTCGGTTGCCCGGGCACAGGCAGCCGCCCCGGGCCAAATGCCGGCAAAGCCGGATGCAGTCATCAAGTTGCTGCCGGTTTCGATTCTCCAGCTGCATTCAACCGGCGAGACCACCCGGGTCGAGTCTGCCCCCAAAGCGCCGGTAGTTTATACGCAGGAGAAGGAGGCGACTCGCTTGCTGGTTGCATTCGACCTCCCGGATCATGCTCCGAAACGCACCGCTTACGCCTCCCTGAACGGCTCCTGCCGCGCATTCGGAGTCGGCGCGCCTCCCTTTCTCCTGCTGAAAGGCATCAACCAAGAAACGGGGCGCAGCCCAAACGAGGATTTTCGCCAATTATTGAGTGAAGCCGAACCGCTCAATGTGGCCACCTTGCGGGAGAATCAGCAGGACCGCTTTGGATTTCGCGCGATCACCCGTTATGTGAATAAGATCCTGGGGAATGGGCAAAAGAGGATTAGTTTCATTATCGAGGTCCCGGGTTTTCCGGGACGGCATGAGATCAAGTATTTTACCGAAAGCATCCCGGAGGTGGTGGAAATCGCCGGAGCGCCAGGCAGCTACCAACAGGTGGGCTTGGAGAATCTGTGCCTCGAAATCGTGGATACCGGACCGCGCTATGATATAAATGAAATCATGCGCCCGCTTTGGGAGACGGATTTCGTTTTTCGCGAGACCGTGCTCAATGTGCGCGGCGAGGAGGGATTTGAGGAGAGCAAACTTCTTTTCCGCCCCGAGAGAATAGTTGAAGTCTGGAATCACTCCTTGGATCGACGTTACCAGGAGGGCGTTGATTATGTGATGACGGCTGACGGGCTGCGCCTCACTGCCGGAACCAGTGCGCCGTTTGGCCGCGCCGAGGAAATGTTCCCACCTCAGGCCTTCAACCGGCCGGGCGAAGCGACCAGGCCACTGCTCAAGGGAGGAAACCTTTTCCTCTCTGAAGCCTACTACAAGCCCCGGCAGTTGACGGTGAGCTATCAAAGCAAGAGCAAGACCTGGAACGGTCCGAGATTTGTCGCCAAGCCCGACCTCCTCCCAAGAACAATCTCCAAGCTGGAGGCGCGGGAAGCGCTGAAGGTCATTGTCACGGGCGATAGCGTGGCGCGTGGAGGCAGCGCCAGTGGCTATGGGGGGAGTCCGCCGTATCAACCCTCCTGGAGCTATCTCGTGGCGGAATACCTGGAAAAGAACACCGGAGCCAGGATCGATCTTACCAATGCGGCGGGGCTGTTTGCTCCCTCGTTTTTTGTGGAGGCGAAGCCGGACTTGTTGGTTCTGGAGTCGGTTAGTCCCGCCGGTCTGAGATTCTTCCGGCCCATCATTGAGATGCTCCGCCGGGCGAAGTTGCCGACTGAGATCATCATCCTGTTGCCCCTGCAGACGAATCCGCAGGCGATCAAGACCGAGCCGTACCAGGAGTATCTCACCGAGCTGCGCAAAATGGAACGGCCGGGGCTCGCCGTGGCTGATGCGTGGACGATCCATGGAGAGATGCTGAAACGGAAGAGCTATGCGGACATGACGGGCAACAACTTCAATCATCCGAATGATCTCCTGATCCGGATCATCGCGCAAAGTGTCGCTGCTCTGCTCACCCCGGCAAGGCAGCGAAGCCGGTCATGAATTTCGGTACGAATCAGGCATGAAAATTAGCCCGTTGGCAGCGGGTCTATGTGTTCCCGCGCCTCATCCCTTTCTTCTTCCAACTCTTCCCATGAAATCCTGCTCACTCCTCCTTGCCTCTCTCGCCCTCACCGCCGGTTTCGCTGCCGACGCGCAGAATCCCGACCCTACCGCCGCCCGGCGCCGCGCCTGGATGGATGCGCCCGCGGAACAAAAGGCCCTGTGGGAGCGCCACCAGGCCGCGCTCAAGATCCTCGACATCTCGCAGGAAACCCAGCGCCACGTGGTCATCGCGCAGGGCACGCCCCAGGAGTATCAGGCGCACCCGACCACCGCGATGCTCGCCGACAACCGCACGATCATCGCGGTCTGGAATCTGGGCCACGGCGGCCACGGCGGCCCGATGGCCCGTAGCGAGGATGGCGGCCTCACCTGGCGGCGCATGGATGACTCGCTGCCGCCGAACTACTGGAATTTCAAAAACTGCCCGAGCATCTACCGCCTCGCCGATCCGCAGGGGAAGGAGCGGCTATGGATCTTCGCCGCCCGCACGCTCACCGACAAGGAGAGCCCCCGTGAGATTTCGGGTCGCTACCAAGGCTACATGCCGCGGATCGTGAGCGAGGACGAGGGGCGCAGTTGGCGCGAGCTGCCGCCGCTCGGCGACCGCATCGCGATGGACAACCCGTTCCGCAACGTGATGACGTTTTCCAGCATCGTGCGGCTGAAGGACGGCTCGAGCCTCGGCCTGTTTCACCGCGGCAGCGGTTTGGGGGAGGGCGGCACACTGCAGGTGATGCAGTCGGTCACGCGCGACGGCGGCTTCACGTGGTCGCAACCGGTAATCGCCGCCGATGGGAATGCCATCGCGCCCAAGCTCCCCTGCGAGCCTTACGTCTTCCGTTCACCCGACGGTGACGAACTCTGCTGCATCATGCGCGAGAACAAGCGCACGGGCACGAGCCTTATGATGTTCAGCCGCGACGAGGGCAAGACCTGGACCAAGCCGGTTGACACGGCCTGGGGCCTGACCGGGGACCGCCACCATGGCATCCGGCTGCCCGATGGCCGGCTCGTAATCGTCTTCCGAAATTCCGCGCCCTTTGCGCCGTCGCACTTCATCGCCTGGATCGGCACCTACGACGACATCAAGCAGGGCCGCCCCGGGCAGTATCGCGTGAGCTTGCTGCGGACGTTCAAGGATGGGTTCTATCCCGGCCTCCATCGGCTGCCCGACGGCACCATTGTGGCGACGACCTACACGACTTATCGCGAAAACGACGGTGGCTGCTCGATTGTGAGCGTGCGCTTCAAGATTGAGGAAATCGATGCGCTGGCCGCGCGCACGAAGCCATGACCGCCGGGCAGAATAGCAGCGCCCCCGCCGCTCCGCAGGGCCACGGCCGGCGGTGCTTCGGGACTCTCATTCTCGCCCTGTGGCTCCTCTGGCTGGCGATTTATCCGGTTGGAGCTGCCGCGATTCGGTTCGCGCCGATCTTCAACGATGGCGTGGTGCTGCAATGCGAGATGGCGGTGAACGTCTGGGGTTCGGCAGCGCCGGGCGCGCGGGTTGAGCTCCGGCTTGACGGGCGGGCCACGGCGGCCGCGGTGGCGGACGCGAATGGCCGCTGGCTGGCGGTGTTGCCGCCGCGAGGTCCGGGCGGGGCTCACACGCTCGCAGCGGCGGCGGGCGCCGACGTGGCCAGGGTGGCGGAGGTCTGGTTCGGCGAAGTCTGGCTCGCGTCGGGCCAATCGAACATGGTGCAGCCGCTGAGGAATTCGCACGGGGGCGAGGGCCGTCTGGCTTTAGCCCTCCCGGAGATTCGGTTCGTGAAGGTGCCGCAACGTACCGGCCTGCCGGTGGAGCGGGAACTTACCGCCGAGGACCTGGCGTGGCGCCCCTTCGCTCCGCCGCAGAACCAGCAAATCGCGTCGGTGGCGTTCTATTTTGCAGAGCAGCTCCAGCAGGCTAGCGGGCGCAGGATTGGGATTGTCCAAAGCTCCTATGGCGGCACGCCGGCGCAAGCGTGGACGCCAGGTTGGGCGTTGGAGGCGAGGCCGGAGCTCCAGCATTACGCCGCCGCCTTGCGCGAGGCGAGGAAGGCGGGAAGATCGCGGGAGGAGTGGCTGGAGAATGCCGGAATGCTTGCCCGCTGGAAGATCGCCTTGACGGAGTGGGAAAAGCAGGGGCAGCAGGGCCCGAGACCGAAGAACCCCGGCCCGCCGCATCCGGGCAATCCCTGGTATTCGCAGTCACCGACGGTGCTGTATGAAAACATGATTGCCCCGATCGTCCCCTTCACCACGCGCGGGGTGATTTGGTATCAGGGCGAGACGAATGCCGGCAAACCGGACGAGTATCGCGTGCTCTTTCCCGCGATGATCCAAGCCTGGCGAAAATCATGGGACCGGCCCGACTGGCCGTTCTTCTTTGTGCAACTCGCCGCCTATGGCGCTAGGGCGGGCGACTGGCCCGGCCTCCGCGCCGCCCAGGCATTTACGCGCGACACGCTGCCGCACACTGGCATGGCGGTGGCCATCGACTGCGGCGAAAAGGACCAGATCCATCCGCGCGCGAAGCAGCCGGTCGGCGAGCGGCTGGCGCGCCTCGCGCTGGCGCAGGTTTATGGCCGGGAAATCGTGGCCCGCGGGCCGGCACTGGAAAGTGCCGCGGTCGGGGAGCGCGGGATCAGCGTGCGGTTTCAACACGTGGCCACGGGCTTGCGCACTGCCGACGGCCGCGACGAGGTGCCGGGATTCGAAGTCGCGGGGAGCGACGGAAAGTTCCGCACCGCGCAAGCCCGAATCCGTCCGCCCGATCGGGTTGAGCTCGTGTGTAACGCCGTCGCGAGTCCGGTCACCGTCCGGTACGCCTGGGCTGACTGGGTGGAGCCCCCGGTGACTTTGCAGAACAGCGCCGGCCTGCCGGCGGAGCCGTTCCTGAAGTCGGTGCCGACGCGGAGTCCGTGAAGGGGAAGGGTCCACACGGGGTTGAGATGTGACCATTGACCCACAGCAATGCGGCGGCACACCAGGCGATTGCATCGAATGTCTCAACGTGGCCCGATCGTCCGATTCGAGAAATGCCGAGAGTAAACAAAAGGCATAACAAACTTGCCGCGAGCACAGTGGCTGCCAAGATTCATCCACGGACTGAATCCGCGTTGTCTGGTATGCTTTCTCTCAATCGACTGACCCTGCCTGCTTTGGTGGCTGCTCGCGCGAAGGAGAGACGGCGCGGATGGTCGTGGCGCACTGCGCGGGATGCGATGCAAGAAGTTCTTCGCGGCCGAACACGGCGCACCCGGCCGACCTTGCGGCTAATGTTTTGTAGCCGAGGATTCCGCACCCTCCTCCTCGGCTTTTTCGCCGGAGTAGCGGTCGTAAATGGGACGCAAGCGGCCACGCCTGTCACCTCGGCGGGCCAATATTCACTGCTCACCCATCGAGAGGCGGAGTGGTACGGCTCGACGTTCTGGACGGGGCCGGACTGGACCCGGGTGGGGAAGGACTGGCAGCATCCGGGGGAGAGCACGCCGAGCGTGCGGCGGTTCGATACGCCGCGAGCCGGGCGCGTGACGATCACCGGGCGCGTATTCAAGCTGCACCTCGCCGGTGACGGCGTCCGCGCTCGCATCCGGCACAACGAACGCGAGGTCTGGAAGGCCGAGGTCGGCGGCAAGGATGCGCAAGGGATTGAGCCGGTGTTGACTCTCGAAATCAAATCAGGCGATGCGTTGCGGTTCATCGTCGACAAGCGCGGCAATATTGGCAGCGACACGACGGGTTGGGATCCGGTCGTCACGTACTCTGACGGCGAGCGGTTCCAGGCCTCGACCGGTTTCGCCGCGAAGCAACAAGGTGCTGGCGGCTGGTTTTATGAGATGGTTGGGGAGGGGAGGCCGGGCTTGCCGGGCAAATCCTCGGTGCTCGGGCCGGCCGCGTTTCCTGAGCCACCGACGGTGGCGCTCTCTGCGGCGGACGCGGATGAGTTGCTGGCGAGCGACTGGCGGGCGCAGCGAGGCTCGACTCCGGTTGGCGTTGTCTGTCGTCAGGAACTGACGCGAGCGGAGCGGATCCTGCAGCGGATCTCCGGGCGGCTGGCGCCGGCCGAGCAGGCCAGATGGCAGCAGACCCTCGCGAACTGGCGCGGGCGCTTGGAGACGGAACCGAACGACGAGTTGTATCTCAGCCTGCGGCGGATGAAGCGCGAATTGTTGCTGGCGGACCCGGCGATCGACTTCACCAACGTACTTTGCATCGACAATCCGTACGTTCATGGCTCGGAGGCGGTGCACGAAATCCGCCATCGCAACGAAGATACCGCCACGCCGGGCGGGCGACTGCTGGTGCTCGACGGCCTGCGGCCGGATGCGAGGGTGCGGAAGCTCGCGCCGTCGAGCGTGGCGGCGGCTTTCTGGCGGCCGGACCTCTCGTTCGACGGTACCAAGGTGCTGTTCTGCATGAAGGCTGCCGACCAGCCGGCGTACCACCTGTACGAGGTGGGCCTGGATGGCAGCGGCTGGCGGCAAATCACCGACGGCGATTACAACGACATCGATCCGATCTATGCGCCCGATGGCGGCATTATTTTCAGCACCACCCGGTGCAATCATTACCTGCGCTGCGGCGGATCGAAGTTCCGGATGTTCATTCTGGCCCGCTGCGACCGCGACGGGACAAATATCTACTTCATCAGTGCCAACAACGAGGCCGACTACGCGCCGTCGTTTCTGCCCGACGGTCGAGTCATTTACACACGCTGGGAGTATGTGGACAAGAGTGTGCTGCGCGTGCAGAGTCTCTGGACGGTCAACCCTGATGGCACGGGGGCGAGCACCTTTTGGGGCAACCAGAGCAAGTGGCCCGACATGCTGCTCAATCCTCGCGTTATCCCCGGCACCAACCAAATCGTGTTTAGCGCCACCGGGCACCACGATGCCTACGCCGGGCCGCTCGGCGTCGTCGCACCGGAGGAGGGGCTGAATTATCCTGATGGTGTATATAACCTGACGCCGCACGTGCCCTGGGCGGAGGTCGGCGCCGGGCCGGCGGATAAACCCTACAACAAGGAGTTTCAAACGGCGCGCTGCTACGGCGCGTTTCAGACTCCTTTTCCGATCAGCCGGGATTTGTTGTTGGTCTCAGCGCGCGTAGGCCCGCCGGTCGCCACGCTGCGCGATCCCGAACTCTCGTGGTTCCAACTCTACCTGATGGACTACGACGGCAACATGGAGTTGGTCTACAAGGGCGCCTTTAACGTGCTGCACGCCCAGCCGATCCGGGCACGGCATAAGCCGCACATTATTCCCACCAACGTGCGCTGGCCCGGAAAGATGATCGCCGCCGACCAGTCGCCTGCGCCTGGCATCTTGCTTAGTTCAGACGTGTACGAAGGCTCGGGCATTCCGCGGGGTTTGGTAAAATCGCTGCGCGTCCTGGAAATCGAGAGCCAGAGTTACTGCGATGGCATTCGCTCGACCAACACCGAGGCGAATCAGTACCGGGCCAAGGGCGCGTTTCCCAATTTCAACCTGTCGGGCGAGACGCCGACCTCGTTCCTCTATGACGAAGGCACGAAGCGGATTCTCGGCACAGTGCCGGTTGAGGCGGATGGCAGCGTGCATTTCAAGGTACCTCCGGTGCGGTCGATCTATTTTCAGCTGTTGGACGAGAAAGGGCGGTGCCTGCAGACGATGCGATCCTTCACGCACGTGATGCCCGGCGAGACGCGTGGCTGCGTGGGCTGTCACGAAACGAGCAGCAGCACGCCGTACCCCAAGGCGACGTTTCTCGCCCTGCAACGCCCCCCAAGCGACATCAGGCCGCCACCCTGGGGCGAAGCGACGGTGAGTTTCCCCCGATTTGTGCAACAGGTGCTGGATCGCCATTGCATCGAGTGCCACCGCGGCCCTGAGCCGAAGGGCGGGCTGGACCTCACGCATCGCACGGAGCCCGGCACGTCGTTCAGTTGGCCCTATGTGAAGCTGGTTTTCGGTCACAACCCGAAGACCCCGGCCGATCTGGCGCGGACGACCATCGCCGGGCCGCTTTTCCCCTACCACGTCTATCCGAATCCCGCGGTGAAGTTTCCCACTGAGGAGACGGCCGTCCCGCCGATGACCGCCATGTCCTACCGGAGCCGGTTGATCGCGCTTGCGACCAGCGGCGAGCACCACGACGTCCGGGTGTCGCCCGACGAGGAAGCCCGGCTTGTGGCCTGGGTGGATGCGCTCTGCCCCTACCTCGGACTGGAGGAGATTCTCGCGGAGCCCGACATCGCTCCGAAGGACTATTACGATCAGGCGGTGTTCAGCGGGCTCTCGTTCCCGCCGAAGATGCGCACCGCGCCCGTTGTCCACAAGGCCTTCGCCCAGGACGATTTCAAGACCCAGTCAGACCGCCTGCCGCGGGACGCCGCCGGCAACGTGCGGCCGTCGGTCGAGATCAAGGACGGAAAGCGCACGTATCGAATCCCTTTGAAGGGAGGTCAGTGATCCAGGGTAGCAGGTGTTTGAGCACCAGCAGTGGGTGCCGCAATGCGAGGTTCTCCAGGACGAGGTGACGGCAGGACCGTAAAAACGAGTGAAAGCATGGAAATCCAGCCGGCACCGTCTCTGTCAACCATCAACATTTTCCGTATCGGATGGAGTTTTTTCTTACCCACAACCATTTGAAAACCACAGTGCGCTGGCCCTTCCATCACTGGAGCTGATGAACCAATGAAGACGAAAGGAATATCCTCAAACGCGACCCATGCCGGGGGCGGCCAGCTCCGGCATCCGATGTCCGGACAGACATGGAATCGCAGACAGCATTCAGCCGCCCCGAATGAGGATTCGGGCGATCGCGGCAGAGGACGTGGCCGCACTGGAATTGCCGACGGAACAATTCGGCCCACTTTTCTGGAATCGTTGATACACGAGCAGCGAGGCTAGGAGTTTCGCCGCGTGCGCCTTACCTCCCCAGTTTCTGAACCGACCCCCAGCGCCGAACCAAACCGCTGGTTCAGCACCGAGGTGTATCCGCACGACGACCAGCTCAAGGCCTACCTGCGCGGACGGTTCCCGGACGAGCGCGATGTTGAGGATGTCGTCCAGGAATCGTATGTCCGCATTTGGAAGGCGCGAGCCGCGACTCCGATCAAATCGGTCAAGGCCTTCCTTTTTCGCGTCGCCCGGAATGTCGCGCTGGATCGCCACCGCCGCAATCGCGGAGGTTTGGAAACGGATGTAGGTAATCTATCCGTCCAAAACGTCATAGATGAGACCGCCGACGTTGCGGAAACCATCAGCAGCCTCGAAAAGGAACGTCTGCTCGCGGATGCCTTGGCAATTCTGCCGTCGCGCGCGCATGAAGTCGTGATCCTCTGTAAAATCAACGGACTGTCTCACTGCGAAGCCGCCCGGCAGCTCGGCATCTCCGAACGCACGGTCGACGAGCACTTGCGTCGCGGCATGAAGCGCCTCGGCGAAGAGCTGCGGAAACGGGGTTTGCATCGCCTCTACGAATGATGAACGACCGGAATCGCGAAGACCTGACTGACACGGATGTCGCCGCCAGCGAAACGGCGCTCCAATGGGCGCGGGCGCAGGGTTCGAGCCTGCGGATTGTCGAGCGATCCCGCGCGCAGCGACGGCGGAAGCAACAGCTACGACGTGTGGCTGCCGGGGCTGCGCTCGCAGCGGTGCTGGTTACCGGGGCACTCCTGTGGCCAAGCCGTCCGGCACCGCCGGCGCCGGTGTCATTGCCACCGACCGTCTTGGTCTCCGCTCCGACGAGACAGATCTTGCCCGATGGTTCGGAGGTCGACTTGAAGGAGGGGGCAAAGATCGCGGAAGACTACGGTGACGCCTTCCGTCGGGTCAGGCTGGTGCAGGGAGAGGCGCATTTCTCGGTCGCTGCTAACAAGGCAATTCCGTTCATCGTGGTCGCTGGGAGCATTGAGGTCCGCGCGGTAGGGACGGCGTTTGCGGTGCAACTAGACTCCCGAAAGGTCGAGGTGCTCGTCACCGAGGGCCTCGTGGCGGTGGACCGGCCCGTCGGGCGTTCGCCGGGAAGTCGACTGTCCGGTGTGTCTGGAATCGCGCCGGCGCCTCAGACGCTCGCCATGGTTGACGCGGGCAAGAGGATAGCGGTTGAGATCGAGACTGCGGTGGTTACGTCTGCCGTCACTGTCTCGACTGCCGAGCAAAACGAACGCCTTGCCTGGCGCGTGCCCCGGATCGAGCTTTCCGGCACACCACTTGCCGACGTTTTGCCACTTTTCAACCGCTACGGTTCGGTCCGACTGAAACTCGCCGACCCTGCGCTGGGTGCGCTTGAATTTAGCGGCGTGTTGCGGCCGGACAACCCCAATGCTCTGCTCCATGTGCTGAAAGTTGACTACGGCTTGGAAGCGGACCGCAGGCCTGACGGAGTGGTTGTCCTGCGCCGTCCCTGATCCGAATCGGTTCGGCGGTAGACGGCTCACATGGGACCAAGCCGCTTGGGTAGGAGTCTCCCGTTGCGCCGGTCTTCGACTGGCGCGACCAGCGACAGCTGGGGGGGGGCGAGGATGACTTCGGTGCGGCAAGAGAACGGCGCTGGCACGGCGGAAACCTCAAGAAAGATCCGAAGCAGAAAAATCGGAGTAGGTATTTTCGGGGGCAGGCTGCGTCTCTATTGCATGCGGCCACTAGTTCTACCACCTCTCTGCACGGAAGCACCTTCCCGGATGGTTCGCCGGTTCCGCCCGTTGCTTGTCGTTTGCGTTCTCGCCTCTACGCTCAGTGCGGCGGAGCCCGCCGCCCGGCCTTTCGACATTTCAGCCGGCCCCGCTGAGCAGGCCCTCAAGGCGTTCTCCGCTCAATCCGGCCAGGAAGTCCTTTTTGCCACCGCTACCACGAGCAGGGTGCGAACGAATCTGGTCAAGGGAACCTACTCGCCGGCCGAAGCACTCGACCAATTGCTGAAAGGCACCGGGCTGGTGGCCACCCGGGATCCAGCCAGCGGAACCCTTAGCATCACCCGCGACCCAAACGGGTCAAGGGCGGCGCCCACGACGGTCAGCAGCGTCCGCCCACCGCAAGACGCCAGTGAAGACAAGGCCGTCGTACTTTCTCCGTTCGAGGTAACCACCAACAAGGACGTCGGCTACCAGGCCGGTAATACCGCCTCCGGCAGCCGGCTGAACAGTCGGCTCAAGGACACCGCGGCGTCAGTGATGGTCTTCAACTCGGATTTTCTGGCCGATTTTGCCGCCAGCAGTCTGGCCGAAAGCGTGGCCTACGCCCCGAACCTGCAGGTCGATGCGGGAGATACGACTGCCGATGCAACCGTCGGCGGGGCCGGGACGGGCTTACCCCAGGCCAGAATTCGGGTGCGAGGGCTCTTTGCGGGAGTAGCGTTGGACTACTTCGACTCCAATCTGGCGATCGATACCTACAACATCGAGCGAGTAGACCTCTCCAGCGGCCCGAACTCGATTCTGTTTGGTTTCGCCGCCACAGGCGGGTTGGCCAATTTTGCGACGAAGCGGGCCGAGGTGAAGCGGAATCGGACGGTGTCACGACTCCAAGTCGGGGAATTCGACTTCCGCCGCTTCGAACTGGACCACAATCAAGTCGTGATTCCAGGCAAGCTTTCGTTTCGCTTGAACGGGGTGAGGCAGAACTCGGGCGGGTGGCGACAATGGGACTTTTCCGACATCGACCGGGGAGCGGCCGCCGTGAAAGCGAACTTGGGGAAAAGTACAACGGTGAACGTGAGCTACGAGAACGGGCACACCACGTCGCATCCCTCCTGGCAGGGCAATGCCTACGACACGGTGAAATTATGGCAGCTACGCGGCGCGCAGCTCAAGAGCGACGCGGCCTGGACCACGGCGGACCGGGCGGCGGGAATCAACCGCAATACCGCGGTCCGAGCCATTTTCGTGACTGATGGCGACGGGTCCAAGCCCTTTGTCCTTACGACGGCCAACGCGGCCAACTTTCGACTCTTGGAGAGCACTTTCGAGGATCTGAATGTTCCCACCGCCGACCGCGTGGGTTCCACCTACGTCCCCGCGAACTCGATACCATTCAGCATTAGCACCTCCGGTCCGGGTGCGGTGAAAGATGACAACTTCGACCGGGTAGTCGGGACGCTGACCCATATCTTCTCCCGATCGCTGTCTTTCGAAACGAGCTACCGGCGGGAGCAAATCAAAGCGTGGGTATTCCTACCGATCGTAACATCCCCCGGGTTTTACGGCGACCCTAATACTGTAATACCGGACCCGAACGGAGGGAATACGCCAATTCTCAACCCGAATGCGGGTGGACATTACCTCGAGTCGCGTTGGGTGACGGGTCGGCAAAAAGATTGGCGGGAGGGAGGCCGGGCAGTGCTGGCTGGCGAAATTGAGCTCGGTCGGTTCGGTAGGCATCAATTGGCGGCCATGGTGGAGCACGACCGCGTCCGGACGTGTTCCTACCCCGGAGTAGAGATCCTTGTGGACGAAAACGGGGTGCCGATCGGCAACGCGGCAACACCGGAAAACACGGCCAATTTTCTGTGGCGTCGACATTATGTCGTCCCGGGTCAGTTCGAAACCTACCTTCCCGGCGACGGCAGGCAGAACTTCACGGTGGTGCGCAACGGCAGGACCTACCACAATACCTGGGTCGACTCAAATGTGGCGCAAGGCGACATTCGCCGCACCATCGACTCCGCCCAGTTGGTGGCGAGGAGCGCGTTCTTCGATTCGAAGCTAATGTTCACCGGAGGAGTTCGGTCCGACCGCGTCCGGTTCGATCAAACCGGGAGCACCCGGCTGTCGGCCAATAATCCCGATGTTCTCGCGGGGCGCGCGGTCATGAACCAGCTGCGCTACACGTCCAGCATCGAAACCACGACGATCTACCAACCTGTGACGAGCACGCTGGGTGCAGTGGCACACGTCACCCCGTGGCTTTCCGCTTTCTACAACCGTGCGGACAACAACTCGCAGCCCTCCGGCAACACGAGGATTCTTCCCGATGAAACGCTCCCGCCGCCCCCCGGGGGCGCTGGTCAGGATTATGGCGTGATGTTGAACCTCCTCGACGGAAGGTTATTCGTCCGCGCGACTGCGTTTCGAACGGTTCAGACGAAAGCCGGATCGTTTAACATCCGTGGGGGCGATGGTGACATCGTGGCGCCGACGCAGCGAATCCTGGACACACTCCTCGCCAACAATCGGATTACGACTATCGACTACACCAACCATCTCCTCGGGGATTCGGGCTCCAATCTTGTCGGCCTGGGTGATACGATCGTGAATGGCGTTGAGACTTCGGCGTGGCTGAACCTGACCCGGAATCTCACGGCGATGTTGAACTTCTCCCACACGAAGGTCGATCGTTCACGGATCGTCCCCGAATTCGAAGGCTGGTTTGAACGCGAATCGGCTTTCTGGCATCGGACGCCCGGGGCGGGCGGGCTCGTCAATCCGGTCTCAAACTCCACCGTCGATGAGGAGGCGGCGCAGATGCAGACCAACATCAAGGATCTGCGCGACCTCAACAATATCAGTTTGGGCGAACGTCCGTATAAGGCGAACGTGAGCGGACGCTACACCTTCATGAGCGGAATGTTCAAAGGCATTTTCGTGGGAGGTGGCGCGCGGTGGCAGAGCAAGGCGAAACTCGGCCGCCAGGTCCTGGGACGCAACGCCAAAGGCAGCGCCATCTACGGTGAGACGTATTATGGGCCCGATGACTTCAAGGTGGACGGGTTTGTCGGCTACCGACGAAAGATGGTCGTTGGGCGGATCCGACCCGAGCTGACGCTCCAACTCAATGTCACCAACCTCACCGACGAAGACAGCGTCGCGCCCCTGCGCTACAACGCCGACAAGTCCGGGTATCGGCGGGTGATGCTGTTTGAGCCGAGAAAAGTCCGCTTGACCGCTGGCCTCGAGTTTTGAGCAACAGGGCCGACTGCCGACGATCTGTGCCTCGATTCCCGCGCCGAGCGCCGAGCACCGAAGCCGGGCCAGCCCGAAGGTAGTCGGCACGCGATTCTCAAGATGAAGAGAATAATATCGCTAGGAGGATGGCTGGGTTGCTGCCTGGTGGTGGCGTCGGCCGACGTGATCCGGATTCCCGGGAAGATCGAACAGAGGGTTGAACTCCCTGGCGAGTTTGCCTGCCGAGTGTCATTCGACCTGGCGAGCCGCCCCGCGAGTCGCACGGCGGTCGCACAGATTTCCGTGCCGCTTCAGTTCTCCGGGGAGGGTTATCCGAGTCTTCGACTATTTGTGCCGGAGCGCGCAGGAGCGGAGCGATTCGTGGCGGCGGTAACGCCGAACACCGGCCATCCGGCCGCGGTTTTCAACATCACCGATTACTTCAACGACTCGGCACTCGTGGGACGCGTTGTCTTCGTGGTGAAATCCGTCCCTGGTCCACCGAACAGCATTCACCTCACGCCCGGCCAGGATGTCGCCCTTACCGTCAATACGGAGGCAATGCCCCGCTACGGGATCGGCGAGATGCTGGCTCCGATTTGGCTCGGACGGCGAATGGTCAACGAAATCGTGCTTCCTGTTTCGAGCGAGGGCGGCCGGGCCGAGGGCCGCCTGCTATTTTCTCCAATGGGCAAGCCCGTGGTCCGAAACTACTCGTTGGACAAGACCTACGCGCCGGGAGTCGACTACGTGATCGAGGGCAACGTGCTTCGCTTGACGGCGAACTCCACCATCCCGTTCCTCACGGATAAACAACTTTATCCGGACTCGGCCGACGGCTCGTTGCCGACCACCAAGACGTGGGACGGGAAATACATCGTGTCCGGGGAGGGCTTCTTCAACGAGCGCCAATTGGCAATTACCTATGACCACAGTGAGACTTGGCGCGGACCGGTCCCCTCGGCGGGTGAGGGGAAGCTTCGGCAGACGAAAGAAAAGCTGCGACTGGGTCTGCCGTTGAAAGTGGTCCTGCTGGGAGATAGTATTTCTACGGGGGCGAGCGCCAGCGGCCGCGCGGGCAAGCCTCCCTTTGTGCCGGGGTGGGGCGACCTGCTGATGCAGGGCCTGCGAAACGCCTCCCGCAGCCCGATCACGTTTGTGAACGTGTCCAGGGGAGGCGGCAACGCGGGCTGGGGGCGCAAACTGGCGCCCTATGCTGTCGTGCCGGAAAAACCCGACCTGTGTATTATCGCCTTCGGCATCAATGATGGGAACAGCACTCCAACCAAGACTTACCTCAATAACATGAAGGCGATCATCGAATTGGTGATCGGCGAAAGGCCGGATGCGGAATTCATTCTGGTTGCTTCGATGTTGAGAAACGAGCGCTGGCGGCCGCTTTCGCCCATGAACACGTATTTGTCAGCGCTGAAAACCCTGGAATCGGATCGGATCGCAGTGGCCGACGTTTGGTCGATGAGTGAACACCTCCTGAAAACGAAACGGTATTGCGACATCGGTTCACTGAATCACCCGAACGACTTCATGGTGCGGGTCTACGCCCAGACGGTCGCGGCGCTGCTGCTGACGGAATGAACGCGGGCCTCAGGAAAACTCACCGCTGGTTCCATCCGGCCTGGCCGGACCCGTAATCGTGCGATCTGGGACAGATAACAAGATTTGGCGAAGAACCTTAAAAGAAAGAATAAACCAATGAAACACGCCCTACACACCCTCAGTCTCCTCAACGCTCTGCTGCTGTTCGCTGCACCGTCCACGCACGCCGCTGAACCGGCCAAGCTGAATTACGGCAGAAGCGAGATGAATGCAGACAGCAAGTTAGGTCCTGAAATGTTTCAACCGGGTAAGGTTTGGCTGGATGATCGCGGCAAACCCATTGAAGCGCACTTGGGAGGCATCTTGTGGGACGAAGGCACGTATTACTGGTACGGGATGAACCTTGACGGTGAGACGCTCAAGCCGAGAACGCTCCCGGGTCAGATTTACAGTTGGATGGAAAACCGCGGTGTAATCTGCTACTCCTCGAAGAATCTCTACCACTGGAAGTACGAGAGCGTCTCCTTGCTGCCGACGCGCGACGACCCGAAAGCACCGTTGCAGCCGACGTATCTGATTCTTCGTCCCAAGGTGCTGAAGAACGACAAAACGGGAAAGTTCGTGATGATGGGGCAGCTTTACTCTCCTGACGTCAAGACGATGAACAGCGTGGTAGTGGCCATCTCCGATACGCCCACCGGCCCCTTCACCTTCCACGGTTTGCTCAATCCGCCAGGCGGCGCCTACGACATCACACTCTACAAAGACGATGACGGCAAGGCATACCTGATCACCGCGCATGCATGGGTCAAGGCGCATGTCTTGAGCGATGACTATCTATCCCTTACGGCGACGCATGATCTGCATCCCTTCCGGAAGGGTGGACCTGTTAGGGGCGAAGCACCCGCGATTTTCAAATATGACGGCACCTACTATCTCCTCACCTCACTACTCACGGGATGGGCACCGAACGCAAACACCTACGCTAGTGCCCGGGATTTATTGGGCCCGTGGGAACACAAGGGTGAATTCTGTACAGGGCCGGAGGCGAACACCACCTTTCGCGGGCAGACGACCTTCGTATTGCCTGTTATCGGGCAGCCAGGCGCATTTATCTTCATGGCCGACCGCATGAACGCCAAAAATCCCAGAGAAATCGAGGATATGCACTCCGCTACACATATCTGGCTGCCGATCACGCTCGATTCCGCCGCAAAGACGATTCAGGTGCCGTGGCGTGACACATGGAACTTAGATGTGTTTAGGAATTGAGAGTAAGCGGGAATAGCTCCGACAGCCGTTTCCGAGGGACCATCATTTTGAGTTGGATCTTTAATGAAGTCCACGGGTTCGGCGGTTCGAGGGCCGCTCGGCAGCGAGCGGTGCCGTTCGACTTTCCCCATCCGGGACTGTGAAGGAAAAGCGTCAGCATCGACCCAACAACATTCATGCGTCACGCGCTCTTCGCACTAATCCCTACGCTGGTCGTAACAACGCCACCGGCGCCGGCGGCCATCGCGGTGCCGGCGGGCTACCCGAAGCAGGTCGTTTTTCGGAACGAAACGCCAGCCATGCTCGAGGCGGATCAAGACAAGATCCAAATGGTGGTGTCCGACCATTCAGTCTGGACCCGCGGGTATGGGCACGAGGCTTTTGCCGAGCGGTTCCCGGAGAAGCCGGTGCTGGTGCATGTGGGGGGAGACTTCATCAGCGCCAACGCCTATTCCCCCAGGCAGATGCTGCAGGACCGGGGGCTTGCTGACGGCGAAGTCAAGGCCCGGTATCTGCAGACGCGAAAAGGCGCGCAGGAGATCCTCGCCGAGGATTTTTTGCCGATACCCGGTTTCCTCGGCTATTGGGTCTACGAGGCTGGCGTTAACGCGGTCGACCGCATTGACGCCAGCCAGGCAGTGACGATTCGGGTTCCTGACGCGAAGCGATTTGCGCCGCGACCGATTACCCCGCCGTCATCTGCCGGCGAATTGCGGCTGATTATGGGGGACAGCCGGGTGGCGCGCATCGTGGTGATTTGTCCGCGGGGCGAACAGGGGGAACTTCGGTGGCGGGCAGCGGAACTGGCGGAAGTGGTGGATGCGAACGACCAGGCGGGAACTCTCCGTCTCCGCCGGTTCAATATGGGCAAGGGCTTTGCGGCCCTGCCTGCGGGATGCTACGTCGCCGCGAGCGCCCCGGTATGGGACCGAATCGTGACCTGGGGCCACCGAAACCTGCCCGCCTCGCATCCGTTTCACAATCCGGTCTGGCAGTTCTTCATGCCCAATTTCACTCCACTTTGCCCGGTCGACCCGGAGACCGGGCTGAATGCCGCCCAATGGTTTGCCCGGCATTTCCTCGAGCGGAAGAAGAAGTACTATCCGCACAGCGGAGGATATGCCCTCGACGTGACCACCGACACCTTCTTTCCCAAGCCGCATCACATTGCCGCCGCCGACCTCAACCACGATGGAATGGTGGACAGGGGGTTCTTCAACGGGGTGAGTTGGTGGGCGCTGGGCATGCACGATTTCGTTTATTACATGCGCGCGGGCGTTCCCGGGGTTTTTGAAGGGATGGGGAGCAAGCTGCTGGTCACCTGGGATGCGACCGACAACATGGATCAGCGCTTCTTTCACCTCCTGAACGGGGCGGAGTTCGAGCACACGATGATTCATGGTGAAGGCTGGGGACCGATGGGGCACCTCTATTCAAGCAACCTCGATCGCCTGCTGCTTTGGGGGGAGCGGGCCGTGCGGCCAAATGTTACCTTTGTCAGCAACAAGCTTCCGGATGAGGCGTACCATGGGGGGACAAAGGAGGAGTTTGCCAAGTCGCAGGCCGCCCGGCCCGCGCAGTCTCTGCGCCGAATGCGGCTCGATCTCGCCTCCGCCTGCATGGCGACGGGGTACTTCAACAAATACGCCGGTCGGGCAACCCCGGCGACGCTGAGCAAGTACCCAGGCGCCGCGGAGCAGGTCGCCCGATACGGGGCGCCGCTGTTGCAGGACTATGATGAGTTGCAGCAAGGCACCGACCGGATCCGGGGCTGGCTGGGACAACCCCTCAGCCCGCCGGTGCGGTACCGCCACCACCTCGGACCTCTCTTGTACCGTTTTGACGAAATCTCAGCGCTGCCGACCATGGTGTCCACCGATGGGGTCTGGAAGGCGCCGCGGTCCGAAAGGCGGGGCAACGCGGCTCTGGTTCTGAAATGCGAGGCAACGGGCCCATTTGTTTCCGCCGACCAGACCTTCACGCTGACGGCGTGTTTGCCTTTGTCCGGCGTGGAATTGGAGGAAATGGCCGAGTATGCCGTAAGCTTTTCGGTACGTGGCTCGAGCCCCTATGGGGAAATTGCCCCCCGGTATCGGCCGATACCCCGGAACATCAATTTGCGGCTGCGGGTGGGTGAGCGGGTGGCGCCGGCCAGCGCTCCGGCCTATTATCAGAAGAAGGGATATTATCAGGAGTGCACGGTCTTTGAGGACGAGCGCAGGGTGGAACTGACGCTGCAGGCACCGGCGGGCGGCAGCGGCGTCCTCGAGATTTGCATCTCGGAGTCGCCGGGTACGGTGGAGATCTCGAATCTGGAGATTCGCCGCGGTTGTGCCGACGTCGTTTACCGGGAGTTCGAGCATGGCCTGGTCGTCCTGAATGGATCTTCGAACCAAGGGGTGAAAGTAGACCTGCATGCGATTTCTCCCCAGTCGCGATTTCGCCGGCTCAAGGGGTCCCAGGATCCTGTGCACAACAACGGTGAACCCGTGGAGCAATTCCTTTTGAACGGCCGGGATGGGCTCTTCCTCAAACGCCTAGATCACCATCAGGTACGTCCAAGTGCGCCCTGAATCGTCCAGCAGTTACGCCATGAACCGTCACCTTATTGGGTTTTTCCTCCTCGCCTTGATGGCGCTGCACCACGCGCGCGCGGCCGCGCCCCTGTTCGCCGCTGCCCCCAGCCCCCGACCCAACGTCGTCGTCTTTCTCACCGACGACGAGAGCTGGCAGGAGCGCAGCATCTACGGCTGGTCCAACCTGCCCACGCCACACTTCGATCGCGTGGCCCGGGAAGGCGTGCTCTTCACGCGCGGCTACACCTCGGCACCCTCCTGCGCCCCTTCCCGGGCCGCCCTCCTCACTGGGCGCAACTTCTGGGAGCTCGATCAGGGCGCGTTCATCCAGGCCTGGCTGCCGGAAAAATTCGCCCGGGTGCCCGACCTGATGGCGGCGGGCGGCTACCACGCCGGGTATAGCGGCAAGGGCTGGGGCCCGGGCGTGCCGCCGCCGGACGGTGGAAAGCGCAATCCCGCGGGCGAAGCCTACAACTCCCTCAAGCGCCCAGCGCAAGAGCGCGAGCCGGGCATCAACGATATCGACTACCCGGCCAACTTCGAAAAATTCCTCGCCGGCCGGAAAGCCGGCCAGCCGTTCTGGTTTTGGGTCGGCAGCACCGAGCCCCACACGCCCTGCTCCCCCAAGAACCACGAGAAGCTGCAGGCCCGGCACAAAATCGGACTCGATGCGATCAAGGTGGCGGGATTCCTGCCCGACCTGCCCGGCGTGCGGCGCCAGCACGCCGACATGATGTATGAAATCTGCCGGGCCGACGACGACCTCGGTCGCGTGCTCGCGATCCTGGAAAAGCGGGGTGAGCTGGCCAACACCCTGCTCATCGTCACCGCCGACAACGGCACCCAGGTGCTCCGATCAAAAGCCAACGTGCACGACTGGGGCATCCACGTTCCTCTGGCGATGATGTGGCCGGCGCGCGTGAAACCCGGCCGACGGATCGACGATTTTGTGAACTTCGCAGACCTCGCGCCAACCATGCTGGAGGCGGCCGGCCTGCCGGTGCCCAAGACGATGAGCGGTCGCAGCGTCGTCAGCCTCCTGACCTCCGACGCATCGGGTCGGATCGAGCCCGCCCGCAGCTGGACCGCCGCGGGGCTGGAGTGGCACGGCGAGAGCGCCGAGATCAGCTGGGCCGCCCGCACGATCCGCGACGAGCGCTACCAGTACATCGTCAATTATTCCGACACCCCCCGGCAAAAAACCAATCCCCAGCAGGAACTGCCCGACTCGGAATACACCCGGACGGTCGCCACCGCCACCGAGATCGAACTCGTGGCCAAGCACCCGCGGCACCCCTTGGTGCAACCCTACACGGCTATGTTTGTCAGCCCACGGCCGCGCGAGGAGCTCTACGACTGCGCGAGCGATCCATGGGAATTGAAAAATCTCGCGGACTCGCCTGCGCACGCCGCGATCAAGACCCGGCTGCGGACCCAGTTGGAGGCCTACCAGCGGCAGACCGGTGACCCCCGCCTCACCGGCGAAATGGAGATCTTCCGCCAGACGCGCGAGTACGTGCTCAACCGCAAGTACGGCCCCGGTGGCTACGCCGAAAAGTGATTCCTTGTCGCCTTGGCAGGCTGCTGGCCTGGGCTCTCGGCGCCGCGGAAGAATGGCACGTCGACGCTCAATGTCCCGAGGCAAGATGTCGCGTACGATTCACGGCCTGATTGCCGGTGCCGTCCTGGTGCTGTCACCTCTCGCTGTCGTCGCATCTCGTGCCGCCGAGGTGCGTACGGGTCGCGATTTGTCCGCTGCGCTAGCGGCGGCCATCCAGGTTGGCGAGAGTCGATTTCGTGTTCGTCCGGGCGTGTACCGTTTCGAGCGCAGCCTGGAGTTGCGTCAGCTCGACGGTTTCACCCTCGAGGGTGACGGCGCGACGCTGGTCTTCGGGCGCGGGGGCGGCCAACTCGTGTTGCAGAACTGCCGGCGTTGCGTGGTCAAGGGACTGACCCTTGACATGGACCCCCTGCCGTTTACGCAGGGAACGGTGGTGGCCGTCGATGCCGCCGCCCAAGCGGTGGAATTTCGGCTCGACCCAGATTACCCGTTGCTGGACACACGGCCGACCCAGCAGACCCTGCGGTTCGCTTTCTTTGACCCTTCCGGTGAGCGGGAGCTGCCGGTCCTTGACACCTCCAACCCGCGTCTTGCCACGGTTGAGTCTGGTGTTCACCGGGCGTTCTCGCCGCGCTTTTTCAACCAGGCCGGTCGTCCGCTCGCCGCGGGTGATCGGGTCGCAATCGCCCTGAAGGGCTCGGGAGGGGGGATCTCGCTTCGCGACTGCGTCGAAGTGCGCGTTGAGGACGTGACCATTTGGGCGGCGGGCGGCTTCGCGATCCGTGAGTCCGGCTTTGCCGAGGGCGGACATACCTACCTGCGGTGTCGCGTCGTGCGGCGCCCCGGCTCCGGGCGTCTCATGGTGGGAGCCTCGGATGGCCTCCATTCAATTACGCAAAGGAAGGGTCCGCGCCTGCAGGACTGCGAAATCTCCCACTGTTTCGATGACCTCGTGAACGTCCACGGCTTCGTGAATATCGCGCTTGAGCAGCGCGACGACCGGTGGCGGATTTTGTGCTCGGCCGGGCAGGATTTTGCGGTCGGGAGCCGGTTGCTGTTTTACGCCTCGCCCAACGCCGAACCGCTTGGCGAGGCCACGATCAAGTCGTGTCGTGTCGTGTCGGATGCCCCCCTTGGGGTGGTGGAGCAAAGCGTACGGGAGCACTTCAGGGGCAGCTACGGGGGCCTGCGGCTGCGTTCCTTCATGCGTCCCCAGGTGTGCGAGTTGGAGTTTGACCGGCCGGTGGCGCTGAAGCCGTACGATTTTGTCTCGTGTCCCGATTTTGGCGGGAGTGGGGCGGTGGTGGAGGACTGCCATTTTCATGACGGCCACGTCCGCGGCATCCTCCTCAAGTCGTCCGATTCGGTGGTCGCACGATGCCGTTTCGAGCGGGTTGCCCGTTCGGGCCTGGTGCTGGCGCCGGAGATCTACTGGCTGGAGGGGCCTTTCCCTCAGAATATCCGGATCGAGGGGAATACATTCATCGACTGCGGTTATGGCGCAGTGGGGAAGGCCGAAAAGCACTGGGAGTTCGCGCCGCTGCAGGTCGTGAGTGCGTTTTCCAGCCGGCTCTTTCCGCCCCTGTTTTCCAGCGCGGTGAACATGCAGGGAATCCGCTGCATGGGTAACCGCATCGTGCGGGCGCCGGGTCCGGGAATCTTCATCATGAACACCGCCGACGTGACCCTGGAGGAAAACCGCGTCATCGAACCGGGCTCACTTCCGGGTGAGCGTGCAGTGCTCGATCTGAACCGAAATCTGCCAGCCACGGCGAACCTCGCCGCATCAGAACGGGACATGTTGCGGGATCCGTCCTACGGGATCCTGCTCATGAGCGTGAGAGGCGTCCGCGGTGTCGGAAATCAGGTGGAAGGCGGCCGGGGCCTGGTTGGCAAGGGGAAGGGAGTCGAGGGCTTGGATCTACGGTGAAGTTCGTTCGATGGCGGCAGCTTCCCTCTGTGGCGCAGCATGGCTTCTCTTCGATGATGACAGTCACACGGGGTCTTCCATTCATTTCCATCTTTGTCGGCTTCTTGGGGATTTGGTATTCGGCAGGGAGTCAGCCGGGCATGGCATCATGCGGAAGAATCACAACGATTTCGAACTGTGACCTGGGGAGGAATGCCGCGTTTCAGGAACAAGCGAGCGTTTCAGGTTGTAGGGACGAGGCCGAGCTTCCTTCGTGGGGGCCGACCTAGAATTTTTGGATGTCGAATGATCGCGGATGCCGAAGCAAGCCGCAGGAGTTCGTAAGGCTTCAACCACGGTTCGTCGACGGTCTGCCAGTTCGATGAAGCTTTGCCGCCGCTCACTCCCCCACTCCGTTTCTTGATGGGTCGGCCGCCGAGTTTCTCAGAGAGAATCTTGGCGCCCTTCTCGTCGGCGGCGCGGAAGTGAATTTGCGTCCGCATGTTCGCCATGAAGACGTCGGCTTTCTTTTCGTTTTCGAAAGACGAGTAGAACGAGAGTGGTGTCTGCGTGGCAGCGATGACGCAGACGCCTGCCTCGCGCAATTCGTCGACGGTGGTGTGGTCCGAGAACCCGTCTTCGGAGACGAGCGACGTCTTCTGCGCCTCATCGAGCACCAAGACGATCATGTTCCGGTGCCGCATCTCCTCGGTCGGGAGATCGAATCGGCGGAACGCATGGAGGAAGAACAACTGCTTGCAGAGCAAGTTCAGGTACTTCCGCTCCACTTGGTAGATCTGGGGAATCGACAGACAGATGAGCCGTCCGGCGTCGACCTCCGTCAGCGAGAAATTCTCGTCGTTGGAACAGAAGACGTCTGCGATGTCCTTGGGGGTGTAGGGACGCAGAATGTTTGCGATGCTGAAGACCGTGCCGCTCCGCTGCTCGGGTGGTTGCGCCTGAAAGTCCTTGAAAAACTGAAGCTCAGCGGCGGCTCCTGGTGGAGCCGCGGTTGTGAGTTGCGTGATCATCGCCTGCTGGTCCGAAGACACGCAGATGGCGTTATGGACGTTATCGAGAGTCACGGGCATGTTCGCCAATTCGAGCGCCCGCATGGTGTGGGCAATCATGTCGCGGGCGGTTTCCTTAAAAAACGCCTGTCCGCCGCGCTGTCCGGCCGCGGTGGCCGTATCGACGAGGATCTTGGCGTAGGTTGTCCACGGTACGGACACATCCGCGAGGAGGTTCATGCGCAGCGGAGGGGTCCACTTTTCCGGCGGGATCTGCGGCGGGCGTACCCGAATGAGGCGGAGATCAGTTTCCTGCCCCAGCGATTTGGCAATCCGTTCGACGGGCTGCCAAAGCGCTCCTTTGGAATCGACCGCAAGGATGCCGGTACGGGCGTCATATCCTCGCAGGCCACGGATGATGGGTACAATGGCCCGCATAGTCTTTCCAGTACCGGTGGCACCGGTGATGAGGAAGTGGCAGCACGCCTCGTCTCGGGTCCATTCCAACCCCCAGAGTCGCAGGACTATCCCGGGTTTCTTCTGAGAGGTGGAAACCAGTGCACGATACAGGTGCCACGAACCAAAGCAGCATGCCGCTGCCGTGATCACTCCCCTCGCCGGCGCCTCCAACCAAAGGAAGGCGCCAACTGCGAGAGCAAGCCCGAGCGCACTATTCGACCAGCAAAGCCAGGTCATTGCAGCCAGAAGAATGACGCGAGAAACGCTCCGGCGGTGAATCCTGCGCACAGCGCTGCCAGCGTCTGCCGCAGACCCACGCGAGAAAGGACATCGCGTGAATTGGTGAGCGACGCCGCAAGCGACTGCTCCATCCCTCGGATGTTGGCGATGGTCTCGGCGACCGGGGTCTTGAGTTCCGTCTCAATCCGGCGGGCAATCGCGACGGGTTTTTGCTCCAACACCGCATGCAGTGCATTTACTCGATCATTGACCGCCGCGATCTTGGATGCGGCTTCGGTCAGCGTCTTGACGCGCTGATCGAGCGCCGCCTGAGCTTCAAGGGTCTTTAGCCTGATTCCATCTTCCGCCTTCTGCACTCGGTGCCAGTGCCAGAGGACAAAAAGGTAAACGGGATCGTTGGGCGGCAGCCGAAACCGCTCGACCACCCATTTGAGGTCTTCGGGGAGTTTTTCGGCTTCAAGCAGGTCGGCCTCGTTCATTTGAGGAGCAGGTCGCTTGCCTTGGCAAACTCCCTCCCAACCCGCTCGTGGAATTGCGCGCAGCGGGACCGGTCGAGCAGCGGCAGTTTGTCCGATTCCCGGCCCATGCCTACCGTGAGATTGGCCAGCTGCAGGCGGTTCCGGGTGACCTCGACTAGGCACGGCACATCGACCTCAACCGCGCCAAGTTCGAGCAGTCGCGCCCGCGACTTACTCTGATCGAAGAGTGAGAGGGTGGCGCCGTCGCGGTAGTTCCGGACCACGAGCCAGCGAACTCGATCGCCGTAACGCTCGACGATTTCCGCAATCTGGGAGTTGGCGTCCTTGTCGTCGACGGCGATGACGACGAAGATGAAGGCGAACTGGATGTCGGCCTGGAGCTGGGTCAGTCGGGAATCCTCGATGTACCGGAGGATCTTGGCGCCGCCGGCAGCCCGGTTGTCGGCGAGGACGGTGTCGACGTCCGCCAATTCGTCAAAGAGCTGGTCGAGCACGCCGAGTTTGTTGGCGTCGACGTCCGTGTTGATGAACTCCGCCGCCGGGACGTAGCGCTTGAACGTGGAATTCGCGCTGTCGAGGTCGAAGGTCTTCAGCCGCACCTCGTGCTCGGTGAGGAAATCGTAGAGTAGTGTGGCAACAAAGCTCTTGCCGATGCCGCCCTTGTCCTGCGGGAAGAGGATCAGTCGTTTGGAGAAAATTGAAGGAGTACTCATGGCCTAAAAGTCATCCCGGGCGATTTTCGGGCCGACCTGGTCGAACCCGGGAAGTTTCTGCTGCGGAGGGGAGGCCGGCCCGCCGGGCGATCCGGCGGTGACCACCGGGGTTCGCTTGGCCAGGCGAAGTTCCGCGCGAGCTCGCGCCAGTTGCGCCCGGGTGATGTTGCTGCGGCAGAACCGGCCGACGGCCGTCTCCGACGTGGGCAGGCCGCGAAGCACGAACATGGCGGCGATTTGCTCATAGCTCATGAATTTGGCCCGCTGCATCAAGATGATGTCACGATACGGGCTGAGCGGGCAGCGCCCCGGGGCAGACGGGGCATACCGCTCGGTATCTTCGAGGAGTTTGGCTCGGATTTGCGCCGTTTCCATGACGGCATAATATCAATCAGTATGTTGTTAAACAACGAAAAATTTTCACAGATCAATTTGCGGGTGGCGGGTAGGCGGCGGGTGACCGACGGGTAAGTGGCGGGCAAATGGCGGGTAAGTGACCGACGAAACGCCTAACTTTGTTAGGGGTGGCGTGTCCTCTGTAATAATAGGTATTGGCGGATGCTGGTCGGATGATGCAGGAATGGGCCAATTGGATGCCTCGAAGTGAGGAGGCTTCATTTTTGAGCCGGCGATTTTTGTTGGAACGGGCTTCAGGTGAGGGTGATGAAACCGGTTTCTTGTTGCGTTCAGTATGCTAATGCGATAATGTCAGGACATGGTCCGATTCGATAGGCCCTGCTGCTTCCTGAATGGTGCCGTGGAGTATTTCCGTGAGCACATGCAGGTGGGTGACTACCTGACCGAAGGAGGTCGCGCAGAGATGGTGTGGCACGGTGACGGCGCCGATCGACTTGGGTTGGCTGGAGCGTGCCGATTGGCGGAGTTCGAGCGGGTGTGCCAGGGGTTGCATCCGGCAACGGGGGAGAAGCTCATGGTGAGGAACAAAGGGGCGCAGCGGAGACTGTGCTTCTTCGGGCAGATTTCGGCACCCAAGGACGTCTCGATTGCGCTGCTGGTGGGTGGGGACCAGCGAATTTCGGCGTGGTGGAAGGAAGCGGTGCAGGAGACGCTGCGGGAGATTGAAGGCACCGCTGCCACCCGAGCGAGAAAGGCCGGGGCGAATTCCGACCGTGTGACCGGCAATCTGGTGACGGCGATAGTCACTCACGAGGCGAGTCGGGCACTTGACCCCCAGCTCCACACCCATCTCTGCGTCATGAACCTCACCTTTGACGGCCAGGAAGGGCGTTGGAAAGGTGTGCAGCCATCGGGATTCTACCGGCACCAAGGGTACTTCCGGGAAGTGTGCTACAACAAGCTGGCGGAGCGGATGAGCGGTGCCGGGTATGAACTCGAACGCAGCCGGGGAATCGGCTTCGCCATCAAGGGCTTTCCCGCGGAGCTTCGCGACCGGTTCAGCCAGCGCCGTCGAGAAATTCTCCGGCAGGCCAGGGAGGCTGGCACCACGTCGCAGGATTCGATGCAGCGAATCACCTCTGAAAGCCGGTCGACAAAGCGGCGCGTGGCGCTCAGCGAACTGACCAAGCAGTGGCGGGAGGCTGCCGGTGAATCGGCCGAAGTAGTCGCACGGGTGGTAGCGAGTGCGTCCGGAACGTCGCGCAATTTAGCACCGACGACCCCGGAGGCAGCGTTGGCCTCCGCCGGTGACCATTTGTTCGAACGGCGGTCCGTCGTCGACCATCGCGAATTGCTCCGCGAGGCGCTGATCGTTGGCCGAGGTCAGGTGACAGTGGAGGGCCTGAAGACTGCCCTGGAACGTTCCGTCGCCGATCAAACGCTCGTGCGTGCGGGTGAAGAGGTGGCGTCGCGGGAGTCGTTGGCCGCCGAAAGGGAGTTCACGAAGTGGGCGGTGGAGGGCCAGCGGCAGTGTCCGCCGATGGGGCAGCCGGGCCCATGCCCCGACTTGGGGGAAGACCAACAAAAGGCCGTTACTGAACTCCTCGAGTCACGGGACCGGGTCGTGATGCTCCAAGGAGACGCTGGCACCGGCAAGACGACCTGCCTCCAGATGGTGGTCGCGGGCATCGAACGATCCGGCGGGCAGGTATTCGGTTGTGCGCCATCGACGGGTGCGGTGGACGTGCTGCGCAAGGAACTCACCCCTGCGGCCGACACCCTGCAGCAGTTGCTCGTGAATGAGAAACTACAGGCGGCAGTGCGCGGAAACGTCATTATCGTCGATGAGGCCGGACTGATTTCGGCCCGGCAAATGCGCGATTTATTCCGGTTGGCGGAGCGAAATGAAAACCGGGTGCTGCTGGTTGGAGACACCAAGCAACACAGCAGCGTCGAAGCCGGAGATGCCCTCCGCTGCCTACAGCAGCACGGCAGGCTGACGCCTGTGCGCCTCACGAACATCCGTCGGCAGCGGGACCGCGCTTACCGGGATGCCGTCGCGGCGCTGGCGCGCGGGGATGCGGCGGCGGCGTTTGACTGCTTCGCTCGGTTGGGGGCGGTTCACGAGACGCGCTCCGAGGTCGAGATGCACCGAGTGGCAGCCGACGACTTTGTCCGCACGGTCGCGGCAGGCAAGAGCTGCCTGGTGATTTCACCGGTGTGGAAGGAAATCCATGCTTTTACCCGCGAGGTACGACTTCGACTGAAGGCGAATGCAATTCTCGGATCCGAGGAGCGGTCGCTCGAGACCCTGAGTATGCTGCGGTGGACGAGGGCGGAGATGCGACGGGTCGAGAACTTCGAGCCCGGCGATCGGCTGATGTTTCATCGCACGGTGGATGGATTTGAGCGCGGCGAATGCGCCACTGTGCTGCGTCGCGACGCCCGTTGCCTCGTCGTGCAAACGGGCGGGAGTCGCGAACGCCGGATCGATCCGGCGTACACCGGCGGTTTCGACGTCGGCATTGCGACCACTTGTGAGGTCGCGTGCGCGGAGCGGCTGAGAATTGAAGCGAACCATCACGCCTTGGGCCTGAAGAACGGTGATATCGTGGAAGTAGCCGGCTTCGCCGACAATGGAGCGCTCATCCTCAAGGATGGCCGCAACCTTCCTGGCTGGTTCCGGCAGTTCACTCACGGTTACGCCAGCACGTCGCATGCGGCGCAGGGAAGGACGGTGGATCGAGGCATCCTCTTGATGGGCGAAGATGGAATTGCGGCCGGCAATCTGAAGCAGGCCTATGTCAGCAATTCCCGCTTCCGGGAGAGTCAGGTGATCTACACCTCGGACGAAGCGGCAGCGCGCGTGGCGATGGGACGTCCCGGCGAACGAAAACTCGCTTCGGAGGTGGTCGGGATGGAATTCGATGAACTGTCGCCTGGACTCCGGAGAGACTGGCGGGCGCCGCGGGTTGCGGAACATGCGGCCGGCATCGCGGTGCGGTGATTATGGGACTGAAGCAGCATCCTGTTGCGGACAAGGGTCCGATCCCGACGACGCCGGATTGGGGCTCGAGTGCGGACTATTCGACGCGGCCAGTCGCGCTGCGATTTGAAGTCCCCGACCGCACCGTGTCGTACCCCTACGCGGCGCTGATGCGGTGGGAGTGGAAATTCAGTAATCCCGAACTGCTGATCATCACCGCGGTGAGAAGCCTGATTACGATCCGCGGTCACGGCCTCGATGTGTTGCGAGAGGCGCTGGACGCGGGACGGCTGCAGCACGTGCGCGAGCAAGGCATGAAGCCGGTCCTGGGGCGGACGCACGTTCACGCGATCACGATTGAAGCGCGATGACGCATGGCGTTAAAACGATTCAAAGACGATCTGCAGCTCGATCTGTTCTCGTTTCGACAAGATGAGCACGCTCCTGGCATACGGACGGATGGCGGAAGCCCATTGGCGGGAGCACTGCCCACGTCTGGTCGGTCAGTTGGAGGCGCAGGGTCGGCTGCAGGCGGCGCTGCTGGAAGCGCAGGAGCGGACGCTGGACGAAATGGAACGGGTAATGCGGGCGCTTCGTCGGCAGGGGCTGGCGCCCCAACAGGTTCACGATCAGGCGTGGGAGATGGTCCGGGAGAAGTACATCCTCCTCCCTCCGGAGGAGACGTAAGCGCACCTCCGCGTAATCGCGCTAATTACCGTCTCACCGATGCCGATCGGATCGGTCAGGGGGCGTTGAAACAGAAATTCCGGCAGAACGTCGCCGCGATCGAATTGCTCCGTTCCATCGAAGCCGCGCGCCGCCCGGCGACGCGGGCCGAAAAGTCGATTCTCGTTAAATATGTCGGCTGGGGCGGCCTGCCACAGGTTTTTGCCGAATCGAAGGAGGCGCCGGAGTGGAGGCGGGAGCAATCTAGGATCAAGGACTTGCTCTCCGACGAGGAATACCGCTCAGCGCGCGCCTCCACCCTGAATGCGCACTATACGTCCCCGGTCGTGATCCGTGGAATGTACGCGGCGTTGGAACGGCTCGGGTTTGAGCACGGGAAGATCCTGGAGCCGGCGTGCGGACTGGGGCACTTCATCGGCTTCATGCCGGCGGCGATGCAGGAAAGGTCTGCGATTACCGGCGTCGAGCTCGATGACCTTACTGCGCGCCTGGCCAAGACCATCTACCCGGATGCCGAGATTCGCGCGCAGAGTTTCGAGTCGGCGGTGTTGCCCACGAACTTCTTCGATCTCGCGCTCTCCAACGTGCCGTTCGGCGATTACCAGCCGTTCGACGCGAAGCTCAATCTGCACAAGTTTCGCATTCACGATTACTTTTTCGTGGCGGCGTTGGCGAGGGTCCGACCTGGCGGGCTGGTGATGTTCATCACATCACGGGGTACCCTCGACAAGCGCACCGATACCGTGCGCCAGCAGTTGGCGGCGCAGGCAGATTTGGTCGGAGCGATTCGGCTGCCGAATACCGCGTTTAAGGAAAACGCCAACACCGAGGTCACGACCGACATCGTGATCCTGCGCAAGCGGGCGCCGGGCGAAGCCCCCAACGGTCCGGCTTGGATGGAGAGCCGGCCTGCCCGCGTCGAAGGAGGCGAGTGCTTTCTGAACGAGTACTTTCAGGCGCAGCCAAGGATGATGTTGGGGAGGATGCAGCTGGCGCACGGCATGTACGGGCGGAACGAACCTGAACTCTTTCCGGACGGGAGGGACTTGGGTCTCGCTCTCGGGGAAGCGGTGGCGCGGCTCCCGTCCGCGATCTACCAGGCCATGCCGGTCTCGGCCGACGTCCGGCAGACGATTCCGGCGACGGAATCCGTCAAATCGAACGCGTACACTGTGACTGACGATGGCAGAGTGGCACGGCGGGAAGGCGACGAGATTGCCCTCCTCCCGGGTCTGCCGGAGCAAACTGCGCGACGGATCCGGGGACTGATCCGCGTACGTGATTCGGTGCGCGAGTGCCTCCGAACGCAGGTTCAGAATCTCACGGAAGCGGAGGTTGAGCACGCCCGACTCCGGCTGAACCAGGACTATGACCACTTCGTGGCGAAGTTTGGCGCCATAAGCCAGTCCGCCAACGTAAGGGCGTTTGCCGGTGACCCGGATCTGCCGCTCCTGCTGTCGCTCGAAAACTACGACGACGAAACCGGTGTCGCGTTGAAGACCGCCGTGTTCAGAGAGCGGACTGTGCAGCGTCAGGTGCCGGTGGAAGCGGTGGCGACGGCAAAGGAGGCACTGGTCGTGAGCTTGAACGAAAAGGGTCGTGTCGATCTGGCGCATATGAGCCGGCTCCTGGGCAGGCCTTCGGAGGCGTTTCTGCCTGAACTCCGCGGAGTGATCTTCCAGAATCCCGCCACCGGCAGATGGGAGCCGGAGGACGCCTACCTGTCAGGCAACGTGAGGGAGAAACTCGGGACCGCAGTGGAAGCGGCGAAAAGGGATCCGGGATTTCAGATCAATGTGGAGGCGCTGCAGGCCGTGCAGCCGGTTGACCTCAAGGCGACTGAAATTGACGCGCGCTTGGGCTCGGTCTGGATTCCAACCGAAGACGTTGCGTCGTTTGTGCGAGAGCTGCTCGGCGCGGAGTCGCACGACACCGAAGCGGTGCAAGTCAGCCACGCGCCGCAACTTGGCCTTTGGTCGGTGCAGGTCGGCTACTATCTCAAGCGCAGCGTGGCGAATGTGACCGAATGGGGGACCGACCGGGTGGCGGCGTCGGACTTGATCGAGGACGCCCTCAACCTGCGTACGCCGACGGTATACGACCTCGATGCGAACAGGAACCCCGTGGTCAACGCGGCGGCCACCGAAGCCGCGCGTGAGCGCCAGCAGAAGCTGAAGGACCGGTTCTCGGAGTGGATTTGGCAGGACGATGCGCGCCGCGAACGTCTGGTGCATAGCTACAATCGCGACTTCAACTGCATCCGACAGCGGTCGTTCAGTGGAGATCACCTGACTTTGCCTGGGGCGAGTCCAATGATCACGCTGCGGCCCCACCAGAAGGCCGCCGTCTGGCGAATCCTCCAGACACCCAACACCCTTCTCGCCCACGTCGTAGGTGCCGGGAAGACATACACCATGGTCGCTGGGGCCATGGAGCTGAAGCGCCTCGGGCTGGCGAGGAAACCGATGTTTGTCGTCCCAAACCACATGCTGGGGCAATTCTCGTCCGAATTGCTGACCCTCTACCCCGGGGCAAACATTCTGGTGGCGGGCAAGGCCGACTTCGAAAGTCACCGGCGCCGGCAGCTGATGGGCCGCATCGCCACAAACAACTGGGATGCAGTGATCGTAACCCACTCAGGATTCGAGCGCTTGCCGATGTCGGTGAAGGCTCAGCGGAAGTTCGTGGAGGAGCAATTGGTCGAACTGGAAGACGGCATTCGGGAGCACAAGACATCCTCAAATAGCCGCATCGTGAAGGACCTGGAGCGGGGCAAGAAGCGACTGGAGGCGAAGCTGCAGAATCTCGCGGCGGAGCACCGAAAGGATAACACCCTGACCTTTGAAGAACTGGGGGTCGACCGCTTGTTCGTAGACGAAGCCCAAGCCTACAAGAACTTGTTCTACGTGACCAAGATGACGCGTGTGGCGGGTTTGCCGCAATCCGCGTCGGAGCGTGCGTTCGACATGTTTCTCAAGGTTCAGCATGTCCAGCGACTGAATGGCGGCGGCGGTGTGGTTTTCGCCACAGGCACTCCGGTGACCAACACAATGGCGGAATTGTACACCCTACAGCGATTCCTGCAGATGGACACCCTCCGGCAGCGTCGCCTCCAGCATTTCGACTCTTGGGCGGCGACGTTCGGTGAGACGGTGACGGCGATGGAGTTATCTCCCGAAGGTTCTGGCTACCGGTTGAATACGCGGTTTGCGCGGTTCGTGAACGTGCCGGAGTTGATGCAGCAATTCCGGCAGGTGAGCGACATCCAGACGGCGGCAATGTTAAAGTTGCCTATTCCGGCACTGCATGAAGGGAAAGCCCAGGTCGTTCGGGCACCTTCAACCCCGGAGTTAAAAGAGCTCGTGGCGTCACTTGCCAAGCGCGCCGAGAAACTTCGGACCTCGCATGTCGACCCGTCGGACGACAACATGCTCAAGATCACGGGAGAGGGTCGAAAGGCAGCGCTTGATCTACGGCTGGTGCGCTGGCAGGCACCGGATTATGTCGAAAGCAAGGTTAACCTTGCTACAAAGGAAATCCTCTCGATTTGGCATGAAACGCGGCACCAGCGGCTCACGCAAATGGTGTTCTGCGACCTATCGACCCCGAAGGCGGAGGGGCGCGGATTCTCGGTTTACCAAGACATTAAAGCTAAGTTGGTGGCGGGAGGCGTGAGCGCCGACGAGATCGCCTTCATTCAGGACCACGATAGCGACGCCGCGAAAGCCACGCTGTTTCGGGATGTGCGGGCCGGGAAGGTCCGGGTCTTGATGGGCAGTACCCAGAAGATGGGGGCCGGCACCAACGCTCAGACCCTACTGGTGGCCTTGCATCACCTCGATGCACCGTGGCGACCAGCCGACATTGAGCAACGGGAGGGGCGGATACTTCGCCAGGGGAACACCAACGCCATCGTACGGGTGCTTCGCTACGTCACCGAAGGGAGCTTCGACGCGTACATGTGGCAGACCCTCGAAACGAAGGCGAAATTCATCACGCAGATCATGTCCGGTGAAAGCGTAACGCGGCGGATCGAGGATCTCGACAGTCCGGCCCTGACGTATGCGGAGGTAAAGGCCATCGCATCGGGTAACCCGCTGGTGATCGAAAAAGCCAAGGTCGATGCAGAGGTGATGCGACTCTCCCGGCTTCGTTCGCAGCATGATGAGGAGCAGTTCCGCCTGCGGCGAAGCGTGCGCTTCTTCGAGGAAGAGATTCCGCGGGTCGAGCGGCAGATTGCCGGACTTCGGGCTGATGCGGCGGCCCGCCAGAATACCCGGGGCGACGCCTTCAGAATCACCCTCAATGGTCGCGCGTTCACCGAGCGTCCGGTGGCAGGAGAGGCGCTGATTTACCTGGTTGATCGCCATGCCCGGGCGCCGCAGCCCGTGATTCTGGGCGATCTCGCCGGTTTCAAAATCGAGTTTCGGTCGACCTTGCCAGATACCCTGACGTTGCACGGGGCGATGAGCTACCCGGCCAAGGTGTCGGTCAGCCCCATCGGCATCATCATGTCGCTGGAACACGCGGCACATTCCATCGAGGATCGGATCGCGGCGCGGGAAACGGACCTCGCGCAGTACCGAAAGAGCCAAGGGGAGCTAACCGGCCATCTCGGAAAATCGTTCGAGCACGAAGCGCATTACCGGGATCTGATCGCACGCCAGTCTGAACTCGTGGCGGCACTCGATATCACCAGGAACCAGGCGCCCAGCGAATTGGCTGCTGCGGCGAGTGAAGTCGTCGAAAACGTGGCCGTGGAAATCAACCACGGCGTAAGAGCGGCTGAAGTATCCGCGATGCGGGTCGCGGTTTGAGGGACACTTTGATGGATGCGCAACCCATAGCCTATGTGTTCACTGTCCGCGGTCGGCCTGTCGGTTACCGCCCGTCGTATTTCGGCGGCGAGCTCGTCGCGACCGAACGGGGATACTTCCCCGTGAGCAGCACAGGATATCGTTCCCTGGCGGGTGACCTCGGATTTGAGCATTACGTCTCGGCAGCGGCGGTGCCAGAGGGCTTGCTGAGTTCGCTCGCGACCGAAGCCGACAAGGAGCGACAGGCAACGTTGGTGCGGGTCGCCCGGAAGTTGCCCGCTGGGCCCGACCGTCTCGCGAACTTCATCGGGGCCAGTATGGACGCTGAGAAGGCGATCAACGACGGCTTCTTTGCGCCCGATGCAGATCGTGCGGCGCTTTGGCAGAGTGGTTATCGGCGACTATGTCTCATCGACGGAGACCCACGGTTCAGGCCCGAGCCAAACGACCGCGTCTGGACGCCAGAATTCTGCGCTGATGCGATTGAAAAGGTACGGACGTTACTCGCGTTCGTGCAGCAACTCGCCAGCGGCGATTTCCCGGCGCAGCCGCCGCCGCGGGCTGCCGTCCTCCATTCGTATTTCGACCTGCCGCCAAAGCCGGCTGGCGAGCCGGTGACTGTTCTGCCGGCGGTGACGTCTGAGCTGTCCCTCGGCTCGACCGAAGAGTACCTTCGCGATGACGAAGAGGAGATGGAGTGCTTTCAGCGGCGCGCCGCGGGGCACTTTCCTGATCAGGGCCCCGATCAAGGAATGCAGATGAGGCTGTTCTGAGCCGCCGATGCCGCTTCTGAATCTCGAATATTACGCCAATCTTTCGGAGGAAGAACGATTGGATCGAATCGGGGCGCTGATTGCCAAGGCGGTTGTGCTCTACCGATGTGACCGGCGGCGGGCGGGCAAGGACGAGCCCCAAACCGTGGCTGATGCCGATCAGGCCGGTTTGATCCGCAGTGTGGCAGATCTGGTCAAGGACGAGACTGAGAAACAAGTGATTCGCTATCTCGATCGGGTCGGTTCAGCGACGCCGCAGAACTTCAGCACCACCTTGGGCTTATCTCGGCAGACAGTTTCGCGTAAGTTGGCGCGGTTGCGCGTGGCAGGTCTCGTGGTGGTCACCGGAAAGACCCGAATGGCGCGCTACGAACTGGCAGGACAGCGCGGCTACAATTGAGAAGACGGATGGCTCGTGATCGATGGTGCTCCAGAACCTTGGTCGTTGGTGCAGGAATCTCTCGAGAGGCAGCTGTCGGCTCGAGCATTTCTGCATGCTCCGTGGGCCTCCACGTGCATTTTAGACACTTTCAAGGCGGGCTTTGACTCGGTCCCGGTTCGGAAAGACCTGGTCAAGTAATCGAAAGAAGCTGCGGTCGTGGCGGGGGTATTTCAGGTGGCACACCTCGTGGGCGATGACGTAGTCGATGCAGATCGACGGGGCCTTTACCAATTCGGGATTGAGGTAGATGCGACCGTCGCGATGCGCACTGCCCCACCGCTTCGGCATGCGGAGCAGCCGAACTTGGGGTTTGGGGAGTTGGCGGGTTGCACACCACGGCTCCCATTTCTCTAGCCGTCGGCCGAATTGCTCCACCGCCTTGCCTCGGAGCCATGCGCCAAGCGCGGACCTCACCTCGTCAGGGGCGCCACTTGGCGTCGTAACGTGGAAATAGGGTCCGACCAAGCGCACGGCACTCGACGCGCCCCGATGGACCTTCAGGCGGTACTGGCGCCCCAGGTAACGATGCGTTGACCCCGATTCGTAGCGCAGGGGTTCGCGACCCCGATTCATGTCGGAAAATGTCGTACGCTGGCGCACGATCCAGCGCAGCCGCTTTCCGACCTTCGCCGCGATATCGGTTTCACGCGCGTCCCGCGGCGCCACGAGGTCAAGCGTACCGTCTGGCTGCACGCTGATGGCCAGCGTCGCGCGCTCCGTGCGGCGCAATCTGGCTGGACCGGCCGGGGTGAGCAGCTGGACCGCGTCAGACATCGGACCTATTGCGGGCGATTCTCAGGATGGCCTCCAAAATCGCATCCATCTGCTCAAAGGTCAGTGTGACGCCCTTGGTGCGCTGCAGGTTGAAGAGCAGATCATCGAGATCATTGCGCATCGCGTTTTGCGCGTCGATGTTGTCCCGCCAACGCACGATGGCATGCTGGCGAATAATCCGTTCGATGTCGCACGCCACCTCGGCAAGCAACTCTGTGATCGGTGGCGGCGATCCTGCACTTGGCGCGGAGCCCGCGTAAGGCGCCTGGTCTTCGTGAACCGCGAAAACATCGGTCCCCGACTTCTGCGGGTCGACTCCTGCGAGTTGGCTGGAGAGTTCGCCGAAAAAGGCCTTCGCCAGGTCGCTGCCGCGTACAGCGGCAGGCACATCGTCGTGGCGTCCGTCGCGCACCCTTTCCATGATGTCGGTGACCTTGGTGAGCAGTTCCGCCTCGCTGATGCGCTGCGCCTTGTAGTCATCGATGGCCTGTTGAAGCAGATGGGAAAACTTCCGATAGAAAAACGGATCTTCCTCCATCTTCTCGGTGATCGTCTTCTTGGTCCGGTTCGCGATGACATCTGCCTTGGCGCGCGGCGACGTGACTTTGTCCACCTCGGCCTTGAACGCTTCACGTTCAAAGATGTTCACCGGCGCTACGACCTGGATGACCTCATCTGCCTGCACGTAGGTCGCGAGCATCTTCTGGATCTGCTTCTCGTAATCCCGGTAATCAATTTCTTCGGCGTAGCGGATCTTGATCGAGGCGCGGATTTTCTGGAACAGCACCGCGTCCCGTTTGTAGCGTTCGACCTTGGCTGGGTCGGCCGTGTTCAGCCAGGACAGCGTGGAGAGCGCGAGTTTGAGTAAACGGCTAAACTTCGAAACGCGGGCGTAGAACTCCTCGCGCTTCAGGTCATCTTCAAGCGCGAGGACGTAAGCCTCATCGTCCTGCTTATTCGGCAGATTCCGGAACATGTCCCAAACCGCGTCATGCGCCGCAGGCAAAGATTTCAGTTCCTCAAGTACGTCGGTAAGCGCGCCGTCGAGGTCTTCGGGATCGAAGAGCTGGCCGGCGAGTTTGCCGTAGAGTTCGAGCGCATCGTGGAGCTCGCCGATGACGCCGTGATAGTCGATGATGTAGCCGTAGTCCTTGCCCGGATGGAGACGGTTCACGCGAGCGATCGCCTGGAGCAGCGTGTGCTCTTTCAGGCTGCGGGCGATGTAGAGGACGACGTTGCGCGGGGCATCGAAGCCGGTGAGCAGCTTGTCCACGACGATAATGATCTCGGGCTCGTCCCCTTTCTTGAATGCCTCGATGACGTTGCGGTTGTAGTCCTTTTCGCTCCCGTGCTTCGACATCTGCGTTTTCCAGAACGCGAGCACGCTTTCGTCGGTCGCCGTATCTCCTTCGCCCTCCCGGTCGTCCGGTGCGGAGATAAGCACCTCGGTGCTGAGTTTGCCCATTTGATCGAGGTGCCGCTTGATGAGCAGTGCCTCACGTTTTCCTGGGGCGGTCAGCTGGCCTTTGAAGCCGGTGCCTTTCCAGGTTTCGGAGAAATGTCGCGAGACGTTCCAAGCGATCAGGTAGAGTCGGCTGTCGATCCGCGTGAGTTCGTCACGTGAGGCGAACTTGCGCTTGAGGTCGGCCTTTTGCTCCGTCGTGAGGCCCTCGCAGAGTTCTTCGAACATCCGGTCCACGGCCTTCTGATTCACGTCCTGCAGAATGTGGCGTCCTTCGTAGAGGAGCGGGACGACGGCCTTGTCTTCGACTGCGTCGCGAATCGTGTAGGGCGGTTCGATGATGCCGCCAAACTTCTGCGCCGTGTTCTTCTCTTTCTTCATCAGCGGCGTGCCGGTGAAGCCGATGAAGCACGCGTTCGGCAGCGCCTTCATCATGCGCAGGTTCGCTTCGCCGTATTGCGACCGATGGCTTTCGTCGACGAGGACGAATAGGTCGGCGTTCAGGTTGCGGAAGGAGTCGTTGGCTTTCGCGGCGGCGCCGAACTTGTCGAGGACCGTGGTGACGACGGCCACGCGATCGTCCTCCAGCAGTTCCATGAGATGGCGCCCCGTCCTGGCCTGCTGCGGTTCCTTGCCGCATTGGTGGAAGGTCTTGGTTATTTGCTCGTCGAGGTCGATGCGGTCGGTGACTAGGACGATGCGTGGGTCCGGAATCGAAGGCTCCAGCGCCAGCGCCTTGGCCAGCATGACCATCGTGAGCGATTTGCCCGATCCCTGCGTGTGCCAGATTACGCCACCGCGCCGTCGGTCTTCGGCATCCTTGATCCGGACGCGTTCCATCGTCTTGCGGATCGCGAAATACTGCTGATAGCGGGCGATCTTCCGGACGGTGCCACCTTCATCGAAAAGCGTGAACTGCCGCGCCAGTTCGATCAGGCGCTCGGGACGGCAAAGGGCATGAAGCAGGCGATCCTGGCCCGTGACTTCGCGCGGGCCAGTGGCCGCAAGTTCTTCGAAAAACGCGCGTGCGTAGGCAAATTCACCGGTGAAGAGCTTCTCATGCTCCTCGCGACGCGGCGACATCGCGAGCAAGTTTCGGATCGCTGCCGAATCGTCCTCTAGTTCCCGCCACTCCGCCCAGAACTTCTCGGGCGTTCCCGTGGTGGCGAATCGTCCATCATCCTTGTTCAGGCCGAGAATAATTGAGGTGTAAGTGTAGAGGTGCGGAATTTCCGCGTCCTCCTGGTTGCGGAGGTGCTGTTTGATCGCCGCCTGAAGGGCGTCCTTCTCATCCCGCCGCTTGCATTCGATCACGACAAAGGGGATGCCGTTGACGAAGCAGACGATGTCAGGACGCCGCGTTTCGTGGCTGGCAGTCCTGGCCACCTTGAATTCAGCGGTGAGGTGAAACGTGTTGTTCCGGGGATGCTCCCAGTCGATGAAGCGGAGACTGCGACCCTTGGTTTCGCCCTCGACGGTTTGGTCGATGCTGACTCCGAGCGTCAGGAGGTCGTTGATCTTCTCTGCCGTACGGCAAAGCCCATCGAACGGCACGGACCTCAGTTTTTCAACCGCCAGGGCGATGGCGTCTTCCGTGAATGGCAGCTCCCGCCCTTTCGAGCGAACGCGATTGATGCGACGCAGCTGGGCCGCGAGCACGTTTTCGATCAGCACGTTGCCGAGCTTACCGCGGCGTTCGACGGCAACTTCCTCGGGACTCAGGTAGCTAAAGCCCATCTGCTGGAGCAGCTGAATCGCCGGGATCTGGCTGACGTGCGATTCGAGGAAATTGGGCGTACTCATTGATGCTCTCTCCAATTCCCGGCCTCGTCGTAGTTAATCGATCCGTGCCAGCCGCAGGCGTTCCAGACCTGATCGAACAGCGGTCGTAGCAGACGACCTGGCGTCTCGTTGACCGATTCGATCAACATTTCGTCTGTCAACAGGTGGTCGCGGTCCACGGGCTTCGTCCCATTTCCGTAATAGCGCGGTCCGACAAACATGATGTAGTCGCGAACGTTGAGCAGGCTAAGGCTCGCGACGTATGGGGGCGGCAATTTGAGTTCGGCGAGCGCCTTCAGGTAGCTCGGCGTCGCGGCGATGATCCGTTTCTCCCATGCGATGCTGGGGATGATTTTCCTCAGTTCTCCTCCCTGAATTTGCGATGCTGTAGGCGCGAGCGTCTGCGATTCGACCGCCTCCAGAAATCCGCTGCGCGTAATCTGCACGTAGGAATGACTCTTGTTGTCGCCCCAACTGGATGATACCAGAAGTCCATCGAAGTTGAATCCCGGACCCCAACCGCTCGCTGCAATTGGGTGAGGCATGTTCTCGTTGAGCAGTGCCTGCAGGCTCGAAGTCGCGAGCCGCGTGTCGGCCCGTGCACCGATCACCGGGAGCAAATGAAAGACGAGCAGATGATCTCCGGACAACTCGACGGGCGCCGTGCCGGAGAGCAGGCGATTGATCCTTTCGACGCGGAAAGCTTTGAGCCTTTCTGAAAGCGTCTCACTCGCGAGAAACGCCGAGCGCAATTCATGCACGTCGAGGTCGTATTTTCCGTTGGTGTTGCGCCCGCAGAATCGCGTGACGCCATGGTGGCGCACCATGTGCGGAGCTGAAAAGCTGCGGGGTGCGCGAACCAGCAGAGCATGGTTGCCGTTGGAGAGCGGCAATGCCCTGAGCTGTACGCCTGCGAGCCGCGGTTGGATTGAATCGCGAAGCAGATTTTCGATCCTTCCAATCGCATCGTCCGGAGCCAGATTTTTCAGGCCAACCAACTCCACGGCGACTCCGTTGGACTCCTTCATGCCGAACACCAAGTCTCCGCCATCGGTGTTGGCCAGTGCGGTCACATCGCTCAGAAACTCGCGCTTCTGATCCTCGGTGGCTACGACGAGCGCCTCCTTGTATTCGAGAGTCCTTGACTCACCAATGCCGTCGGCGACCAAGCGGCTAAGGTCGCCTTCTGAGATCGTCTCGAATTTGAGGTGTTGGAGGGACATGACGGGTCAGGATTCCACAGGAACGTTGAATGCAAGCAGCGTCACGGTGAGGTGCCGCTGCGGGTCGTTGGGGCTGCGGACGATGAAGCGGAAGCCGGTGCGTTTGGCATACTCCACTTTGCGCACGTGGCTGGGGTGCCTGGCAAACACATCGGGGACCTGCCCGAGCACGGCGCTGAAATCTTTCTTTCGGCTGAAGAGCAGGATGGCGGCTTTCGTCTCACGCCACGTGGTGTAGCTGAGGAGCTGCGTGATCGCATCCGTAAGGCTCTGTGGCCCTTTCCAGAACTTGCACTCGGCGATGAAGAGGATGCGGTCCTGGTGCTTGATCAGGATGTCGGTTTTTCCAGCGGCGTTGAATGTCTCGCCGGTCGCCATGCCTCGAAAAGATGAGTTGAGCGGAACCAAGAAGTGCGTGCGCAACGTTTCCTCGTCGACCGTCGCGAAGGCCGAGGGATTTCGTTCCATGACGACGCTCATGCCGTCGAGCGTATCGAGGATCTCCTCGTAGACAGTGGCCTCCAACGTGGGATCAGGCGGGGCCACAGCGCCAGGGCGTGGTGGCGGCAATGGCGGGATGATCTGCTTGCGCTGGATCGGCACTGAGTAGCTCGTTGCTTCGCCGCGCCGCACAACCTTGAAACCGAGATCGGTCACCAGTTTCTTGTCGGCGACGAGCTTTTCCCGACGAGCGGCGACTTGCTGCCGCACGGCTTCGGGCAGTGCTTGGTTCCAACGGTCAATGTCAGGACGCTGCCATCCAATGTACTTCTTGATCCGGGAAAGTTGTTCGTCGACCTCTCGTTTGATCGCTTCACTGTCGCGATCGGCGCGGTGGAAAATGAGAACAACCTTTTGGTTGTCGACCGTCGCACGCGGCGGATTGAAGTCGTAGGTCGAGGGTTTGCATCCGAGCAACACGCTGTCGCCGGCGAATGGGATTTCGAATTGGAACTGGAGCTGCTTCTGGCGATAAGTACCGCCGAAGTCGCTGGCGCGGTCGATCTCGATCTCGCGTGGTTCGATGAGCACAATGTGCTCATCTTGGATTTCGACCGGATTGATGGTGAAATCCGCGATGAAATGTTGGCATACGGTTGGGTCTTCAGCCGGCAGGAGCTGGTTCGGCGAAAGCGCGTGGATCTGCTGCTGCATCTTCTGGCGATGCCCCTCGATGGAGGCGGATAGGTCGCCTGAGACAAAAAGGTAGTCCCGGTCCCTCATGGGGACACCCTCACTTTCCCGGTCAGAAGCTGCTGCATCAGCCCACGCTTCTGTTTGTCCACCGCTGCGCGTTGCTCGCGGAGCAGACAGAGCTCGGCGTCAGCGGCATCGAGGATTGCGGCGATGGCATTTTGCTCAGCGATGTCACTCGGCACATCTACTTCGATGGTGGCGAAGCTCGGGAACTTCAGGTTGAGCGTGTCGTCCACCAAGCCCTGTGAGTAGCGGTGAAAAAGCGAGATGGTGTGTGGCAGCTTGAAGAAGTGCGCGGTAAACCCGCCATCGATTCGAGATGACGGTGTGCAGATGGTGTAGGCCGGGCTGACAATTCCTTCCAAGGCCGAGAGCGCAGAAACGCCCTGCCACATGCGCATAGTGTTGTAGCCAATGTCCCCCGGAGCAATGCGCAGATACTTCGATTTGTCTTCCGAGGAAGTGTCGCGTTTGGTCAGAGAATCGCGATGAACGACACCTTGATCTGCCGTGATCGAAAGAAGCGGAAGATCTGGCCGATTGGATTCGGTTCGGTTCGTGAACAAATCGCCGAGTTTTGCGCGCACCCATTCTTTTCTGAAACCACGGAGGCGAATTCGCCCGTGGAGGAGTCGCGGCATGAGGGACTTTTTCCTACGTTCCTTAGCGGAGATGATCTCGTCGAGTTTCGCCAGCGCCGCGTCCCATGTGTCGAGGACGTCGGCGATCTTTCGTTGCTCGGAAAGTGGAGGCAGTAAAACTGGGAACTGCTTCAGCTGTGTCGAGTTGATACTCGCAAGGTTGGTGGACTGCTTAGAGCAGGATTGAAAATACGCCCGGCCGTGTGCTCCTTGCGTCTGTAGAGCGAGGAAACGTCGGTCCAAAACGTTCGAATTGGCGCGAACGACAAAGATGTGATTCTGGTGAACGCACTCCTTGATCACACCGGTCCACAACGCGCCGCGGCCGAGCTTGTCAAAGTCGCCTCCTTCAGTGAGGAGAAGATCTCCCGCAACGACCCGGTAGCGATCTACGGCGTCCTTTGGAACGTCGATTTCCTTCACCTCAGTAAGGTCGAATCGACCATCCTGAACGTTTGCTACCCTGAGATAAGGAAGCCGCACGAAGTCGCCGACCCGAGATGCGCTTTTCGAGAGCCCGGTCTGTATTTCGGCGACGTCTTCGAGCGTCTTAATTCTCCAGTTGGGAGGAGGCTTCACTTTTTGTCCTTCCTCTTCGCGATCTGTTTCTCTGCGTCCTCTAGAGCGCGAATGTCATCCGCGTCGGCAGCGTTGGCCTCTGCGGCTCGGCGAGTTTCGTCGAACCGATCATAACGCTCCTCGACAATGGCCTTGGCGCGCTCGTGGCTGATGCTTCCTGCCCCATCCAGTACGGGGAATTCACTGAAGCGGATCAGGTTCTCCACGTTGCCGCGCCAGAAGTCGAGGGTGAGCGGCTTGCCGTTCGTGACGCGCAGCTCGGCTTGATCGAGGAAGAGCGAGACGAGGCGGTTGAGCGTGTCGATCTCCGGCTGCGCGAGGTAGTTCTTGGCCACGATGACATCTAGCTTGCGCACGCGGCTGCCGCTCCAGGCCTGCAAGGCCATGTTGGGCTGACTCGTATCGGCCCGAGCGACGATCAACTCGGCCGCCGTCTTCTGGGTGACCGCGTAAAGGAGCTTGTTCTGCGTCTCGGCGAAGAACACCGCGGTCGCCTCGGGGTCATCCCGGTAATCAGTGCTCAGCGCGAAGAGGTCGCGGACTTTCTGGTAGAACCGTTTCTCCGACGCACGAATCTCGCGGATGCGCGCGAGCAGTTCGTCGAAGTAGTCGAAACCGCCCGGGTTCTTGAGCCGCTCGTCATTCATGACGAAGCCTTTCACGAGATACTCGGAGAGGTTGGCCGTAGCCCACTGGCGGAACTGCACACCGCGCGGCCCTCGCACGCGGTAGCCGACGGCAAGAATCATCTCCAGTCGGTAGAGCTTGGTCCGGTAGTTCTTCCCGTCTGCGGCAGTGATTAAGGATTCCTTAATAACTGAGTCGGCGGGCTGCTCTCCATCCTCCAAGATGTTCTTGATATGGATGTTGATGTTAGCCGTGGAGTTGCCGAAAAGCTCGGCAATCTCGGCTTGTGTGAGCCAGACGGTCCCATCCTCAACCCGGAGCCGTATGTCGGGCCGTCCGTCTTTGGCCGGGTAGATGACGATCTTGTCGGGGATGTCGCTCATAGCCCGAGTTCCTTCAGGTAGCTGTCCATCTTCTGGCGAACGGTGACGAGTTCGCCTTCGATCCGGGCGATTTCCCTCTTCACCGCCTTGAGGTCGATCTCGGCCTCCTCCTCGAAGGTATCCACGTAGCGCGGGATGTTCAGGTTGTAATCGTTGTCGGCGATTTCCTGTGCGGTGGCGCGATAGGCGTACTTGTCCACCGTCTGGAATGCCTCGTAGGTGGCGACGATCTTGTCGAGGTGGGCCTCGGTGAGGCGGTTCTGGTTCTTGGCATCCTCGAACTCACGGGAGGCGTCGATGAAGAGCACGTCTCCATGGGTCTTGCCTTTGTTGAAAATGAGGATCGCGGCAGGGATGCCGGTGCCGAAGAAGAGATTGGCCGGCAGGCCGATCACAGCTTCAAGGAGGTTTTCCTGGATCAACTTCTGGCGGATACGGCCCTCTGCCGCCCCGCGGAAGAGAACCCCGTGAGGCACCACGACACCGATGCGGCCGATCTTCTCGCGGGCCGTCTCGATCATGTGCGTGATGAAAGCGTAGTCGCCCTTGCCCTTGGGCGGGAGACCGCGGTGGTACCGGTGGAAGGCATCGGCCTCAGCCTCCTCGATACCCCACTGGTCGAGGGAGAACGGCGGATTGGCCACCACGATGTCGAATTTCATGAGGCGGTCGCCTTCGACGAGGCGGGGATTGCGCAACGTGTCGCCCCACTCGATACGGAAGCTGTCCATGCCGTGCAGGAACATGTTCATGCGGCAGAGGGCGTGCGTGGTTCCGTTGCTCTCTTGGCCGAAGAGGGCGAAGTCGCGTTTGTCGGCCTGGCGTCCGACTTTGATGAGCAGGGAACCGGAACCGCACGCAGGATCGCAGATCGTGTCGCCCTTTTTGGGCTTCAGGAGGCGGGCGAGGAGTGTGGAAATCTGGCCGGGAGTGTAGAATTCGCCGGCCTTCTTGCCGGCGTCGGACGCAAAACGTTCAAGCAAGTATTCGTAGACGTTTCCGATCACGTCCTCGTCGCCAACCGTGGATGGGCGGAGGTCTAGGCGTGGATCGGCGAATACTTCGAGGAGTCCCTTGATGCGAGTGTTGCGTTCCTTGGTCTGGCCGAGTTTCCCCTCGGAATTAAAATCCACCTCACGGAAGACGCCCTCGAGTTTGGTCTTGTTGGCCTCTTCGATTTGCTCGAGTGCGATGTTGATCTGCTGACCGATGTCGGCGTCGTTGCGCTTGGCGTAGAGGCTGTCGAAATCGCATCCGGCTGGGAGAAGGAATCGTTCGCGGGAGAGGCGTCGGGCAACACGGGCTTCGTCGCCCCTGAACTCGAGCAGATACGCCGCGCGGTGGTCCTTGATGACGTCGCTGACGTATTTCAGGAACAGCATCACGAGGATGTAGTTCTTGTAGTCCGACGGATCGAGGGTGCCGCGGAAGGTATCGCACGCGCGCCAGGCTACATTGTTGATCTCGTCTTGGTTGATCTTCGGCATGGGTGGAAAAAGTGAGGCTAGACGCTGAGAGATTGGAGAATGGAGTTATTGATCTGGGTGGCGCGCTGCACGGCGAGGGATGCCATGAGTTGCTTTTCGCGCAGGCCAAGCTCGTACAGTTCTGCAATAGCACGCTGACGCGGCAGCGGAGGCACGGGAATTTCCAGCTCTCCCAACGCGCCTGCCGGGAGCGAGCGTACATAGGAACCCCGGGCACGCGCGTTGAGGTTTTCTTGGGTTGAGGGGAGATTGAGAAACCAGCGCAGGTAGGCAGGGAGAATGACGTCGCCATGAGCGCGAATGACCAAGAATTGGCTGCCTGCTACGGCGGAAAACCCGCCGGGAAAGAGAGCCGCCGTCATCCGCGTGCCGCGCGCAGCGAGCAGAACCTCGCCCGCTCGAAGGGCTGCGCGCGACGCTGTGTCCGCATCGAGCTTGATGAGGTTGGGTTCCGAAATCCGCAGATAACCGTCGTCTGAGATGTCGCCGATTCGAATCAGCTGATGGGTGCCGTCCGAATGGTGGCGCGACGAATCAGCCCCACGAAGCGTGATGCCAAGCTGCATATCGGCGACTTCCCGTAGCTGCGCCTGCGCTGGTTTCATGGGTTACGATGGCTTTCCGTTGCAAGGCCAGTTACGGCTGCCGATGAGATCGGCTTCGATACTTAGCCTCGTCTTCTCGTCTCCCATAACTAGCACGCAAAGGCAGTTACCTCCATGCCGAGCGAAGCAATCAGCCTTGTGATGACCGGTGTGCCGCTCCTTCAGATTGTCAGTCTGACCGACGTAAATGAAGTTATGCACGCCTGAGCCGTCGGCACTGACGGTGCGTTTCGTGACCACATAGACTGCCCCGACTTCTTTCCATGTGGTGTCGTAGGGATACACTCCGAACGTGTATTTGGTGCCGGACTTGCCGGCAATTTCGATACTGCTGAGTTTGGACATAACGGTAGCTTGGACTAGGTGAAAGGGACGGGCACTTTTCCCTTGAATCCAACCATCCGCGTAGCGATTCTTTGGCCTCCTACAGCTTGGGAGCCGCTTCACGGTGGTTCTCAATCAAGCTCCGGGCCTTGCGGCTCGGAGCTATTTTTTGAGGTGCAACAGCATTCAAACATTAATGTGAGACGAAGTCAAGCTATATTTGTGTGCACAAGTGCAAATGTGATTACCCCCGATCGCTCGCACCACTCTCAGTTCGTCTACTTGCACCGCTTATCCTAATCTGTGGTCCGGTGGTCAGAGTTTATGAAACTAAAACGGGTCATTATTGTTTCAAAAATCTCGACTTGGTCTTGTTTATGAAACAAAAATGGTGTTCTTAAGTTTCAAAAATGGGCAAGCACCCCACCTCTGTCGACAGCCAAGTCCTCGATCGCATTCGCCAGCATGGTCCGGGGTGGGTGTTCGTGCCCGGTGACTTCGCTGACCTCGGCAGTCGGGTGGCGGTCGCCGTGGCACTTACGCGCCATAAAAAGAACCAAACCATCCGCCAGCTGACGCGGGGCCTCTACGACCATCCCAAACACGATCCCCAGCTCGGCCTGCTCTCGCCTACGACCGACATGATTGTTGATGCCCTCAAGCGCCACGCGGCCATCAAGGTGCAGCCGACAGGAGCGTACGCGGCTAACCTGCTCGGCCTTTCGACCCAGGTGCCGATGAAGCTCGTCTTTCTCACCGACGGACCAAACCGCCTCGTTCAAATGGGCAATCAAACGATTCAACTCAAGCGCACCACGCCTCGGCAGATGGCAACCGCCGATCGCATCAGCGGGATCGTCATCCAAGCCCTGCGCTACCTAGGCAGCAGCCAAATCAACGACACCGTGCTGGCGCAATTGCGCCAACGTCTCACCGACGATGACAAGCAGCAGTTGCGGCGCGATTTGAATTACGTGCCCACTTGGATGACGCCCGCCATCCACAAAATTACCCAGCCCCAGGCCGCATGAACAGCTTCATCCTCCTTCCGCCCGAGCGCCAACGGGCGATCTATGAAGAAGCGCAAGCCCGGCGCGGGCTCCCCGCCCAAAGCATCGAAAAGGACTTCTGGGTCTGCTGGACGATGCGTGAACTCTTCGAAAATCCGGTGTGGGGCCGTCACCTCACCTTCAAGGGAGGAACATCACTGGCGAAAGCGTGGAAGCTCATCGAACGGTTTTCCGAGGACATCGACCTGGTGATCGACCGCGAACACCTCGGCTTTCCCGGCCCGACCCTCAGCAACAACCAGCAAAAGAAGCTCAAGGTCGAGTGCAGCCGGCGCATTCACGCCGAGATCAAGCCAGCACTCGAATCGCGGTTTCGTGGGCTGATTCCTGCTGACCGCCGCTGGACCCTGACAGGCGCCGACGCGGCCGAAGACGTCGATCAACAGACTTTGCTTTTCCAATATCCGACCGTGTTCGCGACCCCCTCCGCCTACCTGCGGCCGGTCGTGAAAATGGAAATGGGCGCGCGTTCGCAGACGGAGCCAGCCGCCCCGGCTTCCATCCAAGCCTACGTGGCGGAAGTCTTCCCGGATCTTGTCCGGGATCACACGTTCTCGATCCGTACCGTCGCCGCCCGGCGCACCTTCGTTGAAAAGGCGTTGCTGCTCCACGAGGAAACGTATCGGCTCGCTCCAGCCGGCGGCGCGCCGCTCCGCAAGCTCGGACTCGCCCGTCACTACTACGATTTATACCGCCTGATCGAAGCTGGCGTCGCCGAGGAGGCGCTTGCCGACCCCGGCTTGCTCGAACAGGTGGTCGAGCACCGCCGCGTTTTCTTCCGCTACTCCTGGATGGACTACGCCACGATGCGGCGGGGCTCGATCCGGCTGGTGCCTCTACCGGACCAACTCGACGCCTGGCGCCAGGACTACGCAGCCATGCGCGCCGAGATGTTCTTCGGGGCGGCGCCGGACTTCGACACGGTGCTGAAGTCGGTAGAGACATTCGCGCACAAGTTGAACGCGCTTGGCGGTACCGTTTAGTTCGCGAAAGAACGTGTAGTCGGCCGGTACGTCGGTCGCGAATTCGCGAACAATGCGGCCGGTTAGTCGCGGCACGAGGCACCCATCCGAACCTCAAAACTGGAATTTCCGTTTCGCGCCTGAACAGGCCTTCAGGTGGTTGACGCGGTCTCCCGACCAAAGTGAACGATGGGGCGTTTGGCCCCCAATTGACCGTTTCGCCGAAAGGGGGGAATTCGCGCCCTTGAAGAAGAGCGCGAATCGCGAGAACTACGACCCGATCAGGCGGCCGATTCGGAACGTCGTGGGTGGCGGCGCGTCCAGTCGGTCTTGAGGATGAGTGACTCGACACGGGCGCGCGCCGTCGGCAGGTAGACCTGTGTCACCGCGACGGAACGGTGGCCCAGACCGTCTCGCACGATGAGGAGGTCGTGACCGCTCGCCTCGTAGAGCCGCATAGCCCAGCTCTTCCGGAGACTGTGACTGGAGAGTCCCTGTGTGTCGTCGCTGATCACGTGGAATGTGCGTTTGATGATCTTTTCCGCCATCGAGCGGGTGATGGGTTTAGAACCGCCATCCGCGGCGTGGAAGCGACTGCGGAAAAGTGGCTCGGTCGGAGAAAGTGCGTGTTTTCGTGCGCGCTGTGCGAGGTAGTGCTCAAGCGCGCGGTGTAGTTCGGGCCCGATCGGCACGCTGCGCGTGTCGCCGCGTTTGCCTTTAAGGAAGCGGGGTGGAAGAGCGACGTGGCTGCGGATTTGGCCGTGGTGCAGCACGTGGCCGATGGTGAGTGCGAGGACTTCGGAGATGCGGAAACCGAGGAACATTTGTGCGGTGATGAGGGTGCGATTGCGTGGAGTCAGCCGACGAACGTGTCGCAGGAAAACTCTCTCTTCGTGTGCGGTGAGGGGACGTGAACCGGAGAGGCGAGTGCCGTCGCGAAGGTCGGATTGGATCATGGTGCCAATCGCGCGAGCGGCTGCTCTGGGCCGGACGTTGTTGTCCGGTGGCCGGGCGTCGCCCGCGCGTTGGCTCAAGCGGTCAAACCGAGCCGCGGAGCAAAAGCACCAGGAAGGTGGAGGCGAAGCACGACCTTGGCGGGCGTGCTAGCATTGAAAAATGCGCAGGGCGGGGAGGATATTCGGTTGGCGCTTAGTCGACGTTTCCGGAGTGGTCCGCGTGTCCGCATTCTCGACACGGCGGTTCATCCCCTTCGCGATAGCAGAGGACTCGCGCCCTCGGGCGGAGTCGAACGCACACGCTTCAGCTAAGGAACGTTGCTAGTGCTTGAAGCGATGACCGCCTCTGTGAGGCATTCAGTAGACGAAGGGCGTCCATTGGGCAGAAACTAGGTCGGCCGTCGGCCGGCCGGATGTGGACTCCACTTGGTCTGCGGCACAACAGCTCTCGTGAAGCGGGCGTGATTTGGCATGGCTAGAACGCACGCAGTCAGCTAACGCATTCAGGACATTCGCTATGCGCTCTTCACCGCTGAAGTCTGGGAGCAGGTTGGCTAGCTCAGCTTCATTGAGCGATGAAACGCGAGACGATTCCGCCCATGCCACGCCTCACCGTAGAGAAAGAAACGCTTAAGCAACTCGCGCTGCGGTCGCGGAACCAATGTGCGTTTCCGGGTTGCACCCATCCGATCATGGATGGCCAAAATGTTCTCGTTGGCGAATTGTGCCACATTGAAGCCGCGGAGCCCGGCGGTGAACGTTATAATCCGAATCAGACCGACGAGGAAAGGCGGGCCTTCGAGAATCTCCTCTATCTTTGCCATGGGCACCATAAGGTAACTGACAACGTCGTCACCTACACGGTCGACGTGATGAAGGAGATGAAGCGGAAGCATGAAGCGCTGCCGCCATCGGCCCACAATCCCGACCAAATCATTCAGGGCCTAGCCAAACTAGAACAACAGGCGACGTTGATCGCGGCGCAGGTCGAGCTGTTGCTCAAGCAGCAGCAACGCATCGAGCGGCTGCCGCTCGCGCCTTCAGTCGCCACCCTGCGCAGCGGCCAGCCGCAACCGGAATCGGTCGGGCTGCGCGATGAAGCGGAGCCCCTTTTCCCGAATCTATTCGCCGTCGAAGTTCCCGAGACGATGAACACGGCGAAAGTGATTCGGAAACGCGGCTGGCCCAAATTTCCAGAAATGGTGGCGGCTGCTTGGAAGGCCGTCAGCGGCACGGGCGATCCGCCGGTTGGCTACTGGAACGAGGATGGTATTCTTCACACCTATGAAGATCTCAACGCTCCAGTGTGGAAGGAGCTTTTTCGGCGGCAGGCACTCCAGCCATATATGCCGAAGAAAACGGCCGACTGGTCACAGTCGCGGGTGCTCGGCGACAGCAACAAGTTCATCAAACTCCTGAATCGAACGCTAGAACAGCACTGCATGAACGAGCAGTTCCAGTATCGGCTGCGCTACGCCAAAGCGATGAAGTGCTTCCTGTTTCAAGCGGACCCCGAAGTGCGCGTGGGTTACCTCCGCACTCAGGCGCTGAAAGCCGAAGCCTCTCGCATGGTATTCAAGGCGATTCCGGACAAGAGATCGGATGATCCCAAAGCCATCCAGCACTGGCAGCACGAGGCGTTTCGCTACCGCTTCTATCGGTTTGGCGGGACTTGGTATCTCGTGGTCACGCCGTTTTGGGCATTCACAGGCGACGGGATGTCGAGTCCGAGCCGCTGGCAGAAGACCTCCAGCTCGAACATGCGCAAACCCGAGCGAAATCGCGCGGTGCTCGGCCACGTCATGTTCTGGGCATCCGTGCTTTGCCGCGAGCCGGACCTAATCCGCACCAGCGACAAGTTTCGCATCTCCCGCCCGGTTGCGCTTTCGGCTCGACCGGCGATCTGGGACAGCGACTGGGTGAAGATTTCCAACGAGGCGGATCGACGTGACTTTGAGGATGACATGCAGGTGCCACTGCCACTATGATCCGACTCGACCAAGTTTTCCCAGAGCCGCTCCTCGAATTTGCGAGCGGAGGCACGTCGTCCGACATTCGCGACGGCATCCTCAACTTCGGCCCAGTAGATGCCGGCAGCGCCAAGGCCAAGAGCGCGATCCGCGTCGGCTTCGTGGGCACACCCAAATCGATCGCCGCGTTCAAGGAATGGATGACTCTTTGCGCGGCCGGCATGAGCGGCGAGGATCCGCTCAATCCCAATTTCAATCCGATGTTCCCTGGTCTTGCGGCGGAGGTGGGGTTTCGGTGTTCGTTTCTCACCGACCAAAGCTGGACCGACGAGCTGGCGGAACAGAAATTGAAGGACCTGTGTAAAGGGCAAGGTGCCATCACGGCGCTAGCGGACTATTTTCACGATCACATCCGCGCGCTCTATCAGTTGTCTTCCGCGAAGCCGGACGTTGTGGTCTGCCTGCCGAACGACGCTGTCCGAAAGTTTGTCAACCCGAAGGCGTTTTCGGACGATGAGGGAGACGACGGCGAAGAGGCCGACGACGGTAGCGTGGATTTTCACGATTACTTGAAGGCGCTCTGCCTACAGTCGCAATCGCTGTTCCAGCTCGTTTGGCCGCGCACCTACAGCGGAAACAGCAAGGGCGTGCAGGACCCTGCGACCCGCGCCTGGAATCTTTTCGCCGCGCTTTTCTACAAGGCCGGCGGCATCCCGTGGAAACTGAAGCGGCCGCCGGGCGCCCTGAACACGTGTTATGTCGGCATCTCATTCGCAGTCCGCGCCGAGGGAGGCTTCATGCATTCGAGCCTCACGCAGGTGTTCAACGACAAGGGCGAAGGCACGATTCTCCGCGGCGGCCTCGCGCACAAGTCGGAGGAAGATCACGAGGTGCATCTGCCACAGGACAGCGCCCGCAAGCTGCTCGTGGACGCGATTCAGAACTACGCGAAAGCGAACGACACCAGGCTGCCCGACCGAGTGGTGATCCACAAATCGTCCGGCTACGATACTGGCGAGATCGACGGCTTCAACGCTGCGGCGAACGAGTGCAACGTTCGTTTTCGTGATTTCACGGCTCTGACGCGTTCACCGTTCCGGATGTTTCGGCAGGGCGCCTATCCGCCGTTGCGGGGCACTCACGTGCTCCTCGATGACACAAATTCCATGCTCTACACCCGCGGGAGTGTCGCGTTCTACCGCAAGCACCCGGGTCCTTACGTGCCGCGAACGCTTCATATCCGTTACTACCAGACCGACCGGAGCCAGTCGGAGATCGCCGCCGAGATTCTTGCTCTGACCAAACTCAACTGGAACAAGACGCAGTTCGATTCGTTCTATCCGATCACCCTCGGTGGCTCGAAGCGCATTGGCGAAATCTACCGCTGGTGTGCGAGCCCGCCTAGCGATCCGATCACCTACGCTTATTTCATGTGAGCGCGCCGGAGTTTCACTCGGTCGAAGCATATAACATTTTCCTACACTCTTTTCGCATGACCGCTCCCATACCTCCGGCGACACAGGAGAAAAAACCCAAGGAGCCTCCACCAACACCCGAAGAACTGGAACGGGCGTTGGAGGACCTGTTCTACGCGGCGCATCAATGTGCCACGTGGCATTTCTGGTATCTGCTCGCAGGTGGCGCGCTCAAGGACGTCAAAGACACCGCCATCACCACTCCGGCGACGTTGATTCAGAATGGCGTCGCCGAGGCGACTCTGCTCTTCGTTCGCAAGACCGCTGAGTTTTTCAAGCCACAGGACCCGAACGATAAGGCCGACACAATCTACTCTTATCGCTATAGTGGATATACACGGCAGGAGTGGATCATTCCCTTCGACCCGACCTACATCGAACTCCACAAGCGAGTCGGACATATCACCATACGGCAAACTCGCTACGGGCGCATCGAATGGCCGATTTTTCCGATGGTAATGCAGGCAATGAACAAGTGGGCCGAATTCTTCGAGGCATTGGCCGCGACCCCCGTATCCCACAACTCGAAGCGAGTGGAGCAATGCACGCACTACGCGAGCGCGGTGCGCACACTGATCCGACGGATGGAGAACGACGTGAAAAAAGACGCCGCGCTCGATCGCAAAGAAAAGTTCTAGCGAAAACCCCGTGCCCAAGGCCCCCACATGGCGGAATTTTCTGACTCAAGACTCGTTGCGTCACGCGATCCGTGAAATCGTCAACCCGCAACCTTTCGACGTTCCCTTTGCCGCGCCGCTAATCTCGGACCTGATCGCCGAACGACATTATTTCTGCAGCCTGCACCATCTGCGTCCGACTCAATTCAAGAAGACTCATGACGATCAGCCATATCGTTTTCATGGCCTCTTTAATCATGGATGGCATCCCGTTTCATGGACAAAATGCCTATCCCGACCGCCCGGACGCGAAGAGCTGATTGTCCGCGCACTGCGGAGTCGCACTGAGCCGCTGAAGATCGCGTATCGTCGCGCGCATCCGGTCTGCGCTGACTGCGGCCGTGCGCCGTCCGAAGAAACCCACCACGCTCGTCCGACTTTTCAACAAATCGTCGAGGAGGTTTTTCGGGCGATCACGCCCGCGGACGTGGACTCGGCGCTCGCGTCGTGGGATTGGTTTCAGAAAGCCGAATTCTCGCTTCCCGACGAACACGTGATCGTTCGGGTCTTTGACCGGCTGCACGCCAGCGCTCAGTTGGAGGCGCTTTGTCGCCCCTGCCATGTTTCCCGTTCGCCGGCGATAGCGTCAGCGAGGTGGTGACTGGGGCTTCAGCTTGTCAATGGCCGCAAGCATCGCCTCGCGTTGCGCGTGGTAGTCGGGAAAGGTATCGGTCTGATAGATCGAAATTCCGCTTCGCGTCAGATGGCAGACAAAGACACCGCCGCCAATATAAACGCGTTTTTTGAGCGGCTCCTTTGCTTGATGCTCGCGCTGTGACGCCATGATTTTGGCGAAGTCCCGGGGAAACTCGAAGGGCGCGGGCACGTCCGCGAAGGGTTTTACCGCGAGGCCACCGCGAGGCAGGAGTTCAGAAGCAAATCTCTTTTCCGAACGATAGGCGTAGGTGCACGGCGCGCCTCCGTCTCGCGGTAGGCCGAAATGATAAATCGTCGTCGTGAAATCTTTCGGATGCTCCGGCGACCTGGCCTCCCACATTTTTCGAAGTGCGGCCGGCGTATGAAAATCGAGGTGCGGGATGTCATCAACCATCATCCCGGTGTTCACTTTCAAGAACCAGTCCGCGACGAAGGGACCGCTGCCCGTTCCCGCAATAATCCCATTCAAATGCGGCACCGGGTAGAACTTCGTCGTGAACAATAACGGCTTCCCTGATTGATCCGCGACCGCGAGCGTGTCCATCGCGAGGATGATTTCCTCGTCGGTGCTGAAAAAAATGAGGGACGACATGGTGCGTGAAAATGGCGACGTTCCGGTCCAGGTGGTGACGGTTCACCCGGCCTCAGCTCTGGGGACCGGTGTGATGGTGACCACCGTTTCGGTCACGCTCGCCAATGTCGCGGGAGCCGTGTCGGCTCGGCCTTCCACGAATTCAGTGCGCCCCGGCTCGGGCACGACCAGTTTCACCGGAGTGGCCGTGTAGACAAAGTCGCCCATCGAAACGATGGCGTCGTATATCTTCGCCAACGGATTTCGCTTGGTGATCGTGATTCCACCTTGCGTGCACAAGGCTTCCAAGTTGGCGATCGCTTCTCCCGGTGGATGATTCTTCCGATTCAACGTGATCGCCACCTCGAATCCCGCCCCGCTCCGCGGTTCGCCGGCAGAAAAGATCAGGGAATGGGCCAAATCCACCGCCAGAAAATCTTCCGGGACCAACGCATCAAAGTCCTTGATCGAAAGCGCCACGCCGAGTTTTGCCGCGATTTCGCGCGCCTTCCCGAGATTTTCGATCACGGCCTTTGCGAACAGGAACGGCTCCTGATCGGCGGCAGCGCCCAGCGTGCCTCCAGTAACCCGATTGCCGTCCATCGTCACCTCATGATGAATCAACTTTCCCTCGACAATCGCCTGTGCAAAACCGCGCAACTTCTCAAAATAAGGCAACGCACCGAGCGGCTTACCATTCCACTCCGCAAACTTGAAACTGAGTGCAAGGTTGGCCGCGCCGGAAGCCGCGGTGACGACTGGCTTGGGAATTTTGATCGTTGCCTGCAACGGGGCGCCAGGCAGGTCGGAGATGAAAGCGAGACCCAGGGTCGCGCCGCTGATGCTTCCCGGCAGCGTGAAACGAAACCCACCTGGTTCTTCGGTCCTAAAACTGAATTCAACCTTCCGTGGCGTCGTCGGCCTGATCGCTACCGATTCCAGCGTATGTTTGGTTTTCAGCAGTTCATCGAAGATCGGTAGTCCCTCGATTGCGACCGCCGCACCGGGGAGCCGCGCGGGCATCCCATAACCAATGAGGTCGTCCATCGTGGCAGCCTCCGAGCGGGAAACTTTCAGCACCGCGGGAATGGTCTCCTTCGGCAACAGCGTGTAGTGCTTGGATGAATCCACGACGTCGAGTTTCACATCGACGCGAGGATCGAGGGCGGCGACTTTTTTGATGTCGCCTTGAATGGCATCCTCAACGCTGCCCGGGTTCCGCTTTGCCATGTAGGCATGAGCGTCGCTCACCGCGGCCAGAAACCCCGCGCTGTCTTCGAGGTCGCTCGTCATCTCAACGTGGACGCTGATCTTCGTCTTCTTGTCGAGTTCCGCCGGCGTCACGTTTTGGTCCAGCCACCGTTGGATAAAAAGGTAGTAGCCTTTTCGCTTCGTCGTATCGACGAGGAACAGGAAAGCGGGCATCGCGAGCTTGCGGTCGTAATATCGCAGGTGCTTCGTTTTGATCTGCTCGGACCAAATTCCCTTTTTGAAGATGACCGTGGCGTGACCTTTTTGCTGCGCCGAAATTTTGACGCCTGACAATTCCCCCACGTCGATGCGCTCGACGATGTAGTCCTCGTGATAGTTCGGGATAATCGGGTGAACGTTCCAGCCGGACGCGAGCCAGCCCTGGACCAGCGCCGTCGCGATCTTGTCGATTTGCGCTTGGGGTCCGACCGTCGGGTGCTTCTTTTTCGACTTTTTCTTAGCCATACGTCCGGTGGTCGATGCAGCCACCCCGCAGAAACCGATTCAACCGCGAAGATTCGGGCCGCTCTCGCGCCACAGTCGCGGGAAAAGTGTTTAATCCAAGGCCAAGTTGCGGCACACCTCCCGGATGGACGGCGCGGACAGCACCCCGGCTAAACCGATCCAGCTCAGCCCACGGCAGATTGAGCTGGTGCAGGAACTGTCGCTCCTCAGCACGAAGTATAGTTTTGGTCGTATGTTCGAGGGTGCGATTTACACTCTGCACAATCCCGCCAACCCGGAAGCGTTACCCCAGGCCGCGCACTCCTTGCGCGAACTGATGGAAAAACTGGAAATCGTGATCGGCATCCCGGTCACAGACAAAGCGGTTGCCGATGGCGACGGCTCGCTCGGCCAGAAAACGCGCGAACTCCGTGATCAGTGGAACATCGCTACGGCAAAATCCCAATGCCTTCGCGGAACCCCGCCGTCCGACCAGATCGATACGGCGCTCCGCAAGTTGCTGGGAAAAATCGCCGATTTTTTTGCGTGGGTTGAGAAAAATCCGAAATTTCGCGCCCAGAAGGCACATGGCGTGGTGAAAGGTCTCGACCCGCTGGCGACCATGCTCCCCCAGGCCGTGCAGAAAGCGCAGGCGGAAGAATGGGCTGGACTCAAAGACTACTTTGTGGGCGTGGCGCATCACTCGACGGACACCACACTGGCGGCGATGGAGGCTACCATCGCGAACCTCGAACGTTTCCTGCACAACCGCATCGCGCCCGTGAAGGCGAAAAACCAGAACGCGATCGCGATACTGATCAAGGAGGTAGAGGGCTGATGATCACGGGCGACCAGATCCAGCACTTGAAGTCGCTGCTGCAAAGCGGAGCCGACATGGACTTCTTCTTCTCTTCGATCAAGAGCCCGGAATGGCTGCCGACGCTGCTTGAGCATGGGTTTTTCAATTCCCCACCAGAGCCCGTGCGGAGCGGAGGATGGGTGCAATATCCCCCGTGGCCCCAATCACGCTATCTCGCGCGCGTTGCCGCGCAGCTCCCCGAAACCGCGGTCAAGGCGGCGCTGCACATTCCGCCCACCCACAATCTCCGGGTGAACGATGATATTTTCGGGGTCGCGCTCGCCGTCCCGCCGCCCTTAGCGGCGAAATTGCTGCCGCGCATCACCGAGTGGGTGAAAAACGAGGACCTTCGCTGGATGGCCAACGACGTGGCCGACGTGATCGCGCACACCGCGAGCGCAGATTTCAAAAACGCGGCCAATCTGCTGCGGTTGCTCATTTCGTTCACCCCCGATCCCGACAAAAAGGAAAAGGCAAAAATACGCGAGACGGGGGCCCTGGTCGGCTGGGGCCTTGAGCCGCGCAGCCGCCTCGAAGTGCACGACTACCAAAAGCTGCTCACGACCGGAGTGCCCCCGCTGCTGCGCGAAAAGCCGATGGAGTCCCTGAGCCTTTTGGCTGGCGTGCTCGACCGGTTCATTCGTGACAAAATGAACGAAGACGCGCTCCCCGGCTACGACGGCTCGGTTTACTGGCGTCCGTCAATTTCCGCTTCCGGCCAAAATCCCGATCACAAACCAGTCTCCTATCTAATTTCTGCACTTCGTGACGCCGGAGAAACCGCCGTCAACCAAGGCTGGATTACCGTCGACCAGCTTCTGAGCGTGGTTCGTAAGCCCGCGTGGCATATTTTTCGGCGGCTCGAATTGCATTGGGCGCGGATTTTTCTGGCCCAGGTTGATCCCGATCTCGTGCGGCGCATGGTGCTGACGCCCGATTATTTTTTCAGCGGTAACTTCGATTTGGAATACGGGCAGTTGCTGCGGGGGGCCTTCCCCCTGCTTACGCCCGAGCAGCAAACGCAGATTTTCCAATGGACGGAACAGGGTCCTCGCGCCGAGGACTTGGCGTGGATGACCAAGGACGCGGCGGGTGAGCCGGTGTCCGATGAGATCATCGCGGGACGGATCGCCTACTGGCGGGTAAATCGACTCTTTTGGATCAAGGATGCGCTGCCACCGGCGTGGCGCGCGCGCTATGATCAGTGGGTCGCGCAATCACGTGAGCCCGAACATCCGGGATTCCACGTCTGGTCAGGGGGCGTCGAGGTGGGAGTGAGGAGTCCGCTCACCGCGGAAGACTTCCGTGCGATGACCCTGCCGCAGCAATTGGAATTCCTCCGCACGTGGAAACCGAAAACGCGCAACTGGAATGGCCCCATGCAGGAAGGTCTCGCGGGCACGCTTCAGGCCGCGGTCAAGGCCCAGCCCGTTCACTTTTTCGAAAACGCGGACCAATTCATCGCGATCGATTCGATTTACCTGAGCGGACTTTTGCGCGGATTCATCGAAGGCCTCAAGGACCAGGCCGTAGGTAAATGGCAACCCTTCTGGAAGCTCGCCCGTTGGATTCTCGATCAACCGGACCCTGAGGCTGATTTGCCCGACGAGTTCACGGGCCGGTCGCGGCCCGGACGTCGCTGGCTTTCGTGCCGGCTCGAGATCGCGAGGTTCGTCGATGCGCTGCTCAAGGGCGACCTCGTGAAACTACCGCTGGCGGAGCGGGCCTCTGCTTGGGAAGTCGTCGAGCGACTGACGCACGATCCTAATCCGACGCTCGACGACGAAGCGCGCGACGGGGAAACCAACATGGACCCATTCTCTCTGTCGCTGAACACGGTGAGAGGGGAAGCCGTCCATGCGGTATTCAATTATATCCGCTGGGTGCGCTCCTCTTTGCCCGAGGACCAGCGGGGGGCACAGACCCTCGACGATCTGCCGGAAGTCCGCGCTACACTCGAATGGTTGCTTGATCCCCAAGTCGAACCGACCATGACAGTGCGAAGCGTTTTCGGCGTAAACATCACGCCGCTTTCCTTCTGGGCCGAAAAGTGGCTTCGCGAGAATCTCGGGAGAATCTTTCCGACGAAAGAGCACGATGACCTTTGGAAAATCGCGTGGGAAACCTTTATCGGGTTTTCGCGCGCACACCATGCGACGCTGACCCTTCTCCACGATCAGTATGCGACCGCCATTGCCCGGATGTCGCAGGACCCGAAGGATGAGCGACGGCATGAGGACGCGCGCGTTAGCTTGGGCCAGCATCTCATCATCAACTATTGGTGGGGCCATCTCGATTTCGAGAAACCAGACGATTTACTCGCGACCTTCTTTGCTCGGGCTCCGGAAACGGTGCGCGCAAAAGTCATGAGCTTTGTCGGGCGCTCCGTCGCTCAATCCGGCGAGCCCATCCCGCCCGACATCCATGCGCGGCTCGTCAAATTTTGGAATTGGCGCGTCGCTCAAGCGATGGCGGCCAAGAGCGTCGGGTTCCAGGATGAATTGGCGAATTTCGCGTGGTGGTTTGACTCCAAAAATTTCGACGACGCATGGGCGGCACAGCAAATGATTGTGGCGCTCGACCTCTCACACGCCACGGACAGCCAATTCCTCTGGATGCGGCGGTTCGCGGAGATCGCGGAGCAATACCCGGCGGAAGCCGTGCGCGCCCTCGAATTAACGGTGCAGACCGTGCAACAAAAAGCCGGCCAATTTTGGGAGGACGAGGAGGCCGCGATCATTTTCAGCGCCGCCAAGAAACTTGGCGACAGGGGGACGCTTCAGCGGGCGCGCCGCGCCCAAAATGTTTTGCTCGGAATGGGCAAAAGCCAGTTTCTACATGCCTTGCCGCTGGCCGACCCACAGTAGTCCATGCACGTCGCCCACACGCCGGTTTATGCGCGTTTCGTCAAGTCGACTGCTGCGACTCTGATCGATGAGGAAATCGAAACCGAACGAGATATTGTGTTGGCACCAGATGATCCTCTGCCAACCGGCCGGATTCGAGCTGCATCACCGTCGGTCGCTTTCCTCCGCCGTGACGAACCAGATAAAACCAATGGTTTGGCAAATTTCGGCTTCGGTGCCACTCGTTGCGCGAAAGGAAAAAAGTCGAGCTTTCGCTCACGCTCTTGACCTCGATGTGCCGAGGGCGGCCATTGCGTTCGAAAGAGTGGATGTTCGATGGCTGCGATCACTCGCCGTAACAAGTCGCCGCGCCCGATGGCGGATTTTGCCCAGCGTCGCGCACCCAAAATCAACTCAGCTTGGCGGGCCACTCATTCTTTGTAGTCTTCGGTTCGATAGACGTAGCTGCTCGGGTCGCGAAAACTTGCGAGGTAGTGCCCGTCTTCCTTGCGGTGAATAGACTGAAACCGCTTGAACGCGTGGTGAAAAGCCACTCGAGATAAATCCGATAAGGCGCGATTCATCACGGCGAGAGCGGCGCAAGCCGACTATAGTAATCCTTCATGTCCGGTCCCCATTCGGCGGCGGCCTGATTGTGATACTTTAGCACCCATTCATATTTGGCCCGGACCGGGCTGCCGGGTTTTGACCGCCGATAGGCCCATTCGGCCTTCTCGCGATGCACCTTAAACACCATCTGCGAAGCTTTCCGCCACTTTGTTTCCAGGATTTTCGTGCGCACTGCGGCGCTCCGCGCGCGCGAATATCGCTGGTGATCAGCCGGGTCGACCCACCGCTCCTGAAACTCGCGGGCATATTCCGGCAGGTAATCCAGCATCAGCATCGGCTCGGTGCCCTGTGGAAACTTCTCGTCCAGCGGGCGCAGGTAATTCCTCGTCGCATCGTTTTCCAGTAAGGGAGCGCCTCGTTTGGTCCGAATCCAATCGAGGGTTGATTGTCCAATCAGAATTCTCGGATGGCAGGCCACTTTTGTCTCGATCCGGTGCGCGCGCACAAGCGCAGGGCTGATCAACAATTCGTCCTGATAGAAGAATTTTCCGTGGCTAATTCCTCCGCGAAGAAAAATTCCATCGGCCAAGAGCCGCATTTGCGCGTGCAGAACATACAGCAGCTCCAGACAAAGCACATCGTAAGGATTCCGCACTCTCGCGGCTTCCGACTCCGGATCTACCGCGACCACGATGCTGTCCGACAATGCGAGCACGATCTTGCCGTAGCTGTGGTTCAACGAGGTGAGCTCGGCACCCTCATTGCCCGCTGTGGGCATGTCGAATCGGTTTTGGGCTTTCAGCAGCTTTCGATATATCCGATGCAGCGCAGCCGCCGTCGTGTCCGCCGCCAAGACCTTGTCCCCGAAGCCGAGGACGTCGATGAAGATGACCAGATGGTCACGCAGTTTTTTGAAACGCGCTGCACCAGGAAATCGCTTCACCGGCTTCGGCGGGGGGAATTCGCCCGTTTTCATTTGGCGGAGGATTTCCGCGATCTGATCGTTTGGGGTCACGACGGGCGCAGGCATCCCACTTTTCTACCGCACAATATTCGCGTCGCGAGGCGAATCCAAACAACTCACCATCGTTTCCGATGAGCAAACGATCCTACGACGATTGGACCCAGTTTGTCTGGGCCTTGGAAGCGATCCTGAAGAAATATGACATCGTGATTCCACCCAAGTCGGCATGCGAAGAGGCCGTGCTCAGTTTGATGCGAATGAACGAAGTCTATGCGGGCCGGGCCGTTCACGATTCGCAGATCGATCACCGTGAAATTTGGAGTCGCGCGCTAAGTTTCGGCGATCTGGCCGAGAAAATTGTCGCCGTGCGAGGACGGCCGGAGTTTGACCGTTTGCTTCCGCATCTCCGGCTCCTCGCTGGCGCTTCGGATTTGTCACAGTTCTCTCTCACGCAACGGGAAAATCAGGACAACAACAAGGCATTCGAACTCTACGTCGCCACGCTTGCCCTCCAGGTGCTTACAGACTGCGCGTTCGATCATCCCGAGGAATCGCAAGGGGACAATCCCGACATCATGGGCGACTACGCGGGCCACCGCTGGGCGATCGCTTGTAAGGCCATGCACACCCGCAACCCCAAAACGTTTGCCGAGCGGGTCGCGGAAGGCGTCGAGCAAATCGAGCACAGCGCGGCTCAACGCGGATTCGTGATCGTCAATATGAAGAACACAGTCGATCACCGGCAATTTTGGCCCGCCGTCCGCGATCCCGAATCGGGCGACTTTATCTATTTTGCCTTCCCGAATTTGGACCTAGCTCGCGCCCGCATCATCACGGCCTTTGAGGCCTTCCACGCGGAGTTGGCGGGTCACTTCGAGAGCGAAATCAATTTTTTCCGATCCACTTTCGCTGGGAAGAAAGCCTCGCCTCACGTGCTGCTCGTTTATTCCTCCGTCACCGGTTACGAAGAACCCGCCGGTCCCGTGTTCACGATGCTCCGCACGATGTATGGCCTTTACGGTCCGCAGCACGCCGAAACCGAGGGCTTGTTCGACCGCTTGAACAATGCGCTGCACAACGCTGCTGATTCCCCGGTGGTGCGCGCTCAGCAGATCGCGTAGTTATTTGTGCTTAGGGCCTGTGCAAAAATAACTCGGGGGCGCGAGGCGTAGTTCTAACAAATTCCGGCCGAGATACAGCGCCCCTTTGACCCAACGAAAATCGCGAGTTATTTTTGCACGAAGTCTTAGAGGGGGGGCCTGTCCTTGGAGTGGGCTTGGCCTGGTTAGGGTCGGCGGACCTACGCGCGCCGTTCCCTGCGGCGCTTTGCCACGGCCATTGCGGCTTTCCTCACATTGGGGAGTTGGTCGAGTCGAGAGCGCCAGCCCGTGTCGCTGGTTGCTCGCCGCTTGCGTGGTGAATCGCCGTGAAAACGCGCGGAGAGGAGCCGGCGATGAGGCTCCTTTCGCTTCGGTTTGACGCTGAAGTTCGTGTCGCGCGTGCTCCGTTCTTACTCGCGATCGCCGCGTGCCGTGGTGTCCCTCGCCCCGGGCGGGAGAGCCGTCGGCGGCGCAGAACAAGCGAAGGCGGGTTTCCTTTGGGGCGAACCTGGTGGAACAGATTACCGGCAATTCCTCCTTTCCGCACAAATGGGGAATACGTCGAGGACAGTGGGCGCCACTGCGCAACCCACAGGACTTGACGGGCGCAGATCGAAGCCTCCTGCGTACATGCTCATTCCAAGGCGCACCGTGGGTGGTTTGTCCGTGAGGCAAATGGGGCTAATCTAGCTCCCGGGTGAGTGCGCCTCGCGATGACAATTCGCCTCACGGTTCAGCCGAGCTTTCACGATCTCGGACGTTTCCGTCTCTGAAAAGTGAAGGAAGGAGAATATTAGCCTCACTGTTTTTCGGATTTCAGACCCCGTGGGGACGCCAGCCTCCGCCAAGTCGCTTTCTGATGAGATATTTCCCAGCAAACCATCTAAAGAGCGAAAGCCGTCAGATGCGCTACACGCCAACGGTGGGCCGATATTTTCCAAGGGTCTTGCTGAGGGCGTCGGACTTAGGGTCAGGCTCGGACGCTGCCGCGGCAGCGGCTCTCTCGGATCTAACCTTCAAAGGCCTCATCGGGTAAGTCGCGTCCGCCAGCCGGCTTGATGGAGCGGAAGCTAAGTAAGCTGACAGGTGATGGTTATCAGTTCGACTCAGTTCCGCCGTTGGCGTGGTGATTGCTCTCGGTCGCTCCGCTCATGTCGCCGCCCCCCACTGACCAGACCCGCTGGTTCGCCGAAGAAGTGCAGCCGCACGAACCGGTGCTGCGGGCGTGGTTGTTGCGCACCTTCCAGGCGGCGGACGTCGACGACCTGATTCAGGAGTCCTACGCGCGCGTGCTGCGGGTGCGGTCGCGCTCCGAGGTGCACTCGCCCAAGTCCTTTCTGTTCACGGTGGCGCGCAATGCCGTGCGCGACCTGCTGCGCCGCCGGCTCACCGCCTGCGCCGAACCCATCACGGAAAACGTCCTCTGGCCCGTCTTGGAGGAAAGCCCGGGGGTGGTGGACCTCGTTAATCGCCGGCAGGAGTTGGTGGTGCTCGGCGAAGCGATCCGTGACCTGCCCGACCGCTGCCGCCAAGTGTTTCTCCTTCGCAAAATCCAAGGCCTGTCCCAGCGGGAAATCGCCGTGCGCCTCGGCATAACCGAAAACACGGTTGAGACGCTCGTGGCCAAGGGAGCCCGCCGGTGCGCCGACTACGTACGTGCGCGCTGTGATGCGCTGCACCGCCGATGAACCGCGTGCCCCAGTCGGATGCGGACGTCGCCAACGCCGCCGGCGTCTGGCTGGCGCGGCACGATCGCGGTTTGAGCGCGGCGGAGACGCGGGATTTTGGGTGCTGGCTGGACGCCGACCCACGACACGCCGTCGAGTTTGCGCGGTTACAGAGGGAGTGGGGTAGTTTTGACCTGATTCGGGCTGATTCGGAACTGGTTGCGCAGGCACGACGGCTCGATGACGCGACTCGGCCTGGTTTACGCCGCCGGCTGCTCCGCCGGGCTTGGAGCGGCGGGCTGGCAGCGGCGGCCGCCGTTGTCGTCCTTGTCGGGCTCGCTTGGTGGTCTCGGCCGGCGGCCACTCCGATCGCGTCAACCCAGGCTTACGAAGTGTTACCGAGTTCCGCCCGCGCCCTGTCTCTAGCCGATGGCTCGCGGGTCGAGCTGCGCGGCACCAGCGAGGTAGCGGTCGATTTCACCCCGGCCGAGCGCCGAGTGCGGCTCCTGCGGGGCGAGGCGCATTTTACGGTGACCAGCAATCCGACCCGACCTTTCATCGTGGACGCCGGCACCGTGGCCGTGCGCGCCGTCGGCACGGCGTTCAATGTCCGGCTGGACTCCGCGGCGGTCGAGTTGCTGGTGACAGAGGGCAAGGTGCAGGTGGAGGCGCCGCGTCCCTATGCCTTGGGTCTGTCGCCGTACGGGCCGACGCTGGTGTCTTCCGGCGAGCGCGTCGCTGTCCCCCTCGGCGGTACGGTCGAAAAACCGGCGGTGGAGGTGGTGCCCGTCCGTCCGTCCGAAGCGGACCAGATGCTTTCCTGGCAAACTACCCGGCTGGTGTTCAACCGCACCCCGTTGGGTGAGGCAGTCGAGGCGTTCAACCGTCATGGGACCCTCCGACTTGAACTGGGCGACGCCTCCCTGCGCGGCCGCTTGCTTGGCGGCACGTTCAGCGCCGACAACGCTGGGGGCTTTGTCCGCCTGCTCGAGCAGGGTGAGGACATCCGTGCCGAACACCGCGACGACGGCACGACCGTTCTTTGGCCCGTGAAGTGATCTTTTGCCCGGCGAACAATTCCGTCACGGAAAGTACCGGGTGCCGCGTCCACCTTTCACAACCCCGGTGCATCTCGTGTCGCCGGACCAACCTGACATCGACTCTCCCATGACCTCGTTTTTCTCTCGGAACCTCGTCGGTTTCTGTCTGCGCCTGCTGTGTTTTTTGGCGATCAGCCTGCATCTGAGCCTCGCTGCTGAAGCGAAGAAAACATTCAACCTGCCCGCCGGCAAAGCCGAGGAGACTCTCCGCGCCTTTGCTGCGCAGGGCGGGGTCGAACTGGTTTACACCATCGCGCAGGTCGAAGGAGTGCAGACCCGGTCCGTGCGTGGGGAACTCGGCGCCCGCGAGGCGCTGGAGGCCATGCTGACCGGTTCAGGCCTTGCGGTTGTGCGCGATGAAAAATCGGGGGCCCTGATGGTCAATCGCGGGGGCGCGGGAAGGAATGTCCCGGGTCGTCCGGCGAATCCTGGCAGCGACCGTACCGTGCAGTTGGAGAAGCTGGAGGTGATCGAGACACGGGACAGCGGTCTGGTGAACCAGGGCGTCATCCCCCGTCAGGAGAAGCAGGCCATCGCGTTCACGGTGCTGGATCGCAACGAGATCGAGTCGATGGGCGCGACCGACATCAACGAGGTGTTCCGTGCGCTGCCCCAGGTTGCGGCCTTCGAGAGCGAGTCGCAGAGCCTGCTGTCGCAACGCGGCTTCGCCACCTTTGGCGCGGGCGTTACCCCCGCGACCAAGATTGACCTGCGCGGCTTCACCAGCGCCGGCACCACGATCCTTGTTAATGGTCGCCGCCTGCCCCTCGTCCGCGAAACGCAGAACGGCGGTCCGGACCTCGGCCGCATCCCGCTCTCCGCCATCGAGCGAGTTGAGGTACTGCCCAGTTCGGGTGGCGGTATGTATGGCACCAACTCGATGGGCGGCGTGATCAACGTCATCCTCCGCAAGGAATATGCGGGCCGCGAACTCACGACCTCCTACGCGCAGGTCGCCGCGGGCGGTGCCCAGGAAATCGGCCTGACCTACACCGAGGGACGCGCCCTTTTCCGCGGCAAGGCCAACCTCACCTGGACCATCGATCTGCGCGACCGCCAGCCGATGTACTACCGCGATCGTCCGCTCTACCGCCGTTTCCTCGACTACAACAAGTCGCCCGCCGACGGCGGTGACCTCACGAACTGGATCAACACGGGCGGCATGTCCAATTTCGTCTCCCAGCCCGGGGTCATCGTCGGCCGCAGCGCCACCAACGCGCTGGTTCCACTCAACATCCCGGGCGCTGCCGGCGTGGTGAATTACGCGACCGTGCCCACGAACCAGGGCGGCACGGACCTCACCCCGGCGGCGTTCCTCCCTGGGGCAAACAAGATGCAGCCGAGCGACGTTTACGGCCGGTTCGCCATGTTCAACCCCTCGACGAGCGCGAACTTCAATGCGACCCTCAACCACGAGCTGATCAAGGACCGCCTGAGCTGGTATGCGGAACTGGGCCTGGGCTATACGGACATGCAGTTCGAATCGCCGCCGACCCCCCGCAGCGTCACTCTCACGGAGACAGATGCGCGCAATCCGTTCCGTACCGGCGTGGTGCCCGGTTACGCGGGCCAGCGCATCCAGCTCTACTACTACCCGGCGGACCTGCCGGGTACCGCCCAACACACGCGCAACATCACCGTGCGTTCCGTGGTCGGCTTCAACGGCAGGATTCCGCTCCTCGGTCACGAGTGGAAGTGGGCGCTGGACGGGTCCTCCGACTACAACGGCCGCAAGGCGTTCGGCTACACGCCGGACCAGCTCCTAAACTCCTTTGTCAGTGCTGGCGCGACCAACGTCCAGGCGCGGGGCTTCTACAATTTCTTTGCCGACCACATCAGTAATCGGAACACGAACGCGGCCCAGAAACTCACGAACACGAGCTTCCGCCAGAACGACGACTACATCTGGCTGGGGTCCGGGGTGGCCCGCCTCAACGGCCATATCTGGGACCTCCCCGCCGGACCGATCGCCGTCTCGCTTCTGGGGGAATACAGCTCCCAGTGGTACCAGAATATCTTCAAGAACCGCGTCGAGTCCTCGGTCGCCAACGAATACGGCTTGACCGTGGGAACCGGGCAAAACTTTGCCCCCTCGGGCTCGGCCAACGCGACCACGCGCGCGACTGTGAACGGTGGCGCGGAGTTCGTCGTCCCTGTGCTGGGCAAATCCCGAACCCTCCTTGGCATCCGCGCCCTCGACCTGGTCGCCTCCACCAGCCGCACCGCCATCACCGACAGCAAGCCGTTCAGCGCACACAATCTCGGCCTGCGGTTTTCCCCGATTCCCGACGCTACCCTTCGCGTCTCCTTCGGCTCCGGCACCTATCCGGCCCAGGAGTTCATGACCGTCGACAGCGCATTCACCGATCTCGTGGGCCAAACGACGCCCGACCCCCGCCGCGGCAACACCGCGATCGTTAGCTACACCAGCATCGGCGGTGGCAATCCGGACCTCCAGCCCGAGGAGACCGAGACGTGGAACTTCGGACTCATCCTGGAGCCGCGCCAGCTCAAGGGCTTCAGCGCCTCTTTCGACTACGGCTTCATCGAGAAGGTCAGCGGCATCACCAGCATGTCGATCGCGACGCTCCTGGCCAACGAGCGGTATTTTCCCGGCCGCGTGGTGCGCGCCGCGCCCACGGCGGCTGAGTCCGCCCTCGGCTGGGCCGGCCAGATCACGCAGGCGGATGTGCGCCGCTTCAACACGGGCAACGTGTGGACCCAGTTCCTTGATACCAGCGTCCGGTACCGGATGGAAACCGCCAATTTGGGCTCATTCAACTTCGTCCTGCGCGCCACCAACACGCGCGAGTTCAAGACCCGGCTCCGGCCCAACACGCCCATCACCGACACGCTCGACCAGATCCTGGCCCCGCTGCATTTCCGCGGTTCCGGCTCGGCTGCCTGGCGCAAGGGCAACTGGACGGTGACCCCCTCCTGGACCTACATCGAGTCCTACCGCGACTCGCTCAACGTACCCGTGGACAACTCGCTCACCACGAATCTCCAGGTCGTCTACAACCTCCCGTTCGGTACGACCGTTGACCGCTGGCTCGGCCTTCTGCAGGGGACCCAGTGGACGCTGGGCATGAACAACGTCTTCGACCGCGAGCCACCCTATGTCTTCAATCCCGGCGGCCAGAATTTCCGCAGCTTCTACAGCACCTTCGACGATCCGCGCGGCCGTTATGTCTACCTGCGCATTCGCAAGACGTTTTGAACCGGCGAAGACCCCGACCATGAAAACCCTCCGCCGCCTGTTCCTGCCTGTGGTGCTGACCCTGCTGCCTGCCGGCGCCGTCGAGTTCCGCGGCCGGCTCGATCCCGCCCCGGCTCTCGGGACCGCGTCTTATGCGGTGGCTGTGGCGGCGCCGGCGGATCTCATAGCGCGTCTGCCCGTCGCCCCAGGGCCTGGCACCAAGGTCTGGATGCTCAAGGGGCCGCTGCCCATCAAGGGCAAGACCTACCTGCTTGCCGTCGTCGCGACCGAAGGGGGAGAGAAGACGCTTTGGATCGATCGGGACGGCGACGGCAGGTTCGGACCCGCGGAGCATTGGACGTTTTCGGCGGACAACAAGGAGGCGAGGCTGACGCTCCCGTGGGACAACGGCATCTACCGGGAGTTTCCCTTGACCGTCCGGGTGGTGGATCGTCCACCGGCTGGAGGGCCGCCGATGGCCCCGACCGAGATCACGGCGCTGACCTACAACTTCAACGTCGTCTTTGGAGGAAATGTCGAGATCGACGGCCGGCCGATGCGCCTGACTTTTGCCCCGCGACCGGCCGAGAGCGCCATTAACCTTCTAACCGCCCGGATCTCGATGGACGCGAACTTCAACGGCAAGATCGAGGCCGCGATCGGCGAATCGGAGAACCCCTCCGGCAACCTGCCGGTATTCCGCGTGGGCTCGCGCTATTTAGCGCCGAAGTCGGTCGATATGGCTACCGGCACCATCGTTCTGGAGGAGCGGCCGGCCTCGGACTACACGCGCTTCGACGCGCAGGCCGGTCAGGAAATGCCCGACTTCGCCTTCGTCGATCTCGCCGGCGGCAGGCACAAGCTTTCCGACTACCGGGGCAAGGTCGTGTTGCTCGATTTCTGGGGCACGTGGTGCGGCCCCTGCATCGCCGAGATGAAGCACCTCGATCCGCTCTATGCCCAATACCGGTCCAAGGGTTTCGAAGTGATCGGCTTGAACATGGAAAAGACCTCCGGCGGCCTAACTGCCGCTGAGTATGCGGCCGATGTGGAAAAAGTCCGCGCCTTCATCGCTAAGGCTGGCCATAAATGGCCGCAGGCCACGCAGGAAAGCATCGAGCGCTTCGCGCTCGATGTGATCCACGTCAATTCCTACCCGACCTGCATTCTGCTGGGACCCGACGGCAGGGTCATCTCGCGCGAGGCCCGCGGCAAGGTGCTGTCCGACCTTCTGGCCAAGCATCTGCCCTGACCCCGAAGCGGGACCAATTTGATAGGCAGAAATGTAAGCATCGTCTCAAGATAGCCGTGGCGCCGGTTTGTGCCATGGCGCATTCTTAGCGCTGACACCACCCACGTTGGAGCGTCTGCCAAAAACGTTTCGGAGGGCTACGACCTGCCATGCACTTCATCTGGGTAGCGCTATCTCATCCGGCTCAGAACCTGATCAGCGCGTACACTCAGATCAGGAATGACGACGCGCCACAGGACGGTCCTCACGCAGCGGCGGCCTTGCGGCGCCGCAATCGCCCCGGAGCGGAAGGTGGGTGGATTTTAGTAGCGTAGCGTTGCCGCGACGGCAGACCCGACAAGGAGGAGCCGGTTCGGCGTTCTTGCGCACACTTTTGCGCCACGGTGCAGCAATCAGCATGAACGCTTGGCTGAGGCTCAGGTAGTCGCCGCCGCCGTCTCCACGCCCAGCAGCTCGATTTCGGGCGAGAGGTAGCCGGGGCGGACGGGTTCGTCGCGCAGGAGATCGGTGCTGAGGTACTTCTTGTTGCTGTCGCAGAAGATGGTGGCGACGGTGGCGTCGGGGCCGAGGTCTTCCTGGACCTGGAGGGCGCCGAGGAAGTTCGCTCCGGAAGAGATGCCGACCGCCAGTCCGAGTTGAGCAGCGAGGCGCTGGGCCATCAGGATCGCGTCGCCGTCGGGCACCGCGATCACCCGGTCGAGTTCGGCGAGCTGCACGATGGCCGGGATGAACTCGTCCGAGACTCCCTGGATGCGGTGGCGTCCGACCTTGTGTCCGGTGGAGAGCGTCGGCGACTCGGCGGGTTCGAGGGGATGGATCCGCACGCTTGGGTGGAGCGAGCGCAGGTGCCGGCCTACGCCCATCACGGTGCCGCCCGTGCCCACGCCCGCCACGAAGGCGTCGGGCCGGCGGCCGAGGGACTTGAGTTGCGCCCAGATCTCCGGGCCGGTGGTGAGCGCGTGGGCCTCGACGTTGTCTCCGTTCGCGAATTGCCGCGGCAGGAAGACGTCCGTCCGGCGCGCCGCCTGTTCCTCGGTCATGCGGATCGCGCCGAGGAAGCCGCCTTCGTCGGGCGAGACCGGGCGCACCTCGGCGCCGAGGCTGCGGATGAGGAGGACGCGTTCGCGGCTCATCCAATCGGGCATGAAGATCGTGACACGGCAGCCGAGGGCGCGTCCGGCGGCCGCGAAGGCGATGCCTGTGTTACCGCTCGTCGCCTCGAGGATGTGGTGGCCCGGGGAAAGCTCCCCTCGCTCGACGGCTCGCCGGAGGATGTGCAGCGCCATCCGGTCCTTGATGCTGCCGGTGAGGTTGTAGCTCTCGAGCTTGGCATGCAGGACGCGCTCGCGTCCGCGGAAACGGAAGCGGACGCCGACGAGCGGGGTGTGGCCCACTAGGCGCGAGAGCGCGTCGAGGCGGGCGGAAAGATCATTCGGCGGGACGCTCATGAAAGTTGCTCAGGCCAGGCTTGTAACCAAGCCGGCGGCGCGCAGGGCGTTGACGACCTCCTCCACGTGGGCGGGGCCGCGGGTCTGCAGCACGAGCTCGACCTCGACGTACTGCGCGGAAAGCGACGAGAACGCACGCTGATGGTGCACCTCGTCGATGTTGGCGCCGGCCCGGGCGACGGTGCTGGTGATCAACGCCAGCGAACCGGGGACGTCGCGGGCCCCGACGCGAAGGCGGACGAGCCGCCCGGCGCGGACCATCCCGCGGCCGATGATCGACGAGAGCAGGAGCGGGTCGATGTTGCCGCCGCACAGGATGAGGCCGACGCGGCGGCCGCGAAAACGCGCTGGTTCGGCGAGCAGCGCCGCGAGCCCGGCCGCGCCCGCGCCTTCGACGAGCGTCTTCTCCACTTCGAGTAGCATGACGATCGCCTGCTCGAGGTGGCCCTCGTCGACGAGCACGACATCGGAGACCCATTTCGCCGCGAGTTCGCGGGTGATCGTGCCGGGCCGACCGACCGCCATGCCGTCGGCCAGCGTGCTCTCGCCTTGCGGGAGGCTCGCGCCCTTCAGGGCGTTGTACATCGCTGGGAAGCGCCGCGCCTGCACGCCGACCACCTCGAGGCTCGGCCGGAGCGCGCGGGCCGCGGCCGCCACTCCGCCGATCAGTCCGCCCCCGCCGATCGAGATCACCAAGGTGTCGAGACTCGGCACGGCCTCGAGCATCTCAAGCCCCAGCGTGCCCTGACCCGCAATTACGGCGGGGTCGTCGTACGGATGGACGAAGGTGAGCCCGCGCTCGCGGGCGAGGGCGTCGGCGTGGTCGCGGGCCTCCTCGAGGGCGTCACCGGCGGTGACGACCTCGGCACCGAAGCCGCGCGTGCGCTCGACCTTCACGGCCGGTGTGTGCCGGGGCATCACGATGACCACGGGTATCCCGAGCCGCTGGCCGTGGTACGCCACTCCCTGCGCGTGGTTGCCGGCGCTCATCGCCACGACGCCGCGGCGTCGTTCCTCGGGGCTGAGTTGCGAGAGCCGATGGCACGCACCGCGCTCCTTGAAGGAGGCGGTGAACTGCAGGTTCTCGAACTTGAGATGGACCTCCGCGCCGGTGATCTCGCTCAGCGTGCGCGAGAACACGCAGGGCGTCTCCAGCACGTGGCCGCGGATGATATCCGCGGCGCGGCGGATGTCGGCGAGGTCGACGGGCATGGGCAGGCGAAGGACTTTACGTACGGACCTCTTCCTCAGGGCCGGCGCGGCAGGCGCGCGTCGAGCTCGGTGAGCTTGAAACGCACGCTGACGATGTAGGCCTGCTCGCCCTCGGTCCAATGGCCGTAGGTCGTCGTCACGAAGGTGCCGTCGGGCAGCAATTCCACACCCGGGTAGCAGCAGTCGGCCCCCTTGGTGTTGTCCAGGATCCGAACGCGGTACTGTCCCTCGCGGCCCTGCACGATGTCGTCGTAGGTGCCGACCCAGCCGACCCAATCGCCCTTCGTGGGGCTCTCGTGGGTGGTGTCGCGGAAGCTGATGAACAGGCGTCCGTCGTGCGCGTATTTCGCGACGTGGCGGTCGCCCGTGAGTGCGGCGGGCAGTTCGCGCGGCTCGCTCCAGGTGAGGCCCTCGTCATTCGAGAAGATCACGTACGAGTTATAGCGGCGGGAGTTCTCGCGCAGCAGCACGGCGATCTGCTTGCCGTCGGGCGAGCGCAGGGCGCCGGGCTCGCAGAGGTTGGCATCGGGCAGCGAAGCGATGGGTGCGGGCGTGCTCCAAGTGAGGCCGCCGTCCCGCGAGAGCGAGGTGTAGACCCAGAAGCGCCACGGTTTGGCGGCCGGAGAGGTGTGGCTACTCCACGGGCTCTTCATCCGGTACTTCTCCTCGGAGCCGCCGCGGATGAAGCGGCCGTCGTCGTGGAAGAAAGCCAGGTAGTGGCCGGGGCCGGTGCGCAGTTCGATCACCGTCGACATCGTGACGACGCCGCCGAAGTCGCCGATGGGCTTAAGGTCACCCCACGTCGCGCCGTCGTCTTCGGTCACCGCCATGCGGATCGGGTGGAGGCCGCTGAACATGATGATCCGCCGCTTGCCGGCGGCGTCGACGACGCGGTGCAGTGTCGGCACCTCGAGCGACGTTTCCCATGAGCGCGGGGTCGGGAGCCGCGGGCTCCACGTGAGGCCGCCGTCGGTGCTGCGCTTGTAGACGATGGCGCCGCGACCGTGGCCCTTCGGATAGACGATGAGCATCGTGCGGTTGTCCTCGAGCAGCACGGTGGTCGGATGGCCGAGGTACTGGCCGGGCTCGCGGTCGACGATCACCTGCCGGTCGCGTTCGGCGCTGATGTCCACGACAGGGATGCTGTAGCCCGGCGGCAGCTTGGTCCGGAGCTTGGATGCGGGCGCGACCCGGGTGTCGCGCTTCTGCGCCGGCGTCTGCTGGGCTGGAGCAACGACCGGAACGAGGGCGAGGGCGGCGAGCAGGCGCAGAGCGTGAGTCATGTTAAGGGTAAGGCGCGGATTCACTTGCCGGCAAAGGGCCGGCGCGCGGCCTTCTCCTCGGTGGGGAAATCGGCCGGCACGGGGATCGTCACCTTGCCGGTGGCGGCCCACTCGACTCCGCGGAGAAACGTGGTGATGAAGCCGACGCTCTCGAACGAGTAGTCCTCGTGGCCGAGGATGGTGTGGAACACGCGGCCCTTGCCGTGATCGATCACCATCAGGGCGGGCTCGTGGCGGCCGGTGCCCTTGAAGTCGGGCGAGGAGAAGGCGGTCGCGAGGATGGTCATGTTCTCCGCGGGGCCACGGAGGCGGTCGTAGCACTCGTCCTGCGTGTGGCGCCAGCGGCGCGGGAGGCCGCGCATGATCGGGTGGTCGGCGGCGCGGGTCTCGATCACGAATTCATGCTGCGGACCGTGCGAGCCGGCGTTGCCCGGCGAGGTGTCGCGCACCAGCTTGCCGGCGGCGTCGTAGTAGACGTAGGGGCCCGAGTTCTCATTGCGGCCGCCCCAGCCGCCGAGGCCGATCATGCGGTTGTAGGCGGGCCATCCTGGAAAGGAGTTGTTCGCCGCGTGCACGGAGACGAAGCCGCCGCCGCGCGCCACGAACTCCTCGAACGCGCGCTGGGTGGCTTCGGGCCAGTCGGCCGCCTTCCAACCGAAGTTGGAGACGACGACGTCGTATTTCGCGAAGTCGGGCGCGAAGCCGGGGTCGGCCTTGGGCTCGGGCAGGTTCTCGGCCGCGGGGGCCGGGTACTGGGCGAGCCACTTCTCGCCCTTCCAGGCGAAGCGCGTGCGGGCGACGGTGACCTCGAATTGGCCGGTGGCCTCGAGGTAAGCCTTCATCATGGCCGTGGATTTCGGCCAGACGACGTGGTTGTTCTGGCCGTCGACGATCAGGACGCGGATCTTTGCGGCGAGTGGTTGAACGGCCAGCAGGCCGAGGACGAGCGCAAGCAGGGCGGGGTGTTTCATGACGGGCGGAGCTTGCTCCCGCACCGCGGCGAGGCAACTCCGGCGGGGCGGCGCCGGAACGGCGTTGCCCCGCGCGATCCCGAGCGCCATGTTGGCTGCGGATGACGACCAAGCAGGATGTCCTCGCCGAGGCCGAACGCGCCGGTTTCGACCTCAGCCTCCTCGACTCCAATCTTCGCCTCAGTTTCGAGGAGAGGATCGAGCGGCATGAGGCCGCCCGCCTCCTGGCGGATGAGCTGCGTCGTGCCGGCCGTGAGCATGCAAGGACCATCGCTGCTGCTGCGCCGGCTCGCTAAGGCCGGAGTGGAGTTCGTGGTGGTCGGCGGCTTCGCCGGCACGCTGCACGGTTCCTCGCTCCTCACGAACGACATCGATGTATGCGCGGCCCTTTCGGCCGAGAATGTTGAGCGGCTCCGCCGCGCGCTCGCGGATCTCTCCCCGGTTCACCGCCAGACGCCGGGACGCCTCTCCTTCCTCGAACATCCGCCGATCGGGGTGGAAGTCAGGAACCTCTACCTTGAAACCAGCGCCGGGATTCTCGACGTGCTCTCATCCATCCTTGGCGTGGGGGATGTCGAACGCCTCAAGGCGCGCGCCATCACGATCCCGCTTTACGGCCAGCCGGTGGCGTTGATCTCACTCGAGGATCTCATTGCCGCCAAGGAATCCTTGGGTCGGGAGAAGGATCTTTTGGCGGCCAAGGAGCTCCGCGCCATCGCCGCAAAACGCGCGACTTGAAGCACGGCTCCTGCTGGTCAGCGCCGCGGGGTGTCACTCAGCGACCATTTCCCGACGGGCTTGCTGCGGAGCCGGTCGATGGTCTCGAGGCGGGCGGGCTGACAACGCTGGGGCGGCAGGCCCGCGAGGATCGACTCGAGGTCGTCGACGACCATCTCGCCGATGAGCGGCTGGATCTCGGGGACGCTGCCGCAGCGGTGCGCCTGCAGGAGGGTGTTCGGCGTATCGCGTCCGGGTTCGTCGGCCGGGATCGGCTCCACGGGCCAGACGTCGATGCCGGCGCGAATGTGGCCGGAGCGGGCTGCGGCGAGCAGGGCGGGGAAGTCCACGATCTCCGCGCGGCTCGCGAGGATGACGACGCTGCCGGGCCGCAGGCGGGCGAACTGGGCGGCGCCGATGCGGCCCGTGTTCTCGCTGGTATTGGCGGCGAGCAGGAAGACGACGCGGGCGCGCTCGAAGCATTCGTCGAGCGTCGCGGGGATCAGGTCCTGCTCGCGCAGGACGGAAGGGTGGATCCACGGATCGTGGATGAGGATCTCGCGCGTGAACGGGCGGAGGAGCGGCACGAGCGCGCGACCGAGGTTGCCGTGTCCCACGAGCGCGAGGGTTTTCCCTTGGAGCAGGAAGGAGTCGTGGTTGTCGCCCTTGAACTCGCGGCGGGCGCGCACCGCGGCGTCGGCCTCGTGCATGCGGCGGGCGAGGGAGATCGCCATGCCGAGGACCATCTCGGCGACGGGGCGCGCGTAAACGGGCGCGGTGGAGAGCACGGGGATGCCGCGCCGGTGGCACTCGGCGTAGTCGACGTTGGGCAGGAAGTTGCTCTCCACGTTGAACACCGCGCGCAGCCGTGGGGCGCGGTCGAGCCGGTCCTTGCCGAGCGGGGATTGTCCAATGAGCGCGACCGCCTCCGGCAGATGCGCATCGAGGTGCGCGGGGTCGGCGGGCGAGCCGTCGTGCCACAGCACGCGGCCGAGACGCTCCAGCCGGCGGCGGGTCGAGGCGTCGAAGATGCGGTCGAGCCGGCGCGGGAACGGATCGAGGAGGATGACGCCCTCTGCGTTGGCCATGGCGACGCGTCAGGTGCGATAGTACGTGCGGAACCAGTCCACGAAGCGACGCAGTCCCTCCTCGAGCGGCACCTTGGGCGTGAAACCCACTTCGCGCTGGATGCGCGTGAGATCGGCGCAGGTCTCCGTCATGTCGCCCGGTTGCGGGGGCAGCAGTTCAACCTCGGCCTTTTTCCCTAGTAGTTCCTCGAGCATCCGCACGAAGAGCAGCGTCTCGACGGGCCGGTGGTGGCCGAGGTTATAGATCCGCAGCGGCGGCACCGGCGGCGTGGCGGGCGGGTAGAGGAGGACCTTGAGGACGCCGTCGACGATGTCGTCGACGTAGGTGAAGTCGCGGAGGTTCTTCCCGCCGTTGAAGAGCCGGAGCCGCTCGCCGGCCAGGATGGCGCGGGAGAACAGGGTGGGCGCCATGTCAGGCCGGCCCCAGGGTCCGTACACGGTGAAGAACCGCAGGCCGGTGATGTTGAGCCCGTGGTTGTGCGCGTAGCTGTGGGCCATGAGCTCGTTGGCCTTCTTCGTCGCGCCATAATACGAGACGGGCTGGTCGGTGTTGTCTTCCTCGCGGAACGGCGGCCGCGCTCCCGCGCCGTACACGCTGCTGCTCGAGGCGAACACGAGGTGGCGCGGCGGGTGGCGCCGGCAGGCTTCGAGCACGGTGGCGAAGCCCTCGAGGTTGCTCCGCGTGTACGCGGCCGGCTGCTCCATGCTGAAGCGCACGCCCGGCTGGGCGCCTAGGTGTACCACGTAATCGGGTCGGAAATGGGCGACGAGCGCCGGGAACTTTGCGGCGTCGGCGAAATCCGCCTGCAGGAATCGGAAGCCGTCGAGCGGGGTCAGCTCGTCCAGCCGCGCCCGCTTCAGCGCCACGTCGTAGTAGTCGCTCAGGCTGTCCACGCCCAGCACCTCGCAGCGCCGCGTTTCCGCGAGGCGCCGCGCGACGTGGTGGCCGATGAAGCCGGCGACGCCGGTCACGAGGACTTTCATCGCGCGGGAGATACCCGCTCGTCTTGGAAAAAGCTAGGTCGGGTTTCGCGGCGCGATGCATCCGCGTGGACTGTCAGGCGGGAAATCCGCCGCGGACCGGGCGGAGGTTCAGGCCGTTTTTCCCGCGGGGCGGCGCACTTCGTTTCGCCGGCGCGGCGCGTCGCGGGAAAATTTCCAAAACGGCGCTTGATCGCCGAAAAACCAGACCTTTACCTTGCGCCGATTTTGTCCACGCCAACGTTCACCGCATGAAAATCAAAGCCTACCTCAAGCCGCACTGCGGCTGGTCCAACGGGGTTCGCGCGATCCTGCGAAAGCACAACCTGCCGTTCGAGGACATCGACATCATCAACAACCGCGACAACTACGCCGAGATGGTGCGGAAGTCCGGCCAGCCCCTCTCCCCCTGCGTGGAGGTCGACGGCGTCATGCTTGCCGACGTCTCCGGCGAAGAGGTCGAGAATTATCTCCTCAGCAACGACCTCGTTAAACCGAGCGACGTCCGGCCGGACGTCCCCACCAACGCGGGCTGCTCGGATGAGGAGCACGCCAAGATGGCCACCAAGACGATCCGCTTCTTCTAGTCCGACGCTGAGAGCCAACCGCACATAACAAGTTTCACGGGCCGCTCTCGCTGATGACGGGAACGGCCCTTTTTATGCTCTAAGCTCCCCGCCCGAACCTTTCGCCGACATGAACCACAGCCTCCGCAACGCCACCCAACCGACCGCCGAACCCGTCCGCACCGAGCCGCGGCGTTCCCCCGGCCAGCCGGTCAAACAGGGCCTGTACGACCCGTTCTTCGAGCACGACGCGTGCGGCGTGGGCTTCGTCGTCGACATGCACGGGCGCAAGTCGCACCAGATCGTGGCCGACGGGCTCCAGATCCTGCGCAACCTCGACCACCGCGGCGCGAGCGGCGCGGAGATCAACACGGGCGACGGCGCGGGCATCCTCATCCAGATGCCGCACCGGTTCCTGCAGGAGGCCTGCCGCGCGGCCCGCTTCACGCTGCCCGAGCCCGGCCAGTACGGCTGCGGCTTGTTCTACCTGCCGCGCAATCCGTCGATGCGCCGCCGCATCGAGGAGCGCTTCGAGCAGGTCGTGCAGTCGGAGGGGCTCACGTTCCTCGGCTGGCGCACGGTGAAGACCGACAACTCGATGCTCGGCGACACCGCGAAGTCGGTGGAGCCGTTCATGCGGCAGGCGTTCATCGGCCGCCCGGCGGGCATGGCCGACGACATGGCGTTCGAGCGCAAGCTCTACGTCGTGCGCAAGCGGAGCTACGCGGAGATCCGCACCTCGACGCTGCCCGGCGCCGAGTACTGGTACGTCGCGAGCCTCTCCCAGAAGACGCTTGTCTACAAGGGCATGCTCACGACCGAGCAGGTCGACCAGTATTTCCCCGACCTGAAGCACCCGTCGATGGAGTCGGCGCTGGCGCTCGTCCACTCGCGCTTCTCCACCAACACCTTCCCGAGCTGGGAACGCGCGCACCCGTACCGGTACCTGGCCCACAATGGCGAGATCAACACGCTGCGCGGGAACATGAACTGGATGCACGCCCGCCAGGCGCTGTTCGCCAGCGAGCTGTTCGGCGACGACATCAGGAAGATCCTCCCGATCATCAACCCCAACGGTTCCGACTCGTCGATGTTCGACAACACGCTGGAGCTGCTCGTCCTCGCCGGGCGCCCGCTGTCCCACGCGATGATGATGATGATACCCGAGCCGTGGTCCAACCACGAGTCGATGGACGATGAGCGGCGCGCCTTCTACCAGTACCACTCGTGCCTGATGGAGCCGTGGGACGGCCCGGCCTCGATCGCCTTCACCGACGGCGTGCAGATCGGCGCGATCCTCGACCGCAACGGCCTCCGCCCGTCGCGCTACTACGTCACCCGCGAGGGGCGCGTCATCATGGCCTCCGAGGCCGGCGTGCTCGACATCCCGGCCGACCAGGTGGTGCGCAAGGGACGCCTCCAGCCGGGCCGCATGTTCCTCATCGACACCGCTCAGGGCCGGATCATCGAGGACGAGGAGATCAAGCGCGCGGTTTGCTCCGCGCAGCCCTACCGCCAGTGGCTCAACCAGCACCTGGTGCATCTGAGCGACCTGCCCGAGGCGCCGCGCATCGAGTCGCCCGACCACGCCACGCTGCTCCAGCGCCAGATCGCGTTCGGCTACACCTTCGAGGATGAACGCGTCGTCCTCGCGCCGATGGCCCGTGACGGCGTCGAGGCGATCGGCTCGATGGGCAACGATGCCGCCCTGGCGGTGCTCTCCAACAAGCCGCGCCTGCTCTACGACTACTTCAAGCAGCTGTTCGCCCAGGTCACCAATCCGCCGATCGACTCCATCCGCGAGGAGATCGTCACCTCCGCCGAGACCCGCCTGGGTTCCGAGGGCAACCTGCTCAACCCGGAGCCGACCGCCTGCCGGCGCGTCGAGCTCAAGTGGCCGGTGCTCACCAACGAGGAATTCGCCAAGATCCGCCGCACCCATCTGCCCGGCCTCAAGACCGGCGTGCTGCCGATCCTCTTCCGCGTCACCCGCGGTGAGAAGGGCCTCGCCAAGTCCATGGAGGAGCTCTCCGCCATGGCCCGCCGCATGATCGAGGAGGAGGAGGTCAACGTCCTCATCCTCAGCGATCGCGGCGTCACCCGCGAGTTCGCGCCGATCCCGTCGCTCCTCGCCGTCGCCGGCCTGCACCACTACCTCATCCGCGAGGGCCTCCGCACCCGCGTCTCCCTCGTGCTCGAGACCGGCGACGCCCGCGAGGTGCACCACTTCGCGCTGCTCATCGGCTACGGCTGCAGCGCCATCAACCCGTACGTCGCTTTCGAGACGATCGACGACATGATCCGCGAGGGTCTGCTTACCGGCATCGACCACAAGAAGGCCTGCGCCAACTTCGTGAAGGCCGCCTCCAAGGGCGTCGTGAAGGTCATGTCCAAGATGGGCATCTCCGCCATCCAGAGCTACCGCGGCGCCCAGGTCTTCGAGGCCCTCGGCCTGCGGCAGGACGTCATCGACCATTACTTCACCTGGACGCCGTCCCGCGTCGGCGGCATCGGGCTCGACGTCATCGCGCAGGAAGTGCTCCTGCGCCACCGCGCCGCCTACCCCGAGCGCGCCTCCGCCAGCCACGTGCTGCCCGTCGGCGGCATCTACCAGTGGCGCTCCAGCGGCGAGGCCCACCTGTTCACGCCCGAGTCGGTCCACGCCCTCCAGAAGGCCGTGCGCACGAACAACAAGTCCGCCTACCAGAACTACGCCCGCCTCATCAACGAGCAGGGCGCCGCGCTCTGCACGCTGCGCAGCCTCCTTGAGCTCAAGCCCGCCGAGGCGGCCATCCCGCTCTCCGAGGTCGAGCCCGCCGAGAGCATCATGCGGCGGTTCAAGACCGGCGCGATGTCCTACGGCTCCATCTCGCAGGAGGCGCACGAGACGCTCGCCATCGCGATGAACCGCATCGGCGGCAAGTCCAACACCGGTGAGGGCGGCGAGGACCCCGCGCGCTTCACCTGGACCAACGAGCAGGGCGACTCCAAGAACTCCGCCATCAAGCAGGTCGCCTCCGGCCGCTTCGGCGTCACCAGCGAGTACCTGGTCAACGCCCGCGAGCTCCAGATCAAGATGGCCCAGGGCGCCAAGCCCGGCGAGGGCGGCCAGCTGCCCGGCACCAAGGTCTACCCGTGGGTCGCCAAGACCCGCGGCACCACCGCCGGCGTCGGCCTCATCTCCCCGCCGCCCCACCACGACATCTACTCGATCGAGGACCTCGCGGAGCTCATCCACGACCTCAAGAACGCCAACCATCGCGCCCGCGTGAGCGTGAAGCTGGTCTCCGAGGTCGGCGTCGGCACCGTCGCCGCCGGCGTCGCCAAGGCCCACGCCGACGTCGTCCTCATCTCGGGCTACGATGGCGGCACCGGCGCCTCGCCGCAGACGTCGCTCCAGCACGCCGGCCTGCCGTGGGAGCTCGGCCTCGCCGAGACCCACCAGACGCTCGTCCTCAACAACCTCCGCTCCCGCATCGCGGTCGAGACCGACGGCCAGCTGAAGACCGGCCGCGACGTCGCCATCGCCGCCCTGCTCGGCGCCGAGGAATTCGGCTTCGCCACCGCGCCGCTCGTCGCCACCGGCTGCATCATGATGCGCGTCTGCCACCTCAACACCTGCCCGGCCGGCGTCGCCACCCAGGATCCCCAGCTCCGCGCCCGGTTCGCCGGCAAGCCCGAGCACGTGGTGAACTTCATGCGGTTCATCGCCGAGGACCTGCGCGAGCTCATGGCCCAGCTCGGCTTCCGCACCATCGAGGAGATGGTCGGCCGCACCGACCGCCTCGAGCCGCGCCGCGCCATCAGCCACTGGAAGGCCAAGGGGCTCGATTTCTCCAAGATCCTCTACCAGCCCGACGTCGGGACCGAGGTCGGCCGCTTCTGCCAGATGAAGCAGGACCACGGCATCGACCGCTCGCTCGACATGACCAAGCTGCTCGAGATCTGCCGCCCCGCCATCGAGCGCGGCGAGAAGGTCTCCGCCGAGCTGCCCATCCGGAACGTGAACCGCGTCACCGGCACCATCACCAGCGGTGAGATCACCCGGAAGCACGGCGCCAAGGGCCTGCCCGACGACACCATCCGCCTCAAGTTCACCGGCTCCGCCGGCCAGAGCTTCGGCGCCTTCGTGACCCGCGGCATGACCCTTTCCATCGAGGGCGACGCCAACGACTACTTCGGCAAGGGCCTCTCGGGCGGGAAGCTGATCGTCTACCCGCCGGCCGCCGCCACGTTCGCGGCCGAGGAGAACATGATCGTCGGCAACGTCGCCTTCTACGGCGCCAGCGCCGGCGAGGCTTACATCCGCGGTCTCGCGGGCGAGCGCTTCGCCGTCCGCAACTCCGGCGTCGATGTCGTCGTCGAGGGTGTCGGCGACAACGGCTGCGAGTACATGACCGGCGGCCGCGTCGTCGTCCTGGGCCGCGCCGGCCGCAACTTCGGCGCCGGCATGTCGGGCGGCGTCGGCTACGTCCTCGACGAGGCGGGCGACTTCCCCCGCCGCGTGAACGCCCAGATGGTCGGCGTCGAGAAGCTCGAGGACGCCCGCGAGATCGCCGCCGTCCGCGCGATGATCGAGCGCCACCTCGCGCACACCGGCTCCGTGCGGGCCAAGGCGATCCTGGCGGATTGGGACAAATTCGTCCCGAAGTTCGTCAAGGTCATGCCCAAGGACTACAAGCGCATGCTCGCCTGCATCGACCGCGCCCAGGCCCAGGGCCTGACCGGCGACGAGGCCATCATGGCCGCCTTCGAAGAGAACGCCCGCGACCTCTCGCGCGTCGGCGGCAACTGAGCCGCGCACCACCCAACGATCCCGACCTCAATTACTCTTCCCCATGGGCAAGCCTACCGGATTCATCGAGTACCTCCGCGAACTCCCCGTCGACCGCTCCCCCAAGGAGCGCGTGAAGGACTGGAAGGAGTTCCACCACCACATGGAGGAGAAGAAGCTCCGCCAGCAGGGCGCGCGCTGCATGGATTGCGGCATCCCGTTCTGCCACACCGGCAAGCTGATCAGCGGCATGGCCAGCGGCTGCCCGATCAACAACCTCATCCCCGAGTGGAACGACCTCATCTACCGCGGGCTGTGGAAGGAGGCCCTCGAGCGTCTCCACCAGACGAACAACTTCCCCGAGTTCACCGGCCGCGTCTGCCCCGCGCCGTGCGAGGGGTCCTGCACCCTCGGCATCAACGCCCCGCCCGTCACCATCAAGAACATCGAGGTGTCGATCATCGACAAGGGCTGGGACGAGGGCTGGGTCCTCCCCGAGGCGCCCCGCGTGCGCACCGGCAAGAAGGTCGCCGTCATCGGCTCCGGCCCCGCCGGTCTCTCCGCCGCCGCGCAGCTCAATAAGGCGGGCCACTCCGTCACCGTCTTCGAGCGCGCCGATCGTCCCGGCGGCCTCCTCATGTACGGCATCCCCAACATGAAGCTCGACAAGCGCGAGGTCGTGCTGCGCCGCATCGCGCTGCTGGAGAAGGAGGGCGTGAAGTTCATCTGCAACGCCAACGTCGGAGACAACGTCGAGCCCCAGATCTTCCTGAAGGAGTACGACGCCACCGTCATCTGCACCGGTGCCACCCAGCCGCGCGACCTGCCCATCGAGGGCCGCCAGCTCAAGGGCGTGCACTTCGCGATGGAGTTCCTCACCGCCAACACCAAGGCGGTGCTCAACGGCGGCGCCGACCACAGCCCGATCCACGCGGGCGGGAAGGACGTCGTCGTCATCGGCGGCGGCGACACCGGCACCGACTGCGTCGGCACCTCCCTCCGCCACGGCTGCCGCAGCGTCGTCCAGATCGAGATCCTGCCCAAGCCGCCGCTCGAGCGGCAGGCCGACAACCCTTGGCCGGAGTGGCCGAAGACCCTCAAGGTCGACTACGGTCAGGAAGAGGCCGCCGCCAAGTTTGGCGCCGACCCGCGCGTTTACGTCACCACGGTGAAGAAGTTCATCGGCGACGCTCAGGGCAACGTGAAGGAGCTCGTGACCGTCGAGATCAAGTGGGGGAAGAACGACAAGGGCCAGTTCGTGCCGCAGGAGGTCCCGGGCACCGAGAAGACGCGGCCCGCCGGCCTCGTCCTCCTCGCCATGGGTTTCCTCGGGCCCGAGCAGGCGCTCCTCAAGGAACTCGCGCTCGAGACCGACGCCCGCTCCAACATCAAGGCGGAGCACGAGAAGTACGCCACGAGTTTGAAGGGCGTCTTCGCCGCCGGCGATTGCCGCCGCGGCCAGAGCCTCGTCGTCTGGGCCATCAACGAGGGGCGCGGCGCCGCGCGCGAGTGCGACCGCTACCTGATGGGCGACACCGACCTGCCCTGAGGCGCCACTTTCCGGACGTAAAACTGCTCCCGGCCCCGAGGGCGCCCGAAGACGGGCCCTCGGTCCGGATCACGTTGGTCAGACGCTGTCCGTTAGGAGTCGTCGACGGGCCGACTTGGCCGGATCGGTGGGGCGCGAACGGGAGGGGCCGTGCCGTGAGCAATACGGTTGAGATTCACCGGCAACGCCCGTGGTCTCGGGTTCGCCCGCCCCGCCCCATGAAGAAGCACTTCCTTGCCTCGTTCCTCTCGTTCACCGCGGCGACCGGGTTCGCCGCGGAGGCGGTCCGTGGCGTCCGCTTCGTCGACCGCACCTCGGCGGCATGGCAATCGCAGCAGGTCCAGGAGCCGTGCATCGTGCCTAATCCGCGCGACCCGACCAAGCTCGTGATGTTTTACTCGGGCGTGCCCGCGGCCGACCGCCGCCGCTGCGACATCGGCAAGGCGTGGGCGCTGCGGACGGATCCGTTCACGTGGCACGAGGACGCCGCGAACCCGGTGTTCAGCCCGGCGCCCGGCGCTTGGGATTCAGGCAGCATCCGCCTCGACGCCGTGGTGCACGTTCCTGAGGAGGACGCCCACTACATCTATTACTCGGGCACGCGGCGGACGATTCAGGACCGGATCGGCCTCGCGATCTGCCCGGTGGGCGCCGACGGCTACTCGGGGATCACGCCCGCGGCCATCCGGCGCTTCGGTGACCAGCCCGTGCTGGCGCCGGAGCCCGCCGCGCCGTTCCACGAGGAGATGGCCTCGCAGGCGGCGGTTTGGCGCGAACGCAACGCGACCGATGGAGGCTGGGATTGGTACATGTATTATTCCTACCGCGGAAAGGACGGCGTGCTGCCGGGGCTCCGCCTCGCGACCTCGCGTGACGGCAAGGCGTGGACGCGCCGCTTCAACGCGGCCGATCCGCGCGGCATGGGCCAGATCTTCGAGTCGGTGCCGAACGCCTATTACGAGTGGCACCAGGTGTTCAAGGTGGGCGGCACCTACGTGCTGTCGATCGAGGTCGGTACGGAGAAAGGCAAGCGCTGGCGCCCCGGGCTGGCGGTGAGCCGGCGCCCCGACTCCGGCTGGCGGCAACTCGACGTCGACACCGTCCTGCAGACGCAGTGGACCGGACTCTACCGCGACGACACGATGTACCACGTGGCCACGCCCGCGTTCTACGAGATCAACGGTCGCTGGATGCTCTACGTGCAGGCGTGCCCGTTGCCGGCGAACCGCAACTACATCGACGGGTCGTGGGACCTCTGGGCGATCGCGTGCGACCGCCGCATCGCGACGCTGCCGGGACACGACGACCTGTTCATCCCCGGCCTGCCCGCGCCGGCGCGTTGAGCATCGGGAGCGCCTTGCGGCGCGGCCCAACCCGGGTTCCGTGCGGCCTGATGCCGCCGTGCCCGTTCCACGCCCTCGCCGACGCCTTTGCCGGATCGCGCTCCGGCGCGGCGGCCGCCGAACCTCCGCCCGACGAGCTCGCCTTCCTCGACGAGGCGCTTCCCGATGGAAACGCCGGCGCGCGCCGCGCGGAGGTTGCCCGGGCGCTCGCGGCGGGGCTGCCGGCCCCGCTCACCGCCGCGGAGCTGACCTGGGCCGGGCGGATTGCCTGGCGCAACCATGCCCGCTGCATCGGCCGGCTGCATTGGCGCAGCCTCATCGTGCGCGATCATCGCCACGTGGTGGAGCCGGCGGACATCGCCGCGAGCCTTCGCGAACACCTTTCGCTGGCGCAGGGCGACGGCGTGGTGCGTTCGTGCCTCACCGTCTTCGCGCCGGCGGATCCCGCGGCCGGCCCGGCGCCCCGCATCTGGAACGCCCAACTTTGCGGGTACGCGGGTCACCAGCGGGCCGATGGATCCATCCTGGGCGATCCGGCCAACGAATCCTTCACGCGGCTCGCGCGGCGCCTCGGCTGGCATCCACCGGGAGAGCCGACGGCGTTCGACCTGCTGCCGTGGGTGATCTCGGGACGCGACGGACGTCCCGTGCTCTTCGATCTTCCCGCCGGGCTGGTGCGCGAGGTGCGGTTGCGGCACCCGCGGTATGCGTGGTTCGGGGAGCTCGGCCTGCGCTGGTACGCCGTGCCCGTGGTCAGTGACATGCTGCTGCACGCCGCCGGCACGGATTTTCCCGCCGCGCCCTTCAACGGCTGGTACATGGGAACCGAGATCGGCGCGCGCAACCTGGCCGACGCGCACCGCTACAACCTGCTGCCGCTCATCGCCGAACGCATGGGCCTCGACCGCCGCCGCCCGCGCGACCTCTGGCTCGACCGTGCGCTGCTCGAACTCAACGCTGCCGTGCTCCACTCCTACGAGGCCGAAGGGGTGAAGCTCACCGACCACCACACGGCATCCGAGGAGTTCATGCGCTTCCTCGGGCGCGAGCAGGAGGCCGGCCGCGAGGTCTCGGCGCGCTGGGACTGGATCGTACCTCCGATCTCCGCCGCGGCCACGCGCGTCTTCCACACGCCGATGCGCGAGTTCCCCACGACGCCCGACTTCCGCCGTCCGCCGCCGCCGGCGGGCCGCGACGCGTGACGCTCCCGCCGGAGCAAATTTCCATCGCCAACGGCGTCGCGGGGCGGATGAAGTTTCCGCGCCCTTCCCCATGAGCCCCCGATCCGTCTCCCTGCGCCTCCTCGCGCTCGTCCTCCTCGCATCCCCCGCCGCGCTGCCCGCGGCCGAGGCCGCCAAGGCCCCCAAGGGCGCCGGCAAGAAGGCCGGCCCCGCGGCGCCCGCGCTCCGCATCCGCGTCCAGCAGCTCCACGTCGACAACAACGAGGGCTGCGCCGTGGCCGACTTCAACCGCGACGGGAAGCCCGACATCAGTGCGGGCGAGTTCTGGTACGAAGGTCCCGACTTCAAGGTGAAGCGGCAGCTCCGCAAGCTGGAGCCGTTCGGCAAGGACTACATGACCAATTGCGGCGAGCACGCGTACGACGTGAACGGCGACGGCTTTCCCGACATCGTGACGGGCGCGTTCATGGACTCGCGCGTCTCCTGGTACGAGAACCCCGGCGCGGCGGGCCTGAAGTCCGGCGCCCCTTGGAAGCAGCACATCCTCGTTGAGACGAAGCTGGCGCAGAACGAGTGGACGGCGCTGCGCGACATGGACGGCGACGGCGTGCCCGAGTACGTCGTCAACTCCTACGGCGCCGCCAACGCCATGATGGCCTACCGCTTCGCCAAGGGAGCCGCCGGCGAGCCGGTGCTGGTCCCGTGGGTCATCCAGCCCGGGGCGCCGTTCGTGAACGGGCACGGCATCGGCTTCGGCGACGTGAACGGCGACGGTCGCGAGGATATCGTCTACGGCAACGGCTGGTACGAGCGTCCCGGCGACGGCGTGACGACCCGGCCGTGGCGGCGCCGCGCCGACTGGACGTGGCCGCACGCCAGCACGCCGATGATCGTGACCGACCTCTCCGGCGACGGCCGCAACGACATCATCTGGGGACATGGCCACAACTACGGCCTCTACTGGGAGGAGCAGCGCGATCCGAACAAGGACGGCAGCACCAACTGGCGGCACTACGTGATCGACGACAAGATCTCCCAGAACCACTGCCTCGTCTGGGAGGACATCGACAACGACGGCAAGCCGGACCTCATCACCGGCCGCCGCGTGCGCGCCCACAGCGGAGGTGATCCGGGAGACAACGAGCCCGGTTGCGTCGCGATGTACAAGTGGAACGCCGCCGAGCGTCGCTTCTCGAAGCACATGCTCGCCGACGGCGGCCCCGGCACCGGCCTCCAGATCCGCGTCGCCGACCTCGACGGCAACGGCTGGAAGGACCTCATCTGCGCCGGTAAGAGCGGCACGCACATCCTCTGGAACGACGGGCGGTGAACCACGAGCCCGTCCCGCGGCGGAGACGTCTCCGCCCGCGGGGCGAGTTTTCGCGTTTCCATCCGTCCGCAAGCTGCGTTGCTTAACCGCGACATGCCTCTCCGCGTCCTCATCCTCGGCGTCAACGGTTTCATCGGCAGCTCGCTCACCCGCGCGATCCTCGATCGCAAGGACTGGGAGGTGTACGGGATGGACATCGGCAGCCACAAGCTGGAGGACTCGCTCGGCGACCCGCGCTTCCGCTTCGTCGAGGGCGACATCACGATCAACCGCGAGTGGATCGAGTATCACGTGCGCAAGTGCGACGTGGTGATCCCGCTGGTGGCCATCGCCAACCCGATCCAGTACGTGAAGGATCCGCTCCGGGTCTTCGAACTGGATTTCGAGGCCAACCTGGACGTCGTCCGCAAGTGCGCGAAGTACAAGAAGCGCATCATCTTCCCCTCGACGTCGGAGGTCTACGGCATGTCGCCCGACCGGAAGCTCGACGAGTCGTCCAGCCCGCTGGTCTACGGTCCGATCGAGCGCCAGCGCTGGATCTACGCCTGCTCGAAGCAGCTGCTCGACCGCGTGATCTATGCGTACGGCGTGCGCGACGGCGTCGATTACACGCTTTTTCGCCCGTTCAACTGGATCGGGCCCAAGCTCGACGACGTGCTCGAGCCCAAGGAGGGCAGCTCGCGGCTCTTCACGCAGTTCATCTCCAATGTCATCTTCGGGAAGCCGCTCCAGCTGGTCGACGGCGGCCGGCAGACGCGCTCCTTCACCTTCATCGACGACGGCGTAGACGCGCTCCTGCGCATCATTGAGAACCGCGACGGCGCCGCCTCGCGCCGAATCTTCAACCTCGGCAACCCCCGCAACGAGGTGAGCGTGCGCGAGCTCGCGAAGCTGATCATCGCGGCGTTCCGCGAGTTCCCCGGCTACGAGGATCACGCGAAGCGCGCCCGGATCGTCGAGGTGCCCTCGGCGAAGTACTTCGGGAAATATTACCAGGACATCCAGAAGCGCGTGCCGTCGATTGCGGCCGCCCGCCAGCAGCTCGGTTGGGCACCGAAGGTCGACCTCAAGCGCGCCATCCGGCTTACGCTGGAATACCACCTCGCGAACCGGAATTACCGGCTGGAGTGAGCCTGCCCGCCGCGTCCCGCCCGCCATGCCCGTCCGCCTCGCGCTGAAGGTCGACGTCGACACCGACCAAGGCACGCGAGAGGGCGTGCCCAACCTGCTCGCCGACCTGCGGGAACACGGCGCGACCGCCTGCTTCCTGTTCTCGCTCGGGCCCGACCAGACCGGCCGGGCGATCACGCGCATCTTCCGCCCTGGCTTCCTGCAGAAGGTCGGCCGCACGAGCGTGGTGGAGATCTACGGATTCCGCACGCTCCTCAACGGTACGCTCCTGCCCGCGCCGCACATCGGGCGGCGCAATGCCCCGGTCATGCGCGCCGCGCGCGACGCCGGGCACGAGGTCGGGATCCACTGCCACAACCACTACCGCTGGCAGGACCACCTCCACCGCATGACTCCCGCGGAGGTCGCGGCCGAGTTCGGGGCCGCCCGCGCCGAATTCCGCCGGATCTTCGGCTCGGGGGCGCGTACTGCGGGAGCGGCCGGCTGGCAAAGCTCCGCTGCGAGCCGCGCGGCCTACGACGACGCGGGGCTGCTGTACTCCAGCGACACCCGCGGCGCCGCGCCTTTCTTCCCGCGCATCGGCGGGACCGTCTTTCGTACGCTCGAGATCCCCAGCACGCTGCCGACCCTCGACGAACTGATGGGCCGGCCGGAATTTCCCGACACCGCGCTCGCGGGCCACCTGTTGTCCCTTTTCCGCCCCGACCGCCTCAACGTCTTCACCCTGCACGCCGAAATTGAAGGCATGGGCCGGCGCGGGATCTTCCGGGAGTTCCTCGCGGGCTGCCGCCAACAAGGCGTGGAATTCGTGCGGCTCGACGCGGAGGCGGAGCGCCTGCTCGCCCGCCGCGAGGCGCTTCCCGTGCGCGAACAGGTCCTTGCGCCGATCGACGGCCGCAGCGGGCTGGTCGCCTCCGAGGCCGCCTGAGCCGGACCAGCGGTCGTTTGACCGCCGGCGGCACCGCAACCACGGTGCCGGCATGAGAACGCCCCCGGGAGTCGCCCCGTTCCTCGCCGCGCTTTTCCTCGCCGTGCCGGCCTTCGGCCAGATCGACCGCATCACCGGCCGCGCCTTCGCCACCCGATCGGAGGTGATCGCGCGGCAAGGCATGGTGTGCACCAGCCAGCCGCTCGCGACGCAGGTCGGCCTCGACGTCCTCAAGCAGGGTGGCTCGGCGGTCGACGCCGCGATCGCGGCCAACGCCGCCCTTGCCCTGATGGAGCCCACCGGTTGCGGGATCGGCGGTGACCTTTTCGCGATCGTCTGGGACGCGAAGACGAAGCGCCTGCACGGCCTCAACGCCTCCGGCCGCTCGCCCCTCGGCCTCTCCCGCGAGGCGCTGCTGGCGGAGCTGGCGCGGCTCGGGGTGAAGACGATTCCGCCGCGCGGCCTGCTCCCGATTTCGGTGCCGGGCGCCGTCGACGGCTGGTTCGAGCTCCACCGGAAGTTCGGTCGGCTGCCGATGCCGCGGCTGCTCGCGCCCACGATCCTCTACGCCAACGAAGGGTTTCCCGTCTCCGAGCTCATCGCCTACTACTGGGAGCGCAGCGTTCCGTTGCTCGGCAAGGAACCCGGCACCTTCCTGGCCACCTTCGCGCCCGGCGGCCGCGCGCCCGCCAAGGGAGAAGTCTTCCGCAACCCCGACCTCGCGCGCACGCTCTCGGCCATCGCCGACGGCGGCCGCGACGCCTTCTACCGCGGCGACCTCGCGGCGCGCATGGACGCCTTCTTCGCGGCCAACGGCGGCTGGCTGCGCCGGGCCGACTTCGAGCGCCACACCTCGACATGGGTTGATCCGGTGTCGGTCAACTACCGCGGCTACGACGTGCATGAACTGCCGCCCAACGGCCAGGGCATCGCCGCACTGCAGATGCTGAACATCCTCGAGGGCTTCGACCTGAAGGCGATGGGCTTCAACTCGCCCGACGCGCTGCACGTGATGATCGAGGCCAAGAAGCTGGCCTTCGAGGATCGGGCGAAGTTCTACGCCGACCCGGAATTCTCGAAGGTCCCGCTGCGCGGCCTGCTTTCCAAGGAGTATGCCGCCCAGCGCCGCGCGTTGATCCGGATGGACCGCGCCGCACGCACCTACGACGCCGGCAACCCCGCGCTGCAGGAAGGCGACACGATCTACCTCACGACGGCCGACGCCGACGGGAACATGGTATCACTCATCCAGAGCAACTACCGCGGCATGGGCAGCGGCGTGGTGGTGCCGGGCCTCGGCTTCGGTTTCCAGAACCGCGGCGAGATGTTCACCCTCGAGGCCGGCCACGCCAACGACTACGCGCCGGGCAAACGTCCGTTCCACACGATCATCCCGGCCTTCGTGACCAAGGACGGCGCGCCGTGGCTGAGTTTCGGGCTGATGGGAGGGGCGATGCAGCCGCAGGGTCACGTGCAGGTCATCGTGAACCTCGTCGACTTCGGCATGAACGTGCAAGAGGCGGGCGACGCCGCCCGGTGGCAGCACGAAGGCTCGACGGACTACGACACTCCGCGGATGACCACCGGCGGCTTCGTCTACCTAGAGAGCGCCGTGCCGTGGGAGTCGAAGGCCGAGCTGCGCCGCCGCGGGCACGACCTGCGCACCGACCTGGGCGGCTTCGGCGGCTACCAGGCGATCCGCTGGGACGCGCGCAACCGCGTGTACCTCGGGGCCAGCGAGAGCCGGAAAGACGGCCAGGCCGCCGGTTGGTGATTCCTCGGGAACCGCGGCCGGCGGGGCGACCGCTCAGAGCTTCTCGACCCGCCGGAAGAGCCAGAGCCCGAGGGCGGCGAAGAACACGTGCGGCAGCCAGAGCAGCAGGTCGGGCCGGAGGTCCGGCTGCTTGTCGAGCCACTTGACGGCGACCGTCAGCAGGTAGAACCCGAGCACCAGCACGAGCGCGAGGCCGAGGTTGGCCGACGTCTCGCGGCGCGAGACGCGGATTCCAAGCGGCACTCCAACCAGGGCGAAGCACAGCACGGCGGCGGCCTGCGTCCACTTCTCCATCGAGATCATCGCCAGCCGCATGCCCGCGCGGGCGTGCTCCGCGCGTTTCTCCGGCGGTGGAGTCTCGGCGGCGTGGCGCGTGCGGAGTTCCTGCAGCTCGCCGTAGGGCAGCCATTCCTCCTTCAGCCGCACGAAGTGCTGGCCCATGTAACGGTCGAGCGGGATCCGCACCTCCTCGAAGCGGCCGACGGTCACGATCCGCGGCGCCTTGCCGAAGTCCTCCGGGTCGGCGGGGTCGCGCTCCTCGACCGTCGCGCGGGTGAGCGTGGGGATCAGGCTGTTGGTCGCCTCGTCGTAATCGACGCGGCCCGACTCGGCGCGCACGAGGCGGCGCACGCGCGACTGGCGGTCGAGGTCCCACACCCAGATGTCGCGCAGCACGTCCCCCTCCCGCGCGCCGACGTAGATCACGCTGCCCTTGAAGTCGCGGATGAAGGTCTTCGGCACGATCACGCCGAGCGGATTGGCGCGGATCGCCTCGGGCAGCTCGCGGTGGAAGCGCGCCCGCGCCCAGGGAGCCGACTCCACGTTGACGTGCAGGGCGAGCAGGGTGCCGAGGATCGCGAGGATGAGCACGGGACGGGCGATTCGGGCGAGGCTGATGCCCGCGGCGCGCATCGCGGTGATCTCGCTGTCGGCCGAGAGGCGGCCCAGCGTGAGGAGCACGCCCGTGAGGATGCCCATGGGCAGCGCGAACGAGATCGCGAACGGGAAGAGCAGGGCCACGAGCCGCGCGAAGGTCGCGGCGCCGAACTGGCCCGCGAGGAAGGGGCCGAGCAGGTCGCGTATGACGTTGGGCACCGCGACCACGAACGCGAAGAGTCCGACCGCGGCGGCGCACGTGAGCAGCACGCTCTTGAAGATGTGGCGGTCGAGGAGGTTCACGCGGTTTCCCCGGCGCGGAGGTTGCGGGCGGCGGCGCGGGCGGCGAGGGAATTTCCGGCACCCCGCCGAGCGATCACTCGAACCCCAGGCCGAGCTGGCCTCCCGCGGGATCGGCGGCCGGCGCGGGGGGAGGAACGGGCTCGAGGCAGTCGGGACCCTCGTGGCGCACGTTGTTCATCCGAGGTGAAACGGGCCACGCGGTCATCAGGTCCGCGGGCAGCGGCGTGAGCAACCCTCGCAGCGCGGCCGGATCGGCGGGTTCGGGTTCGAGCCAGGCGGCCAGGCTTTCCTCCGGGAGGATGACGGGCATCCGGTCGTGCAGCTTGGCGACGACGGCGTTGGGCTCGGTCGTCACGAGCGCGAAGGTCTCCAGCGGATTCCCCGCCGGGCCCTCCCAGCGGTCCCAGATCCCCGCCAACAGGAGGGGTGCGCCGTCGCGGCGGGTGAAGTACCACGGGAATTTCCGGCCCCCGAGGGTCTGCCATTCGTAGAAGCCGGTCGCGGGCACGACGCAGCGCCGGCGGCGGAACGCGTCGCGAAAGGAAGGTTTTTCCGCGATTCCCTCGGCGCGGGCGTTCGCGAGGCGCGCCCCGCCGGCCGCGTCCTTTGCCCAACCTGGCACGAGGCCCCATTGCAGCGCGGCGGCCTCCGGTGTCTCCCGGCCGCGGCGGCGGATCACGGGGACCACGCTCGTCGGCGCGATGTTGTGGCGGTCGGCGAAGCCGCGGGGATCTGGAATGCCGAGCCGGCGCAGCAGAGCCTGCAGTTCGGCCTGCTTCAGGACGTAGCGGCCGCACATGGCTTTCGGCGCCGCGACGGCGGTTCAGGCCGAGATGATCCTCAGGATCTCCGCGCGCGCGTCGGGAGATTGCGCGACGATCGCCGCGACGGCCTCCTCGCGCGAACCGCGGTTGCGCACGCTCCGGCCGCCGCTGGTGGCGCAGCGGAAGCAGTGCAGGGCGATCGCCGCGTGGAGGCCCGTGCCGTGACGCGCGGCCCAGCCTTCGGGCTCCTCGCCCGTGGGGATGAAGCGGCTGGGCTCCTCGAGCAGCGGCCCGGGTTCGTCGAAGAATGTCCCGCGGGAGATGTAGATCAGCTCGTTGGCGCCCTCGATGTTCTGGTCGAGGATCGACTCGTCCTCAGCGTGGCGCACCTGCCAGTCGCCGTTGGGGCCGTCACCCGTGACCGGAGACCGCAGCTGCGGAGCCTGCGGGAAGCCGGCGAAGGTCGCGGAAAGGTCGACGGGCGTCACACCGCCCACCGCGCACCAGGCGTGCTTCGGCTGCCGGTCGAGGGTCGTGATCGGCGGCAGCGCGCCGGAGATGACCGCGATGTCGCCGGTGCGCAGCTCGGCCGCCGAGCCGAACATGCGCGCGACGAGGAAGGCATGGTACGCGTGCAGGTGCGGCCGCCAGCCGCAGTCGATGACCCCTTCGCGCTCGGCGGGGGCGTCGGTCAACAGGAAGTTCAACTCGGGCGCGATGCGCTGCCGCAGGGCCTTCAGGACGCTCATGGGATTTGGGTGGCGCCGGCGCCGGCGCGGGTCGAGCGCGTTCTGCGCGTCGGCCGAGCGGGCGTCATTCCCCCGCGGTGTCCTGCGCTTCCGGGGTGCGCGCGGCCTCGTCGAGGATGCGGCGCGCCTCGGTCTCCTGCCCGTCGGCGACCTGCAGGCGGATCACGCCGCCGAACGCGTCGTCGAGCACGAAGGCATCGATGCCGTTTTCCGTGAGCAACGAGTGGAGCAACTCGGCCTCGGCGGGATTGGAACACGTCATCACGGTGGTCATGAGCGAAAGTACCGCCGGTCCGGCGGTTTGGCGAGCGAGGCGACTGCTTTCAACCCCGCTGCTGGCGCGCCGCCCTCACTCCGGCGAGACCTTGTCCCGCAGGGCCTCGAGCCAGCCGTTAAGCTCCTTCACCTGTGCCGCGGTGAACACGGCGTCGCGGTGCGTGATCGTGTAGGACTGCAGGGGCATCTCCCGTCGGTCGATCACGTCGACCATTTCCTCCAGCTTCGAAGCCTGCTTCTTCGGGGAAAGCTCGCCGAACGAAGAGAGGTTAAGCTCGCGCTTGCCGTCGCGCACGTGCTGCGCGAGCCACCAGCCGAGGGGCTGGATTTCAGCGTACCAAGGGTAGCGGGTGTTATCCGAATGGCAGTCGTAGCAGCCGACCTGCAGCATGCGTTTCACCTCGGCGGGCGCCGGGTGCAGCGCGAGCAGGTCGGTCTTCGGCGTGGACGGGGAGAGGTTCTTTTCCGGGCGGACGAACTGCACCGCGAGGGCGGCGAGGGCGAGGCCGAGCAGGATCTTCTTCTTCATGCGGGGCGGGCGGGAAAGGCTGGGGGAACGATGAGCGGGCGGCTCGGGTCCGCAAGTCGCGGCCGACGCCGGCGGAAGGCGCGCCCCCTGCGATGACCGGAAGACGTGTTCCGTACTTTGGCTCGGCCTCCTTTGAAACTCGCTGCCCTGGCGCCGCTGAACGGTCCTCCGTCGGCGAGGAACCGGTTCAAACGTCGATGACCGGCGGAGGGCGGACGGCGCCCCAGGCGGCCGGAGGTTTTTCCGCGCCGCAATTGGGGCAGGGGATGGATATGCGCGGCGTCGCGCAATGCGGGCAGACTCCGCCCGTCGAGAACGGGTCGGACCCGCGTCCGCAGGCGGGGCAGGACCACAGCGGGCCGCCCGGCGGGGCCTGGCCGCATTCCGGGCAGCGGAAGGACGCGTGCCGCGGCAGGCGCTCGAGGGCGAGCATCAGGCGGGCGTGGCGGAGGCCCGCGAGGCACTGCGAGGCGAGGAAACCGCCCATCAGCAGGGTGAACAGCCAACGGTGCGGCTGCAGCCAGAGCAGGCCTGCGGCAAGCAGGACGGTGCCGGCGATGCCCAGCACGGTGGCGACCTGCAGGCTGCGCGCGCGACCCAGCCGGAACCAGAGCAGTGACCGCAGGATCTGCCCGCCGTCGAGCGGGTAGACGGGCAGGAGATTGAAGGCCAGCAGGCCGGCGTTGATCCAGAAGAGCGCCTGCAGGAAGTGCCGGTAGTCCGGCGATCCCGCGCCCCAGCCCAGGCCCGTCCGCGTCCAGATCAGCGCCAGGATCACCGGCACGAGGAGCGCGTTGACGAGCGGCCCGGCGGCGATGCTCCACAACTCGGCGCCCGGACGCGGCGGGGGCCGCACGAACGCCACGCCGCCGAGCGGCCAGAGGATGATCTCGTCGGCCTGGCCGCCCGTCTGCCGGCAGGCCAGCGCGTGCCCGTACTCGTGCAGGAGCACGATGACGAACAACGAGAGGTATTCCGCGATGTTCCACGCGTAGGACGAGTAGGCCCGGCTGCGCAGCGCGATCTCGAAGACCGCGAAGACAAACCACCACCAGTGCAGGTACACCCGCACGCCGAGGAGGCGGAACAGCGGGAGCGAACCCGAGCGCGACGGAAGCATCGGGTCATGCTCGCCCGTTCACCGCCGCGACGCCAATCCCGATTACGGCGCGCCGCTTGACCGTCGCGGGTCGCGGCCCACACTCGCGCGCGAATCCGCAACCCTGATGGAACCCTTCCTGATCGACGTCACGATGCCCGCGATGGGTGCCACGGTGAACGAGCTGACCGTCATCGCGCTCCGCGTCGCGCCGGGTGACCTCGTGGTGAAGGGCCAGAAGATCGCCGAGCTGGAGAGCGACAAGTCGGTCTTTGAGTTCGAGTCGCCCTGCGACGGCATCGTGCGGGCCGTGCTGGCGGCGGGCGGCGACGTGCGCCCTTCGGGATCACCGTTCCTGCGGATCGAGACCAAGGATGAATCACTGCGGCATCTGGCGTCCGGCGCCGCCCCGGCGTCGCCCGCCCCCGCGGCCGCCAAGCCCGCCGCGGCGCTGGTCTGGACGCCCAAGGCGCTCAAGCTCGCTCAGGAGGCGGGGCTTGATCCCGCCGCGGCCACCGGCATCGAGGCGACCGGACCGGGCGGACGGGTCTCGGGCGACGACGTCGCCCGTTACCTGGCGGCTCGTAAGTCTTGAGTCGACGCCGCCGCGGGCGGCGCTTTGATCGCGGGCCGATTGAGCACGAAACCCGAGACGGTCCGGATCGCCGGCGTGGGCCACGCGGCCCCGGCGAACATCCGGCCGAACAGCGAGATCCTGAAGGCCTTTCCGAACCGCACCGAGGAGGAGATGGTGCGGCTGACCGGGATCAAGGAACGCCGGCATGCGGCGGAGGACGAGTCGGCCACCGACCTCGCCGCCATCGCGGTCCAGCACGCGCTGGCGCAGGCCGGGATGAGCGCGGAGGCGATCGACGGCGTCATCATGGCCACGATCATCCCCGACCAGCCGGTGCCCTCCATGGCGAGCGCGCTCGCGCGGCGGCTGGGGATTCCGCGCGCCCTCGCGTTCGACCTCAACGCTGCCTGCTCCGGCTGGCTCTATGCCCTGGAGATCGGCCGCTCGCTCATCCTTTCGGGTACGGCCCGCAACGTCCTGGTCGTCACCGCTGAGCTGCTTTCGCGCATCACCAACCCGACCGATCACGAGACCGCCTTCCTCTTCGGCGACGGCGCCGGCGCGGCCGTACTCACGGGCGGGGAGGGCGGGCACCGGCTCCACCGCATGGCCCTGAGCGGCGACGCCGAGCAGTTTGAGTCGATCCAGCGCCCCGGCGGCGGGGCGCTCAAGCCGTGGCCGGGCGGCACGGGCTGCGAACTGAAGGACTTTTACCTGCAGATGAACGGGACGGCCGTGTTCAAGCACGCCGTGGTGGGTTTCGCCGAGCAGATCGAGCAGACCCTGCGGCGCGAGAACCTGCGGCCGGAGGACATCGCCTGGGTGGTGCCGCACCAGGCCAACGCGCGCATCCTCACCGCGGTGAGCAAGCGCGTGGGCATCCCTTACGATAAGTTCGTCGTGACGATCTCCAAGTACGGTAACACCAGCGCGGCGAGCGTCTCCATGGCGCTGGGCTGGGCGGCCGAGGAGGGCATCTTCGCCGAGGGCGACCGCATCATTTTCTGCAGCGTGGGCGCGGGCCTGACGTTCGCGGGCGGGCTGCTGGTGTGGTGACCGCCTTCCCCGCCGCCTTGCAGCGGCGGCGACCGGCGGCGGAGCGGGCCCCGAACTCCGCCCGGCCGGCGCGTGAGAGCGGCCATTCGGGTTCAGGCGGGAGCAGGCAGAGGTGGCACATCGCGCCGGCGACGCTGACGGGGGGGCGGCTGGGAAAAAAGACATTTTGATTTTGTGCGGGCGCGGCTTTGGTTCGGTTGATGCTCGCGGTCGCGAAACTCACGAAGGCCTTCGTCTCCCCGGAGGGTGCGCGGGTGCCGGTGGTGGACGTGGCCGAGTTCCGGCTCGGCGCGGGCGAGCAGCTGGCGCTGCGCGGGGAAAGCGGCTCGGGGAAGACCACCTTCCTCAATCTCGTCGCGGGCATCCTAGCGGCCGACGGCGGCGTCGTGACCATCGACGGCACGGAGATGACCGCGCTCCCCGAGGCCGGGCGCGACCGCCTTCGCGCGGCGAAGCTCGGCTACATCTTCCAGACCTTCAACCTCCTCCAAGGCTTCACCGTGCTGGAGAATGTCCTGCTCGGCATGTCGTTCGGCCCCCGCGGGGCGGACCGCGCCCACGCCCGTGAGATGCTCGGCCGCGTCGGCCTCGGTCATCGGCTCGACCATTTCCCGCGCCAGCTCTCCACCGGGCAGCAGCAGCGCGTCGCGGTCGCGCGGGCCCTCGCCAATCATCCCAAGCTGGTGCTAGCCGACGAGCCCACCGGCAACCTCGACCATCGCAACGCGCGGGAGGCCCTCGCGCTCATCCGCGAGGTTTGCCGCGAGCAGGGCGCCGCGCTCCTGCTTGTGAGCCACGACGAGGAGGTCCTCGGCCGCTTCGAGCTGCGGCGCGACTTCGCCGACCTCAACCGTCCCGCGCCGGAGGTCGCCCGATGACGCTCCCGCTCATCGTCTACCGTTCCCTGCGGCAGCACGCGCTGTCGACCTGGGTGACCGCCGCCGGCATCGCGCTCGCCTGCGGGCTGCTCATGTGCGTCTGGATGGTGAAGACGCAGGCGCACGCGGCGTTCACGCAGGCCAATTCGGGCTTCGACGCCGTGCTTGGCGCGCGCGGGTCGAAGCTGCAGCTCGTCCTCAACGCCATCTTCCACCTCGAGGCCTCGCCGGGAAATATCCCCGCGGCCGACGCCGAGGCGATCCGCCGGCACCCCATGGTGAAGACCGCCATCCCGATCGCCGTCGGTGACAACCTCCGTGGTTTCCGGCTGGTCGGCACGGTGCCCGAACTCTTCACGCAGGTGGAGTACGCGCCGGGTCGCCGTTTTTCGGTCGAGCCGGGCGGCGCGCTCTTCGCTCCCGACGCGCGGCAGGCGGTCGTGGGCAGCTTCGCGGCGCAACGTCTCGGGCTGCGCGTCGGCTCGACGTTCCGTCCGTTCCACGGGCTCACCTTCGACCCGAAGTCGGAGCACGCTGAGGTCTTCACCGTCACCGGTGTCCTCGCCCCGACCAACACCCCCGCCGACCGCGTGATCTGGATTCCGCTGCGCGGGCTGCAGACCTTGAGCGGGCATGATCCCAAGGCCGCGACCGATGTCAGCGCGGTGCTCCTGCAGCTCCGCGCGCCGACCGGCGGCTTCATGCTGGACATGATGTACAACAAGCAGGGCAACCGCCTCACGTTCGCCTATCCGGTGGGCGCGATCGTGGCGGAGCTCTTTGGCAAGATCGCCTGGTTCGACCAGGTGCTCGCGCTGGTCGCCTACCTCGTCGCCCTGGTGGCGGCGGCCTCCGTCCTCGCCAGCATCTACAACTCCATGAGCGCGCGGCAGCGCGACCTCGCGATCCTGCGGGCGCTCGGCGCGCGCCGACGCACCGTCTTCGGCGCGGTGCTGGCCGAGGCCGTCGCCATCGGCACGCTCGGCTCCCTGCTCGGTTTCGCGGTCTACGCCGCGCTTTTCTCCGGCGTCGCCCAGGTGATCCGCGCGCAGACCGGCGTCGTCCTGCACCTCGGGGAATGGCACCCGGTGCTGGCCGCGTGCCCATTGGCGATGATCGCCGGCTGCGCCCTCGGAGGAGTGGTGCCGGCGCTCAAGGCCTACCGTACGCCCGTCGCGGAGACGATCGCTCCGGTTTCGTAGGCTGGAACGGTGAGATCGATCCCGTAGGCGCGGGAATCGAGACGGATGAAAACGGGCGTCCATGGCGCTCCAGGTGCACCCGACCGAAGGTCAGCGCCGGACGAGATCCGGAGCAGGAGCCGCGCTCCGGTGAAATTCGCGGACCACCGCGGTCGTTAGCGGCTCTCCGTCCGCACGGCGGCCCCTACGCGCGCGGCAGTTCGCCGAGGGCGTGGCGCGCTTGGGCTGGCCCGCGAGTCCTGGGTTGTCACTCCGCGGCCGTCGCGCAGGGTGGCGCGAAAGGAACCCCCGCCCGCATGTCCGCCCCCAACAGCCCCTCGTCGTTCGAACCCTTCATCCCCGCGCACGTCGCGATGCGCGAGTTCACGCTGCGCGCCGTGCTTGCCGGCACCGCGCTCGGCGTCGTTTTCGGCGCCTCCTCCCTCTACCTCGTGCTGAAGGTCGGCCTTACGGTGAGCGCCTCCATCCCGGTGGCGGTCATCTCGCTCGCGCTCTTCCGCGGTTGGTCGAAACTCGGCGGGCGCGACGCCACCATCCTTGAGAACAACATCACGCAGACCGCGGGTTCGGCGGGCGAATCGATCGCTTTCGGCGTGGGCGTCACGATGCCGGCCATCCTGATCCTCGGCTTCGATCTCGAGCTCACGCGCGTGATGCTGGTCGCGCTGCTCGGCGGCCTGCTCGGCATCCTCATGATGATCCCGCTGCGGCGCGCGCTCATCGTGAAGGAGCACGGCGTCCTCAAATATCCCGAGGGCACGGCTTGCGCCGCCGTGCTGAAGGCCGGGGCGAGCGAAGCCTGCCGCGCGCAGGCTTCGGCCTCCGCCCAGGCGGAGATGCGGGCGGCGGAGGCCGCCGGACTCGGCCGGTCGGCGGGCGCCCAGGTGGTCTTCACCGGCTTCTTCGTCGGGCTGCTCTACAAGACCCTCAACATCGCCCTCAAGGGCTGGAAGGATGTCCCCGAGAAGGTGTTTGGCGCCCCGCTCAAGGGCGGCTCAGTGGGCGCGGAGATTTCCCCCGAGCTACTGGGCGTGGGCTACATCATCGGGCCGCGGATCGCGGCGGTGATGTGCGCCGGCGGCGTGATGTCCTACCTGCTGCTGATCCCGGCGATCATGTTCTTCGGCGGCGCCCTCACCACGCCGCTGCCGCCGGGCACCAAGCTCATCTCGGAGATGACGCCCAACGGCATCCGCGGCGCCTATATCCTCTATATCGGGGCCGGCGCCGTGGCGGCGGGCGGCATCATCAGCCTCGTGCAGGCGATGCCGACCATCCTCCACGGTCTCCGGGCCGGTATGGCGGGCCTCGGGATCGGGAACGGGACGTCGGGCGCGGACGGCACGCCGCGCACCGACCGCGACCTGCCGCTCAAGTTCACCGGCATCGGCATCATCGTGCTCATCACGCTGATCGTCCTCGCGCCGACGCTCCACATGAACCTGCTCGGGGCGCTGCTGATCGTCGTGTTCGGGTTCCTCTTCGTGACGGTCTCGTCGCGGCTCACCGGCGAGATCGGCTCCAGCTCAAACCCGATCTCGGGCATGACGGTCGCCACCCTGCTGTTCACCTGCCTCGTCTTCCTCCTCACGGGTTGGACGGGCGGCACCCACTACGTGACGGCCCTTTCGGTGGGCGCGATCGTCTGCATCGCCGCTTCGAACGGCGGCACGACGTCGCAGGACCTCAAGACCGGGTTCCTCCTCGGCGGCACGCCGCGCCTCCAGCAGTATGCGATCCTCATCGGGGCCTTCGTGTCTTCGCTCGTGCTGGGCCCGATCCTGCTCCGCCTGAACGACTCCGCCACCGTCTACGTGCCGGCCGCTCAGGTCGCGGCGGGATTGAAGACCGACGTCACGCGGCTGGGCGACGCCCGCGAGCGCCTCGCCGGGCCGCAGGCGAAGGACGACGCGGCTTCCTACCGCGTATGGCACAAGCCCGAGGGCCCCGGTGGCCCCGCGGGCAAGTACCTCGTCAACGACCGCGGCGAGGCGGTCTGGCTCGTCGATCCGGGCATCAACGGCGCCCACAACCGCCGGCCCGACGGCACGGAGGTGCGCAAGTTCGACGCGCCGAAGGCCACGCTCGTGTCCTACATCATCAAGGGGATCCTCGACCAGAAGCTGCCCTGGGCGCTCGTCCTGCTGGGCGTGATGATCGCGGTGACGCTCCAGCTGTCGTTCGTCCCCGCGCTGGCCTTTGCGGTCGGTGTCTACCTGCCGCTCTCAGCCTCGACCCCGATCCTCGCCGGCGGGCTGATCCGCTGGCTGGTCGACCGCCGCACGCGCCGACAGGCGGCCCACGCCCGGCTCTCCGAGGAGCAGTTCGCGGCCGAAAGCGACAAGAGTCCGGGCGTGCTGCTCGCCTCCGGCTACATCGCGGGCGGCGCGATCGCGGGCATCCTGATCGCCTTCCTCGCGGGCGTGCTCGGCGACTTCGACGCCGCCGTCGGCCGTTGGGCGGAGAAGCACAACCCGTTGTTCGAGGGCCCCTACGCCGACCTCCTCTCGTTGCTGCCCTTCGCCGCCATCACGGCGCTGCTCTACCTCGTGGCCCGCGGCCGGCTGCTGGGGGCGCGCCGTGCGTGACGCGGCGCATCGGGCTCGCAATTTTCCCCGCCGCCGCCACTCCAGACCCGAACTTTAGGAACGATGAACGAGGATCGCGAAGCCATCCTGTCCCGCGTGCGCGGCGCGCTCACGCCGCTGCACCGGCGCGCGCCGCTGCCCGACTACGATCCCGAGATCGCCGTGCTGCGGCAGGTCATCTCCGGGCGTGACCTCGCGGAACTCTTCGCGGAGCGGCTCAGGCGCGTGGGAGGCATCCCCCTCACGGATCCCGCGGCCTTGGTTGCCCACCTCCGGTCCGGCGGGCGGATGCACGGCTACTGCGATCCCTCCCTCTGGCCGTCGCTCGCGCCGCACTTCGGCGCCGGCTTCACCGTGGAGCAGTCCTTCGACCGCGCGCGCGTCGACGCGTACGCCTTCGGCATCACGCGGGCGGCCGGCGCCATCGCCGAGTCGGGGACGATCATCCTGAAGGACGCAACGACCTCCACGCGGCTCGGCGCGCTCGCGCCGTGGGTGCACGTCGCGGTCGTCGAACGCGCCGCGATCATGGGCGACGTGCAGCAGGCCGTCGCCGCGCTGGGCGAGGACCGCAACGTCGTCTGGTGCACCGGACCCTCCAAGACCGCCGACGTCGAGGGCATCCTCATCGAGGGCGTGCACGGACCAGGGGAACAGATCGCCCTGATCACCTGAAGGCCGATCGCGTTCAACCGGCTTGGTGCAGCTCGACGCGGCTCATCAGCACCGCCCGGCCGCGCAGGATGACGCGGTCGCCTCGGACGCTCACTCGCACCACGCCGCCGCGGGCGCTGGCTTGGAAGCCATTGAGGTCCGCGCGGCCCAGCTGCGCCTGCCAATAGGGGCCGAGCGCGCAATGCGCCGACCCCGTCACCGGATCCTCTGGCACGCCGACGGCGGGAGCGAAGAACCGGGAGACGAAGTCGAAAGCCGGCTGCCGCGAGCGGGCGGTGACGATCACGCCCCGCACGGGCAGCGTCGCAATCCGCGCGAGGTCCGGCCGAAGCGCGCGCAGGCTGGCCTCGTCGTCGATCTCCACGAGGAGGTCCATCCCGTTGCCCGCGCAATGCCGCGGCTCCGCGCCCAAGGCCGCGGCGAGACCGACCGGCGCGACGGCGGGGGCGCACGGCAGGGCGGGGAAATCCATAGCCATCCAGTCCCCCTCCCGCGTGCAGGTCAGCCCGCCGGAGCGCGTCAGGAACCTCGCCTCCGCGCCGGCGGGCAGCGCGCCCGTCTCCCAGAGCACGAACGCCGCGGCGAGCGTGGCGTGGCCGCAGAGGTCGACCTCAGCGGAGGGTGTGAACCAGCGCAGGGAGAACCCGCCTTCCACCGGATGAAGGAACGCGGTTTCGGACAGGTTCATCTCGCGGGCCACGAGCCGCATCCAGGCCTCGTCGGCCGGCCGCGCGCCGATCCACACCGCGGCCGGATTGCCGGTGAACGGGCGGTCGGTGAAGGCGTCGACGACGTGGAGCGTGGCCATGGCCGGGTTGATCGCGCGCGTCCGCCGCCGTGGCAAGCCGCGCCCGGGCGGCGCGAGGTTTTGCTTGGCGGTGCCGCACCCCGGAGGTTCGCTGGTCGTCCATGGCAGCAAATACCGCCCTTGTCACCGGAGCCTCGCGCGGCATCGGCCGCGGCATCGCCCTCGAACTTGCCCGCGCCGGCGCGCGCGTGGCGATCAACTACGCGGGCAACGCCGAGGCGGCCGCGGAGTCGCTCGCCGCGGTGCGGGCCGCGGGCGGGGATGGCTTCACCGTGCAGGGCGACGTCGCGGTCGCCGCCGACCGTGAGCGTATGGTGGCCGAGACGGCCGCCCGCTTCGGCCGCATCGACTTGCTCGTGAACAACGCCGGCGTGGCGCCCAAGGTGCGCGCCGACCTGCTTGATGCCGGCGAGGAGAGTTTCGACCGCCTTTACGCCATCAACCTCAAGGGACCGTTCTTCCTCTCGCAGCTGGTCGCGAAGCAGATGCTGCGGCAGGCGCCCGACGCCGAGGGTTTTCGCGGCCGCATCGTCAACATCACCTCCATCTCCGTCTACACTGCCTCGATCAACCGCGGGGACTACTGCATGGTGAAGGCCGGGCTCGCGATGATGACCAAGCTCTTCGCTGACCGCCTCGCGAACGACGGCATCAACGTCTACGAGATCCGCCCGGGCGTGATCGCGACCGACATGACCGGCGGCGTTAAGGAGAAGTACGACAAGCTCATCCTGCGCGACGAGCGCGGCATCACGCCGATCCGCCGCTGGGGCCAGCCCGAGGACATCGGCCGCGCCGTCCGCGCCATCGCCGAGGACCGCTTCCCCTTCTCAACCGGCGCCACGTTCGACGTCGATGGCGGGTTTCACCTGCACCGGCTCTGAGGCGAGAGCGGGAGACGACGGCGGACGGCCCAACGGGCCTCGGCGGGGAAAACCGGGAGAAGATTGAGAATGGGAGACCGCTCCTGCCTCGGAAATTCCGGGTGAGGGCGGACGATCGGGGCGGAAGGCCCGCGATTCCTCGCCCAGCCCTTTTCGCCTCGCGCGGCGCGGAGGGGCGCGCAGCCTCCCGGCCGATGCTGCTCACCTGCCAACCGGGCTTTGAGGCGCTGCTCGCGCGGGAGCTCGCGGAGCTGCACGGGATCGCGGCGGGGACGCGCGGGCCGGGCTGGTTGGAGGCCGTCGCGCCGGCGGATCCCCTGCCGGTGTTGCGGACGGCGGCTTTTCCGCACCTCACGCTGCTCGCGCCGGTCGCGGTTGAGGGCACGTCGGTCAACGCGCTCGCGGGCGCGGTGGCGGAGCATTTCCTCGCGACCTTGCGCGGGGAGCGGATCGAGTCCGCGTGGCCGTGCGTCTGGGCGGGCCCGCATGAGCTGGTGGGACTCGGGCGGCGCATCGGCGCGGTCGAAGCGGCCTTCCATGAGGGGCTCAAGCGGAGGCTGTCGCGCGTCGCCCGGCTGGCGACAGCTGAGCCGCCGCGCGGATCCGGTCCGGTGCGCGGTTTATTCGTCTGGTTCACCGACTTTGGCCGGGCTTGGGTCGCGCGCGAGGCGTTCGTGCACGGCCCGCGGCGGATGGCCGACGACCCGCTGGCGCCGTCGCGTTCGTACCTCAAGGTCGAGGAGGCCTACGCGATCCTCGGCCGCGAGCCGCTCTCCGGGGAAACCGTCTGCGACCTCGGTGCCGCGCCGGGCGGCTGGAGCTACAGTGCGGCCAAGCGCGGCGCACGCGTCGTCGCGGTGGACAACGGCCCGCTCAAGGGCGGCGCCCTCGACCATCCCTTGATCGAGCACCGGCGCGAGGACGCCTTCCGCTTCGGCCCCGCAGGCGGCGTGGCGTTCGACTGGCTTTTCTGCGACATGGTGGAGGAGCCGCACCACGTGCTGCGGGACATCGTCGAGCCGTGGCTCGCGCGCGGCTGGTGCCGGCGGCTCGTGGTCAACCTCAAGTTCGGCCGGGTCGACGCGGTCGGCCTGTTGCGCGAGCTGCGGGCGGCCGGTTCGCCGCTGGCGCGGCGTGTGCCGGGGCTGCGCGTAAGCCACCTCTTCCACGACCGGGAGGAGTTCACGCTGGTCGGCGAGGTTGCGCCCGCGGGCTGACGATGCCGGACAAAGGGCTGGTTTAAGCCGCGCGGGTGGACTTACTGCGCGGCATGGCTCTAACCACGCGACGCGATTCGGGAAACTCCGGCGGGCCGGCGGCGTCGGCCGCCCGCGACGTCCTGCGGATCTGCGGGCTTGCGGCGGTGCGGGCGCGGTTCGCACGCGATGCCGGTTCGATCCAGCGGCTGTATTTCGACTACGACACGGGCCGGAAGATCGGCGTGATGAGCAAGGCGCTCGCGGCGGCGCGGAAAATCTACCGCTGCGTGGAGCCGGCGGAGCTCGAGAAGATCGCGGGTACGCCTCACCACGGCGGAGTCGTCGCGGTCGTGGCCCCGCCCGCTTTGTCGGAGCCGTCCGCGGCCGACCTCAAGGCTTGGGCGGGGCGGCGCGAGCCGGTGCTGGTGCTCGATCGCGTCGGCAACGTCCACAATCTCGGCGCAGTCGCGCGCACGGCGGCCTTCCTCGGCGCTGGGCGGCTGGTCCTCTGCGGCGGGCCCGGTTCGGCGCGGCCGGTCGACGCCGCGTACCGCGTGGCTGAAGGCGGGCTGGAGGCCGTGGAATTACACGCGGCGCCGGGTGCGGCGGCGTTGGTGCGCGGACTCGTCGCGGCGGGCTACGATGTCGTCGGCGCCGCGACCCGCGGCGGCCGGCCGGACGTCGGCCGCGCGGCGGGTCGACCGGTGGCCCTGGTGATGGGGAATGAGGAGCAGGGGCTCGACCCCGCGGTGGCTGCGGCTTGCACGCGGCTCGTGACCATTCCAGGCAGCGGTCGCGTCGAGTCGCTCAACGTGTCCGTCGCCGCCGCGATCCTGATGTGGGAGACTTGGGCCCGGCGCGGGTGAGAGGCGCCTCCGGAAGGCGCGAGGCCCGAAGGCGAGAGGTTGAAGATCGGGGAGGGGTGGGTGTTTACTCGTCGTACCACGTGCGGAGCCAAAAGGTGCGCCAGGTGAGAGACGCCGAGAAACAGGCGATCACGGAGATGGCCAGGATGAAGGGGAAAGGATTACCCGGCCCGGCCAGAACCGCGATCGCGCCGGCGGGCAGGTTGACGGCGGCCATCAGCAGCCAGTAGCGCCGCAGGCGGCGGCGTTGCACCGAGTCGTCGAGCGGACCCGTCGCGAAGAGGCCGGCTTTCCGCTCGCGGGCATGTTGTTCGCGCAGGGCGGAGCGGATCTCGTTGTCGCTCTCGCGCGCCGAGCCGGCGACCGGCACGCCGCGGTTGGCGTCTTGTAGAATCTCGCGCAGGTCGACCGGCCGTGAGTCCGGAGCGGTCGGCCCCGGATCCGGGCGCGGCGAGTTTCCCGGGCCTGGTGCGGAAACGCCGGCATTCACCGCTGTGAACGCGGCCGGTTTGAACCGGAACGTCCGCCGGGGCGCCTCGTCTTCCGTGGCCATGTCGCGACGGTGACGTGGCGCCGGGCGGTGTTAATCATGAAATCCAAGCGAGGAGGAATGGCCCGCACGGCCCTTTAATGGCGCATGACGCGAGGCGTCGATTGACGGAGCTCCCGCTTTACGCCGGACTCATTGCGCCCCGACCCCGTGCGCTCCGTCCGAATCTTAGTCATCCTGCCCGTGCTCGCCGCCGCCGCTTCGGCCGCGCCCGCGGTGCCGCCCGCCCCCGTGCGGGCGTTCCTCGAACAGCACTGCGCCTCGTGCCACGACTCGGTGGAGAAGAAGGGCAACCTGGACCTCGAGGCGCTCGCCTTTTCGCCCGCGGACCCGCGCAACCACGCGTTCTGGGTGAAGCTCCACGACCGCGTCGTCGCGGGCGAGATGCCCCCTGCGCGCAAACCGCGTCCCGGTGCGGACGAGATGCAGACTTTCCTCGGAGCACTTTCGAAGCAGCTCGTTGCCGCGGAGACTGCGCGCCTGGCGGAGGAGGGCAGGGCGACGCGCCGGCGCCTGAACCGCCTCGAGTACGAGAACGCCCTGCGCGACCTGCTGCACGCGCCGTGGTTGCAGGTGAAGGAGTGGTTGCCGGAGGACGGCGAGGCGCACCGCTTCAACAAGGTCGGCGAAGCGCTCGATGTCTCCCATGTGCAGATGGCGCGCTACCTCGGGGCGGCGGAGTACGCCCTCCGGCAGGTGGTCGCGCGGACGCCGGAGCGGCCGGAGACGAAGGTCACGCGTTACCACGCACGCGACCAGCGCAGCTTCACCGGGCCGATGAAGTTCACGGTGATGAACACGGCGCCGGAACGGGCGACCTTTCCCGTGTTGGACCGGGCCGCGCAACCGGAAGTCCGCGCCGGCAAGGCGCCCGTGACGGTCGGCGCGGCCGATCCCGCGACGCGCGACCTCGAAGGCGTGGGCCTGGTGGCGAGCACGTACGAGCCGCTCGAGCCGAAGTTCAACGCGTTCAAGGCCCCGCAGGCCGGCCGCTACCGGCTGCGTTTCAATGCGTTCTCGGTCTGGGTCGGCCCGACCAAGCCCGTGAAGGGCAAGCCCGACCGCTGGTGGATACCCGACCTCGACGACATCTTGCCGGGCCGGCGTGAGGAGCCGGTGACGGTTTATTCGGAGATCCCGCCGCGGCAACTGCGGTGGCTGGGCAAGTTCGACGTGACGCCGGACCCGGCGGTGCGCGAACTCGACGTTTGGCTGCTGGAGGGCGAGACGATCCGCCCGGATGCAGCGCGCTTCTTCCGCTCCCGGCCGGGTGCGGGCCGCTGGCAGAACCCGCTGGCGGAGAAGGACGGCCAGCCGGGCGTCGTGTTCCGGTGGATGGAAGTCGAGGGCCCGATCCTCGAGGAGTGGCCGACGGCCGGCCATCGGCGGCTGTTCGGTTCGTTGCCGCTGCGCCGCTCGGCGGGAGCCGCGGCGGGTGTCGAGGTCGAGACGAAGGACCCGCGCGGGGATGCCGCGCGGCTGTTGGGGGAGTTCCTGCGGGCGGCGTACCGGAGCGCGGTGCCGGCGGGTGAGGTGGAGCGTTTCCTGCCGGTGTACGAGCACGCGCGTAATGCGGGCGGCGGCTTCGCCGAGGCGATGATCGCGGCGTACACGGCGGTGCTTTGTTCGCCGGAGTTCCTCTCGGTGGACGGCCGGCCGGGCCCGCTGGACGACCATGCGCTGGCGACGAGGCTGGCACTTTTCCTGATCAATTCGACGCCGGATGCCGAACTGCGCGCTCTGGCGGCCGCCGGCATGCTGCGGGATCCGGCGGTCCTGCGGGCGCAGACGGAGCGGTTGCTCGATGATCCGCGGTCGCGGCGTTTCACCGAGGCGTTCCTCGACCACTGGCTCGACCTGCGGAAGATCGTGGCGACCTCGCCGGACGAGATCCTTTACCCCGACTACTACCTCGACGATCTGCTGGCGGAATCGGCCCTGGAGGAGACACGGCTCTTCCTGCGCGAGCTCCTGCGGGAAAACTTATCCGCCCGAACGCTGGTGGCGGCGGACTTCGCGATGCTGAACGAGAAACTCGCGCTGCATTATGGCCTGCCGCCGGTGAAAGGGGTGGACGTGCGCCGGGTGCCGCTGCCGGAGGGAAGCGTGCGCGGAGGCCTGCTCACGCAGGCGGCGGTCCTGAAGGTGACGGCGAATGGCACGACCACCTCGCCGGTCACGCGCGGGGCCTGGGTCATGGAGCGGTTGATCGGCAAGCCTCCGCCGCCCCCACCGCCGAGCATACCGGCGGTGGAGCCCGACATCCGCGGCGCGGCGACGATCCGGCAGCAATTGGACCAGCACCGCACGCTGGAGAACTGCGCCTCGTGCCACGTGAAGATCGATCCGCCGGGCTTCGCGCTGGAGAGCTTCGACGTGATGGGCGGCTTCCGGGATCGCTACCGCGCGATGGGTGATCCGGCGCAGGCGGCCGCAGGCATCGGGCGCGGCGGGCAGAAGTTCGCCTTCCGCCTGGCGCTGCCGGTGGACTGCGCGGGCGAGATGCCCGACGGACGTCCGTTCGCCGATGTGCGCGAGTTCAAGCGCCTGCTGCTGGAGGACGAGGCGCAGATCGCGCGCAACCTGGTGCGACAGCTGGTGGTGTACGCGACGGGTGCGCCGGTGCGTTTCAGCGACCGGGCCGAGGTCGAGGCGATCCTCGCGCGGACGCGCGGCTCCGGGTACGGCGTGCGCGCGCTGCTGCACGAGGTGGTGCGGAGCCCGTTATTCCTGCGCAAGTGAACCGTGAACGGCAGTTGCCTGCGGCCGCTGCACCCGTAATTTCTTCGAACCCCCACGCCCCATGAGTTCCGTCTCCGCGTCCTCGGCCTTCCGCATTTCCACCCAGCGCGCGGTGTCGCGCCGCCGTTTTCTCCGCGGGGCGGGCGTGGCGATGTCGCTGCCGTTTCTCGACTCGATGCTGCCGGCGTTCGCGCGGGCGGGCACGACTTCAGCGGGCAAGGCCAAGCCCCGCCGCATGCTCGCGGTGTGCAATAACCTCGGCCTGCTGCCCGACCAATTTTTCCCGAAGCAAACCGGCCGCGGCTACACCCTCTCGCCGTACCTTGAGACCCTGCGCGAGCACCGCGACGATTTCAGCGTGTTCAGCGGCGTGTGGCATCCCGACGTCGACGGCGGGCACCCGGCGGACATCTGTTTCCTCACGGCGGCGCCGCATCCCGGCAGCGGCGGTTTCCGCAACACCATCTCGCTCGACCAGTACGTCGCGGAGCGCATCGGCCATGAGACGCGTTTCCCGTCGCTTACCCTCGGCGTGAACGTGCAGCAGGGCGTGCGCAGCCTCTCGTGGACCGGTTCGGGCGTGCTCATCCCCTGCGAGGAGAAGGCTGCGGACGTCTTCCGCCGCCTCTTCGTGCAGGGTTCGCCGGCCGAGGTGCAGGCCCAGCTGCGCCGCCTGGCGCAGGGCCGGAGCATCCTCGACGCGGTCGGCGGGCAGGCGCGTGACCTCCAGCGGAGCGTCGGCTCGCGCGACCGCGACCGGCTCGACCAGTATTTCACCAGCGTGCGCGAGCTGGAGCAGCGCCTGCAGGCCGCCCGCGAGTGGGAGACCCGCCCGAAGCCGCGCGTCACGGCCCCGGTGCCGCTCGATCCCGCCAGCCCCAAGGCGTACATGGAGAAGGTGAAGCTGATGTACGACATGGCCAAGCTGGCCTTTGAGACGGACTCCACCCGCTCGATCTCGCTGCTCCTCGACAGCGTCAACTCGCCGACGCTCGACCTCGACCACGACGTCAAGATCACGGACGGCTATCACAATTTGTCCCACCACGGCCGCTCGGAGGCGAAGATCTCCCAGCTGAAGGCGATCGACCAGTGGCATATGCGCCTCCTCGCCAACCTCTTCAACGACCTGAAGTCCGTGCGTGAGGACGGCGAGACGCTGTTCGACCGCACGATGGTGCTGTACGGGTCCAACCTCGGCAACGCGAACACCCACGTGACGACCAACCTGCCGACGCTGCTCGCTGGCGGCGGCTTCCGTCACGGCCAGCACATCGCCTTCGACCCGGTCCACAACTACCCCCTGCCGAACCTCTTCGTCTCGATGCTGCAGCGGATGGGGATCGAGGCCGACCGCTTCGCGACTTCCACGGGCACGATGCGCGGGCTCGAGCTGGCCTGACGGATCGGTAGGGCGGCGGATGACGGCTTGCGGACCGCCCGCCAATTGCTTTTTCCATGCACCTAGGGCGGTGCGCGCCATGCGCCGCCCAGAACCCCCTGACCAACCTACCATGACCCTGAAAACCACCCTGACCGTGGGCGGACTCCTGCGCTGCGTCGCACTCCTCCTCATAGCCCTGGCCGGAGCCGCCCTGCACGCGCAGGGCACTGGTTCCATCCAAGGCCGTATCTTCAACCCGGCCAAGAGCGAGTACGTGCGCGACGCCGAGGTGCGCCTCGACGGCACCAACCAGATCACCTACTCGGAGAACGACGGCTCCTTCTCCTTCTCCTCGGTCCCCGCCGGCACGGCCTCCATCACGGTCAACTATACCGGCTACAATACGGTGAAGGAGACGTTCACGGTGGCCGCCGGGCAGGCCGCGGTGCGTGAGATCAACCTCACCAGCACGGCCGCTACGCCCGCCGCCCGCGAGGGCGGGGTCGTGCAGCTGCAGGCCTTCACCGTGTCGACCGAGCGCGAGGGCAACGCCAAGGCGATCATGTCGCAGCGCCGTTCAATGAGCATCACCACCTCGGTGGCGTCGGACATCTTCGGCGACGTCACCGACGGCAACGTCGGCGAGTTCCTGAAGTACCTGCCCGGCGTCGACCTCGACTACGTGGAGTCCGAGGCGCGCGGCCCCCGCCTCGGCGGCATGGATTCCCAGTACGTCGGCGTCTCCTTCGACGGCATCCGCTCGGCGAGCGCCGACGCCAACCGCGGCGGCGGCACGAACTCCCGCGCCACCTCCTTCGAGGGATTCTCGATCACCGCCATCGAGTCGATCGAGATCAACCGCACGTCGGCGCCGGACTCGGATGCCGACAACCCCGCCGGCACGATCAACATGCGCACCAAGCGTGCCTTCGACCGCAAGGGCCGCACGCTCGCCTACAACACGAGCCTGAACTTCAACGCCGAGGAGTTCACCTGGCGGAAGACCGCCGGGCCCCGCGACGGAGAGTCCTACAAGTGGAAGCCCAACTACTCGATCGACTACGCCGAGTCGTTCCTGAACCAGCGTTTCGGCATCGTGCTCTCCGCCAGCCATGCGCACTCCTACACCGAGCAGTACGTCGTCAACAACGGCTACAACCGCTCGCCCACCGCCGCCGACCCGCGTCCGATGGTCGTGCGCCAGATCGACTTCAAGGACGGCAACAAGACCATCCTGAAGGACGCGATGACCCTCACGGCGGACTGGAAGGTCACCCCCAACCTCGTCCTCTCGCTCACCGGCATCTACACCTACACCGAAGGCGAGTTCTGGAACCGGAACTTCACCTTCGTGGCGGCCAACGACAACGCGAACGTCAACAACGGCCGCAGCTCGGTCGGCGGCGATGGCCTCACCACGATCGTCGCCCGTCGCGATACCACCGCGAATGCCGCCCAGCTCAACAACGGCGGCGGCACCTCCGCGAAGCTCACCTACACCCGCACGTTCTCCCCGCGCTTCGAGTACAAGACCAGCCGGTGGCTCATCGACGGGGCACTCGGCTATTCCCGCTCGGTGAACAACTACGAGTCGCTGGAGCGCGGCTTCACCAACAGCGAGGGTGGCAGCGCCCAGGCAGGTTTCACCGCCACCCGCCCCCACCAGGAATCATGGGAGTGGACGATCCGCCAGACCTCGGGTCCGGACTGGTTCGACCGCGCGAACTTCATCGACACCAACGCGCGCTCCGGCGGCACGCGGGTCAACAACGACAACCGAACCTGGATCACCGAGATCCAGAGCGCCCAGCTCAATGCGCGCTGGGCCGTTCCGGGACTCGAACGCTTCCCGACCTTCCTCAAGTTCGGCGGCAAGGTCGCCGACGAGAACCGCAACAACAACATCGTGAGCGACTGGGACATCTGGTCCTACGTCGGACCCGGCGGAAATACCATCCGCGTCAATCCCACGACCGGAGCCTTCGAGAACGCCACCACCGGCAACTGGTCCAACCTCGGCCGCCAGTTCATCTCGCCCCATCCGTTCGACATGGGGACGACGAACGGCATGACCGTCTTCAACGTGAATGGCCAGCAGGGCATGCCGCAGCGCGTCAACCGCCAGGCGGTCGCCCTGTTGTTCCGCGACCACCCCGCCTGGTTCGTGCATACCGGCACACCTGAGAACTACTATTCGTCGTTCTTCGCCAACCCGCGCGACTTCCGCCAGACGGTCAGCTCGGGCTACGCCCAGGCCACGGTGCGCTTCTCGTCGAAGCTCACGATGCTCGGCGGCGTGCGCATGGAGCAGACCGACAACGCGGTGAAGGAGTTCGACCCGATGACCCGCGCCCAGGTGCTGGCCGCCGGCTACCCGGTCAACGCCCCCGGCACCAACGGCGGCCGCGCGCTCACCCTCCCGGGCATGATCTACCAGTACACCGCCAACCCGCGCGTCACGCGCGAGTCGATGTACCGGAATTATTTCCCGTCGATCATGTTCAAGTACTACATCCTGCCGGACTTCGAGTTCCAGATCGGCTTCAACAAGTCCATCTCCCGGCCGCCGATCGACAACATCACCGGCGTGTGGGGCATCGATGAGGTGAATCTACGTGTATCGGCCCCCAACGCCGACCTGAAGCCCGAGTACCACAAGAAGTTCCAGTCGCGTCTGGCGTACTACTTCCGCGGTCGCTCGCCGGGTCAGCTCACCCTCGACCTCACCCAGGTGAAGGCGACGAACTTCCGGCAGACCTACGACTTCACCGCCGAGGACTTCGGCGTCGAAGATCCCGATTTCGCGCCGTACACGTTCCGCACCACGATCAATAGCCCGGATGAGCAGACGTTCCGGTCGATGGATCTGGCCTACAACCAGACGCTCGGCTTCCTGCCCAGCGAGTACCTGCGCGGCCTCAACTTCAACGTGGCCTTCTCGCGCGCCTACGCCGACCGCCGCCGCGCGAACCTCGCTCCATACCGCGTATCCTCGCGCCTCGGTTACGCCTACAAGCGCTTCAACGGCTCCGTCGGCATGGTCTGGCGGCCCGACACGCCCGACAGCACCACGTACGGCCAATACCAGGGGGAGATCACCCAGTTCGACGTGTCGCTGAACTGGCGCATCAACCAACGCATGACCTTCTACACCCAGATCCGCAACATCACCGGCAAGCCCGTGCTCTGGTACCACACGGCTCCCGGGGTCGTGGAAGGGCAGCAGCGCGCCCTGCGCCAGCTGCAGGAGTACGGTGCCAATTGGGTGTTCGGCCTGAAGGGCATGTTCTGATTCCCGGCGGCTCTGCCGCCTCGTGCGCCGGCTCCCCCGTGGAGCCGGCGCTTTTTGTTGGCCCGACTGGCGCCTCCGCGCTGCGCTCACCCCGCCGTGGAATCCACCGCCAAGCAGACCCGTCTCCAAGCCGCCGTGGCCGCGGCCGGGTTGGCGGCCGCCTTGGTGCTCACTTACGCCGGCTCGCTGGACGGCGGTTTCCTGTGGGACGACGATCTGCATATCACCGCCAACCCGACGATCATCGGCCCGCTCGGGCTGAAGGAGATCTGGACCAGCGCCCGCGCCAACTACTTTCCCCTCACACTCACCAGCTTCTGGCTGCAGCATGCGGCGTGGGGTCTTGAGCCGCTGGGCTACCGGCTCGTGACGCTCGCCTGCCACCTCGGCGCCGCCTTCCTGCTCTGGCGTGTCCTCGTCCGGCTCCGGGTGCCGGGGGCCTGGCTCGGCGCGGCCCTTTGGGCCGTCCATCCCGTGCAGGCGGAGTCCGTCGCCTGGATCTGCGAACTGAAGAACACGCAGTCCGCCGTCTTCTTCCTCGCGGCGATCCTCTGCCATCTCCGTTGGCTGGGGACGGCGCCGGGTGGAGGGCGCATGCGCTGGTACTGGGCCGCGCTGGGCTGCGCCCTGCTGGCCATCCTCAGCAAGCCCTCGACGGTGATGCTTCCGGTCGTGCTCGGGCTGCTCGGGTGGTGGAAATCACGCCGGCTGGAGTGGCGTGAGTGGCTGCCGCTCGCGCCGTTCTTGACCCTGTCGGCCGTCGCGGCCGCCTGGACCATCTGGGAACAGCGCCACAACTCCGGCGCGCTCGGGCCCGAATGGGGCCAGACCTTTCCGGAGCGGCTGGTCATCGCGGGCCGCGCGATCACATTCTACCTCGGCAAACTGGCCTGGCCGGAGCCGCTCACGTTCATCTACCCGCGCTGGCGCATCGCGGCCGATGGCCCCGGGGCCTTCCTGCCGCTGATCGGCGTCACCACCTTGCTCGGCATGCTTTGGTTGGGCCGGCGTCGTCCCTCCTACGCGGCCTGCTTCCTCGCCGCCGCCTGCTTCGGCGCGCTGCTCTTCCCGGTGCTGGGATTTTTCAACGTCTACTTCTTCCGGTACTCGTTCGTCGGCGACCATTTCCAGTACCTCGCGAGCATGGCCCCGCTCGCGTTGGTCGCCTCCGCCCTCGCTGGTGCGACCAGCCGCCACGGTGCCTTGCCGCGCGCCGTGGGCGCGGCGGCCCTGCTTGCCGTTCCAGCCTTCCTCACTTCTCGCGAGGCGCGGGAATACCGCGACAACGAGACGCTCTGGCGCGCGACGCTGGCCGACAATCCCGGCGCAATCATGGCATGGCTGAACCTCGGCGACACCTATGTGAAGGCGGGGCGCCTCGAGGAGGCTGTCGCGACCTTTTCTCACGTCACGCGGATCAAGCCCGACGACTTCGATGCTTACAACGACCTCGGTGGCGCGCTGCTCCAGCTCGGGCGCGACGCCGAGGCGCTGGTGGCGCTGGAGCGGGCGGCCGCCTTTGCCCCGGCGCGGGCCGACATCCTGAACAACCTCGGCACCGCCCAGCGCCGTCTGGGTCGAACGTCGGAGGCGCGGGAGAACTTCCGTCGCGCACTCGCGGCCGATCCCACCCACGCCGAAGCGCACAACAGCCTAGGGGTGGAGCTGGCTGATGCAGGTGATACTGCCGGCGCGATCCGTCATTTCGAGGACTCGCTCCGCGCGAATCCCCGCAATGTCGCTGCGCTGAACAATCTTGGTCACGCGCTCCGCTCCGCGGGCCGGCCGCATGAAGCCGTCGCGCGGCATCGGGAGGCCTCGCGGCTCCAGCCGGATTTTCCTGACGCGCTGGCCGGGCTGGGACTGGCGCTGGTGCTTTCCGGCCAGCCCGCCGAGGGTCTGCCCGTCATCCGGCGCTCGGTCGCACTCGCTCCCGCGGATCCGGCGGTGCGGGGTCTTGCGGGCCGCGCGCTGGCGGCGGCGGGATCTCCGGCCGAGGCGGTGGCGCACTTCGCCCGCGCGGCGGAGCTCATGCCGGATTCCGCCGACGCCCGCCTCAACCTCGGCTCCGCCCTGGGCCAGGCGGGCCGCGACCGCGAGGCCGTGGTGGCCTTTTCCCAGGCGGTGCGACTGGCCCCGCGGATGACCGCGGCCCGCGTCAGCCTGGGCAACTCCCTTGGCGCGATCGGGCGCTGGCAGGACGCGGTCACCCAGTTTGAGGCGGCGGTGAAGCTTGCCCCGGCGGAGGCCGATCTGCGCGGGCGGCTCGGCATCGCGCGGGTGAATGCCGGGCGTCCCGCCGAGGCCGTCGGCGACTTCGAGGAGGCGATCCGGCTGCGTCCGGACGTGCCGGAGATGCACGAGCAGTTCGCGCAGGTTTTGCGCGCGCTCGGACGAAACGCCGAGGCGCTCGCGCGGCTCGAACGAGCCGCCGAACTTCGCCGGCCCGGCGCGCGTTGAGGTGCCGGTAGCGGGGGCCGCGGTTCAGTCGAAGGCCGCCTGCACCTCTTGCTGCAGGAATTCCGCGGCGAGTGACAAAGCCTCCTCCAGCGGCGTGCCTTCGGGCGTGATCGAGTGCAGCTCCAGGCCGGGAGGCGGATGCGCGACCGCGGTGCGCCCGGCGAACACGTGCACCTGCTTGCCCAGCGCGAGGGCGCGCGCCGCGACCGCCCCCGGGCCCTTGCCCTGCAGGGAACCGTCGTCGAAACGGCCTTCGCCGGTGAGGACGAGGTCGGCCCGTGCCAGCCGCGCCTCCAGATCCAGCCAGGCCGAGACCAGGTCGAAGCCGGGCAGCAGTTCGGCGCCTCCCGCGGCCATCAGGCCGAACGAAATGCCGCCCGCCGCCCCCGTGCCCGGGGTATCCATGAGTGCATCCGTCCGGCCGAAGCGCGCGCAGAGCATCAGCGCGAGCCGCGCGCCTTCGTGGTCGAGCCGGGCGAGGTCGCCGGGTCGCAGGCCCTTCTGCGGCCCGTAGGTGGCGGCGGCGCCACGCGGGCCCAGCAGGGGGTTGTTCACGTCGCAGGCGATGCGGATGGGTGGAAGTCCTGGCTTGAGGTGGCCTGCGATCCGCGCGATCCGCCCCCAGCGGGCGGGGACCGGCGGTGAAACGCGGTCGCCAAGGGAATCGAGAAACTCCACGCCGAGCGCCTCGAGGGCGCCAAGTCCCAGGTCGTTGGTCGCGCTGCCGCCGATCCCGAGAACAATCGCGGCCGCGCCACATGCGGCGGCGAGCCGCATCAATTCGCCCGTGCCTTTCGTGGTGGTCTGCCAGAGGTCGCGTTCCGCCGCGGCGAGCAGTGCCAGCCCGGAGGCGGACGCCATCTCGATCACGGCGATGCGGGCGTCGGGTGGGAGTTCCGGGAGCCGCAGCAGCGCGCGGGCCGGGGAGGGAATTCGGGCGAGGGGCACGAGGCCGAATACTCCCTCGACGGAGCGTCCGCGCGGACCCGTGACCTCGGATCGTACGATCTCCCCCCCCGCGGCGCCGGTGAGGATTGAACCGAAGCCCTCGCCGCCGTCGGCGAGCGGGCAGGAATCGAGGGTCCAGTTTGGCCGGGCGGCGGCGAGGGCGCGCGCGGCGGCGGCGCAGGCTTCGGCTGCGCCGAGGGCATCCTTGAACTTGTCGAAGGCCAGCAGGACGCGCATCGACTCAGGCGTCACCGATCCGCGCAAAGCGGGGGAAGCTTCGCCCGCCGACCTCCACGGTTTCGACGAACATCGGCGCAGGTCGGACCCACAGACCGCGCTCGCCGTAGAGTGCCTGGTAGACGACGAGCGCAACGAGCGTTTCGGAATGGCGCGCGATCCCGATCACGAGGTACTCCTGGCCCTTGTAGTGTCGGTAACGGCCGGGCCGCGGCTCGGCGGGCAACGGCGGCAGTGCGTCATCGGCGACGTGCGGAGAAGACGGCATCGGATCGGAGGGCGCGATGCGGCCGCGCGGACCGCCTCAGGCGAGCGACCAGGGCGAGCGCATCGCGCGGCCGCGGAGGCGGTTCGCCATGGCGTCGCCGACGAACTCCTCCTTCACCGGGTCCCACTTGAGCGGCCGGCCGAGCACCATCGCGATCTGGCCGAGGTTACAGACGGTCGTCGTGCGGTGGCCGATCTCGACGTCGGCGATCGGCGTCCGCCGTGAGCGCACGCAGTCGAAGAAGTTGTCGTGGTGGTTGTTGCTCAGCTCGAGCTGCACCTTTTTGCCGGGCGCCTGCATTTCGCGCAGCAGCTCGGGGCTCGAGGCGGTCATCTTGTTCCGGGAGATGTCGAGCCAGCCGCGCTCGCCGACGAACCGGGAGGTGCCGCCGCCCTCGTAACGCGTGCGGCAGTGCATCGGGACGCCGTTGGCGTAGCGCACGGTGAAGTCGACCTTGGTGGCGTTGGTGAAAAGCCCCGAGCTGGGAAATTCGCCGCGACCCTCGACCGCGACGGGGCCGCCGGCGTCGGCGTTCATCGCCCACTGGCCGATGTCGAGGTAGTGCGCGCCCCAATTGGTCACCTGGCCGTAGGCGGCGTCGGAGATGAAGCGGAAGTTGTAGTGGCAGCCGAGCGAGCTGTACGGGCGCCACGGGGCGGGCCCGAGCCACATGTCCCAGTCGAGGCCCTCCGGCACGCGCTCGGGCGTCCACGTCGCTCCGCAATGGCGGTTGTTCGGCGGGATGAAGCACTCGATGCGGTGCAGCTTGCCGAGGCCGTCGTTGCGGACGAACTCCGCGACATCGTGGAAGCGCTTCATCGAGCGGTGCTGCGTGCCGTGCTGCGCGACGCGGTTGTGCTTCCGCGCGGCGGCGACGACGGCGCGGCCCTCCTCGATCGTGAGGGTCATGGGCTTCTCGATGTAGACGTCCTTGCCGTTGCGCATCGCGTCGATCGCGACGAGCGCGTGCCAGTGGTCGGGCGTGCAGACGAAGACCGTGTCGATGTCGCCGCGGCGGTTCAGCTCGCGGAAATCGGCGTGGGCGCGGCAGTCCTTGTTACCGTAGGCCTGGTTGACGCGCGCGGCGCCTTCCTCGCGGCGTTCGCGGTCGACGTCGCAGACGCCGAGGATCCGCACGTTCTCCTCGCCGAGGAGCGCGCCGTAATGGCTGTCGGCGATGTTGCCGGAGCCCACGATGCCCACGGTGATCTTCCGGCTCGGGGCGTTCTGGCCGCGCAACCCGGAGGGCAGGATGAGGGGCGCGGCGGCGGCGGCCGTGGCGAGCCCGGAGTTGCGGAGGAAGCGGCGGCGGCTGACGGGAAGCGAGGTCGGATTCATGGGCGGTGGCTCAGCTGAGGTGGGCGAGGGCGCGGGCCGCGGCTTCCCGGACGACGGGGGCCTCGGAGGGGTTTTCCTTGATGCCGGCCAGGATGGGCCGGGCGGTGGTGTCGCCACGGTGGGCGATGCTGCCGATCACGCCGGCCTTGGGTGCGCCGGAGAGCGAGCCGAGGGCTTCGCGGAGCGCGGCGGCGGCCTCGGGGCCGGCGATCTGCTGCACGGCGTAGCGGGCGTCGTCACTGGCCTTGGGGTCCTTGAGCAGGGCGGCGAGCACCGGGACGCTCTTGGCGGACGCGACCAGCGCGAGCATCTGGCAGAGGAAGGCGCGCCCGGCTTCGGTGAGTCCGGGCAGGGCGAGGGACTTGAGCAGCTGGTCCTCGATGCGGGCGCGGTCCTCGGGAGCGGAGTCGATCACCTGCTCGCGCACGCTCCACGCGAAGCTGCGGTCGGCTCCGTGGTCGAGGCGGGCGCACATTTCCCAGGGATCGGGGGTGCTGCCGGCGTTGGACTTGCGGTCGGCGCTGGAGCGCGCGGGTCTCTCGGCGGAGGCGGGGCGTTTCTTTTCGGCCATGGGGAAAGGGGAACCGCCGTCACCGGAGGCGCAAGCCCGCGTTGCCCCCGGGGAAGGGAAGGTTCGGAGGGTCGGAGCCGAGGCAGGAAGTTGCCGATGGATTCCTCCCCTTGGGAGGGAGTCGGCTCCGGTGAGGCCGCTTGCCGCGTTTGGCGCCGGTGGTAGGCTCGGCGCATGGCCGACGTGCTTTCGCGCTTCCTGCAGGCTTTCATCCCGATGTTCGTGGCGATCGACCCCGTGGGGCTGGCGGCGATCTTCCTCGGATTGGGGCAGGGGATGGCGGCCGAGCGCCGGCAGCGGATTGCGCGGCAGGCTACCCTGACGGGTGGCGGGGTGGCGCTGCTGTTCCTCTTCCTCGGGGCCAGCATCTTCCGCGCGCTCGGCATCTCCGTGACGGACTTCCAGGTCGCGGGCGGCCTGATCCTCTTCATGCTGGCGGCGCGTGACCTGGTGCATCCCGGCGGCGAGCCGGAGAAGCTGCCGGATGACTTCGGCGTGGTGCCGCTCGGGATGCCGCTGATCGCCGGCCCCGCGTTGATCGCCACGCTCCTGCTCCTCGCCCAGACTCATGGGGTCGGCCTGACCCTTGCCGCGCTCGCGGTGAACCTCGGCCTCGTCGTGCTCGCCTTCGCCTACAGCGAAGCGCTCGCCCGCCGCATCGGTGCGACCGGCCTGCGCGCGATCTCGAAAATCATCTCGATGCTGCTCGCCGCGATCGCCGTGGCGATGGTGCGGCAGGGCCTGAAGGGGTAGCGGTCGCGGCCGGGCCGGCCGGCGGGAGCCGCGCATTGATCCCGGCGCGGGCGGTGGCCAGCTTGGTTCGATGAACCTGATGCCGCCCCTGCTCGTTTCATTCCTGATCCCCGCGCTGGCCGCCGCCGCCGCCCCGAAGGCCGAGATCCCGATCAATTACGACGAGTCCAAGGTGCCGGCCTACACGCTGCCCGATCCGCTGGTCGCCGCGGACGGCTCTCCGGTGCGCGACGTCGCGGCGTGGCGGAAGCGCCGGTTGGAACTGCTCGAGCTGTTTTCGCGCGAAGTCTATGGTCGCACGCCGGCGGGCCGCCCGGCCGGCATGCATTGGGAAACGACCTCGGTCGACCGCGCGGCGCTCGGCGGCAAGGCGGTGCGCAAGGAGATCACCGTGTGGTTCACCGCGCGGAAGGACGGACCCAAGATGCACCTGCTGGTCTACCAGCCGCCGGGTGACGCCAAGGCCCGTCGCCCGTGGCCGGCCTTCCTCGGCTACAACTATTACGGCAACCAGTGCGTGAACGCCGACCCGGGCATCACGCTCTCGCGCGCCTGGATGCGAACCAACCCGGAGTTCAAGGTAGTCGACAACCGCGCGACCGAGGGCACGCGCGGCGTGCATGCGTCGCGTTGGAACGTGGAAACGGTCGTGGCCCGCGGCTATGCCACCGCGACCGTCTACTACGGCGATGTCTGCGAGGACCGCCCCGAGGGTCTCGGCCGCGACGTCGGCGCGCTGTTCAACACCGGCGGGGTCGAGGAACGCGCGCCCGACGCCTGGGGCTCGATCGGCATCTGGGCCTGGGGCCTCAGCCGCGCGCTCGACGTGCTCGCCGCCGACCCCGAGATCGATGCGTCCCGTGTGGCGGTGCACGGTCACTCGCGCCTCGGCAAAACGGCGCTGTGGGCGGGGGCGCAGGACGAGCGCTTCGCGATGGTCATCTCCAACAACTCCGGCTGCGGCGGCGCGGCGCTCAGCATGCGCGTGTACGGGGAGAACGTGGAGCGGATCAACACGTCCTTCCCGTTCTGGTTCGCGCGCCACTTCCGCGCCTACAACCGCCGCGAGGCGGCGCTGCCGGTCGACCAGCACCAGCTCATCGCGCTGGTCGCACCGCGGGCGGTGCACGTCGCCAGCGCGGAGGACGACCGCTGGGCCGATCCCCGCGGCGAGTTCCTCGCGGCGCTCCACGCCGGCCCGGTCTACGCGCTGCACGGGCGCCGCGGCCTTGGCGCGGCGGCGATGCCCGCGGTCAACGAGCCCCTGTTCGGCGACGGCGTGGCCTATCACATCCGTACCGGCAAGCACGACATCATGCCGTACGACTGGGCGCGGTATCTCGACCACGCCGACCGCGCGCTGCGGCGCTGACGCCGCGGCCCGGCCGCCCGTTCAGGCGGTGGGCAGCAACTCGCGCAGGTTGTGCAGGCAGACGCGCGAGGCCTCGACGCCGCCACGGGAGAATCCGTAGCCGGCCGGGAGGTGGAGGTCCTTCTCGTCGATCTGGACGACGCGCCAATGCGTCTCGAGGGAGAAGTTGCCGGCGTAGCCGCCGCGCCGGATCTGCGCGAGGTGCGCCTTCCAGCCCACGTCGCCGAGGCCCACGGGAGTCGCCGCGGCCTGCAGCCCGCCGGGCTTCGGCGTGACGCGGCGGGAGTCCTTCACGTGGATGTGGTGCACGCGGTCGCGGATTGCGTCGTAACCAGCCGTCGGGTCCTGCGGCGCGCCGGGCACGTAGAGGACGTTGCACGGGTCCCAGACGATCCCGAAGCGGGGGGCCGGAAGGTCGCGGATGATCTCGGCGGCCTCGAGCGCCGTGCCAAGGATGCAGCTGTGCTCGTTCTCGACGCCGATCCGCACCTTCGCTGCTCCGGCGATCGCGTCCAGCCGCCGCAGCTCCTCGACCACACGCGGCGTCAACGCGGCGTTGTCCGCCGGCGAACGACGCAGGAAGGTGAAGACGCGGATCAGGTCACAATCCAGTTCCTGGGCGACGCCGAGGCTGCGGCGGAACTCGTCCTGGTGGGCGCGGACGGCGGCCGCGTCGTCGATGTCGCATTTGAACACCGGTGAGGAGCACCCGAAGATCCGCCAGCCCTCACCGCGCGCGACCTTCCCTACTTCCTTGATGTCGGCGGGCGTGAGGTCCTTGAAGGCCCGTCCGAACATGCTGCGCAGCTCGTAGCCAGGGAGGTTGAACTCCTTGGCGAAGCGCACGAGATCGGGGAGGTCTTGCGAGACCTCGTCGGAGATGACGGTGAACTGTTCGGGAAACTTCATGGGTTGGCTCGGGTGAAGGAAGACGTGTAGCCGCGGCGCGCGTCCGCGACCAAGCGAAAACCGCCGCGCCGCGGCCCGCGTTCGTCAAGCGGACGGTCCGCGTGGCTCGGGGGACGTCGCGCGCTCCGGCGTGAGGGTCGAGACCACCCGCTCGGCCCGGGGCGTCTGGATGTCGACCAGCAGGCCGAGGGGAAGCCCGGCGCTGCGCACAAAGACCCGGAGGCAGCCCTCGCGCGTGCGCCGGTCCTCACTCGCCGCGACGAGGTTGAGCGCAAGGAGTTCCTCCACGAGGAGATCAACCGCCACCCGCGCGTTGAGCCGCACGCCGCGATGGCGCACGAGCCACTCGACGCGGCGGCGCGAGGCGATTCCTGCGCAGTCCAGCTCGAAGATGAGCGCCTCTTCATAAAGGCGGCGCGGGGCGCCGGGCCCCAGCTCACGGTGCAGGTCGAGGCAGGCCACCGTCACGCGCGCGGCGAGGCGGTTGAGCTCAAGTTGCGCGAGCGCGGCGGGGCAGTGCGGGTCGGCGGAGATCATGTCATTTCCCTCCCAGCAGCGCCATGAATTCTCCTTCCCCGATGACCTTCACGCCGCGTGTCCGCGCTTCGGCGAGCTTCGCCCCCGGCGCCGTTCCCGCGACGAGGTAGTCGGTGCCGCGCCCCACGGATCCCGTGACGCGGCCGCCGGCGGCCTCGATCCGTTTCGTCGCCTCCGCCCGGGTCAGGCCCGCCAGCGCTCCCGTCAGGCAGAGGGTCCTTCCCTGCAGCGGTCCGCCCACCGTCCCCTCTGCCACGGGACTGATTCCCGCGCGTAGCAGCGCCCCGAGCGGTTCGCGCAGCCGCGGATCTGCCGCCGCGACGGCCTCAAGCGTGCCGTGGCGCCCGACCAGCTTGCGGGCCGCGGAGGCGCCGATCCGGGGCACGCCGAGGCCGGCGATGAACCGCCAGGCTTCCGCCGAGCGGCTGCGCGCGATCGCCGCGAGCAGCCGCTCGGCCGCCCCGCTGCCCGCCGCCAGCAGGTCCTCGCGCCGCAGGGCGTAGACGTCGGCCGCCCTCCTGAGCGCTCCGTTCGCCACCAGCGCACCGATCAGCACCGGGCCGAGCCCCTCGATATCCACGCCGGACTTCGAGGCGAAATGCTCCAGCCGCCGGCGTACGCGGGCCGGACACAGCTCCGCCGGGCAACGCATCGCGCCCGACTCCGGGTCGTCGATGACGGGTGTTCCGCATTCCGGACAAGCGGCGGGCAGCAGGAACGGCCTCGCCTCCGGCGGCCGTCGGTCCAGGTCGACGCCCACGATCGACGGCACGACGTCGCCGGCGCGTCCGACGCGCACGACGTCCCCGACGCGCGCGTCGATGCGCGCGAGGGTACCGCGCCCGTGGAGTGAGGCACGGGAGACGGTGACGCCGCCCACCTCGACCGGATCGAGTTCCGCCACCGGGGTCAGCGCGCCGGTTTTGCCCACCTGCACGGTGATACCGAGCAGACGGGTCTCCGCGGACTCGGCGGCGAACTTGTAAGCGACGGCCCACCTCGGCGCGTCAGCACCCTCGCCGGCCGCCGCCTGCAGCGCGCGGGAGTCGAGCTTCACGACGACGCCGTCGGTTGGGAAGGACCACGACGCCCGGGCGATTCCGGCTGCTTCGACCGCTGCGAGCAGTGCCCCGGCGCCGCGCACGGGCCGGCCATCCGCGAGCGCGGGCAGGCCCCATGAGCGAAGGCGCGCCGGGAGCTCGTGCTGGCGGCCCGGGAGCGCCGCGGGCGGCTCGCACGCGCCGGTGCTGAAACAGACGAGCCGCAGGGCGTCCGCTTCCTCTGGTGGCGGTTCGTCGAGGCGGCGGGCGAGTCCCGCTGCCAGGGCGCGGGGATGGGCGAACAGCTGCCGTCCCGCCGCGGCGCGGGCCGCGTTGACCCGCGCGAACTCCGCGAACGGGACGTGGAGCTCGCCGCGGATTTCGATGAAGTCCGGCGCGTCGTCGCCGCGCAGGCGGGCCGGTACCCCGGCCAGGGCGCGCACCCGGGCCGTGATGTCCTCGCCGCTGCGGCCGTCGCCCCGGGTGAGCGCGCGGATGAGCCGGCCCCGCTCGTAGGTCAGGCTGACGGCAATCCCATCATACTTCGGCTCGACGACGTAGGCGAGGTCCTCGGTCCCGAAGCGTCGCGCAAGCCGCGCGTGGAAGGCGCGCAGGGCCGACGGCGTGGCGGCCTTGGCGAGGCTGAGGACGGGCGTGCGGTGGGCGCCCTCGGGCAGGCGTCCGGTACGATCGTCGGGTACCGGCGGCAGGTCGCCGCCGGCGTCGGCCGCCGCCGCGGGGTGGGTCCGCTCAAGCCGCGCGAGGCGCTCCCGCAGGGCATCGTAGTCGGAGTCGCTGATCGCAGGCGTGTCCCGGCGGTGGTAGAGTTCATCATGGCGGGCGATCTCCGTGCGCAGCGCGTGGATTGCGGCGCGGGGATCCTCGCCTCGCGCCGCGGAGGATGTTGCCGCGGCGGCGGCGAGGAGAGACGTCAGGAGGAGGAGCGGTCGGGTGGGATTCATGGTGGTTGCGCCGGCGGGCTCCGCCGGGCGCGCCCACTCCGCCCGCTGAGGAGCCCGTATTCCACGGCGCCCGATACCCGAAACACGGGTGCTCGGAAAACGGCGGGGAACCGCGGCGAAGCGGCCGCGTTCCGCGGAACACGCGGAGTCGCGGGTGCCCAGGGGAGGGCGGGGGCTCCCGCCCTGAAGCCGGGTCGACGGCTGGTCGGTTTGATCAGCCGCCCGGGCCGTGCACGCGCCGGCCGTCGACCCAAGTCTCGAGGACGCGCGTGTGCCGCAGGTCATCGACGGGGCACTCCAGCAGGTCGCGGTCGACGAGGATGAAGTCGGCGCGCTTGCCGGGCTCGAGCGAGCCGATCTCGGCGTCCCAGAGGATCACCCGCGCGTTGAGCCGCGTGTAGAACTCGATCGCCTGCCGCCGCGTGAGCGCTTCCTCCGGATGCAGCTGCCCGTCGTGCCACTTGGCGCGGCGCGTGATCGTCGTCCACATCCCGAGGAACGGATTGTACGGGTTGATGGCGCGCAGGTCGCCGATCTTCAGCATGTGGTCGGAGCCTCCGCCCGGCACGCCGCCGGCCGCGAGGATGCTGCGCAGCGGCTGGAACCAACGCAGGCGCTCGTAGCCGAATTGCGCGACGAGCGTGCGGGCGTCCAGGTACAGCCAGATGGGCTGGATGTCCATGGCCACGCCGAGCCGCGCGGCGGCGGCGACGGTCTCCGGCGTCATGAAGTTGGAATGCGAGATGCAGAGCCGCAGGTCGCCGGCCGGGCGTTCGCGCGCGAGCTCGGCGTAGGCCGCGAGCAGTTCCTCGCTCGCCCCGTCGCCGACGGTGTGCGCGGTGAACTGCAGGCCGTGGCCGGCGACGCGGCGGATCATCGCCCGCAGGCGGTCGCCGGGCACGTTGAGCACGCCGCGGTAGGTGTCGTCGCGGATGCCGTAGTTCTCATTCCGGCCCCAGGGCTTCGTCATGTAGGCGCTGCCGGTGAGCATGCCGCCGTCGAGCCAGATCTTGGTGCCGATCAGGCGCAGCCAGGGGTCTCCGCCGCGCCAAGGGCTCTCGGCGATCTGGTCGATCGCGGTGAGGATCGAAGCGAGCGGTCCCACCGTGGGGAAGGTCTGCGAGAGCGCGACGCGGGTCGTCAGGCCCTCCTCCGCGCGGAGGCGCGCGTACTGTGCGATCGAGCCCGCGCTCGCGCCGCGGTCGGCCACGGTCGTGAAGCCGCTGCGGTTGTAGTCGCGGAGCAGCGCCTTCAGCCGCGCCTGCTGCTCATCGGCGGTGGCGGCGCGCGGGCCGGGTGTGCGGATGAAACGCTGCAGGCCGCGCGCGAGGCCGGTCGGTTCGCCGCCGGCGTCCTTCTCCAGCAGGCCCGGGCCGCCGTCGGTCACGGTGAAGTTCCGGTCGAAGCCGCTCTGCTTCAGCCCGAGGGAGTTCAGCATGTTGTCGGGCCCGGTGCGGAAGTTCACCGGGTGACGGGGCGCCGCGGCGTCGAGCTCCGCGCGTGTCGGGTAACGCGACTCCTTCAGCCGCGTGATGAACACCTGCGAGGTCTGGATCCATTGCCCGGGCGGCACGACGCGTGCACGCGCCTCGATGTAGGCGAGCACGTCGGCGATCGTCTCCATGTCGGGCACTTCGTGGTCGTGCTCGAACATCGCCGCCGCGGGCGCATGCACGTGGGAGTCGATCAGCCCCGGCAGGACCATGCGCCCGCCGAGTTCATACACGGTGGTGCGGCCCGGCGCGGCGAGGGCGCGGATCGCCGCCGAGGATCCGGTGGCGACGATGCGTCCCGCGCGCACGGCGAAGGCCTCGGCGACGGTGAAGCCGGCGTCGACGGTGAGCACCTTGCCGCCGGTGAAGACGGCATCGGGCGGCGGTTCCCCCGCGGCTCCCGCGCGGGAGGAGGCGACGAGGAGGACGAGGCAGGCGGCGGCGGAGCGGAGGGATTTCATCCGGAAAGGGCTTGGAGCCGCGCCGGCCGCCGCGCGCGGGCGGGAGTCGAGGCTCAGAGTTCGGCGATCCGGACGTTCCGGAATTCGCACTTCATGACGACGTTGCCGTGGATTTGCAGGCCGAGCGGGGCGGCGCCGGAGAACTTCGCGTCGGTGTACTCCGAGGCCTTGGTGCCGTTGATCCAGCAGGTGAAGGTGTTGCCCTTTGCCTGGATGCGGAAGGTGTTCCACTCGCCCTCGGGCTTCAGCAGCTTCTTCGCGTCCTTGGCCTGGCCGGCCTCCGGGTAGGCGGGTTTGCCGCCGGTGTAGAACGAGCCGGTCATGTCGACCCGCAGGCTGCCGGAGACGCCGAGCTGCAGTTGGATGCGCGGCTTGCGCATCTCGACCCCGGTATCGACGCCGCGGGGCGTGGTGCCCTTCCAGCGGGAGTCGAACTCGATCACGAAGTCGCCGTACTCCTTCTGCGTCAGGAGCGTGTGGCCCTTGAGGGCGGCGTTGTTCTCGCCGATGAGCACGCCGTCCTTGACGCGCCAGAACTCCGCGGCGCCCTCCGACTTGAAGTTCGCGAGGTCGCGGCCGTTGAAGAGCGGCGTGAGCTTGGGCTCCGCGGCGAACAGGGCGGAGGCGATGACAAGGGCGGATGCGAGGGCGAGGGGCAGGGGTCGGATATTCATTTCGGGGCGGAGGTTGGGGTAGGGCGGGTTGGGAGAAAAGCGCCTTTTCGCGCGGCGCGCGGGCCGGTCGTCACGCGAGCGGGAACAGGCTCACCGCGATCATGATCAGCAGGAAGCCGGTGACGCCCATCAGCGAGAACATCACGGACATCGTGCGCAGCGTCTCCCGTTCGGAGAGGCCGGCCGAATTCGACACGACCCAGAAGCCGCTGTCGTTCATCCAAGGCGTGAGCTTCGAGGCGCAGCCGATCGTGAGCGCGAGGTAGACGGGGTGGAAGCCGAGCGTCTGCGGGGTCGCGAAGGTGCCGATGATGCCCACGCTGGTGACCATCGCGACGGTGGCCGAGCCCTGTGCGGTACGGACGAGCGCGGTCACCGCGAAAGCCAGCGGGAGGATCCCGATGCGGTGCTCGCGGGCGAGACCGGCGATGCGTTCGCCGATCCCGGTCTCCTGAAGCATGCCCCCGAACACGCCGCCGGCGACGGTGATGAGGATGATGGTGCCGGCGTCGGCGAGCGCCGCGGCAAGCGTCGAGCGGAGGCGCTCCCGATCGCCGCGCAGGCCGCGCATGAGCATCACGAGCGCGACCGCGGCGGCCAGCGCCAACGCGACGTTAGGATGGGAAACGCCGCGGATCAGCCGCAGCGTCTCCGGGGTCACGCGGGTCATGTCCGCCACGGTGCCGAGGGAGATGAGCACGACCGGCAGAATGATCGGCGTGAGCGCGAGCCACAGCGGGGGCAAAGGGGCGGCAGCCCCACCGGCCGCCTCCGCCGGCGACGGGGTGTTTCCCCCGATCCCGCGGACCGGCGTGGGCCACCGGCGGTTGGCCCACCACGCATAGGCGAGGCCGACGCAGGCCGTGAGGGTGCTGAGGACGAACCCCGCGAGCATCATCACGCCCAGGTCAACCTGCAGGGCGTTCGCCGCGAACAGCGGTCCCGGCGTGGGCGGCACCAGCGAGTGCGTCATCGTGGTGCCGACGGCGATCGCCAGCACGTAGAGGAGGAAGTTCCGGCCGGTGCGCAGGGCGAGTCCGCGGGCCAGCGGAATGAGCAGCAGGAAGACGGTGTCGAAGAAGACGGGCACGCCGAGGACGAGCCCGCTCGTGGCGAACACGAACGGCGCGCGGCGTTCCCCGAATACCCCGAGGAGGGATTGCACGATGCGGTCGGCCCCGCCGCCGTGGAGCAGGCACATGCCGACCACCGAGGCCATCGCGATGAGCAGGCCGAGGTTGGCGCTGGTCTGGCCGAACTTCGCGCCGAGCCTCGCGCCGAGCGGCTCCTGGGCGCGGGCCGCCGCCTCCGCGGGCGGGCGCTTCTGCGCCAGCAGGGCACGTTCGATGTTCTCGCGCGGCGTCAGGGCTCCCACGACGACCGCCGCCGCCATCAGCGCCACGAATGCGTGCAGCCGCAGCCAGATGATGCCGCCGAGCACGATGGCGACGCCGATGATCAGCAGCAGGAAGGGCTCCATGGGGCGGGGGCTATGGAGCAGTCAGCCGCCGGCCTCGGGCAAGGCAAGCCGCGCGAAGGCGGCGTGCGAACGTGATCGAGGCTTGCCCACCCGCGTGAAAGCCACGTGCAATCCGCGTTTTGCAACGGAACACGCCCTTCGCCGACTTCCGCACGAATCTGCCGCTTCACCCTTCATTCCCATGCCACGTCCCACCTCCCGCTCCTCGTTCCGCGCGTTCGCCGCGCTGATCGCCTTGCCCTTCGCCGGGCTGCGCGCCGCTGACGCCGCCGCCACGGTCATGTCGCCGTTCAAGGTCGAGGCCGAGTTCGGCGTCGACGGACTGCGGATTCAGCCGGCCACGGCGGTGCTGAACCCCTACTTGCTGGAGCAGCACGGGATCCAGCAGCTGCAGGATCTTTCGGGTGCGGCCCCGAACCTGTTCCTCAGCAACAGCGATACCCGCGGCTTCGGCGACGTGATCGCCCTGCGCGGCGTGACCAACTCGATCTTCTTCAGCGCGCCCGGCGTGGCCCTGTACATCGACGACGTGCCGAGCGGGTCGGTCTCGGCCTACCCGAGCGGCCTGTTGAACATCGAGAGCCTCACCGTGAAGGCGGGCCCCCAGGGAACGGAGTACGGGCGCAACGCGGCGGGCGGCGTCATCGAAGTCCGCACGCGCGAACCCGGCACCCGCCACCAAGGCAAGCTAAGCATTGACTACGGTTCTTTCAACGCGTCCTCCGCGCAGGCCTCTTTCGAGGGACCCATGGGTGCGGGTTTCGGCTACAGCTTCGGCCTTGGGCTGGCGGATCGCGAGGGATTCGTCACCAACACGTTACAGAAGCGGACGGCCGACGACCGTCGGTCCGTTTCGGCCCGGGGTGCCCTGTTCTGGCGGCCGGATGCCGCTACGCGGGTTCGGCTCTCGCTGCGCCATGAGCGGTTGAGCGACGATGCCACTCGGATCACTTCTCTCTTCAGTCCGGATCGGTTCTCCGTCGCGTCTGAGATCAACGGGGAAACCCGCATCGAGCGCACGCAGCTTTCGGCCCAGCTTCGCCGCAGCTTCGGCTGGGGTTCGCTCGTGGCCACCTCGGCGCGTCAGTCGTGGAAACTCGACCCTTCGCTCACCGATCTGGACCTCTCGCCGCTCGCCCTCGGCTCCTCGCGGGTCGTGCAGGACGAGGACCTGTGGACGCATGAGGTGAAGGTGGAATCCAAGGCGGTGGCCGGGCAGGCCCGCTGGCGCGCCGGACTCTTCGCCTCGGATCAGGACACGACGGGTGACGCCCAGCGGCAGTTTGTGGTCCCGCCGAGCGCCTTCGTCCCACCGGGGTTCATCCAGACCGAGCGCACTCAGTTCACGATTGGCCAGCGCAACTGGGCGGCCTTCGGCGGCGTGGATCAACCGCTTGCGCCGAAGACGCTGTTCCGCCTCGGGCTGCGGCTGGAGGAGAATGACTCCTCGATCGATCGCACGAAGGTCAGTTCCAATAACTTCCGCTTTCCGACCCCGCCGGAGCCCCGCTTGGTCAAGGATCAGAGCAAGAACCAGTTTGCCCTGAGTGCGGGTCTCCAGCACGGCCTGTCCTCAAGTGCTAATCTCATGTTCCGCACTGCCTTGGGCCGGAAACCCGAAGGCTACAGCGGCTTCTCTGGCAATGCTAACCTTGCTCGTTTTGCGAGCGAGCGGCAGTGGTCCAACGAGGCGGGAATCACGTTTGGCGATACCCGCAGCCGCTTCGGCGGCAGCGTCGTGGGCTATTGGTCCGTGATTAAGGATTACCAGTTCGAGCGCACCGTGCCGAACTCCACGGACTACGTGGTGGTCAACGCCAAGGAGGTCCTATCGCGGGGGTTCGAGGCCAAGTTGATGTGGAGCCCGGTTGAAAACCTCTGGTGGGACGTGCAGATCGGCACCACCAAGGCGACCTTCGAGGACCACGCCGATTCCTTGGGCGGCAAGGTGAATGGCCGCCAGGTGCCTTTCGTGCCGAAGTACACCCTGCGCACCGGCGCGACCTTGAGCCTGACCAAGGCGTGGTCCGTCAATGCCAGCTATGCGGCGACGGGCAGCACTGCCTATGACGAGCGCAATACGGCGACCTTCACGCAGAAGGCCTACGGCCTGTTCAACGCGCAGCTCCGCTACCGGGTCGAGGGATGGACGGTGGCCGTCTACGGCCACAACCTGGCCAATCGCCGCTACGATCAGTTCATCAACCCGGAGATCTTCGCGGGCAGCCCCGGGGCTCCGCGTCGCGTGGGCGTGCAGCTCACCTTCGAATACTGAAGCCTCTCCGCGGAAAGCGCGGAAAGGGCCCAGGGTGGTTCACCACGAAACGCGCGAAAGGCACGAAAGCGGCGAAGCTCCGGTCTTCCACCACGGATTCTACGGATGAAGGATCGATCCGTGGGATCCGTGGTTGCTGGCCTGGGAATTGAACCGCGAAGGCTGCGGGTGGACGAGGCATCTTGCCTCGTTGGGTGAGAGACCACGGAACACGCGGAAATCACGGAAAAGGTCCGGGGTGGTTCACGACGAAACACGCGAAAGGCACGAAATGTCAGGCGGTTCGAGACGGGCCCGCGTGCCTCATCTCTTGGGAAAAGCGCCTTGCGGTTTTACGGGTTGAGGGCTGCGTATCGAGAGGTCCGCAACCTCGCGGCCGCTTCGTTCGTCGGTAAGGGGGTCTTCCACCCCCGCGTCGTCCCCACTTTCCGCCACCATGAGACCAGCCCCCCGAAACGTCGTCCTTCTCGCCCTCTCCCTTGGGATCAGTTCGTGCCCCGCCGCCTCCGGCTGGCTGAACTGGCGCGGTCCCGACCAGAACGGCGTCTCCAAGGCCGCCGATAAGCTGCCCGACACGCTGGAGATCGGCGGTCCCAACCACCGCTGGTCCTACAAGGTGCGCGGCGCCGGCACGCCGGTCATCGCCGATGGTCGCGTGTACGCTTTCGGCTTCTATGGCGAAACGACCGACGTCGAGGAGACGCTCCTCTGCCTCGATGCGAAGACCGGGCAGAAAATCTGGGAGTACCGCTTCCGCGATTACCTTAGCGACACGACCTACAACCGCTACGCGATCGGCGCGCCGCTCGTGGACGCGGAGACCGGCAACGTCTACCTCGAGTCGACGTGGGGTCAGCTCATGGCCTTCTCGCGCGACGGTAAGCTTCTTTGGGAGCACTCGATGATGGAGGAGTACGGCCGGCTCACGTTTCCCAACGGCCGCACGGGTTCACTCGCGATCGACGGGCCGCTTGTCATCACCGACGGCATCACCGCCAACTGGGGCGCCGACGGTCCCGCCCGCAACCGCTTCTACGCGTTCGACAAGCGCACCGGTGAACTCGCCTGGTTCTGCACTCCTGGCATCGAGCCGCTCGACAGCACCTTCGCCACGCCGGTCTTCGGCAACCTCGGCGACCAGCGCGTGATGTACGCCGGCACCGGCTGCGGCAACATCGTCTGCATCAACGTCCGCACCGGCGAGCCCGTGTGGCGCTTCCGGCTCTCGCAATCGGGCGTCAACGCCGACGTCCTCCTCGTGGGTCCCGGGAAGCTGATCGGCATCCACGGCAAGGAGAACGTCGACGCCACCCACCACGGCCGGCTCGTCGCGCTGAAGATCCCGACCGAGTATCCCACGGGCCCGAAGCCCTTGGTGCTCGGCAAGGAGGCCGAGATCTGGCGCAACGACGAGTTCGTCGCCTTCTCGAGCTCGCCGCTCCTCGTGAACGGCCGCATCTACTCCACCATCGCGACCGGCACCCTCGTCTGCGCCGACGCCGCGACCGGCAAGACCCTCTGGAGCGAGAAACTCGCCCCCGACCAGCTGCACGCCTCGCCCGCGTTCGCCGACGGCAAGTTCTACGTGCCGATGCACAACGGCACCGTGCACGTCCTCAAGGACGCCGGCGACAAGGCGCAGGTCATCTCGGTCAACAAGATGGATTCCCTCTGCCTAGGCGCGCCGTCGTTCTACGGCGACTCGGTGTTCATCTTCACCCGCGAGTCGCTGCATTGCTTCGGTCCCAAGGCTTCCGCCCCGGTGATCCCGCCGGCCGTGGCGTTCGCGCCCGAGCCCGCGTCCACCGCGCCGATCACCCAGATCCAGATCATCCCCGCGGAATTCGCGCTCAGCCCCGGGCAGTCGCGGAAGTTCGCGGTCTGGGGGCTCGATGCCGCCGGCCGGCGCGTACGTCCCGTCACCGGTGAGGTTTCCTGGTCCAAGTTCGTCCCGCCCACCGCGCTCGTGAAGTCCGAGGTCGATGGGGAGCTCAAGGGCGACACCCTTTCCACCGCGCCGACGGCGAAGATGTCGGCCGGCCAGTTCCAGGCTAAGTGGAACAACCTCACGGCCGTGACCCGCGGGCGCATCGTGGCCGGCTTCGGGCTCAAGGAAGGCTTCGAGGGCTCCGCGCTGAACCAGAAGAACGAGGCCGGCGAGGCGGTCGGCTTCCCGCCGCTGCCCTGGCTCGGCGCCCGCGTGAAGTGGCACGCGATCGAAAAGGACGGCTCCAAGGTCATCGCCAACCGGCTCGATAACATCCTGTTCCAGCGGACGATGAACTTCGTGGGCCGCAGCGACCAGCGGAATTACACCCTCGAGGCCGACGTGATGACCGACGGCACCCGCCGCGTCATGTCGTCCGTGGGGCTCGTGAACCAGCGCTACCTGATCGCGATGGTCGCCAATAGCCGCATCCTGGAGGTGTCCAGCAACCACGAGCGCGTAAAGGAGTCCGTCCCCTTCGACGCCCAGCCCAACGTCTGGTACCGCTTGAAGACGCGCGTCGACGGCGACGGCAAGGGCGGGGGCTGGGTCCGCGCCAAGCTCTGGGAGAAATCCAAGCCCGAGCCCGAGAAGTGGACGATCGAGGTGCGGCAGGACAAGCTGCACCAGCAGGGTTCGCCGGGCGTGTTCGCCTTCTCGCCGCAGTCCCTCAAGCGCGTGTTCATCGACAACCTCTCCCTCGTTTCCAATGAATAAGCTCCTCCCCCTCCTCGCCGCCGCCGCCGTCCTGCCCGCGCTCCGCGCGGGTGACTGGCCGATGTGGGGCGGCACGCCTACCCGCAACATGGTGGCCGTCGCCCAGGGCATCCCCGACGACATCCACAGCGGGAAGTTCATCCCGAAGACGGAGACCATCGACCCGAAGACCACGAAGAACGTGAAGTGGGTCGTGAAGCTCGGTTCGCAGACCTACGGCACGCCCGTGGTCGCCGGCGGCCGGGTGTTCGTCGGCACCAATAACGAGTCCCCGCGCGATCCGTCGCAACAGGGCGACCGCGGCATCCTGATGTGCTTCGACGAGAAGACCGGCGACTTCCTCTGGCAGCTCGTCATCCCCAAGGTCGGCGCCGGCAAGGTGAGCGATTGGGAGTTCGTGGGGCTCTGCTCCTCCGCCTCGATCGAGGGCGACCGCGGCTGGGTCGTCAGCAACCGCGGCGAGGTGATCTGCTTCGACGTCAAGGGCATGGCCGACGGCAACGGCGGCCCCTTCACCGACGAGGCGAAGTTCTCCTCCGTCGACGGCAAGCCCGTCGCCGTCGGGCCGAAGACCGCCGACATCCTCTGGGTGGCCGATATCCGCAACGAGCTCGGCATCTTCCCCCACAACGTTTCCAGCTGCTCGCCCGTGGTGGTCGGCGACAAGGTGATCATCGCGACTTCGAACGGCGTCGATTGGTCCCACCTGAACATCCCCGCGCCCCTCGCCCCCGCGCTCGTGATCGTGGACAAGAACACGGGCAAGGTGCTCGCCGAGGAGACCGCGGGGGTTTCCAAGCGCGCGCTGCATGCCAGCTGGGGTTCGGCGGCGTTCGCCGAGGTCAAGGGCGTGCCCACGATCGTGTGGGGCGGCGGCGACGGCCTCTGCTACGGCTTCGACCTCAACCCGTACCAGCATCCCGAGGGTTTCCCGGCGCTGAAGGAGTTCTTCCGCTACGACGCCAACCCGCCCGAGTACCGCACCAAGAACGGTCAGCCGCTGAAGTACGCGACGCACGACGGCCCGAGCGAAATCATCGCCACCGTGATCGTGCATGAGGGCCGCGCCTACATGGTCATCGGCCAGGATCCGGAGCACGGCGACGGCGTCGGCATGGTCAGCTGCATCGACCTCACCGCCCGCGGCGACATCACCGGCAAGGCCGTGTGGACGAACAAGGGCATCGGTCGCTCCATCTCCACCCCGAGCCTGCACGAGGGCCTGCTCTATCAGGCCGAATACAACGGCAACATCCACTGCATCGACATCACCAACGGGAAGATCCTCTGGACCTACGCCACCAACAGCCGCATCTGGTCCTCGACGCTCGTCGCCGACGGCAAGGTCTACTGCGGCACCGAGGACGGCGAACTGGTCATCCTCCGCACGGGCCGCGAGATGAAGCTCGTCGGCAAGCCCGAGTTCTTCTCCCCGATCTACGCCAGCCCGGTCGTCGCCAACAACCTCCTCCACGTGGCGACAATGACGCACCTGTTTGCGATCGGCAAATAACCCGCCACGGTCCGTTTTCCCGAGTCGCCCGCGGCCCTCCGCGCCGCGGGCCCGAGTCCTCCCTTTCCTTCCTCCGCCGTTCTTCCTTTCCCCATGAGCAGCAAACTGTCCGTCCCCGAAGCCCAGTCCGCCCTCGACGCCTGGACGCGCGAGATGATCGCGTGGCATTTCTCGCCCGCCACGGGCTGCGACTACTGGCTCAAGTGGGCCGCGCAGGCCGGCTGGAATCCGCTGAAGGAGATCACCTGCTTCGCCGACCTGAAGCGCTTCGACCACTTTGATGATGAGGTGCTGCGCAAGGAGCAGCCCGAGCGCTTCGTGCCCAAGGCCTACGCGGGCCGGCCCTACAACGTCTTCGAGACCGGCGGCACCACCGGCATGCCGAAGCAGCGCATCGGCTGGGACGACTACAAGGTCGACTACGAGGAATTCAGCGACCACTACGGCCCCGACTTCTTCCCCAAGGGCGCCAACTGGCTCATGGTCGGCCCCACGGGCCCGCGCCGTCTGCGCCTCGCGATCGAGCACCTCGCCAATTACCGCGGCGGTTCCTGCTACTTCGTCGACCTCGATCCCCGCTGGGTGAAGCGCCTCATCGCGATGGGTGAGGGCGCCATGGCCCGCAAGTACCAGGAGCACGTCATCGACCAGGCGGCCACGATCATCCGGCACCGGAACATCCAATGCATGTTCACTACGCCGCGGCTGCTCGAGAACCTCGCCGAGCGCATGTCGCTCGTGAAGGCCGGCATCAAGGCAGTCTTCGCCGGCGGCACCACCATGACCCCGCAGTACGTGCGGTTCGTCGTCGAGGAGGTGCTCGAGGGGCAGATCAATTTCGCCCCCACCTACGGCAATACCCTCATGGGTCTCGCCATCAGCCGGAAGCTGAAGCCCGAGGACAACTACAGCCTCACCTACTACGCGCCGCAGCCGCGCGCCGTGCTGCGGATCGTGAACCCCGACAAGCCCGACGAGGTCATGCCCTACGGCGAGTACGGCCGCGTGGAGCTCACCACCATGACGCGCGAGTTCTTCGTGCCGCGCTTCCTCGAGCGCGACGAGGCCATCCGCCGCCCCGCGTGCGACGAGTTCCCGTGGGACGGCGTGGGTGACGTGCGTCCGTTCCAGTCCCTCACCAAGACCATCATCGAAGGCGTCTATTGAGCGGCCCCGGCCGCCCGCGCACACCATGAGCTCCTCGATCCACATTCCGGTCCTTCGCCTCGGCCGCCCCTACGAGAGCCTCGACAAGGTCCGCTTCAACGTCGATGGCCGCGAGATCGCCGTGAGCATGGCGAACTCCGGGCTCATCCGCCGCGATCTCCAGCAGGGCCTCGCCCGTGCCGCCGAGTGTCTGCAGGCCATCCCCTGCGCCAAGCTGGCCGATGCCTGCGAGCAGGCCGCCGAGCTGTTTCTCCGCGGCAACCTGCCTTGGGGCGACGGCGACCGTTTGCAGAGCCCGCAGGATTACGTCGCCGCGCTGTCGCAGCTCACCGGCCTGCCGCATTCCCTCGGTCACCAGAACATGGGCAAGGTCCATGCCGCGATGGCCAACATCCGCGCCATCCTCGCCGGGCTCACCCGCGGCATGCCGCTCGAGCTCTTCGACCGCGGCTTCATCCGCCAGGACGGCATCGACGTTAACTTCTTCCCGCAGACCGGCAGCCTCGGCGTGCTCCTGCCCAGCAATTCGCCCGGGGTGAATTCGCTGTGGCTGCCCGCCCTCGTGATGAAGATCCCGGTCGTGCTGAAGCCCGGCCGCGAGGATCCGCTCACGCCGTTCCGCATCGTGCAGGCCATGATCGCCGCCGGCTTCCCGCGCGAGGCGTTCGGCTTCTATCCCGCCGGCCACGATGGCGGCGACGCCGTCCTCTTCGGCACCGGTCGCGCCATCGCCTTCGGCAGCGACGCCACCGTCCGTCGCTACTCCCCGTTCCGGAACATCCAGGTCCACGGCTCCGGCCGCAGCAAGGTGCTCCTCGGCAACGACCACGCCGACCAGTGGGAGCGCCACCTCGACATCATCGCGCAGTCGATCGCCTCCAACGGCGGCCGCTCCTGCATCAACGCTTCCGCCGTCCTCACCCCGCGCCACCGGGACAAGCTCGCCGATGCCCTCGCGCGCCGGCTCGCCGCCATCGTGCCGCGCCCGCGCGACGACAAGGACGCGCTCCTCTGCGGCTTCGCCAACCCTTCGATGGCCAAGGGCATCAACGAGCGCATCGACGAACTCCTCCAGACGCCCGGCGCCGAGGACGTCACCGCCCGCTACCGCCAGGGCCCGCGCCTGATCGAGAAGTTCGGCCAGACCTTCCTGCAGCCCACCCTCGTCTCCTGCACCGACCCGGAGCATCCGCTCGCCAACACCGAGTTCATGTTCCCGTTCGCCAGTATCCTCGAGGTGCCGCAGGCGCGCATGGTCGACGTCATCGGCGAGTCGCTCGTCGTCTCCGCCATCACCGCCGACCGCGACTGGACCCTCGAGCTGATGGCCAGCACCAACATCGAGCGGCTCAACGTCGGCCCCTACCCGACGAACCGCGTCCAGTGGGAGCAGCCGCACGAGGGCAACATGTTCGAGTTCCTCTACCGGCGCCGCGCCCTCCAGGGCGACCTCGCCGCGGTCTGACGCGTCCTCGCCCCGGCGCGGCCCGCCTCACCGCATGACCGCGCCCTTCGTCTCGCGCCCCGCGCCGCGGCTCATCTTCGGCCCAGGCACGCTGCGCGAGCTTCCCGCCGCCGTCCGCAGCCTCGGCGGCACCGGCGTTTTCATCGTCAGCGACCCCGGCATCGCGCGCGCCGGTCATCTCGACCGCGCCGCGCGCATGCTCGCCGACGCCGGGATCCCCGCCGCGGTTTTTTCCGACTCGCGCGAGAACCCGACCGAGTCCGACGCCGCCGCCTGCCGCGATGCCGCCCGCGCGCACCGGTTCGACTGTCTCGTGGCCCTCGGCGGTGGCAGCAGCCTCGATACCGCCAAGGCCTGCAACTTCCTCCTCTCGAATGGCGGCGCGATGCACGACTACCACGGCTACGGCAAGGCCGCGCGCCCGATGCTGCCGCTCATCGCGATCCCCACCACCGCGGGCACCGGGAGTGAGACGCAGTCCTACGCGCTCATCAGCCGCGACGGCTCGCACGAGAAGATGGCCTGCGGCGATCCCAAGGCCCTGCCCGCCGTCGCCATCCTCGATCCGGAGCTCACCGCGACCTTGCCGCACGGCGCCGCCCTGCTGTCGGGCGTCGACGCCCTCACGCACGCGGTCGAGTCCGCCGTCTGCACCAAGGCCAACGCGCTTTCGACCGCCTATGCCGAATCCGCCTTTCGCGCCGTCGCCGGCGCGATCGACCGCGTCGTCGACGGCCGCGCGACCGACGACGACCGCGCCCGCATGCTGCTCGGCGCGTCGCTCGCGGGGCTCGCGATCGAGAACAGCATGCTTGGCGCGGCCCACGCCTCGGCCAACCCGCTCACCGCGCGTCTCGGGGTCGTCCACGGCCGCGCCGTGGCGACGATGCTCCCGCCCGTGATGCGCTTCAACGCGGCCGCGCCCGCTGCGGCCGCGACCTACGGCCGCCTCAGCGCGATCCTCCGCGAACTCGGCGTCACCGATCGGCCGGCGGTCGAGTGGGTCGATGCCCTGGTCGCCCGGTGCCGTTTCCCGGCGCTCGACCGCACGACCGACCTCGCGGTGCTCGCCGACGACGCCACGCGGCAATGGACGGGGAAATTCAACCCGCGCCCGTTGCAGGCGGGGGATTTCGTTTCACTCTACCGGCGTGTGTTCGGCCTGGAAACTTGAGTTTCGCCCCCGGCTTCCGCTCGCGGCCGCCGGCTTGCTGGCGTTCGCCTTGACCGGTTGCGGGGAGAAACCCGCCTCCGCCCCGAAGGCCACGCCTGCGCCCAAGGTCACCGCATGGCCCATGACCCGCGGGGGCCCCGCGCTTTCCGGTTCTGCCGCCGCGCCCGTGCCGCGCCACCCGGTCGTCGCGTGGACGTTCACCGCCCCGGGTCCCGTCAACGCCGAGGCCGCCATCGTCGACGGCCGCATCTTCATCGGCAGCGATAAGGGCCGCCTGCATTGTCTCGAGGCCGCCTCCGGCCGCGAACTGTGGTCGTTCGAGACCAAGGACGCCGTCAACGCCGCCCCCGCCGTCGTCGGCGGCCGCGTCTTCCTGAGCTCCAACGACGGGAAGCTCTACGCCCTCGCGGCCGACACCGGCGCGGTCGTCTGGACGTTTTCCACCGACGAGAAGATCAGCTCGGGTGCGACGCTCGTCCGCAATCCCGCCGGCCCGGGTGACTGGGTGCTGGTCAACGGCTACGACGGCACGACGCGCGCGCTCGACGCGGCCGACGGCCGGGTGATCTGGAGCTACGGCACCGGCAACTACATCAACGGCGCGCCGGCGGTGGTCGACGGCCGCTTCGTGGTCTTCGGCGGCTGCGACGCGCAGCTGCACGTCGTGGGCCTCGCCGACGGCAAGGTCGTCCGCACCATCGACGCCGAGGCCTACGTTCCCGCCTCGGTCGGCACGTTCGGACCGATGGCCTACTGCGGCAATTACGCCAACCAGACCGTGGCGTTCGACGTCGCGGCCGGGACGGTCGCTTGGAAATACCAGGACCGCGCGATGCCCTTCTTCAGCTCGCCGGCGGTGAACGAGCGCCTTGTGCTCATCGGCTCGCGCGACAAGAGCCTCCATGCGATCGACCGCGTGAAGGGTGAGGCCGCGTGGAAGTTCCGCACCGGCGGGCGCGTCGAGGGCGCACCGATCCTCTTCGAGGACGCCGTGGTCTTCGGCTCGGCCGACGGCCGCCTCTACGCGGCGGAACTTGCGGCCGGTGCCGAGCTCTGGCGCCTCGAGCTGGGAGAGGCGCTCGTGGCTTCTCCGGCCTTCGGCGGCGGCCTCATCGTGATCGGCGGCGAGAAGGGAACCGTCTTCGCCGTGCGCGCCGGGCCGGCCCCGGCGCCCGCGCGCTGAACCCGGCCGGGCCCTCGACACGCGCGCACCGGCGGGCAAGCCTTCGAACGTGAAGATCGTCTTCCTCACGCCCGGCACCGGCAGCTATTACTGTGGGGCCTGCATGCGGGACAACGCCCTCGCGCGCGAGCTGCTCCGCGCCGGGGAGGATGTGACGATCGCGCCGATGTACCTCCCGCACACGCTCGACGAGGAGGCCCTGCCCGGCGCCGCGCGCGTCCCCGTCTTCTTCGGCGGCATCAACGTCTACCTGCAGCAGAAGGTCCCGTTGTTCCGACGCACGCCGGCGTTCGTCGACCGCCTGCTCAACTCGAGCGGTCTGCTCCGCTGGGCTGCGCGCCACAGTCACATGACGTCGGCGCGCGACCACGGCGAGATGACGCTCGAGATGTTCAACGTCGGCTCGAGCCGGCTCGGCAAGGAGCTCGAGAAACTGATGGGTTGGCTCGAGCACGCGGAGCGACCCGATGTCATCTGCCTTTCCACCGCTTTGCTCGCGGGCTTTGCCGAGCCGCTGAAGCGCCGCCTCGGCGCGCCGGTCGTCACGTTCTTCCAGGGCGAGGACACCTTCCTCGACGGCCTGCCCGAGCCTCACCGCGCCCAGTGCTGGCAGGCGATGGCGGCCACGTTGCGTGCGACCGACCTGCTCCTTTCCCCGAGCCGTTTCTACGCCGACCTGATGCGAAGCCGGCTCGGTTTGTCCGCCGCTGCGGTGCGCGTGGTCTTCAACGGCATCCAGCTCGAAGGCTACGCGACCGCCGGCGCGACGCCTGTGGTTCCGACCATCGGTTACCTCGCGCGCATGTGCCGTGAAAAAGGCCTCGAGGTCATGGTCGACGCGTTCCTGCAGCTCGCTGGCCCAATGGGTGACCGCGAAACCCGGCTGCACCTCGCGGGCGCCGCCACCGCCGGTGATGAGCCGCTGATCCGGCGGCTGCGGGCGCGGATCGAGTCCGCCGGTCTCGCGGCCCGCGTCACGTGGTCGCCGAACATCTCCCGCGAGGAGAAGATCTCCTTCCTGCGCGGGCTCTCGTTATTCTCGGTGCCGGCGACCTACGCGGAGGCCTTCGGGCTCTACGTGGTCGAGGCGCTGGCGTGCGGCGTGCCGGTTGTTCAGCCGAAATCCGCGGCGTTTCCCGAGCTCATCGCGGCGGGCGGGGGCGGGGTCCTCGTGCCTCCCGGAGACGCGGCGGCGCTAGCCCGCGCGTGGCGCGACCTGCTGGGCGACCCGTCTCGCCGGGCGGAGCTCAGCCGCGCGGGCCGCGCCTCGGCCGAAAACCATTTCTCCTCGGGCGCGATGGCCGCGGCCTTCCGCCGCGAGCTGGCCGGGCTCAAATCGAGTACTTCGCCCTGACGTCCTCGGGGATCGGCGTGGACCGGCCGGTCGCGAGCGTGACGAGCGTGTAGGAGCAATGGCCATCGCAGACGCGCTTGCCCGTGGGCAGCTTCTCGATCTCGAAGTCGACGCGGCAGCCGGCCTCGGTGAAGTGGTCGATCCAGCAGCGCACGACCATGCGGTCGCCCCAGCCGAGCGGCCGTTTGTAGTGGATGGTGGCGCTCGTCATCCACCAGCCGAGGCCGCGGTCGGCGAACGCCTGCATCGACATGCCGTAGTTCTTCTCCATCTGCTCGAATCGCGCGGCCAGCACGTAGTCGAGGTAGCGCGTGCTGTGCACGTGCTGGTACAGGTCGATGTCATCCGGCCGCACCGCGAGCTCGGTTTCGAACTTGGAGTAGACGTTCATGCGCCGGGCACGGTTGAAGCGGCGGCAATCGCCCGGCGCGACGGAATTTTCCGAATGAAGACAGGCCAGGACCCGTCCGATGAGGCTGCGGCGGCGGCCGCGGAAGACTCGGAAAAGCGGGAAATTGGAAAGTCGGGAAACTGGGAAACAGGCGCGCGGCTGCGAGCGGCTCCGCTGTCCGATTTGGTTGCGGCTGTAGCCTCGGAGATTTCACGGGCAAGTTCCGGAGACCTGCCTTTGCCGTTGCAGCGTGCCCCTGCCACACCTGCTCGGGGTGTCCTTCACTGAGTTCATCCGCCCCGCACCGCTCCTTGTCATCCGTCAGTCGCCTCCTCCACGCTCGAACTACATGGAACCGCGCAGGATCGACCGGCGGAACGACGCGACCCGGCAGGACGCGCCGCCGGCGGCGCCCGCGTGGCGACCAGAACGGATCCTCTTCGAGGATGAAGGGCTGATCGTGGTCGATAAGCCGGCGGGGTTGCCCACGCAGCCGACCCTCGATGCGCGGCGGCCGAGTGTCTTATCCACGTTGCAGGCTTTCCTCCAAGAGCGCGACGGCGGCACGCCTTACCTCGGCCTACACCACCGCCTTGATCGCGACACCTCGGGAGCCGTGCTCTTCACGCGGGACCCGCGGGCCAACAAGGGTATCTCCGCGCTCTTCGCCGGAAAGGCCCTCCGCAAGACGTACCTCGCCCTTACCGTCGCCGGCGCGGCAACTCCCGACACCTGGGAGGTGGAGAACTACCTCGGCGTGGTCGGCCGGGAGGGAAAGGCCAGCCGGTTCGGCGCGGTGCGCAGTGGCGGCGATCCGGCGCGGACATCCTTTCGCGTCGTCGAACGCCTGCCGGGTGCGCTTCTCGTCGAGGCCAGTCCGCACACCGGGCGTACGCACCAGATCCGCGTGCATCTCGCGGAAGGCGGCCATGCGATCCTCGGCGATCCCTTCTACGGCGGGCCGACGCGTGTCCGGACTGGCGACGGCACCGTGGCGGTACCCCGCGTGATGCTCCATGCGGCGGCGCTGGAGTTCGTGCATCCGATGACCCAGGCGTTGGTCAAGGTCGCGTGCCCTTGGCCGGAGGATTTTGAAACCTGCCTGCGCGCGCTGCGGTCCGCTCCCGCCTCCAAACCATGAGTCCCGGGGAAAAATTGTGCCGTGACTGCGGCTTGTGCTGCGACGGGACGCTCTTCCACCACGTGAAGCTGGGCGCGGGCGACGATCCGCGCGCCCTGCGGTCCGCCGGAATGCCGGTGCTCGTCTCGCGGGCCAGGATGCCGGTGACACGCGTGCCGCAACCGTGTGCGGCGTTGTGCGCCGATCGTTCCTGCCGGATCTACGCCGATCGCCCGACGCAATGCCGCACCTTCGAGTGCCGCGTGTTCCAGGACCTGGCGGCCGCCCGGATCACGGCCGACGGCGCGCGGCGCCTGGTGAGGCGCGCGCGACGCTGGGCGGATCGCGCGCGGCGGCTGCTCCGCCGGCTCGGTTGCGAGGACGAGCACCTTCCGCTTTCGGAGCGCTTCCTGCGGGTGCGGCGACGCGCGGAGGCCGGCGATGCCGACGCGATCGCTCGGGAAACCTGCGCCGACCTGAGCCTGGTGATGCATCGCCTGCACCTGCTGGCGCATGAGAAATTCCATACCCGGGTGGAGACCCGGTGATGTGGCTGCGGCTGCAGCCGCGGAAATGCCGAAGCGACCTTCGCGCGAAAGTCGGGTCTCGAACCCCCGGCCTACCCGAACAAATCGTCGAGCAGTCGGCGGTCGCGCTTCGTCGGCCGCCCGCTGCCCTTCTCGCGCGCCAGCACCTGCTGCACGGTATGCGCACGCGCCTTGGCCAATTCCTCCGGAGACGTGAGGTCGGTGCAGTAATCAGCGACCAGCTTCGCCCCGACCCGTGACCGCGGCGCACCGACAACGCGCAGGGTGCGCGTGATCAATCCCACCTTCACCTGCACCGTCTCGCCCGGTCGCACCTCGCGCGCCGGCTTGGCGACGACGTCGTTCACCATGACCGAACCCGCGCGGCACGCGTCGGTCGCCAGCGCGCGGCTGCGGTGGACGCGCACCGCCCACAGCCACTTGTCGAGGCGCATCGGTGCGGCGGCAGCCGGGGTGTTCGTTTCCATGGGACCGGGCCTTTCGGCCGGTCAGGCGGAGCCGCCCGCGGATCCCGGCGCCTTTTCGCTCAGCCGGTAGCGAACGTAGTCGCGCGTCACGCCGAGCAGGCGCGCCGCGGCGGAGACGTTGCCTTCCGACTGCCGAAGAGCCCTCGCCACGAGGGCGTTGATGGCTTCGTCGAGGACGAAGCCCTGGGGGATCTCGAACCCGGGCGTCGTCCAGGCTTCCGCCGCCGGACCGGGTCCCTCGGCGCGGGCGAGGCTGCGGAAAGAGAGCTTGTCGTCCTCGAACACCAGCGAGCGTTCGATCTCGTGGGCGAGTTCGCGGACGTTGCCGGGCCAGGGATGGCGCAGGAGCCGTGCGCGCCCCTCGGGAGGGATCGGGGCGGGAGTTATCCCGTAGTTGCGGGCGATCCGCGCGGCAATCGACTCGGCGAGCGGGATGATGTCGTTTCCGCGCTCGCGCAGCGGCGGCGTGCGCACGCGGAAAAGGTCGAGGCGGTGCAGCAGATCGTCCCGGAAGCGGCCCGCGGCCACCAGGGCCCGCAGGTCGGCGTTCGTCGCGGCGATGATGCGGACGTCCACGGCCTGGTCGCGCCGGCCGCCGACGCGGCGCACGAGCCGGTCCTCGATCGCCTTGAGCAGCTTGGCCTGGATGCCGAGCGAAAGGCTCGGCAGCTCATCGAGGAACAGGGTACCTCCCTCGGCCGCCTCGATAAGGCCGATGCGCGCCTCCCGGGCGTCGGTGAAGGCCCCGCGCTCGTGGCCGAACAATTCTGACTCGGCCAGGTTGTCGGGAATGGCCGAACAGTTGACCTCCACCAGCGGCGCGGAGGCGCGTGGGCCATGGTTGTGCAGCCAGCGCGCGAGCGTCGTCTTGCCGGTGCCCGTCTCGCCTTCGATGAGGACGGGCGGCGTCGCGCCCTGGGCGCGGCGATCGGCCGCGATGATCTTCTCCAGCTGCCGGCGCACATCCTCCAGCGCCGGGCCGAAGTAGAAGGCCTCCTCGCGCGCGACCTCCTGGCCGCGCCGGTGCTCGCGGTCGCGCTTCGTCCCGCGGTCGCGGCGCGCGCGGCCAAAACGCACCCCGAGTTCCTCGGGGTCGAACGGTTTGACGAGGTAGTCGGCCGCGCCGAGCCGCATCGCCTCGACCGCGCCCGCCACGCCGCCCTCGGCGGTCATGACAACCGTCACAACGCTCGCCGGCACCACCTTCTCCTCGAGCAGGCGAAGGCTGCGGCCGTCGGGCAGGTTCACGTCGAGCAGCGCATAGTCGAAATCGAGCCCCGCGAGGGCCTGCCGCGCCTCGGCGAGCGTCGCCGCGCAGGTGACCTCCGCGCCGAGCCGCGCGAGGTGCGACTCGAGGCGACGGCGCAGGAGGGGCTCGTCCTCGAGCAGCAGCAGGGATCCGGTGAGACGCATGGCGGAGCTGGCGGGAGCGTTGCGCGGGAGCCCCGCTGGGCAACGGGAAAGGCGCGTGTCGGGCGGCGGACGAGGCGGGCCGCCCGTCGCGTCGCCTCATCGCCGGACGGGTCCCGGCGGAAACCTCCAGTCTCGACTCGCGCGGTCCCAGGCCTCCGCCCTTCATCGGGTCATGCTTCGAGCCTTGCCCGCGCTCCTTCTCGCCGCCGCCCTGCCGTTGCTGGTGGCCGCCCCGGCGGAGCGCCCCCCCAACATCGTCTTCATCCTGGCCGACGACCTGGGCTACACCGACCTCGCGTGCTACGGGAGCCGTTACCACGAGACGCCGCACATCGACCGGCTCGCCTCGCAGGGGATGCGCCTCACCAACCATCACCATCATCAGAACTGCGCGCCGACCCGCGCGGCGCTGATGACCGGCCAGTACTCGGTCCGCACCGGCGTCTACACCGTGGGCAGCGTCGGCCGGTTCGACTGGTCCTCGCGTCCGTTGCGGCCGGTGGAGAACGTCACCAACCTCCCGCTCGACCGCGTGCTCCTGCCGCAGGCGCTGAAGCGGAGCGGCTACGCCACCGCGATGTTCGGCAAGTGGCACCTCGGCCAGCAGGGGGATCACCACCCCGCGCGGCGCGGCTTCGACGAGGCGATCGAGAGCGCCGGCCAGCATTACGACTTCCGCACCAATCCGGCGGTCGATTACCCGAAGGGCCAGTACCTGGCCGATTTCCTCACCGACCGCGCGATCGACTTCATCCGGCGCCACCGAGACCGGCCCTTCTTCCTTTATCTGCCGCACTTCGGCGTGCACTCCCCGCACCATGCCAAGGAGGAGCTGATCGCGAGCTTCCGCGCCAAGCCGGGCGCCGGCGGCCACCGCAATCCCGTCTACGCGGCGATGATCGCGAGCGTCGACGAGAGCGTCGGCCGGATCACCGCCCTCCTCGATGAACTTGGGTTGGCCGACAACACCGTGGTGATTTTCGCCAGCGACAACGGCGGCGTGGGCGGCTACGCCCGTGCCGGCCTCGAGCGCAGCAAGGAGGACGTGACCGACAACGCCCCTCTGCGGAGCGGCAAGGGCACCCTCTACGAGGGCGGTACGCGGGTGCCGCTGATCGTGCGTTGGCCGGGGCGCGTTCCGGCCGGGACCGCGTGCGGCGTGCCGACGGTCCACGTGGACGTCTACCCGACGCTGGCGGCGATCGCGGGCGCGCCGCTGCCGGCGGCGCAGGTGATCGACGGCGAGAGCCTGCTTCCGCTCCTGCGTGACCCCGCGGGGCGGCTCGCGCGCGACGCGTTCTTCCAGCACTTCCCCGGTTATCTCGGTGCCGGACCCGGCCAGTGGCGCACAACGCCGGTCAGCCTGATCCACGCCGGCGAATGGAAGCTGATGGAGTTCCTGGAGGACGGCCGGCTGGAGCTGTACAACCTGCGCGACGACCTCGGTGAGGTGCGCAATCTCGCGACCGAGCTTCCGGCCAAGACGAAGGAGCTCCATGCGCGGCTGGTGGCGTGGCGGGCGGCGACGAACGCACCCATGCCCGCGCCGAACGTGGCCGGCACGGATGCCGCTGCCGCCAAGCGCGGCAAGAAGCGCGCCGGGAAGCAGGACTGAGCCACGGCGGAGGGGGCTTCGCGTTCGCCGATTCCGATCGAGGGCGCGGTCGATGCCGCCGGCCAACCCTCCGCCAGCCCGCCACCGCCCCGGCCTCAATCCCGCGCCGGCTCGGCGCGCCCGCGAGAACGTGTTCGCCACACGCCGCCGTACTCCACTTCCTCTGCCCCGTCGCCCTTCCCCATGAAGTTCTTCGGCCTGCACTGGATCGACGTCACCATCCTGCTCGGCTACATCGTGGCCGTCCTGCTGATCGGCAAGGCGCTCTCGCGCGGCGTGAAGGGTGAGGGCGACTTCTTCCTCGGCGGGCGTTCCCTCGGCCGCTGGCTGCAGTTCTTCCTGAGCTTCGGCAACATGACCGATCCGGGGCAGGCGACGACCACGTCGAGCTCGGTCTACCGGCAGGGAGCGGGCGGCGCGTGGCTGGCGCTGATCACGCTCTTTCTCACGCCCTACTACTGGTTCATGAACGTCTGGTTCCGCCGCGTGCGGCTCACGACGATGGCGGACCTCTTTGCCGACCGCTTCGGCAGCCGTTTCCTCGCGACGCTCTACGCGGTGACGATGCTGATCATCGCGGTCATCGGCGTGATTGCGGCAGGCAATGTCACCGCGCTGAAGACCCTGCAGCCGCTGATGGTGAAGGAGGAGGCGGTTTGGACGCCCGAGGAACGGCAGCGGGTGGCCGATTACCACGAGTACGCCAAGCTGCGGCAGCAGCGCCAGGCCGGGGCGTTGCCGGCCGCCGAGGCGGCCCGCTACGAGACGCTCAGCGACTATTACAAGCGAGGCGAGCTGCAGCCCTACGTCACCTACCTCAAGCCCGTCACCTTCTACCTCGTCTCCACCGGCATCGTCGCGGTGTTCATCATGCTCGGGGGCCTCAAGGCCTCCGCCGTGGTCGACGCGATCCAGGCCATGCTGGTGGTCCTGATCTCCATCATCCTCATCCCCTTCGGGCTGTCGCGGATCGGCGGCACGCAGGCGCTGCACGAGAAGTTGCCCGACGTCATGTTCAACCTCTTCGGCGGCGACATCGCCTCCGAGTACACCTGGTACTCGATCGCCGCCCTCCTGCTGGTGCAGCTGATCGGGATCGCCGGCACGCAGGCCAACATGGCGATCTCCGGGTCGGCCAAGGATGAGATGGCGGCCCGCCTCGGCGCGGTCACGGGCGGCTTCAGCAAGCGCTTCGTCACCATCGCGTGGGCCTATTGCGGACTCATCGCGCTGGCGCTGTTCGGGCCCAACCTGTCCGACCCCGACCAGGCGTGGGGACTCATGACGCGGGAGCTGCTGCCCGTCGGCCTGATCGGCATCATGATCACCGGCATCCTAGGCGGAAAGGTGGCCGTGCTCGGCGCCCAGTCGGTCGTGCTCTCGGGCCTCGTGGTGAAGAACCTCTACGAGCCGCTCTTCCCCGGGCGCGACGAGCGCCACTACGTCGTCGTGGCGCGGCTCGCCGTGCCGCTGCTCCTCGCCGCCGGCGTCCTCGTCGGGCTCTTCCTGAACAGCGTCGTGGTGATCCTGAAGTTCGCGATCGTGCTGCTGCTCGTCTGGGGCGTGCCGATCACCGTGCTGTTCCTCTGGCGGGGCGTCACGGAGACCGCCGTGCGCGTGCAGGTGTTCGTCACCCTCCTGCTCATCGCGGTCATTCCCTCCGTCGTCTCCTCGATCCCCGCGCTGGCCCGCTCGGAGACGCTGACGGCGATGACCCGCGAGCGCGTGGTGAGGGCGGAGGTCGACGCCACCGCGGTCGATGTCGCCGCGGGCCGAGCCAAGGCCCCCGGCGAAAAGATCACCGTCACGCGGCGGATTGAGCCCGTGTCGCTCTACTTCGAGGAGGGCGTCGTGCGCGTCGACCCGAAGGACCCGACGTCGCCGCGTACCGGCAAGGGACTCTTCCGCACCGAGGTCTTCCTCCTTTCCCTCCTCGGAGTCGACGTCGCCGGCTTCTCCTCCGCGCAACTGCTCACGACCCGCTACCTTGTCGACGCCCTCATCCCCATCCTGCTCATCTTCGGTGTGAGCCTGGTCACGCGGCCCACGGATCCGGAGCGCGTCGCGCGCTTCTACGCGCGGATGAAGACCCCGGTCGCGCCGACGCTCGAGGAGGACGCGCGGCGCGTCGCCGAGAGCTACGCCCATCCGACGCGGTACGACCACCTCAAGCTTTTCCCCAGATCGAACTGGGAATTCACGCGCTGGGACCGCACCGACACGCTCGGCTTCCTCGCCTGCTGCGCGTTGGTGGGCGTGGTGCTGCTCGTGTTCAAAGGTGTACTGCTCCTCGGCTCATGATGATAGCGCGCCTCCTCGTCCTCCTGCTCGCCTTCCTGCCCGCCACCGCCTCCGCGGCGCAGGGGCCGGTCTTCCTCCTAGGCGGCAATTCGCTGAAGGGCGCGGTCTTCGCCGACGCCCTGCGGCCCGCGCTCAAGGAGGGCTTCAAGGGCCGCACGCGCGTGGCGCTGATCCTCGACGCCGTGCACCCCGACGACCGCGACGCGATGGAGGCGCGGCTTGTCGTGGCGTTCCGCGACCTCGGAGCGGTGGGCGAATCGCCGCACCGGCTCGATCCAGCGTCCGCGCGGGCTCGGCTCGAGGCGGCCGACGGCATCTTCATCGTCGGCGGCGAGACGTTCGTGCTGCTGGCCGAGCTCAACCGCTCGGGAAGCCTGGAACGGATCCGGAGCCGCGTGCGCGCCGGGGTGCCCTACGCTGGCTCGAGCGCCGGGGCCAACGTCGCGGGGATCGTGATCGGCACGACCAATGACTTCCCCGTCGCGGAAATTCCCTCCCGCCGCGCGCTCGGCCTCGTGCCGGTGACCATTAACCCGCATCACCCGCTGCCTTCGGCGGAAGCCGACTTCCGCACCCGGGCCGGCAAGATCCGCAGCTACCTGCGTTTCAACCTGGCCGACGTCGTGCTCGGCATCGGCGACACCTCGATGGTGGGCTGGCGCGGGGGGAAGCTCACCCTCCTCGCGGGTTCCGCGTGGCTCTACCGCGCGGGCAGCGATCGCGAGCTGAAGGCGGGCGAACCGGTGGACGGGCTCGACCGCTGACGCTCGGCTTCGCGTCCGCCCGGGTGGTTCAGTAGCGCCGCGTCACGGTCGCTCCGGTTCGGTCGCGGAAGACGATGTGCCGCTTGTCGGCGTCGATCCGGTCGAACACGATGCCGAGGGAGGCGTCGACCGTCTCGCCGGCGCGCGCGAGGCGTCCGTTAATGAACGCGCGGGCCGGTGTTCCCTGGAATACCCCGCTCACCTTGGCGTTGGCGACGAAGGTGCGGAACTCGACGCTCGCGTCGGCTCCCGCCTGCTCGAGCGTGGTTGTGGCCGTGACGCCCTTGGCGATCGTGGCGCGGGCCGTGGGCGGTTCGGCGGCGGGCGCGGGTGCCGGGGCCGGAGCCGCCTGGCTTGACGGCGCGGGAGCAGGCGACGGGGCCGCCGGCGCAGGAGCGGAAGCGGCGGCGACGGGTGCGGCCGACTCCGCGACGGCCTGGGCGCGCGACTCTGTGACGGCCTTGGCCTTGGCGACGGGCGTGGCCGGAGCCGGCGCGGCCTTGGGCGCCGGAGCCGGGGAAGGCGGCGGGGCCGACTTCTGGGCGGCGGGTGCCTTCTTCGTGACCGGAGGCGGAGGGGGTGGCTCCGGTGCGAAGTAGAGTGAGTACGCGAAGTACAGCGCGGCCGCGAAGATCGCGAGGCCGATGGCGCCGGCGACGAGGAACACGGTGCGCTTGCCCTTGGCCACTTCCGTGGGTTCGGCCAGTTCGCCCGCGACGCGCACGATCGGCGTCGCCGGCGCGGGTGCATCGACCGCCGGAGCGGCAACGGGAAACGGCGGCGGGGCCTTCGGCGCGAGGAACGCCGGAGGCGGCGGTGGAGGTGCGGCCTGCGCCGAGGGGGGCGCGGCGGAGGCCCCTGCGGGCGCGGGCGGGGGCGTCGCTCCGGCCTCGGTCCGCGGCTTCAGCTTGAACTTCGAGCCCGCATCGGGCGCGGAAAGCGCGGCGGCGATCTCGGTGGTGGGTGAGGGCGGCGCGGCCGGCGGCGGAGGCGGTGGAGGCGGCGGAGCGGGCGGAGACGAGGAGGCGGCGGGTGATGCCGGCGCCGGCACGGCGGAAGGCGCTTCGGGCAACCTGGGCTTCAGGCTCACGCGCGGAGCTGGCGCCGGGGCGGCGCCCGGCGCAGCGGGGGATTCCACGGCCGGAGCCGGCGCGGGTGTTTCCGGCGAAGCCGGTTTCGGCGGCTCGGCGGTTGCGGGCGCAGGTGCGGGAGCGAGGCGCGGCTTGAAACGGATCTTGGGCGCCGAGTCGGCTGCCGTTGCCGGTGAAGCGGGTTCCGCCGGCGGAGCCGTGGGGGAGGAGGCCTTCTCCGATGCCGCGTTGGGCGGAGTCGCGGGCGTGGACTCGGCGGGGGCGGGAGCGGCCGGATTCGCGCGGGGTTTCAGACGAAGGACCGGCTGGGGCTTCTGCTCTTCGCTCATGCGTGGAGCCAAACTTCTTTGTTCCTTTCCGCAGCAGAAAAACGAGGGCGCGGCGGCATCGCGCCGCAATCGAGCCTACTCGCGGGCGGGAAATCGGTGGAAACCTTGCCGCGATCAGCCTGTCGGACACCTTGCCTTAAGGCCATGAAAACCACCGCCGCCGTGCTTCTCTCCGTGCTGTTGGTCGCGCCCGTCCGGTCCGAGATCTTTCGTCCGGGGGGTGGCCGCGGCGCGCCACCGCCGGCTGGTCCGAGGGGGGATCATCGCCCGGCTCCGCCGCCCCGCTGGGAGGGTCATCACCGGGGTGATCGGGTTTCGGTGCGCGTGGGCTACAGCTGGTTTGCTCCCGGCTACGCGCGGTATCCGGGGTATGCCTACGGCTATTATCCGGGCTATGGCCCGGACTATCCTTACGCCTACGGGATGGGGGTTTACGCTGAGCCTTCGGCCGCCTCGACGGGCCTCCTGCTTGGGGCGCTGGCCGGCGGAATCATCGGCAACAATAGCGGCGCCTTCGGCCACAGCGGTGCCCGCGGCGCGGCTTGGGGAGCCGGCGCCGGTCTCCTCCTGGGAGCCGTGGCGGATGCCCGGCGCGCTCGCGAAACCTACGTTCGACCGACCACCCCGACGGTGGTCTACGCACCCGCTCCGGCGCCTTCCGTCACTCCTGCCCTGGCGCCTGCCCCGCAGCAGGTGACCATCATCAACAATTATTACGGCGTCTCGCCGATGAGCGGCGCCAACAGCCTCTTCGGCCGCTGAACCGGCCTGAGTCCCGCCCTCGTGTGACTTCCCCGCGGGTCGCCGCGTCCTTTCCCTTACCTCCATGATGACGACCGTGATTCCCCGTCTTCTTTCCGCCGGCGCCGCCGCCGGCTTCCTGCTGCTCACGGGCTGCGCGACCACCGAGGGCGTGAAGAACCCCTCGGGCGTACCGGTGACGGAGATGCGCCCCGACGAGCGCGGCTTCGTGGCCGGCACCGGCATCGAGTCGCAGGACCTCGTGACGGTCACCGACCGCATGGCGCGCAGCATCCTCGGCATCCCGCAGATCGCCCACGCCGCGAATCCGCCGAGCGTCGTGCTCGAGCCGGTGGTCAACAACACCCGCTTTCCCGTCAACAAGGACATCTTCCTCACGCGCATCCGCACCCAGCTCAACTCCAAGGCCGCCGGCCGGGTGAGCTTCCTCGACCGCGACATGATGCGCACCCTGCAGCGCGAGCGTGAGCTCAAGCGCTCCGGCCAGGTCACCGCCTCCTCCGACCCCAACGTGGTCGAGTTCGGCGGCGCGGATTACTTCCTGACCGGCAAGCTCGAAGGCATGTCCACCCGCACGAGCGCCGGCACCAGCGACTACATCCTCTATAGCTTCCGGCTGACCGACGCCCGCACGAGCCGGATCGTCTGGGAGGACGTCGCCGAGATCAAGAAGCAGGGCCTCGAGGACGCGGCCTACCGCTGATCCCTTGGCCGCGCCGGTTTCATCGGCGCGCCGCCGGTTGTTCCTGCCGGCCGCCGCGCTCTGCCTGCTGCTGGCCTCTTGCGCGACGCCACCCGGGGAGCCGCGCGCCCGGCGTTCCGGCGCGGTCGCGGAAACGCGCGGCGTGCCCGAAGTGCCGGAGCGCGACCGCGTGCTGCACGCGTACCGCACGGCGGCCACGGCGCTGCGGACCGGCCGCCACGATGAGGCCAAGGCCGCGCTCGACGATGCGATCGCGCGGATCGGCGGGATCATCGCCAACAACGCCGACGCCGCCCGCGCCCGCGGGCTGTTCACCGCGGAGGGTTCCAAGACCTTCATCGGCGAGCCCTACGAGCGCGTGATGGCCTACTACTACCGCGGGCTGCTGTACTGGCGCGACGGCGAACCCGACAACGCCCGGGCCTGCTTCCGCTCGGGCAGCTTCCTCGATGCCGGCACCGCCGAGGAAAAATACGACGCCGACTACGTGCTGCTCGACTACCTCGAGGGCCTCGCGACGGCGAAGTTGCAGGGTGACGGCTCGGAAGCGCTGGCCCGGGCGCGGGCCCATGCCGGGGAGAGGCACTTCCTGCCCGACTACAACCCTGCCGCGAACGTCCTTGTCTTCACGGAGTACGGCCACGGCCCGCGCAAGTATGCCGCGGGCCCGTACGGCGAGCAGCTGCGTTTCCACGTCGAGGATTCGGCCACGCGTTCCGCCCGGCTCGTGCTCGATGAAGGCCGCCGCATCGTGCCGCTCCCGGCGTACGATGACCTCGGATTCCAGGCCGTGACCCGCGGCCGACGAGTGATGGACCACATCCTCGGCAACAAGGCGGTGTTCAAGGCAGGCGTCGACGCCGCGAGCGATGCCGCGCTGGCCGGGGCCGTGATCGCCAGCGACGAGGCCCGGCGGCGGGATCGCCGCGGGCGGGAAGGTGACGGGGCGGACGCAGCGGCTCTCGGGCTCGGCGTGGTCGGCGTGTTGGGCAAGATCGTCTCCGCTGCCACACGACCGGAGGCCGACACACGGCAATGGAGCAACCTGCCCCAGCGGCTGAGCTTCGCCGCGCTCAAGCTGCCGCCGGGCCCGCATTCGGGCCGGATCGAGTTCCTCGACCGCGAGGGCCGGGTGCTCGCCGCCCGCACGCGGCCGGTGTCGTTCGAGGTTGCGGCCGGCGACCGCGACACCGTCGTGATTTTGAGCGAACTCTCCCGCTGATCCGCAGTCTCATTTCCTGTCCCGCGCACCGCACCATGAAGCCCATTGCCCTACCGCTCCTCACCGCGACTCTCGCCGTGCTCGGCCTCGCCGGCTGCGTGCACGAGACCGGCCCGTTCCCGCCGCTCGACACGACGAAGTTCACCCTCGAGAACACCGACCGGTTCGTGCTGCTCGACCAAGCCGCGCAGAACTCCGTCACCTGCACCGGGCTGCAGGAGGTGCCGCTCTCCGACGGACGCCTCGAGGTCGTGGCCAACGTCAAGAACCGCGAGAACCGCCGGATCCAGGTCCAGGTGAACTGCCTGTTCAAGGACGCGCAGGGTTTCCCGACCGGTGATGAGACGCCGTGGCAGAACCTCATCCTTTCCGAGTACGCCACCGAGGCCGTGCGTTTCACCGCGATGGGTCCGGCGGCGAAGAAGTACACCGTGCGCGTCCGGCAGGCGCGTTGAGCCCACGGACCTTCCGCCATGAAAACGTTCCTCCGTCTCTTCGCGCCCTGCGTGCTGATTTCGTCGTCCCTTCCGGCGCAGGACCCGCGTGAGACGGCCCCGGTGCCACCGCCCGTCGCGCAGGCCCCGGTGCGCCCGCCGTTGCCGGAAATCCCGCGGGCATCCGGCGGACAGCGGGTGTTTCCGCCGACGCCCGACACGCTCATCTCGCGACAGAACGCCGAGGGTGTGCTCGAGGGCTTCCGGCGTTCGCACCAGACCGATGGTGCCCCGCGCATCGTGATCTACGTGAACCGCGTCCTGGTTGAACCCGCGCCGGCCACGGCGCCCGCGACCACCGGTGAAAACGCGGTCCCGCCGCCGCGGCGCCCGGTGCCCACGCTGGCGGACCAGCAGACGGTGCGCGAGGTGGAGCGGCTGTTCGGCCGCGCCTTCCGCCATGCCGGCGCGCAGCTCGCTGATCAGGCGCTTGCCGCCACGCTGCTGCCTACGGAGCCCGGCGCGCACCTCACCGGCGATCCCGCCGCGCGCCAGCGCGAGGCCCTCGGCAAGATCGCCGACGTCGCGATCGAGGTGCTCATCTCCAGCCGCAACATGGTGCTGCCGGGCCTGGGTGGCGACGCCATGCTCGCGGTGCCCGACATCCAGGCGACGGCGATCCGTCTCAAGGATTCCATGATCGTCGGCCAAGCCTCCGCGAGCGACGTCATCGGCCGCGGCGCGCAGGCCGGCCGCGCCGCGCAGCGCTTCAGCGTGCAGGACATCACCGAGGCGACGGCCCTCGCGCTGATGGAGGACATGCTCACCGGGAAGCGCTGAGCGTTCCCGGCGGCGGTTTCACTTCCGCGGCGGGAACGTGACTTCCTTGGTGGCCTCCGCGATGTCGCGGAGCGCCTTTTCGAGGGCCTCCTGATCCTTGCCCTGCATCCGCACGTGCGGAGCGCCGGTGGAGAAATCGATCGTCGCCCCGTTCTGGATGGGAACCTCGGGCGGCCCCGGCACCGGGTCGTTGCGCAGGACGGTTCCGGGCGGCGGCAACGTGAGCGAAGGCATCCTCGGCTCCGGCAACGGCGGGGGCGGGATCGGAGGAGGTTCGAAGGCGCGGAACTCGCGGTCGACTCGCTGACGATCGGGGCCGGGCTCGGGGGTGCGGAGCGCCGGGCGGATCGTCGCGAAGTAGAAGCCCGCGATCGCGGCGATCAGCACCGCCGTCCAGATCAGCCGTGATTTCATGGCGCGGCCGGCGGTGCGAGATGGGTGCCGAGCCAGCTCTCCGTTTCCCACAGCACGTGGAGCAGGCTCTCGCGGGCGCGGTAGCCGTGGCTCTCGTGCGGCAGCACGACGTAGCGGGCGTTGGCCCCGTGTCCCTTCAGGGCCGCGTAGAAGCGCTCGGTCTGGATCGGGAACGTGCCCGAGTTGTTGTCGGCCGCGCCGTGGATCAGGAGGATCGGGGCCTTGATCCGGTGGGCGTGATTGAAGGGCGACATCTGCGCGTACACCTGGGGCGCCTGCCAGAACCAGCGCGTCTCGCTCTGGAAGCCGAACGGCGTGAGCGTGCGGTTGTAGGCGCCGCTGCGGGCGATGCCGGCGCGGAAGAGCGTCGAGTGCGCGAGCAGGTTGGCGGTCATGAAGGCGCCGTAGCTGTGCCCGCCCACCGCGATCCGCTTCGGGTCGGCCACGCCGCGGCGCACCAGTTCGTCGACCGCCGCCTGGGCGTTCGCCACCAGCTGCTCGACGTAGGTGTCGTTGGGCTTGCCGCCCTTGGGGGCGATGATCGGCATCGCCGGGTCGTCGAACACCGCGTAGCCGGCCAGCGTGAACGGCAGCGGCCCCGTCGGGCTCACCCGCGCGAAGCGCTCCGGCGTCGCCTTCACCTGGCTCGCGTTCTCCGCGTCGAGGAATTCCCGCGGGTAGGCCCACAGCAGTGTCGGCAGCGGACCCTTGGCGGGCGTCCAGCCCGGTGGCAGGTAGAGCGTGCCCGACAGCGGCACGCCGTCGGGCCGCTGGTAGCGCACGACCTCGCGGCGCACGTCATTGAACGCGGGGTGCGGGTTGCGGTTGGCCGTCAGCGGGGTCAGCGCGCCGGTCCCGTAGTCGCGCACAAGGAAGTTCAGCGGTTCGGTGGCCGACTCGCGGCTCACGAGCGCGCGGGTGAAGCCGGCGTCGAGGAACGCGACGAACTCCTCGTAGTGCGGCGGCGCGGAACGCCAGAGGCGGCGCGTCGCGCCGGTCTCCGCGTCGAATTCGTCGATAAACGGCCGGTCGCCTTCCGGCGAGGCGCCCGCGCCGTGGAGGAAAAGCTTGCCGCCGGGCCCGCGCGCGAGGACGAGGCGGCCGAGGGCGTTACGGGTGGTGGCCGGCCGGCCGGGGTCGCGGTAACGGTCCTCGGTCTTGCGTTCGAAGAGCAGCTTCCGCGCGGAGCCGGGCTGGCCGGGAGCCACGCGCCAGAGGCGGGTGACGCGCGTCGTGGTCCAGCTCTCCGTCACGAGCGCGAGGCCGTCGTCGCCCCATTGTACCCCGCCGATCCGGTACTCGAAGCGCTGCAGCTCGACCGGTTTCCCGTCGAAGGGGGCGGCCTGCGTGAACCAAGCGTCCCGCGCCGCCTTGCCGTCGGGCTGCTTCGCGCCGCGCCCGAGGTCTTGCGCCCAGCTCAGGGTCGCGGGGGCATCGGCCCGCCAGCCCACGCCGCGCGGTCCGGGCCGCACGCTGCCGTTCTCCGAGCCTTCGTTGAGCGGCAGCGAGGCCACGCGGCGTTCGCGCCGCCCGGCGCGGTCGAGCACGTCGATCGTCACCGGGAAACGGCTCGCCGGCACGAGGTAGGAATAGGGCCGCTGCAGCGTCTCGACGATCAGGTGCCGGCCGTCGGGCGAGGGGAGTACCGAAGATAGCAGCCCGCGCACGGGCAGCACGGCTTCCGCGCCGTCGAGCGTGACCAGCGCGAGTTCGCTGGTGCCGTAATGTTCGAAGAGCGCCTCGTCGTGCGGCCCGGCAAGCAGCCCATCATAGGTGCGGGCGCCGGCGCGACCGCCCTTGCTCTCCTGCACGACGGGACCGGTGGGCACCGTCGGTTCCAACGGGGCCGGACCGCGGCCGGCCGGGATCCGGCGGATCAGCAGCGTGGCGTTGTCGAGCCACACCACCGGGTCGCCGAAGAAGCCGTTCAGGACGGGGTTGGTGAGCCGGCTGGCGGTGCCGGAGGCGACGTCGACGAGCCACAGCGCGGAGCCTTGGCTGAAGACGACGGTGAGCGCGAGGTGACGACCGTCCCGGCTCCATTCATAGCCGGCGATCCGCGTGTCGGCGGGCAGGCCCGCGACGCGTTTGGCGGGGCCGCCGTCGAGCGGCTGGAACGTCAGCCCGGTGTAGGAGGCCTCGCGGCTGCGGGCGTTGGTCGCGGGGTTGATGCGCAGGCCGGCGAGCTTCAGTTCGGGCTGGGCCAGCTCGGCGATGGACGGCGCCTCGGGGCGATCGAGCAGCAGGAGCCGGGTGCGGTCGGGGCTGAGCACGGCGACGGGCGCGCTCGGGGTGTCGACGATCGCGGCGAGCGGCGCGCTGGGGGTGCGGTAGGCCGGGTCCGCGGCGGGGAGGAACGGGGCGACCAGCGGCGCGAGGGCGAGGAAGGCGGCGCGCCGGAGCGCGGGGGCGTGGGTCATGGCCGGACGTTGCGGATGGTCCCGGGCGGACGCAACCGCCGGGCGGGCTCGACGCCGCGCGGCGTTTTCCCTCCGATGTTCTTTCTGATGTCACGCGCCTCCGATTACCTGCGCGAGCTGCGCCTCACCCTGACGTTGGCGACGCCGATCGTGGTCGGGCAGGTGAGCCAGATGCTGATGGGGGTGACCGACAGCGTGATGATCGGCCAGGCGGGCACGGTGCCGCTGGCGGCTTCGGCCTTCGGCGGGAATATCTTCAACATCTTCTACGTCTTCGGCATCGGCTGGATGATCCCGGTCTCGATCTTCGCCTCACGGGCGCGGGGCGCCGGTGATCCGGCGGAGGCGGGCGAGTACCTGCGGCACGGGCTCGCGCTGGCGCTCGTGATCGGCCTCGCGGAATTCGTCGTGATGGCGCTCCTGGCGACGCAGCTGCACCGGTTCGGGCAACCGCCGGAGGTGCTCGCGATCGTGACACCGTTCTACCTGCTGTTCGCCGCCTCGATCGTGCCGGTGCTCGTCTACCTCGCGCTGCGGCAATTCGCCGAGGCGATGGGGCACCCGTGGGTGCCGATGTTCATCATGCTGGCGGGCGTGGGCCTGAACGCGCTGCTCAACTGGGTGTTCATCTACGGGCACCTTGGCGCGCCGGCGCTGGGGCTCACGGGCGCGGGGATCTCCACGCTGGTTTCGCGCACGCTTGGGGCGCTGGTGATCCTCGCGTGGCTGGCGCGCTACCCGGCGCTCCGGGCGGCGTGGCCGCGGCGCTGGCTGGGCGGCTACTCCCGGGAGCGCTTTCGGCGGATGTTGGGGCTGGGCGCGCCGGCGGCGGGCATGCTGCTCTTCGAGACGACGGCATTCGCGTTCTCGGGCATCATGGTCGGCTGGCTCGGCGCGGTACCGCTCGCGGCCCACCAGATCGCCATCACTTGCGCGACGTTCGCCTTCATGTTCCCGCTCGGGCTCTCGATCGCCGCCGGCATGCGGGTGAGCCGCGCGGCCGGGGCGGGCGAGCGGCACCGGCTGCGCCCGATCGCCTTCGGGGTCGTGGGGCTGGGTTTCGCCGTGATGACCGTGTTCGCCCTGGCCTTCTGGCTGGGCGGCGACGTCATCGCGCGGCGCTTCGTGCCCGACGCCGCCGTGGTCGTGTTGGCCGTCCAGCTGCTCGGCGTGGCCGCCGTCTTCCAACTCGCCGACGGCGTGCAGGTGATCGCCGCCGCGGCGTTGCGCGGGCTGATGGACGTCCGCGTCCCGGCGGCCATCACGCTCGTCGCGTACTGGGTCGTCGCGCTGCCGCTCGGCTACGGTCTTGGTTTCGGCGCGGGCTTCGGCGCGGCCGGGGTGTGGACCGGCATCGCCGGCGGACTCTCGTTCGCCGCCGTGTTCCTCGTGGCGCGCTTGGCCAGGCTCACGCGCCCGCGGCCGGCCTAGAACTTCCAGTCGAGCTCGATGCTGGCGAAGCCGGTCGCGCCGCCGGACTTCAGCTTGAAGCCGCGCTGTTCGTACTCGGCCTCGAGGAAGGGCACGATGCCGGCGCCGAGCCGGGCGGAGAAATCGGGCGCGGCCTGCCACTTGAGGGCGGGTCCGACGCGCACGGCCTTGTATTCGAGCCGGGTGCGGTTCAGCGCCGGCTTGTTGCGGCCGGCCGGCGAGGGGTCGTCCATCACGTAGAAAGAGCCGAAGTCCATCTCGGCCGTGAACTCGGCCGACCACTCCTTGTCCATGGCCCATGAGGCACCGGTGCGCGGGAAGCCGAGGAACGCCTTCCAGCCCGGCGCGGGGGCCCAGTCAAAGGTGGCGACCGGGAGGATGCGGGTGGAGCCGCGGGCGAGCGAATCGTAGCGCAGGCCGAAGCCGGCGCTCAGGTCGGAGTCGAATTTCCGCATGGCGATCGCCATCACGCCCACGCCGAAGCCGCGGGACCCGAAGCCGCCGCCGGCGTTGCCGAAGCCGGGGCTCACGCTGCCGATGAAGGTCCATTCGGGCGAAAGCACGCCGTAGGCGTTGAGGCCGAGGCTCAGGCTCCGCAGGTCTCCGGGCAGCGGCGTGCCGGCATCGCGGTCGAGCCGGTGGTGGCGGTAGCGCAGGCTCACGCCCGGGAACCAGCTGGCGCTCAGCGGCGGCAGTGGGACGTTGATCCGCGCGCTGGCCTGGGACACGGAGAGGCCGCCCGCCGGGGCGCCGCGGGCCTCGAGGTTGGTGCTCCCGGTGAAGCCGGACTCCACTGTGAGCGAGACCTTGGCCGAGGCCGGACGCCCAGAGGGGGCGGCGGCGACGGCGGCGGCGGGAAACAGGAGGGCGCCCACGGCCGCAAGCAGCGTGAGTCGGGAGGTGAGGGTGTTCATGTGAAAAGGCTACGTGCCGGAGGTCCCGCGGGATGCACCCGCTCAGGGCGCGGCGGCGGCGAGCCGCTCGCGGACGTCGGCCTCGGCGAGTCCCTCGATGCGGACGAGCTTCAGGCGCGAGGTGTCCCCGCGCAGGACCGTTACGGCGCGGCGCGGCAGGTCAAGTTCCCCGGCGAGGAACGCGCACAAGGCCTCGTTGGCGCGGCCCTCGACAGGCGGGGCCTGGACGCGGACCTTCAGGGCCTCGCCCAGCCAGCCGGCGAGCGCGCTGCGCGGCGCGTTCGGCACCGCTTTCACCGCGAGCGTGCAGGAGGGAGGCATGCCGCCGGTCAATCCAGCGCCTCGGCCAGCGCGCCGATGATTTCCTCCGCCGGCTCCGTCCCGCAACACAGGCGCAGCAGGTCGGGGTCGATCCCGCTCGCGGCCAGCTCGGCGCGGCCCGCCGGCGTGGTCACGAGGTCGTAGTGCGCCAGGTACATGAACGGGCACACGAGCGTCGTTTTCATCCCGAAGCTCGGACCCTTGGGCAGGCGCAGCCGGTCATAGAACGCCTCCAACGCCCCGGCCCGCCGCAGCGTGAACGTGATCATCCCACCTTTCGCGCCGGGGTGGCGGGCGATGCGGCGGAAATTCTCCGCGGAGTCCGCGTGCAGGGCCCAGCGCACCTCGCCGACGGCGGGGTGCGAACCGAGGAACGCCGCGACCCGCGCGGCGTTGGCGTCGATCTGCCGGAGCACGTCGCGGGTCCCGCCGATCTGGGCGGCGAGGCGCGCGAGGTCCCTCGAGTAGAAGGGTTCCAACTCGGCGGGCAGCGCGCCGCGCAGCGCGGCGGCATCGGGGCCCGCCGGGTTGACCGCCACGAGACCGGCGGTGAGGTCGCCCTCGCTCGCGGTGTACTTGGTGAGGCTGGTGACCAGCAGGTCCGCGTGCGGCAACGCATCGACCTCGTAGATCGAGGCGATCGACGGGTCGACGATCAGGAGCGCGCCGTGGCGCCGGCACAGCGCCCCGAGCGCGGGCAGGTCGGGCGTCTGGATAAGCGGGTTGGTGGGGACCTCGGCGATGACGCCGGCGATGCGGCCGTCGTGTGCGGCGAGGGCCCGTTCGATCGCGGTGAAGTCGAGGGGATCGCGGATATGGACGTAGTTCTCCGGCGCCCCGGTGAAGCGCTGCAGGATCGCGATGGTGTCGAGGTAGAGCCAGCCGAGTTGGAGCCAGACGGTGCGGCCGCGCGCCGCCTGGAGGACGGAGGCCGCGCGGAACGCCGCCCAGACGGCGTTCATGCCGCTGGGAGCGAGGAACAAGTCGGCGTCGGCGGTTCCGGTGAGCGCGCCGCGCAACTCCGCGCGGACCTTCGCCGCGGCGTCGCCCGGGTGGAGTAGCTCAGGATGGATCGCCGGCAGCAGCCCGAGGCGCACCAGATGGTCCTCGGCTTCGCGGGAGGAAAGGAATCCACCCGTGTTCTGCAGGTAGGTCTTCGCGCGGGCGGCGATTTCGGCGGAGACCGGATGCGAGAGCCCGTGCAGGCCGTCGCTTTCGAAGGACCGCGCTCCGCTTGATCCACCCAGATGTGCCGCCAGCCGCGCCGCGGCGCCGGAGGAGGGCACCAGCCAGACTTCGCGCCCGCGCAGGGCGGGATCGTTGGCGATCAGTTGCTCCGCCAGCCGGCGCGCGAAAGGATGCACGACGAAGCGCGGGTAGCCGGAGCTCAGCGCCCGCATCACGGCGGGATCCTTCTCCTCGTAGCCGCGCACGTCGCGCATCGTGGGCAGGCTGCACGACACCGAGTGCGCTCCGCCGGGGATGCGTTGCCCGAGGGGCAGGTGAGGGAAAACGGCCATGGAGGGAGGAGCGGTCAGCGTGCGGCGGGGGCGGCCTGAATCAACAGCGGCGTGCGGCGCAAGAACAGCGTTGCGGCCGGCGGCGGGCGCGCGGGATGTTGCGGCCGATGAAGGTCCTCTCGTGGAACGTCAACGGGGTGCGGGCAGCGCTGGGCAAGGGCCTGCTCGAGTGGATGCGGGCGTCGCGCGCCGACGTCATCTGCCTGCAGGAGGTGAAGGCGACCCCGGGCGACGTGCAGCACGTGGAGTGGCCGCGCGGCTATGAGGTGGCCTGGAACGCGGCGGGCAAGAAGGGCTACAGCGGGACGGCGATTCTTTCGCGGCAGCGGCCACTGGCGGTGACCCACGGGATCGGCGCGCCGGCGCACGACGCCGAGGGACGCGCGATCACCGCGGAGTTCGAGGATTGTTTCGTGGTCTGCGTCTACGTGCCGAACGCGCAGCATGAGCTGGCGCGGCTCGCCTTCCGGCAGGAATGGGATCGCGCGCTGCTCGCCCACGTGCGGCGGCTGGAGAAGCGGAAGCCGGTGCTGTTCTGCGGCGACCTGAACGTTGCGCACGAGGAGATCGACCTCGCGCGGCCTAAGGAGAACGTGGGCAACCCGGGGTTTTCCGACGAGGAGCGCGACGGTTTCCGCGCGTACCTCGGCGCCGGCTTCATCGACACCTTCCGGGAATTCGAGCGGGGTGCGGGCCACTACAGCTGGTGGACGTACCGCGCCGGCGCACGGGAGCGGAACATCGGGTGGCGCATCGATTACGTGATGGCGAGCGCCGCGCTGCGTCCGCGCCTCCGTCGCGCGTGGATCGAGCCGCACGTGCACGGCAGCGATCATTGCCCGGTAGGGCTGGAGCTCGGCTGATTTGCCCGTGGACCCCGCGCTGATCGCATTGAAGGCCCTCCTGCTGGCCGTGCCCGGCCGGCCGCGGCTTGCCGTCGCCGAGAGCATGACGGGCGGGCGGCTGCAGGCCCGGATCACGGAGATTTCCGGGGCCTCAAGCTTCTTCCTCGGCGGCGTGACCGCCTACGCCCTGGTACAAAAGGTGTCTCTGCTGGGCGTGGACGCGGCGCACGCCGCGGCGGTGAACTGCGTCTCCGAGCGCGTGGCCGGCGAGATGGCCTGCGGAGCCTGCCGGCTGTTCGGCGCCGACTTCGCGCTGGCGACCACCGGCTACGCGGAACCCTCGCCGGCCGATGGCGTGGCGGAACCCTTCGCGTGGGTGGCGCTGGCCGCCACCTCAGGCGATCAACCCCGCGTGCTGCGCACGCTCCGCGTCGACTGCGCGGGCGCGGCTCGGACCGAAGCCCAGGCCAAGGCGGCCGCCGCCGCGCTGGCGCTGCTCACCGAGCGCCTGCGGGCCGGGTGAGGTTCGTGCTCAGGGCGCGAGACGCTGCACCATCGCCATCAGGGGCTGGACCTCCGCGGGCGGCTGGACCCAGTCGCTGTAGAGCAGCTCGGGCATGGTGTAGCGGGTATTGTAGAGATTGAAGTTGGCCTTGTCGTTGCGGGCGATGCGTCCGGCCTTGACGGTCGCGCCGGCGTAGACGCCGGCGGACTTCACGTAGGCGAGCAGGGGCGTGCGGAGCAGCTCCTCGTTGACGCGCTCGGACTCGGCGGCCTTCGGGCCGATCACGGCCTTGGCGTCGACGCCGAGGTTGAAGCGGCGGTTGAACAGCATACGGGGCGTGGCGTCGTCGGTGACGACGAAGACGCTTTCGACGGAGGTGGCGCCAAGCTGGAAGCCGAGGCTCGTCTCGCCGGCGCTGATGAGGACTGGCAGGCTCCAGCGGCCGTCAGCCTTCTTGACCATGATCACGCCGTAACCCTCCTGCACGCCGAGCAGGAAGCCGGCCTTGAACTGGTTCAGAATAATGACGGCGCGGGCGCGCTGCCAGACCGCGGGCGGGATGGCGGTCTTGGAGCGGGCCTGGAAGTCCTGCAGGATGGCCTCGCAGGATTCCACTCGGGCCACGAGGTCTGCGCGCGTCGAGTCGGCGCGGCCGAGCGGGGCACCCACGAGCAGGGCGAGCGTTAGGAGCAGGAATTTCTTCATGGCGAAGCGAGAGATCGAAAGTCAGGGACTCTACACAAGAGCGGGGCGGATTGGAAAGCGCCGATTGCGGCCGGTTCCCGCCCGCGGTGTCGACCTGAGGTCTTCAGTCGAGCCCGCGGGCGGCCACCTCATCCTCGTCCCATCCCAGATAGTGCCCGAGCTCATGGAGATACGTGCGCTCCGCTTCCTCGCGGAAGATGGCTTCGTCGGACTCGGCGAAGTCCCAGAGATTGTCCAAGTAGAGCAGGATCTGCGGCGGGGAAGGGTTGTCGGCGCTCAGTTCGGTACCGTGGGACGCACCGGTGAAGAGCCCGAGGATGTCGGGAGGAAATCCTTCCGCGACGACGTCGGCCGCGGGCAGGCGCTCGTAATGCACGGCGACCCCGCGCGCGAGGGTCCGGATGGGCGGCGGCAGGCGGCGCTGGGCGGCGCCCACGGCGTCGGCGGCGAGTCGGGTCAGTCGTTCGGGATCCATCGGGCGGTGTGGCGGGAGCCGGGGCGGGGAAGCGGAGGATGAGTTGGCGGGAGCGGCTTCCCGGGAGAAATGGGTCTGTGGTGGGATCCACTCAAGTCGGTCCCGCGGGTGCGGCAACGCCGGCGGCCGTTCGGCGCGGCGCGGTTCAGGGCAGGATGACGTCGACGTGTTCGCCCGGTCGGAGTCGCATCCCACCGGGCGCAGCGATGACGACGCGCAGTCCCGGTCCGGAGGGCTGGTCGCCGGGCAGGTGCAGGACCGCGGCGAAGGATGGCGGGATCGGCTCGAACGCGGCGCCGACCGCCAGGACGGTTGATTCCGCGGCAACCGGAGACCGGCCGCGCGTGCGGACGGTGACCGTGCTGCCGGGCGCGGGCACCGGTACGCCCGCGAGTGGAGGCCGGAGGAAGCCATGGATCCGAACCGGATCCGGCGCCGTGACACGGGCCACGACATCGCCGGGCAGCACGGTTTCCCCGGCGCCGCGGAGGATGAGCGACACGATCCCGTCGATGGGCGCGAGGAGCGGTTCGGGCCGGAGCTGTTCCTCGGCGAGCCGCAGCTTCGCCTCCTGCACGCGGACGGCTGCCGCGAGGGATTCCCGGAGCGGGACTTCCGCGGCCTCGTGGCGCGGCGCGGAGAGCGGAGGAGCGAGGGGAGCCGGCGCCTCGACGAGCGCCGAGAGTTCGTCCACCTGCCGCGCGAGCGTATCGAGTTCGATCCGTGCCTGGCCGAGCACCTCGTCGCTGATCATCCCGGAGACGTGGAGCGGAGTCATCCGCGCCAGTTCGGCCTCGGCCTGCCGGAGCCGGCCCCGCAGTGCGCTGAGCTCGACACGGCGGCCCACCCATTCGAGCCGGAGTCGTGCGGATTCAAGGGCGAGGCGTTCGCGATCAGTCGCGCCTTGCAGCGTCGCCGCGACCGCGTCGATCTCCGCGCGGACCACCCCCAGGCCGGCCTCGATCATCGCCGGCGTGGCTTGGGCGACGTGGCCGATCACCTGGCCGGCCCGTACCGTGCCGTGCGGGGTGACCGCGAGGCTGACGAGTACGCCTCCGCGGGCCGTGCGGACGTCGGCCCCGGAGATTTCCGCCTCCGCGAGGAATGCGGAGGGCGTCAGCCAACGCGACCAGAGCAGCGCCGCGGCGACGATGCCGAGCGCGAAGACAAGGCGCGGTACGTGATGCATCCGCGCGTTGCTCCAGCGCCGGGTGGGCGGCACGGGAATGGGGGGCAGGGCGCGTGGTTCCACGGGTCAGATCTCCGAGTCGTCGGCCGCGTGCGCGCTTGAGACGCGGCCCACGCCGGGCAGGACGGCGAGTTCGCCGAGCAGGTCGGCGGCGCGCGCCGGATCGCGCAGGAGCAGCCGGTAGGAGAGCTCGGTTCCCTCGGGTGCCGATCCGCCATGCTGGTGGGCGAGGTGCACGCGCAGGCTGTGGCGCTCGAGCAGTCGGCCGAGCTCCGGCAATTCCACGGCCGGCCGCATCCAACGCACGTTCAGGATGAGGTCGAACCGACGGCGGGTGCCCGCCCCTGTCATCCGCAGGTATCCGAAGAGTCCCGCCACCAGCAGGGCGCCGATGACGGCGGTGGAGAACTTCCGCGTGCCGCAGGCGGTGCCGATCGCGATCGCCGCCACGACCCAGGAGGTGTCGAGCGTGTCACGCAGCGCGTTGCGGAAGCGCACCACCGCGAACACCGCGATCAGGCCGAAGGCCGTCACCAGGTTGTCGGCCATGATCATCAGCACCAGCGAGACCAGCACCGGCAGCGCGACCAGCGAGACGACGAAGGAACGGGAGTAGGAGACGCCCGAGTGGGTGAGCAGGTAGACCCACGCGAAGAGCTGGCCGGCGAGGAACGCGAGAAGGAGCCCGAGCGCGAGGGCCGGCAGGCTCGTCGGCGAAGAGGCGAGGTCACCCTGCAGGAAGGCGTTCATGGCGGGCCGGCCCATCCGCTCCCCGGCGCGCGGCCGGCCGGGCGGCACGCCACGCGGCGCGGCCCCAGCCGCTCCACCGCCTCCCCGTATTTGGCCGCGCCGGATCGCCGCAGATCGAAGTCCCGCACCAACGAAAGCATCCACTCCGGCATCCGTGCCGTGAACTTCAGCTCCAGGATCACCGTTGCCGGGAACACGTCGACCGGGTCAACCAGCCGCGTCGTCAGCTCGGCGCCGAACTCGGGTTCCGCGCGCACGCGACGGTCGATCGTCACCCGCACGTCACGCTCGCCGCGGCTCTCGTACGCCTCCCGCTCGTAGGCGTTGTGCAGCCGCGGCGCGGCCCCGATTTCCGCGGCCAGCCGCCAGAAGTCGACCAGGTCGGCCCATTGCCGCGGCTCCCACGCGTGCAGATGCGCGGGGTCGGGGCCGGCGCCGGCCAGCAGGAGAGCAACGGCTTCGCGCCGCACCCGCGCCCGCTGCTTCAGGATGCCTTCATCCAGGCGGCGCTTGATCTCGAGGAAGACCGGCGACTCGGGGTCATCGTCGTAGTAGCGGACGCGCAGCTTGAAACGGTTGCGCCAACCCTCGGCCGCGGCGTGGTAGGTGAGCAGGTCGTCGGAATCGAGGTACAGCGTCTGCACTCCGTACGTGTGATCCGGCCGGCCGGCGGCGCTCTCGTCGGGCTCGAGATGCTCCCGCACTTGGCCGCCCACCGCCCGCGCCTTCTCCTCCGAGACGAGGTACTTGACCTCCCGCCGCTGCCGCTGGGCCCGGTCCGCCTTCATGGGGCCAAACGTCGTTCAAGGGACCGCGATCAGCAAACGGAAAGGCCCTGGGTTTCCGCGGCCCCGGAGGAGTCGCGCGCAAAATTTCCAAAAAATCCGCAACTCTTCGCGTGGGGTCCCGTCTTGCCGGATGGAACGCGCGACGGCCGGTCCGCCGCGGATTCCGCTCCAACCCCTTCCCCCATGAAGCCCCCTTCCTCCCTCCTGCGGCTCGTCGCGGTCGGCGCGCTCGCCGCCCTTCCGTTGCTCAACGCGCAGGATGCCGGCAAGGGACGCGGGCGCGGCATGATGAGCGCCGAGCAACGCATCGAGCGCCTCGAGGAGGCCGTCGGCAAGCTGACCGACGACCAGAAGGCGAAGATCAAGGACATCTACGCCAAGTCGGCGGAGAAGATGCAGGGCCTTTCCGATGACGAGCGCCGCGAGAAGGGCATGGAGCTCATGCGCGAGTCGGGCCGCGCCGTCCGCGCGGTGCTGACCGCCGAGCAGCAGAAGAAATACGACGAGATGATGGCCCAGATGGGCCAGGGCCGCGGTGGTCCTGGCGGTAGTGGTGGCGGCCGCAAGAAGGGCGGCAACTGAGCCGGTTCAGCCGCGCCCCGTTCGCCCGAACACTTTGTCAGGGGTTGGTGTTAGTTGGCCGCCGCGGATCGCAGCCCGCGGCGGCCTTTTTTTATCCCCACGCGGCGATCGTTGAGTTTGCCCTTTCCACGCCGTCCCGCGGCGGCACCGTCACGGCATGCAGGACAAGCGGCGCGTGGTGATCGCCGGCGGGGGCGCCGCCGGCTTCTTCGCGGCCATCACCTGCGCGGAGGCGATGGGCTCCGCCGGCGAGGTGGTGCTCCACGAGGCGACGGCCCACCCGCTGGCCAAGGTGCGCGTTTCCGGCGGGGGCCGCTGCAACGTCACCCACGCCTGCTTCGAGCCCCGCGAGCTCGTCCGCCGCTACCCGCGCGGAGGGCGCGAACTGCTCGGCGCCTTCCACCGTTGGCAGGCGCGCGACACCGTCGCGTGGTTCGCGGCGCGGGGCGTCGAGACCAAGGTCGAGGAGGACGGGCGCATGTTTCCGGTCACCGACGACTCGGCCACGATCGTCGACTGCCTGCGGCGCGCGGCCGAATCGGCCGGCGTGCGGGTGATGACGACGAGCGGGCTGCGGCGGGCGGAGTCGGCGGGGCCGGGATCGTTCTGGCTCACGCTGACCGACGGCTCCGAGGTGCGCTGCGAGCGTCTGCTCCTCGCGACCGGCGGCAACCGCGCCTCGGCCGGCTTCGCGATCGCCGAGTCGTTCGGCCACACGATCGAGCCGCTGGTGCCGTCGCTGTTCACCTTCCATAGCGATGACCCGCGGCTCATCGGCCTCTCGGGGCTCAGCGTGCCGGACGCGGCCGCGACGGTGCCCGACCTGAAGCTCGCCGAGCGCGGCCCGCTGCTCATCACGCATTGGGGACTGAGCGGCCCGGCGATCCTGAAGCTCTCCGCGTGGGGTGCGCGCGAACTGGCGGCGCGGAACTACCAGTTCACGGTGCGACTGAACTTCGCGCCGGGCCTTTCCCGCGACGAACTCGTGCGCGAACTCACGGCGGCGCGGGCGGCGAATCCGCGCAAGCAGCTCGCCACCTGGAGCCCGATCAGCGTGCCCCTGCGTCTCTGGGAACGGCTGATCGCCGCGGCGGGCATCGCGCCGACCGCGATTTGGACCTCGGTGGGTAATGCCGCGCTGGGCGCACTGGCCGCGCAGGTCGGCGCGGCCGACTTCAAGGTCGAGGGAAAGAGCCTGTTCAAGGACGAGTTCGTGACCTGCGGCGGCGTGCGCCTGAGCGAGGTCGACTTCCGCACGATGGAGAGCCGCCTGCGTCCCGGACTGCATTTCGCGGGCGAGGTCCTCGACATCGACGGCGTCACGGGCGGCTTCAACTTCCAGGCCGCGTGGACGACCGGCTGGATCGCGGGCCAAGCGATGGCCGCGGGCGCGGGCGGTGCCGCCGCCGACGCTTGAACGCCGGACCGCCGCGGCCCATTCCGTCCCGTCATTCCCTCCTACTTCCAACTGCTCCTGCTCGTCCTGCCGGTCTTCATCCTGATCGGCGTGGGCGTCGCCGTGCGGCGGGTGCACTGGATCGAGGGTGACGCGGAGACGAGTTTGATCCGGTTCGCGGTGAACGTCTGCTACCCGTGCCTCACGTTCGAGGCGGTGGCGGGTAACGCCGCCCTGCGCACCTCCGGCAACCTGCTGCTGCCGCCGCTGGTCGGATTCGGCGTCACCGTGGGCGGCATCCTGCTCTGCCGCGCGGCGGCCCGCGCCATCGGCCTGCACGTCGGCACCGGTCTGCGCACGTTCGGTCTCACGGCCGGCATCGCCAATTACGGGTTCCTGCCGCTGCCGATCATGGAGGCGATCTGGGGGCCGGAGAGCCGCGGGCTGCTGCTGGTCCACAACGTCGGCGTCGAGGCCGCGATCTGGACGGTCGGTCTCCTGGTGCTCAGCGGCCAGTCGCTGCGCGACGGCTGGCGGAAGCTACTGAGCCCCGTGTTCATCACGCTGGTCGTCGCGGTCGGCTGCAATCTCGCCGGGGTGTATGCGCACCTGCCGAAGGTCCTGCTCGACGCCGTCCACGCCCTCTCGCTGTGCGGTATCCCGCTCGGGCTCGTGATGACGGGCGTGAGCCTCGCGGGCCACCTTTCCTCGCCGCGCGAGCTGTTCGACGCCCGCGTCTCGCTCGCGGCCGGGGCCCTCCGGCTGGGCGTGCTGCCGCTCCTCATCATCGGCCTTGCGCTCGTGCTGCCGTGTTCCACGGAGCTCAAGCGAGTGCTCGTCGTCCAGGCCGCCATGCCCTCCGCCATGGTGCCGGTGATCCTCGCCCGGCTCTACGGCGGGCACCCGCGCACCGCCGTGCAGATCGTCGTAGGTACCACCGCCGTCGGCATCCTCACCATCCCGCTCTGGCTTCGCGCCGGACTCTCCTGGATCGGTCCCTGATCGTCATCGGTTCAGCCGCCGATCTCCGCCATGCCCCCGCGCCTTTCCGCCGCCGTCCTCGGCCTGCTGGCCGCGGCTTTCGTCCTGCCCTGCGTCGCGCCGGCGGCCGCGCCGCTGGCCCACGCCCACAACGACTACGAGCACGCGCGGCCGCTGCACGACGCGCTGGCGCGCGGCTTCGGGAGCGTCGAGGCTGACATCTGGCTGGTCGATGGCGCCCTCCTCGTGGCGCACGACCGTAAGGACCTGCGGCCGGAGCGCACGCTGCAGTCCCTCTACCTCGAGCCGTTGCGGCAGCTGGTCCGCGCCAAGGGAGGCGGCGTCCGGCCCGGCCGCGGGGAGTTCACGCTGCTGATCGACGTGAAGTCGGCGGCGGGCCCGACCTACGCCGCGCTCCACGCGGTCCTCGCGGGCTACGCCGATCTGTTCACGGAGTTCCGCGGCGACGGACAGGTGCGCCGCGCGGTGACGGCGATCGTTTCCGGCAACCGGGACGAGGCGGCGATGCGGGCGCAGCCGCTGCGGTACGCGGCGATGGACGGCCGCAAGGTCCACCTCGAGTCCGACGCGCCGGCCACGTTGGTACCCTGGGTGAGCGAGAACTGGCGCACGCTCTCGACCTGGAACTGGGTCGGGCCGATGCCGCCGGAAGTGCGGCGGACGCTCGGCGAGTGGGTGGCGAAGGCGCACGCGCGCGGGCGCCTGCTGCGCTTCTGGAACGTCCCCGACACACCCGTCGCGTGGGCGCAGCTGCTCGACGCCGGCGTGGACGTGCTCGGGGTTGACGACCTTGCGGCGCTGGAGGCCTTCCTCGCGGCGCGCCCCGGCCGTTGACGGGAAGCCGCCGGGGCGGCGGCGGGATCAGAAGGTGCCCTTGACGCCGAAGGCCCACTGCACGCCGTAGGAATTGGTCGAGGACCGCTTCGCGTAGGCGGGCGTCTGCGAGCCGTAGCGGAGGAGGTTGTAGTGGACGTTGAAGACGTTGCGGCCGTTGGCGAAGAGGGAGATCCGGCGGTTCACCTGCCAGGTGAGGTTAGCGTCCATGGTGGTGCGCTTCTCCTGGTAGAGGGCGGCGTCGGGGCCCTGGGCGGCGGAGGCGGCCTGGCGCTGTTCGCCGCGCCCGTTCCACTTGAGCATGAGCGTGACGGGGTTGCGGGTGAAGGTGACGCCGTAGTTGAAGCTGAGCGGGATGAAGCGGGTGAACGCGGCGTTGCGGCTGCCCTGGAGCTTCAGCTTGGTGCCGTTGGCGAACACGGAGAAGAAGCGACCCCAGTTGCCGAGCGGCTTGAGCGACTGGCGCACGTTGGCCTCGGCGCCGTCGACGCGCGCGTCGCCGCCGTTGACCGTGGTGCGCAGCTCCCAGCCGGCGTAGGAGGGCTCGAGGCCGAACTGCTCGACCTGGGCCGCCGTGGCGGCCACGCCGGTGATGCTGTCGTGGAAGCTGCCGATCTCCTTCCGGTAAGCGCCCAGGCTGAGCACGCCGCCGCTGTCGGTGTAGTATTCGGCGGACAGATCAAAGTTCTTGGCGATCCAGGGCTTCAGGTCGGGGTTGCCGACGATGAGGACGCCGGGAAAGGAGCCGGGCGACGGCGAGGCCGAGTTGTAGGTCTCGTTCTCGTCGATCGTCGTGTTGGGGATGACGGCGGCGAAGTCGGCCCGACCGTAGGTGCGCGCGTAGGCGGCGCGCAGCTGGAAGTTCGGGGTGAGGTTGTAGGTGAGGTGGAGGCTCGGGTAGAAACCGTCGGGCGCGGTGTCCATCGTGCGGCCGAGCTCACGGCGGACGAGGCGCAGCTCCTCGAGGGAGCCGGCGGCGCCGGCCTCGGGCCTACGGATGCGGTTGCCGGCGGCGTCGCGGGCGAAGGCGCCGCTGGCGGTGCGGACGAACGCGGCGTCGGGATCGTAGAGCGGGCCGGCGGCCTTGTCGTGGATCTTCTCGTAGCGCACGCCGGTGAGGACGAGCAGGCGGTTCTGGAACAACCGCGCCTCGCCCTGCAGGTAACCGGCGGTGGTGATCTCCTTGAAGTTCTCGGAACCGACGAGGCGGTTGGTCTCGGTGGTGACCTGGTTGGCGAGCGTCTGGGTGAACAGCGACGGGTTCCGGCCCCAGGCCGCGACCATGCGGTTGAGCGAGGGCCAGGGGAGGTTGTCGTAGCCGAAGTAATTATCGCGGTTCCGGTACACCTGCATCGCCCACGGGGCGAGGCTGCGGTCGTTGTCGGGCGGCGTGTAGGTGTAGATCCGCGACTGGCGGCGGTGCTCGCGGTCCTGGGAGCGGAAGAGCCCGCCGGCCTGGAGGGAGGCGGGAACGCCGAGCAGGCTGAAGCCGCGCTTCAGGAAGCCGTCGAGCCCCGCGGTGTCGTCGCGGTGGTCGCGGAGGGCGCCGTCGGTGGCGGTGTTGAGGACGAAGTTGCGCAGGTCGTAGAGGTCGAGCGGCCGGTTGTTCTGGTCGAACGCGGTGATCCGGCGGGGCCCCTGCGGCGTGATCTCGTCGAAGTCGACGCGCACGCCGGCGGGGTTGGCGAGGGCGGTGCCGATGGTGTTGAAGCGGCCCCGGCTGACGTGGCGCATCCAGGTCTTCGAGGTGGAGGCGTGGCCGCCGACCTCGGCGGTCCAGCCGGCGTCCTGCCAGCGCCAGCGGGCGTTGCTGCCGAGGGTGCGGGCGTCGATGTGGAGGAGGTTGGCGGCGAAGACGGCGGTGCCGCGGCCGGTGGCGGAGCGCGAGAAGGTCTCGCCGAACGTGAGGGGAACGCCGCCGGTGAGCGTCGGAGTGGCGGCCGTGCCGACGCTGGTGGTGCGGTTCACATTGCCGTTGGTGTCGATGTAGTAGGTGGCCTGGAAGCCGACGGAGAGGACCGACTTCGGGGTGACGCGCCAGTCGAGCTTCAGGCCGGCCGAGTTGCGCTCGTACCACTTGGGGGCGTCGATGATGTTGTGGCTCTGGAGGTACGGCTTGGCGGGGGTGGCGCCGGTGCCGGCCGCGGTGCCGTTCCAGGTGGTCTGCGAGATGTTCTGCTCGTTCCACGCCTTCGAGTGCAGGGCGGTGAGCACGAGGCCGAAGTCCTTCGTGACCGGGAGGGTGTAATCGAGGTCGAAGCCGGGGTTCACGCGCGGCTCCCACGTGTCGTACGGGAACGGCTGCTCCTTGAGCATCATGCCGTCGCTGCTGGCGGAGACGAACGCGCGGAAGTTGAGCTGGGCCCTGCTGCGCTCGAAGGCGCTCTTGCTCACCATGTTCACCGAGCCGGAAAGGCCGCTGGCGGGGTTGGCCGGCGTCGGGACCTTCGTCACCTCGATGCGCGAGATGTTGTTGATCGAGACCTGCATGAAGTCGAACTGCCGCGACGCCGCGTTGCGCGAGGCGTTGGCCAGCGAGGCGCCGTCGCTGGTCACGTTGGTCATGTTCGGGTCGAGGCCGCGCACCGAGACCGACATCGGCATGACGTCTGAGTAGTCGACCGTGATGCCCGGGATCGACTTCATGAACTCGGCGACGTTGCCCTCGATCACGTCGCCGTAGGCGTCGGTCGCGATGACGTTCTTGATGTTGGGGGCGAAGCGCTGCTCGTTGGTCGCGAGGGCCTCGCCCTCGGTGAGCTTGGAGGAGGAGAGTACGAACGCGTCGAGCTTCACCACGCCCGGGCGGTCACCGTAGAGGGCGCGGTTGGTGAGGTCGAAGTCGCGCTGCACGGTCGCGCCGGCGGGGACCGCGACCTCGGCCTGCTGGAGGTCGAGGCCCGAGTAGAACGCCTCCACCACCACGTTGCCGGCGGGCACGCCGTCGAGGCGGTAAGAGCCGAAGTTGTCGGTGAAGGTGCTGACGTTGGTGCCGCGGACGGTGAGGCGCGCGCTGACGAGGTACTGGCTGGTGGCGACGTTCTGGACGCGGCCGGTGATGGAGCCGGTTCCTGGCTGGGCAAGGGCGGCGACGGCGAGCGCGAGCAGGCCGGCGAGCAGGCCGAGGGGGCGGGATGGGGTGGTCATGGCGGGTGGGGTAAATCGGGGTGGGCCACGCGATCGTGCGGGGTGGGACGCGGCCGGCGCGCGGGGGTATGTCCCGCAGGCTGCGGTCCACCACGCCGGGCTGCAATGCCGCCGTCGATGCGACTGAAACCAACTACCGGGGGATCCTCACCGCGGCTCGGTCGTCAGGAACTTCAGCAATTCGAGCGTCTCCCGCTCGGGCAGGGCCTCGAGGAGGCCGGCGGGCATGAGCGACTGGGTCGTCTTCTGGCGCTCGCGGATCTCGGACTTGGGCACGGTGACGGTCTCGGTGACGCCGCGGATGACGACCGCGGTGTCGGTCTCGCGGTCGATCATCCCGGAGAGCACGGTGCCGTCGCGCTTGGTGACGACGTGCAGCTCGTACGCGGCGCCGACGACGGCGTTGGGGTCGACGATGTTCTCGAGGAAGTAGTCGAGCCCGTTGCGCCACGTGCCGCCGAGATCGGGGCCGAGCTTGCCGGCGCCGCCGCCGCCGAGGGCATGGCACGCGGAGCACGCGCGTTCGTAGACCTTGCGGCCGGCGTCGAGCTCATAGGACCACAGGGGGGCGTTCCGGTAGGTGTCGCGCAGCCGGGCGATGGTGGCCTTGGCGTCGGCGGAGGACTCACCGGTGCGGCCCCACACGCGGTCGAGGATGGAGCTTACCTCCGCGTCGTTGAGCTTGCGCAATTGGCGGGCGTGCAGGGCGGTGAGCGCGGTGCGGTCAAAGCGGCCGGTCTCGACGGCGCGCAGCAGTGGCAGGGCGAGCGCGGGACGGCTGGTGAACGCGGCGAGGGCGGCGTTGCGGTCGGCGCCGTTGAGGCTCGGAAAACGGGAGATCAGGCCCTCGGCGGCGCGGGCGGTGTCGGCCGAGATGCCGAGGAGCGGGATCACGGCGGCGCGGAGGTCGCGGTCGTCGAGCAGGCTCACGAGCAGGGCGGTTGACTCGGTGTCGCCGGCACGCCGCAGGAGATCGAGGGCCCGGCGGCGCTCGGCAAGTGGTGTGGCGGAGTCGGCGAGGCGCGCGCGCACGGGGCCGAGGACGGACTTGTCGCCGAAGAGGGCGGAGAGCTGCTCGATCGCCGCGCGGACGCCGGCGTCGCCGGAGGCGGCGAGCCGGCGGCTGGCGGTGGTCCACGAGGGCGGGGCGGCGAGGCCGGCGTCGTTCTCGAGCGCGAACGCGAGGACGCGCAGCGCGCGGGCCGCGCCATCCTCCGGCCACGAGGCGATGCGCGCCGCGACCGCCTCGCGACCGGGTGCGGTGCGGGCGATGAACCAGAGGATCGAATCGGCGACCTCGCGCAGCGGCGTGGCGGCGGCGAGCTCGAGGGCGCGGGGCACGTCGGCCGCGACCGCGGGAGCGAGCGCGAACCACGTCATCTTCGGGAGGAAGCGGTCCCCGGCGTCCTCGCCGCGGGCGGCGAGCGCGGCGGCGGGCGCCCAGCGGTCCGAGTCCGGCAGGGCGGGGATCGCGGCGGCGACGGCGAGCCGCACGGCGGGCGAGGCGTCGCCGCGGGCGAGGGCGCCGAGGCGCGCGGCGGGAACGCGGAGCCGGTCGGGCCGCTCCGTGCCGAGTTGCACGGCCCAGGCGCGGACGGTGTCCGAAGTGTGGGACAGCGCCGACTCGAGCAGGGCGTCGTCGAGGTTGCCGGTCGCGTGGAGCGTCCAGATCGCGCGGAGTTGCGAGGTGACTTCGGCCGTGACGTCGGCGGCCTGCCGGCGCAGGGCGCCGACGGCGGCGGGCTCGAGTGCACGCTGGGCGGCGCGGTGCTGGAGCAGGCGGCGGGCGATGCGCACGTGCCATTCGCTCCGGTGGGAGTGGAGCGCGGCGAGCTCGGCATCGGAGCGGGCGCCGAGGTCGACCTTGGCCGGCCGGTAGGTGGCGGCCCAGGAGACGCGGTAGATTCGGCCGTTGCTGCGGTCCCAGACCTCGTCGCGCGGGTTGTGGCAGTGCTGGGTGTCGCTCCAGTCGATGACGTAGACGGCGCCGTCGGGCCCGTACTGGAGGTCGACGGGGAGGTAGGACGCGTCGGGGGCGAAGAGGACGTCATGGCCGCCGTGGAACGTCTCGTAGCCGGAGCCGCGGCGGACGTTGACCTGATGGTTGATCTGGTGGCCGTGGAGGTTGTGGGTGAAGAGGTGGTCGCGGTACGTGGCGGGCCAGTTGTCGCCGAGGTAGATCATGGTGCCGACGTGCGAGTGGCCGCCGTAGACCGCGGAGGTGCCGGGGGCGCCGGCGCCGCCCTCGCCGCTGTCGTAGCGGGCGGAGGCGGGAAGGTAGTTGCGCAGTTCGGGCGCGAAGTCGGCCCCGCGGTTGGAGATCCACGGCGCGTAGTCGTTGTTGGCCTGGTTCCAATAGTGCGCGTTACGGATGACGTGGGTGGTGCCGCCGCCGCCCCAGAAGCTGCGGCAATGCGTCATGAACAGGTGGCCCTCCGCGTTGAAATCGAGGCCCCACGGGTTGCTGGTGCCGTGGGCGAACACCTCGAATTCATGCCGCACGGGGTGGTAGCGCCAGACGCCCGCGCGGATCTTCCGGCGCGAGTCGCCGGGGTCGCCGGGCTTGCCGACGTTCGAGAACGTGAACACGCCGTGGCAGCCGTAGAGCCAGCCGTCGACGCCCCAGGTGAAGCTGTTGAGCGTCTCGTGCGTGTCCTGGAAGCCCCAGCCGTCGAGCAGCACCTGCGGCGAGCCGTCGGGGCGACCGTCGCCTTCGCGGTCCGGGATGAACAGCAGGTGCGGCGCGGCGCCGACCCAGACGCCACCGAATCCGACCTCGAGCCCGCTCACGAGGTTGAGGTTCTCGGCGAAGACCGTGCGGGACTCGAACGCGCCGTCGCCGTCGCGGTCCTCGAGGATCACGATCCGGTCGCGTCCCTTGCCCTCGGGTTGGCGGTTCGGGTAGCCGTGGGCCTCGGCGAACCAGATGCGGCCGCGGTCGTCGAAGGCGAAGGCGACCGGCTGGCGCACGTCGGGTTCCGCGGCGATGAGCTCGGCCTGGAAGCCGTGCACGAGCTTCAGTCCGGCGACGACCTTCTGCGCGGACGGGTTGGCGACCGCGGTGGGCTTCGCGGGGTTGTCGCGCAGGTGCCACAGGACGGGGCTGGCGTGGAGGCGGGTGAGGTCGTCGACGCCGGCGGCGCGGCGCAGGGGCGGGTCGCCGTTCTTGCGCACCGCGCCGATGTTGGGGTCGATCGCGGGCTTCTTCGCGGCGACCGGTACGGCCGCGGCCCGCGCGGGCGGCAGGTCGGTGGCGCCGAGCTCGGTGAGGAGTAGGTTGCGGAACTGCACCTTCACCGGGCCTTTTCCGCTGTGGAGTTGAAGCGCGAGCAGGCCCCGGTGCGCGGCGGCGCCGGCCTGGTGGTCGTCGAGCACGGAGATCCGCGTGCCGTTGACCCAGAGCTCGAGGTGCGGGCCGCGGGCGACGATCCGGTAGGTGTTCCACGCTGGCGCCGGCCGCAGGAGCGCCGCGTAGTCGGCGGGTTCGCCGAACTTCTCGTTCCAGCGCCTCCCGTCGGGCGCGATCGAGACGCGGTCGCCGCGCTCGACGAGCAGCCGGCGGCCGTGTTCCTCGTACAGGCGGCCGAGCCACGTGCGCCCGAGGTCGAGGTCGGCCTGGTAGCCGGCGGCGTGGCCGTCGGGCTGGCGGCGCGAGCGGAACTGGATGCCGGAGTTGGCGGAGGCGTCGCCGCTGAGGCGGAACTCGGCGGTGAGCTCGAAGTCGGCCACCTCGCCGCGCCAGTAGAGGAATTCGTTCCGCGCGAGCGTTTCGCCGGCTGCGATCGTGCCGGTGAGGGCGCCGTCCTCGACCCGCCAGGTGCGCGGGTCGCCCTCCCAGCCGTCGAGGGAGCTTCCGTTGAAAAGCGGGCGGGGCGCCGGGGCGCCGGCGAGCGTGGAGACGGCGAGAAGCAGGACGCCGGAAAAAATGAGGCGGTTCGGGGTCATGGGGTGGCGGACGGGGTTTCCCGCTGAGGCGGCCGGGGAGAGACGAAGGAAGGCCCGCCGTTTCACCCGGGGCAAGAACACCGTGCGCCGCGCCGGGAATTTTCGCCGCTCGCCCTGTGAAAAATCGGCGACTTGCGCCACCTTCGGAAGAGATGCGCATCGCTGTCATCGCCGACACCCATGACCGGCTGCCCGCCTCGCTCCCCGAGCGGCTGGCCGGCGCCGAGGAGATCTGGCACCTCGGTGACGTCTGCGCTCCCGTGACCCTCGTCGAGCTCGAGCTCACGGGTCTTCCGTTGCGGGTGGTGCGGGGCAACTGCGACGCGCATCCGTGGCCGCTGACGCTCGACCTTGAGCGGGAGGGGCACCGCATCCACCTCGTGCACATTCCGCCGCGGCGCGCGCCGTCGGGCGCGTCTCTCCTGCTGCACGGGCACACCCATGTGCCGCGCGACGAGACCGACCCGCTGGGCGTCCGCTGGCTTAATCCCGGCTGCATCACCCGTCCCAATCGCGGTGCCCCCGCGGCTTTCGCGTGGCTCACCTTGGAGCGCGGCCGCCCCCCGGCTTGGAGCCCGGAGCGCCTCTGATTTCCCCGGTTCGCCGATGAACATCGACCCTCGGATCTGGCCGAACCTGCTGACCTCGACGCGCCTGGCCCTGATGCCGGCGGTGCTGGCGGCGGCGGTGGCGGGCTCGCGGCCTTGGTTCACCGCGCTGATCGCGGCGGCGCTGGCGACGGACGCGCTGGATGGATTCCTCGCGCGCCGGCTGAGGGCGTTCACCGAGTTCGGGCGCAAACTGGATAGCGCGGCGGACTACGTGACCTTGGTGACGGGAGTATGGGGCATCGCGCTGCTCTGGCCGGACGTGATGCGGCGGGAACTGCCTTGGGTGATCACGGGCATGGTCGCGTTCCTTGCCGTTATCGTCTACGGGTTCCTGCGGCTGGGGCGGGCGCCTTGCTACCACACGTGGGCCTCGAAGGCCGGGGCGGTGGCCTGCCCGCTGACGCTGGTACCGCTCCTCTCCGGCGGTTCCGCGCTGCCCTTCCACGCCGCCGTGGTGTGGCTGGTGCTCGCCGGCATCGAGGAGATCCTGATCGCCCTGCTGGTGCCGGGACACGCGGGCGAGATGCCCACGGCGTGGCACGCGCTGCGGCTGCGGCGGAACCAATACAGGGGCGGGGCCTGAGCCGGCGCTCACAACGCGCTCGCGCCCCGCGAAGCGTTCCCTTCACTCGTCGCCGGCTTGATCACCGGACAGCAGGAACTCCTCGGCCTTTTCACGCGGGCGCCGGGCACGACCGTGCCGGTGGCGCCCGGACCGCGTCCCGCGCCGACGCCCGCCCCCGCCCCGGGCATCGTGCTGGAGCGCAGCGCGCGGGCGCGCCATTACCGGCTCACGCTCCGGCGCGACGGCACCGCGGTGGCGACGGTCCCCGCGGGCGGGTCGGAGCGGGAGGCGCTGCGTTTCGTGGAGCAGCATCGCGGCTGGCTGGAGCGGGCACGGGAGCGGCAGCGGCGGAGGCCGCGGAGCGCCGAGATCTGGGTCGTGGGCACGCACGTCCTGTGGCGCGGTGAGATGAGCGAGGTGCGCGTGGCGGCGGCGGGTGAGCGGCCCCAGGTCTGCCTGGCCGCCGATGTTTTCCGGGTGCCGCGGCTCGACGGCGACCTGCGCCCCACGTTGGAGGCGCACTTCGCGCGTCGGGCTCGCGTGGAGCTGCCGGCGCGCGCGTGGGAACTGGCGGCCACGGCGGGGGTCGACGTGCGCGCGGTGTCGGTGCGAAACCAGCGTTCCCGCTGGGGATCCTGCTCGGCCAACGGCACCATCTCGCTGAACTGGCGCCTCGTGCAGACGCCCGACGCCGTGCGCGACTACGTGATCCACCACGAGCTGATGCACCTCCGCGAAATGAACCACTCTGACCGTTTCTGGGCGCGCGTCGCCGAGGTCTGCCCGGGCTGGCGGGAAGCCGAAACATGGATCCGTCGCAACGGTTCGCTGGTGGGACTCTGATTCCTCCGGCGGTTTCTCCTCTGAAAACCCGAAGATTTTCCTAGGCAAACGAGGGAACTTCACTCTAGTTCTCCCTCGTCAGAGGAAATCGCCTCGAAAAACCCAAACAAAATCATGGCTAAAAAAGCTGCTCGCAAACCGAACGCCGCGTTCATGAAACCGGTCACGCCCAATGCGCACCTCGCCAAGGTCGTGGGCGCCGCCCCGCTCCCCCGCACGGAGCTCACCAAGAAGCTGTGGGTCTACATCAAGAAGAACGGCCTGCAGGACAAGAAGGTGAAGACCCAGATCAACGCCGATGACAACCTGAAGGTCATCTTCGGCGGCAAGTCGAAGGTCTCGATGTTCGAGATGACGAAGCTCGTCTCGAAGAACCTCCAGTAAGAGGTCCGGAATCTTTCCCCAACCGCCGCGGGTCAGCCCGCGGCGGTTTTTTTTGCCCGCGCGCGGCCGGGAGCATTCGGGTTGCCAGCCCGGCGCGCGGGACGTAGTTCCGGAGACGGTCCCTGTGCAAGAATCCCTCCGCATCCTGCTGTTGCAGCGGCTCAACCTGGCGCTGGGCGCGCTGGCGACGCTGGCCGCCGGGCTGACCGTGGGATGGGCGGTGAGCGAATTCATCGACGGTCGCATCCGGGATGACATGCTGCGGCGAGCTCCGGTGGCGGCGCTCGCGGTGACGATCGACATCGATCCCTTCGCGCAGCTCGCCGCTCCCGAGGCGCTCTCGACGCCTGCGCACGGGCGGCTCATCGATCGCGCGCGCCGGCTCTGCATGCTGAATCCTTCGCTGCGCGCGATCAGCCTGCTGCGGATTCCGGCGGACGATGCGGCCGCGGTCCACCTGTTCGACTTCAGGGAGGCGGGCGATGGTGATGGGGCGAGGCCGGGTGATCCCTACGTGCCGCGGTTCGGTTCGAGCGCGCTGGCTGACCTGCGGCGGGACGGCCGGGCCCGGCTCGCCGGGCCGTTTGCGGCGCAAGGCGGAACGCGCGGGGTGGCCTACGCGCTCCTGCCGGAGTTCCGCGAGGGCGCGCGTAGGGACGTCAGGCATGCGATCCGAATCGAGGCCGACGCGCACGAGTGGCGGCAGACGGTGCTCTGGGGAGGATGGTTCGCGGGACTCGGCACCTGCGGCCTGGTCGGCGTCCCGCTCGCGATGCTGCTCCTCGGCCAGAGACAGCGGATCCAGTCCGGCGTCATCCGCAATTTGTCCGAGGCGATGGAGCAGGCCCACTCCGCCATCCTGATCCTCGATCTGCAGGGGCACATCGACTATTGCAACGAGGTCGGATCCCGCCACCTCGGCGTTCCGCGGCGCGGTCTCATCGGCCGCCACTGGCGGGAGTTCTTCGTGGCGGGTGCGCCGGGCGCGCCGGAGACCGAGATCGCCGGCAGCCTGGCGGCCGGGGTGGCGTGGCAGGGGGAGTGGACGTGCCGGCGCGCCGACGGACCCCCGTTCCCGGTTCGAGGCGGATTCTCGCCCGTGCGGCGGCGAGACCAGCGGGTGGAGGCGTTCGTGGCGGTCTTCGACGACATGACCGAGGTCCGCCGCCGCGAGAACGAGCTGCGGGAGGCCACCGAGAAGGCGTTGGCGGGGGATCGGGCCAAGGGTAACTTCCTCGCGACCATCAGCCATGAGGTTCGCACGCCCTTGAATGGCATCGTGGGCTTCACCGGCCTGCTGCTGGAGACTCCGGTTACCGCGGAGCAGCGCGATTTCCTCCTCGCGATCCGGGCGAGCGCCGACGCCCTGGCCCGCCTGACGGGCGATATCCTCGACTTCGCGCGGGTCGATTCCGGCAACGCACGCATCGAGCCGGCGCCGTGCGATCCGCGGGAGTGCGTGGAGGAGGCGATCGATCTGCATGCCGCCGCGGCGGCCGAGAAGGGGGTCGAGGTGTTCCAGCGCATCTCGCCGGCGGTGCCTGCTTCGGTCGTCACCGACCGGGATCGCTTGCGGCAGATCCTCGTCAACCTCGTGGGCAACGCGGTGAAGTTCACCGACCGGGGAGAGATCGAGGTCGCGGTTTCCGTGGCCGCAGGGGACGGCAACGCGGAAGGCATCCGGCTCGAGTTCGCCGTGCGCGACACCGGCCCCGGAATCACGGACGAGGATCAGGCGCGGCTGTTCCGCCCATTCACCCAGCTGGAGGGCGTGAGCCTGCGGCGGCACGGCGGCGTGGGCCTCGGGCTCGCCATCAGCCGCAGCCTCGTGGAGATGCTGGGCGGGAAGATTGATGTGGCCAGCCGCGTCGGAGAAGGAGCCACCTTCACGTTTTCCATCCGGGCGCGCGTCCAGCAGCCTCCTAGGATTCCGCGCGCCGAGGACGCCCGAGTCGCCCTCGTGGCGCCGCCCGGTCCCCGGCGGGCCGCCCTCGCCGCCGCCCTGCGTTCCTGGGAAGCGCAGGTGGTCGAGGCGGTCGCGATCGAGGCGCTTCCGGCCCGGGACTGGACCGTGATCGTGCGCGACCTCGGGGAGGAGGAGGCGCGGGGGCTGGCGTCCGCCGACGCAGCGGATGCCGGTGACTCCCGGACGATCTTGCTCGCTCCGCTTTCGCTCGGCTCGGATTCCCAGGCTGCTTTGCGCGCCCGATTCCGGGCCGTGCTCTCGAAGCCCGTGCGGCCCGTCGCGTTGTTTCCGCTGGTGGCCGGGACCGCTCCGGCCCGCGTCGCCTCATCCCAGCGTCGGCGTTTTGACCTCCGGGTGCTCGTCGCGGAGGACAATCTGGTCAACCAGCGCCTGATCCGTCTGATGCTGGAGGGCCTGGGGTGTTCCGTGACCGTGGTGGACGACGGCCGGAAGGCCGTCGCCGCGCTGGCGGCCAGCCCGGGCGCACACGATCTCGTGCTGATGGACATGCACATGCCGGACCTCGACGGGTTGGGCGCGTTGCGCGCCATCCGCGCCGGTGAGGCCGGCGAAGCCTCGCGGGCCGCATGGGTGGCTGCCCTCTCGGCCGACGAAAGGGCCGAGCAGCGTGCGGCCGCGCAGGCGGCGGGGATCGACGAGTACCTGATCAAGCCGGTCGCGCTCCAGGGCATGGAGGAGATGCTGCTGCGTTTCCAGTCCGTGCGTGGAAGCCGCGCGCCCGCTCGATAGCGCGTAAAGCCGGGGATTTTCGGGCGGATTTCTTCTCCGCGGGGTTAGTCCCCCTAATAAGCGGGAGGCGGCGGGCGGGCGCCTTTACTTCGGCGGGGGGGTCATCGATTTTCCGCCGAAAGCACGCTCTTCCCTCGGCTCTTTTCCGCGATGAATCTCGTCCGCCTGATTTTTGGTTCCTCGATCGGCCGCAAGTTCCTGATGGCGATCACGGGCCTGGTGCTCGTGGGCTTCGTGATCGGGCACCTTGCCGGCAACCTCCAGGTCTTCGCGCATCCCGACAAGCTCAACGGCTACGCGCACTTCCTGCAGTCGATGGGAGGCGTGCTCTGGGCGGCGCGGCTGGTGCTTCTCGCGTGCGTGGTGGTCCACATCTGGGCCGCGGTCGCGCTCTCGATGGAAAACAAGGCCGCGCGCGGCGCCGAGGGCTACGCTTCGACCCGGTGGCTCCGGGCCGCGCTCGCCTCGCGGTACATGAAGCACAGCGGGGTCGTGGTGCTTGCTTTCATCATCTACCACCTCGCGCACTTCACGCTGGGTGCGGCGCAGGCGGGCACGTTCAAGACCGCCCTGCCGGCCTACGCGATGACGGGTGAGTTTTCGGTCTTCGGGTTCCCGGTCGTGGCGAAGGGCGCCGCGGTGCACGACGTCTACAGCATGGTCTACCTCGGTTTCACCCACCCGGTCGTTTCCCTGTTTTACATCGTCGCGGTCGGGTTGCTCTCGCTCCACCTCCTGCACGGCTTCGAGTCGATGTTCCAGACGCTCGGGTGGAGGAACCAGCGCTGGGCCAGGGGGCTGCGGCGCGCGTCCGCGGTGCTGTGTGCCCTCTACTTCCTCGGTAACGCCGCCATCCCGGGCGCCATCCTCGCCGGCGCCGTGAAGCCCGCCGCCGGCACCGCCGCCGCCAAGCGCGTCGTCGCCGTCGCTCCCCAGCTCCCCGCCCAACGCTGATCCCCGCCATGGCCAACCTCGACTCCAGGATCCCCGCCGGCCCGCTGGCCGACAAGTGGCGCAAGCACAAGGCCGACATCAAGCTCGTCAACCCCGCCAACAAGCGGAAGTACGAGGTGATCGTCGTCGGCGCCGGCCTCGCCGGCTCCTCGGCCGCCTCCTCGCTCGCCGACCTCGGCTACCGGGTGAAGTGCATCGTCTTCCACGACAGCCCGCGCCGCGCCCACTCCATCGCCGCGCAGGGCGGCATCAACGCCGCCAAGAACTACCAGAACGACGGCGACAGCGTCTACCGGCTCTTCTACGACACCATCAAGGGCGGCGACTACCGCGCCCGTGAGGCCAACGTCCACCGGCTCGCCGAGGTCTCCGTCAACATCATCGACCAGTGCGTCGCGCAGGGCGTGCCCTTCGCCCGCGAGTACGGCGGCCTCCTCGCCAACCGTTCGTTCGGCGGCGCGCAGGTTTCGCGCACGTTCTACGCCCGCGGCCAGACCGGCCAGCAGCTGCTGCTCGGCGCTTACTCCGCCCTTTCCCGCACCGTTGGCCAGGGCACAGTTCAGCTCGTCACGCAGCACGAGATGGTCGATCTCGTCGTCGTCGACGGCCACGCCAAGGGCGTCATCACCCGCGACCTCGTCACCGGCAAGCTGGTGCGCCACTCGGCCGATGCCGTCATCCTCGCCACCGGCGGTTACGGCAACGTCTTCAACCTTTCCACCTACGCGCGGGGTTCCAACACCACCGCGATCTGGCGCGCCTACAAGCGCGGCGCCTGCTTCGGCAATCCCTGCTACACCCAGATCCACCCGACCTGCATCCCCGTCTCGGGCGACTACCAGTCGAAGCTCACGTTGATGTCGGAGTCGCTCCGCAACGACGGCCGCATCTGGGTGCCGAAGCGCGCGGAGGACTGCCGCAAGGACCCGAACTCGATCCCCGACGAGGCCCGCGACTATTTCCTCGAGCGCATCTACCCGAGCTTCGGCAACCTCGCACCGCGCGATGTCTCCTCCCGCGCCGCCAAGCGCATGTGCGACGAGGGCCGCGGCGTCGGCGACACCGGCCTCGGCGTGTACCTCGACTTCTCCGACGCCATCCGCCGCCTCGGCGAGGCCGGCGTGCGCGAGCGGTACGGCAACCTCTTCGACATCTACCACGAGATCACCAACGAGAACGCCTACCGCACGCCGATGCGCATCTACCCGGCCGTGCACTACACCATGGGCGGGCTCTGGGTGGATTATAACCTGATGTCCAACGTCCCGGGCCTCTTCGTGCTCGGCGAGGCCAACTTCTCCGACCACGGCGCCAACCGCCTCGGCGCGTCCGCGCTCATGCAGGGTCTGGCCGACGGCTACTTCGTTATCCCGTACACGATCGGCGACTACCTCGCCGGCCAGAAGCCCGGCTCGCGTCCGTCCACCGACCGCGCCGAGTTCAAGCAGGCCGAGGACAATGTCGCGGCCATGACCCGGCGCCTGCTCTCGGCCAAGGGCCGCCAGCCGGTCAACGCCTTCCACCGCCGCCTCGGCAAGCTCATGTGGGATCACTGCGGCATGGCCCGCACCCGCGCGGGTCTGGAAAAGGCGCTGCAGGAGATCCCGAAGCTGCGCGAGGAGTTCTGGGCCGATGTCCATGTCCCCGGCTCCGGCGAGTCCCTCAACCAAGCCCTCGAGCGCGCCGGCCGCGTGGCCGACTTCATCGAGCTCGGCGAGCTGATGTGCCGCGACGCGCTGGCGCGCGAGGAAAGCTGCGGCGGCCACTTCCGCGAGGAGCACCAGCATCCCGACGGCGAGTGCAAGCGCGACGACGAGAAGTTCGGTCACGTCGCAGCCTGGGAATACCAGGGCGACGGCCAGGCTCCGCTCCGGAACACCGAGCCGCTCAACTACGAATTCGTGAAGATGAGCATGCGGTCGTACAAGTGATCCTCCGGACGTTCATCGAACCTGCGCACGTGCGCCGCCGTGATTCGTAAATCGTCAATCGCCTCAATCGAAAATCCCCCTTCTTCCATGGTCGCCGAAACCTCCGCGAAAAACATCTCGGTCACCCTCCGCGTCTGGCGGCAGGCCGGCCCGGGCCAGCCCGGCGCGTTCGTCGAGTACAAGGCCTCGGACCTGAACCCGAACATGTCGCTGCTCGAGATGCTCGACGTCGTGAACGACGACCTCGAGCGCCGCGGCGAGGAGCCGATCGCGTTCGCGCACGACTGCCGCGAGGGCATCTGCGGCACCTGCTCGCTCGTGATCGACGGCAAGCCGCACGGCCCGCACCAGGGCGTGGCCAGCTGCCAGACCTACATGCGCAGCTTCCGCGACGGCGAGGTGATCACCATCGAGCCTTTCCGCGCGAAGCCCTTCCCGGTCATCAAGGACCTCATCACCGACCGCGGCGCCTTCGACCGCATCCAGCAGGCCGGCGGCTTCATCACCGCGCGCGCCGGCTCGGCCTGCGACGCCAACGCGATCCCCGTGCCGAAGGGTGCGGCCGACCTCGCGATGGACGCCGCCCAATGCATCGGGTGCGGCGCCTGCGTCGCCGCCTGCAAGAACGCGAGCGCCATGCTCTTCGTCGCCGCCAAGGTCAGCCACCTCGGCATCCTGCCCCAGGGCCAGGCCGAGCGCGACCGCCGCGTGCTCGCGATGGTGAAGACCATGGATGAGGCCGGCTTCGGGAACTGCAGCAACCAGTACGAGTGCAGCGCCGCCTGCCCAAAGCTCATCTCGCACGACTTCATCGCCCGCATGAACCGCGATTACCTTGCGGCATCGGTCCGTTCGGCCTTCCAGCCCGAGTCGCAGGCCACCGGCGGCGGCGCGGGCTGAGGGGGCGGTGTTTCGCCCCGGGTCCCGGCTCCGGTCCCGCCGAGGGGCGGGCAGCATCCTTCGCTCAAAACTCCAGCGTGGTCGTCAGGCGGAAGCTGCGAGGCTCGTTGAAGTAGATGCGGCGTACGCCCGTGTAGTTGTCGTTGTAGCGGCCGATATTGGCCAGGTACGAGTTGGAGACGTTGCGCACGTTGAGCTGCACCGTCGCGTTGATCCGGGAGCCCGGGAGGCGGAAGCGGTGGCCGGCAAACACGTCGCCGAGCAGCGACTCGTTGCCCCAGTACACGTAGCCGGTGGGTTTGTCCCAGCTGAGGAAGTTCTTGCCGTTGTAGCGGATCGAGCCGCCGAGGAACACCCCCTTCAGCCGGCCCTCGCTGAAGCGGTAACGCGCGGTGCCGTTGGCCTTGTGCGGGCGCGAACCGAACGGTGAGTTCTGCCGGTCGACCTGGAAGTCGAGCTCGCTGTAAAGCTCGCGGGCGGCCGTCTCGAGGGTGGCGAGCTCGACGGGGTTGTTGGCGAGGAGCCGGCGCCACTCGGGGACGCGCGTATCGAAGAACGCGAACACCTCGGTGAAGAAGTTCTGCCGCTTGCGCTCGGAGTGGGCGTAGCTCGCGCGCAGGGTGAGGTTGCGCGTGGGGTTGGCGACGATCTCGACCTCCAGTCCCTTGGTCAGCACATCGATCGTGGCCGAGGTCCAGGTGATCGCCTGCCGGTCGTAGTCGGCCTGCGATATCTTCCCCGCGGAGAGCAGCGCGCCGAGCATGGTCGTGAGGTTGTCCACGCCGAGCGCGTTGCTGCCGGGCAGGATCGGCGAATCGTTCAGCTGCTCGGTCTGGTACCAGGTGGCGCGGACGAAGAGGCGGTCGTCGCCCAGGAGATCGAACATGAAGCCCAGGTCGCGCCCGCGTCCCTCGGTGGGCTCGGGCACGTCTCCCGTGGGCAGGACGGTGCGGTCGAAGCGCGGCTGGCCGTTGTTGCGGGAGGCGTTCCAGAACAGCGAGAGGCGCCGGTGCGCGTGCAGGACGGCGCCGGCCGTGAACGTGGTCGGGGTGTACTCGTGGCGCACGTACCGGCCGTCGAAGTACCACTCGCCCACCGCCACCTCCTTCGCCTTCACCAGCGGGTGGTTCGGGTCGAGGATGCGGGCCTCCTGGGCGTTGCGGAAGGTGATCGTGTCGCGCCGCGCCCCGAGGGTCGTCACCAGCCGGTCGCGCCACCAGAAGCTTTGGGCGGCGAACATCAGCGAGGTGATGTCCTTGAGCGAATGGGTGTTGGCGCGAGCCCGCGAGGCGTAGGTGGGGGAGTAGCGCTTCCCGTTCCACACGAAGGGCGCGATCGGCAGGCTGCCGTCGCTCGCGTACCAGGTGCGGTAGTCGGTCGGGCTGGCATAGTTGCGGCGGGTCACCTTGTTCTGGTCGCCCTCGGCATTGGCGGCGTTGGTGATGGGCGTGTTCGTCTCGTCCACCAGGATTTCGTCCCGCCAGCGGCGCAGCCGGTCCTGCTCGGAGCGTTCGGCCAGCGCCGCCACGCGGTGGCGGCCGAACCACCGGTCGGAGCGGCCCGTCTCCCAAGCCGCGCTCAGGCGGTAGATCTCGTTGTTGGTGACGATCCAGTCCTTGAACCAGTTGGACTCGAAGTAGATCTGGCCGGCGTGGGGATTGGGCACGGTGGCGGCGGAGCCGTCCGCCGCGGGAATCGTGAGGTTGGGGTCAGCCCGGAGGTTCGCGCCGCCGACGGCCAGGCCGTGAGCCTCGACGTCGGTGTGGTTCCGGAAATAGGCCAGCTCGAGGTTAACCTGCCGCGGCAGGCGCTGCTGGACGGTGATCTGCCGGGAGTTGAACGTCTGGTGGCGGACGCCGCCGGGCCCGGTGAGGTTGTAATCGTAGGGCGACACGGACGGCGGCAGCAGGGTTTCGACGCCGGTGCGGCCGATGGACTGGAACTCGCCGCGCAGGTTGGTGACGACGCCGGTCTGCTGGCTGAAGGTGAATCGGTTGTTGGTGGCGCTGAAGCGCGAGGTGCCGGAGCCGATGGGCACGGCGGTGCCGTCGAAGACCCGGCGCCCGCCGTCCCACCAGGAGGTGATCTGGTCGGTCGCGTTCCAGCCCATGGTGAGGCTGTTGTCCATGTGGCCCTTCTCGAAGGACACGTGCACGGTCGTGTCGCGGAGCGGCTGATATGCGGCGGCGACGCTCCACCGCGCCTGGTCGGAGAAGTCCCAGTGACGCCAGCCTTGGTTGTTCTGGTAGAGACCGAGCAGCCGGAGCGAGAGCCGGCGCGGGACGATCACCTGGTTGTGGTCGGCCTCGTAACGCTCGTAGGACCACGAACCGAGCATCGACTTCAGCGTGGTGCGCGTGCGCTGGAGGTTGGCCTTCTTGCCGGAGAGCGAGACGAGGCCGCCGGCCTGGCCGAGTCCGAAGAGGATCGAGTTGGGGCCGCTGGCCACCTCGGCGCGCTCCACGTTGTAGAGGTCGACGGGCACGCTGGACTCGACGAAGTCGCGCGAGGCGCCGGCGGGCGAGCCGCGCATGCGGAACTGGTAGTCATTGCCGTCGGCGCCGCGCCCCTGGGGGTTGTTGAAGCCGGCGTTGGAATCCTCGACTTCGATCTCGATGTTGGTCGCGTGGGCCATCATCTCCTCGAGGTTCGTGGCGGCGATGTCGGCGAGGAACTCGGGGGTGAAGGCCGAGACGGCGGCGGGCGTGTCGCGCAGGCGCGAATTCAACCGTGAGCCGCTCGTGGTGTTGGCGGCCTGGTAGCCGACGTCGTTGTCGGCCCGCACCTCGAACGGCGACAGCTCCACGACGGGGCGTTCCGTAGGGGAGGCGGGCGTCGCGGGCGGGGCTACGGTCTGGGCGGATGCGGCGCAGAGGCCGAGTCCGAGGCTCGCGAGCCGCAGGGGATGCAGGGAGGAGCGTGCGGTCATGGTGGCGGGGCTGGGGTGCTGGTCTCGGGCGAGTACACCAGCGGGCGAGACCGCGAGGCAAGCCGCGCCGCCGTGCTCGGTCCCCGCTCAGCGCGCCGGCGGGGCCAGGCGCAGGTCGAGCCGCAGCGCGGTGAGCGCAAGGTTCAGGTCGCGGATGAAGGCGACGAGGGCGCCGATGACCGACGTCACCGCCGCCGCGAAGGCCAGCACCACCGCGCCGCCGACCTTCAGCTCCAGCAGCACGCCGAGGAACAACAGCAGGATGAGGATGCCGGCGAGCAACGCCGCGACCGCGGCCAGCGTGATCGAGAGACGCAGGATCGCGGCCCGCCGCGTCAGGATCTCCGCCTGCGCCCGCAGGAGCGAGGCCGTTGCGGCGTCCGGCCCAGCGGCCAGTTCACGCACCAGCCCGCGCGTGCGGTCGACGACGCGGCCGAAGCGGTTGGTGAAGGTCAGCAGCAGCATGCCGACGCCGGAGATGAGGATCACCGGTCCGATCGCCAGCTGGAGGATGGGCACGAGTTCGGCCAACGGGTGGTTTTGCATGCCCGTATCCTGCCGCCGCGATCGCGCGGTGCCGAGTCGCATCCGCCGTTTTTCCGTGGCCATGGGTGACAGCTTCCGGCCAACCTGAGGCGAGTGACGCCCGCCGCCTACATCGACCGCCATCCCGAAGCGCTCCTCCGGCGCCTGCGGCACCTTGTCGGCATCCCGACGGTCAATCCCCCCGGGGAAAACTACGACCGCATCACCGCCTGGCTCACTCGCGAGCTGCGGGCGGTGGGCCTCGAGGCGGAGCGCCACCCCGTGCCGCCGGCGCTGGCGCGACGCACCCTGCCCCCGGAACAGCACGGCTTCCCGCGCTTCAACGTCCTGGGCCGGCGCAAGGCCCGGGGTGCCCGCCGCACGGTCCATTTCAACGCCCACTACGACGTCGTGCCCGTCTCCGGAAGCTGGCGGCACGGCGATCCCTTCAGCGGCCGCGAGGAACGCGGCTGGGTCTACGGACGCGGCACGGCCGACATGAAGGGCTCCATCGCCAGCCTGCTGCTCGCCCTCGAGGCCCTGCGCGCGACGCGCACGGAGCCGCGGATGAACGTCGAGGTGTCGTTCACGGCCGACGAGGAGACTGATTCCACGCTGGGCTCCGGCTGGCTGGTGCGCCACGCCCCGATCTCGCCCGACTACGCCGTGGTCATGGAGGGCGGCGAGGGTCGCGCGGTCTGCTGCGGCCACAACGGCACCCTCTGGCTCGAAGTCACCGTGCACGGGCGCGCCGCCCACGGGTCGACGCCGGAGAAGGGCGTCAACGCCTTCGAGCACATGGCCGCGCTGATCGCCGCCCTCGACGCCTACAAGGACAGGTTGGCCGCCCGCCCCTGGCGCTCACCCGAGGGCCGCGTGTTGCGGCCGACGGTCAACCTCGGCGGCGTCTTCCATTGCGGCGAAGGCGCCAAGATCAACACCGTGCCGGCGCAGGCCACCTTCACCATCGATCGCCGCGTGCTGCCCCGCGAGGACCACGCCGCCGCCGAGCGCGAACTGCGGGCGTTCCTCGCCGCGGCCGCGCGCCGGATCCCGCGCTGCCGGGTCACCGTGCGGAAGATCTCGGAGAACTTCGCCTCATTCTCGGAACCCGGCCATCCGTTCTTCGCCGCCATGGCGCGCTGCGTGACGGCCGAGCGCGGCGAGCGGGCCCGCTTCAACGTGTCGACCGGATTCAACGACATGCATTTCTTCGCCCACCACCTGCGGATCCCCACCCTCGGCTACGGTCCGGGCGGCGAAGCGTGCCATGCGGTCGACGAGCGCGCGCAGGTCCGCGAGCTGCTCGCGAGCGCACGGATCTACGCTGGCCTGCTCACCGGCTTTGACGGTGCGGAAGAGCCCCGGCCGGCCTCCCTGCGCCGGAAATAGCCCGCGGCGCCGGGGACTTTGGCGTCGACAGTACCCGCCGCGTTTCTACGGTCCGGCGCAGGCTCGCCCGGATGGCGGAATTGGCAGACGCAGTGGACTCAAAATCCACCGCCCCCTAAAGGCTTGTGGGTTCGACCCCCACTCCGGGCACCAGCCTTCGCTCGTCCGCCGGGCGGTCGAGCTTCGGCTCGGCGAGCCAAGCCGATGCAGGCGGACCCGCTTCTGGCTCTTGGAGCGAAGGCTGCCGCGCCGTAGCCCAAAGGGCGTAGGCGGGCCGAGGCGTACCGGGTAATGCCGTAGGGGGTCATATCGAGAATCGAGACAGCCTTCCGAGGAATCCGGAAGATCGCGGTGGGCAGATTCAGGAGCGGCCGAGACAGTCTCGATTCTCGATATGAACCCGTAGCCCGGACCTCTCGGGTGACTCCGCCGGAAGGACCCGGTTAGCGAAGTCGCTGAAAAGCCAGTGTGATGCAGGCCGCGGCTAAGTCGCAACCTCCGCTGCATTGGAACGCCGCGAAGTTCCTCCGTGGGCTGCGCTGGGATTCCCGCTTTGACCTGCGGCCCTGGCTTGGGCCGCAGGTTCAATCGGTTGGCGCCGTCCTTCCATCCAGCTTGGCGAGATCGCGCGCCAGCCAGGATCGGCGAAATCCCCGCCCGGCCAGCAGGCGCCGGAAATCCTCGCGGTTGTCGAAGTGCTGCAGCTGGCGGTGGTAATAATTCACGTATTCGAGCACCGCGAGGATCGCGCACCCGGTGGCGGCCCAACGGTCCGCCGGCCCCGCCGACCACGCCGGGATGATCCACCCCAGCAGCGAGGCGATGCCGCCGGCCAGGGTCAGCAGCAGGGCTGGCCGCCGCCAAGCCGCCAGACCGCGCAGCAGCGCCGGGAAATCACCCGCCTCGCCGCGCACCTGCCGGACCTTCCCGCGCCAGTACAGCGCTCCAATCCCCAAAAGCAGCATGTTCGCGAGGAGCGGCACCAGCGCGATCCAACCGAGCCGGCCGTCACTGAGCCACAGCACGAGGAGGGGAACGAACAGCACGTTGGCAGCTTCCATCTTCCAGTAGGGATCGAGTCGCTGCAGAAGATCGGTGCGGGGCGGTTTGGTCATCGGTTTCCGGATGCGGGCGGATGTGCATCGCATCCTGATGGGAAGCAATAGCCCACGGTGATTTGGGCACTCTGCTGCCTCACCAGGAGTGCGCGGGATTTGCCAAACGAACTCAAAATCCACCGCCCCCTAAAGGCTTGTGGGTTGGACCCTCACTCCGGGCACCAGCCTTCGCTCGTCCGCCGGGCGGTCGAGCTTCGGCTGGCAGGCCGATGCCACCGTGGCGTACGCACGGCTGATTTTCGGAGCGAGGGCTGCCAGGCCGAAGGATCAGAGGCCCAGGCGGTGGGCGACCAGGGGTGGACTCCCCCTGACCGGTGGTGACGGCGCGGGATCCGGGGAGCGCGGTGGGAGCGAGCCGAAGCCGGTGGAGTGAAAGACGGCTGGTACGGGTTGTCCCGCGGATCGCCGGCAGCTTTACAGCCGCAGGATCGGGAAGCACCGTCCCGGGCATGAAGGTCACCTATTACCTCGAGGTCACTTCCTCGTGGTGCTTCTGGGCCGAGCCCGCGTGGGCGGAGTTGAGGCGCCGTTACGCCGACCGCGTCGCCTTCGACTGGCGGATCGCGAGGATGCAGCCCGGCGACTGGCCGGTTTCCCGCGCGCAATGCGAATGGTTCTACCGCCGCAGCGGGACGATCATGCGGTCTCCGTTCATGCTCAGCGCGGCGGGGTATGAGCCCCCCGGGGCGGGCGAATATCCCGCCGCCAGCTACGTGGCGGAGGCCGCGCGCGACTTCGGCTTCACCGGGGACGAGATCCGCCTCGCCCTTGCCCACGCCATCGAACGCGAGGGCCGTCCCGTCGGCCGCATGGGGGTCGCGGTGGCGGTCGCCGTGGCGGCGGGTGGGGGCAGGCTGGACGCGGCGGCACTGCGGACCGCGGCCGAATCCGCCGCCGTCGCCGCGCGCATCGAGGCGGGCACGAGTGCCTTCCTCGCGCATCAGGTCACGCAGCGCCCGGCCTTCGTCCTTGAGAGCCCGATCGGCGACAAGGCGGTGTTCTCCGGCTTGGCCAAGGTCGAGCCGATCGCCGCCGCGCTCGACGCGATGCTCGCCGACTGCGCGGCGTATGCCTCCTACCGGGCGCATTTCGGGGAGCCGCCGGCAAGCTGAGGAGACGTTTCCCGGAAGGACGGGGGATCGTGCCTCGTTGCAAGCCCGGATCGACCGTCCGGGCGTCCGTCCCGAAATTCCGGTAGAGGGGGCTCTGTTGGTCCGCCGGCGGTCG
>JBBAVH010000002.1:0-360376 GCA_040397825.1 Opitutaceae bacterium
ACTGGGCCAACATGAAGCCCGACTCGATCGAGAACTCCGGCATCCGCGGCATCGCCAGCCGTCACGGCTACCGCGTCGAGCGCCTCGGCCTCGCGCTTTACGACGTGCGCCGGGACCCGGGCGAGACGAACGACGTGGCGGCCGCGAATCCGGAGATCGTCGCCCGCCTGCAGGCCCGCGTCGCCGCCGCGCGGGCCGACCTCGGCGACAGCCTCACGGGAGCGAAGGGTGCGAACGTGCGCGCCGCCGGCGAGTTCCGCCAGCCTCTGCCCGCGGGCGTGCGTCGCGTCGCCAACCAGACCTACCACTCACCCCGTGAGGGCAACGTCCTGCTCGACCTCTACCTGCCCGAAAAGGCGCCGGCCTCCCCGCTGCCGGTCGTCGTGTGGGTGCACGGCGGCGGCTGGAGCAAGGGCAGCAAGGAGAATCCGCCGCTCGCCTGGCTCGCCGCCGAAGGCTACGCCGTCGCAAGCATCAACTACCGCCTCAGCTGGCTCGCCCGCTGGCCCGCGCAGAACGAGGACGTGCGCGCGGCCGTCCGCTGGCTCCGCACCCACGCCGCCCGGCACGGTCTCGACCCGGCGCGCATCGCGATCGCCGGCGGCTCCGCGGGAGCGCACCTCGCCGCCCTCGCCGGAACCCAGGCTCCGCCGGCGGGCGAAACGGTCTCGAGCCGCGTCCGCGCGGTCATCGACCTCTACGGGCCCTCGGACCTGCCTTCGATGCCCGCCAACCGGCCAGACCACCCCGACGAGGACATCGCGCGCACCAATGGCGCCCGCCTCCTCGGCGGCCCCGTGCGCGACCGCCTTGAACTCGCCCGCGAAGCGAGCCCGCTTCACCACGTGTCGGCCGGCGACCCTCCCTTCCTCATCCTGCACGGAGACCGCGATCCGCTGGTGCCCCTCGAGCAGAGCCGGCGGCTGCACGAGGCGCTGCGCGCCGCCGGCGTCGCCTCCGAACTCGTGGTGCTGCCCGGCGCTGGCCATGGCGGGAAGGAATTCTCCACGCCGGAGATCCGCGCCCGGATCCGCACGTTCCTCGCCGCGGCCCTGCGCTGAAGGAATGAACGGACCCGCAACGACCAGGCAGCGCGACGTTGACACCCCGTTCGACGGGGCAACCCTCGGCAAACTTCGTCGGGGTGTAGCTTGCGGAAGTCGTAGTGCTGGCCGGCGCTCTCGATCGCCTCATCGAAGCCGCGCCGCGCGGGGTGGTAATCCCCCTGCTGGCCGAGATGCCACTTGCCGAACATCGCGGTGGCGTAGCCGCTCCGCTTCAGCGCCTGCGGCAGGAGGACGCGGTCGAGCGGAAGGTTGGTGACGTTGTCGACCGGCCGCAGCGGACGCGAGGACCAGTCGAACCGGCCGACGTTGCCCACGGTGTAGACGCCGGTGCGCACCGAATACTGGCCGGTCATCAACGCCGCCCGGGTAGGCGCGCAGTTCTGATGATGGTGGTGGTTGGTGAACCGCAGGCCCTGCGCGGCGAGCCGGTCAATGTTCGGAGTCTCGTGATAGCGGCTCCCGTAGCACGCGAGGTCGGTGTAGCCCAGGTCGTCGGCCAGGATGAAGACGATGTTGGGCGGGCGCGACGCGGGAGCGGCGACCAACGGAGGCAGGACGGCGGCGAGGAGGAGCGCGGGTATCAGTCGGGGCATGGCCCGATCAAGGAAGGCCGACCGCGGACGCGCGAGCCGCGATTGGGGCATCACCGCCGGTCGGCGGCGGGCGGTGGCTCGGCGCGCAGAAAGGCGAAATAGTTCCGGGAGCCGTCCGGATTGGTCCATTGAAACTCGATCGCGCCAAGATCGGTCGTGACCGTCGCCCTGCCTTCATTCCACGCCGCAAACACGCCCGTGAAAGCCAGGCCATCGGTGGTCGCCGCCACCCTGCCCGTTCCGCCCGTCGGCGTGCGGTACCCACCGTCGGCCCGGAGCTCGAAGGACTGCCCGCTCCTGGGATCAATCCACCGGCCCTCCAGCCGGGCGACATCGACCCGCGGTCGAGCGGAAGCGCGGGAAGCATCGGGCAACCCGGCGAAGCGCACCCCCGAGGGACGGATCACGATCCGCTCGACCTTGTCCGATCCGAACCAAAACGAGAGCGCATACTGGCCTGATTTAGCCTCGAGGGAACCCGCCGTGGTCGCGACGCCGGGGAAAAGCTCCTGCACCCGTGCCCGGGGATCTCCCACCCCGATCCCGCACGCGAGACGGGTGCCGCCCGTGATCGTGAGCGACCAGATTTCGGTTCCCCTCGAATCGAACATGACCAGCAGCCCGGGAAAACCCAGCCCGCCGCCAAAGGATCGGTTGTCGGAGCGCGGCGGACCCATCACCCGGATCACGTCCTCGGCCGTCATTGCGAGCCGGATCGGCGAGGAAAGGGGCTCGACCCGGTTGGGGCCGGTTTCCGCCGCCGCGACGGGGAAGCGCAGCAAAGTCAGCAGCAGGGCAAGCAACCGCCAGCTCATGCCGCACTGCGGAATCCGTAAGCACACGACCGCGCAAGGCGAAACCAGCCGCGCCTCAGCCGGCAGCGCGACGTTGACACCCCGTTCGACGGGGCAACCCTCGGCAAACATCGTCGGGGTGTAGCTTAGCCTGGTAGAGCGCCTGGTTTGGGACCAGGAGGTCGCAGGTTCGAATCCTGTCGCCCCGACCATTTCCCTGATGTGCAGAAGAGGAACCCCGTGCGCATCTGTGGGGCTAAATGCAGGATTAGCCGGCGCTCGTAGGGCTCCTGGAATCTTGCCCCCTTGGATCTTTTTGTGCCCGTGCTTGCCCGGTTGTGAGCAGGGTTTGTGCAAGAGATGTATACGTTCCCGGTCCCGCCTCGACAGGTGCAGGACGGGGCGGCGTTTCCAGCGCTGCGGTCGTAGCCAGCTGCGTCGGGTCGGTGCAGTTCCGTATCGTCGGCTTGATGTCACTGTGCCGTATCAGCTCTGCACGACGCACGGATGATTTCCGGCGTTCGGGAGATTCGTACAGAACGTCACCCGCAACGCGTGGAAATCGATCCGCCCGGCGTCGGACTCAAATGCGATGACTGCCGACGTGAGATCCCGCGAGAAGATTGAAGTGCGTGGGCACCGGTCGCGGCGGAAATAAACCGTCAGGCTTCGAGGATTCACTCGCGATCGCTGCAACCGTCCCACCGCGCGCACACGGGCAAGAGGAGACTTGAGTTCCTGCCCATTGCCACCGTGGAGGTTGGCCGACCGGGATCAGGGTGCAGTGATCGGAAATTGCAACGTGAGCAGCGCGGCGGCCTCGCCTTGGGCCGCGGCCAGCGCCGGGACGTCCACGGCGTTTCTCATTTCGTGGGGATCATTCAGGGCGTCGTAGAGTTCGCGGGCGAGGACGTGGCCCGTCTTCCAGTCACGCCATTCCGTGTAACGCACCCGCGCGGTGCGGACGCTGACGCCCATGGCGGAGGGTTGGCCGGCGGGCTCGCGGTCGTAGTGGGCGGGGCGCGGGTGCTGGGTGAACGCGGCCGGCTTAAGTGCGAGGTTGGGAGCGTCGAGCAGTGGCGCGAGATTCGTGCCTTCCAGAGCGGCGGGCATCGGCAGGCCGCAGAGCGAGACGAGGGTGGGAAACAGATCGATGAGTTCGGTGGGCGAAGCAGTGCGCCGGCCGGCGGCCTTCATCCCGGGTACATGGATGAAAAGTGGCACGCGTGCGTCCAGTTCGAAGTTCGAGGTCTTGCCCCACAACGCGTGCTCGCCGACGTGGAAGCCGTGGTCGGAGAAAAAGATCACGATGGTGCGCTCCGCCACGCCGCTGGCCTCGAGCGCGTCGAGGACCTTGCCGAGCTGCGCATCCAGATAGCTGATGTTGGCGAAATACCCGTGGCGCATTTCCGCCGCCTGCTCGGGTGTGGGGCGCTTTTGGCCCTTCACCGGACCGAGGACTTCCGTGCTGCCATGAAACGCGAGGTCGGGCGCGCCGAGGGGACGCGGGGCGTTGCGTTCGTCGAGCGGCGGGAGTTTCGCGCGGTCATAGAGGTCCCAGTATTTCTTCGGCGCGTTGAACGGCGCGTGCGGTTTCCAAAACCCGACGGCGAGAAAGAAGGGCTCCTTGTGCTGCTTCAACTCACCCAGCACACGCCCGGCCTCGGCCGCGACGCGGCCGTCGTAATACGCCTCGTCGGGCACGTCGCGGCATTCGCAGATGCCGTTCTTCGGGTAGCCGAAGCCGCCCGTGGTGGTCGCGAGATTCGGCGGCGGCGCGCCCGGCACCTGCACGTCGTCGTCGGCGTGGTTGGCGTAGTGGAGAAACTCCGGCGCGCTCCATGACTGCGGATCGCCGTGCATCTTGGTGTGCCAGTTGTGGAAGATCTTTCCGACGCCGCGCGCGGTATAGCCATGCTCCTTGAACCAAAGCGGGATCGTCGGCACGTCGGGGTTCAATTCGCGAAAGTGAGTGCCGTTGTTCCAGATCCTGAGCGTGTCCGGCCGACGTCCGGTGAGGAACGACGAGCGCGAGGGATTGCAGACTGCCTGTTGCGCGTAGGCATGATCAAACTGCAGCGAGCGTCGCGCGAGCCGGTCGAGATTAGGCGTCTTCGCCGGCGAGCCGTAGCTGGCGAGCTCGGCGCGAAAGTCATCGGCAACGATGAAGAGGACGTTGGGCCTGCTCGCGTCGGCGGCGTGGAGTGCGGCCAACGGCGCCAGCAGCAAAGCAGCGAGGAGTCGCGGGGCCGATTTCATGGCGAACCTTTGCTGGCTGCTCCAGCCAGCGGAGTTACCATCAATGGAGCGCATCGGCCGTCGGGGCCCCGAATGACCGAGCCGTCCCACGACCATTGTCCAACATCCGAAAGCCACCCCCACTCGGGGCTGGCACCAGGCGGCGGGCAAATTCACCGGAGGCAGGCCTGGCCGGTGCGTGAGGGGCGGTCATCCCGGCGGCCGACAAACCGCTGAAAAAGGTGAGCGCCGCGAAGGTGGTGAGGAGTGTAACGGTGGGTTTCATGGCGTATCCTTTGATTTTGTCCCGGCCCGCTTGGACTCGGCCCGTTTCTTCAGCTCTTCCCCGGCAATTCCGACCCACTTTCCCTCGGCAGGATAAAGCGCGACCGGCTTAGCCACCTGGCCATCCGGCCGCACGCCGGGGCCGGGTTTGCCATCGCCGAGGTCGGCGGCCATCCGCGCGGCCACGGCTTTGAGCTTCGCCACGACGTCGGGATGGACGGCAGCGATGTCCGTGCGTTCGCCGAGGTCGGCGGCGAGGTCGTAGAGCCGGGGTTTGGCCTGAGAGGCAAACACGCCGGGGTGGCGTTCGACTGGGTTGTTGATTTCTCTCTGCGGAGCCATGGCGAGCTTCCACGGGCCGACGCGCACCGCCTCAAGCCTGCTGCTATTGTAATAAAACCACGCCTCGTGCGGCGACTCCCGCGTCTGACCGAGCAGCAGCGGGGCTATGTCCTTGCCATCAATCTTCCGGTCAGCGGGCACCGTGCCTCCGGCGAGCCGCACGAAGGTGGGCAACAGATCAATGTTGCCGCTCATCGCCTCGCACACGCTCCCGGGCGCGATCTTTCCCGGCCACCAAGCGAGTGTCGGCACGCGCACTCCGCCTTCCCAAGTGCTGCCTTTCGCACCACGCAGGGGCGTCGCCTCACCCGCCAGCTCCTCAAAGGCGGCCGACGGGCCGTTGTCGCTGCTGAACACCACCAGCGTGTTCTCCGCGAGCTTGAGTTCGCGCAGCGTATCGAGCACGCGGCCGGTGCTCCAGTCGGTCTCCTCCACCCAATCGCCATAAATCCCGTTCTTTGACTTACCCCGAAAGGCCGCGCCGGGATGAATCGGCCAATGCACCGCCGTGTGGGCGAGGTAGAGGAAAAACGGCCGCTCCTGGTTGGCCCGGATGAACCTCACGGCTTCCTCTGTGTAGCTCTCCGTCAGCCGGTCCTGGCCGTCCATCGTCACCAATTCGATAACTTTTTCCCCTCGCATGAGCGGATGCGTCAGCTCCTCGCTGCCCTTCGCCTGCAACGGCATGTCGTTGGAGTAGGGCAGGCCGAAATAGTCGTCGAAGCCATGCCGGGTGGGCAGAAACTCCGGCTGGTCTCCCAGGTGCCATTTTCCGACACACATCGTAGCGTAACCGCGTGCCTTCAGCAGCTCGGCGACCGTGTGCTCCGCCGCATTGATGCCGTGGGCATCACCGGGAAAATAGACCCCGCTGCGCAGCCCCACCCGCGGCGCGAAGCAGCCGGTCATCACCTGCAAACGCGAAGGCGAACACACCGGCGCGGCGTAGAACGACGTGAGCTTCATCCCCTCGCGCGCCATGCGGTCGAGCTGGGGCGTGCGATTCTTCGTTGAGCCAAACGGCCCGATGTCCGCGTAGCCAAGGTCGTCAACGAAGATGAAGACGATGTTGGGCGGCTGCGCGGCGCGGAGCACGGGGCCGAGAGCGGGTAGCAGCAGGGCGAGGAAGAATGCGAGGGTGGGTTTCATGACCGGAAATTTCATTTTGATGATGCTCCTTGGGTCTTGGTGATCTTCGCCTCGCCGACCTGATGAACGGCCTTTGTCGTCGCGGGGATCGAGAGGTCACGGAGATCGAGGGCTTCGATGGTTCCTGCTTGATGATCGAGGACGTGCTCCAGTTCCTCCGCGACGACAGCGCTGATCTGGAGGCGCTGAATCTGTGGTTGCGAAGTCAGGTAGCCCGGGCCTTCGGGCCAGCCGCGCATGCCGGGAGGCGACTTCATCTGTCCGGGGGATGCCTTCATCAAGGCCTTCAGCGCGGAGCGATCCATGGAGGTACCGATCAAGGAACCGGTGGGTGAGGTGGCCTGAGGTCGCTGAACAACGACATCGCGCACTTGCAGCAAAGCGATGCGGCCGTCGGCGCGAATGAGTGGCGTAGGGCCGATTTCCTTGCGCGGATCATAGACGTTCAAGCCATCGATGAGCAGCCGATCAATCTTCGCATCCGGCTGGATCCACACCAGCGGGCGGTCGTCGATGGGCGCATGGCTGCTGAGATTCTTGAGCGTCACCTGCTCCATCTTCCCTGCGAACCAGAAGAGGAACGGCGGCACGTAGTCGTAGGCGCGGGGACCGACGGGACGCAGGTCGATGTTCTCGAACTCCAGTCGCCCGATGTTGCCGCCCTCGCGCAGGAATGGCATGATCCAGACGCCGAAATCGCGGTAGGTGCCCTTCACATTGCGGATGGAGACACGATCGAGCCGCGAGGCGCGGGAGAGGATGCGGATGACCTGGGCGCAATCGTCCGCCTGCACGCCGTCAATATCCACATCGGTGACCGCGCCGAAACCGGAGTGAGGCGGGAACTGCTTGGCGGGGCGGCGGACGAACTTTCCTTCGCTGGTCCAGTCAGCTCCCAGGTCGTCGTTGTTCAGCGCGATCATGTCATCCCAGGCGCGGCCTTGGACGTTGCGGATGCTCAGGAACTCGCCGGGGCCCTGGACGTGAATCCCATCCTGATTCGACTGCTTCGGGATGTGGTCGAGATTGATGTAGATGTTCTCGAAGACCGCACGCCGCCAGTTCGTGAGATACACTGCGAAGGTGCGCGAGTTGCTGATGGAGACATCGCGGAAGAGCACCTGTTCGACCCCATGCAGGGCAAAGGCGGTGGTCCAGCCGTGCTCCTTCGTTGAATGTTCCTGGTGCTCCGCATTGCCATTGTAAGTGCCGCCGAGGAACGAAAGATTGTGATCCGCTCGGCCTTCCGGTTGCGGCGTGGCATTGGCGATGAGCGGACGATTCGAGTTGTCCGCGAGGTAGAAACCGCAGTCGCGGTTCAGGCACTCGATGGTCGTGTTGGAGTGGACCTTGAGTCCCGTGACAAGGATCGGGCCATCCACGATGAGCTTCAGCGCTCCAAGCTTCGGGGCGCGATCAAGGATGGCCTGGATCAGCGCCGTGTCGTCGGTGCCGCCGCCTTTATTGACGTCACTATCGAGATGCGCACCGGCCTCGCTCGCCATGACGATGCGGGCGTTAGCGGAAGGCGCAGCGTGTAGTGAGGCCAGCGGCGCGAGCAGCAGGGCGGCTAGAAAAATGAGGATGGGGTTCATAATGTGTATCTCCTTACCTTGCCGAGATGCGGATGCTCGTCGGACGGCCTGTGGGGATCGGCAGTTCGCGCTAGCCGTTCTTCACTGTGCCGGTGGTGAGCGGACCGGCTTCGCGGGTGGCGCTGGCGGGGACGCTCTCGACCAGATTGATCTCGGCAGGAGGAAAACAGCCGAGGGGCTCAGGATTTAGCATCTCACTGCTTGGGGAGAGAAGCGGCCTGGCCCCGCTATCCGGGCACTCGAGCGCGACGACGCGCTTGCAAGGGTCAAACCGCACTCCCTGTGCTTGCCGAGAGCAAGTGGACCGAAAGAGTCAAAATACCTTCGGTTCACAGCGAGTTCTTCCATTCCGTAATCCACTGCCTGGCCGATCTCGCCCTAGAAGCGCACGGTGGTCGTCCAGACCAAGGTCCGAGGGTTGTTATCGAGCCTGGCGTCAATGATTCCTCCGCCGGCTTGATCCGGCAGCGAAATCACGGATTTCTGGCTGAACACATTCTGGGCGTTGAGCTGAGTGCTAATCGTAATCTTGTTCCGCAACCTCCAGTCGTAGCCAATGAAGGGATTCACCGTGGCTTGGTCGGGGTAACGTTTCAGCGTCCGCTGCCCACTGATCGGGTCGATATAGTAGTAGCCAAGCTGGCGCATCCGCACGACCGCAGTTGCGCCGATGCGCACTCGTTTCAGCGCTCCCTCGGAAAATGTATAGGCACCCGAGGTTGACATCGAGTTTTCGGGATATCCCGTGATCTTTTCCCCAGGCAATTGGATGATGTAGCCACCCGGGTAGGGTGAAACGAAGCCAAGCTGATGCCTGCTGAGGGGGAGACCGGGACGGCCCGTGCCGATGGTGCGGCCATCGGCCCGATTGGTCAGGCCGAGCGCGGTCAGCGACCGCCCTCCCAGATTGAGGATCTGGCCATTGCCCGTGTCCAGGGTCGCCGCATACCCCGCTGGCGCTCCCGCACTACCGCGCAACATGGCGACTGTGAGCGGAATCGCTGCGGAAGTGGCATCGCTCGGCGTGCTGGGAACAGTGGCGACCGCGCCGTCGTTGAACGTCACCTGGCCCTGGGCGTTCACGTTGAACTCGTCGTTGTAATATTGCGGCAACGCGACCAGCTCGCTCCCGACCGACGAGATGTGATCGAAGGACAACCGGAGGCGCCAGTTTTTCGACGGGCGCGCAGTCAGGGCAATCTCACTGCCCCTGGTTCCGCGATTGACGGGAATTGCAAGCCCCCCGAATTGCACGAATGCTCCATTGATGCCGGTCGGATCGACCAAAATTCGGTCGCGGCCTCCGACCGTCACAAAAGTCGATTTTACCTCCAAGTCGTAAACGGCGACCGAGCCGGAAATGTTCCACCACGGGAAATCAACCTTGATCCCCGCCTCCTTGCCGTAACCGAGGGAGGGGGGCAGTGGTTTGCCGTCAATGCCGGGATTCGTCGTGTTTGCCGGCTGGTAAGAGCGTGAATACGAAACGTAGGGCGACACCCATTTGGTCGCATGCCAAACAACGCCGGTATTGAAGTTGTTGGTGCTGACATCCTGGGTAATGCCGAGGGCGAGGTAATCCCGCTGCAGGTGGTCGCGTCGGAGACCGAACAGGCTGGTCACTCGGCCGCCGAACCAATCGGAAAAGAAGGAGGCAAACACGGCCCGCTCTACCGTGTGATTATCATTCAGGCCGGTGGCCGCGTTGTTGACCCCGAGCGGGTTCCTCGGTGTGGCGGGGACCACGCCATACTGTTGCCGCGGGACCATCTTGTAGGAGATGCCGCTGGTCGGCGAAGTGAACACACGGGTATCGGCGTGGAACGGCCCTCCTCCGTTCAAACTTTGGGCGACAGGCCAGTAGGTTACAGGCGCCAACGTCCGACCGGCATTGGCGTTATTGATTAGTGCCTGGTTCACGACCTCCCTGCCGTTCGCATCCAGCAGAACCAAGTCGTCCGCGGAAAAATTGTCGTTGGTGAATTTTACTTCGCCGCCACCGATGAGCGAATTTTTCACCACATCACGAAAAAGTTTGAAATCAGCGGAGACCGTGAGGCGCGCACCACGCTGTGCTTCGCCGGACGGATTCATGATCGGTCGACCGGCGACCGCCCATTGCCCCGTGGGATTGGCAGCAACGCTTGGCGCCACCAGACCTTGCGAGGCCGAAAGCTGGCCGGAGTAGCGGTTGTTGTTCGAGTAACCCGTAATGAGGCGGGCTGTGAGCCACTCGGTGGCCTGAAAATCCGCAGACGCCGTCAGATAGGGACGCATCTTGCGGTCGATGAACCGGTCGGTATCGCCTAACAATGATTGCACGTTACGCCAGGACAACTGGCCGCCAAAAATCCCCCCGGCTTGACCTCGACTGAGGAGGAGCCGGAGCCGCTGGCCATTATAGGGATTGCCCGGTTCATTTAACACCACCTGGGCACCACCCGCCGTGACTTCGGTGGTGTGACTGGTCTCACCCACGATCCGCAGCGTGAGCCGGGGAATCGGCTTCCACGCAAATTGCAGATACATCGCTGAAGTATCGCTGCGCAGATTGTCGCGCCAGAATTCCTGGTGGCCGCGCGCCGCGGCAAACCGAAAGGCCGCTTTGGAGCCCAACGGTTCATTGACGTCGATTTCCATCCGCCAGGAGCCGAACTCGTCGACGCGGACGGTGACACTCCGCTCGCGAGCGCCGATCGTCGCCGGCTTGGACACGAAATTGATCAAACTCGACGCACTGGTCGCGCCGTAGAGTAGCGACTGCGGACCGCGAATGATCTCAGTTGATTGAATCCCAATTCCTTCAAAAGCGCCCGCCTGACCGGAGAGAAAGCCATCACGCCTCGGGATGCCGGAATTTATTCCCCGAAAACTGAGCCCGGACGGGAAAGCGTAGTAGTCTCCGGCTACAGAGCCCACCCCGTTGGCCCCGTTTCCGGCAACGGGAGCACCCGCGCCTGACACAAACTCGCGCAGGAGATCAAAGGGACTGCCGCCACCAACATCAGCCATGAATTGCTGATTGAGCACCTGCGCGGTGATCGGCAGGTCCTTGAGACTCGTGCGGACTCCCGTGATCGAATTCGTGTTGAGTGCCTCGTAGCCGTCGTTGCGCTCGGCGGCGACCTCGAAGACCGTGAGCTGCAAGACCTCGTCGGATGATGACGCCTTTGAGGATGACTCAGCGATCTTTGGCGCGTTCGGGCGGCGGCCGGGATTTTCCGGCGTCGCCCTTGGGGCGTTTGGGTCGTCACCCCTCCGGACCACCATGCCGCCGGTCTTGGCGTCCTCGAACGCGGTCAAACCGGTGCCGGCCAGCAGGCGGTCCAGTGCCTCCCGCACCGTGAACTGGCCCTTCACCACCTGGGTCTGGATTGCACCCACGGGGGAAAAGACAATCTCGCGGCCCGCCTGCTGGGCGAACTTCTTCAGGGTCTCCCGGGCCTCGCCGGCGGGAACATCGAAGGCGATGCGGGCTTCGGCCGCCAGCAAGGCAGCAGCAAGGGAGAAGCAGAAGGCGGCGGCCGCCCAACGACAAAATTTAGGCCAAGCGGGGGTGTTCATGGGGTTTGGTCTCATGAACCTAGATGCTTCGGGCCCGCGAAATCCTCTAGCGCGAGTTTCGCTGGGCGCGGTCCCCGCCGGCACCACCCCCCCCCCCCCACCTTCTCACTTACGCCGAGGCCGGTGCAGGGAAATGACGTTGCCGGAACGTTCGACCTCGAGGCCAAACCCGCCTTCCAGCAAACGCAGAAATCCCTCCACATTGTCGGACCGCAGCGAGGCGCTCAGCGGCAGATCGGCAAGCCCGGGGTCATCCACGCTGATCTGGAACGGGGCGTTGCGGCGGTTGAATTCGGCGATGATGGCGGAGAGCGGAGCCTCGGCGAAATCGAACACCGTGGGCTGCCACGCCAACAGGCGGGCGGTGTCCTCCGGCGTGACCGCGACGACTGCGGGCGGTGAATCCGAGGCGAGGGAAACCACACACCGGTGGCCTGCCTCCACCCGCGCCGCCTCCACCGCTGCGGGGTCGCCGGGACGCGCCGGCTTCGGCGTCCGGACGTCAACCGTGCCCTCGGTCACCACCACGTCCACGCTGAAGTTCCGGCGCTGCACATTGAAGGCCGTGCCCACGGCGCGCACGGTGACTGTGCCCGCGCGGACCGTGAAGGGCCGGTTTGGGTCTTTGGTTACTTGGAAATGAGCCTCGCCGCGGGAGAGCTCGATGTGGCGCTCACCGGCGGAATAATTCACGCGCAGCTCCGCACCGCGGTTCAGCTCGACCACGGAACCATCCTCAAGCGTGCGCCGCTCGATCAGGGCAATTTGGCCCGGCGCGATCGCCATCACCGTTGCATCCGACGGCTTCTCCGTTTGGAAAAGAAATACCCCCAACGCCACGGCCGCCGCGGCGGCGAGCGCGCCGGGGATGAACCAGGCCGCGCGGCGCCGCCGATGGGAAGCCGCGCCGGGTGGAGGCGGGGCAAGGAGATCCCGATTAGGTTTCGCCCCGTGCACGGGGCGCCAGTCCGCGAGGAGATTAAGGCGGGTCCAGCCCGCCTTTTGCTGGGTCAGTGCTTCGCCATGCCGGGGGTCGGCCCCCAACCAATCGAGGAACTGATCCTGTTCCGCGGCCGTGAGACCCCGCTCCAGACGCACCACCCACAAGGCGGCCTCCAATTCGACTTTCTCCGGTGCTTTCATGCGGGCGGCGGCAGATCGTGATGTGCCCGAAAATACCGGTTGATCTTCTTCAACCCGACCGCGGCGTGAATCTCCACCGTATGCTCCGCGATGCCGAGTTCCGCCGCGGTTTCCAGCTGCGATAGACCGTAAATCTTACGCAGGGTGAGCACCTGCCGGCAACGGGAGGGCAACTGTTGGATGGCTTGGGTCAGCATCTCGAGTTCCTGGGCGCGGGCGACCGCCTCGGGGATATCCGTGGCCTCGTCAAGAATCGCGCCGGCATCGATTTCCTCGAGTGAGCCCGTGTTGCGCGCGTGGCGGCTCCGCGCCCTCATGAGGGCGAGATTGCGCGCGACGACATAGAGATAGGCCTTGGGCGAACGGACCGCGGTGGCCGCATGGGCGTCCAGGACGCGCAGGACGGCCTCCTGCACGAGGTCGTCGACCTCCGAGGTATCGGGAAACTGGCTCAGGAGCCAGGCGCGCAGCATCCCGGTGTGCGGCTGCAACTCAGTCGCGAACCAGCGGGAGGTCTCGGGATCCAGTGGGGGCATGGTTGGGGCGGACAGCCCGGTGGCTTACGCCATCAGTCGCGGCTCCGGCAAGTCCGGGGCAAGAATAGTATCCGAAGGAAAAAAAGAACTAGGGGAATTCTCTGCGTCGCACATCTGCAACGGGCACTCTCGAACATTTTTCGCCCGGTTGCGTCATGATGCCCGCGTGTTTTGCGTCGCACACGTCCGGCACGGGCATCAGGACCCCACCTCGGTGGAACGGTGGCCGTACATGCCACCGGTTCTCCGGTCGCAACAGGGAGCCGATCCGGGCCCTGCTGGTACGGCCGCCAAGAATCGTGCCCGTCCAACCGAGGCGGGCGGTTGACAATCCGGAGCTTAAGTCCAGTATTGGATCTTAAGGAATACCATTTGAGATGATGAAAGCACCCTCCATTCTCAAGGCAGCGAGCTCCACATCGGCAGCAATTGAGCGAATCGCCCGGGGGCTTGAGTGGGCCGACGCCGAGTTTGTGGCCAGGAAGCTCGGAGTTCCGCTTGACCGCTTTGCCGTCCTGGTTGGCGTGCCGCGCTCGACCTTCTTTCGCCGGCAAAGCGAGGGAAGATTTACCGAGGCGGAATCGGAGCACATCATGCGGTTCGCGCGGTTGTGGCAGGTCGCCTGCGAGGTCTTCCGGAGCGAGGCCGGTGCGCAATCGTGGTTGAACCGCTCCCAGGTCGGTTTGGACGGCAACGTACCACTGGACTACGCGAAATCCGAACTCGGTGCGCGCGTGGTTGAGGACCTGATGATGCGGATCCATCACGGCATTTTGGCCTAGGTGCCATGCGGCTTTGGCGCATAGAAAAGTCCATCTTCGCCAAGGAGGTACGCTCCGGAAACGGAGCACGGATCTACGGTGGGCGCTGGAACACCCCGGGGCGTCCGGCGATCTACTGCGCCGGCTCCCTGTCGCTGGCGATGCTCGAAGTGCTGGCCCAGGTCAGCACAGAGGAGGACGCCGGCGAGAAACGCGTTTTCTTCACCGTCGATATCGACGACAAATGGATGGAAGAAATCGCCACGACCGATCTGCCACGAAACTGGCGATCGGCGCTGAACGTGGGCCCATGCCGGCGTCAGGGAGACGCCTGGTTGGGTCGTGGGCATTCGGTGGCGTTGAGAGTCCCGAGCGCTCTGGTGGCCGGAGAATTCAACTGCATCCTAAACCCGGCCCATCCGCTCTACCGAAAGGCAGCGCTGTGGTCCGCGGGAAAGCCGCTGCGGATTGACTCGCGACTGTTCCAAGACCTCGGGAAGGCCAAGTAACACTCGGGGCGGCCTTGGCTAGCGGCCCGGGGGATCCTGCCGCTGGAAACCAAGCGGCGAGATGGCCCCGCGAATCGAGGCATCCGCCCGTTTGCGCGCGGCACTTCGGGTCCGGTTCCCATATTAACACTACTAACGTTCGCGGTTTAACCCGCCCGCCCCGACCACTGTCACCGTCGCGGCTTCGGCCGGTCGTCAGGGATTCAACAGCATCCGCACGCCGGGTCCGATGGGCAGGCCGGCCTGCAGCCACAGGACGAGCATCAGCGTCCAGCCCACCATGTACGTGAGCGAGTAAGGCAGCATCAGGGCGACCATCGTGCCGATGCCGGCCCGCGGCGCGTATCGCTGCGCGAACATCAGCACCAGCGGGAAGTTGGAAGCCAGCGGCGTGACCACGTTCATCACGCTGTCCCCGACCCGGTAGGCCGCCTGGGTCATCTCCGGCGAATAGCCGAGCAGCATGAACATCGGCACGAAGACCGGGGCGAGGATCGCCCATTTCGCGGAGGCGGAGCCGAGGAAGAGATCCGTCGCCGCCGTGAGCAGGATCAACCCGACGATGAGCGCCACGGGCCCGAGCTGAAGCGACTTCAGCAGCGCCGCACCTTTCACGGCGAGGATCACGCCTACGTTGGACCACGCGAAGAGGTTCACGAACTGCGCGATGAAGAAGACCACCACGAGGTAAGGCGCGGCGAGTTCCATGGTCCGCTGCATCGCGCGGTAGACGTCGGTGTCGCGCCGGATCGAGCCTGTCGCCACGCCGTACACCACCGCGGGGGCGAGCCCGAGGACGAAGATGAAGAACACCAAACCCTTGATAAAGTAGGAATGGATGAACCCGGGCTTGGCCGGGTCCTGCAACACGCCGCCGTCGGGGATGAGCCCGGCCGCGACGAGCGCCGCGAGGGCGAGAAACGTGCCCCCGGCCCAAGCGAGCCCGCGCCGTTCGGCGGGCCCGAGTGGCTGCAGGTCCTGCGCGGGCGCTTCGCCCTCGAAACGTCCCAGCCTCGGCTCGACCAGCCGCTCGGTGACGAACGCGCCGAGCGCCGTCACCAGGAACACCGACGCGCCGAGGAAATAGTAGTTGGCCATGGCGTTGACCGCATACTTCGGGTCGATGAGACGCGCCGCCTCCTGCGTGAGGCCGGCAAGCACCACGTCGCTGGTCGAGATCAGCAGGTTGGCCGCGAATCCGCCCGAGACCCCCGAGAAGGCGGCGGCGAGGCCCGCCAGCGGGTGCCGCCCGAGCGCGTGGAACAGCGCCATGCTCAGCGGCAGCAGCAGCACGTAGCCGATGTCGCCCGCGGTGTGCGACATCGCCCCGCAGCCGACGACGACCCAGGTGAGCCAGCGCCGCGGAGTACGGTTCACGACCAGCCGAACGCAGGCGCCGAGCAGGCCCGAGTGCTCCGCGGCCGCAAGCCCGAGCAGGCAGACGAGCACCGGACCGAGGGGGGCGAAGTTGACGAAGTTGGGCACGAGGCCGGTGATCAGCCGACGCAGGCCGTCGACGGAGAGGAGATTCACCGCACTCACCGGTTTCTGCGTCACCGGGTGCTCGACGCTCACACCGGCGAGGCTGAGGAGCCACGAGGCGACGACCATCGCTGCGGCAAGCAGGATGAAGAGTGTGGCAGGATGGGGCAGCAGGTTCCCCCAGCGTTCAACGCGGGCGAGCTGCCGCTGCAGGAGGGAACCGTCGGATCCGGCGGCCAGGGCGGGGTTTTCCATGGGGCGAGGGGTTCAGGTGGCGCCGAGCCGCGCCGCCGCGGCGTGGGCGAAACCGGTGAGATGGTCGCGGAGGCGCGCGAACCCGGGGCCGGGTTCGCAGGTCGACTCATCCATATAGACGGCGCGGTTGATCTCGATCTGCACGCTGCAGCGGCCGCGGGCGGGATCGCCGTGCGCTCGCACGATATCGGCCCCGCGGTAAGGGTCGTTGATCGCCACGCGGTAGCCTAGGGCCGCGAAGTGGTCAGCCACCCAGCGCGACACGGCCGGATCGGCCGAGGTGCCGTCGCGGTCGCCGATGACGAAGTCGGGCCTCGAACGGCCGGCGTCGGTGTTCATCGCGTTGCCGCGCGACTTCATCGAGTGGCAGTTGAAGTGCCAGACGCGCCCGTGCCGCCCCCAAGCCGCGTCGATCTCACGGGCCAGCGCCTCGCGGTAGGGCCGGTGGCAGCCATCGATGCGCCGCCGGACCTCATCAACGGAGAGACGCCGGTGGTACATCGGTACGCCGGGCAGCGCGTAGCGGCGGATCAGTCCCATGCCCCGGCGCGCATGGTCGCTCAATGCGACCGGCCCCGGCCAGGGAGCATCGAGCAACTCGGGGTCGATATCGTCGGCCGCGCGGTTCGCATCGAGGTAGGCGCGCGGGAACGTCGCCGCGAGTAGGACCGCGCCGGCGTCAGTCACCCCGCGGAAAAGCGCGTCGACGTGCGCGTCCCACGTCGTGGCGATGTCGCGGCGGGAGGCGGCGGGGGCGAAGTCAGCCGGATAATCGATCCCGCTGTGGGGAGAGTCGAAGACGAGCGACGCCGCGCATCCCGCAGGGCGGTGGATCAGCAGCGGGGCGGCGACGGACATCGGGCGGCGGGCCTAGTCGCGGTAATTGAGCGGGGGCGCGCGGTCGCCGATGATCGCCTGGTAGCGGAAGTCCGGGCCGCGACGGGCGTCGAGCTCCCGGCGCGCAGCCGCGATGGCCACGGGGTCGGAAAAAAGATCGATCATGGTGCCCGCAAGAACCTTGGCGGCGACGTTCATCCCCTTGAGTCCCATCGAGGTGCCGCCGCAGGCCACGGCCTGCCAGCTGTGGCCCGGCGTGCCGGGCGCCCAGGTCGCCGTGCGTACGCCGACCGTCGGGACGTTCCAGCTCACGTCACCGACGTCGGTCGAGCCGGCGCCGTCGCGCGGCGGGTTGGGATTGAATGGAGGCACGAGGGCGGCGATCTCGGGCGCGGGCGCCTTGCCGAGCAACGTGCGCCCGATCGCCGCGGCGAACTCCCGCTCGGCGGCGTCGTACGTGACGCCGCCCACCGCGGCGAGGTTGGCATGCGCCACCCGGCCGAGCGCCTCGTTGGGCAGCAGGTCATAGACGCCGCCGGTGATTTCCCACTCCACCGTCGTGCCGGTGCCGAGCGCGGCTCCCTTGGCGGCGTTCTCGACCCGCTCCCAGACGTCGCGCACCACGTCGCGGCTGGGATTGCGCACATAGTAATACACTTCGGCGAACGCCGGTACCACGTTGGGGGCCTCACCGCCCCGTGTGATCACGTAGTGGATGCGCGTGGTGTCGGGCACGTGCTCGCGGAGCAGGTTGACCATGTGGTTCATGGCCTCGACACCGTCGAGGGCCGAGCGGCCGCGGTCCGGCGCGCTGGAGGCATGGGAGGAGACGCCGCGGAACCGGAACTTGCCCGACCGGTTAGAGAGCGAAGGATTCATCATGACCGTGTTGCGGTCCGCCGCGTGCCAGTGCAGGGCGGCGTCGACGTCGCGGAAAAGCCCGGCGCGCACGAGGTAGACCTTGCCGGAACCGCCCTCCTCGGCCGGGGTGCCGTAAACCCTCACGGTGCCCGGGCGGCCGGTGGCGCGCAGCCAGCCCTGGATGGCGACGGCCGCCTGCACCGAACCGGCGCCGAAAAGGTGATGGCCGCAGGCATGACCGGCCGTCGCACCCGGGCGCACCTTCTTCTCCGGAACCGCCTCCTGCGACGCGCCGGGCAGGGCGTCGAACTCCGCCAGGACCGCGATCACCGGCGCCCCGGAACCCGCAGAGGCAACGAAGGCGGTGGGCATGCCGGCGACGCCGGCCTCGACGGCGAACCCTTCCTGCTTGAGGCGCTCCTGCAACAGGGCGGAGCTGCGGTGCTCGCGGTAGCCGACCTCGGCGTAATCCCAGATCTTGAGCGCGATGTCGTTGTAGACGGCCCGGCCGACGTCGATCCGCGCGAAGACCTCGGGCTTGGTCGCCTGCGCAAACAGCGCCGAGGAGGTGAGCAATAAAAACGGAACAAGCAGGGAAGGTTTCATCGAGAAGAGGACGGGCGCCGGACGCAGGTCAGAAGGACTGACCCGCCACCGGGGCCGAACCTGAAGCCCCGTGCAACCGAAAGGCAAACCCGATGCCGTGCGGGCCGATCCGAAGCCGACGAGACGAGGCGGGGACGCCTCGTCCACCCGCGACCCGGCCATCGCCCGTGAAGGCCGCGCAGCCGTCCTCCGTCGTAGACGAGGCATCCGGTTTCGCGTCGGCGGAAAACTCCCGCCCGTCGACCGAAGTTACGGTTTGCCGGTGACACCGCCCGTCCCAAGCTCCGCCTACGATGAGTTCCCCCGCTCCCGCCAATCCCGTGCCGATCGAGACCGAGGCCGTGGTGCCCGTCCACCCGCAGCTTTTCGGCCATCCCCGGCCGCTCTACACGCTGTTCTTCGCCGAACTCTGGGAGCGCTTCTCTTACTACGGAATGCGCGCGCTCCTCATGTTCTACATGGTGGCGCCGGTGGCGAAGGGCGGGCTCGGGCTGCCGGATGGCAAGGCCGCGCTCATCTACGGCACGTACACGATGTCGGTCTACATGCTCTCGATCCCGGGCGGGATGATCGCCGACAACATCCTCGGCTCACGCCTAGCGGTGCTGATCGGCGGGATCATCATCGCCGCCGGGCACTTCTCGATGGCGGTGCCCAACGACTTCGCGTTCTACCTCGGCCTGGTGCTGATCGTGCTGGGGACAGGCCTGCTCAAGCCGAACATCAGCGCGATGGTCGGGCAGCTGTACCGGCCGGGGGATGCGCGGCGCGATGCGGGTTTCTCGATCTTCTACATGGGGATCAACCTCGGCGCCTTCATCGCGCCGCTCGCGACCGGGTTCCTTGCCCAGCACAGCACCTTCAAGGGGCTGCTCACCGGCTGGGGCTTCGATCCCGTGCACTCGTGGCACTGGGGCTTCGCCGCCGCCGGCGTCGGCATGGTGCTCGGCCTGATCGTGTTCGTCGTCTTCGGCGGCGGCCTGCGGGAAGTCGGTCCGCGGCCGGCTGCCACCCCCGGGGCCTGGCGCAAGCCGGTGCTCACGCTGGTCGGCACCCTCGCGCTATGGGGCATCGTGAAGCTCTCCGACACCCCGGGTTTCACCTGGATCCGGCTGCTCTTCATCCTGGTGCCGATCGCGCTGATGGTGTGGTTCGGCTTCTCGCGGCAGGAGGAGGTGCGGCGGCTCGGCGCGATCTTCTTCTTCTTCATCGGGGCGTTCGTCTTCTGGGCGCTGTTCGAGCAGGCCGGCAGCTCGCTGAGCCTTTTTGCCGATCGGTTCACCGCCACGCACATCGGCGGCTTCGAGGTGCCGTCGTCCTGGTACCAGGCGGCCAACCCGATCTTCGTCATCCTCCTCGCCCCGCTCTTCGCCCTGATCTGGACGCGCCTCGGCGACCGGCAGCCGTCGAGCCCGATGAAGTTCACGTTCGGGCTCTTCTTCCTCGCGCTGGGCTTCAGCCTGATGATCCCGGCGGCGCGCCTCGCGGCCGAGGGCCGCGTGAGCCCGTTCTGGCTCCTTGGGCTCTACCTGCTCCAGACGATGGGTGAGATGTGCCTCAGTCCCGTCGGCCTCAGCACGTTCACCAAGCTCGCCCCGCGCCACCTCGTGGGCGCGATGCTCGGCATCTGGTTCCTCGGGGCCGCGTTCGGCAACAAGTTCGCCGGCGTGCTCGCCGCCAGCTTCGGCGAGGGCGAGGCCGGCCAGCTCGATCGCTTCTTCGGTCAGCAGGCCGTCGCCGTGTTCATCGTCGCCGGCATCTTCCTCGCGCTCGTTCCTTGGGTGCGACGCCGGATGGGCGGCGTGCTCTGAACGCCGCCAGCCTTCGCCCATGCCCGTCCGCGCCTGGTTTCCCACGCTGGTCTATTGCGAGCCGCTGCAGCGCGCGGGCCTGACGCGCCTCAACCTCGAGCTCGCGGAGGAGTGCCGGCAGCTCCGCGCCTACGACCGCGCCGGGCGCCGCTGGTCGGAGAAGAACTATCCGGGCGGCTACACGAGCTACGCCTCGCTCAACCAGCTGCACCGGTTCTCGAGCTCGTTCGCCGACCTCGGCCGCAAGCTCACGCGCCACGTGCGCGCGTTCGCGCGCCAGCTCGACCTCGACCTGCGCGGAAACACGGTCGAGCTGACCGACCTGTGGGTGAACATCATGCCGCCGACGACGGCGCACCCGCTGCACCTGCACCCGCTCTCGTTCATCAGCGGCACCTACTACGTCGCCACGCCCGCCGGCTGCCCGGGGATCAAGTTCGAGGACCCGCGGCTCGACCGCTTCATGGCCGCGCCTCCGCGCCGCGCCGGAGCCAAACCGGCCAACCGTACCCATGTCACCTATCCCGCCGAGGCCGGCAACGTGATCCTCTTCGAAAGCTGGCTGCGCCACGAAGTGCCGTCCAACCGAGTCGACGCCGAACGCATCAGCATCAGCTTCAACTTCAACTGGCGCTGAGGAACGCGGCCACCCGGGAGGAGGTTGGATGCCGCTGGCTCACTTGGAGCCTTCACTCAAGAACCGACCTCAGGCCACGGAGCCCGTAGCACCCTTGCCATGAAAATGGATGGAGCTTCCGAAGTGGAACGGCTCTTCCTCGCCCTCCCCCTTCCCGCCGCGGCCCGCGCCGTCCTCGCTCGGCTGGCAGAGCCCATCAACGGAGTCGTCTGGGGGCCACCCGGCCAACTGCACCTGACGTTGCGCTTCCTCGGCGATGTCGACGCGGCGACTCGGACCACGATCGAGGAACGGCTCGCGGCCGTCCGCGTGGAGCCGTTCCTCTTGCCCCTCACGGGGACGGGAGCTTTTCCACCGCAGGGCACGCCGCGCACCGTGTGGGTCGGAACCGGCGCCGGCCACCCGAGGCTGTTCCAACTTCGCCAGCGGCTCGACGACGCCCTCCTCGCCGCCGGCCTTGCCCTCGACGTGCGTACGTTCATCCCGCACGTCACGCTCGCCCGGTGCCGTCCGGAGGCCGCCGGGATAGCGGCCTGGCTCCGCCGCCACCGCGACCTCGAGGGACCGCCCGTCCGGGTGGACTGCTTCGAACTGTGCGCGAGCGAGCTGCTGCCCGCGGGTGCCGTGCACACCGTGAAACGCCGCTTCCCGCTGGCGAATTGAGGCGTTCCCGCCACCGTCCCGCCATGCTCGTCATCCGCCGCATGGTCGACCGCCGGCGCGCCTACACCGCGCTGCTGCTGCCTGGCGAGCCGCCGCGGATCTTCCCGACGACCGACCAGGAGCACGCGCGCATCCTGCAGATCTACAAGCAGGACCGGCCCCACGAGGGGATCTGCAACGATTTCTCCGACTTCGGGCTCGGCACCACCGCCGCGCCGGAACGCGACCGCGGGGCCTGAACCCCGCCTGCTCTTCCATGCCCGCACGCCCCGTCGCCCTCGTCACCGGCGCCTCCCGCGGCATCGGCGCCGCCATCGCCCGCGGGTTGGCCGAGCGCGGCTGCCGCATCGTCGTCCATTGCCGCGCCCAAGCCGCCGCGGCCCGCGAGGTCCTTTCGTCTCTGCCCGGTGAAGGCCACCTCATCGTGACCGCCGACGTCGCCACGGAGGAAGGCATCGACACGCTGTGGAAGGAAACCCTGCGCGCGACCGGCCAAGTCGACATCCTCGTCAACAACGCCGGCATCTACGACGAGCACCCGCCGCTCACCTCTGACCCCGCCGTCTGGCGCGCCGCGTGGCGGGCAACGCTCGCCGCGAACCTGTTCGGTCCGGCGCACCTGAGCCACCTCGCCGCCCGGGCGATGGCCGCCGCCGGCGGCGGGCGGATCGTGAACATCTCCTCACGCGGCGCCTTCCGCGGCGAACCCGATGCTCCCGCCTATGGCGCGAGCAAGGCGGGACTCAACGCGCTCAGTCAGTCGCTCGCCCGCGCCCTGGCCCCGCAACGCGTGATCGTGCTCTGCATCGCCCCCGGCTGGGTGGCGACCGACATGGCCGCCGACCACCTCGCCGGCCCCCGCGGCGCGGAACTCCTCGCGCAACATCCGCTCGGACGCGTGGCCGCGGCCGACGAAGTCGCGCGAGCCGCGGTGTTCTGCGCGCTCGACGCCCCCGAGGCGATGACGGGGGCGATCCTCGACCTCAACGGAGCGAGCTACCTGCGGACGTAGGCGCCGCTTCGACGCTCAGCGCAACCGCAGCAGGAACCAGCCGGCGATCGCCGCCATGCCGGCGTTGGGCAGCCACGCCGCCAGCACGGGATCCACGGTCCCGCGGGCGCCGAGGGAATGCGCCACGGTCCTCAGCACGTAGTACAGGAAGAAGAGGATGATCGACTTCGAGACCCCGACGGCGGGATTGACCCGCACGCCGGAGACCGCGAACGGGATCGCGATCGCGATGACGATCAACGGGCCGAGCACGCCGGCGATCAGCCCGTGGTACTCGACGGCATAGGCCGCGAGCTTCGGGCTACGCTCCTTCTCAAGCTGCGCCATCAGGTCCCGCAGCTCCCAGAGCGAGAGCCGCGTGGCCTTGCGGTCGATCAGCAGCATCAGCTCGGGGTCCTCGCGATAGCCCGGGGCGAATTTCTCCGCGAAGGGCGTGGACGCCGTCTGCTCGCCCGACTCCGCGTCGAAAGCCAGTTCCCGGCCGCGCAGGAAGACCCAGCCCCCGCGCCCAGCGTCGAACCACGCCTCGGCCGCGACGACCCGCAGCCGCTCGCGGCGCAGCGCATCGAGCTCCGAAACCGACACCCCGTAGCCCCGCATGGTACCCCGCGCGAACCGGTTGAAGAACCAGACCCGCCGCGCGTCGGGATTGTCGAACGCCACGCTGTAGACCGCGCCCACGCGATCGGCCGGCAGCGCCCGGGCCGACTGGCTGCGGAACTCGAGATCCTCCTTGATGGCCCGCGACTCCTCGACGGACCAGGGCACGACCTCGGTGTTGAGCCACCAGCTGACGGCGCAGCAGAGGCACCCGACCACCCAGATCGGGACCATCATCCGGCCGAAACCAACGCCGGCGGCGCGCATCGCGGTGAGCTCGTTCGAACGGTGCAGCCGGCCGAGCGCGTAAAGCAGCGAAACCAGGAGCGCGAGGGGCAGCACCGCGGCAAGGAAGCTGGGCAGCCGCACCGCCACGTACCGGGCGAGGAGTCCCGCCCCCGCGCCGAGCTCGCTGAGCGATCGGAAATCGTCGTACAGCACCTGCACGAGCAGCAGCCCGACCGTGGCCGCCAGCACCAGCGCGAGGATCTGCAGCCACTCGCGCAGAAGGTGACGGTCGAAGGTGCTCACGCGCGGCGAGTTGAATCCCCCGCCAAGGCCGCGGAAAGCACAATTCCCGTGAAGCTTTCGGCCGAATGCCCTTCATGAATCTTCCGCGGCTGCAGCCGCAGCCACATCACCGAAAGCTCGTTCCATGTGGCCGCGGGTGCTCCCGCGGAGATTTCACGCCACTCCTTCCCGCCGCAGGCCCTTCCGCCTTCACCCCTCTGCGTCGGATCACACCTTCGGCCGCGTCCTCCTCCGCACGATCCCGACGGTCGGCCATGCCGAATGCCCTTCATGAATCTTCCGCGGCTGCAGCCGCAGCCACATCACCGAAAGCTCGTTCCATGTGGCCGCGGGTGCTCCCGCGGAGATTTCACGCCACTCCTTCCCGCCGCAGGCCCTTCCGCCTTCACCCCTCTGCGTCGGATCACACCTTCGGCCGCGTCCTCCTCCGCACGATCCCGACGGTCGGCCATGCCGAATGCCCTTCATGAATCTTCCGCGGCTGCAGCCGCAGCCACATCACCGAAAGCTCGTTCCATGTGGCCGCGGGTGCTCCCGCGGAGATTTCACGCCACTCCTTCCCGCCGCAGGCCCTTCCGCCTTCACCCCTCTGCGTCGGATCACACCTTCGGCCGCGTACTCCTCCGCACGATCCCGACGGTAGGCTATGCCGAATTCCCTTCATGAATCTTCCGCGGCTAAAGCCGCAGCCACATCACCGGCGGCTCGTGCCGCGCACCAGAGAGTCAGGTTTCCCTCCTTTCCAGTTTTCCCACCCTCCCAATTTTCCCACCCTCCCAATTTTCCCAACTCTCCTGTCCGCGGCGAACGGTTTGCCACCGGCGCGTTTCCTGCTCTCGTCCGCCCATGCGTATCCCCTCCGCTCCCGCCTTCCTCTCCGCCCTCGCCCTGCTCGCCGCCCATGTGCTCTCCGCGGCGGAACCCGCGCCCATCAAGGTCGGAGAGTTCGCCTCGCTCACCGGCAAGGAGGCCGCCTTCGGCCAATCATCCCACAAGGGCACGATGCTCGCCGTCGAGGAAATCAATGCCGCCGGCGGCGTGCTGGGCCGCCGCATCCAGCTCATCACCGAGGACAACCAGTCCAAGGCCGGCGAGTCCGCCACGATCGCGAAGAAGCTCATTTCCCGCGACAAGGTCGTCGCGCTGATCGGCGAGGTGGCCTCCACGCGTTCCCTCGAGGCCGCGCCCATCGCCCAGCAGGCCCGCATCCCGATGATCTCGCCGTCGTCGACCAACCCCAAGGTCACCGAGATCGGCAACTACGTCTTCCGCGTGTGCTTCATCGACCCGTTCCAAGGCGTCGTGATGGCCAAGTTCGCCCGCAACACCCTCAAGCTAAAGCGCGTCGCCGTGCTCACCTCCGTATCGTCCGCGTACAGCGTCGGCCTCGCGAAGTACTTCAAGGAGCGCTTCGCGCAGGACGGCGGCGTGATCGCCCTCGAGCAGAAGTTCTCCGAGGGCGACAAGGACTTCAAGGCCCAGCTCACCGCCATCAAGGCGGCGAACGTCGACGGCATCTTCCTGCCGGGCTACTACACCGAGGCCGCCCTCGTCTGCAAACAGGCCCGCGACCTCGGGCTTTCGATCCCGCTCTTCGGGGGCGACGGCTGGGAGGCGCCGCAGCTCCTCAGCATCGGCGGGGCTGCCGTCGAGGGCACCTATTACTCGACCCATTACTCGCCGGAGAACAAGTCGCCCGCCGTCACGGGCTTCGTGGAGCGTTTCAAGAAGCGCTGGAACAACGAGGTGCCCGACGCGATGGCCGCCCTCGGCTACGACGCCGCGATGGTGCTGGCCGACGCCATCCGCCGCGCCGGCACCACCGAGAGCGCGAAGCTGCGCGACGCGCTCGCCGCGACGAAGAAGCTCCCGAGCGTGACCGGCGAGACCACCCTCGACGCGCAACGCAACGCCTCCAAGGCGGCCGTCGTGATCGCCGTGCGCAACGGCGAGTTCAAGTTCGTCGAGGCGGTGGCGCCGTAGGCCTCACGCCGGCGCACCCGACGCCAGCCGCTTGGTCACGGCTCGTGACCAAGCGATCTGCTCCGCAGCCGCCGCAGATTCCGGCCCGGCAACGCAGCGACCCGGCAGGCACCGCGGGTGGCAGCACGCCCGCATTGACCTCGCCTGTTCCCGTTCCAACCTGACCGCTTCGCTTGTCTGAATTCCTCCAGCAGCTCCTGAACGGCCTCTCGCTCGGCGCGATCTACGCCCTCATCGCGCTCGGCTACACGATGGTTTACGGCGTGCTGCGGTTCATCAACTTCGCGCACTCCGACGTGTTCATGGTAGGCTCTTTCATCGGCTACTTCGCGGGTCGGCTGGTGCCGGAATCCACGCTCTGGGGCGGTCTGCTCGTGCTGCTCGCGGCCATGGCCGGCTGCGCGCTCCTGGGCATGGTGATCGAGCGCCTGGCCTACCGGCCGCTGCGGGCCGCGCCGACGCTCAATGTCCTCATCACGGCGATCGGAGTTTCCCTGCTTCTCGAATACTCCGGGCAGGTGTTCTTCGGCGCCGCACCGCGCACGTTCCCAGCCATCCTACCGTCGACCAACCTTTCGCTCGGGGGCCTCGTGCTGTCCTCCAATCAGGTCGTCGTCATCGCGGTCGCGGTCCTGCTGATGATCGGCCTCGAAGTCATCGTGCACCGCACCCGCATCGGCATGGCGATGCGCGCGGTGTCGCTCAACCCGCGCGCCGCGCAGCTGGTGGGCGTGAACAACGACGTCGTGATCTCGTTCACCTTCGGGCTGGGCTCGGCCCTCGCGGGCGCCGGCGGCGTGCTCTACGCGCTGAACTACCCTTCGATCGACCCGCTGATGGGCGTCATGCCCGGGCTCAAGGCGTTCGTCGCGGCCGTCCTCGGCGGCATCGGCAACATCCCCGGGGCCGCGCTCGGCGGGCTGCTGCTCGGGATCGTGGAGACGTTCGTGAACGGAAGCCAGTGGTCGACCTACAAGGACGCGATCGCGTTCGCCATCCTCATCGGGATCCTGCTCTTCCGACCGGCCGGGCTCCTCGGCCGAGCCACCGTCGAGAAGGTCTGAGCCATGCCGCGGCCGCACCTCGCCCTTCTCTCCGCCCTCCTCGCCGCCGCCGGGCTCTCCCAGTTTTCCGGCAGCATCGATCCATACCTGCTCGATGTCCTCACCGGGGTGGGGATCAACGTCATCCTCGCCGTCTCGCTGAACCTGGTGAACGGGTACACGGGCCAGTTCTCCCTCGGGCACGCGGGCTTCATGTCGGTCGGCGCCTACCTGTCCTCCGCCGTCTCGCTCTTCGTCGCCCCGCGGCTCGTGGGCGAGCTCTCCGCCGCCGGAGCGGCCACCCAGGGCGCCGTGTTCCTCGCCGCCCTCCTCGCCGGCGGGCTCAGCGCCGCCCTCGCCGGCCTCGCGGTCGGCGTCCCGTCCCTCCGGCTCCGCGGCGACTACCTCGCGCTCGTCACCCTCGGCTTCGGCGAGATCATCCGCGTCGTCTTCCAGAACGTGGAGTTCCTCGGCGGCGCCCTCGGCCTCAACGCGATCCCCGCCAGCACCACCATCCTGTGGGTGATCGCCGTCGCCGCCGTCACCGTCTTCGTCGTCCACTGCCTCGTCGACTCCACCTACGGCCGCGGCTTCCTCGCGACCCGCGATGACGAGGTCGCGGCCGCCGCCGTCGGCCTCAACCCCACGCGCTACAAGATCGTCGCCTTCGTGGTGGCCGCCTTCTTCGCCGGCGTGGCCGGCGGGCTCTACGCCCACTTCAAGCTCACCATCACGCCGACCGGCTTCGACTTCACCCGCAGCATCGAGATCGTCGTGATGGTCATCCTCGGCGGCATGGGCAACGCGGTCGGCGTGATCCTCGCCGCCGTCCTGCTCACCCTGTTGCCCGAGCTGCTCCGGCCGATCGCCGAATACCGGATGATCATCTACTCCCTGCTCCTCGTGCTGCTCATGCTCCTGCGCCCGCAGGGGCTGTTCCGCCTCCCCGAGCGCCGCGCCCGCGGCTGACCCGCGCCATGGCCGAACTCCTCCGCCTCGAGCAGGCCACCATCCGCTTCGGCGGGCTCACCGCCGTCAACGCGGTCGACTTCGCCGTGAACGAGGGCGAGCTCTGCGGCCTCATCGGCCCCAACGGCGCCGGCAAGACCACGGTCTTCAACCTCATCACCGGCGTCTACGCCCCGACCTCGGGCCGGATCACGTTCGCCGGCCGCGACCTCCGCGGCCTCGGGGTCGACGGCATCGTGGGGCTCGGCATCGCGCGTACCTTCCAGAACATCCGGCTCTTCGGTTCACTGTCGGTCTTCGACAACGTGCGCGCGGCCTGCAACCTCCACCGCGCGACCGGCCCGGGGCACGCGCTCCTGCGCCTCAGCGCCTTCCGCCGCGACGAGGCCGCGATCGCGGCCCGCGTCGAGGAACTGCTGGAGATCTTCAACCTCGGCCGCTTCCGCGACGCCCCCGCCCGCAGCCTGCCCTACGGGGAACAGCGGCGGTTGGAGATCGTGCGCTGCCTCGCCACGCGCCCGCGCCTCCTGCTCCTCGACGAACCCGCCGCCGGCATGAATCCCACCGAGAAGGTCGAGCTCATCCGCCTCATCCAGCAGGTCCGGAAGCAGTTCAACCTCTCAATCCTACTCGTAGAGCACTCGATGCGCGTCGTGATGGGCTGCTGCGAGCGCATCGCCGTCCTCGATTACGGTGTGAAGATCGCCGAGGGCCCGCCCGACCGGATCCGTTCCGACCCGAAGGTGATCGAGGCCTACCTCGGCGAGGACCACCACACGTCCCTCGCGCACCATTGAGCGCCCCGCCCATGCTGCAGGTCACCGGCCTCCAAGTCGCCTACGGCGCCATCCGCGCGCTGGAGGACGTCTCGCTCGAGATCGCCCAAGGCGAGATCGTGACGCTCATCGGCGGCAACGGCGCGGGCAAGACCACCACCCTACGGGCGATCTCGGGCCTGCTGCGCCCACGCGCCGGCACGGTGCGCTTCGCGGGCGAGGACATCACCGGCCTGCCGCCCCACGTGATCGTCTCCCGTGGGCTCTGCCATGTGCCCGAAGGCCGCATGATCTTCGCCAACCTCACCGTGGCGGAGAACCTCGCGATGGGCGCCTACCTGCGGCGCGACGCCGACCGCAACGAGCGCAACCGCGAGTTCGTGTTCTCCATCTTCCCACGTCTCAAGGAACGCCTCACCCAGACCGCGGGCACGCTTTCCGGCGGCGAGCAGCAGATGCTGGCCATCGGGCGCGCCCTGATGGGCGATCCGCGCTGCCTGATGCTTGACGAGCCTTCGCTCGGTATCGCCCCGCGACTCATCTCGACGATCTTCGAGCGGATCGTGGAGATCAACCGCAGCCACGGGATCACGATCCTGCTCGTGGAGCAGAACGCCAACCTCGCCCTCGAGGTCTCCTCCCGCGCCTACGTGCTGGAGACCGGCCGCATCGTCATGCAGGGCGAAAGCCGCTCCCTCCGCGAGGACCCCCGGCTGCGCGCCACCTACCTCGGCGGTTGAAGCCGACCGGTCCGCTCCGGTCCGTCAGGCCCCGAGTCGTAACGCACGCCGCAACCGTTCGCGGGCGCGGGCCACGCGGGACTCCACCGCCTTGGGCGTCGTCCGCAGCACCGCGGCGATCTCGGCCTGCGGCAACTCCTCGTACTCGAACAAGACCAGCGCCTCGCGCAGGTCCGCCGGCAAGGCCGCGACCGCCGCCTGCACCTCGGCCACCCGCTCCGACCGTTCCAGGGCCGCCGCTCCCGCCGCGGCGGAATCACCCTCCTCGGCACCGGACCCGAGCCATTCGCCCAGCTCGACCGTCGGCCGGCGCCGCCACCAGCGCAGCCGGTTGCGCGCGAGGTTGACGGCGATCGCGAGGATCCACGGACGGAACTCGGACCCGGACCGGAAGCGCTCCCGTTGCTGCCAAAGCCGCACGAACGTCTCCTGCGCCAGTTCCTCCGCCTCGGCCGCGTTCAGCACGATCCGCCCGATCACCGCCTTCACCGGGCGCTCCCAGCGCGTCATCAGCTCCGCGAAGGCCGCCTCGTCACCCCCGCGGACCCGCTCCATCCGGCGACGGTCGTCCGCCGCATCCGGGGAAGCCTCGGCGGACGAAGTCACGGGCCCGCCCGCAGGTTGGGCGCGCCGTGATGGGGATGCGCCTCGAGGCGTGGGAGTACCAGCGCGAGGTAGCGCTCGCCCTGCCCGGCCGGCATCAGCGACGCGACCTTGCGGAAATGAACCCGCATCGCGTCGACGCAGACCTTCTCCAGCGCGGCCACCTCGGCCGCCGGCGCCCGACGTTCCCGCGCATCGATGATCGCGGCGCAATGCCGGCCGCACTCCACGCTGAAGTCCTCGTGCAGCCGACGGATCGCCGCGAACTGCTCCTCCGTGGGCCGGAACTCCGCCCGCAGCCACGCCATCGCATCGCCGTCGCGGCCAGCCTCGCGCAAGGCGCGGTCACCGCCCAGCACGTAGCCCGTGCCGAAGGCCGCGGCGCAGGCCGCGAGCGCCACCGCCGCCGTGATGAGGAGATTGCGCGCGGCGGACATTTCAGCGTCGTGCCACCAGCCGGGCATCAAGCCCGCCGACGTACTCATCGGCCAGCCGCGCGCTCAGCGCGGCATCCCTCGCCTTGGCCCAGCCGCGCCCGCCCGCCGCGCCGCCGACGAAGGCCAGCAACACCACAGCGGCCACGACGAGCGCGTGACGGCGCGCGAACTGGAGCCACGTAACCGTGGCGACGCCGGCATCGATCCTCTCCCAGACCCGCGCCCGGAAGGCGGGGTCGCGTGGAGCCTCCAGGCTCCAATCCCGCAGGCGAGAGCTGAGTTGTCCGGAGTCGCGGTTGAGGTGCATGGGAGGCGGATTCAGACCATACTAACCCCGAGCCGCGTAAATCCCGCGAAAAAAACCGGGGGATTCGGCATTCTTGGGTTTAGAGTGTACGATCCGACCTCCGCATGAATCCAAGAAACCTCCTCCTCACCGCCCTCCTCGCCTGCCTGCCGGCCGTTTCCTCGGTCGCCGCCGACAAGCCCGCCTCGCCGCCGGCCGCCAAGACCGATGCCGAGATCATCAACGCCGCCCGCGCCAGCTACCCGCTCAAGACGTGCCTCGTATCAAATGAACCGCTCGGCAGCATGGGCGAGGCCGCCGGCTACATCCACCGCGCCGCCGGCAAGCCTGACCGTGTGGTCTTCCTCTGCTGCGAGGGTTGCTCAGATGACTTCAAGGCCGACCCGGCGAAGTTCCTGAAGAAGGTCGACGAGGCTGCCGCCAAGAAGGCGAAGAAGTAAGGATCCTTCCCGATGCGCGTCCGCCGCGCCCTGCTCCTCGCGCTCGCGGCGGTCGCTCCCGCCGCGGGCTTTTCCGCCGACCCCGAGGCGCTTCTCGCGGCGGCGACCCGTGCCCCCGCCGTCGAGGCGGCGCGCCGCCGCATCGACGCCGCGCAGGCGCGGCTCAGCGCCGCCGGCCGGCTGGCGGACCCGCAGGTCGAGGCCATGGGCTCCCGCGTGAACGGCCGCCCCGCAGGTGATGATCGCTCGATGTGGGAACTCAACGTTCGCCAACCCCTGCCGCGGCGCGGCGAGCGCGCCGCGGACCGCGATCGCGCCACCGCCGCCATCTCGATGGCCGAGGCCGAATTCGCCTTCGCGGCGGGTGAAGCCGCCGCCGAGGTTGCCGTGGCCCTCGCCGAGGCTGAAGGCGCCCGCGCCCGCGCCGCGCTGATCGACACCCAGCAGCGGCGTCTAGGGGCCGTGCTCGCCAGTCTCGATGCGAGGCTGGCCGCGGGCGCCTCGGTCCGACTCGCCGACCGCCTGACCCTGCAGACGCGGGCGGCCGCGCTGGAACTTTCCCTGGAGGAAGCCCGCCGCACAGCCGCCGACGCCGAAGCCGCGGCGCGCTCCCGGCTCTCCCTCGCACCCGACGCGCCGCTGCCCGTTTTGTCCATGCCGGATCCGGCCTCGATCCGAGCGCAGGAATCCCCGGGAGTCGCCCTTGCCGAGGCCCGCGCCGCCGAGGCCTCCGCCATGGGCCGCGTGGCCCGCGCCGGCGCGGCGCCGATGACGTCGGTCGGCCTACGCCTTGAGCGGGAACGCGGGGCCGCGGGCAGTCAGGACACCATCGGCGTCGCGTTCGCCTCCGATCTTCCGTTCCGCGCCCGGGATTATGCCCGCGCCGGCGGGCGCGCCGCCGAGGCCGAACGGGCCTCCGCACGGGCCGACGCGGAATCCGCGCGCCAGCGCGTCACCAACGCCCTCGGCCGCGCCGAGCGCGCGGAGCGGTTCGCCGAGACCGCCCGCCGCCTCACGAATGAAACCCAGCTGCGCCTCGAGGCGGAACACGATGCGCTCAACCGCGCGGTGAGCGTCGGAGCAGCAAGCGGGATGGCCGGTGAATCCGCGGTGCTCCACGCCGTCGACATCCTTGACCGCACCACCGAGACGCAGCTGCGCATCATCGAGGCGGAGACGGCCGCGCGGATTTCCCGCGCCGAGCTCTGGCGCCATCTCGCGACGCCCCGCCTGCTGCGCCTCGCGGCCGCAAGCCCGCCTTCACCATGATCCGCCACGCGTTCATTTTCCTCGGCACGTTCGTCCTGGGAGCGGTCGTCACGCTCGCGGTACGCACCGCGCGCCACGATCCGCACGCGGAACACGTGCCGGCACTGGCACCACCCGCTCCCGCTGCGCACACGCCGGCGGCCGCGGCCGCGAAGCCCGTCAACACCGTATGCGCGATCTGCGGGATGGCGGTGGACCCACGCCTGCCCACGGCCGTCTACCAAGGCCAGGTCATCGGCTTCGGTTGCCGGATGTGCCCGCCGAAGTTCCAGGCCAACCCCGACAAGTACGGCCCGGCATACCTGCGCAACGAGGGTCCGAAGGGAGCCGGCCAGCCATGATCTGGAAAGGATGGATGACCGCCCTCGCCGGACTCACCGCCGGCGCCGGACTGCTGGCGCTGTTGCCGGAGGGCACGCTGTTTTCGGACCCGCCTCCCGCCGGAGCCACGACGGCCCCCGCCGGCGAGCGCTACGCCTGCCCGATGATGGACTTCATCGGCAACCGGCCGGGCGACTGCCCGGTGTGCGGGATGAAGATGGGCAAGGTGACCGCGGGGGAACTCACGGCGGAGCAGCAGCGCCGCATGGGCGTGGAGCTCGTGAAGGTCACCGAGGGGCCGGCCAAGGCCACGGTCCGCGCCTACGGGACCGTCCGTCTCGACGAACGCACCTTGCAGGTCGTCGTCCCGCGGGTCGCCGGGCGCGTGGTGAAGCGCCACCCCGCCGCGCTGCACGCGGGCACGATCGTCGCAGCGGGCGAGCCGGTCGTCGACCTTTACAGCCCGGAGGTTTTCGCGGCCCAGGGCGAACTGGCGGCCGCGGTGAAACTCGCCGACGGCCATACGATCCACGCGCTCATCGAGCGCTTCATGCGGTGGAACCTGCCCGCCGTGGGCGCCGCGATCCTGTCCGGCGGCGCGCCGGTCGACACCGTGACGATCGCGAGCCCGTACGCGGGCCAGGTGATCCTTCCGGAAGAAGGACCGTCCATGGCGGCGGCGCGGTTGCCGGCCGTGGGCCAGGAAATCATGGCCGATTTCCCGCTGCTGCGGCTGGTCGAGCCGCGCTCGTTCATGATCGCGGTGCACGTGCCGGAGGCGCGTGCGCATTGGCTGCGCACCGGTCAACCGGTGCGGCTCGCCTCCGACGACCGCGGCGAGCTGCCGGGCGTGGACGCGACGCTCACGTGGCTGGCTCCCGACCTCGACCCTGAGATCAGGTCCAGGGAGGTGCACATCCACCTTCGTGATCCGGATGGGCTACTCCTCGCGGGCAGCCTGGTGGAGGTCCGCATCGCCGTCGCGCTCGACGCCGCGCTGCGCGCCGCGGATCCGGCCCGGCCCGAACCCGCCCGCTTCACGCTGATCCCGAAGTCGGCCGTCCTGTCCACGGGCGTGCGCCACGTCGCGTGGAAGGTCGCGGGCCGCCAGCCCGACGGCCGCCTCTCCTTCGCACCCGCGCCCCTCGCGCTGGGGCCGCGCCTCGAGGATGAGGCCGGCAACGACCTCTTCATCGTGCGGGCGGGGCTGAAGCCCGGCGACGAGGTCGCGGCGCAGGGGGCCTTCCTGATCGATAGTCAGGCGCAATTGGCCGGCACCCCGAGCCTGCTCTTCCCGCGCGGCGCAGCCGGGCCGGCGGACGGCTCTCATCGGCACTGACGGAGCTTAAAGCGCGTGATCGCTGCCGCCATCCGCCATCCGCTGCTGACGCTCGCCGCGGCCCTCGGGCTCGGTCTCGCGGGCTTCTGGGCCTGGCGGCAGGTGCCGGTCGACGCCCTGCCGGACCTGAGCGACAACCAGGTGATCGTCTGGGCGGAATGGCCCGGCCAGAGCCCGCAGGACATGGACCTGCAGGTCACGTCCCGGCTCACGCGCGAGCTGCAGGGCCTGCCGGGCGTTCGGACCGTTCGCGGGATGTCGCTCTACGGCGCAGGCTACCTGTACGTGATCTTCGAGGAACGGCGTGACCTGTACGAATGCCGGACACGCGTGCTGGAACGATTGTCGCAGGTGCAGGGCCTGTTGCCGCAGGGCGTGACGCCGCGGCTCGGCCCGGATGCGACGGCCATGGGGCAGGTCTACGCGTTCACGCTCCAGGGACCACGCGACGTCGAGGCGCGGCGCCGCGTGCTGGATCAGGTGGTGGCTCCGGCCCTGCGGGCGGTGCCCGGAGTGGCGGAGGTCGCGCCTGCGGGGGGCGTGGCGCGCGAGTACCAGATCGATGTCGATCCCCTCCGACTGGAGGAGCAGGGCCTCACGCTCGAGATGCTGATGATGGCGGTGCGGCAGGCCGGCCGCGACGCCGGCGCGATGAGCGTGGAGAAGACAGGCGTCGAGACGATGCTCCGTGCCACGGGCTTCGTGCGCTCGGAGGCGGACGTGGCGAACATCGTGATCCGCGGCAGCCGCGCGAAGGGCGCCGGCGTGCGCCTCGGCGAGATCGCGCGGGTTTCCGTCGGGGGCCAGTTCCGACAGGGACTGCTGGCCGACTCGGCGCAGGAGCACGTGGGCGCCATCATCGGGCTCCGCGTGCACGAGGACCCGCGCACGGTGATCAACGCGGTGAAGCGCCGCCTCGCGGAACTCAGGCCGGCGCTGGAGACCGAACGGCTCGCTGCGGTGCCCTTCTACGACCGATCGCAGCTGATCCGGGAGACGACCGCCACGCTGGCTTCCACGCTGACGGAGGCGGTGGTGGCCACGGTGATCGTGGTGGTGGCGTTCCTGCTGCACTTCCGCGCCAGCCTCGCCGTCGCCGTGAGCCTGCCGCTCGGCATGCTGCTCACGTTCCTCGTGATGTGGGCGGCGGGCGTGAGCGCGAACATCATGAGCCTCGCGGGCATCGCGATCGCCGTGGGCGTGATGGTCGACTTCGGGATCATCATGACGGAGAACATCACCCAGCACCTCGCGGAGCTGCGCGAACGGTGCCGGCGCGAAGGTCGCGAGATGCCGGACTCGCCCTTCAACGCCGAGGTGACCGAAGCGGTGATCGCCGCGGCGCGGGAAGTGGCGCGGCCGTTACTCACGTCGGCGGCGACGACGGTGATCGGGTTCCTGCCGGTGTTCGCGCTGCAGGACCAGGCGGGGCGGCTGTTCGCTCCTATGGCGCTGACCAAGACCCTCGCGATCAGCGCGGCGGTGGCCTGCGGGGTGTTTGTCGTGCCCGTCCTCTGCCGCCTGCTGCTCCCACCGTGGCACGTGCGCCGGCCGTGGCTGCTGGCGGCGGCGGGCCTCGCGGGCGGGATAACCTTCGCTTGGTTCATCCGGGACGGCTGGACGCTGCCCCTCGACCACGGCCGAACGGCCCTGACGCTGCCGGGCTGGCTCTGTGCGCCCGTGCTCTCCGCGCTGGTTGTCTCCGCCGTCTGGCGCGTCGGGCGCGAACGCGTCGCCAATTACGAGGAGAATCCCGCGAGCCGTGCGATCCACGTGGCGTACGAGTGGGCCTACGTGCGCATCCTGCGCCACCGCGTGCTGTTCACCCTCGCGATCACGGCCCTCGCCGCCGGCGGCTACCTGCTGGGCCTCGGCTGGCCCGTGGTGCGCGAACCGCTGCGGGCCGCCTTCGCCGCAGCCGGCGCCGACCTCGGCCATACGCGCCTCGACCAGCAGCTGACCCGCGCGTTTCCCGGCGTCGGCTCGAGTTTCCTGCCCCCCCTCGACGAAGGCGCGCTGCTCTTCATGCCGTCGCTCCCCGCCGGCGCGGGGCTGGCGGAAACCCAGCGGGTGATGCTCACGCAGAACCGGCTCATCGAATCCGTGCCCGAGGTGGCCGGCGTGATGGGCAAGATGGGGCGCGCGGAGACGGCCCTCGACCCCGCGCCGATCGGGATGATCGAGACGGTCGTGCTGCTGAAACCGTACGCGGATTGGCCGGTGCATGAAATTCCGCGCCAAGACGGCTCCCTGGAGCGCCGGCCGCGCACGCTGGCCGAGGTCCGGGCGTTGCTCGCCGCCGCCACCGACATTCCCGGCGTGGCGCCCAGCTGGCTCCAACCGATCGAGACGCGGGTGGTGATGCTCTCGACGGGCATCCGCAGCCTGATCGCCCTCCAGGTGCTGGGAGACGACGGCGACGCGCTCGAACGGTTCGCCGAGGCGGCGGAGAGGGTGATCCTCGGCACGCCCGGCGCGGCCGACGTGCAGATGCAGCGCGAGGGCGGTAAGCCCTACGCCGAGATCCGGCTCGACCCCGCCCGCCTCGCCCGGTTCGGACTTTCCAAGGAGCAGGTGATGCGGGCGGTGGAGTCGGCGCTCGGCGGCATGGCGGTGACGTATTCGGTCGAGGGAGCGCTGCGCTACCCCGTGCGGATCCGCTACGCCCGCGAACGCCGCGACGACGACGATGAACTCGCGCAGGTGCAGGTGCCGGCCGCGGCCGGACACGGGGCGATCCCGCTTTCCAGCCTGCTCGCGGCCCCGGTCGTGCACGAGCTCGAGACCGACGACACCGCGGCGCTGCTGGCCGCCCTGCCGTTGGCGGCGCAACGCAACTTCACGATTCTCTCAAAGACCCGCGCCGAGCTCACGATTCCCGCGGGGGAAACCCTGCCGGCCTCTCCGACCGGTGGCATCGCGTTCAAGGGCGTCGCGAGCCGATCGTCGGAGGCGGGCTTCACCCACGTCATCGGGCCGATGGCGATCCGCTCCGAAGGCGGGAAGCGCACCCAGTACGTGCTCCTCAACGCGAGCGGCCGCGGCGAGGTCGAGGTGGTGCGCGACGCCGACGCCCGCCTGCGCGCGGCGCTGGCCGAGGGCCGCCTCACGCTGCCGGCCGGGGCGGCCTACCGCTGGGTGGGCCGGTACGAGCAGAAGCTGCGGGCCGACGAGACGCTGCGCTGGATCGTCGCCGCGTCCATGGCCGTGATGGTGGTGCTGATCTACGCCGGCACGCGTTCGTGGCTGATCACCGCGATCATCGTGCTGTGCAACGCGACGGTGACCACCGCGGGTGGTTTCTTCCTCGTGTGGTGGTGGGGCGCCGAGATGACCACGGCGGTCGCGGTCGGGTTCATCGTCCTGCTCGGGGTGATGTTCAACGACGGCATTCTGCTCGGCACCTACATCCAGGAGAAGTTCCGCGAGCCGCCCCGCGACGCCGCCGAGGTGAACCGGCGCGTCTTCGAGGCCGGTCTGCGCCGCCGCCGGCCGGCTATCATGACCAACGCCACGACCCTGCTCTCGCTCGTGCCCGTGCTGTGGTCGACAGGCCGCGGCTCCGAGCTCATGCAGCCGATGATCCTGCCCGTCGTGGGCGGCATGCTGTTCGACCTGGTATCGCTCTTCTCGGTACCCGTGTTCTTCACCTGGTACTGGGAACGACGGCTTGCCCGCGTCACTCCCTCCAGTCCGGACGCACAGCGCCCAGCGGTGCGCGGAGGCAACTCGAAGCCGTCGTGATGCGGCGAATGCCCCCGCATCCGCCGCAATCACTCCACGGGGCGCGACGCGGTCGGGTCCGACCTGACCTGCGGGCGGCCTCCGTCGGGGTTCACGCCGGTGGCAAACCGCAAAGGGCCTCGTGGTGCGGCAGCGGGGCGAACACCCCGCCGCTGCGGGCGTAGTAGTCGGCGTCGAGTTCGAACACCCCGCGGGCCGGTCGCGTCCAGGCCGCCGTCGGCGCGGGCAGGTGCGCGCGCATGGCCTCCCAGTTACGGTAATTCTGATGGCCGTTCGTCTCCAGCAGGCCGAGTCCCAGGCCGGGGAACGGCGCGAGCCGCGCTGCGACCGCCTTGTTCCATTCGACGAGCACCGGGTTGACGGTGAGATCGGCGCAGAAGCACGGCACGCCGCGTTCGTGCGCGAGCCGCGCGATCTTCAGCGACATCGAGAAGGTCTTCGCGATCGGCTTCAGCGCGATCGCCGAGTAGCCCATCTCGATGCGGCGGAGGGCGTCGGCGTCGGTGTGCGCGCTCTCGTCGGCGGCCACGCGCGCGGGGATGTCGCGGATGTCGATCTCCAGTTCCTCGGGAAACGGTTCCTCGATGAGCGCGATCTGGTCGAAGGCGCCGATCGCGCGCGCATGGTCGAGCAGTCGCAGGAGGGTGTCCTTGCTTTCGTAGCGGCCGTTGGCGTCGAAGTAATACGGCAGCTTCCCGCTGGCGGTCCACGGCGTGCGGGCGCCGCCGATCGCGGCGTGGATCGCGGTGAGGCGCGCCTTGTCCTTCTCCAGCATCTCGGCCTGCGTGCCCGGCTGGCCGATCTTGATCTTCATGAAGAAGAACCCGTCGTCGACCGCGCCGCGGATCTCGTCCACCGGCACGGCGTAGGCCATGAGCGGGATGCAAGCGACGCGCGCGTGGCGGGCGGCAAGGGCCGGCCGGTACGCCGCCGGGATGAGTTCGTCGAACGACGTGATGCCGTTCTCCGCCGCGTACAGGCGCCAGGCCGCGAAATCGACCCCGACCAGCGCGTTCAAGGCGAACGTCTCGCGCAGGCCGGCGTGGCCGGTGATCCGCTTCGCGTGGTCGTAGACCTCGTGGCGGATGGACTCGAGCAGCGCGACCGGGTCGGTGAACGTGCGGCCCTTCAGCCGCTGCAGCGCCCACTCCGAGACGGCGTACATCAGCGCGTTGCCCCCGCTTTCGCTGTGGCCGGCGAACACGTGCGCGTCGCTCCACAGCACGCCTTGCGTGCAGAGCCCGACGCCGCGGCGGCCGGAGGCTGACTCCAGCAGTGCGACGCTCTGCCAGGTCTCGGTCTGGTAACCGCCCTTGAAGCCGAATGGGCGGATGAGCGGCTCGCGCTCGAAGTTGGAACCGACGCGCGCGAGGGTGATGGGCACGGGTGAAGGCATGGCTTTCACCCGAGGCAACGGAGCCACCGCTCCGCCCGCAAGGGAGGAAGCGGTCACCTCACGCCGCGGGCGTACGCCGGCTCAGGCCGACGGGTACGTCCAGCCCGGGCGGTAGTCGCGCCGGAGCAAGCGGTCGGCTTCCGGGTCGCCGACGAAACGCTCCTTGTCACCGTCCCACGTGAGACTGCGGCCCAGCCGCATCGCGATGACGCCCAGCAATGAGCAATTGGTGGCGAGGTGCCCCTGCTCGATGTCGGAGACCGGCCGCCGGCCGGTGTCGATGGCGTCGAGGAAATCGGCCCAGAGCTCGCGGATGTTCTGGCCGTCGGGGGCGTTGAGCCGGGCCTCCTCATGGAGCACGGGCTCGCCGGCCTTCGCGGGATAGAACGTCCAGCCGCCGCGCCAGCCGAGGTGGAAGATGCCGTTGGTGCCGAAGAAGTGGCAGCCGGCGTTCTCGCCCTTCTCGACGTTGTGGCCGCCGAAGAGCCGCGACTCCCACGTGACGGTGAGACCATCGAAGTCGTAGGTGACCATCTGGTGGTCGGGCGCGTCGCTCGTCTGCTCCGCCGCCGTGAGGACGGCCGGTCCCTTGATGGGGCGGCCGCCGGTGCCAAAGATCTTGCGCGGCCAACGCAGACCGGTGACCCAGATGAGCTGGTCGAACCAATGGATGCCCCAGTCGCCGATGGTGCCGTTGGCGTAGTCGAGGTACTGACGGAAACCGCGCGGATGGATACCGGCGCAGTAGGGCCGCAGCGGGGCGGGCCCGCACCAGGCGTTCCAATCGAGCCCGTCGGGCACCGGCAGCGTGGGGGAAGGCTTCTCGGGGCCGCCGCCCGCATTGTTCACGAAGCAGCGCACCATGCCGATCTTCCCCAGCTTGCCCGAGCGCAGGAACTCGCGGGCCTGAATCGTGTGAGGCGAGGTGCGGCGGTGCGTGCCCACCTGCACGACGCGGCCGGCGGCGCGGGCGGCATTGAGCATCGCGCGGCCCTCGGCGATGGTGTGCGCGATGGGCTTCTCAACGTAGACGTGCGCGCCGGCCTGCACGGCCGCGATCGTCGGCAGCGCATGCCAGTGGTCGGGCGTGGCGACGATCACGATCTCCGGCTTCTCCCGGGCCAGCAGCTCGCGGTAATCGCGATACTCGCGCGGCTGGTCGGAGGTCACCTTGCCAATTTTCTCCCGCGTGGACGCCACCTGGCGGGCGTCGACGTCGCAGAGCCCCACCACGTCGCACCTCCCGCTCGCGATCGCCTCGCCGAGGATGTTGCCGCCCCACCAGCCGCAGCCGACGAGCGCAGTGCGCAGGCGGCGGCCGGACTTGGCGGCGGCAGAGCCGCGGACGGCGGCGAGGGAGGCGAGGCCGCCGGCGGCGGCCGAATGGAGGAAGGCGCGACGTTTCATGATCGGGGCAGGACGTGGCGGAGGGGTCCGCGGATCCGCACCCTGCCCCGCCCCCACGGCGCCGACAAGCGCCGTCTTCCCGCCCCGCGTGAACCGTCGCGCCGGTTCAGAGCCAGCGGCGGGCGAAGGCACGGCCGGCGGATGACCGGAGGTAACGCTCGAAGGCGGCCGCGCGCTCCGCGTCGCGGAACGCCACGACGGCGCGGAGCTTCCAAGGCCGGTGGCCGGCGGTCTCCGGCACCGCGCCGCGGTTGTGCTGCGCGAGGCGGACCGCGAATTCCGCCGTGACGCCCACATGGCGGCGAGACGGGGTGGAAAGGGAGTCGATCAGGTACACGTAGTGAAATCCGGACATGGGCGGGCGCGGCGGCGTTCAGCTCGCCCCGGTCGGGGCGCCGCACCCGGAGAAGGTGAGGAAGGCCGAGGGTCACGGCGGGCACCCCCCGGGCCATCACCGCAAATACCCGAAAAAAGGTAGACGGCGGGATCGACACCCGGGGACGGTACGCGCCCGCGGCGGCGTTGCGTCGGAGCACACGAGGCGCTCCGCTGGCTTCATGCCGACGGCCCTCCTCCTCGCGCCGCTCTTCCTGCTGTTCGAGCTATGGCAGCTCGTGCTGGGGGAACGCTACCTCGGCGTGAAGCAGATCGCGCGCGGCGCCGATCCCCGCGGGCTCGGGCTGGGCGAGATGACCGCCTTCTGCTGGAGCGCGATGCTCCTCCTTTACTGGGTCTGGATGCTGATGCTGCTGGCGACTTCCTTCAGCCGCGTGCACGGCGTCTGCCTGCTCACCGTGAGCCTGCTCGGGTTCTCGCTCCGCCGCGGATGCGCGCTGAAGAGGGTCCTGGTTATCCTCACCTTCGAAGGCGCGCTGCGCATCGGCCTCATCATCTCCCTCGCCGGGATGGCGTGGCGGCGCTTCCTCACCTGAGGAGCGATCGGTTCAGGGCAGCGGCGTACGCTCGAGCGCGATGAGCGCCTCCAGCCGGGCGAGGGCGTCCCGGTGGCCCATGGCCTCGAGGAATTCCCAGGCCGCCAGCGTGCGGCGATAAAACAGGATGCGCTCGGCCGCGGTGCGCGCGTCGAGCGCATCCGCCGGTCCCGCCGCGGGACTGCGCCCCGGGGGACGCGCGGCTGCGGCACCGCCCGGCAGGCGCATGCGGGAGGCCGCCTCGCGCACCCCGTCCTCGACGGAGGCGTGGGCCCAGGCGCCGACCTTCTCGCGCCGTACCGCACCCCAGAGGGCGACGGCCTCGGCCTTCCCGCGGTCGAGGCTCTCCGGCCGGGCGTAACCGGAGCGCCAGTAAATCTCGTTCAGCAAGGCGTCGCCTCCTCGCGTCACCATCAGGTTGCGGCCCTGGTCCTCGAGCTCCAACAACCGGAGTTCGAACGCCAACGCGGCTCCCTCCAGTCCGGGCACCGCTCCGGCAAGCACGGCCTTTTTCCAGGCGGGTCGCACGACCTCGTTCCAGGCGCGCCGCGCCTCGTCGGGACCGCCTCGCCGGGAGGAGGACACACCGGTTCCGCGCCGGGACCCACCCGCGGGATTGTCCTCCAGGGCGGCACGGGATGCCGCCAGCAGGCGCGGGCCCGCCGCGGGCGCCTGCTCCGCGATCCGGCGGGCAAAGCGCTGGAACTGGGCCTCCCGCTCGCGCAGCGCGGGCGAGCCGCCGGTGATCCGACCGGTGTCGACCGCCCAGCGGTAGGCAGTGACCGCGGCTACAGCGCGCGGGGTTAAATCCGGATCCTCCGCGATCCGCTCGATGGCGCGCGCCCACGTCTCGAGGTAGTGCTCCGAGGTCGAACGGGGCTTGTCGATCGTCGCGTCGGCCAGCGTCGCCGCCTCATGCGCCTCGGCAAAGGAGCGGCCGAACCGGCCGCTGCCGGCGGGCTCGAACAGGTCCCGCCCGAGCAGGGCCTCCGGAAAGTAGCGCTCGTATCCGGCCCAGGTGTCGGGATCGGGCGCGGGATCGCAACCCGCGGCGGGCGACCGTTGGTCGGTGGCCGTGAAGCCGGCAGCGCGCAACAACGGCGGCGGCGACGCGGCGGCCGCCCGCAGGGGCCGGCGTGAGAACCATTCCGGGGGCGGCGTGACGTCCACGGGCGAGCCGAGTTGATGGAATCCGCCCGAGTGACACTGGGTCATCACAAAGACCACCCTGCCGCGCCCAATGCCTTCCGCCAGTACCCGCCGCAGCTCGGCCACACCCAGCTTCTCCGAAGTGTCGGTCGTCCAGCCGTCACGACCTCCCCCCGCCCGGCGCAGCTCCCAAAGGGTGATCACGCTCTCCGGGTTTTCCCCGCGGGACTCCGTGCCATGGTCGCCGACGAAGAGGTACAACGTGCCGCCGCCCCGCACCACGGGCAGGATCTCGTCGCGCAGGGCGCCGAGGAAGCTCGCCCGCGTCGCGGGCCGGTTGTCCTTCAGCGGACCCGGCAGCCACGACTCGACCAGCCGGCCGTCCCGCCGCACCTGCCGGCGGACATCCGCGAGGATCGGCGACTCACCCTCGCGGTTGCCGATGCCGAAGAAGACCCAGCGCGGCTGGCCGGGAAACCGCGCCTCGAGGAAACCGGCGAAGGCTCGGGCCTGCAGGTACTGGGAGTAGTTGTTGGAAAGCGGCGTGCCTCCGCCCGAAAGCACCACGTAGGCGTCGCGCGGCGGCGTGGCGGCCTCGGGCGGAGAGACGCAGCCGCCCAGCGCGAGCAGCGCCAGGCCTCCCGCGAGCAGGCCGGTGAGCCGCGGGATCATGGCCGGACGGGGCGACGCGGTCTCAAGGCGCGATCAGGGTTTGGGCAGCACGGTCACCCGGCTCACGCGGTCGCGGCCGAGGTAGAGGCGGGCGAGCGCGCTGAGTTCCTCGGCGGTGATGGCCTCCAGGTCGGCCGAGCGGGAGCGGGCCCAGTCGAGCACCTCGGGCTTCTCCTGCGCACGGGCGAGGACCGACTGCATCCAGTAGGAATTGGTGCGGAGCGACTCCCGCGTGGCGGTGCGGGCCGGGAGACGGGCCCGCTCGAGTTCCTCCTTGGTCACCCCGTTGCGCGCAAGGTCGTCGGCGAGCTCGATCACCGCCTCGCGGACGCGGGCGGCGCTGGCGGGGTCCACGTCGATGCTGGTCGTGATGTAGCCGTAGCCGGCGAAGGTGTCGCTCGCGCTGCTGGCGGCGCGGGGGCTGTAGGTTCCGCCCATCTCCTCGCGGATCTTCACGCGCAGGCGGTCGCTGAAGACGCTGGCGAGCATGTTGAGGCGGCGGGTGCGCCGGACGTCGGAGGCATCGGTCGTGGGCCAGTACAGCGCGACGACGCCCTTCGGGATCTCGGAGCTGATCGCGTAATCACGGGTGAACGGCTTTTCGGGGAACGCGACCTTCCGGCGTTCGGCCAACGCGGGACGGGGATCGCGGGCCGGCAGGGCCCCGAGCGTGCGGGCGACGGCGTCGATGGTGGCGTCGGCGTCGAGGTCGCCCACGATCGCGATCTCGATCGCACCGCGGGTGAGCTCGGGCGAAAGCCACGCGGCAACCTCCTCCTGGGTGCGCGCCATGAGCACGTCCTTCGGCGGCATGCCGAAGCGCGGGTCGCCGCCGGCGATCAGGTTGGCGACCTCGGTCGAGAGCGGGCCGTTCGGGGTGTGCTCAAAGCCCGTGTACATCTGCGCCATGCCGGTGCGCGCCTGGCGGAGCGCCTCGGGCCGGTGGCCCGGGTCGGTGAGGTGCGCCGTCAGGAGTTGCAAAGTAAGGAGCAGGTCGGCGCGGGTCGTGCCGCCACCCCCGCCGCCGCGGCCGCCGGAGGCATTGGTGAACTCGAAGGCATCCGAACCCACGCGGAACCCGATCGAGGCGTTGCGGCCGGCGAGGATCCGGCGCAGGTCATCGACGCCGTGGCGGCCGAGGCCGCCCGCGGTGAAGGTGCTGCCGGCGAGGACGGCGAGGCCGCGGCGGTCAGCCGGCTCGGTGAGGATGCCGGAGCCGACCCGCGCGCTCAGGCGCAGGCCCGCCTCGAATTCCGTGCGCTTGAGGTTGAGGCGTACGCCGTTCGCGAACTTTACGAGGGTCACGTCGAGGTCGGCCACGTGCTCGCGTTTCACGACCTTGCCCGGCGGGCCGAAATCACCGTAGGCCCACGCGCCCGCGGCCTCGGCGGCCGGCGCGGCGACCGGAACCTTGGCCGCCGCGGCGTGCGCGGCCGCGATCGCGGCGGCGGCATCGCCCGGGATGGTGGTGTTGCCGCTCACCATCACGAAGCGCCCGTTGCCCGCGAAAGACTCGCGCAGGGCGGCCAGGCATTCCTCGGGGGTGATGCGCTCGATCGCCGGCAGGAGGAGGTCGCGGCTGGCGGCCGGCGTGGTGAAGACCCTTTCGTCGAGGATGCCTTGGGCGATCTCGCCCGCGAGGTTGCCGGAACGGCGGGTGGCCGCGCCGCGGACGGCCTGCTCGAGCGAATTGCGGTAGGAGGCCTTGGTCTCCGCCAGCTCACCTGCCTGGAAGCCGTGCTCCAGCGCGCGTCGCAGCTCCTGCTCACCCACGGCGAGCGCGGCGGCCCATTGGTCGGGCTTGCAGGTCAGGTCGACCGTCGATTCCCGGAAGAGCTTGTAGCCCTCGTTGATGGAGACGCGGGCCGAGCTGAAGGCCGCCCCTTCCTTCTTCGCGAGCACCGAGAGCCGACGGTTCAGCATGAAGGAGGCGAACTGCCGCGGCAGGCGCTTCACGCGGTTGGCCGCGGTGTCGGGCTCGCCGGCATGAGGCGCCATGAGCGCGATCGACACGCTCGTCGCGGAGGACTCGGGCTCGGGATGAAACGAGGCGCGCACGCCCTCGAAGCGGGTGATGCGCCCGAGGTCGGGCTCGGCCGGCGAGGGCCCGCGGCCGCGAAGCGGGGAAAAGGCCTCGCGGATGAGGCGCTCCGCGAGGGCGGGATCCACGTCGCCCACGATGACCGCAGCCATGCGCTCCGGGCGGTACCAGCGGTCCCAGAAAGCGACGAAACGCTCGCGCGGCGCACCGCGGATGACCTCCTCGGTGCCGATGGGCATGCGGCGCGGCAGTACGGTGTCGCCGAGCATGAACCCGAACCGGGCCACCGCGGTGCGGAAGCCCACGTTGTCCCGCGCGCGCTTCTCGCTGAGGATGATGCCGCGTTCCTTGTCGATCTCCGGCTCGGAAAGCAGAAGCCCCTCGGCGTAGTCGCCGAAGACCCGCAGGCCCTCGGCCAGCGTCTTCTCCGACGTCTCGGGTAATTCGAGGAGGTAGAGGGTGCGGTCGAACCCGGTCGAGGCGTTGGTGTCGCCGCCGAAGCTCATGCCCATCCGCTGGAAGAACTCGACGAGCGTGCCCGGCGCGTAGTTCCGGCTGCCGTTGAAGGCCATGTGCTCCAGGAAGTGCGCCACGCCGCGCTGGTTCTCCTCCTCGTGCATGCTGCCCGCGAGGATGAGCAGGCGGAGCGACGCGCGGCCCTTCGGCTCGGCGTTGGGCAGGACGACATAGCGCAGGCCGTTCTCCAGCTTCCCGAAGCGGGCGGCCGGGTCGGGCTTCAGGTCGCTCGCCTCGTGGGCGAAGCGCGGCGCCGGCGCGGCGGCCAACGACAGGACCGAAAGGAACAGGAGCGCGAGCACGCGCGGCGGGAAGGGGTGCATGCGCGGAGCAAAGCCGGAGTCGGCCGAAACGCTAGCCCGATGGCGCGGAAGGATACCCCAGCCCCCGGGGGAAACGGAGGGCCGGGGAACCCTGCGGGCTTGTTCCTGGTCGCCTCGCGCCCCACGCTTCGCCCGCACCCCACCCCGCCATGCGTTCCTTGAACTCGTGCGCCCTCGCGGCGCTCCTCGCTTCCCTCCCCGCCGGGTTGCCCGCCGCCACGGCCCCGGCGACCGCCCAGCCACCCGCCGCCGCGAAGGAGGATCCCGTCACGCTCACGCCGTTCGAGGTCACCGCCGGCAGCGACGTCGGATACGAGTCATCCACCGCCATGAGCGGCACGCGCACCAACGAGTCGCTCGCCAACCTGCCCAACTCCATCTCGGTGCTGAACTCGGAGTTCCTCGCCGATCTCGGCATCACCGACTTCTTCCAGGCCGCCGAATTCGCGATCGGGGCCGACAACGTCTACAACGACAACATGCAGGTCGGCGCCCCGGTCGGCTCGCGCTCCGGCAACCAGATCAACTTCCGCGGGCTGCCCTCCGTGCGCCAGCTCAAGGACGGATTCCCCACCTACACGCCGCAGGACACCTTCAACACCGAGCGCATCGAGGTCTCCCGCGGGCCCGGGGGCATCGCCTACGGAGACACCGACGCCACCGGCGTCATCAACCTCACCACCAAGCGGGGCCGGTTCCGCAACGAGGCCGAAGCGGGCGTGAGGGTCGACGACCGCGGGTCACTGCGCCTCACGACCGACCTCAGCCGCGTCCTGGTCGACCGCCGCCTCGCCGCGCGGCTCAACCTGCTCGATTCCAACCTCGAGGGGTGGCACGAAAACACCGCCCGCAACCTCCGCGCGGTCGCGGGCGCGCTGCGGTGGCAGCCCTTCGGCTCGCCGAAGACGATCGTGGACGCCACCCGCGAGCGGGGCCGCCTCACCAGCTACATCAGCCACACGGCGCTGAACAACGTCGCGGCCGCCTACGTGCGCGGCACGGGCACCGTCGCCCGTGACGCGAACCCCAACCTCGCCGGCATCCAGACCAACGGCGTCGGCATGCAGCGCATCGCCGCGCCGCCCACCGCCACGGCCGACGCGCACGCGATGACCATGATCGGCGGCCGGCTCTACAACCTGCAGACCATGGGCGCGACCGATGCCTTCCCGGTCTACCGCGCGAGCGTGATCGTGCAGGGCGCCAACGCGACCAGCGCCACCGACCCGCAGAACCCCCTGCGCATCCCCTTCCTCCCGATTCCGGTCAGCCTGTTCCCGCTGCGGCAGGACTGGGCCGGCCCCGACGCCCGCGTGCGCTACCAGTACGACGTCTCCAACCTTTCCTTGCAGCACACCTTCTCGGCGCGCACCAACGCCTGGCTCGCCTGGAACCGGCAGGATGAGCTCACCGACCAGAGCCTCACCCGCAACGGCAACCTCGCTGGCTCCAACGCCCGCGCCGTCTTCATCGACATCAACCCGCGCCTGCCCGACCCGGCGTTCCCGGGCGATCCCACGCGCACCGTTCCCAATCCCAACTTCGAGCAGTACTTCCTGCCCGGCACCGTCCAGCGGCGCTTCGAGCACCACGTGATCGAGTCGGTCCGCCTGATCGGCGTGCACTCGCTCGACATCGGCCGCACCAACCACCGCGTCATCCTCAGCGCCAACCACCGCGACGAGACCTACCGCATCCGGAACCTGCTCTTCGGCCTCACTAAGGAGGAGATCGCCCGCCGCGGCTTCACGGGCGTCGGCGCCCGCCTCGCCAACAACGTCGTCACGCCGTGGTACTACTTCCGCGACGGCAACGGCGACGCGCTCCGCATCCCCCGGCAGCCCGGCGTGCTCGACTACTTCGCCAACGGCTCCGCCGGCCTGCAGTTCTTCGACCAGTCGCTCAGCACGGCGGTCTTCCAGCACCTCGGCTCGTTCCTCGGCGGACGGCTGCGCACGAGCGTCGGCGTGAGCCGCGACCACTGGCTGCAGGCGCGGAACCTGCCGACGCGCGCGTTCGGCGACGCGCAGGAATGGCGCTTCGTCGACGCCGCGGGCAATCCCCTCGCCGACGAGGGCACCGTGCCCACGGAGCGCAACGCCGACTCCTGGCGCACCAACAGCAGCTACGGCGCCGTGTACAACTTCACGGAGTGGCTCGGCTTCACCGCGTCCTACCAGGAAACGGCCCTGTTCACCGACAACGTCGGCACCGATCTCTACGGCCGGCCCCGCGCACCGACCACCGGCTCGGGCCTCGACCTCGGCGTGCGCCTCCATCTGCTGGGCGGCCGCGTCAACGCGTCGGTCGTCCGCTACGACAACACCGCCGAGAACAACCGCACCGGCATCGGCGCCGCGCTGCGCACCGAGGTCAACGCCGCGCTCAACACGGGCCGGGCCACCGCCTCGCCCGACGAGATCATCGGGCTCGACGACTCCAACGACCGCCGCACCGAGGGCTGGGAGCTCGAGCTCACCGCCAACCTGTCCCGCGCGTGGACCACAAGGCTCGGCTTCTCGACCACCCAGAACCGCCGCTCCGCCTCGGTGCCGCAGCTCCGCGCCAAGGCCGCCGCCGCGGAGGCCCACCTGCGCTCGCTCGGCCGCAGCCCGGGCGACATCCAGTCCGCGCTGGCGGCCACGCAGGAATACCTCTCCGACCAGGCCAGCGAGGACCTCCAGCCGGCCCAGTACCGCGGGAGCGTCGTCACGCGCTACGACCTGCGTTCGGGGCCGCTCGCCGGCCTCGGCCTCGGCGGCTCGGTGCGCTGGGCCCGCGGCCGCGTGCGCGATCCCGGCGGGCTCTACATCACCGGCGTCCTCGTCGTTCCCGAGCGGCGCAACGCCGACGAGCTGGTCTTCAGCCCCTTCGTGAAGTACGCGGCGCGCTTCGGACGCGTGCGCTGGACCGGCCAGCTGAACGTCGACAACGCCTTCAACAACGTCACCAACCAGGGCCGCATCGCGCGTTACCCGCGCTACACCGATCCGCGGCTGATCACCCTCACCCAGAACTTCCGGTTCTGACCCGCCCATGCTGCCCCGCCCCATCCCCGCCCTCCTTTTCCTCCTGGTCAGCCTCGCCTTGGTGCCGCGCATCGCGGCGGCCGAGGGCGCCGGCACCCTTACCGGCCGCGTGCTCAACCCCGCGACCGGCGAGTACGTCGCCAACGCCGAGGTGCGCGTCGCCGGCACGACCCTCCTAGCGCTCACCGAGCCCGACGGCACCTACCGGATCGAGCGCGTCCCGGCCGGCACGCGCACGCTTGCCGTCACCTACACGGGGGCCGCGCCGCAGGCCGTCGTGGTCGAGGTGCCGGCAGGCGGCGTGGCGACGCGCGACTTCGAGCTGGCACCGCGCGGCGCCGGCCCGGTGCAGCGGATGGAGGCGCTCGTGATCCGCTCCGAGCGCGAGGGCAACGCCAAGGCGATCATGGAGCAGCGCCGCTCGATGAACCTCACCAACAGCGTGTCGTCCGACTTCTTCGGCGACGTCGCGGAGGGCAGCGTGGGCGAGTTCCTCAAGAACGTGCCCGGGGTCGACGTCGACTACGTGGGCCCCGACGCCCGCGGCCCGCGCCTGCGCGGCCTCGATCCGCAGTACGTCGGCGTGAGCGTCGACGGCATGAAGCTCGCGAGCGCCGACGGCTCACAGGGCGTCGGCGGAGGCGCCCGCTCCTTCAGCTTCGACCAGGTCTCCGTGAACAGCCTGGACCGCATCGAGGTGAACTACACGACGGCCGCCGACCAGGACGCCGACGCGCCGGCCGGCACCATCAACCTCAAGACCAAGCGCGCCTTCGAGCGGAAGGGCCGCCGCCTCTCCTGGCAGGTCCACTTCATGGCCAACGGCGACAACTTCACCTGGAGGCGCGAGCCCGGGCCCAGCGACATCCGCACCCATAAGTTCCGCCCCGGCGCGATCCTCGAGTACTCCGACGTGTTCCTCGGCGGCCGGCTGGGCGCCGTGTTTAACGTGAGCCAGTCGAGCCAGTACGTCGTCCAGAGCCGGATCGACCAGAGCTACAACGCGGCGCCGACCGCGGCCGACCCGCGGCCGCGCGTGCTCACCGGCGTGAACTTCATCAGCAACCCGCGGCTCACCGAGCGGTTCACACCCTCGCTCACCGTCGACTACCGCGCGACGCCCTCGCTCGTGCTCTCGCTCAGCGCGATGTACAACCTGTTCGACGCCTTCATCGACAACCGCCAGGTCAACGTCGCCGCCGCCGGCCGCGCGGCGGTGGCCGGGGACGGGTTGACGGACCTCACCATCGCCGACGGCGGCGCCAGCGTGGCGCTGAGCACCAACCACGAGCACAAGTTCGCGCAGACGCGCACGGTGACGCCGAAGTTCGAGTTCCGCCGGGGCGCCTGGCAGGCCGACGGTGGCCTGCACTACACCATCTCGACCAACCAGTACGTGGCGCTCCCGCGCGTGGGCCCGCAGACGGTCCCCGTCGCGAACCTCACGGGCCTCTCGCTGCGCCTCCGGCGTTCCTCGCCGCAGTCGACCGACTGGCGGGTCACGCAGACCGGGGGACGCGACCTCGCCGACCTCGCGAACTACGCCAATCCCCGCATCGGCGACGACATGCGGTTCTCGGAGCAGGAGATCATGCAGGCGCAGGGAAACCTGCGTTGGACCCCGGGCTGGCGGCTGCCGGTCTGGCTGAAGGCGGGCGGCAAGGTCACGGAAAGCTACCACCGGTTCCGCAACCCCAACTCGTGGCTGACCTGGCGTTACGACGGCCCCGGCGGCGGCGCGACGGGCAGCTTCGCCCAGCTGGCGTTCCCCGAAAATCCGTGGCAGCTCCGCAACGGCGCGGGCATCACGTCGATCTCCGGCCGCGCGCCCGTGTTTCCCAACCGCACCGAGCTGGGCCGGCTGTTCCGCGAGCGCCCCGAGCAGTTCACGAGCCTCGCCACCGCCGCGAATTACTTCACGGCGTTCATCGACACCCCCAGCTACATCCGCGAACGCCTCGTCGCCGGCTACGGCCTGGCCAACGCCCGCCTCGGCGGGCTGCAGCTCCAGGGCGGGCTGCGCTGGGAGGACACCGCCTTCGCCAGCCGTGAATTCGACGCGCTTTCCGCCGCCGAGGTACGCGCCGCGGGCTTCGCGACGACTCCCGCCAACGGCCGCGCGACCACGATCCCGGGCCTTACCTACCAGTTCATGAGCCGGCCCAAGGTTTCCCGCTCGAGCGGCTACGACCACCTGTTCCCCTCGGCCAGCGCGAAGTACAACCTCGGCGAGAACCTGCAGGCCCACTTCGGCTACAGCGCCACGATCTCCCGTCCCGCGATCGGCAACCTCGGCGGCGTGTGGGTGTTCAACGAGACCAACCAGACCGTCTCGGTGCCCAACCGCGATCTCCGGCCCGAGCGCTCGCGCAACCTCTCCGGCCGGGTGGCCTACTATTTCGAGCCGGTGGGCAGCGCCGCCGTGACCCTCTTCCAGAACCGGATCAGCAACAGCGTGATCTCGCGGGAATTCCCCTCGGAGGCGTTCGGCTACGGCGACGACCCCCTGTATTCGGGTTACCGCTTCCTGTCGGTCGGCAACCGCGAGGGCACGGCACAGGTGCGCGGCATGACCCTCGAGTACAGCCAGGCCCTCTCGTTCCTTCCCGGCGCGCTCCGCGGCCTCAACGCGTCCGCCAGCTACACCCGCACCTACGCGTCCACGCCCCGCGCCGCCATGGTGCCGCACATGCTCGGCGGCACGCTGAGCTACCGGCTCGGCCGGCTTTCCCTCGGCGCCAGCGGCAAGTGGACCGATCACACGCCCATGAGCTCCGCGGGCGTCATCACCTGGCGCAAGGCCCGCACCATGATCGACCTCAACGGCGGCTGGCAGCTCTCGCCGCGCCTCGGCGCGTTCTTCCAGGTGCGGAACCTCTTCAACGTCTCCGAATACCGCTACCAGATCGACCCGGCGTTCATGCTCTCCGACATGGTGGTGGGCACGTTCTGGACGTTCGGGCTCAAGGGCGTGTTCTGACGCGCACTCGCGGGATGGGCGGCGGCGACTGACGCCGAGGCAAGATGCCTCGTCCATGCGCGTCGGCCCACCCCATGTTTTCGTGCTTTTCGTGTATTTCGTGGTGAACCACCCGGCCTCGTCCACGCGCGGTGGCCAAATGCCTTGCCTCGTTTTCAAGCGGAACGGTTACTCGCGCTCATGAACGCGCCTACCCCGCTCCTCCGCCGCGTCGCCTTCGCGTTTGGCGCCCTCGCCGTCGCCCTCCTCGTGGCCGCCTTTGCCGTACGGCTGACCAGAGCCCCCGCGGCCGGCTGGCGCGCCGGCACCGCCCGCGAGAACATCACGCCCCCCGCCGGGCTCTGGATGACCGGCTACGCCTCGCGCGACAAGCCGGCCGAAGGCACGGCCCAGGAGCTTTGGGCCAAGGCCCTCGCGTTCGCCGACCCCGCCGGCAACCGCGGCGTGCTCATCACCCTCGACCAGTGCGGCATCTCGCGACAGTCGACCGACCGCGTCGCGGCCGAGATCGTGCGCCGCCACGGGCTGCCGCGGAGCGCCGTGATGGTGAACGTCTCGCACACGCACTGCGCCCCGCAGCTCGAGGGCAACCTCAACGGCATCCAGATCCTGCCGCCCGATGGGCTCGCCAAGGCCGCCGCCTATACCCGCGACCTGGAGCAGCGCATGATCCGCGCCGCCGACGCCGCGCTCGCCAACCTGGCGCCGGCCCGCCTCGCCTGGGGCGCCGACGAGGCGCATTTCGGCTTCAACCGCCGGGAGAATCCGGAGAAGGACGTCGTCGACCTCCGCGCCGCGGGCAAGCTCAAGGGACCGTTCGACCCCCGCGTGCCGGTCCTTGCCGTGCGCGGCGCCGACGGCGGCCTGCGCGCGCTGCTGGTCTCCTACGCCTGCCACAGCACCACACTGGGCTTCTACCAATGGCACGGCGACTACGCCGGCAGCGCCATGCTTGAGCTCGAGCGCCGCCACCCGGGCAGCAACGTGCTGTTTGCCGCCGGCTGCGGCGCCGACATCAACCCCGGCCCGCGGCGCGAGGTGCGGTTCGTGGAGGAACATGGCCGCGCGCTCGCCGACGCCGCCGACCGCGCGCTCGCCCGCCCGCTTGCCGTGGTGGAAGGCCGTTTCGCCTCCGCGCTGGAGGACATCACGCTCGCCTTCTCCCGCCGCCCCACCGAGGAGCAACTCCGCGAGGCGGAGACCAAACCGCAGGCCAACCAAGGCATGCACCGCGCCTGGGCGGCCTCGGTGCGCGAGCTGATCCGCACCCGTGGCGACAAGCTCATGCAGTATGATTATCCGGTGCAGGCCTGGCGCCTCGGCGGGCTATCGTGGGTCGCCCTCGGCGGCGAAGTGGTCGTCGACTACTCGCTTCGCCTGCGGCGCGAGCAAGGGGACAACCTCTGGGTTTTCGGCTATTCCAACGACGTCATGGCCTACATCCCGAGTGAACGGGTGCTGAAGGAAGGCCGTTACGAGGGGGATACCTCGATGGTGCCCTACGGCCAACCCGGCCCGTGGGCTCCCGGCCTCGAGGAAAAGATCATCGCGAAGTCCCGCGAGCTGCTCACGCGCACCGCCGCCGCGAAGTGAAGTTTTCCCGCGGTTACGGCCGCGCCGGCCGCGACTTTCGGTTTGAGCCCGCCCGCCGCGGCGGCCCCACTTTTCCCTTACCCATGTCCAACCCGAAGATCCCGAAGTTTCCCCGCATCCTCACGACCACCGTAGGCTCGTACCCGATTCCAGACTGGCTCGCCGCGTTGCCCAGCGAGCAGGCGGTGATCGACGCCACCCGCGTCGTGTTCGACCTCCAACGGCAGGCCGGGATCGACCTGCCCACGGATGGCGAGCTGTACCGCTTCGACGTCAACCATCCCGACACCAACGGCATGATCGAGTACTTCATCCGTCCGATGGCGGGCGTGTCCTCGGTTGTGGGCCGCTCGATCACCGACGAGTTCTCGCGCCATCACCCGATGGGCTTCCGCCGCAAGCCCGCGGGCGTGGTCGTCGACCGCCTCGGCGAGGGCTCGCTCAACCTTCTCGCCGACTGCCAGCGCGCCGCCGCGGTCGCCGGCGGGCCGTTCAAGTTCACCGTGACGAGCCCCTACATGCTGGCCCGCACGCTGCTCGACCACCATTACCGTGACTTCGACCAGCTCACGATGGCACTTGGCGAGGTGCTCGCCGCGCAGGTCAAGGGCCTCCCCGCGCAGTGCGTGCAGGTCGACGAGGCCAACATCCCCGGCAACCCGGCCGATGCCCCGCTCGCCGCCGCGTCGATGAACCTCGTGCTCGACGCGATCGATGCCGGCACCGAGCGCGCCGTACATTTCTGTTTCGGCAACTACGGCGGGCAGACGATCCAGAAGGGCAACTGGAAGAAGCTCCTGGGTTTCCTCAACGCCCTGCACACCGACCACCTCGTCCTCGAGCTCGCCCACCGCCCGGCCGCCGACCTCGACGCCCTGAAGGGCATCGACAAGCGCATCGCCCTCGGCGTCGGCGTGATCGACATCAAGGTGAACCACATCGAGACGCCCGACGAGGTCGCCGCACGGATCGAAGCCGTCGAGCGCAAGGTAGGCGCCGGCCGCGTGCGCTGGGTGCACCCCGACTGCGGTTTCTGGATGGTGAAGCGCTCCATCGCCGACCGGAAGATCGAGGCCCTCGTGCTCGGCCGCGACAAGTACCTCGGCCGCTGAGCCGGCGGAGGGGTCAGAAACCGGTCGGCCGCAGCGACCGGGAAAACCCCTCCAGCCCAGTCGTTCCCTGCCAAGTGAACCGCGGGGCGACCGGCTCGCGTCCGCGCGGCGGGGGCGGCACGCACGTTGCCTTTGACTCGGCCGCGGGCACGGCCGACTGATTTGTTCAAACCTCATGCCTCTACCCGCCCCCTCCCTGCCCGCCATCCGTCACGTTTTCCACCCTGCCGCCGGCTCGCCGGGCGAAGCCACCGCGGCGGCCGAACTGGCGCGGTTCACCGGGGCGGCGGTCGTCGCCGCGGCCGCCCCGGCGCCCGGCGGCGTGGCGGTCGCGCTGGCGACGCGCGGCTGGGTGCCGGCGTCGCGGCTGCCCGCGAAGGCGCGCGAGGCGACGGCGTGGATATGGCTGCGGCTGGCGGAGGACGGCACGGGCGAGATCCTCGCGACGCACGGTTCGTTCCTGTTCGCCGCGGTGCGGCTGCTGGCGAACGGCGCCGGGAGCCTCACGCGGGAGAAGCTCGCCGCGGGCGTGCTGCTGCCGGCGAGCTTCGGCTGGCACCGGCCGCATTGGGACGCCTGCTACGCGCAGTACTGGCGCTCCGCGCGCGGCTTCGACCCCGAGCGTTACATCGCGGCGCTGGCGGAGGCGGGCTTCACGCACTGCGAGGTCAACAGCCTGCAGGGCCAGATGCCGCACGAGGACCTCGTCGCGTTCGAGTACTACCCGCAGTTCTACTCGTACCTGCCGGGCTTCAACCACTTCGTGGCGACGGAGCTCACGAAGGGCCTGTGGCCGGCGATGTACCTCGACGCGAACCTCAACCAGCTCGCGAAGCTCGCCACGCTCGGGCGCAAGTACGGCCTGCGGCCCGGCGTGTGCATGTTCGAGCCGCGCACGTTCCCGGAGCGCTTCTTCCAGAAATACCCCACGCTCCGCGGCGCGCGCGTCGACCATCCCTTCCGCTCGCGCCTCCCGCGCTACACGCTCGCGCAGGACCACCCGATCACGCGCCGGCATTTCCGCGAGGCGCTGCAGGCGCTGCTGCGCCGCGTGCCCGACCTGGCCTCCCTGTCGATCTGGACCAACGACAGCGGCTCGGGCTTCGAGCACACGGCATCGCTTTACGTGGGCCGCAACGGCGGGCCCTACATGATCCGCGAGTGGCGCAGTCACGAGAAGGTCGCCGAGGCCGCGGGCAAGAGCATCGCCCGCTTCCTGCACAACCTGCGCGACGCCGCCGCGCCGCTGAACCCCGACTTCGACGTCATCCTCCGCATCGAGCCCTTCAAGGTGGAGCACGACCACATCAAGGCCGGGATGGGACCGCACATCGCCTACGAGGCACCCTCGCTGCTCGTGCGCGGCTATTCGCTCCCCTACCCGCATCCGAAGTATCCGGAAAACCTCGGCGTGGCCGGCAGCATCTTCCACACGACGATGGACCCCGCCGAAGCGGAGGTCCTCGCGCAATCGCGCGCCCAGGGCATCGAACCCGTCCTGCACTACTCGCCCTGCGGCGTGTGGAACCAGGAACCGCTCCTCGGCGTGCCCTTCCCCCGCGCCCTGCACGCCAAGCTCCTCGCGACCCGCGCCACCGGCATCACGCGGATCAGCGCGCTCGGCGGCCTCGCCAACTCCCCGGCCACCCCGTACTGGCCCAACCCCGCCGCCCTGCAGGCGGCGCAATTCTTCCCCGAACGGCCGATCGACGAGGTGCTGGCGGAGCAGGCGGCCCGCCTCGTCGGTGCCGGCCGCGCGGCCGAACTCACGAAGGCCTGGGCCGACTTCGAGGAGGCCGTGATGTGGCAGCCGTTCATCCCGCTCTTCAGCGTCTTCGGCTTCTGCTGGCAGCGCTCCTGGGACCGGCCGTTCGTGCCCGACCTCGAGGCCGTGCCCGCCGCCGAGCGCGAGTACTACGCGCGCCACGGCTGCTTCCAGTTCAACAACCCGGGCCTCAACGATCTCGGCAAGGACGTCCTCTTCGACCTCATCACCCGCGACTCGGGCGCGAAGATGGCGGCCGACATGGACCGCGAGGTGCTGACGAGGATGCGCGCCCTCATCGAGCGGTTGGCCGCGACGGCCGCGACGGAACCCGTCTTCCGCGACCTGCGCGACCGTGCCCGCGCTTTCCTAGCCTGGGCCACGACCATGCGGAACTTCTGCGTGTGGTGCGAAACCGTCTACGGCTGGCTCGACCCCAAGGCCGACGCCGCCACCCGCGCGGCCTGCGAACGGAAGCTGCAGCAGGCGATCGACCTCGAGCTCGCCAACGCGCGCGACCTGCTCGACCTCGTGGAGAACTCACCGACCGAGGTCATCGCCATCTCCACGGTGTCGGAGACCACCTTCGTCTACGGGGAGAACCTCGCCTCGCACCTGCGGGAGAAAATCCGCCTGACGGAGAAGTACCGCCATCACCCGCCGCGGATCGACCGCGGCATCTATTGGCGCCCCGTCCCCGGCACGCACTGGCCCGAGGGCTGGTCGACTGAGGAGTGACGGCCCGCCCGAGCCTCCGACCCCGATGAAATCCACCTACCGCGCCGTCCTCGCCGGCACCGGCGGCATCGGCGACACCCATGCCCGCGCCGTGCAGGCGACCGGCGGACGCGTCGAGCTCGTCGCCGCGATGGACGTCGACGCCGCGCGCGTCGGCGCCTTCACGGCCAAGTGGGGAATCTCCCAGGCGTACACCGACTACCCCGCGATGATCGCGGCCACCCGGCCCGACCTGGTGATCATCGCCTCGCCGCCCGCGCTGCACCTCGGCATGTGCATCGCCGCGATGGAGGTCGGCGCCTGGGTCTGGTGCGAAAAACCGCTCTGCGGATCGCTCGCCGACCTCGAGGTCCTCGCCGCGGCGGAGGCCCGCACGGGCCGTTTCACGGAGTGCGTGTTCCAGATGCGCTTCGCGTCCTCGACCGCGCACCTCCGCGCGCTGCTGGCCGCCGGTCGCCTCGGCCGGCCGCTCGTCGCCGTCGCCAACACCCTCTGGTACCGCGACGCCGCGTATTACGCCGTGCCGTGGCGCTCCACGTGGGCGAACGCCTTCGGCGGCCCGACGATGGGACTGGGCATCCACACCATGGACCACCTGCTGCACCTCCTAGGCGACTGGACCGAGGTGCGCGCCGTCGCCGCCACCCTCGACCGCGACGTCGAGGTAGAGGACGCGTCGGCCGCGATCATCACCTTCGCCGGAGGGACGGTCGCCACCGTCACCAACAGCGCGCTCAGCCCGCGGCAGGAGACCTACCTGCGGATCGACTTCCAGCACGCCACCGCGGAGCTCACGCACCTTTACTCCTACACGGGGGAAAACTGGCGCTTCACCCCGGCGCCCTCCGCCCCCGCCGGTCTCGCGGAAGCATGGCGCGCCGCGCCACCCGATGTCGGCTCCACCCACGAGGCCCAGCTCGCCGCGCTCGTCGCGAGCATGGATGCCGGCACGCGCCCGGCCGTTTCGGGCAACGAGAGCCGCCGCACGCTCGATCTGCTTTCCTCGATCTACAAGTCCGCCTACACCGGCGAGATCGTCCGCGCCGGCTCGATCCGCCCCGGGGACCGCTTCCACCGTTCCGTGAACGGCGGCGGCCCCCGCGGTTGAAGGCCGGAGTCCCAACCTTTCCGCCATGATAGCCCGCATTCTGATCCTGACCTGCCTCGCGGCCGCGCCCCTGATGGCGCAGGCCGGCTTCCCCGGCCTCCAGGCCATCCTCACGCCCGCCGAGTGGAAACGCGCCGGGCTCGACCGGCTCACGCCCGACCAGATCGGCGTGATCGACGCCGCGTTCATCCGGCACCAAGCCGCCACCACCGCCGCGATCAACCCCGGATCGCCCGAGGCTCCGGCGGGAGCCACGCCCGCCGAGGCGGCGCTCCACCGCGCCCGTTACTGGGAGAATTTCGGCCGGACCAAAGTTTCCGACTGGCGCAGCGAACCGCCGATGAAGGCGAAGGTGACGGGTTGGCAGGGAGCGAACCGCTTCGCGCTCGACACCGGTCAAGTCTGGGAGGGCCTCGAGCCGATCCCGTTCGAACTGCCGGGGGAAAGCGTCGTGATTGAGGCGCGGCCCCTTGGCGGGTTCGTGCTCCGCCGCGGCGAGGACTCGATGGCGGTGCGGGTGCGTCGCGTGCACTGAGGCCGCACCGATGCTGAGCCTCGCCAACCGCACGCTGCGGGTCGAGTTGCTCGACCCCACCGACGACGCCACCCGGCGGGGCCCCCGTTATTGCCGCGGCGGTTACATCTGGCAGGTGCACGACGCGTCGCGCGGTCCGCTCGTCAGCGGACCGGAATATCCGCACTCCGCGCCGACCCCGTTCAACGGACAGGGCCTGCCGGAATCCTTGCGCCACCGTACGCGCGACGGGCGGCCGCTGACCTGGCGCGGCACGGAGGGCTTGGGCATCGGGATTGGCCGGCTCGCCGCCGGCAACGGCAACGAGGTGCGGCTCGAGGAGCCGTGCGCATGGACCGTCACCGGCGATTCCTCACAGCTCGTGTTCCAAACGCGGCAGGCAGCGGCCGGACTCGCATGTGAACTCTCCCGCAAGGTGGAGCTGCGCGACCGCACCGTGATCTCGGCGACGCAGCTGACCAACGTCGGGGAGACGCCGCTGGTGCTGCAGTGGTTCGCGCATCCGTTCTGGGCGCTCACGGCGGGACGCGCACGCGTGCGGTTGCCCGCCGGCACGACGGTACCGGAAAATCCTGGATTCGCGGTAGACGCCGACGGGGTACTCATCTTCCGACGGCCGTTCGTGACGGCGCAGGATGATCAGTTCGCGCTGCTCACGCTCCCGGCGCGCCACCGTCTCGAGGTCGCCGTCGATCATCCGACGATCGGCGGCGTGGAATTCGCGACGAGCTTCGTGCCCGACGAATGCCCGGTCTGGGCGAACGCGCGCACGGTGTCAGTCGAGCCATACCTCAACCTCCAGGTCCCGCCCGGCGAGACCCGTCACTGGTCGGTGGAGCACCGGTTCGCAGCCTGACGCGCCCGCGCCGCGAGCGGCGGCTTTACCCGCGATCGGGAGCAGCGCAGGTTGGGGCCTCGAAACCCCGCCCCGCGTGAAAACCTCCCGCCGTCTCCCCGCATTCATCGCCGCCCTGCTTCTCGCCGCACCGCCGCTGGGTGCGGCCGCCGCGCCCGCCCCCGCGCCCGGTCCGGCCGACCTCATGTTCGCCGACTACTTCCGCGCGGAGACGACCAGGCTCGCCGAGGGCTCGCTCGCCGAGATCCGCACGCTCGACGACTGGAAGTCCCGCCGCGCCACCTACCGCGAGCAATTGCTGGAGATGCTCGGGCTCTCGCCCCTGCCGGAACGCACGGACCTGAAGCCGGTCGTGACAGGCCGCGCCGAGCACGCCGAGTTCACGGTCGAGAAGCTTCATTTCCAGTCGCTGCCGGGCCTCTACGTCACCGCCAACCTCTGGGTGCCGCGCAACCTCGGCGGGAAGAAGGCTCCCGCCATCCTCTACGCCTGCGGACACGCCGTGGTGAAGGACGGGCAGCTGAGCCTTGGCAACAAGACCGGCTACCAGCACCACGGCGCGTGGTTCGCGCGCCACGGTTACGTCTGCCTCGCGATCGACACCATCCAGCTCGGCGAGCTCGAGGGCGTGCACCACGGCACGCGCCGGTTCGGCATGTACTGGTGGAACTCGCGCGGCTACACGCCGGCCGGCGTCGAGGCTTGGAACGGCATGCGCGCAATCGACTACCTGCAATCGCGTCCCGAGGTCGACCCCGCGCGCATCGGCATGACGGGCCGCTCCGGCGGCGGCGCTTACACGTGGTACACCGCCGCGCTCGACGAGCGCATCCGCGTTGCCGTGCCCGTCGCGGGCATCACCGACCTGCGCAACCACGTCATCGACGGCACGGTCAAGGGCCACTGCGACTGCATGTTCATGGTGAACACCCACCGCTGGGACTACGGGCAGCTCGCCGCCCTGATCGCCCCGCGCCCGCTGCTCATCGCCAACTCCGACAAGGATCCCATCTTCCCGCTCGACGGCGTCGTCCGCATCCATTCCGCCGTCGCCCGGATCTACGCGCTCCACAAGGCCTCCGAGCGGCTTGGTCTGCTCATCACGGAGGGGCCGCACAAGGACACGCAGGACCTGCAGGTGCCGGCGTTCCGCTGGTTCAACCGTTTCCTGAAGAACGAGGAGCCGCTCATCACCACGGCGGCCGAGAAGCTCTTCGAGCCGCGCGAATTGCGCGTGCTTCCGCCGAGTGGAAACCCGTCCGACGAACGCACGACGCGCATCCACGACACGTTCGTCGCGGCGGCCAAGCCCGCGCTGCCCGCCGACGCCGCCGCTTGGGCCACCACCCGCGACGGCTGGATGCAGACGCTCCGCGCGAAGTCCTTCGCCGGCTGGCCCGCGATGGAGGAGCCGCTGCGGCTCGCCCGGACCGGTTCTGATGCCGCGGGCGTCCGTTGGGAATTCACCACGCAGGGCCCGGTGCGGTTACCCTTGTTCGTCCAAGGCCCCGCCGGCGGAGGGCGGCCCACCGAGGTGATCCTCCGCGTCGTCGACCGCGACGAGCCCGCCGGGCCCGTACCCGCGGGTGCCGCCGTGGTCACGTTCTTCCCGCGCGGGCTCGGTCCGACGGCGTCGGCCCTCAACGCCGCCGACCAGAACGAGGTGCGCCGGCGCTACCTGCTGCTGGGGCAGACGGTAGACGGCATGCGCGTGTGGGACATCCGACGCGCCGTGGCCGCGCTGCGTTCGCCGGAACTTTTCGGCGACACCCCGGTGCGTCTCGCCGGCCACCGCGACCAGGCGGTGAACGCGCTGTACGCGTCGCTCTTCATCGACGGCCTCGCCGCCGTTGAGCTGCGCGACGCGCCCGCCTCGCACCAGGACGGTCCCGACTACCTCAACGTCCTGCGCTTCCTCGACGTGCCGCAGGCCGCCGCCATGGCCGCCGAACGCCAACCCGTGATGCTTCCCGGCGCGAACCCGGCAGCCTGGACCTGGACCGCCGACGCCGCCCGCCGCCTGCGCTGGCCCGAAGGCCGCCTGCGTTTCTGAACCGCCCCTCCGGATGGGGTCAGGGCGCTCAATGTTCAGAGCCTCCCTCCAACACGCGAAAACATCGAACGCCCTGACTCCATGAAAGTGGGCCACCGCCATGTCATTTGCGCGGGAGGGCGAAACGCACACGTTGGGAGTGGACACAGGCTATGTGTGACTTCATGATGAAAAAATGAAAAACATCACGCTCGCGCTTGATGAGGAGACCCTCGAGGCCGGCCGCGAATACGCCCAGCGGCACAACACGACCTTGAACAACCTGGTACGGGAACTACTGCGCAAGACCGCCTTGGGCGACCGCCGCACCGCGGCGCAGGAGATGATCCGCCTCATGGAAGACAACCCCGGAAGATCGTCAGGACTCCGCTGGACTCGCGCGCAGCTCCATGAGCGGTAAGAGCTTTATCGACACCAACGTCCTCGTCTACGCACAGGACGGCCGTTATCCCGCAAAGCAGCGTCTGGCCCGTGCGCTGGCGACACGACTGATCGTGGAGGGAACGGGTGTCATATCCACCCAGGTGCTACAGGAGTTCCACGTGGCGGCGACCACCAAGCTCGGCGTCGATCCGCTCGCGGCCAAGGCGGTCCTGCGATCCTTCTCCGCCTTTGAGACCGTGCAGGTCACGGCTCAACTCGTCGAGGAGGCCGTGGATTGTTCCGTGCTGAGCCGGATTTCATTCTGGGATGCACTGATCGTAGCCGCCGCCGCTTCAGCCGGGTGCACCACGCTCTATTCGGAGGACCTTCAATCTGGACGGGAGTTCTACGGTCTGAAGGTCGTAAATCCCTTCATCCGCGACACGGAAAAAGGTTGAGCCAGCCGGCAGGCGAGCCGCTCGGCTGACCAATCCGGGCGGCTGGAAGATTCAACGGCTGCCCGGGGGCTTGTCTTTCGAAGGCACCAGGCGCCAGACGGCATACGAGACGACCATCGTCGCGAGGAATGTGATCGCCGCCGTCGTGAAGGAATCGTCGGCGGCGAGCGAGTAGATGAGCGCCACAAGGAAGTTGGGGATCAAAGTCACCGCCACGATCCGCCGCACCGGGATGCCCATCGCGGCCGCGATGATGACCGACGCCTCCGCCAGCACCGGAACGCTGCGCAGACACGCGAGGGTAAGCCCGAGACGCCGCTGGAGCGAGTCACGGAGACGCGCCAATTCGGCATCAGGGAAGAAGCGCGGCGCGATCCGCCCCACCGCCGCCCGGCCGAGCCAGGCCGCCGCCAGCACCCCGGCGCTCATGCCGATCGTGCCGCCGATCACGCCCGCCACCCAGCCGGCCTTCGCGGCCAGGTACATGATGATGAGCGTCGCGGGCACCGGCGCCACGGAGTCGGCGGCCAGCAGCGCGATCGAGATGAGCGTGAGCGCCCCGGCCTGCTGCTCGCGCGTCTTCAGCAACGGCAGCACGAATTCCTCGCCGAACACCGCGAACGGCAGGCACACCAGCGTCATCACGAAGAGGACGAAGAGCGCGGTGCGGACCTTCTGGCGCGAAAGAACGGACATGGGGATCGATCCTACTCCTCGAGCCGGCCCGTGAGGCGGGCGAGGAACTTGATGGCGTAGAAGTAAGCGCGCTCCCGAACCAGCATCGGGTCTCCCGCCGCTCCTTCGATGCCAACCTCGGACACGTCATCAAGGACGGGCCCCTCAAGCGGGTGGAGCGCGATGTAGGTCAGGACCTTCCTGAGTTGTTCGCGCGGGTAGGTGTCGAGCAGGTGCTGGTAAACCACGCGCGGCAGGTAGCGTTCGACCGGCAGCTGGATCGCGTCGGGCACCGCCGCGATGTAGAGCAGATTGCGGATGCAGTAGAGTTCGTCGCCATCGGTGCCGGGCGACCAGGTCGTCATCCTCTCCTTCACCTTGTCGATCTGCTCCTTCAGGAAGTCGTCGACCTCCTCGTCGGCGGGCGCCATCGGCGCGACGATCCCGTGGTCGGGCGGCACGCGGTAATCGAGCCCCTCCCAGTCGGCGGCCGTGATCTTCATCCAGACCGGATCAGGCTTCCGCGGCGCCGCGGGCGGAGGCGGAGGAGGCGGGACAAGAGTGGCAGCCGTCGGAGCGGGCGCGGTCACGGGCGGCACGGGGATCGGCGCAGGAGCCGGCTTCGGCGCGGCGACAGGCGGCAACTCGGCGTCGGCCGGAACCGCGACGCGCCCCCGGATCTCGGCCAGCAGGCCCACCGCGAGCCACGCGGCGAAGGCCGGCAGCAGCCAGACCTTGCCGGGTAGGCGCGCGAAACGCTGTTGGGCATCCCAACGGAACAGCCGCGCGCCAGCGAGGCAGCCGGCCGCTCCGGTGAGGAGGAGCGCCAGCAGGCTGAAGCGCAGCCCGCCGAGACCGGGCCCGTTGACACAGCCCTGGATCGCCTCGACCGCGTAGCGGCCTGGGAAGAAGGCCGAGACGTGCTGCGCCCACTCCGGCAGGGCGGCGAGCCTCACCGCCACGCCGCCGATGATCAGCATCGGGAGGAAGATGCACTGGCCGAGCGCCTGCACCGCCGGGACGTTGTCGGCGAGCGTCGCGATCACCAAACCGAGGCCGATGAAGGCGAACGCGACGAGGGAGAAAGCGACCAGCAGGCCGAGCGGGTGCTCGGGGAAAGTCATGCCCAGCGCGAGCGCCCCCGCCAATTGCAGCAAACCCGCCGTCAGGATGATCAGATAGCGCGCGATGACCGTGCTCGCGACCGGCACCCAGACCGGCACCGGGGCCAGCCGGTAACGCCGCCACACCCCGCGTTCCCGCTCGCTCACCAGGGTGGTCGGCAGCCCGAAGCAGGCGCCACCCAGCACCGCGACCGTCAGCAGTTCACCCATGTGGCGCAGCAGCGGCACGCGCTCGTGGCGGTAGAGCACCCAGAACGCCACGAGGAAGATCAGCGGGAAGAGGTATCCGTACAACAGCGCGAGGCGGTTGCGGAAATGCAGCCGCAACGAAACGCGCAGGTGTTCGCGGAGCGCGGGCAGACTCATGCGGCAGCCTCCTCCGCGCGGGTCAGCCCGAGATAGACATCCTCCAGCGAGGCGCGCCGCACGCGCAGCTCCGCCAAGGCATTGCCGTCGGCCGCCAGCCGCGCGGCCAGGGAGGCCACGACCGCGGTCGCGTCGGCGGCGGCGAAGCACCAGTCGGCGCCCGCGCCTCGGACCGCGGAAACCCCGGGAAGCGAGGCCAGCACCGACCCATCGACCGGCGCGGTCGTGCGCAGCGTCACCGTGTGCGGGGCACCGGCCGCGGCCACGAGGTCGCGCGGCCGACCCTCGGCCACGATGCGACCGGCGTCGATGATCGCGACGCGATCGCACAGGTCCTCGGCTTCGTCGAGGTGATGGGTCGTCAGCAGCACCGTGCAACCGTCGGCCTTCATCCGCGCGATGGCGGCGAGGAGCTCGCGGCGGGCCTGCGGATCCAGCCCCGTGGTGGGTTCATCGAGGAAGACGACCTCGGGCCGGTTCACGAACGCCAGCGCGAGCGCCAGCCGCTGGCGCTGTCCGCCGGAAAGGGTGTCGACGGCGGCGTCGGCCTTCGCCGTGAGCTCGAAACGCGCCAGCAGTTCGTCCGCCGGCACGCCGCCGCCGTAGAGCGCGGCGAAAAGCCGCAGCGCCTCGCGGGGCGTGATCTTGTCCTGCAACGAGGTCGACTGCAGCGCCACGCCGATGCGGCGCTTCACCTCCCGCGGATGCCGGCGCGCGTCGAGACCGCAGACGGTGAGCTCGCCGGCGTCGGCATCGCGCAGGCCCACGAGGCACTCGACGACGGTCGTCTTGCCCGCGCCGTTGGGTCCGAGCAGGCCGAAGATCTCGCCGCGGCCCACCGCGAAGCCGACGCCCCGCACCGCCTCGTGGCTCCCGTAGGCCTTGCGGAGGCCCCGGACCTCGATCGCGGACGTGGCGGAGTCGGTCATCCGGTGACGAGTAAAGCCGCGTAAAACCCGCGCAAGTTCAGACCGCGCTGGATTGGATGCGATTCCACAGACCCTCCGCTTTTCAAGGGCCCGAACGACACCCACCCGCGAAACCGAGCCGCAGCGGCGCCGCTCAGGTGGTGAGCCCGAGCAGACCGCGCGTGAGCTGAAAGTCGACCGCGCCGGAACGTTGCGCCGCCACCTCGCGGCCGGAACCGGCCACCGCCGCGACCCATTCGGCGACCAAGGCCGCCGCGGCGACTTCATCCTCCGGCATAAACGCATCGATGTCCTCCGCGCAGACGCGGCCGCGCTCGGCCTCCGGAGCAAACTGGATGACCGGCATCATCGGATGCCCCTGGCGGGCATGGTCGCGGACGAGGGTCACCGCGAGGTGCGCCCCGCAGCCGCAGAGGCCGGTGAGGTTCTCGACCCAATGGTCTGTCTCCGTCGCGACGACGTGCAGGCCGGGCCGCGCCAGCGGCTCACCATAGGCGAGCGTGGCGCGGGGCGACTGCGCCCCGAGGAGCCGCGAGCGGAACGCGCCGTCGCCGAGGAGCGGGTCACCTTCCGCAAGGAGCACCGAGCCCCCGGACCCGAGAACAGCGTGCGCGACGGCGGCCAAAGCTCTTGCGACGCCGTCCGGAACCGGTCCAACGGCGAGCAATGCCACCCGCAGGAAACCGTCCTTCGCGGCCAAAGCCGGCGCGGGAATCGCGGCCAAGCGCTCCGCAAACCAGGCCTCCACCCGGCTGATGGCGCGGTCGATGCCGCCGTCGAGCTGCACGCTCGCCCACCCGAACCGCGCGGGGTCGACGCCGGCGGCGGCGAGGTGATGGCGCATCACGTCGTTGGGCACCTTTTCACAGCCGTGCTCCAGCAGCAGCGCGGCCGCCACGTTGGGATGCGTGAGGTAACCTCGGTAAGTGCGGTGCAGGAGGCGGTACATGGTGTCGCCGCCGAAGCCGCAGCCTTCCGTGTGCGTGAACCCGAGGAAGCGCGAGAGGCCGGCCGCGCGGGCGAGTCCGCCAGCGTTCAGCCGCTCGGCCGCCATCCGCGCGATCTGCGTTGAACAGAGGCTGGTCGGCAGGATGAGGCCGATCCGCTCAGTGGCGCCGCGTCCGTCCGCACCGGCGGCCAACGTAACCGGCGGCAGCGTGACCGGCGGCAACCCAGCAGGCTGAACCACGGGCAGCGGATTGCCGTCGGGCGCCTGCCGCGCGCGGAGTTCCGCGAGGCGGGACGTGTCGGTCTGCCGCCAATTACGCCACACCGAGACCTGCGCATGACCCGCGTGTTCGCCCCGCGTGCGCCGGCCACCGACGGTGTCCACGAGCAATTCGAAGTACTCCGCGGCCAGCGCCTCCATCGGCTCGCCGTCGAGGTAACGCCCCGCGTTGATGTCCATCTCGTGCCGCAGGAGCTCATGGCGGCGCGTGGTCGTGGTGACCTTGAGCGTGGGCACGAACGGGAAATTCGTCACCGAGCCGTTGCCCGTCGCGAAGAGGATCAGGTTGCAACCCGCTCCCACCTGCCCAGCGATTCCTTCAAGATCGTTGCCCGGGCCGTTCATGAACGTGAACCCGGGATCGGCGAGGTCGCGCAGCGGCTGGGCGTACTCGATGATCGTGTCGAGCCGCGTACGAGGGTCCTTCTTGTGCACGGCGCCGAGGGACTTCAGCGCGATGTTGTAGAGGCCGCGGAAGCGGTTGCCGGCCGAGGGATTGCTCTCGGGCGTCAGGCCGTGCCAAGCGAGCTTTTCGCGGAAGCGGTCCAGCATCGCGACGAAGGCCCGCGCGGTCACGGCGTCGCGCACGTTCGCCAGCATGTACTCCTCCGCGCCCATCGACTCGTCGGTCTCCGTCAGCACGCCGGTGGCACCATGACGGATCGCCTCGTGCACCAGGGCGCCCGCGAGCGGATTACCGGACACGCCGGAAAACGCGTCCGACCCGCCGCATTGGAGCGCGATCCGCAGGCCCGCGAGCGGCTCGTCCGTGCGTTTGAGCGCGGCCGCGGCCGGTAACCAGCCGCGCACGATCCGTTCTCCCTCGGCGAGTCCCGCCGCCAGTCCGCGGCCAAGACTGAGAAAGGCATGCGGCACCTGATCCAACGGGTAGCCCCGCTCGCGCAGGAATTCTTCGAGCCGGCGGTTGTTGAGCGGCTCCGGACCCTGATCGACCGCGAGCACGGCGGCGACGTTGGGGTGCACCATGAAGCCGCCCAGCGCGCGCAGGACCTCGAGGGTGTTGTTGCCCTCCGCCGGATCCCCGCCCTCCGTGTGCGCCACGGCCGTGATGCCGTCGATGCCGGGGTGCACGCGGGCCAGCGGCTGGAGGCGCGCGGCGAGCTGGCGCGCGAAACTCGCGCTGCGGGACGACGTGCCAAGGATAACGACGTGGTTACGCGTGCCCACGCCGCGGTTACCCGGCCGCCGGTAGCCTCGGAACGTACGCGCCGGCGCGGCGCGGACCACCGGCGGCGAAGAATGGATCCGCGCCTCGTCGAGGCGGAACGGCGTGAGACAGTCCTCGAAGTTGGCCGCCGTCGGCAGGCGGGCGCCGCCGACGGAGCGAACCGCGAGCGCCTCAAGCATCGCGGCGTTGGCCACGTAGTCGCCCGGCGCGATCGGCCTCGTCGCGCGTCCGAACGGCAGGCCCCACGAAAGCAGGGCGCCGCCGGGCGCGATCGGCGCCACGGCAAAACGGTGTCCCTCCAGCACGGTGTGCGGCAGCGCGCGCGGGCCGTCGGACAAGGCGACTTCCTCGCCCGCCTCGATGCGACGGATCGCGATGGCGACGTTATCGCCGGGCGCGGGGAGGCGGCAGACGGACTGGAGCGGCAGCGGCACGCCCGAAGGGAAGACGCCCGCGACGCGGGGCGCCAGTTCACAGTCGCGGGCGGGCGCGCCGCGGGAAGCCGTCAGGGCACCTCGTAGATCTCGAGCAGTGCCGTGCCGGACGCGGCGGCGTCACCGCCGACCTGCACTGTGTAGACCCCGCCGGGCAGCGTCGCAAGGAGCGCGGCGTCCTTGCCGCCGGCGGGCAGGGCGAAGGCCCCGGAGCGGAGCGCGGCGGAAGCGATGTCGGGCACGCTGGAGACCCAGTTGTCGTTCGTCCCGAGGAGTTGTCCGGAGCCGTCGTACAGCCAGATGGAAGGATCGGCGACCGTGTTGGTAGCACCGAACTGCGTCATCGCGGGGCCGACACCGCGCAGAAGGACGCGGGCGCCCGCGCCGCCTTCGAGCACGAACCCGCTGATCAACGCACCGGAACCGACGGCGGCAGGGCCGCGGCTGGAAACATTGACGAGGCGCGCGGCGTCACCGGAGCCGGCGTCGTAGATCTCGACGAGCGCGATACCCGACCGGGCCGAGGCCGAGCCTCCGACCTGCACCGTGTAGACGCCGGGCGCGAGTGTGACGAGGGCGGCGCTATCGCCGCTGCCGGCCGCGATCGGGAAGGCGCCGGTGCGCACGGCCGCGGCGGCCGCCTCCCGGTCCGAGCCTTCCGCACCGGCGACGAACGCCCCGCCCGAGGTGTAAAGCTGCAGCGAGGTCGAGGTCAGGGCGCCCGGTACGCCGAAGGCGCCGAGGGCCGGGCCGACGCCGCGAACCAGCACCGGACGCGGCTCCGTGCCCGCGATGGCGAAGCCGAGGATAAGCGGGCTACCCGGCGAAACTTCACCGCGGGTCGAGAGATTGACCAGACGCGCGGCCTTCGAACCGGCGGCCCGCGCCGGATCGCCCACCGTCACGGAAACCGTTCCCTCGCCCGGCACGAACGTGCTGATGGCGTTCGGGATGATGCCGGTGGCGACGTCGATGCCCGGTTGAGCGGCGGCCTGCGCCGGAGTCGAGGTGCTGTTGGCCGGGATACCGAGCCCAGGCACCGGGCTGGCGTAATTAAACTCGCGGATCACCTCATACAGGCCGGAGGCGACGCCGGCGACCGAGGGAGTCACCGCCCGGGCTCGGACGTAGAACACCGAGGAGGCGGGCAGGCTTACCCCGGCCGCCTGCCAGTTGGGAGTGCCAGGGGCGCGGACGCCGTCGCCGAGGCGCGTCCAGGTCATACGGTCGGAAGAGATCTCGAAGGTTACGCTGGAGACCTCGCCGATGGCGCCGGCGCGGTTCAGCAACACCGATCCGCGGTTGGCGGCGACGCCGAGGGCCTGACCTCCCGCCGCAGGCGCCGAGAGGCGGGCGATGCCGGGTCGGGCAACGCCACCGACGGCGCCGAAGCCGCCGCCGATCATCAGGCGGCCGTCGGCCTGCAGCGCGAGTGCGGTGACGGGGCCGTTGGGAGCAGACGTGAACGACGCGTCGGGCGAACCGTTGGCGTTGAGCCGCACCAGGCGCGAAGGAGCTCCGCCGACCAGGAGCTTGCCGTCGGCCTGAAGGACCAAGGCGACGGCGCTGCCGGCGGGAGCGGAGAAGGATGAATCCGCCGAGCCGTCGGCGTTCAGCCGCGCGACGCCGGCCTGGTTGACGGCGTAGAGGATCCGGCCGTCGGCCTGGACGGCGAGCGCGGTCACGGGTCCGGAAACGGCGGCGGTGAACGAGCCATCGACCGCACCGGCGGCGGTGAGCCGAAGCACGCCGTTGGCGTGACCCACCAGCACGCGACCGTCGGCCTGCAGCGCGAGCGCCCGGACGGTTGCAGGAGCGGAAGCGGCGTAGTTGGCGTCGAAGGAACCGTCGGAATTGAAACGGGCCAAGCGCGAGCGGGCCACGCCGTTGATGCTGGCGAAGGCCCCGCCGACGATCGTGCGACCGTCGGGCAAGGCGAGGAGCGCGTGCACCGCGCCGTCGGGACGGGGCTGGAACGAGGTCGTGACCGATCCATTGTCGTTCAGCATCGCGAGGTTCCGCGCGGCCACGCCGCCGATGCTCGCGAAGCTGCCTCCGACCAGAATGGAGCCGTTCAGCTGCAGGTCGGAGAAATTGCCGCCGACGAGCACCGTGCCGTCGGGTCTGGCCGCCACGACGCCGATGGTACCGCGGATGTCGGGATTGAAGTTAAGGTCGATCGAGCCGCCGGTGTCGACGCGCGCGAGGCGGTTGCGGGAGACCGGGGCGCCGGAACCGGATGGCTGCAGCGAAGTGAAGGATCCGCCGAGCAGGACGGAGCCGTCGGACTGCACCGCCAGCGTGGTGACGGCGCCGTTCGGGTTGGGATTGAAGGACGGGTCAACGGCTCCGTCGCTGTTGATGCGGGCCAGGTTGTTGCGGGAGACGAGACCACCGCCGGCGGACGGCTGTAGGGTGGTGAAGGAACCGCCGATGAGGAATTGGCCGTTGGAGAGGGCGACGAGGGCGCTGACCGGGGCGGAGGCGTTCGGGTCGAAATTCTGGTCCAGCGTGCCGTCGACGTTGAGACGGGCGAGGTAGTTGCGGGTGACGGGAGCAGCGGTCGCGTTGGGCGTCACGCTGTTGAAGCTTCCTCCGACCACCACCTTGCCGTCGGCCTGCAGCGCGAGGGCGCCCACGGAAGAGCTCAGCGAAGGACCGTAGGCGGAATCAACGGTGCCGTCCTCATTCACCCGGGCGAGGTAGTTGCGCGCGACGCTGGTCGCGGTGAGGTTCGGAGTGAGACTGGTGAAGTCGCCGCCGATGATGAACTTCCCGTCGGACTGGCGCACGATCGCGGCGATGCGGGCGTTCGCCGAAGGATCGAATGTGACGTCGAGCGAGCCGTTGTCGTCGATGCGGGCCATGCGATTGCGGGTGCCGCCGCCGACGGCGGTGAACGATCCCACGATGACGATACGGCCGTCGGGCTGGACGACGATTCCGGAGACGGCGCCGTTTGGTCCCGGAGCGAAGGAAGCGTCGATCGAGCCGTCAGCCCGGAAGCGGGCGAGGTTGCCGCCCGCCGAGTTGGCGAGGTTGGCGAAGGAGCCGCCGACCAGAACCCGGCCTTCGCGGTCAACGGCGACCGCGGTGATCTCGCCGCTCAGGCGCGCCCCGGCGGAAGCGAAGGCGGAGCGTAGCGCACCGGTGGCCGTGAGCCACGCGAAGCCGTTGAGCTGGGTGGGAATCGGAGCGCCGACGGTGCGGACAACCAGTGCGTTCACCGGTCCGTCGGTGGTGAGGACCGGGCTGAAGTCCGGGTCGGGAGTACCCTCCGGCCGGAACCGCGCGATGTTGGTGCTCTTGGCGCCGCCGAGGTCGGCGAAGCTGCCGACCGCGATCACCCGTCCGTCGGGCTGGACCGCGAGCGCATTGACCGTGGCGCCGCTGGCGCCGCCCGCGGCGGCGTCGAACGAAGCGTCTACCTGTCCGGTGGCGAGGAGGCGGGCGAAGTTGCGCCGGGCGACGCGCGCGGTGGTGCCCACGGGCTGAAGGGAAGTGAAGGCTCCACCGATGATCAGGCGACCGTCGGACTGCAGGCGGAGCGAATCGACGCGGTTGCCGGCCAATTCGCTGAGGTCGAGATTGAAGGCGGCGTCGACGGTACCGTCGACATTGAGGCGGGCAGCGTACTTGCGCAGCGTCCAGTCCGCGGCCCCGTTGGGCTGCAGCGTCGTGAAGGCGCCGCCGATGATCAGGCGGCCGTCGGGTTGCAGCACCGACGTGAGCACGTTGCCGTTCGCGTTCGGGTTGTAGGCCGTGTCGAGGTTGCCCTCCGCCGTCAGGCGGACGAGGCGGTTGCGCACCGGCACGACGTCGGTGGTCCGGCCGCTCGAGTCAGTGGCCTTGTCGAGCTTACCATCCGTGCCGACGACCGTGGTGAAGGCCCCGCCCGCGATGACCTTGCCGTCGGACTGCAGCTGCAGGGTGCTGACCTGGCCGTTGAGCGTGGGGTTGAAGGCGTCATCGAGCTTGCCGTCGGAACCATTGATACGGGCGATGAAGTTGCGGGGAACGAACGAGGCGCTGGTGCTGCTGAAGGCACCCGGACGGAGAGCACTGAACAGCCCGCCGAGGAGGATCTTGCCGTCGCCCTGCACCACGATCGCCGAGACGGTGGAATTGGGGTTGGGATCAAAGGCCGAGTCGATCGTGCCATCGGCATTCAGCCGAATCAGGTTGGCGCGGCTCTCGGGCGTGGTCGAACGGACGGGCGTGACGAAGTTGAAGGTTCCGCCCACGAGGATCTTGCCGTCGGACTGGATGACCAGCGTGCCGATCTGGCCGTCGAAGTGCGGGTAGAACTCGGAGTCGATGGTGCCGTTGGCATTGAGGCGGGCGAGGTACCGCCGCGTCTCTCCGGCAATCTCGGTGAAGGAGCCGCCGACAATCACCTTGCCGTCGGCCTGCAGCGCGAGGGCGTAGACCCGGCCGTTGAGGGCGGGCGCGTAGGAGGGATCCAAGGTGCCGTCGGCATTGAGCCGGGCCAGGTGGTTGCGCGAGGCGCCCGCGACGCTCGTGAAGGTGCCGCCGACGACAACCCGGCCGTCGGCCTGCGTCACGGAAGCGAGGATGCGGCCGCCCGCATCCAGTTCGAAGGTGGCGTCGAGCGAACCGTCCGTGCCGAGACGGGCGAGGCGGTTGCGGATGATGGGGGCGGAGCCGCCCTGCGGGGTGGCCCGCGTGAAAGAGCCGCCGATGACCAGCTTGCCGTCGGCCTGCTGGGCGAGCGCGTTGACCGCGCCGTTGAGCGTCGGGGCGAAGGCGGTGTCGAGCGAGCCGTCAGGCCGAAACCGGGCGACAAAGCCCCGGTTGACGGACGTGGCCCCCTGTCCCCACACGGCGGTGAAGGCCCCGCCGATCACGATGAGACCGTCGGACTGGACGGCGACCGCCGCGACGGCGCCGTCAGCGCGCGGGTAGAACTCGGAATCCAGCGTGCCGTCGACGTTCAGGCGGGCGAGGCGCGAGCGGCCGGCCGGGTTGACGTCGGTCGGCGGCTGCACGGTGGTGAAATAGCCAGCGAGGAGGATCTTGCCGTCGCGTTGGACGGCGAGGCTGGTCACGCCGTTGTTGGCGTTGGGATTGAACTCCGAGTCGATGGTACCCGACGAATTAAGACGGGCGACGCGGTTGCGGGTGGTGGGCGCGGATTCGCCGGGTGCCTGGAAGGTAGTGAAGCCGCCGCCGACGAGGATCTTGTTGTCGACGTGCAACGCCAGCGCGAGGACCATCGAGTTCGGATTGGGGTTGAAGCCGGCGTCGAGCGAGCCGTCGGCATTGAAGCGGGCGAGGTAGTTGCGCGCGGTGGCGGCGGCGGCCCCGTTGGGCTGGGCGGTCGTGAAGGAACCGCCCGCGACGATGCGGTTGTCGGCCTGCAACAGGAGAGCGTGCACCTGCGGCTGGAGTTGTCCGCCGAGGTTGGGATTGAAGGCGGCGTCGACCGATCCGTCGGCGTTGATCCGGGCTAGGCGGTTGCGCGTCACGGCGGCTCCGGCGGCCCCGGGCTGCACAGAGGTGAAATCGCCGCCGATCACGATGCGATTGTCCCGCTGAACCAGCAGGGCGCGAACAGGGGCGTTGGGCGAGGGATTGAAACCGGTGTCGACGGAGCCGTCGGCGTTGAGCCGTGCGAGGTTGGAGCGGGCCACACCTCCCACCGAGGTGAACTGCCCGCCCACGAGCAGCTTGCCGTCGGGTTGGGCAACGACTGCGAAGACCGTGCCGTCGACGTCGGGATTGAAGCCGTCGTTGACCGTGAAGGGCTGCGCGAGGGCGGCGACGGCCCCGAGGAAGGCGGCGACGGGCACCGAAAGGAACGAAGTCGCGCGGCGGACGGCGGACGTGAAAGCGGCGGCAAATGACATGGAAAAGGATGACCGGATGACCCGGCGAGGGAGGAAGACGGAGAGAATCGGAGGGCGAGGTTGGGAGCCACCGTGGCGCAAGGCAAGCGGTGGCTCGGGGATCGGGGCGCACGTGGGCGCGGGATTTCGAGCAAGTTGAGAGCGCGGCCGCGGCGGGTGGTTCCTCGGAAAAGCGCCCCTGGCCCGCTGGCACGCTTGCGCGGCAGACCAACCGGGTTAGCTTGAGTTCGTCATGAACCTCCCCCGCGCCCTACTCACCATGTCATTGCTCTCCCTGCTTCTCGGAACCGCCCAGGCGGATCCGCTCAAGGTCGGCGCCGCCGCCCCGGTGGTCACCGGAACCACCGACGCCGGCACCAAGCTCAACCTCGGCGACGTCTACAAGAACAACGCCTACACCCTCGTCTGGTTCTACCCGAAGGCCCTCACCGGCGGTTGCACCAAGCAGGGCTGCTCGCTGCGCGACGCCAGCGCCGACCTGAAGCAGCACGGAGTGGCGGTCGTCGGCGTGAGCAACGACACCGTGGAGAAGCAGAAGGAGTTCAAGGAGAAGAACAATTTCCCCTTCCCGCTGCTGGCGGACACCGACAAGGCGATCGTGAAGGCTTTCGGCCAGAGCGGCATCGCCTTCCCGAGCCGCGAGGCCTACCTCGTCGACCGCTCCGGCAAGGTCGTGTACCACGACAAGGGCCAGACCGAGAAGCAGGCCGAGATGGTGCTGAACTTCCTCAAGGCGAAGAAGTCGAGCTGAGCGCCGCCCGGCGATTCAGTTTTGTTCCTTTGGATGCCCTCCCGCTCGGGAGGGCATCTTCGTTTTCACCCGCTGATCCTACAGGTCCGCGTCCGGCGAACCGGGGAGCGCGCTGGCGCCGGGGTCGCGGCGCACCCTCTCCAGCCACTCGGCCATCAGCGGGTCGCGGGTGGGTACGGAGGCGGGCCAGGGGGCGGCCACAAGATCGATCACCCGCAGTTTCCCATCCGAACAGCGCACGAAGTTGCGCGCGTGCAGGTCGGCGACGAGCCACGGTTCACCGCGCAGAAAGAACAGCCGCGGGTGGTCGCGGTTGGCCCGCAGGAACCGGGAAGGTATCTCAATCAACTCCTCGGGGAGGTGCCGCGAGGTGTCGGCTCCCTGCGGCAGGGGCTCCCCGAGCGTTTGCTTCGCGATCAGGATGCCTTCCGCCGTGACCGCCACCACCTCGGTGGCCGCTCCGCCAAGCGCATGGATGAGGAGCAGTTTCTGCAGCAGGCCGCGGTAACCGCCGAGCTCAGCCTCGGCGTGGAGCGCCGCCTCGGCCCCCGCCCGGAAACCGAAGACGCTGCCGACGCGCTTCTCTTCGCGCGGGAGGTAGAACTTGTACACCGAGCCGCACTCCGCCGAGAGGAAGGCCGAAGCCTCCACGCCGCTATGCAGGTAACGCAGCCGCGCGTTGGGCTCCTCCAGGGGATGCTCCACCTCCGCCGCGAAGCCGAAGTCCTCCAGCCGCCGGAGCGGCAGCAGCGACCGGAAGTCCCGGATCGCCGCCCCCAGCTCCGCCCACTCCCCGCCGGCCCCCTCCAGCAGGCTCACTTCGTCTTCCGCGAGGAGGACGAGATCCTGGTCCGAATCTGCTCGGAGATCACATTTTTCCGCTGCCGCGCCGAGGCGAGCGAGCGACTCCAATCGGCGTTCGTGATCGTCTTGAATAGCGGCCCGCTCGCCGGCTCCGGGGAGGGAGCGGCCTTGGATGCGGGTGGTTTTCCGGGTGAAGACATCGAGCATGAACCGCCGGCGAAACGATTCGCGCCGGCCCTCCGAACGCAAGGGCAACGCGCAGCGACCGAACCATCTCACCCCGGATCAAGTCCTCATCCGTGCGATCCGTGAAATCCGTGGTGCTCCCCCGGCCCCTTCACACTGCCAATTCTGCTTCCGTGTATTCCCTGTGTTCCGTGGCGAAACCGCCACCCCACGATCTCTTCGCGCACCTTCGCGGCCTTCGCGGTTCAATCACCCGAGCAGACGACCACGGATCATACCGATGCCACGGATCATTCCCTCATCCGTGCGATCCGTGAAATCCGTGGTGCTTCCCCGACCCTTCGCGCCCCCAACTCTGCTTCCGTGCAGCCCGTGTGTTCCGTGGTGCTCCCAATCCATGCGGCCGTCATCAGGGTTGTTCTGATCGTTTTTAAGCGGACTAATCTTCGCCTCGTCCATCCGAGGTAAGCTTGCCGGCATCCCACGGCGGCGGGTATCTTCCAACTCCACGGCCGCCGGCCGTTCACCGCCATGAAACGGATCCTTCCGACCCTTGCCGCGCTGCTCCTCGCCGGTTGCCGGCCCGCCGCCGAGCGCGCGGATCCACTGGTGCTCTCCGGCAACCTGGAGCTCGTCGACACCCAGCTGAGCTTCAAGTACCCGGGCCGCGTCGTCGAACGTCTCGTCGACGAGGGCCAGCGCGTGAAGGCGGGCCAACCGCTGGCCCGGCTCGACGACTCCGAGCAGACTCAGGAGGTGGCGTTGCGCCGCGCTGAACTCGCCGCCGCAAAGGCCTTCCTGGCCGAACTCGAGGCCGGGGCCCGCCCGCAGGAGATCGCAGCGGCCGAAGCCGTCGTCCGCAGCGCGCGGGCGGAACGCGAGCGCGCCGAACTTGAATTCAATCGCCAGCAGGAACTGCTGCAGCGGAACGCGATCCCCGCCCGTGAATTCGAGTCGGCCCGCGCACAGCTGAGCGTCGCCGAGGCGCGCGTGACCGAGTCCACGGAGCGGGCCCGGCTCATCTCGGCCGGACCCCGGCCGGAAACGATCCTCCAGGCGCGCGCCCGCACCGAGCAGGCCGCCGCCGCCCTCGCGCTCGCCCAGCACCGCCTTGACCAGACCAGGCTCGTCTCGACCTTGGACGGCGTCGTGCTCTCCCACCACGTCGAAGCCGGGGAGTTCGTCGCCGCCGGCACGCCCGTCGTCACCGTGGCCGACACCGTCCACCTGTGGGTGCGCGCCTACCTGAACGAGCCCGACCTCGGCCGCGTGCGACTCGGCCAGAAGGTGGCGGTCCGCACCGACACCGCCCCCGGCCGCACCCACGAGGGCACGGTCGCCTTCATCTCGTCGGAGGCGGAGTTCACACCCAAGACGGTGCAGACGCCGAAGGAACGCGTGCGGCTCGTCTACCGCGTGAAGGTCGACGTGCTGAATCCGGGCGGTGAGCTGAAGACAGGCATGCCGGCCGACGTGGTCGTGCCCGCGGCGACCGCGGAATCGCCCAAAGCCTCCCGTTGATTCCGTCATGACCGCGATCCGAACCCGCGGTCTGCGCCGCACCTTCGGAGCAACGACGGCGGTCGCCGGAATCGACCTCGAAGTGGCGCCGGGGGAAATCTTCGGGCTGGTGGGTCCCGACGGCGCGGGGAAGACGACGACGCTCCGGATGCTCGCCGGCATCCTCCCGCCCACCGCCGGCACCGCAGAGGTCGCCGGCTGCGACGTCGTGCGCGATCCCGAGGGCGTGAAGGGCCGTATCGGCTACATGAGCCAGCGCTTCGGACTCTATCCAGACCTGACGGTGGCGGAGAACCTCGCGTTCTACGCGGACCTTTACGCCGTCGCCGCGGCGGAGCTGCCAGCCCGCACCGCGCGGCTCCTCGAGTTCAGCGGCCTAGCGCCCTTCCGACGGCGCCTCGCCGGCAACCTCTCCGGCGGCATGAAGCAGAAGCTAGGGCTCGCGTGCGCGCTCATTCACACGCCGCGCGTGCTCTTCCTCGACGAACCGACCAACGGCGTAGATCCCGTCTCGCGCCGCGACTTCTGGCGCATCCTGCACCAACTCGTGCGGGAGGGAGTCACGCTGGTCGTCTCCACGGCCTACCTCGACGAGGCGGAGCGCTGCGGCCGCCTCGCGCTGCTGCATGAAGGCAGGGTCCTCGCGCTGGGCACGCCCGACGAAATCAAGCGCCTGCTGCCCGGCGCGCTGCTCGAGGTCTCCGCCGCTGAACCCCGCCGCGCCGCTGCGGTGCTGCGCGAAAGGTTGCCTGAGGCTCGCGTCGTGCTGTTCGGCGACCGCATCCACCTCGCCGTGCCGGACGCCGCGGCCGCCACCCGCCGCGTGGCGGAGGAACTCGCCACCGCGGGCCTCGCGCTGGGATCCACGCGGGTCGTGACACCCTCGCTGGAGGACGTGTTCGTGGCCGTGCTCGCCACCCCGCCACCATGAACGAAGGCGCGGGCAACTCCAGCGAACCGGTGATCGAGGTGCGTAACCTCGAGATGAGCTTCGGTGCGTTCCGCGCCGTGGCGGGCGTGTCGTTCTCGGTGCGGCGCGGGGAGATCTTCGGCCTGCTCGGGCCGAACGGCGCGGGTAAGTCGACGACCATCCGGATGCTCTGCGGCCTGCTGGTGCCGACCGGCGGATCCGGCCGCGTGGCGGGCCTCGACATCGTGCGCGACACGGAGCGCATCCGCGCGCGGATCGGCTACATGAGCCAGCGGTTCTCGCTCTACGACGAGCTCACGGTGGAGGAGAACATCGACTTCTTCAGCGGCATCTACCGGCTGCCGCGCGACCGCCGCGAAGCGCGCAAGGCGTGGGTGCTGGAGATGGCGGGCCTGCGGGAACACCGGCGCAGCCGCACCGCGGAGCTGCCGGCCGGCTGGAAACAACGCCTCGCGCTCGGCTGCGCGGTCCTGCACGAGCCGCCGATATTGTTTCTCGACGAGCCGACGTCGGGCGTGGATCCGAACAGCCGCCGGCGATTCTGGGACCTCATCCACGGGCTGGCGGCGGGCGGTGTGACGGTGCTGGTCACGACGCACTACATGGAGGAGGCCGAGTACTGCGATCGACTCGGAGTCATTTACCGCGGCGAGTTGGCGGCGCTTGGCACCCCGGCGGAGCTGAAGGCCGGGCAGATGCAGGAAGCCGTGATCGGGGTCGAGTGCCCGCGACCGCAGGAGGCACTCGCGGTGGTCGAAGCGCTGGGCTCGGTGCGAGAGGCGGCGCTCCATGGCCGCGGCCTGCACGCGGTGGCCCGCGACGCCGCGACGGCGCTCCGCGAAGTCCCGGCGGCACTCGCGGCGGCCGGACTCACCGCCGAACGCGTGGAACGGGTCACGCCCTCGTTGGAGGACGTGTTCGTGTCCCTGATCGAGGCGCACGACCGGGCCGCCGGGGAAGCACGGGAGGTCGCGCGATGAACCTCCGCCGTCTCCTCGCGATGGCCCGCAAGGAGGCCATCCACATCCGGCGCGATCCGCGCAGCCTGGGCCTCGCCGTGGGCATCCCGATGCTGATGCTGCTGATGTTCGGGTACGCGCTGACGCTCGACGTCAACCGCGTGCCCTTCGTCGTCTGGGACCAGAGCGGCACGCCCGAGAGCCGCGCGTTGGTCGCCCGCTTCACGGCGACGCGTTATTTCGACCTGCGGGGATCGGCCGAGGGCGAGGCCGCGCTGTCACGCGCGCTCGACACCCGCGAGGCGATGCTGGCGCTGGTGATTCCGGCGGGCTTCGCGGAACGGCCCGGCGCGGGGCACGGGGCCCCGGTGCAGGCGATCGTCGACGGGGCGGATGCCAACACCGCGGGAATCGTGCTCGGTTACACGCAGGCCGTCGTGGCGACTCACGGCGGCCAGCTCGTCCTCGAGGAGCTGCGGCGGCTCGGGCCGGGCGCGCCGGCGGCGTCGATCGATCTGCGACCGCGGGTGTGGTTCAACCCCGACCTTGAGAGCCGCAACTTCATCGTGCCGGGGATCATGGCGGTGATCATGGGCCTCATCGCGGCGCTGCTCACGGCGCTGACGGTGGCTCGGGAATGGGAACGCGGCACGATGGAGCAGCTCATCTCCACGCCGGTGCGGCCGGCCGAGATCATCGTGGGCAAGCTCCTGCCCTACGCGGCCATCGGCCTCGCGAACATGACCGTGGCGGTGCTGATGACGGTGTACCTGTTCGACGTGCCGCTCCGCGGCAGCGTCGCCCTCCTGGCCGGGGCCGGCGTGGTGTTCGTGACCGGCACGCTGGCGCAGGGCCTCTTCATCAGCGCGCTCGCGCGGCAGCAGCTGCTGGCGGGCCAGCTCGCGATGGTGTCGACGTTCCTGCCGGCATTCCTGCTCTCCGGGTTCGCGTTCGCGATCGCCAACATGCCGGCACCGGTGCGGGCGATCAGCCACCTCGTGCCCGCGCGGTACTTCGTGTCGCTGGTGAAGGGCGTCTTCCTCCGCGGGACCGGGCTGGAGACGCTCTACCGCGACGCGTTCCTCCTGGTCGTCTTCGCCGCGGCGCTGCTGGCGCTCGCCGTTCGGCTCACCCGCAAGCGCCTGCGCTGACCATGGGCGAACGCGTCCTCGCCATCCTCCGCAAGGAGTTCCGTTCGGTGCTGCGCGACCCGCGGATGCGGTTCGTGATCCTCGGCCTGCCGGTGCTGCAGACGCTCATCTTCGGTTACGCGGTGACGCTGGACGTGCGCCACGTGCGGCTGGCGGTGGTGGATCGTGACGGCACGCCGGCCAGCCGCGAGCTGGTGGCGCGTTTCACGGGCTCGGCGTGCTTCGACGCGGTCGCGTTCCCGCCCAACGAGGCGGCCGCCCGCGCGCTGATCGACGCCGGTGAGGTGGCTGCGCTCCTGCAGATCAACGCCGGCTTCGCGGAGGGCCTGCTCGCCGGCCGCGCCATGCCGGTGCAGCTGGTGGTGGACGGGGCCGACTCCAACACCGCGCGCTACGTGCTGAACTACGCGACCCAGATCGCGGCCGCGGCCAACGCCTCGCTCGCCGCGGAGACGCTGCGCCGCCGCGCCGGCCCGGCCGCGGCTCCCGCGGGCCCGGAATTGCGGCCGCGGGTGTGGTTCAATCCCGACCTCGAGAGCCGCAACTATTACGTGCCGGGGATCATCGCGATGCTCGTGATGCTGATCGGCCTCATGCTCACCAGCATGTCGATCGTGCGCGAAAAGGAGACCGGCACGATCGAGCAGATCATGGTGACGCCGATCCGGCCGGTGGAATTCATCGTCGGGAAATGCGCGCCCTTCGCCGTCATCGGCTTCCTCGACACCGCGCTGGTCTCGGCCGTGGGCCTGTTCTGGTTCGAGATCCCGTTCCGGGGCAGCTTCGCGCTGCTCCTGCTGGGCACCGCGCTCTTCCTGCTCAGCACGCTCGGGATCGGGCTCTTCATCTCAACCGTGAGCCGCACCCAGCAGCAGGCGATGATGACGACGTTCTTCTTCTTTTTCCCGGCGATGCTCTTCTCGGGTTTCATCTTCCCGATCACGAGCATGCCGGAGGCGTTCCAGTGGCTCAGCCTCGCGGACCCGCTGCGCTACTTCCTCGTCATCATCCGGGGCGTGTTCCTGAAGGGCGTCGGAGCCGACGTGCTCTGGCCCGAGATGGCCGCACTGCTGGCGATGGGCGTCGCCGTGATGGCCTTCGCCGTCTCGCGTTTCCGCAAGACGCTCTGACGCCACCGGGGCGATCAGTCCCGCTTAACGCCGGCGAGCCGCTCGGCCACGGGGCCGCTCAACTCCACGGTCCGGGTCGGAAAAGCGAACGCCAACCCGCGCGCCTCCACCGCCCGCATGATCGCAAGGTTGATCTCCTGCTTGATCTCCAGCGAGCGCCCGAAGTCGGCCTCCGACAGCTCGTAGGCAAGCCAGAGGTCGAGCGAGGAGGCCCCGAACTCGCGGAAATAAACGTGCACCTCCCGCGGCTCGACCTCGGGGCGCGCGAGGAGCAGCGCGCGGATGTCGGCCACGATCGCCTCCAGCTGCTCCGGCCGGCTCGAATAGGTGAGGCCGAGCACCTGCTCGAAGCGGCGGCCCGTGAAGCGCGAGAGGTTGGTGATGGTGTCGGAGGCGACCGTCTTGTTCGGGATCACCATCAACGACCGGTCTTGCAGGCGGACGCGCGTCGAGCGCAGGCCGACGTCCTCGACTTTTCCGACATTGCCTCCGATGCGCACCGAGTCACCGACGCGGAAGGGTTGGTCGACCGCGACGACGATCGCGCCGAACACGTTCGCGAGGGTGTCCTGCGCGGCGAGGGCGAAGGCGAGGCCGCCGATGCCGAGGCCCGCCAGCAGCGCCTTCACGTCGAAGCCGAGCCCTTGGATGGTGAGGAGCGCGCCAAGGACCGCGAAGAGGACGAGGGCGGTCTTGCGGATCCAAGGCATGAAGGCCGCGACGCCGAGGTTGCGCTCGCGCGCGACCTCACCCGCGTGCTCGAGCACCGCCGCCAGCGCGCACCAGGCGCCCCAGAACAGGACCAGCGAAAACGCCACCTGCGAACCGTGGCCGATGTAGAGGTCCGCCTCCGATGAGAGCTTGAGCACCCGCAGCGCGGAGAAGATGCCCGTCAAGGTGACGAGCGCCGCCGCGGGGCGCTCAAGCGCCGGGAAGAGTTTGTCGTCGAGTGTGGTCGCGGTGCGCTCCGCCAGCCGGCGCAGCGTCGGAAACAGGAGCGCCGTGACGATCCGGCGACCGAGGAGCGCCACCAGCAGCATGGCCGCCGCCACCGCGAGATGGGTGAGCGTGTTGCCCGCGGCATCGATCCCGAGCATCCGCAGGACCGAGTCGACAAGGTGCTCGAGGAGATCGGCGGCGTCTCCGCGTGCCGCCGCCTCACCCGCGGAGACCTGCACCCCCTCGGCCGCCGCGCCGCGTGCCGCCAACGCCGCCGATGGCAGCCACCGCCATCCCGGCGGCAAAGGAAAACGCTTCATGCCGGCAGGACACTACCCGCGCCGGCGCCTTGTCAAAAGCGTTCGCCGGCGGCCGCGCTCAGGCGGCCGGGGCGCTCGCCGGACGGCGACGCAGCCAGCCGATGAGGAAGATCGCGGCGAAGCCGACAGCCTCGACGCCGAGCTGCAGCCGGGAGTAGGCCTTTGCCGCGTCGGCCGCGCCCGTCACGCCCTGCCACCACGGCTGCAGGACGCCGGCGACCACGGGGTCGGAGAGGATCATCTCCCCGCCTACCTTCCCCAGGATGGCTGCGCCGATGAAGACCACGATCTGGAAGCGAGCCATCAGCCGCGAGATCAGGTTGCTGGCGAAGACCACGAGCGGGATGCTCAGCGCGAGGCCAAAGAGGAGCAGGCCGAAGTGCCCGCGGGACGCCCCAGCGACCGCGAGCACGTTGTCGAGCGACATGGTGATGTCGGCCACGACGATCATCCAGACCGCCTGCCACAGGCCGCGGGCGCCCGCCCCGCCCTCCTCCGGCGCGCCTTCGTTCTGCCGCAGCAGCTTCAAGGCGATCCAGAGGATCATCACCCCGCCGCCCAATTGGACGAAACGGATGGCCAGCAATTGGGTCGCGACGAAAGTGAGTGCGACCCGCAGCAGCACGGCCGCGCCGGCTCCCGCGATGATGCCGATCAGCCGCTGCCGCGCCGGCAGGTTCCGCACCGCCAGTGCGATCACCACCGCGTTGTCTCCGGCGAGGACGAGGTCGATCCAGACGATGTTGAGGATCGCAAGCAGCCATTCACCCGTCGCCCCGGGCGAGATCGTGACTGCGGCGGCGAGCGACATGAGCGGCGAAGGCATTTCCACGCCCAGGCCGGGTCAACGGAAAACCGGGTCCCGCGCAGTCCGTATGCTCGCGTCCTCGATCCCGACTCCGACCTGCCTCTTGGCTGCGGGATCTCGCCTCAGCCCCCGCTCGTGAGGGGCAACCGTACTGAACCAACGCAATCCCTTCGCGCCGCTCCGGAATTCTGATCCATCAAAGCGAACCACCAAGGATCAACCGCGTACCGCGGATTCGATCCACCCATCCGGGTGATCAGTGAAGTCCGTCGCGGCCGGCACCGGCTCAGGCCGGGCAAACTTGCGCCGATAGTCGGGCCGTGCGCCCAGCATCAACCTGGCCCCGCGGGCTGCGCCGGCGGCCGGTGCGGGACTCGACGGAGCTTGGCCACATCGTAGCCCTGCGAGGCAAGTTCGCGCACGAGGCGGTCGTATTCGCCCGCTGGAATTTCCGGTCGGCGCGACATGATCCACACGTAGTCGCGCTTGTTCCGGCCGACGATGGTTTGCGTATAATCGCCGTCGACGTAGGTGACGAGAAACTCGGCCTGGAAAGGCCAGAGGAAGCGCATGCCCCAGGTCGACTTGTGGACAGGATCGTGCACGAAGCCCCGCGGGTTATAGCGCTTGAGAGGACCTTCAAACCCGCCCTGGTTGAAGGTGAATATAGTATCGATCGTGCCGTCGTTTTCCAGCCGGTAGGTTTCCACGGCATTGTAGGCTTCCGTTTCGATGAAGGTCGGGATGCAGGCGATGACATACCATTTCCCCATGTAGCGGTTCAGGTCGAGTTTCTCGACCTTCGTGAGCGGCGGCAACTTGGAGGCGCACCCGGACAGGGCGAATGCGAGCACGCCCATCAGGGCCGACGCGAGACGCAGCCGAAAGGGTGCGGACCATGGAAGACCGCGGTGCGGAATTGCTGGCATGATGCGAAGGGCAGAGGCAACCGGGCCGTTGTCAAAATCCCCAGGTCGATTGCGCGCTCCCACGCGGTTCCTCGGAAGGAACCAGCCAATGGCCAGGCTCCGTGGATCCTGCCTTCCGTCCCTTCGCCGCCGGAGGTCCCGAACGCGGTGCACGCTGAAGAGAAAACGAAAACGCCGGGGGACGGCGCCCCCGGCGGTTGCGGTCTGACGCGCCGTGCCCGGGATTCCGGGTGACGCGTCGAAACTCAGACGACCGCGATCTTGCGCGGCTTGATCGCCTCGGACTTCGGCAGCGAGATCCGGAGGATGCCCTCGGCCAGCTCGGCGTGGATCTTGTCCACGTCGATCATGTTGTCGTGCTCGAGCACGAGCTCGTACGGCGCGTCGGACGTCTCGCGGTAGAGGGTCGTCCACGATTCCGGGCGCTTCCAGCCGCGGCGGCCCACGACGCGGAAGACGCCTTCCTCGACGGTGAGCTCCAGGCCGTCCTTGCCCACGCCGGGCAGTTGGACGGTGACGCCGAAGGCTTCGGCGGTCTCCCTGATCTCGTGGGCGGGCTTCACGGAAGGGCCGATGTCGACGGCGCCGGACTTAGCCGTGCGGCGGGCCGGGGTGCGGTTGAGCGAGGGAATGAGGGTGTTGATGAGGGACATGGTGGTTTCTCCTGGGTGATGACTACGGGTTTCCGGCATTTCACTTCACCTCGACGGTGACCTTGCGCGGCTTGGCTTCCTCGCGCTTCGGCAGCGTCACGAGGAGCACGCCGTTTTCGAGCGAGGCGGTGACCTTGTCGGCCTGGACCGACTCGGGGATCGTGACCGAGCGACTGAAGGCGAAGGCCTCCTCGCCCTTGCCCTCGGCGGCGGGCGCCTTGCGGGAGCCGGAGATCGTCAGGTAATCCTCGACCATCTCGACGCTGACGTCGCCGCGCGTGACGCCCGGAACCTCGGCGCGGACGTAGGTGTTGTCCTTGTCCTCATAGAGGTCGACCGGGAAGCGGTTCTCGGCGAGGCCGGCGCCGGCGAGGTCACCGAGGGCGGATTCGAAGAAGCGGTCGATCTCGGTCTCGAGGCCGGACCACGGGGAGCGGGGGAAGCCGCCCGGCAACGGGGACAGGCTGCGGCTGAGGGCGGGCTGCGTGTAGCGTACGATTCTCATGATTTTGTCTCCTGGGTTGAATGGAATGAAGTGACACGCCTGTCGCAGGTCGCGGACCAACCGCGGCTGAAAGCTAAGTCGCGCGCGGGCCGCACCTTGGCTCGAACGAGCACGGCCTCGGTGGGAAAAAGCTGCACGGTGGGCGCGCGAAGCCGGGAAAAATCGTCGCTCCGCGCCGCCGAACCATGCTGTCCTCGGCCGGAACATGACCCGTTACGACTTCGACACCGTCCCCGAGCGCCGCGGCACCGACTCGCAGAAGTGGCAGAAGTACGCCGGCCGCGACGTGCTGCCGCTCTGGGTGGCCGACATGGACTTCGTCTCGGCGCCGCCGATCCTCGCGGCGCTCCGCGCGCGGGTGGACCATGGCGTCTTCGGCTACGCGCGGCCGACTGCGGCGACGGTGGAGGCGGTCACCCGCGCCCTCGCCTCGCGCTACGGCTGGCAGGTGGACCCCGAGTGGATCGTCTGGCTGCCCGGCCTCGTCGTAGGCCTGAACGTCACCGCGATGGCCTTCGCCGGCTCCGGCGAGGAAGTACTGACCCTCACGCCGGTCTATCCGCCCTTCATGTCGGCGCCGAAGAACCAAGGCCGCGCCACCGTGGGCGTACCCTTCGTTCCTGCGGGCGGCGGCTGGGAGATCGACTGGGAGGCCCTCGAGCGGGCGGTCACGCCGCGCACGCGGCTGTTTTACCTGTGCAACCCGCACAACCCGCTCGCCCGCGTCTGGCGGCGCGCGGAACTGGAACGGCTCGGCGAATTCTGCGCCCGGCACGACCTCGTGCTGTGTTCCGACGAGATCCACTGCGACCTGATCCTCGACCCATCCCTGCCCCACGTGCCGTCGGCCACGCTCTCGCCGGATCTGGCGAAGCGCACGGTCACACTGATGGCGCCGAGCAAGACCTACAACGTGCCCGGCCTCGGGACGTCGCTCGCGATCATCCCCGACGCCGGCCTGCGCGCGCGCTTCAACCGCGCCGCGGCGGGGATCGTGGCGGAGGTCACCTGCCTCGGCTTCACGGCCTGCGAGGCCGCCTACCGCGACTGCGAGCCGTGGCGGCAGCAGTTGCTGTCGTACCTCCGCGGCAACCGCGACTACCTGCTCGAGGCGCTGCCGCGCGCCGTGCCCGGGCTCCGGATCGAGGCGCCGGTCGAGGCGACTTACCTGCTGTGGATGAATGTGTCGGCCCTCGGCCGGCCCGACCCGGCGGCGCATTTCGAGCGGCACGGCGTCGGCCTGAGCGATGGCGCGCCTTTTGGCGCCAAGCCGGGGACGCACCTGCGCCTCAACTTCGGTTGCACGCGCGCGACGCTTGCCGAGGCGGTGCGGCGGATGGCGGCGGCCGTCGCCTGAACTGGGCGGGAACCATTCACGGCTCGCCAGGGAACGGCGGCGCGCTTTTCTCCGGGACCATGGAGACGCTCCTGGGAATCGGCATCGTCGTCGCCATCATCGTGGTCACGGTGTGGCTCGGATTCATCCAGCAGCGCAAGGCCGCGGCCAACCTGCGTGCCGGCGCGGAAAGGATCGGGCTGAAGTTCACGCCCTCCGCCGGGATAGGCAAGGAAGGCCCCCGCGTGGACGGCAAGATCCGCGGCCGGGAAGCGCGGTTCTGGCCCTACGAGACCGGCTCCGGCAAGCACCGCAAATACTGGGTCGCGCTCGCGCTCTCCACCGCGACGCAAGGTCGACTGCTGCTGACCCTCCAGCCGCAGGGCTTCGGCACGAAGGTCGCGGAGCTCTTCGGCGCGCGGGAGATCGAGTTGGGCGACGCCCGGTTCGACGCCATGTGGTTCGTGCGCACCAACGAGCCGACGGCCGGGCGCGCGGCGCTCACGCTGGAGCTCCGGGAAAAGTTGAACGCCGCCCGCGACGCCGGTGCGCGCGGCACCTTTTCAGTGGAAAAGGGCCTCGTGACCTACGCGGAGGAAGGCGGCTTCCACCGCGCGGGGACCTTTGACCGCCTCGAGGGCCTGGCCCCCTTGCTGGAGGAACTCGCCGTCGCCGCCGAAGTGAGCGAGTCGGCGCTGGTTCAGTCCTGACGGCGGCCGCCCCGGGCCGTTTGCCAAACCGGTAGGGCGCGGATTCGGTGCCGGCGTGGATCCCGTCACCCATGTCGCACTGGGCGCCAGCCTCGCCCACGTCCTCCTCGGCCGTCGGATCGGCCGGGCGGCTGCGGCCGCGGGTGCGCTGGCGGGGCTCGCGCCCGACGCCGACATCTTCATCGGCAGCGCGGCCGATCCTCTGCTCGCGATCGAGCATCACCGCGGCTTCACGCACGCGCTGGCCTTCGTGCCGGCGGGGTCGGCGCTGGTGGCGGCGGTCTGGCTCGCGGGAAGGGAATGGCGTGATCGCGGGCGCTGGCTCGCACTCTGGGCGGCGGCGGGGGTATCGTACCTCAGCCATGTGCTCCTGGACGCGGCCACGAGCTACGGCACGCAGCTCTTCTGGCCCTTCTCCGACCAGCGGGCGGGCTGGGACTGGATCGCGATCGTCGATCCGATGTTCACCGTTCCCCTGCTGGCCGGATTGGGCATCGCGCTTCTTCGCCGGCGCGGGCGTCCCGCCGCCGCCGGACTCGCGGTTGCCGCGGCCTACCTGCTCCTAGGGATCGTGCAGCATGAGCGGGCGCTCGCGGCCCAGCGGAGCCTTGCGGCTGCGCGGGGTCACGCACCGGCGCGAGCCGAAGTCATGCCCACGCTCGGCAACAACCTCGTATGGCGGGCGCTTTACGTGCACGACGGCCGCATCCACAGCGACCGGATCAGGGTCGGATGGTTCGGCCCGGCGTCGGTGCGCGAAGGCTGGTCAGTCCCGCTGGCGGGAGCCGCGTCGCTGACGCCCGCCGAGCGAGCCCGCGATCGGCGAAAGTCCTTCGAGCGCTTCGCGTGGTTCTCGGAGAACTGGGTCGCGCGGAGCCCGGTCGATCCCACGGTGCTGGCCGACATGCGCTACTCGCTGAGCGCCGATGCGTTCGACCCCATCTGGGGCATCCGCTTCACGCCGGAAGGCGCGACGACCGATGTGGAGTGGATCAACCGCTCGCGCGATCGACGCGTCAACCCCGGCGAACTCTGGCGCGAAATCACCGGCGCCGACACCCGTTACGGGCAATGACGCCGCTCCCACGGGGTCAGGGCGTTCAATGTTTTCCCGCGAACAACGAACGCCCTAGCCTGACCCCGTCGGGTCACCCCCTCACAGCGCTTCCGGATTCTGGCATGGCGCCGGCCAGCGCGGATAAACCGCCGGTAGTCGAAGGTCTCCGGATCGCTGACGCCGAGCGCCTTCAACTCCGCCGTCGGCAGCGCGGCCTACAGTGTAGGTGGCCTTGGCGCCGGCCCCAGCAGGCCTTGGATCACTTTGGTCGGATCAATGAACAGCCAACTTAGCGCCGCCAACAGGTAGAGCACCGCGATAATTTGAAGGGGAAGGAGCCACTGACCGGCTGCCCCCGAACGCTCCACGAGCCAGGCGAGGACGATCGGCGAAAGTATCCCGCCGACTTGACCGATGGTGTTCATGGTTGCGCTGACGAGCCCGGACTGAGACTCGCCAATTTCGATGCAGGTTGCCCACGAGGCGGCCAGTGCGAACATCGACGCGCCCCCGGCCGTGGCGAGGAGCACGGCTTTCAAGTGATGGCTCTCGACTGCCCCAGTCGCGGCGAACATAGCCAACGCGGCGACCGCATAAGCGGCGCCGCCCACCAACGCGCGCCCGAGACGGAGACCGAGCCTTCGCGCCAGATAGTCGGTCGTCACTCCGCCGAGAAGATCGGCCGGCACTGCAAAAATCATCGGCAGTCCGGCGTAGAACGCCAGCGTGGTCGGGGAAAAACCAAGGGTGGCCAAGAAAGTAGGCAGCCACGTGATGACAAAGTAGAAGCCATAGCCGTTGGCGAAGGCCACGACACAGAGCAGCCAGACATTGCGACTGCCAAGGATGGACCGCCACAACGGCGCATGTTTCTCACCGGGGCCAGATCGGTCGACGACGATTCCGCGGGTAATATGGCTGAGTTCGGCTGCGTTGACGCCTGCGTGTTCATCGGGCCGGTCCCGAAACCACCGCAGCCACATCGCCGACCAGACGAATCCGAGGAGACCGAAAATCAGGAAGACCCCGCGCCAGCCCACCATCGGCGCGAGGACCAAGACGAGCGGCGGAGTCAATCCCGCGGCAAGGTGGGCGCCGGCGAAGAAGACGCCCTGCACCCGACCGCGCTCCTCGGCCGGAATCCAGCGCGAAAAAACCCGGGTGGAATTGGGCCACGCGCCCGCCTCGCCCGCCCCGAACAGGAACCGAAAGATGAGAAGACTGATATAACCGAACGACGCGGCCGTAAGCAGCGTGAAGGCCGACCACCAGCCAACGATGCGCGCCAGCACGAGTCGCGGCCCGATTTTTTCACCCCACCACGCCGACGGAATTTCGAAGATCGCGTAGGCGAGGGTGAAGGCGCTGAACACAAAACTCATCTGCTGCATCGTCAGACCGAGGTCTCGCCGAATATCGCCCGCGAGCACGCCGATGCAGGCGCGGTCAAGATACGTGACGACGGCGAGGGCGACGCAGAATCCCACGACCTTGAAACGGGCGCGGGTCGGAACTTGAGACGAGTGCATTGCGGCGGTCGAAGCGTCGGGCTTCATCGGCCCCGAGGATCGAGCAGGACGCTCATGCGGAACCCGCCTTCGGATATTCGTTGCACAGGTAGTGCAGGCGGGGCGCGTCCTCCACGATGGTCGGGTAGCGCACGAGATCGGCGAAGAAGAAGTTGTCCGCGACATCGTCGCACACACTCGAGACCTCGCCGCTCACGGTATAGCCCACGCCGTCGATACGGTATCCGGTGCCCTCCTCCCCCCAGAATTGGTGGATGGTCCGCGGCGGGATGCAGAGGCTCTCGCCCGGCGTCAGCCGGATCGTCTCACCGCTCGCGATCGTGCGTCGGCAGCCGTCGATAACCACGTCGAGGTTGCCCTTCGCGGGCCGATCCTCCCCGTCGGTCCGGGTCAGCTGGACACAAATATTCCCGCCGCCGCGATTGATGATGTCCTCGCGCTTGGTCCGATGGAAGTGCGCCGGCGCACGCTGTCCCTCCGGGTCGAGAATGAGTTTTTCAGCGTAACTCTTCGGATAGCGCGGATCGCGGATGTGGCCGTTGCGGAGCGTAAACAGCGTGCGCCCGATCCGCGGGAAATCCCTGCTGCCGAAATCGGTGACATCCCAACCCAACGCACAATCGCGCACCTCGTCGAATTCCGATCCTCGCCCCTCCCAGTCCTGGATGTTCCAGGCCGCAAACGGGGGGAGAACTGCTTGGAATTGGCGAAAGACTGTTTTCGCCGTGGCGATGCTCGCTTCGACGCGAGCGCGATTGAGCGGTTGGTAGGCCATGAGTTCGATCGAGCGGATTACCAGCGGTGGGTGGCCGTGAGGTAGATCGTGCGCGGCGCAGCGATGGTATTGCTCCCCTGACCGATCGCGGCCTGGGGGAAGATCACGTCGGTGATATTTGCGGCGGTCAGCGAGTAGGACCATTTGCCCTTCGTATAGTCGCAGCCGACATCGTAGCGGCTCGCCCCGGGCACCCGGTAGGTGTTCTCGGCCCGACCCCAGACCGAGGTCTGGTAGACGAGCCCCGCCTTGATTCCAACGCCCTTCAAGGAGCCTTCGCGGAAATTATAGCGCGAAAAGATCTGCAACTTGTGATCCGGAATTCCGCGAAACTCCCGCCGGGTGCCGTCCGGCTTAACTCCCGGCGCGGTTGTGTCCATATTGGTATAGCCGCCGTAGATGAGGATCTGCTTGGTCAGATTCCCCGACCACTCCAATTCCCATCCTTTGGCCCGGTTGCCGGCCTCGATGATCGCGATTTGACCGCCCGGGACGGAGGAGTCGGTTTGGTTGCGCACAAAGTCGTGCTGGAGGACCGTGAAGCGCGCCACACTGACGGAAAGGTTGCCCTGGAAGAAATTCGTTTTCACGCCGAACTCCCGGTTCGTGGTGATGGGGCTGATCCAACTGAGCACCTGACGGGGATCCGTGCCGGGAATGTTCGGGTAAAGACTCTGTTGCCGGCGGACCGAACCCGCTTCCGAATAGACGCCAAAAACCGCGAGCCATTTCAGGGGTTTGAGCGTCAATCCATAGAGGGGACTGTTGACATGGTCCGGCAGGACCGAGCCGCTGTTGGTAAACCGTCCATTGAGGTTGTTGCGCGTCCATGATGCCTTGGCAAAGTCGCGCCGATAGCCGCCGGTGAGGATCGCCCGCTCCTTCCATGCGGAGATCTGGGCGTTGGCAAACGCCGCCCAACTTCCCGTCTTGCCGTAGTTGCTGATCGTCGTGGCCAGCGGCGTCAGGGGTGTGCGTCCGTGAACCGGCTGGATGAGGCTGATCGGTTGATGATTACCCGTGGCATAGGTGCGCTTATTGATATCGCGGGTGACCTCGTAGCCGGCGAGAATCTGTCCGCCCAGCATCTCGTCCCAGAACTTGTCCTGAGCCGCGACGTCACCTTGCAGGCGCAACGATTTGTCCTGCCGGACATCCTGCTCGTAGGTGCGATTCGCGAGCAGATCGCCCGTGTTGTCGAAGAAGAAGCCATCCTGCACCAAGGAGCGGGTCGTGTCGCTCCGCAGCCGGTAGACCACCGCCGACTGGCGGGCGGACAGCACGCGGTTGAATTGATGCGTCAGTGTCGAGTAGAGCGCGCTGATGTTGGCCCGTCTCCCGTTGCCCGGCTCACTGGTGTAGATCTCGGGATCCGCCCAACGCCCGAGGGAGATGCGCGGCGTGACCCCCGCCGGCACCGGGACGGGTGCGGTGGAGTTGTTGAACACCGGCGCAAGGTAGGGCGTGCCAAACCCGGGCGGCGTCTCAACCTTGAGATACTCGAACTCATTGGTCCACTGGGTGCGCTTCCCGAAGTTCCAGGTGAATGAGGGGAAGATGCCGGTCTTGCGCACCTTCTCCTCGTCGCGCCAACCGTCGGCATCGATGCGATTGAGAATCAGCCGGTAGGCGCCGCGTTTGTTCGCGACCGGGCCGGTGGTGTCGAACTGACCGCGTAAGAAGGACTGGGTCCCCACGGTGACCGCCGCACTCGTGGCTGCGGTAAATCGCGGCTTCTTCGTGAGCATGTTCACGAAGCCACCGCTCTCAGACGAACCGGCGATCGAAGCCGAAGGCCCTTTGATGATCTCGATGCGGTCGACATTCGTGATGTCCGACTCGTAGCCGGCGACGCGAAAGCCGTTGCGATAGCGGTTGGACACGAGAAATCCACGGATGACGCTGCCGTTGGGAACATTCTGCCGCTCAGTGACGCCCGGAGTGTAACGGACCGCCTCCTCGTAGTTGTAGGCACCAAGGTCTCGGATCAAATTCGCGTTAATGACCGAAATGGATTGGGGCACGTTTTCCGCCGCAACCTTCAGACGGGTGGCCGATCCCAGATTGGATGCTCCATAGCTCTCACCCGTTGTGGCTTCGACCGTAAACGCGTTCAACGTGACGGTTTCCTCGGCGCTGGCGGAAGTCGCAGCAGGCTGGCTGGCGGGAGGTGTTTGGGACTGAAGCACTGGCACCAGGACGCAGAATGCGACCAAGCATGTCACGGGCCGGGCTGAGATTTTATCGGTATTCATGGAGAAGGCTTGGGGGGGGCTATTGTCTTGGATGCCCAAGACCGAAGGTGGCTACATAGAGCGAACCTCGCGCAGACTCGGGAAACGGACGGCACCTTGTCGCATTCAAACATCACGACGATGCCTAATCCGTTTTCCCGTAAAATGAATGCCCCGCGACCAGTAATGCTACGCGACCCGATCGGCTACCTCTGCCCATTAGCGCCGTCTCACCGAAATCCCCGGCACCCAGTGCCCGCGAACGGCCACAATCTTCTCGTGTTTCGGTATGCCGAATTCGTTCGCCTGGAGCTGGCCCACGAGCAGGTCGGTCGCCGCTTCACCAACGGTCTCCGGGTCGGAGTCGAGCCCGGCCAGCGGCGCCACGTCGCGCGACCAGTCGAGGTGAACCAGGCCGACATCTGTTGGCACGCGCAGCCTCAGCTGGTCAATCCAGTGAGCTACGGGTTGATCGGAAAAGAGAATCACCTCGGGCCGGTGCGTCGAATACCATGTGTCGAATTGGGCCGCCTCGTCGCCGGCGGAGGTGATCAGCGCCGGCAAGCGATCGGTCACGATCATCTTGTTCTGGTGAAGGAGAAAGGCCGCCAGCCATGCCTGATCGACTCGGGCAGAAAGCGCTTCGCTCAAGACGAGCCCAATGCGGCGATAACGGCGGCGATCGAGTTCATGTAACACGAGCTGCATGTCCTCATAGTGAGAGGAGACGACGCGGTGCACGGCCGGATGTGAGACGGTGAGCCCCTTGGTGACACAGGCGAAGTGCGCCCACGCGAGGTCGAGTCGGCCGCCGCTCTCCGGGAGTGAGTGCAGAATCAAGCCACGGATGCCTCGCGTCCGCAGGATTTTTGTCATCCGGGCCGAAGTCATCCCCGGCTCCGTGAGCCAGAGTTCGTCGAGCGTGTAACCGAGCTGGCCGGCCCGACGTTTGGCGCCGTCGTAGAATCGCTTAAGGTTTGAAGCCTTTCGCCATCCATCGCGCGTCGGCCAGGCGGTGACGAAGCCCAACGTCGCCTGCACCGGGTGCTCGTGCAGCGTGCGCAAGTGCGTCATCAATGAGGACAAGACCGCGTCAACGCGGTAGCCGGCCATGCGCGCAGCCGCCTGCACGCGCTTCCTCGTCGCAGGCAGCAGGCGTGGATCGTTGCGCAGAGCCAGCGAGACGGTCATGTGCGAAACGCCGAGTTGGGCTGCAAGATCACGAAGAGTAAGGCGGCGTTTCATTTTACGGGAAAATTCTTTCCGAATTTCCCAGCGGCAAGCTTCATCAAACACTCGCGTATGGTCATCACTCGCCTCGAAACCCTGCATCTGCGCCCGCGCTGGCTGGTGGTTCGGCTCCACACCGACGATGGTCTCTGTGGCCTCGGCGAGGCGACGCTGGAGGGTCGCTGCCTGGCGGTGGAGGCCACGCTGCACGAGATGGGACGCTGGCTGGTGGGCCAGGACCCGCGGCGGATCGAGCATATCTGGCAGCACCTCCACCGGGGTGGCTTCTACCGGGGCGGTCCGGTGCTGTGCTCCGCGCTCTCCGGCATCGACCAGGCGCTCTGGGACCTCCTCGGCAAGAGCCTCGGCGTGCCGGTCTACCAGCTCCTGGGCGGCGCGGTCCGCGACCGCATCCGGCTTTACGGCTGGGTCAACGTGACGACGACGGGCGACTACATCGCGGCCGCCGCCGAGCTGGCCGCGAAGCACCGGTTCACCGCGTTCAAATGCACCGTGACCGAAGCGATGCGCCCGTTGGAATCGAAGGCCAGCCTGGAGGAGGCGGCGGAGCGTTTCCGGCAACTGCGCCAGCGGCTGGGCGATGGGGTCGACTTAGGCATCGACCTGCATGGGCGCTGTTCCCCGGCAGTGAGCCGCCAGCTGGCCCGGCTGCTCGAACCGCATCACCCGCTGTTCCTCGAGGAGCCGGTCCTGGATGACGATCCCGCCGCCCTGCGGGACCTCGCCGCGGCCACGTCCATCCCGCTGGCCACGGGGGAGCGGCTCTACACCCGCTGGGACTTCCAGGACCTGATCGCCCAGCGCGCCGTGGCCGTAGTGCAGCCGGACGTCGCCCACGCGGGCGGCATTTCCGAGCTCCGGCGGATCGCCGCCCAAGCCGAGGGCCGGGACATCGCGTTTGCCCCCCACTGCCCGATCGGCCCGGTCGCCCTCGCCTCCTGCCTCCACCTGGCGGCGGCGACGCCGAATTTCCTCTGCCAGGAGCACGTCACCCTCGGGGAATCCCTGCTCAGGACGCCGTTCGTCGTGCGCGACGGCTTCGCCGACCTGCCTACGGGACCGGGACTCGGCATCGAACTGGACGAGGCGAAGGTCGCGGCCCAGAGCTTCGACGGCCGCTGGGACAACCCGCGCTTCACGTTGGCGGACGGCAGTTTCGCGGAATGGTGATGCTCCGCGGACCATGAAGACCTTCCTCGGCTGCGACTGGGGCACCTCCTCCTTCCGCCTGCGGCTCGTTGAGCGCGGCACGCGCCGCATCCTCGCCGAGCAGGCCGAGCCCACCGGCGTGAGGCACTTCGCGGCGCTCACCCCGCCCGAGCGGGCCGCGCGCCTCGCCGCCCACCTCGCCGACCGGATCGCCCGCTGGCCGGAGGTCGGGCCGGAGGTACCGTTCGTCGTGACGGGCATGGCCGGTTCCTCGGTCGGCTGGCAGGAACTGCCCTACGCGGAGGCCCCTTTCCCCCTTGACGGCGGTGCCGCGGTCGTAAGCCCGCGGACGCTGCCTTGCCCCGGCGGCCGCCAACGGCCCGGCCTGCTCGTCTCCGGGGTCCGCACCAAGGACGACATCCTGCGCGGTGAGGAGACCGCCCTCATCGGCTGGCATGCGCTGGCAGGGGCAACGAAACCGGGTTCTGACCCGGCGTGGTGCCTCCTGGCCGGCACCCACCCGAAGCACGCGCGGGTCCGGGAGGGTCGCCTCGAATCGTTCCGCACGTTCCTGACCGGCGAGTTGTTCGAGGTGCTCCGGAAGGACAGCCTCCTCGCCGCCTCAGTCGCGGCGCCGGCAGACGATACCCTGCCGGACTGGGAGGAGTTCGACGCCGGGGTGGCCTGCAGCCAGGCCCTCGCACTCTCCGGAGCGCTCTTCCAAGTGCGCGCGCGCCAGGTGCTGCAACATGTCCCGCCCGCGGCCAACCTCTGGTTCCTCAGCGGGATCCTCGTGGGCGACGAGGTCCGCACCCTCGCCGTGCCCGGCCGGCCCCGGCTCCACCTGATCGGCGAACCGGCGCGCGTGGCGCTTTACCGGCGGGCGCTGGGAAGCGTGGACCCGGGCCGCGGAAAGGACACCCTGCACGACGTGTCGCTCACCGCAGCCATCGTCGCCGGCCAGGAACAGCTCCTCACCCGGCACGCCGGAGGCCTCACCCCATGAACGCCGCGTTTGATCACGACCGTTTCCAGGCGGCACCGCTGATCGGCATCCTGCGCCGCGGGGACGAATGGGATTATGCCGGCCTGGCCGAGGCCCTGATCGCGGCCGGGCTGGGCACGGTTGAGATCAGCTTTACGCATCCGCAGGCACCGCGGCAGTTGGCCGGCCTGGTCGCCGCCGCGCGGGGCCGCCTGAACGTCGGTGCCGGCACCGTGACCACCCTCGACCGCCTCGCGGTCGCCCAATCGGCCGGAGCCAGCTTCGTGGTGACGCCCGCACTGGATCCTGAGGTGGCCGCCGCCGTCGCCGCCGCACGGCTCCCGTTCTTTCCCGGGGCCTACACGCCGACCGAGATCCTGACAGCCCACCGCCTGGGAGCCACGATGGTGAAGCTCTTTCCCGCCGTGTCCGCGGGCCCGTCGTTCCTGACCCAGTTGAAAGCCGCGGTGCCGGAGGTCCGGCTGTTGCCCACCGGCGGCATCGCCCGGGACCGGATCGGCGAGTGGAGACGGGCCGGGGCCGACGGCCTGGGCCTGGGTGGAAGCCTGTTTCCGGACGAACCCTTCCGAACCGGCGACTGGGCTGCCCTCGCCGACCACGTGCGCACCTTCGTCGCCGCATGGCACGCCGCGGCCACCCCCTGATTCATGACCCGTCCCGCCCACATCCTCGTCTCCAGCCCTTACCCGGAGGACCTGCTGGCCCGGCTCTCGTCCGCGGCCACTGTGATCGCGCCACCGTCCGGGCAGAACCAGCTCGGCTACGACGAGGCCCGGCTCCACGCGCCGACGCTCACCGCCGTGATCAACCAGGGCGAACTACGGGTCGACGAAGCCCTCATCGCGACCGCCCCGCACCTCCAGATCGTCGCCAACGCCTCGATCGGCGTGAACAACGTCGCCGCCGGGGCCCTGCGCGCGCGGGGGGCCTGGTGCACGAACACCCCGGACGCATTCGCCGACGCCACGGCGGACTGCACGCTCGGCCTCCTGCTGATGCTGCTGCGGCGCCTCGGGGAGGCGGAGCGCTATGTCCGCGCCGGGCGCTGGCAAGCCTTCACTCCCGGCGGCTGGGACGGAAGTCTGCTCCGCGGCCGTACCCTCGGGCTCATCGGCTACGGGCGCATCGGCCGGGCGGTCGAGCAGCGGGCCGTCGCCTTCGGGATGCGCGTCATCCACCACACCCGTAACCCGACCGGGCTGCCGGGGTGGCGCCGCCGCAACGACCTGCTGGCCGAGGCGGACATCGTTTCCCTGCACGTGCCCCTGAACGCCGACTCCACCGGATTGATCAACGCGGACGCGCTGGCGCGGATGAAGCCGGGAGCCTGGCTGCTGAACCTTTCGCGGGGCGCGGTGGTCGACGAAACCGCCCTGCTGGCTGCGCTCCAGGAGGGCCGGTTGGCCGGCGCCGCCCTCGATGTGTTCGCCCGGGAGCCCGCGGTGCCGGCTGCCCTGCTCAGGATGGAAAACGTCGTCCTGACGCCCCACCTGGGCGGCGGCTCGCGCGAAGGCCGCCGGGCGGCCCAGGAACAGTGCGTCGAGAACGTCCTCCGCGTGCTGCGCGGTGAGCGTCCGCTGCCCGGCGGCATCGTCGTCGATCCCACGGGCGCGGGCTGACCCACCTCCACCTTTTCTCCCCTCCATGAAGACAACCCCGATGAAACGGTCCTCCCCCAGCCGGTTGCTTGCCGCGCTGTTCGCCCTCGGCGTCGCCAGCCTGGCCGCCGCACCCGCCCCGGCCCCGGCTCCAAAGGCCAAGCCGGGCATTCCCGCCAACTGGCGCAACATCGCCAGCGGGTGGACCATTCCCGACGAAGACTACGCCGACCAGCCCTACATCGTGAAGGCTGACGACGGCGCCTGGGTCTGCGTCATCACCACCTCCGGCGGCCACGAGGGCGCGACCAGCCAGCACGTCGTCGCCACGCGGAGCACCGATTTTGGCCGCACCTGGTCGCCCCTCATCCCGATCGAGCCCTCGGGTCCGCCGGAGTCCTCCTACGTGACGATCCTGAAGACCCCCGCCGGCCGGCTTTACGTGTTCTACAACTACAACAAGGACAACCTGCGGGCGGTGAAGCGCGTCGACGGCATCATGGAGAAGCGTGTCGATACGCTCGGCTACTTCGTGTTCAAGTACAGCGACGATCACGGCAAGACTTGGTCGGCTGAGCGGCACGAGATTCCCATCCGCGAAACCGCGGTCGATCGCGGTAACATCTACGGCGGCAAGGTGCGCTTTTTCTGGCACGTCGGCCGACCGCTGATTCATCAGGGCGCCGCCTATGTAACCCTGCACAAGGTCGGCAACTTCGGCCCCACCTTCATGACAAAGTCAGAGGGAAATTTCCTGCGCAGTGACAACCTCCTCACGGAGCGCGATCCGAAGAAGATCCGCTGGGAAACGCTGCCCGACGGCGATGTTGGCCTGCGCTCACCCGTCGGTGACATCGCCGAGGAGCAGAGCATCGTCGCACTCTCGGACGGCAGTCTCTTCACGGTCTATCGCACCGAGACGGACTATCCGGTGCATGCCTACTCGCGCGATCACGGTCGCACGTGGACCAAGCCCGAGTTTATGACCTACGGGCCGGGCGCGCGAAAAGTGAAGCATACCCGCGCAGCCAATTTCGTGTGGAAGGCCGGCAACGGGCGCTACCTGTATTGGTTTCACAACCATGGGGGCACGACCTACAGCAACCAACGCAATCCCGCGTGGCTCGCCGCCGGGCACGAGGTGGACACACCAGCCGGAAAAGCGATCGCGTGGTCGGAGCCGGAGATTCTCCTCTACGACGACGAGTGGATCGTCCGCATGAGCTACCCGGATTTCGTGGAGGACGCTGGGCGGTTTTTCTTCACGGAAACGCAAAAGACCATCGCGCGCGTGCATGAAGTGCCGGCGGAGTTTATCGAAATGCTTTGGAACCAGCACACCGCCAAAACCGTCGCGCGCAAAGGACTCATTGTCGAAGGCGGGGGCGAGAGTGTGAGAGGCGCCCGGCAGTTGCCGTTGCCTCGCCTGCCCGAACTCGGGGCCCCGAAAGACAAGGAAGGCGGAGGCTTCACGGTCGAATTTACCGTAAAGCTGGAATCCTCGGAAGGCGGCCAAACCCTCATCGACGCACGGGACGCCAACGGCAATGGGTTCGCCGTCAGCACAACCGACCGCGGGACAGTGCAACTCTCTCTGCGCGGCGCGCTCGGGCCATCGTCGACCGGCAGTTTCTCCGGCGACGTGCGTGATTTTGGGCTGGGCGAAATTTCGTGGGACTGCGATCCGGGGCTGCTCAAGGCGGGAGAGTGGCACCATTTCGGAATCATCGTAGACGGCGGGCCCAAGACCATTTCGTTTGTCGTCGACGGAAAGCTCAACGACGGCGGCGACCGCCGGCAGTTCGGCTGGGCCCGATTCCCACGTGAACTGCGCACGATCAACGCCACCGACCGAGTTACCATCGCCCCCAGGGTCCGCGGTGAGATGCGCCAGGTCCGAATTTACGACCGCGCCCTCCGCACGAGCGAAGTGGTTGGAAATTGGAGAGCGGGGATCGTCGGAAAGTAGATCCGACCAATTTCTTGATGTTTCATACACCAAAGCCTGCGAAACACCCATCTAAAGCCCATCAGCTACGCACTCCGTACCGACCGCACGGCGAATTCTTGGCCTTCATCGTCGCGAAGTACCGCCGTTGTTCCTCGGTTTGAGGATGAGCGAGCGCACTCATCTTGTTGAGACTGAACTTCCACAACTCACTCGCAGTTTTCAGCGACAGGAGGAAGGTCTGCATCTCGGGCACAAGTTTCAACAGGCCCAGATGCCGAGTCATCGTAGGTCCAGCGGACGGGGTCAGGCTGGGCTTGCCCTGATTCCTCGGACACCGGTTTCAGGGTGATTTTGATCTCTGCAGATGGTTTTCGAACGTGACTGGGCTGAGATAACCGAGGCTCGAATGGAGCCGGGTGCGATTATAAAAGGTTTCGATGTAGTCGAAGAGCGCGGTGCGGGCGGCGGCCTTCGTGGGGTAACGATGGCGGTACACGGTCTCGTACTTCAGGCTGCTCCAGAAGGACTCCATATGGGCGTTGTCGTAGCAATTGGCCTTGCGGCTCATGGAGGCGGTCAGGCGGTGGTCGTTCAGGACGGCGCGGAAGGCGGCGCTGGTGAACTGCCGCCCGCGGTCGGAGTGCACGATGAGCTCCGGTGGGGGCCGGCGCCGCTGGATGGCCATTTGCAGGGCGCGGACCGCCATCTCGGCATCGAGGTGCGAGCTTATCGCCCAGCCGACGATGCGCCGGGTGTGGACATCGAGCAGGGCCACGAGATAGAGACAACCTTCGCCGGTGAGGATGCCGGTGGCGTCAGTCACCCACGCTTGATCGGGACGGTTGACTTGCGCGGCGTTAAGCCGGTTGGGGGCGATCGGATCGGAGTGCCGGCTGTCGGTCGTAGACACCCGGAACTTAGAACGCTGCCTAGCCCAGAGTCTTTCCCGGCGCATCAGGCGGGCGATGCGGTTACGGCTGGTCCGGCGTCCGAGAGCATGGGCCAGCCGGGGACTGCCGTAGGTCTCGCGGCTGAGGACGAACGCCTCGCGGATTTGCTGGCGCAGGACGCGGTTCTCGCGTTCCCGCGGCCCTGGCGCCAGGCGCCGCCGCAACCAGTCGTAATAGCCGCTGCGCGACACCAGCAACGCCTCGCAAAGCCACCCCACCTTATATCGGCCGCTCATCGACTCGACTTGGGCATACCTCTCGGCGGCGCTTCGGAGAGGATGCCCAGAGATTTTTTTAGGACTTCGCGCTGCTCGAGCAGCTTGGCGTTTTCCTCGCTCGGCCGGCGGATCCGTGCCTCCAGCTCACGCACGCGGCCGGCGGTCTTCAGCTCCGGCTGGCCGCCCTGCTGGGCGGCCAGCCGAAGCTGCTTGGCCCATCGGTAGAGCAGCGGGGCCCTGATGCCGAGCTCCGCAGCCACCGTGGCCGCGCTGCGGCCACTGTCCTTCCAGTGTTTGACCGACTCCTCCCTTTACTCTGCTGCATAGAGCGTCTTGCCCGCAGCTGGCTTCCTGATCTGGGTCTTCATGGGGTTCCTTTGGTTTGGGCCCCGAAACCCGTGTCCGTCAAATCAGGGCAACCCTACCCTGACCCCTTGCGCTGCGGCAAGAGGTTCCGTGACATTCACGGGGGGCGTGGTGGAGTCGCTCCGTGCTGAATCCGACGAATCCGACTCACGTGCTCATCGGCCGCTGGCAGATGATCCGCGCGGAGCTCGCCGGCGAGGTTGCGCCGGAGCTCGTGACCGGCCGAATGATCCTCGAGCTGGGCGAGGGCACCTACGCCGTCGTCTATGCCGGGGAGACCTCCGACTCCGGTGAGTGGGAGCCCGGCCCCGCGGAGGGGACGATGATCCTCAACGGCAGGAACGGACCCAACGCCGGCCGCCGCATCCCCTGCCTCTACCAGCAGGTCGGGGATCGCCTGCGCGTCTGCTACGGCCTCGACGGCGTCGCGCCCGTGGACTTCACCACGACCGGCCGCGCCGGCCGCTACTCCGCCAGCTACCGCCGGCTCTGAACACCGACAGATTCACGGCGGCGTGCCACCGCGGAGCGCAGCGAAACGCGCACGGGTCGCTTCATCTTCGGCGACGCGCAGGCCGAGGTCGATGAACGCCTCCGCATGCTCCCGGTGGCCGTGACGCGCGTACAACTCGGCGGCACGCCACACGAGCGCCGCCCGCCGCGGAAACAACTTCACGCCCTCGTCCAAGGCCGCGAGATGGCCGAGGGTCGGCTTCACCGCCGAAGAGGCCCAGACGTCCCCGATCAATTCGTAGACCTCGGGTAATGCCGGCGCGGCCGCGCGCGCGGCGAACAGCGGCTCCAGCACCTGGGCGGTCTGGGCGGTATCGAGCCCGCCGTCGCCGGCCGGGGCGGCGCGGAACTCAGCCAGCCGGAGCCGGGCGAGCTCGTAGGAGGCGCGCGGGCGGACGGGCCCGAGCGCGACGGCCGACTCGAGGAAACCGCGCGCCGCGACGTCGTCCCCGCCATCGACCTCGCAAAGGCCCATGACGGCGAGGAGCCGCGGATCGCGAACATCACGGTCGTAGGCACGGCGGAGCGTGCGGCGCGCCTGCTCGAGGTACTTGGTCGCCAGCTCCGCGGAGATGCCGCGCACGTAAGGAACCTCGAGGCGTTCCCAATCGCCCTTCACGCAGGCGATCTGGAGGTCGGAGGCATTGACGAGGGTGAAGGGCGCGAGTTTCGCGGGCCGGGCCGGACGCAAACGCACGGAGCGGCGGGTCGCGGCGGGAAGATAGGCGGCAAGCCGGCGGCGCGCCTCATCGTAACCGAAGCCCAGGCACTCGATGAAGAGCCGTTCGCTGGCGCCCTCGGAGGCGCTGCGTTCCACGAAGCGCCAGAGGCCCTCGCGATGCGCCCGCCGGTCGGCGTCCAATCCCCAGCGCAGGAGCAGGGCGGCGTGGGCCTGCCAGGCCTTGACCGGCTCCACGCCCGCGGGCAGGGCGGGGCTGCCGGCGGCGGGCAGGCGTTGGTGCAGGATCTCCGGCAGGGACCACACCGGAAGCGGCGCCGCGGGATCCTTGGCCTGCTCCCCCGACGGCAGCGGCGCGAACCAATCGAGCGCCGCCAAGGTCAGTTCACCCGATCCGTACTCCGTCTTCTGATAAAGCCCGAGCAGCCCACCCACGAACCAGGACGGCAGCGACGGCACGCGCTGGCGCACGAGGAAGTTCACGTAGTCGTAGGTGAGCGAAAGCCGGTCGGCGTCGACCTGATCGCGGCGCACGATCATGAAGATGGCCATGCCGTCGCGGTCCCAGAGGCGGAGGTTGGGCAGGAAGCTGTAGCGCGGCGCCGCCGAGGGCGCGCGGATCCCGCGCCCGCCCGGCATCCCGCCGAAGTCCGGCTCGGGCGCGTCGGCCCGGCGCATCATCTGGCGGATCACCTCCTGCGAGGAGGCCGGCTGCAGTTCCTCGTCGTAGAGGATGAGCAGCGGCGCGACGGATGAACGCCAGCGGAGCGCCGGCGGCAGCATCTCGGCGAGCAGCTCATGCAGCCGGTGGTGGGCCTCGACCACGCGGCGGGTGGTGGCGTCGGCGCAGCGGGAGAGGATCTCGAAACCCATCGCCTCGCCATGGCGCCACGGCGGGCCCTTGGCCGCCTCCTCGACGAGGAAGGGCGGCAAGGAAACCGCGGCCTCCTGCGCGGAAGCCGCGCCGGGCGGCAGGATCGCGAGGGCGGCGAGCCAGAGCCCGGCGGCAAGCCGGGCCCCGGGCAACCTTCCCTCCCCGACCCGGCTCACGCCTTGCCGGAAAGGTCGGGGACCGTGAACGGCGCCCGATACTGGCGGGTGAGCAGCGGATTGGCCGCGGCGGCGAATTCGCCCGTGAAGCGCTCCGTGCCCGGCGCGATCTGGAGCAGCGCGCCCAGCGTGAGCGGCGTCGCCTTCAGATCGACGGCGTTGGCGCCAAGGTGCTCCATCATGCGCCCGCACGCCTCGGCGAGGCCGGCGTTGCCGCGGATGCGATCACGGAGGGCATCCGACGGGGACGCCTTACCCAACACGTGCGAGATGTTGCCGAGGTGGCAGAGCGCGCTCGAAACGTGGCCCTCCTCGATCGGACCGTAAAGGTCGGCCGTCTTCCGGCTGCGCACGACGTCGATGAAGTTCTGCATGTGACGGTCGGTGCCCTTGAACTCGCGCACGACCTTGCCCGCCTTGTCGTAGGCTGTGGCGGTGAAGTAATTCGTGGAGACGACGCTGCCCCCCTCGCAGTCGATGACGTTGCCGACGCCGACGCCGCGGTAGGCATCCATGGAGTCGCCGCGCCGCCCGCCGCCCGCCGCCGCCCCCGCTTTCGCGGGCAGGCCGCGCACCTCGAAGATCAACGGGGCGCTGGCGTAATCGTGGATCACCACCTGCGTGTTGGGGGTGTCGCCATCGTCGACGTAGCCGAGGCGACCGCCGACGCTGAGCGTCGTGCGCGGCAGGCCGGTCTCGCCGAGGAACCAGCGGGCGACGTCCATCTGGTGGATGCCCTGGTTGCCGACGTCGCCGTTGCCGGTGACGTGCACCCAGTGCCAGTCGTAGTGGAGCCGCAGGCGGCGCGGCGGCACAAGCGGAGCCGGGCCGCACCAGAGGTCGAAATTGATGTTTTCCGGAATCTTCAGCGGAGCATCCGCCCGGCCGATCGTGTCGCGACGCTTGTAGCAGAACCCACGGGCCGCGGTGACCCTGCCCAGCTGGCCGGAACGAACCCAAGCGACCGCCTCGCGCAGGCCCTCGCCGGAGCGGATCTGCGTGCCGCACTGGACGACGCGGTTGAAGCGCTTCGCGGCGTGCACGAGCTGGCGACCCTCCCACACGTTGTGCGAGACGGGCTTCTCGACGTAGACGTCCTTGCCGGCCTGGCAGGCCCAGACCGCCTGCAGCGAATGCTGGTGGTTGGGCGAGGCGATGGAGACCGCATCGATGTCCTTCTGCGCGAGCAGCTCGCGCAGGTCGACGTAGGTGCGAACGTCGGTGCCCTCCTCGGAGAGCGACTTCTTCGCGCGGGCGAGCACGGTGGAATCGACGTCGCACAACGCGACGACGCGCACGCCCTTCACCCGCTGGAGGCTCTGGAGGTGGTTGCGGCCGCGGCCATTGAGGCCGACGACGGCGACACGGATGTCACCATTGGCGCCGGCGGCCTGGGCCCAGGAACGGGCGGAGAGCGCGGTGCCGGCGGCGACGAGGGCGGACGAGCGGAGGAACGAGCGGCGATCGAGGGGTTTCATGGGGCGGAGGTAAGAGCTCAGGGGCAAAGTCTCACTTTGAGTCAGCAAACGCGCGGAACTGTTCGGCCACCTTGGCGGCCTTCTCGTCGCCGGCGTGGAAGTAGAAGCGCCAGCGGAACGTGACGGAGCCGCCGGCCGGGACGGTCATCTCACCGGCCTTGGGCTGGTCCTTGAGGTTCTCGAAGTCGTGCTTCCCGAAGGGATTCGCGGCGAACAGGGCGTAGTCGCGCACGTGCCACCACGTCGGGTGTCTCGGGTTCGACGGATGATCGAAGATCGCGACGCCGTAGACCTTGCCGTCCTTGGGCCCGTGGTAATCCACCCAGGTGGAGCGCTTGCCCCATGCGGCGGTGTTCTTCACGCCCTCGGCGTTGATGATCGTGCCGGTACCGGCGTGCTTCACGCGCTGCTTGTTGGCCGAATACGAGTGCGGCGGCGTCATCCACAGCGGAACCCGGATCGCCATCGAGCCCTCCTTGGTGTCGCCGAACACGGCCGGCTTGCCCGCCGGGGCCTTGAGCGTGACCTGGTAATCCAGGAAGCGGCTGTCGCCCGAGGCGCTGATGCGCACGACCGTCTCGTCGGTGAGGTGCACGGCGCCGTCGGGCCCGACCCAGCGGTTACGGGCGCGGATCACGCCGGTGCCGCCCGCCACGGAGTGCTCGACCGAGTCGCTCACGATGCGGCCCTTGCGGGCGTCGCCCTCGGCCCAGAAATCGATGCCGTTCACGTCGCCGTGGGTGAACCAGAGCGACCGGTGGTGCGGGTGATCCTCCACCTCGCCGGGCACGCCCTTCTTCATCGGGAAATTACGCGTGAGCTCGGTGCCGTCGGCGGCGAGCACCGGGTAGAAATAGGGCTTGGGTCCTCCCTTGAAGACGTACTCGGTGAAGAGTTTGCCGCCCACTTCCACGCGGATGCGGTCATCGGCGCGCTTCAGCGAGACTTCAGCGGCGGGCAACAGGGCGGGCAGCGCGGCCGCGAGGCCGGCGATCAGACGGAGGAGCAGGGGTCGGGGGCTCATGGTGGAGCCAGACGAACAAACCCGCCGAAGGGAGCAACAGTTTTGCCGGCGCGCCACGACCGGGCGCGAAAAAGGCGCGGTCCGAAGATCGGATCCGCGCCTCAAAGGCGGGAGGCCCGGCGGGGCCCGCTCAGCGCCAGTTCAGCACGAGGCGGGTGAAGTACGTGGTGTCCATCTTCTCCACGCCGCGGCCGGGCTGGCTGTTGTAGTCGTTGGAGAGACCGAGGCGGAGCTTCCACGAGGGATTGGACATCGGCAGCTCGTAGAAGCTCTCGTGGGTCGCGCGGTAATTGCCGAAGTCCTCGAACGTCGGCACGAAGGTCAGGCGGTTCACCAGGAGGGCGTCCTTGAGCTCGAGGCGGTGCGCGAAGCCGAAGTCGAGACCGGCGCTCTTCACGTCGGTCGTCGCGGGGTTCTTGTAGCCCTCGTAGCGGAACGAGAGACCGAAGCGGCCGGTGAGCGTCTGCTTCTTCTGCTTGATGAAATCGTAGCCCATACCGAAGCCGGCCACGTCATAGAGCTCGATGTCCTTGATCCGGTCGAAGCCACCCTCGTTGCGGGCGTACCACGAATTCTTGCCGGAGAAGTTGCTCGTGTAGTCGACGCCCGCCTTGAACTGGTCGGCCGACTTCACGTCGTCGGTCACCTGGCGGTCGTAGGCGAGGTAGAACTGAAGGGTGTCCGACAACCCCTTGAGCGTGGCGCGCAGGCTGCCGGATGTGCCGAGCTGGCTCTTGTTGCCGTTCTTGCCGTTGGCGTCGATGGCGGCCTCGTAGGCCCAGCCGCGCTCGAGCGCCACCAGCGCCGGATCCTTGGCACCCGCGGCCCAGGAGGCGGCGACCTTGGCGACGTCGGAGGAAAACTCACCCTCGGCGTTGGCGACCTTCACCCGGCCGTCGCCCGTGCCGCTGACCTTGCCGTCGATCCGCGTGCCGTTGGCGAAGCGCACGGCAATCGGGGCGTCGGTGTTGATGGCCACGACCTCGGATTGCTTGATCGTGATCTTGTCGGCGTAGGTGGTCTCGACGACGACGGAGCCGTCGTCGACCTTGACGATCTTGCCGACGATGCGGGCGCCGCCCTTGACGTCGACGGTGTCGGCTCCGAGGCGGAGCGTGGCGAGGACAGCCAGGAGGCCGGTGATGAGGATTCGGCTAACGATGGATTTTGGCCTTTTCATGCAGGAACTTCCCAGCAAACAGGCCGTGATTTACCTCGGTCAATAGTGGATCCCACCCATGGCCTCGGCCGGTCGGCCGAGGCCGGAATGACGACCGGCTCGACACCCGGGCGCACGGCCCCTTCCCTGCCCCGCACGCGCATGGCCGCCGCCCAGACCGAACGACCCGAGCTGATCGTCGCCGACGGTTGGCGTGACTACGCGCTGCTCGACTGCGGCGACGGCATGAAGCAGGAGCGCTGGGGACCGCACACGCTGGTGCGGCCCGACCCGCAGATCATCTGGCCGCGGCACGGTCGCGAGCCGGGGGCGGCCTGGGAAACGTGGGACGGTTTCTACCACCGCAGCGACAAGGGCGGCGGGCAATGGGAGTTCCGCCGCCCGCTGCCGGAATCGTGGACGATCCGCTACGAGCCGCTCGACCTCACGCTCAAGATCCGCCCCACCTCGTTCAAGCACACGGGCCTGTTCCCGGAGCAGGCGGTGAACTGGGACTGGTTCTCGGCCCGGATCGCGGCCGCCCGCCGGGCGGGCCGGGAGGTCCACGTGCTTAACCTCTTCGGCTACACCGGGGCGGCGAGCGTCGCCGCGGCCAAGGCCGGCGCGGCGGTATGCCACGTCGACGCGGCCGAGGGCATGGTGAAATGGTGCCGCGAGAACGCGGCGTTGAGCGGGCTGGCCGACGCTCCGGTGCGCTACATCGTCGACGACTGCCTCAAGTTCGCCCGCCGGGAGCTGAAGCGAGGCCGGCGCTACGACGCCGTGATCATGGATCCGCCGACCTACGGCCGGGGCAGCTCGGGTGAAATGTGGCGACTGGAGGACAACCTCTGGGAACTGCTGAAGGAATGCCGCGCCCTGCTGAGCGACGCCCCGCTGTTCTTCCTGATCAACGCCTACACCGCGCGACTCTCGCCCACGGTCGTGGCGAACCTGCTGGCCGAGCTCCTGCCCGGCCGCGCCGGCCGCATCACGGCCGGCGAGATCGGCCTGCCCATCCGCAGCGACGGCAAGGTCCTGCCCTGCGGGATCTACGGCCGCTGGGAGGCCGCGGGCTGACCCGCGGCCGCAGCGGTCACCGCATCGCGTCGCGTTTCTTCTGGTCCACCTCGGCCTTGGCGAGGATCTCGGCCGGGACCTTGATGCCCGCCTTGGACAGCGCCGCGTCGAGCAGCACCTCGCCGGCGAGGTAGCCGGTGACCGTGGCCGCGATCCGGCCGTCGCGGCCGATGATGAACTGCTGCGGGATGCCGCCGACGCCGTAGAGCTTGGCGGAAGCCCGGTCGGCGCCGCGCTCGGCGGGATCGTGCGAGAAGATGAAGTCGGGGTACTTCGACTGGTTGGCCTTCACCCAGGACTCGAACTTGTCGCGGGTGTCGCTGGTGCAGGAGCCGAGCACCACGACTCCCTGATCCTTGTACTTCGCGGCCACCTCCTGCGTGTGCGGCATCGAAGCGATGCACGGACCGCACCACGTCGCCCAGAAGTCGAGCACGACGACCTTGCCCTTGTAATCGCTCAGCTTCACCGGCTTCCCGTTGATGTCGGTCGTGGTGAAGTCGGGCGCCATCGCGCCCGGCTCGAGCATCTTGGTGCGCGGGGCGGCGGTGCGCGCGGCCCGCTCGTCGAGGTACGCCTTCAGCTCGGCGTCGGTGGTGACCTTCTTCGGCATGTCCGCGGCCGCGAGCTTTACCCCGGCACGCAGGAGCAGGTTGCCGATCGTCTCACCGTAACGATCGCCGTAGCCGGGGCTCCAGCCGATCAGTTTGCCTTCGGCCGACACCGCGATCGTGGTCGGCACGGGCGTCAGCACCCCGCCGATCTGCATCGAGATCGAGCGGTCGTAAAAGGCCCGCGAGCGCGCGGTCTCCGCCTTGAGCTCCTCGGGCGACATCTGCTCGCGGGGCTTGGCCGGCGGCGTGAACTTGCCAAGGCCGTCATGGGCCACGCGGAAGGAAAGGTCCTTGTTCTTGGCCAGCCACCCCTGGAGCACCTCGACGCTGTCGTAGCCGCCGATGCCGAGGAAATCCACTTGCCCGGCGTAGGCCTTCGCCAGCGCGTTCCAGCGGGCCACAAAAGCATCGCCCGGGCCGTTACCCGCCGTCCACAGGCCGAGGATCATCGGCTTGCCGCGGCGGAATTCCGAAAACTTCGCCGGCTTACCGTCGCTCGTCGCCAAGGTGAAGTCCGGCATCTCCGCCCCGCCCTTGAGCTTGCCGAGTTCGGGCATGAACGGCGGCGGCGGATTCGCCGCCAGCCGGGCCGCTTCCGCCGCGCGCCGCACCGCTTCCTCGGCGGCGTCCTTAAGCTGCTGCTCACCCTTTGCGACCGTGGCCGCATCCACCTTGACGCCCACCTTGGCCAGCGCGGCCTCCGTTCGGGCATCGCCGGGCGAATTGCCCAACACCATCGCGGCGATCACACCGTCGCGGCCAATGACAAACTGGGTCGGAATGGCCTCAACGCGGTACAGCTTCGACGACGCACGGTTTTCGAACTCGGACGAACCACGCTCCTTCGGATCGTAGGTGAAACGCAGATCGGGATACTTCGACTGGTTCTTCGGAATCCACTCCTTGAACTTTTCAATCGTGTCGCTCGTGCCCGCGGCCAGCACGACGACGTCCTGATCCTTATACTTGGCGGCGATCGCTTGGGTGTGCGGGAAGGAGGCGATGCATGGCCCGCACCACGTGGCCCAGAAATCGAGGATCAGGACCTTCCCCTTGAAGTCGGAAACGCGGACCTCCCGGCCGGAGACGTCGAGCGACACGAAATCGGGCGCCACGGCGCCGGCGGCGAGCGTGGCGGGCCGCGCGGCGGGAGCGGCGGCCGCGCCGGACGGGGCCGCGCCGGACGGGGCCGCGCGCATGGGCGTCGCCGGCAAGGTGGCCGTCTGGGCCGGCAGGCTGGAGGCCAGCGGCAGCAAAGCGGCGGCCAGGATGGCCGGGAGTGGGGTCGCGAAGGAATGATTCATGAAGGGGAGACGGGAGTGGCTTGACGTACGACGGCGGGCTCAGGGTTCAGCTCAGAAGGGAACGGCGAAGGATGTTTCAAAGGTGCGCCCGAAGGCCCAGCGCCCGTGCAGGCCGGCGTTGAAACCGTAGATGTTGTTGAAGAACGGCGGCTCCTTGTCGGTGACGTTGGCGATCCCAAGCCCGAGACGCACACCCTTGCCGAAACGCCCCCAGACCGGGCGCTTGAACTCGTAGGTCCCGCGCACGTCGATGAGCTGCATGGCCGGCGTCTTGTAGCTGCTCGGGGTAACGCCCGCCTGGTTCGTGTCGAAACCACTCATGTAGCTCAGGGACGCGAAGGCTCCCCACGGCCCGCGGCTCCAGTTGAGGGAGGAGGAGATGTTCCAACGCGGGCTGGAGTACGTGTCGCCCACGTCGTTGATCGGCGCCGCGCCGACCGTGAGCTGGCGCGACTGGCGGATGGTCTTGGCGGCGTTGACGGAAAGGCGCCAGCGGCCGAACCGCTCCGACGGGAGGCGGTAGTCGGCCCCGAAGTCGGCGCTGTCGTTGCGGATGACGCCGAAGTTCACGTACTGCACGAAAAGCGTGTTGATGGTGCCGGGCAGGCCCGCCGCGGTATCGGCCGCGGTCGGCGCATTCCGGACGACTAACCCCGGGAAGAGCGCGGGGTTGTTGAGGATCACGGTCGAGGAGAGCGACTGGATGGCGTTGCGCTGCTCCGTGCGGTAATAATTCGCCGACAGCGAGAGGCCCTTGGCCCACGGGGCCTCAATCACGGCCCCGAGGAAGCGGTTGGTCGAGGTCTCCGCCGCGAGATCCGGATTGGGCCGGGTCACGAGCGTGACGGGCGTCGGGGCGTTGCCGCGGAAAGGATCGTTGACCGTCGACGTCGTGGTGGTGTTGGGGCGGCGGTTTTCGGTGAGACCGGGCGAGCGGTAGCCCTCGGAGTGGCTGCCCCGGAGCAGCAGGGAACGGAAGGGCGACCAGGTCAGGCCCAGCTTCGGCACCCGGCTGCCCTCCTGGGCGGTGATTTGCTCCGCCCGGCCCGCGAGGTTGGCCTCGAACCGCTCCACCAGCGGGATCCGGTTGGACTTCCCCACGAAGGGCAACTGCAGCTCGGCGAAGGCCGACCGCGTGATGCGCTTGCCGGTGTAGGGCGTGGTGGTCGCGACGACCGGGAAACCGGCGTAGGTCACCGCGATGTTGGTGTTCTTGTCGCGATCGTAGGAGGCACCCAACGACATGCGGGCCGGGCCGCCCCAGATGGAAAAAAGCTCTCCGTTGGCCGTGAAATCGACGCTCTCGAGCCCGGAGCGGCCGTCGGCCGTCGGGTACAGCGCCGCCTGCTCGAGGAGCGCGGCCTGGCTCGGCGCGCCGGGAACCCGCTCGTCGATGAACGGGTTGAAACGCTGCGCCGGGTCGCTGCTGTTGGCGAAGGCGTTGAACGCGACCTGGTTGAAGGATCGGCTGATCGAGAAATACCTCTGGTCCTGCCAGCGGTAGCCGGCATCCCAGCGCCAGGTGGAGAGGAACTTTCCTCGCACGCCGAAGGTGAGGGTCGTGGAGTCGGTCTTCGTCCGCTGCGAGACCTGACCCCACTGGGGCAGCAGCATGCCGAAGGAGATGTTCTCCCCGAAGATGTTGTTGGCGGCGGAGACGGCCACGTTGGCGACATAGGCCGGCAGCGTCTTCGCCATGCTGCGGGACTGCGTCGCGCTCACCGTGCCATAGGCCTCGATACCGTTCGGCAACTGGTAGCTCGCGGTGCCCGTCACGCCGCGCCTTTCCGCAGCGGAGACCAGCTGCGTCCACTCGGCGGGATTGGTGATGCGCTGCCCTTGGGCGACGATCACGGTGCCGGTCTGTCCGGGATCATTCGTCGTGCGACGCTCGAACGCGGCGATGGCGGGCGTGGAGGCCGAGCCCGCCGGGGCGAGCAGGACGCGGACGCCGGGGACCGAGGCGAAACCCGTGGTGGCCGTCGCCTGCACGGAGGCGGGATAACCCCATTGGATGCGCTGGTCGGTGCCGTAAACCGGCGCGCCGGTGGTGGGGCTGTAGCCCTGGATCCGCGTGCGATGGTCCATCCGCTTCGAGAAGGCCCGCTGCGAGGCATAGAGCGGATCGCGGTCGTAGTAATCGACCGCCAGCGTACCGCGCAACTTGCCGCCCGCACCGGAGAAACCGGTCGTCACCGTGCCCTGGCGCTCACGCGCGCCGCCATGCTCGCGCAGTTTCACGGATCCGCTCACCTCGGTGCCGACCCAGGACTTCTTCAGGACGATGTTGATGACGCCCGCCACCGCATCGGCGCCGTAGATCGCGGAGGCGCCGTCGGTGATGATCTCCACGCGCTCGATGAGCCCGAGGGGAATGGTATTCAGGTCGACGAAGCCCTGACCGGTCGTCGATCCACGGTTACGTTCTCCCGCCTGCGCCACCCGGCGTCCATCCACCAGCACCAGCGTCGAGCCGGAGCCGAGTCCGCGCAGGCTGACGCCCGAGACGCCGGTCTGCACGGGCGAGTTGGTCGCCAGCGTGGGACTGGCGCCGGTGAAAGGAATCGACGGCAGGGCATTCTCGGTGCGCTGGCCGGCCGCCATGTTGAGGTCATCCGGGGCGCTGTTCCGCCCCGCGCCCACGCCGCTGTAAGTCTGCGGCAGCGTGCGCATGAAGTCGGCGAGGTTCATCGCACCGGTGGAGCGGATCTCCTCGGCGTTGTACACCGAGACGGGCGAAGGCCCGTCGACCTGCGTGCGCGGGATCCGGGAACCCAGGACCTCGACGGCCTCCATCGCCACCGGGGACGCAGGGCCGCCGGCGGGGGCCGGTTGGGCGGCGAAGCAGGCCGCGGCGGACAAGATCAGGGCGGCCGGGAGCAGACGGACCGGGCGTGAGCGGGAAGCGCGATTGAGGCTTGGCATGGCGAAGAGCGGCCCCTGATGGGACCGAATCCGCGCGCCGGCGATGCCAAACTCACTCGCGACCTACGGCGGCCAGACGCCGTCGACGTAGTCGCGCGGAGCCAGGCGCGACGGGTCCACCACGACATGCCTGACCCGCTCCCGCTTCCAGGTGTAAGTGATGTGCACGCGACCGTCCTTGGCCTGGATGACGGCGGGGTAGCTGTATTCCCCGGGCTCGTTCTCGAGGACCAAGCCCGCCTGCCAGGAGCGGCCGTCGCGCGAGACCGCGACGTTGAGCGGAGACCGCTTGCCGCCCCACTTGCCCGGCTCGCCCGGAATGTGGTTGTAGACGATCAGGTGGCGGCCGTCGCGCAGCGTGAGGGCGTCGGTGCCGGAGTTCGGATTCGGCAGCGAACCGAGCGTCATCGGCTTCCACGTCGTGCCGCCGTCGGCCGACTCCACCTCGAAGACCTTGTTCTGCCGGGAGCGGCCGATCGCGAGGAGCCGGTCTCCCCCGAGGAACAGGATGCTCGGCTGGATGGCGCGGATCGCCTCGCCGTCGTTGACGGGCCCGATCAGTTCCCAGGTGCGGCCCAGGTCTCGCGTGCGCTCGAAATGCACCGCCCACTTGCTCATGCGCTCCGGGGTCTCGGTGCTCACGGGCGAGAGGATGTCGCCGTTGGCCAGCTGCACGGGACGGTTCTTGATGGGTCCGAGGATTCCCTCGGGCAGCCGGCGCGGCTGCGACCACGTGCGGCCGCCGTCGGCCGAATCCATCATCATGCCCCACCAGGTCTCGGGCGTGGGCCCGCACTTGTAGAAGAGCAGCAAGGGGCCGGTGCGGGGCTGGAAGAGCACGGGATTCCAGGTCGGGTGACGGACCACGGAACCGTCGGGACGGCGGTACTGAACGCCGTTCGCGACCTCGACCGGCTCCGTCCAGCGGCCGCCCTCGAGTCGCGAGACCCAGATACCCACGTCGGGGTGCTTCTCGCGCGTGCCGCCGAACCACGCCGCGACCAGCCCGCCGCCCGCCGCCTCCTCGATCGTGGAAGCATGGCACTGCGGGAACGGCGCGCGCTCATAGATGAAGCCGCGCGAGAGGATGGCCGGAGAGTCGGCGGCACCGACGGTGCCTGCGAAGGCGAGCAGGCAGATGAACAGGAGGGGTGAGGTTCTCATGGGGAAAGCGGACGTTGGGGCAACAGAGGGCGGGGAACTACGGCCCCACCACAACCGGAAACCACGCGGTTTCAAACTATGAACGCCCTGACCCCGCCGGAAAGGTCCACTCCGTGAAAAGAGTCCAAGCGTTATCTGTTTCCGCAGCCGAAAATCGGAACGGGTTCGTTCTTCGACCGTACCGCGGACTTGGGCCCGAAGTGGCCTCAATGGACGCTCTCACCCTCATCCGGTGGCTCCGTCTTCGCCGCATCGCGGATGATCAGCCAGAGGAAGAACAACATGAAAACGCCGCCCGCGGCTCCCACGAGCAGGTCGTCGTGGCGGGCGGTCAGCGCCCACCGACCGGGATCTATGAGCGTGAGGGAGCCGAAGGCGACGGAGGTCGCCGCAGCATCAAAGGGGCCTGACGGAAGGACGGCATTCATGGTGGCGGCAGACGCCGCAACGATCGCATCTCGCCATGGCCCCGCACCGCGTCCCTTGGCGAAGAAGACCCCTTTCGTGGCAAAGGGTCAGCGCGCGGCGACCGATTCGTCCGGAACGAGCCGCGCGATGCGGCCGGGGCTGTTCATCGCGAGGTAGAGCAGTCCGTCGGGACCGGTCACGACGTCGCGCACGCGGCCGTAACCCTTGAAGATGATCTCCTCACGCACCACCCGGTCACCTTCGGTCTCGAGTCGCTTCAACTGCTCGCCGCCGAGGCACGCCACGAACAGGTGGTTCCGCCAGCGGGGGAATCGCGCGCCCGCGTAGAACTCGATGCCCGCCGGGGCGACCGAGGGGGTCCACGCCGCGGCCGGCGGCCGCATCGTGGCATCACCGGCCGTGAACGTGCGCCGGCGATCCGTGCCGCGCGAGGTCACGGGCCAGCCGTAGTTCGCCCCCGCGACGATCACGTTCACCTCGTCGCCGCCGCTCGGCCCGTGCTCGGTTGCCCAGAGCGCGCCGGTGGCCGGATGAAACTTCAGGCCCTGCGCGTGGCGGTTGCCAAACGTCCAGACCGAGGGCCAAGCACCCGGGCGGCCGGCGAAAGGGTTTTCGGGCGGAGTGCTCCCGTCGTCGAGGACGCGGTGGATCTTGCCGAGCGGACTGGACAAATCCTGCGCCGCCTCGGGCAGGCCACGGTCGCCGAGGGTGAAGAGGAGCCTCTCGTCGCGGTCGAACAGGAAGCGGCAGCCGTAATGCGTCCAGTTGGACGCGTAGCTTTCCGACGGTCCTCGGAAGATCTCCCGCTGGTCCACCCAGGCGCCGTCGCGGATGCGACCGCGCACGATGACGGTCATCGACGTCGAGGGGTCGCGCCCGGTCTCGACGTAGGCGAGGTAGATCCAGCCGTTCTCGGAGAAACGCGGGTGGGCGATGACGTCGAGCAGCCCTCCGTCCTGCTTCACGAAGATCGCGGGCAACCCGCGCACCGGCTCGGGTTCGAGCCGGCCGCCGCGGATGATGCGCAGCCGGCCCTCGCGCTCGGAGACGAGCAGGCGGCCGTCGGACAGGAACTCGAGGCCCCACGGCGTCTCGACGCCCTCGACCCAGGTCTCGAGCCGAGCCGCGTGCAGCTCGGTCGCAAGGGGCAGCACCGCGGGCGGACGCGGATGCGTGATCCGTCCGGCGGCATACTCGGCGGACAGCGAGCGGATGTGCCGGATGATCCCACGCATCTCCGGCTCCGTGAGCACACCCTCGAAGCCCGGCATGCCCGACTGCGGGAACCCCTGCCGGATGCTGCGCAGGACGGCTTCCTCCCCGCCCCCATGCGTCCACAACGGATCGACGAGGTTGGGCGCGGGGCTGCCGACCAGGTTCCGGTTATGGCACGTCGCGCAATGCTCGGCGGCGAGCGCGGCCGGATCCCGCGGCTCGACGGCGGCCGCGAGGGCGGGAACCAGGAAAAGGACGAGGCGCGCGCCGACCTGGGTGGGGATGAGGGGCATCACCGGCGCAGGAAAGTCGGCCCGCCGGACCGACTCAAACCCCAACCTTCGCCGGTGAGATCCGCGGCCTAGAAATCCGCCGACAAGGTGAACCGGTAATTGCGCGGCTCGTTCAGGTACACGCGCAGGTATCCGTTCTCCTGCGCGTTGAGGCGGCCGACGCCGACGAGGTAGGAGTTGGTCAGGTTGCGGACGTTCAGCTGCGCGCTCATCGGGAGGCGCCGACCCGGGAACGTGAAACGGTAGCCGGCGAAGGCGTCGACGAACAGCGTGGGCGTGCCCCAGATCTGGCGGCCGTCGATCTGGGAGATGCGCGTGAGGTTGCGGCTCTGGAAGCGTCCGGCGCCGCCGACGAACGCGCCCTTCAGCCGTCCGTCGGCGAAACGGTAACGCGCGGTGACGTTGGCCTTGTACGGCCGGGTGCCGAAGGCGCTGTTCTGAAGGGCGGCCATGGCGTCGATGTTCTCGTGGGCGGTGGCCAGCTGCTGGTTGACCGCGGCGAGGAGGACGGCATCGCCCGCCGCGGCGGCGCGCCACCTCGGCTCCCATTCGGCGAAGAAGCCGTAGACCTCCTCGAAGAAGTTCTCGCGCTTCCGCTCCGAGAAGGAGAGCCCGAGACGCAGCGTGAGGACCTTGGTCGGATTGGCGATGAGTTCGGCCTCCCATCCCTTCGTCACGGCGTCGATGGTGGCCGCGTTGAAGAACTTCAGCTCGGAATCGAACTGGGCCTGCGTGATGCGGCCGGCGGCCAGGAGGGCGTTGTAGATGTTCACCATGGCGGTGCCGCCGAGGGAGGTCGACGTGTTCACCGAGAGGCCGTCGGGGATGATCACGGCATCCTTCGTCTGGCGGGTCTCGTACGCACCGAAGCGGAAGAAGAGGCGGTCGTCGCCGAGCACGTCGACCATGAGACCGACGTCCCGGCCGATGCCCTCGGTGGGCGGCGGCGTCTTGCCGGTCGGGAGGACCGTGCGGTCGAGGCGGGGGGTGCCGCTGTTCCGCGACTCATTATAAAAGAGGGACGCACGCGGCAGGACGTGGAGGACGGCCCCGGCGGTGAAGGTCTTCGGCCGGTACCGGTTGAAGGCGATGGCGCCGTTGAAGTCCCACTCGTTGAGCGCGAAGCGGCCCGACGTGTAGCGCGGATCGTTCGGATCCGTGATGCGGGCCTGATCATGGGTGCCGAACGTGATCGGGTCGACGCGGTACCCGAGGGTGGTGACGAGGCGCTCCTTCAGCCAGTAGCTCTGCGCGGCGAACATGTACGACCGCGCATCCTGGGTGGTGCGGGTGTTGGAACGGGTGCGGGAGGCGAAGTGCGAACGGTAGGTGTTGGCGCCGATCGTGAACGCCGGGATCTCCTGGGTGGGATCGGCGGCGTAATAGGTCTCGAATCGTCCCTCGGTCACGTAACGACGTCGCCAGGGCTGATTGGCGGCGGCCTCGGGGTTGGCGGCGTTGGAAATGGCGAGGTTGGCCTGGTTGACCAGGATCTCGTTCTGCCAGCGACGCAGGCGGTCCTGCCGCGTGGCCTCCGCCAGCCCGGCCAGACGGTGGCGGCCGAGCCACGGACCGAGGTTCGGCTCCCAGGCGACGCTCAGGCGGTAGATCTCGTTGCGGTCCCTGAACGGGTCGCGGCCCCAATTATCCTCCAAGTAGAGCTGGCGCACGCGGGGGTTGGGCACGACGGCCAGGGCCGCGGTGGGGATGCTGGGGTTGGGATCGCCGGCGAGGAACACGTTGGGGTTGATGTTCCCGCGGGTGAGGATCCGGTTGACGTTGTGGAAGTACGCGAACTCCGCGACGACCGTCCGCGAGAAGCGCTGCTCCACCTTGAACTGCCACTCGTTGAAGTTCTGCGTCCGCACGCCGCCGGGACCGGTGAGGTTGTACGCGTAGCCCATCAGCGCGGGGGAGACGAGGGTGGTGCTCGGCGCCCGGGCGCTGAAGAGCTCGGACCGCAGGTTGTAGACGGCGTTGTCCTGCGAGAAGAAGGTGTACCGGTTGGCGGTGCCGAACGCGGTCGTGCCGGGGACTGCGGCGCCGTCGGCGACGGGACGGTTGGCCGCCAGCCACGACGTGACGGAGTCGGTGGCGTTCCACGGGAGCGAGATGTTGTTGGCGGAGTTGCCGCCTTGGTAGCTGCCGCGGATGGCGGTGTTGGCCCACGGCTGGTAGCTGAAGGCGGCCGTGAGGCGCCGCTGCTCGTTGAGGTCCCACTGCCGCCAGCCCTTCGCGTCCTGGTAAAGCCCGAGCAGGCGGACGCCGAGCCGGCCGCGGAGGAGCACATGGTTGTGGTCGAGCTCGTGACGGAAGTAATCCCACGAGCCGACGACCGTCTTGGCGGAGGTGGCGGTGCGGCGGAGCTGGGCGAAACGGCCCGAGAGCGCGACGGTGCCGCCGGGCGCGCCGAGACCGAAGAGGATGGAGTTGGGCCCGCTCGCCACCTCGGCTCGCTCGATGTTGTAAAGGTCGACCGGCACGGCTGACTGCGCGTAGTTGACGGACGAGGAACCCGGAATGCCGCGCACGCGGAAACGGAAGTCATTGCCGGTGGAATCGCGGCCGGCCGGGTTGTTGAAGCCGTTGGTCGAGTCCTCGACCTCGCGCTCCACGTTGGTGGCGTACGCCAGCATGCTCTCGAGGTCGGTCGCGCCGATGTCGGACAGAAACTCCTTCGTGAACGGGGAGATGCTCGCGGGCGTGTCCTTCAGCCGGGCGTTGAGCCGGCTCCCGGCGGTCGTGTTGGCCGCCTGGTAGCCGGAGTCCTCGTCGGGCCGGACCTCGAAGGGCGACAGTTGCACCGCGTCGGGGCGTTCCGCCGCCGGGGCCGCGGGCGCGGTCTGCGCACGGCCGGAGCCCGGCAGCAGGACCGCGCAAGAGACGAAAACAAACGGCAGGCGGAAGCAGGGGCGATGCATGGGGATCGTGGCGAGCGAAGGTGCGGCGCAACGCAGCGTCAAGGGACCGGGCGCGGGAATCGACCGCGCCATCGCGATCCGGCGGCGGCGCCGCTTGACGACAGACGGGGCAGGCAACAAGGCTCCGGGCGTGAAACCTGCCCTCGTCGCCGCGTGTCTCGCGACCCTGGCGACGACCGGCTGCCTGGTGGTTTCCCATGTCGACGACGAACGCCTGCCGGCGCAATGGCGCGAGGCGCTCGAGGGAATCCAAGCCGACGCCAGCTTCCCGGCGGGACGCTACGCGAACCAAGGCAACGGCTTCGCCGGCGAGGACACGCAGTCCCCTGCTCGGCTCGTGGATGTCTTTTTCCCAGGAGCGTTCCGGCGGCGCGGCGGAACCGCGGTGGATGAGGTCGCGCTGGAATGGACCTCGGGAGGAAAACTCCGGGCGCGCGCGATTTCCGGCGGAGCCACGCGCGCGGAAGTCCTGCTCACCGCCGCGAAGGACGGCAAGACGGGCTGGGTCGAGGTGAAGGGCATCGAGGTCAAGCCGACGAACAAGTTCGGGAGGCTCGTTGAGGCGCAGAGCGCCCGCCTGGCGCCCGCGCGTGACGGCCGGCTCTATGTGAAGCTCCACGCGAGCGCCGCCGGCATCGTGTTGTTCCTGCCGGCGGCCGGTTCCCGCACGGCCTGGGGCCGCTGGGAGAAGCTGCCGTAGCCTGGACGGGTTCCGGCCGGCGACGCGCGTACGTCAATTCGCCGCGACCCGGCGATGAGCCCAGCGGGCCAGCGGGATCATCAGCGCGCACGCCAACGCGGGCGCCCCGGCACCGGCGATCGCCAACGCGACGGCATCCACGAGGGGAATGAACGCCAGCAGACGTCCCACCGATCGCCCGATGCGGGCCGCCGGCGCACCGGGAACGTACTCACGCCGCGCGAGCAGGCTGAGGCCGGCGATGTAGACGAACAGCGCCGCGAACCACGCCCACAGGGCGGGCGTGGTTCCGTGGCCGGGCATGGACGCCACCGTGAGCCCGAGCAGTACGCGGCACCCGGCCATAAGCACGACGGAGCCCGTCCAGCGTTTGTGCGTCCAGTCGTAAGCCAGGATGACCACCGCCAGCGCGGCCGCCCAAGCGACGGAAGCCCCCGCCGCGACGAGCAGGCCGAGGCCGATCGCCATCTGCGCCGCCGCGACCCAAGCCGCCGCGGAACGCGACACCGCGCCGCGCGGGATCGCCCGTTCCGGTCGGTGGCGCGCGTCGAAGGAGGCGTCGGCGACATCATTGAACGTCGCCCCGCCCGCGTAGACCAGACTACCGGCCAAGATCGCCAGCGCCAAAGGACCCGGTGCCGGAAACGCGCGATCCGGCGCCGACAGCACCAAAGCCGCGAGCACGTTGCCCGCCACCGAGGGCAGGTTGCCCGCCCGCGCGAGATCGAGCCAAACGCGCGCGTTCATCCGGAACGAGCAGCCTCAGGCTACCGCCGCTGCCCGCGCGAGCCCCGCGGGGGCCAGGCCGCGCCTCGCAAGGGCTTCCAGCGTCCACGCGTATTCGCGGACGAGTTGGTCCTCCACCGGCAGCCTTAACGCCGGCGGCAAAACCTCCCAGGTGTAGGTCTCCATCTCGAGGTGCGCGCAGGCCGCCGGACGCACGGCGAGCCAGTCTAACGCCTCCTCGAGATGATCCCGCGTGTCCCGGAAAGGCGCACCCGGCGCGGCGTGCAACGGCACGTGGAAATGCACGCGCCACTCCTCACCCGGGAACGCCGGTTCCACGCTCGCCAAAGCGTCGGGCAGGTCGGTGAAGCGTCGCCGCACGACGCCCGTGAGGGGATCGCCGGCGACGACCTGATGCAGGTAGACCGGCTCGGCGAACGGCGAGAGCGCGGCGCGGCCCGCGGCGTCGGGCGTGACGCGCAAGGCCGAGCTCAGGTGCAGCTTGCTCAGGCGCAGCCCGGCGCCGGCGAGGCGGTCGAGCGCGGCCGTGGCCGACTCGAATTCCACGGCGAGGTGGCAGCAGTCGTAGTTGACCCCGACGTGACGCAGCAGGCCCTCGCGGTCGACGGAGGGCTCGGCGCAGCGCCACGCCTCGAAGAACGCGACGGTCTCCGCGCTCGTCTCGATCTCGCAGCAGGGCTCGGGCTCCAGCCCGAGGTGGAGGTCGCGGCCGGTGCGCGCGGCGAGTTCGGCGATGCCACGCGCGCACGTCGTCAAGTTGGCGAAGATCCGCGCTCGGCGGGCGGGCTCGGCGGCGACGAAGGCCTTGAAGGAGGCGGGGACGGTGCTGACGCTCGCGGGCGCGCCCGGCGGGGCGAGCCCGGCGAGCAGGGAAAAGAGCCGCAGCGTGTACTCGACGCGCTCGGGCGTGGACCAGTCGGGCGCGTAGACCTGCTCCTTCACGCGTGTGCCGTGGAAGCTGCCGTAGGGAAATCCGTTGACCGTGAAGACGTAGCAGTCGTGGCGGGCGAGCCACGCGCGGAACGCTGCCAACTCGGCGGGCTGCGCGAGCTCGTCGGCGGCGCGGCGACCCAGCCGCAGACCGATCGCGTAGGGGCGGCCCGACGCGACGCGACGCCTCACCGGCAGGGTGTGGCGCTCGAGCGCCGCGAACGTCTCGGCCCAGGTTTCGCCGCGATGCACGTTGGTGCAGTAGGCGAGGTGCAGGCCGGACGAGAGTTGCATCCGCGGGAAACGGGAGGATGACCGACGCCTACGGCGCGTCGGCGACGCGGAACCGCGGGCACTGCGAGAGAAAGCGGACCGGATTCCGGTAGAGCACGGCGTCGACGAAGTCCTCGCTGTGACCGCGCCGCCGCATCTCGAGGGCCGTCTTCGGCACGGCGAGCGGGTCGCTCACGCCCCAATCGCAGGCCGAGTTGAGCCAGATGCGTTCGCGCCCGCAGATCTCGAGCATGTCGACCGCGCGCGGGGGCGAGGACTTCGAATCGGGATACAGGGTGATGCCCGCCCAGAAACCGCGGTCGAGCACGTGCTGGATCGTGTGCTCCTCGACGTGGTCGATGATGACGCGCTCGGGGCGCACGCCCCGGTGGGAGGACAGGAGGTCGAGGATGAGCCGCGTGCCCTTGAGCTTGTCCTCGAGGTGCGGGGTGTGGACGAGGATCAGCTGGTCGTGGCGGACAGCCAGCTCGACGTGGTGCTCGAGGACGGTGAGCTCGTTGCGCGTGTTGCGGTTGAGCCCGATCTCACCGATGCCGAGGACGTTCGGGCGCCCGAGGAATTCCGGGATGAGCGCCAGCACGTCGCGGGCGAGCGCGAGATCCTCGGATTCCTTCGGGTTGAGACACAGCCAGCTGTAATGCGGCAGAAGGAACTTCGCCGCGCGGGCAGGCTCGTATTCGGTGAGTTGCCGGAAGTAGTCCCGGAAGCCGTCGGCCGAGCTGCGGTCAAAGCCGGCCCAGAACGCGGGCTCGCAAACGGCGCGGCAACCGGCGGTGACCATCGCCTGATAGTCGTCGGTGGTGCGGCTCACCATGTGACCGTGGGGCTCGATGTAGCGCATGGCGGTTCAGCGGCGACGGGCGGGACGCGCGGCGGGTGCGGCCGGGGCGCGCCAGGCGCCCAGCGCGGCCTTGCCGGAGGAGACGGCCTCCGGAGCGGTCGTGGGGTCGCTCAATTGCTCCAGGATCCGGCGCGCTCGCTCGGGCCGGCCGTCGCCCAGGAGGGCGGCGGCCTCGCGGAGCGCGGCGCAGCGAAAGTCGTCCGCCACCCCGTGGCGCTCGACGCGGTCCAAGAAGGCCGCGACCTCGATCAGCTTGGCGCGCACCGGGATGAACCCGTGGTCGATGATCGCCGCGGAGGAGGACGAGGGCCGGGAGGCTGACTTGGGCGTTTTCCGGGAGGCGGCCACGAGCGGACGTAAGAACGCCACCGAATCCCCATCGCGCCCAAACATCAAGGTTGCATTGGCGGGCCGCCGGCGTGCTCTCTCGGTCGATCCGCCCGTCCGCCGCGGAAAGTCTTCCGCGGCCGGAATCCGGCTCCCGACTCCCCGCCCCAAATGTCGCTCATCCTGTTCCTCGCCGTCTCCGGCGTCATCCTCCTGCTCGCTTACCGCTGGTACGGGCGGCTGCTCGCGCGCTTCCTCCAGCTGGACCCCGAAATGCGCACGCCCGCCCACGCGCGCCGCGACGGCCTCGACTACGAACCGGCGCGCACGTCATGGCTGCTGCCCCAGCACTTCTCGGCGATCGCCGCCGCGGGACCGATCGTGGGCCCCATCCTGGCCGCAACCTACTTCGGCTGGCTGCCGGCGTGGCTCTGGATCATCTTCGGCGCCATCTTCATCGGCGGCGTGCACGACATGATGACGCTCGTGGCCTCCGTGCGGCACGACGCCAAGTCCATCGCCGAGGTCGTGCGCCGCTACATGAACCGGCGCTCGTACCTCCTGTTCCTCGCCTTCATCTGGATCTCGCTGGTCTACGTGATCATCGCCTTCGCCGACGTCACCGCCGGCACCTTCGTGCAGAAGGCCGCGGCGGCCGACGGCGACGCCCCCGGGCCCGCGGTCGCCACCTCGTCGATCCTCTACCTGATCCTCGCGATCGTGATGGGGCTCTGCATGCGCCGGTTCTCCCTCGGCGAGGGCAAGGCCCAGCTGATCTTCCTGCCGCTCGTGCTGGGCGCGATCGTCGCGGGCCCGTACCTGCCGTTCGACCTGGGCGCGGTCACCGGCAGCGCGCGGCCGCAGCTGCTGTGGGATTACCTCCTGCTCGGGTACTGCTTCGTCGCCGCGCTGTCGCCGGTGTGGCTGCTGATGCAGCCGCGCGGCGCGCTCGGAGGCTATTTCCTCTACGTCATCGTGGTGGTCGGGGTCCTCGGGGTGGTGGTCGGCGGCCTGAGCGGCAACGTCACGATCGTCGCGCCGGCGGTCTCGCAGGCGGATCTCTTCGGGTTCACCGGGTCAACGCCGCCCATCCTGCCGGTGCTGTTCATCACCATCGCCTGCGGCGCCTGCTCAGGCTTCCATTCGATCGTGGCGAGCGGGACGACCTCCAAGCAGCTCGACCGCGAGACCGACGCCCGGCCGGTCGGCTACGGCGGGATGCTGCTCGAGTCCTTCCTCGCCTGCCTCAGCCTGGCCACGGTGATGATCCTCGCCAAGCCGACGGGCCGGCCGGACCTCACCTACGCGGACGGCGTGGCGGTGTTCATGAACCAGGCCTCGTTCGGACTGGTCTCGGTGGAAGTCGCCCGGCAATTCGGCCTGCTCTGCTTCGCAACCTTCGTGTTCGACACGCTCGACGCCTGCACGCGGCTCGCGCGCTACGTGCTGATGGAGCTGACGGGGTGGAGCGGCCGGGCCGGCATGGTGGGCGCCACCGCCCTGACCCTGGTCCTTCCCGCCCTGGTGGTGAGCCTGCCCCCCGCCGTCGTGGGTGGCCAACCCCTCCCGGTGTGGCGGGCCTTCTGGAACCTCTTCGGAACCTCCAACCAGCTCCTCGCCGCCCTTGCGCTCCTGGGCGTGACGGTCTGGCTGCACCGCAAGGGCCGCCCCGTCTGGATCACGCTGGGCCCGACCCTGTTCATGCTGGTGATGACGCTCTGGAGCCTGCTGCTCTCGGTGCAGACCCACCTGCAGCGGGTGCGCACCGGAACCGCGGCCGCGGTCCATCACCTGGAATTCGGCGTCGTGCTGCTGTTGTCGGCCATGGCCGTCTGGCTCGTGGTGGAGGCGTTCCTGCTCACCCGGCAGCGGCCGCCCGCGACACCGATGGTGCCGGAGCCCCGCGCCGCCTGACGGCGCTTCCATCACGGATGGATCCGGCCCCCGAACCGCGCGCAGAGCGGCCTCGACGCGGGACTGTGGTCCTCTGCCGGCTCGGTCTCGTTCTGCTGTCGGCCGCCCCCGTCGGGGCGGAGATCCGTATGACGCCTTGGCAGCCGGTCTTTCAGGGCGTGGACCTGGCGACGGGCGAGGCGACCGCCGCCGACGGCCGGCCGCAGCGCGCGGTGGCGGTGCGGATCGACCTGCGGGCACCCGGCGTGGAGTTCCTCACCACCGAGGGAAACGGTGACGAGCCGGGCGAGACCAACAGCGAGACGGCGACGTCGTTCGCCCGCCGGCACGGCCTGCAGGTGGCCATCAACGCCAACCTGTTCTCCCCCTGCTGCTCGCAGGGAGGGAAGGAACTCGGCGGCCTGGCCCTTTCCCGCGGCGTAGTCGTATCACCGCCGGTCCGGCTCGGCCCGGGCGACTGCGTGCTCGCCATCACGCGCGACAACCGCGCCGTCATCACGCGGAGCGGCCCTGAGTTCAACGTGGCCGATTTCTGGACGGCCGTGGCCGGCACGGGGATCATCGTGACCGGAGGCCGGAACGTCGCCGACCGCAACGACACCGGCGGCAACAAGGCGCATCCGCGCACCGCGGTCGCGTTGGACGAGGGCAAGCGCCACCTGCTCCTGCTCGTGATCGACGGCCGCCGTAGCGGCCGCAGCGAGGGGGCCACGTTGGGAGAACTCGCCGAGTGGCTGCTGCGGCTGGGCGCGCACGAGGCGCTGAACCTCGACGGCGGCGGGTCGACCACCCTCGTCATCGAGGAAGCGGGGCGCCCCGTCGTGCGCAACGAGCCCTCGGGAGGAGGCTGGCTGCCGCTGCTCGGGGGACCCGCGGCCGCGCGCGAGGCCGCTCAGCGTTCCAACGGAAACCACCTAGGCGTGCGCGCACCGCGTCTCTCTTCCCGGTAACGGGGCGATTCCGGACCGGTCGGAAAAGAAAAGGCCCGGGCACGGGGCCCGGGCCGGAGTCTTGAATCGCGCGCGCCGCCTTACGGCAGCTCGTAGACCTCGACCAAGGCGATGCCGGAGGTGGCGCCGGAACCGGTCACCAGCACGGTGTAATTGCCGGGCGCGAGGGTCGCGATCAAGGCGGAGTCGCCGCTCGACAGCGCGAACGCGCCGGTCTGCGAGGAGCCGGCCGTGATGGCGTCGCGATCCGCCGAGGTCGTCCAATTCGTGTTTTGCGCCACGACCGTGGAGCCCGACTGCAGCTGGAGCACGGGTTGCGCCAGCACGCCAGTCACGCCGAAGGGGGCTAGGCCGGGGCCGACGGCGCGGACGAGGACGCGCTTGCTGGCGCCAGCCGGGACCACGAAACCGGCGATCAGGGTGTTGTCGCCCGAACCGGCCGAGGCGCGGGTGGCGATGTTGAGCATCTTCTGGCCGGCCGCGGCGGTCGAGAGGTCATAAACCTCGATGAGGGCGATACCCGCCGCGCCGGAAGCGCCGCTCACCTGAGCGGTGTAATTGCCGGGGGCGAGGGTCGTGAGGATCGCGGCGTCGGCCCCGGCGGCATCGAGGGCGAAAGCGCCCGCCTGGCGGCCGGCGGCGTCGATCGCCGCGCGGTTGGCGGCGATGCCGGAGTTGACCGCGAGGGACGTCGTGCCGCGGAACAGCTCGAGGCGCGGGGCGGCGAGCACGCCGGCCACGTTGAAGGGGGCGGCGCCGAGCGTGGGACCGACGGCGCGGATGAGGACCGGCTTGGATTCCTCGCCGGAGATCACGAAGCCCGCGATCGCGAGGCTGTCGCCCGAGCCGACGCGGGCGCGCGTGGAAATGTTCACCAGTCGCTGGAGCCCGAGGACGGCCTCACCACCGCCCGTGAGGGTGGCGGTGATCGCGCCGGAGACGGTAGCCGACACCAGCCTGTCGGCGCCGATGTTGGCGGTCACCACGGAGCGCCCGGTGCTGACGGTGAGCAAGCCGGCGGCGGTGACGGTGCCGGTCGCGCCGTCGGCCGAGGAACCGGCGGTGACGAGGGCGTAGGCGCGGCCGTCAGGACCAGCGATCATGTGGCCGGCGGCGGCGCTGCCCGCGGCACCGGCTGTGTAGAAGCCGGCCACGCCTTGAGTGGCGCCGGCCGCGGCACGGGTCGCCGAGAAGGAAACGGAGGCGGCGCCACCGGTGGTGCCCGCGACAGCACCGTCGCCGCCGATCGTGCCGGCAACGACAAGCGAAACTCCACTCGACTGCGCGAAGGAGAACGCGCCCGAGTCGCTCACGGTGAAGGATTGCCCGATCACCGGAACCGAGGCGCCGGAGATGAAGCCGAGGAGGACGCCGGTGTTGTCGTCGCGGACCAGCAGCGCGAGGCTGCCCTGACCGGAGGCGAACGTCCCGAAGTACGTGCCGGCGTAGCTGCGGCCGACGACGCGCAACGCGGCGGCGGAGGAGGTCACCGAACCCGCGGAGTTGGTGATGACGACGTCGTAGGAACCGGCGTCGGCGGCCTGCGCCGAGGACAGGCTGAGCAGGGCGTTGGTGGCTCCGGCGACGGCCGCGCCGTTTTTCCGCCACTGGTAGGACGGGGCGGGGACGCCGACGGCGCCGGCCTCCATGCTGACCGCGCCGCCGACGGCGACGGCCCGGGAAGCGGGCTGCAGGGTGATGACCGGGGCGGAGGCGGCCGAGGCCACCGAGACCTGGGCGACCGCGCTGGTGGCGGTACCGAGGGAATTGCTCACTTGGACGTCATAGTTGCCCGCGTCGCCCGCCGATCCCGCGAGGGCGAGGGAGGCACCCGTGGCGCCGGAGATCGCCACGCCGTATTTCCGCCATTGATACGTGAAGGAGCTGCTGCCGGAGGCGGCGACCGAGAGAGTGGCCGGGGAACCCGACAGGACCGCGACCGAGCGCGGCTGCTGCGTGATGACCGGGGCGGTATTGACCGTGAGCACGCCGGCGGCGGAGGTGACCGAGCCGGCCGCGTTGGTGATGGTGACGGTGTAGCTGCCGGCCGCGGCAGCCTGGACCGCGGAGAGCGCGAGCGAGGCTCCGGTCGCGCCCTCGATCGCGACGCCGTTGCGGCGCCACTGGTAGGTGAAGGGCTCGGTGCCGGCCACCGACACCGACAAGGTCGTGGACTGGCCCTGGTTGACCGTCACGCTGGCCGGGGCAGTCGAAACCGTCGGCGGCAGGATCGCCGGCTGCACGGTGAGGGTGAAGGCTTGAGTGGTGACGATGCCGTTACTCGCCGTGATCGTGACAGTGAAGGGAGAGCCCGTGGTGTCGGGCGGCGTGCCGCTGAGCACGCCGGAAACCGAGTCGAGGCTCGCCCAGGAGGGCAGGCCGGTCGCGGAAAACAGGGGCGAAGGACTTGCGGTCGCGGCCACGGCGAAGGTCCCGGCCTCGGTGGCGCGGAAGGTGGCCTTGGCCTCGCTGGTGAAGACCGGCGCCGTGCCGATGCTCAGGGCCGCTGACACGGAGGTGGGGTTGGTCCCGATGAGGTTCGACACCACCACCTGATAGCGGTCGCCGCTCATCGCGGCCGTGACATTGGAGACGGTCAAGGTTGCCGAATTGACACCGGAGTAGGTCGCATCAGCAGCGAGCACCGAGAAGCCAACGGTTCCCGCCGGCTGACGCAGCCACGTGAAATACGAGGGAGCGGGATTTCCGGACGCGACCACGGTGAAGGTCGCGGAACCGCCCACCGCAGCCACCGTGGACTGCGGGTGCGACGAGATCACCGGCGCCTGCGCCCCACCCGAACGCCGCACCAGGTGATTGCGGGTATCGGCCACGTAAACCAAGCCGGCGGAATCGACGGCGACCCCGATGGGCTGGCGGAAGCGGGCGGCGGAAATGACGCCGTCGGCCGTGCCCGGCTGGCCCGCGGAACCAGCCAGCGTCGTCACCACGCCCAACGCGGTGACGCGACGGATCGTGTGGTTGAGCGTGTCGGCGACGAGGATCACGCCGTTCGAATCTACGGCGATCCCTGAGGGTTGGGAGAAGCGAGCCACCGTTCCCGTGCCATCCGCGGAACCGGCGGTTCCCGCCAACCCCGCGAGGGTATCGACGGCGAGCGCCGTGTTCATGCGGCGGATGACATGGCTGCCGGCGTCGGTGATGTAGACGACTCCCGCCGCATCGATCGCGACGCCGGTCGGGAGGGAGAAGCGCGCGGCGGCGCCAGTCCCGCTGACGGAGCCCTGCGACCCGGGGGAACCCGCGAGCGTGGTAACCACTCCGGTCGTGAGCACCTTGCGAACCGTGTGGTTGAAGGTGTCGGTCACGATCAGGTGGCCCTCGGGAGTGTAGGCGATGCCAGAGGGGAACGAGAATCGGGCCGCCGTGCCAGTGCCGTCGGCGTAGCCGCTGGAGCCGGCGAGACCGGCCACGGTGGAAACCGTACCATCGGGGAGGATCGCGCGAATCGTGTGGTTGTAAGTATCGGCGACGTAAACGATGCCCAAGGGCGAGAGGGCGACGGCGGAGGGGCCGCTGAAACGAGCGACCGTGGAGGAACCGTCGGCGCTGCCGGGCGCACCGGCAGTTCCGGCCAGCGTCGTGACGACGCCCGCGGACGAAACCTTCCGGATGACATGGTTCGATCCATCGGCGACGTAGACGTTACCCAAACCATCGACGGCGAGACCGGCCGGGCCGTTGAAGCGCGCGGCGGCGCCGGTGCCATCCATCACCCCCGACTCCGCCGCCTTGCCGGCAAGGGTGGAGATGACCGTGGCGTTGGTGACCGTCAGGGTGGCCGAAGAGCTCTGGGCCGAACCCGCGGCGTTGGTGGCGACGACACGGAAGGTGTCACCGTTCAGACCGGAGGCCACCCTCGGAATCGTCAGCGTAGCCGTCCCGGAACCAGTGAAGGTGCCGTCGTCAGTGAGATCGACGTAGGAGGATCCGCCAGTGGGCAGGCGTTGCCAGCGGAACGAAGGAGCCGGGTAACCGGTCGCCACCGCGGTGAAGGAGACGGATTCGCCCAACGCGCCCGAGGCGTTGCCGGGCGACGAAGTCACGACGGGGACGGTCATCACGACGAGGCTGAAGGTCTGATCGGTGTTGCCCGCGGCGTTGGCCGCGCGAAGCACGAGGCTGACCGTGGTGCCCGCGGCGGTGGAGGGCGTGCCGGCCAGCGTGGCCGTGGTGGAGTCCGCGGTGCTCGATGCAGTCGTCAGGGTAACGCCTCCCGGCAGCGTTCCGGAGTTCAGGGAAATCGCGGGGGCGGGGAATCCCGAAGCAGTGACAGAAAACGTTCCGGCTGCCCCGAAGGTGAGGTTAGCGGTGGCGGCGGAGGTGAACGCGGGCAACGACTGCACCGTCAGAGTGACCGGATTCGAAGTGATCGAACCCGCTGAATTGGTGGCGACGGCCCGGTATTGGTAGCCGTTCAGGGCGGTCGTGATCCCCGCCACGCTCAGCGTCGCGGTGGTCACACCCGAATGATTGGCATTGGCCGTGAGGAGGACCCAACCGGAGCCGGGATTCGCTTCCCACTGGATTGCCGGCGCAGGATCGCCGGCAACCACCACTGAGAAGGACGCCGTCGTCGCGGCGGGCAGAATGACCGTGGCCGCAGTCGGCTGGGTCGTGATCGACGGCGCGGTCTGGGCAGACGCACCGGCGGTGACCGCCCAGGCGACGACCAAGGGCAACGACCGCCGGAACCAGGACATCAGGCCGGCAGCTCGCGACTGCGGAGCAGGATTAGCGTTGGATGCATTCATGGAATAAAAGGGGGAGGGCCGGACGGGTGCCGGAAGGTCTTCAACCATCGCGGCTGAAGGCCCCCGCGCAAGACCCATGTCGAGGAGAGGAAGTTCCCTCCGCGGGAGCCCATCGCGCTCACACGGGGTATTCCCATCCCTTGCGGTAGGCACGGCGCAGAAGGGCCGAGGCCTCCGCGTCTCCGGGGATGGTCTCGCGGGCTCCATCCCACGCGACGCTGCGGCCGAGCTTCTGGCTCAGCATGCCGAGCAACGCGCACGTCGTGGAGCGGTGAGCATCGGCAATGCCGCAGGCGGGAGCCCGGCCGGTCTCGATGGCGGCGATAAAATCAGCCCAAAGCTCGCGGATGTTTTGCGCGTCGGGTTCGTTGAGCTGCGCCTTCTCCATCTGGGGCGCGCCGCCCCCGGCGGGGTAGAAAACCCAGCCCCCGCGGTGGCCCAATTGAAACGTGCCCTTGGTCCCGTAGAAATACATTCCCGCGACGTCACCCTTCTCCGCATCGTTCCCCCCGAAGAGACGCGACTCCCACGTCAGGGAGAAGCGCTCGAAAGCGTAGTGGACCACCTGGTGATCGGGGGCGTCGCTCGTCTGCGCGTCGGCCGTCAGCACCGGGGGACCCTTCACCGGACGGCCGCCGGTGGAATGCACGCGCCGCGGGGCGGTTTCGCCCGTGATCCAAAGCGCCGTGTCCAGCCAGTGCACCCCTATGTCGCCCAGCGAGCCGTTGGCGTAGTCCAGGTAGTGCCGGTGACCGCGCGGATGGATGCCGCGCGTCCCCGGCCCTTGGTCGGGACGCGAAGGGTCGCCGCCGTTGAACGGCCGCAGCGGCGCCGGCCCGCACCAAAGGTCCCAATCGAGTTCCGCCGGCACCGGACGCGTGGGCAGAGGCTCCTCGGGCCCCGCCCCCCCTGCATTGAGATGACAACGGATCATGCCGATCGTGCCCACCCCGCCGCCACGAATGAACTCGCGGGCCCGTACCATGTGGGGAGCCAACCGCCGGTGGTGCCCGACCTGAACCACCCGGCCATGGGCAGCGGCCACCCGAACCATCGCCTGGCTTTCTCCGATCGTGTGGGCGGTCGGCTTGTCGACATAGACATGCGCGCCGGCCTTAAGGGCCGCGATGGTGGGCAATGCGTGCCAGTGGTCGGGGGTTGTCACGATCACGATCTCGGGACGCTCTTTTTCGAGCAATTCCCGGTAGTCGCGGTACCGGCCGGGCTGGTCGCCGGTGAGTTTGGCGACCCGCTCGGCGGCAGGATCGAGGGCCCGCCGGTCGACGTCGCAGATGCCGACGACCCGGCACCGCCCGCTGGCCATGGCCTCGCCCAGAACATTGCCGCCCCACCAGCCCGCCCCGATTAGGGCTGTTTTAAACTTGCCTTTCGCCTTATCTTCGGCTCCGATCAAACCGGGAACTGCGAGCGCAGAGCCCGCTGACAACGAGGATTTAAGGAAACTACGCCGGCGCATTGTAACGTTTTAACTTGCTTACTGCGCGGGCTGCCGGGCCGAGACGCCAATCAGTTCCTTTAGCGCACTCCACGCCTTTCTCAGACCCGCCGGCTGCACCCCGGCTCCCAGTCCGTAAACGTCAGCCACCTTGGCCTCGTGCCCGCGATAGCGCGGAGGTAGCGAAAACAGGCTGCGGCCTTCCGCCGTCAGGATGTCGGAGAAGAACGCCCCCTCCCCCACCGCCATCCGCCTCGTTTCCCCCGCGACCGGGGCTGCTTTCTCCGGCAGGACCAGCCACGGACGGTACCGGAACCTCAACCCGCCGCCAGCCTCCTTCTCCAGCGTGCCGAAGCTGCGCACCGGCACGCCAGCCAGCGCCGGGCCGGCGAACATCGGATTCGAGCCCGCCGCCGGCGTGAAGCTCTTCCGCTTCCCGCTCAGGAAGTCCCAGCAGAACACCGAGCCGAACACCGTCAGCCGGAACGCCCACCCCGCCACCAGGTAAGCGACCACGATCACGGCCACCGATAACACCGCACCCACCCAGGGATTGAGGGTCGCGGCCACCGTCACCAGCCCGAGCAGCGCCGTGCGAGCGGCCTTGAGACCGGCGTCGATGGCTCCCCACGGACTCAGGAGGATCAGCACGTTGATCGCATGCGAGCCCAACCACACCACGAGAAACACCGCGAGGCCGAGGGGCACCGTGAGGATGCTCAGCAGGCCGCTGAAGTCGGCGGCCCCGAGCGGTAGCACCGCGAGGCCGCTCCCCGCCAGATCCGCCGCCGGCGCCACGGCCAACGCTCCGCCGCCGACGACCAACTTGGTCATGGCCGAAACCGAAAGCGGCACCACCGCACCCGCCGCGACCAGCCCGCTCACCTTGTTCTCCAGCGTCTCGATCACGTCGAACGGCTTCTTCAGTCCAGGTGGCAACGCCGCGCCGAGCGCGTCCTTCGCCGCGCATGCCCCGACGAGCAGCAGCGCCGGCAGCCAGAAGGAAAGTTGCGCGAACCACGGCAGGGCGGCCCGTGCCGCATCATCCTTGGCCGACATCCACTGGTAGGCACCGTAGGCCCCGGTGCCGAGGAGCGGCGAAATCGCGATGCCGGTCACCGTCGAGATCGCCGCGGCCACCGGCTGCCCCGGCGACCGGTCGGCCTTGGCGGCAGCGGGCGCGGCCGAGGTGGCGGCCAACGCGAACGGAACGATAATCACGGCCAGCGTCACGAGCGCCAGCGTCCAAGGGGCAACGCGTCTCATGCGGCGAACCTTGAGGCGCGAAGGCGCGTTGAAAAGGATTTAGGGCAGCCGTCCGCGAAGAGGGTTGCCTGCGGAAAAACCGACCCGCCGCGCCACGCTGGCCTCCGCGGAGGAACGCGTGCATCCTTCCCGGCCATGGATGCGTCGACGATCGCCTGCTACGACCGGGAGTCGGCCTCGATCTCGGCGCGGCACCGATCCCTCGGGCCCGACCCGTGGCGCGCACGTTTCCTCGCGGCCTTTCCCCGCGGCGGAAGGATCCTCGACGCGGGCTGCGGCTGCGGACGCGATTTCGCGCTGCTGCTCGAGCTCGGGTTCGACGCCTTCGGCACCGATCCCTCCGCCGGCATGCGCGCGGAGGCGGAGACGGCCTATCCGCAGCTGAGAGACCGGATTCAGCCCTTCGGTCTGCCGCTCCCGGAGCCGTCCGTACTCGGCGGGACCTTCGACGGCATCGTGTGCTCCGCCGTGCTGATGCACGTGCCGGCCGAAGAACTTCCCGCCGCCCTCGCGAGCCTGCGGCGCGCGCTGCGCCCATTGGGTCGGCTCTGGGTAACCGTGCCTGGCCCGCGCCCCGGGCTTGATGCTGGATCGCGGGACGAAGGCGGCCGGCTTTTCCGTGACCTGCCGGACCAACTTCTGCTGGAGCTCGGCGCCGCGGCGGGTCTGCGGGAAGTGGAGCGCTGGGAAGACCCCGACCGACTCGGCCGCGCCGCGATCCGTTGGCGCGGGCACCTCTTCGCGGCCGATACCGCGGGCTGAAGGCTCCCGCCGCACGCGACCCACTCGACCCTTGCCCGGCCTGCGCGGGGCGCCCACGTTCGCCGCCCGACGCCGCCATGGAATCCACCACCGCCACCCGCCCGCCCGCGCTGCCGCGGCCGGTGCTCGCGGCGGTGCTGCTGGTCGCCCTCGGGCCCGTGGCGTACATGCTGATCCGCACGGGCCTCGCGCTCCGTGACGTCGCCTACTGGGATGAGATCGATACCGTCCTCGAATTTCTCCTGCGGTACACGGCGGCGCCCGACGCCTACGAGCGGCTCAAGATCCTTTTCTCACTCAACAACGAGCACCGCATGGCCACCAGCCGCGCGCTGCTCGTGCTGAGCCACGGGCTGACGGGCACCGTCAATCTCACCCTGCTCGGTGCCGTCGGCGCGTCGTTTGTGGTCGCGCTGGCCGGGCTGCTGGTGGCGAACGCGGGCGACACATGGCGTCGCGCGCTGCTGGCGATGCTGCTCGGCGCGCTGCTGTTCCAACTCCAGCACTTCGAAAACTTCTTCTGGGCCGGCTCGTCGCTCGACCACCTGCAGGTCGTCACGCTGGCGGCAGTGGTGTTCGCCGGGCTCGCCCGCCGCTCAGGCGCCGGACTCGCGGCCGCAGCCCTCGCCGGCACTGCGGCGACCTTCACCCTGGCGCAGGGACTCGTGGTCTGGCCGGTCGCGGCGGCGCTCCTTGCGCTGCAGGGCCGTCGAGGCGACCTCGCGGTCTGGGGCGCCTGCGCGACATTCGCGATCGGCTGCTTCTTCACGGGGTTCAGCACCAACGTCGGCCACGCCGCGACGGAGGTCTCGGCCACGGGCCTGGTCCGCGTCGGTCGCTATTGGCTCCAAGCACTCGGCGCGCCGGCGGCCCTCGGCAATGCCGCCCTCTCGCCCTTCCTCGGAGCGGCGCTGCTGGCGATCCTCGCCACGCAGCTGCGCCCGGCGGTGATCGCCCGCGAACCCGTCGCACTGCCGCTCGCCATCTGGGCTGTTTCCTCACTGCTGCTGATCTCACTCGGCCGCCTCGAGGTGGTGCAGGGCCACGTGCATTCGCGATACTACGTGCTGAGCTGCCTCGCGTGGGCGCTGGTGCTTTTCGTGCAGCTGGGCCTTTGGCGCGACCCGGCCCGGCCCGCGCGCCTGCTCCTGCGGGCGGCCGCGGGCCTCGCCGTCTTCAACATCGCCGCCAACCTCACCGCCGCGCACGACGCCCGCAGCTGGATCATCTGCCGCGACAGCGCCCTCGAGCGTTTCCTCGAAAACGGACGCGACGGTCAGGGGCCGTTTTTCCTGCACCCCGTGCCGGCCTACACCGACCTGATGGTGCGTCGCGCGGAGGAAGCCGGGATCTACCGCATGCCGTCGCTCAGCCGGCCGGCGAAGTTCGGTGCGGCCAAACCGGCCACCGGCCTCGCGTATTTCATCGACCGCATTCCTGTCTCCCCCGAGCAGGTGCGCATCGAGGGCTGGGCCGCGCTGCCCGGCGTCGAGGCCCGACCCGGGCAGACGCGGGTCCTCCTGCAGTCGGCCAAGTCACGCTTCGTCTTCACCGCGGTGGCGCAGCCGCGGCCCGACGTCGCCGCCGTCCACACCAAGGAAAAGTGGCGGGAGAGCGGCTTCCGATTCCAGCTGCGGCGTTCGCTCCTGCCGAGGGAGGATTTCCAGGTCGGGCTCATCCACGACACGCCCCGCGGCCCCGAATACGTGATGACCGCCCATCGCGTGGACCTCACCGGCGAGGGCCGCGGCGTGCTGGCGGGTGCGCCCTGAAGGACCCCGCCGTGCTGACCCGCGCCGAGATCCAGCGTCTGCGCTCCCTGCGGGAGAAACGCCACCGCGAGGAACTCGGGCTCTTCGTGGTCGAGGGCGCCAAGGTCGTCGGCGAATTGCTGGCCGCGGGACTGACCTTCCCCGAATTGTTCGCCACGCCCGACTGGATGGCGCCGGCCGGGGCGACGGTGCAACGCATCTCGCCGGAGGAGATGGCGAAGGTGAGCCACTTCCCGACGCCGTCCGAGGTGCTGGCGGTCGGCCGCCTCGAGCGCCGCGCGCTGCCGGCCGGCGGCCTCGTCCGCGGGTTGACGCTGGCGCTCGACGGCGTGCAGGACCCGGGGAACGTGGGCACGCTGATCCGCATCGCCGACTGGTTCGCGTTCGACCGCGTCGTGCTTTCGCCCGACTGCGCGGATCTATTCCACCAGAAGGTCATCAACGCCAGCATGGGCTCGTTCGCGCGCGTCGCCGTGCACGCCGTGGAACTACCGGCGACCCTCGCTGAAGCCGCGTCCGCGGGCACGCCGGTGATCGGCTGCGACCTCTCCGGCGAGGACCACGCGTTGCTGCCGCCGTGGCGCGACGCCGTCGTCGTCATCGGCAGCGAAGGGCGAGGGCTATCCGCGCCTGCGGCAGCGCAGGTCACGCGGCGGGTGACGATTCCGCGCCTGGGTCACGCGGAGTCGCTCAACGCCGCGGTGGCGGCGGGCATCGTCTGCGCCCAGATTCGAAGACCGGCGCGTTGACCGGCAGCCGCTTGGTCGTCACCGCGGGCGCACTGCGGTTCGAAATTTCATTCGGAACGACGATCCGGTCCGCCGGGGACGGCGGACCCTACCTGGTTCGGAATCTCCTTCGGGACGACATCGGAAGGGCTGGCCGTCCCCGGCCGGCCGCCTTTTTTCATTCTGCCCCCCCGCCGTGCTTCCGCGGTCAAGCCGGGCACGGCGGGCCGTACGTTGGTCCCATTCCAACGACGGCTGCGCTCAGAGCAGCCGGCCCGGCTGGTACTCGGCCGCGCCCCGGTGGCGGCGCGCCAGTGGCTTCACTTCGGCGAGGAACGCATCTACCTGATGCGGCGCGGCGCCGACGAAGCGCGCGCTCTCCGAGAGGATCGATTGCAGCGCGCGCTTGCCGAGGCCGATGCGTCGATCACCCGCGAGGCGGCTGAGCAGGTCAGCGTCGCCGTCACCCGAACGCAGAGCCTTGGCCGCGGCGAGGGCGTGTTCCTTGATCGCCTCGTGCGCCGTTTCGCGCCCGGCGCCGTGCTTCACGGCCTCCATGAGGATCGTGGTCGTGGCGAGGAACGGCAAGTTGCGCTCGTTCTCCGCGGCGACCGCGGCGGGGAAGACCTCCATCTGCCGCAGCACGGTGAGGTAGGTTTCGAGCAGGCCGTCGATCGCGAAGAACGCATCGGGCAGCGCCACGCGGCGCACGACCGAGCACGAAACGTCGCCCTCGTTCCACTGGTGGCCGGCCAGCGCGCCGGTCATGGTGACGTGGCCCGAGAGGATGGTGGCGAAGCCGCAGATGCGCTCGCAGTTCCGGGCGTTCACTTTGTGCGGCATCGCCGAGGAACCGACCTGACCAGCCTGGAAGCCCTCCGTGAGCAGGCCCGCGCCCGCCATGAGCCGCAGCGTCGTCGCACAACTGGCCGCGGCCGCGCCGAGCTGGTGCAGCGCGGAAACCACCTCGAGATCGAGGCTGCGCGGGTAGACCTGGCCCACCGCGGAAAGCGAGGCGTGGAAACCAAGGTGCTTAAGGACGCGGGCCTCCAGCTGGTCGACCTTGCCCGAGTCGCCTCCGAGCAGCGTCAACTGGTCGAGCTGCGTGCCGACCGCACCCTTGAGGCCGCGCACCGGGTAGCGGTCGGCCAGCGCCTCGAGGCGGGCGTGGGCGAGGAGCAGTTCCTGCCCGAACATCGCGAGGCGCTTGCCGAGCGTCGTCGGCTGCGCGGGAACGTTGTGCGTGCGCCCCGTGATCATGAGGTCGCGGTGCGACTCCGCCTGGCGGGCCAGCGCGAGCAGCGCCGCGGCGGACTTGAAGTTGACCAGCCGCAGCGAGCGGAGCACCTGCAGTTGCTCCACGTTCTCGGTGAGGTCACGGCTGGTCAGGCCGAGGTGGATGAACTGCCGCTGCGCCAGGTCGGAGAACTCCTCGATCCGCGCCTTCACGTCGTGGAGCGTCACCCGTTCGCGCCGCGCGATCGACTCCAGGTCGATCCGTGCACGCACGCGCTCGTAGTCCTTGATCGCGTCGGCCGGGATCGGCACGCCGAGGTCGCGCTGCGCCTTCATGACCGCGATCCAGAAATCGCGCTCCAGCGCAACGCGCCCGTGCTGCGACCAGACTTCGCGCATCGCCGGGGAGGCGTAGCGTTCGGCGAGGACGTTCGGGATGGGCTGTGGCTCGGGCGCGGGCTGCTTTTTCTCGTTCACGGCGGAGACCGCACTTCTGGCGCGCCCCGGCGCGATGGCCAACGGAAAAACCGGCGAACGCTCAGGCCGGCGCGAGGCAGCGGACCACCATCTCGCGCAGGACTTCCTCCTGCTCATCGTGGCGGCGGACGATCCCCTCGAAGGCCGCGACGAACTCGCGCTGGTTATCGATCAGCCGGCGCAGCGCCGGCAGCGGCGCTCCGCCGGCCAGCTTGCCCACGTACCAGGCGTTCTGCGTGAAGACGTTGAAGGAACTCTTCTCTGCCGCGCCCGTGAAGAACGCCCCGTAGGTCGCCGCCGCGCGCGGAAGCCCGTCGAGGCCGCGCGGGCCGACCCGCGCCTCGCCGGCATCGACCAGCGCGCGCACCTGCAGCAGGATGCGGTTGCGGTTCTGGAGCGCCGCCAACACCGGGCGGGAGTCGCCGCCGGTGAAGAAGTGCCGGTGCAGCGCCGCGAGCGTCCACCGCAGATCGCCGCTGAAGAACGCCTCGGCCGCCTCGAAGAAATCCCCCTCGGCGACGTTGGGCGTGAGCTCCGCGACGTGGGCCTCGGCGATCACGACTGCGGACTCCGCCGCCGCGCCGCCCTGCGCGTAGGAAGCCAGCTTCCGCGTCTCCTCGACGATCAGCCGTGAGTTGGCGCCAACGCGCGCGAGCAGCAGTTCCACGGCGCCGGGCCCGAAGGAGACGCCGAGCTCGCGCGCCTCCATCAGCGCCAGGCCCGCCAAAGCGTCGCCCGAACCGTCGGCCTCGCCGCCCACGAGCTCGAAGTCGGCGTGCTTCTCGCACCACTTGGGGAACGAGCGGCGGCGGTCCACCGGCGCAGCCGTCACCAGCACGGCGGTTTCCTCCGGGTTCACCGCGTCGAGCACGGCCTGCAGGTCCTCGACGAGCCGCAACGTGCCCTCGGCGCGACCCGTGACGGTGTCGGCGAGGAAGTTGACGTCCTTCAGCCAGACGAGGCGCCGGCCGCCGAACATCGGCACCGTGGTCACCGCGTCGCGGAAGCGGTTCACCGCGTCTTCTACTTCCCCGACGTTGGCGGCGAATCCGTTGACTTCCTCTCGGGAGAACTCGTCCGGCACCTCCGCGGCCAGCACCGCGTGCCGCTCACGGCCGCGCCGCCCGACGAGGAAATCGTCGGATCCGCAGATAAAGGTGAACTTCCTTGCCGGCGCCATCTGAACGGAAGGGGAACGGCCTGGCACCAGCGGCGACGAGAAAAATCGTCCCGGAACGGAGGCGGAGTCCACCTAGGTCAACGATTCCTCGACTGCACGGGTCGTCCCCACGGCTTCCGCGGCCTCCCCGCGGGGCCCCGCCGTGCAAACTCCCCGCGACCCGCGCGGTTCGCGCACCCCAGGCCTAGTTTCCTCAGATGATGGCTTCCTATGATTCCGATCAAGACCGGCACCCTTGAGTTTCTCGCGACGAAGGGTTTCGTCGGCCCCTCGACGCCGTGCCGCTGCCCGCCTCCCTCTTCGACTACGAACTACCCCCGGAACGCGTGGCGCAGAGGCCCGCGGAACGTCGCGACGCCTCGAGGCTGCTCGTGGTCGACCGCCGTTCACGCCGATTGGAGCACCGCCGCTTTGCCGACCTGCCGGAATACCTGCGGGCCGGCGACATCCTGTTCCGCAACAACGCGGCCGTCCTGCCCGCCCGCCTTGCCGCCCGCCGTCCAACCGGGGGCGCGGTGGAATGCTTCCTCCTGCGTCCCGCCGGCGACGACTTCATGTGGCGTTGCCTCGTGAAACCCGGCCGCAAGCTGGCGGTGGGGGCGACGTTCGAACATCCCTCCGGCGAACTGCGGGGTGAAATCGTCGCCCGCGAGGAGGACGGCTCCGCCGTGGTGCGTTTCACCACGACCAACGGCGAACCGGTGACGGCCGCCGCCAACCGCCTCGGCGAGGTGCCGCTCCCGCCCTACATCACGCGCGAGGGCGGGGCCGGACTGGTCGCGACCCGGGAACGCGACCGCGAACGCTACCAGACGGTCTACGCCGCACCGGAACGGCAGGTGGCCGTCGCGGCACCCACCGCCGGGCTGCATTTCACCCCGGAGTTGCTCGGGCAATTGACCGCCGCGGGCGTGCGCACGGCGGATGTGACGCTGCACGTCGGGCTCGGCACCTTCCGCCCGATCTCGACCGAGACCATCGAGGAGCACGCGATCCACCGAGAAGTGTACGAAATGCCCGCGGCAACACGGCGCCTGCTGCGCGATCCGAACGGGGGCAGGAGGATCGCCGTCGGCACGACGACCGTTCGGACGGTCGAGGACTACCTCGCGCGGGAGGCGCCCCACGACGGCGAAGGAACCTTTGTCGCCGAGGCCGGGATCTACCTTTACCCGCCGCGCACGTTCGCGGGGGTCGACGGGCTCATCACCAATTTCCACCAGCCGCGCTCAACCCTGCTTTGCCTTGTCGCCGCGTTCCTCGCACCTGGATCAACGGACGGCATCGCGTGGCTGCACGAGATCTACCGCGAGGCGATCGGGCGGGAATACCGGTTCCTCAGCTACGGCGACGCGATGCTCATCCTCTGACGCCGGCGCGCTTTCCTTTTCAGGCCTTCCGGACAAGGTCCCTACCGTGACGAGCGAAGAACTGCAGAACTTGGTGGAGGAAGCGACGGCCGACTTTGCCCTCGATGATGCCGAGTCTGCCCTGGCCAAACTCGACCGCGCCACGGCCGCGGCACCGGATTCCTTCGAGGCCTGGCACGCCCTGGCCGAGGTCAACCTTTCGCTCCAGCGGCTGGACGCCGCGCTCGCCGCGGCCGAGCGGGCCCACGCCCTCCGCCCCGCCGACCTCTTCATCAACACCACCCTCTCCCGGATCTGGGTCGGGCGCGGCGACAAGGCCCGCGCGGAGCACTTCGGCGCGCAGGCCAAGATCGGCGGCTGGCGGGAACAGCTGAAGAACCCCGCCGGCTGAGCTCCGGGGCGGCCCGTTGACACTGCCGGAGCCGGCTCCGTAGCTTGGTCCACATGGAGTCCTCCGCCTACGTGCTGGAATTCGAGAAGCCGCTGCGTGATCTGTCGCGCCAGCTGGACGAGCTGCGGCAGCGTTCCATCGAGACCAACGTCGACCTCGCGGCCGAGGTCCGCGGCATGGAGCTGAAGATCGAGGCCACGCGGAAGGAAATCTACTCAAGCCTCACCCCGTGGCAGAAGGTGCAGATCGCGCGCCACCCGCGCCGCCCGTACGCCCTCGATTACATCGGGGCGATCTGCGAGGGCTTCCAGGAATTCCACGGCGACCGCCAATTCCGGGACGACCGCGCGATCATCGGCGGCACGGCCTTCCTCGACGGCGAGGCGGTGATGATCGTGGCCCAGCAGAAGGGCCGCGACCCGAAGGAACGCATCGCGCGCAACTTCGGCATGCCCCAGCCCGAGGGTTACCGGAAGGCCCTGCGTCTCATGCGGCTCGCGGAGAAGTTCCACCTGCCCGTCATCACCTTCATCGACACCCCGGGCGCGTTTCCGGGCATCGAGTCCGAGGCGCGCCACGTCTCCGAGGCGATCGCCGTCAACCTTCGCGAAATGGCCATGCTGCGCACGCCCACGGTTTCGGTGGTCGTCGGCGAAGGCGGCTCCGGCGGGGCGCTCGGCATCGGCGTGACGGACCGCGTGCTGATCCTCGAGAACAGCTACTATTCGGTCATCTCTCCCGAAGGCTGCGCGGCCATCCTGTGGAAGGATGGTGCGGCCGCCCCCAAGGCCGCCGAAGCCCTCAAGCTCAGCGCCGACCACCTGGAAAAGCTCGGGGTCGTCGACGAGGTCGTGCCGGAACCCAGCGGCGGCGCCCACAACGACGCGGCCCAGGCCGCCGGCGCCCTGAAATACGCGCTCCTGAAGCACCTCAACGACCTGCGGGCGATGGAAACCGACCGCCTGCTCGCCGCCCGGCACGAGCGTTTCCGCCACCTCGGCGTGTTCGAGGAGGCGGGCGTCGTCCGGAGCTAGGCGCGCACGGTCAACAGCTCGATCCGCTCGGCCCGCGCCATCGTGGGCTCGATCGTCACCAGCGCCCCCGAAAGGCGCACGTCGCCGGTGGCGACCTCGAAGCGCCGCGGCATCCCGTCGAGGAACTTTTCCACCACGGGGCGCACCTCGCGGCCCAGCACGCTCTCATAGGGGCCGGTCATACCGACGTCGCAGATGAACGCGGTGCCCTTCGGCAGCACGCGCGCGTCGGCGGTCGGCACGTGGGTATGCGTGCCGATGACGGCGGTCACCTTGCCGTCCAGATGCCAGCCAAGCGCCTGTTTCTCCGAGGTGGCCTCGGCGTGGATCTCGACGATGATGGCGTCGGCCTGACCGCGCAGTTGCGCCAGCATGCGATCGGCCGTCAGGAAGGGGCAGTCGGCCTTAACGTTCATGAACGTACGGCCAAGCAACGTGAACACCGCGACGCGGAAACCGCGGGCGGCGATCACGACGTGATCCCAACCGGGGCAGGCGCGCGGCAGGTTGGCAGGACGACAGACCCGGTCGACCTGCGTGATCTCGTTCTCCCAGCCGCGCTGGTCCCAGACGTGGTCGCCGAGCGTGATGGCGTCGACGCGGTTCTCGAGGAGCGTGCGCGCGATGGAAGCGGTGATGCCCGCGCCGGCAGCGGCATTCTCGCCGTTGGCGATCACGAAGTCGACGGCGTGCTCCTGCCGGATCCGCGGCAGCCGGTCGGCGACCACGTCCCGCCCCGGGCGGCCGACGATGTCACCGATGAAGAGCAGCTTCAGCATGCGGGGAACGTGGTACCCCCCGCCGGCCGCGCCAACCCTAAAGCCCGTGCCGCCGCTACGGCACGAGGTCGATCACGGCCACACGGCGCGCGAACTCCCGGCTGCCCTCGAGGAACGAGAGCTCCAACTCACCGCCGCGCGCGATCCTTGCCTCGTAGCGGCGCAGGTCCCAGCGCGCCACCGGTTCGCCGTCGATGCGCACCACCAGTTCGCCGCGCTCGACGCCGGTCCGCTCGGCCGGCGAGCCGGGTACCACGCCGGCCACCCGCCAGTACGCCGGAGTCTTCGAGAAGCTCAGCCCGGCGCTGCGCAGCGGCGGCGTCTCCACCGGCCCGCTCCCCGCCCGCGCCAGCACGACCTGGTCGCGGCGCTGGTCAAAGGTGACCGCGAAGTTCCGCAGGGCGCCCCCTCCCAGCGCCGACAACTCGTCGGTGAAGTCCACCCGCGGCCGAGCGAAGACCACGTCTCCCACCGCGATGTCACCGGCAAGGCGGCCCACCTCCTGCTCGCGCTCCCCCGCCAGCGTGCCCACCACCGTTCCGCGCACCGGACCGTAGGCGAAGGCCGGTCGGAAGCCGGCCGGGTTCAGGCTGAAGACCGCGTCGCTCCCGGAATCGATCAGCATCATCAGCGTCCGCCCCTCGAGGCCGACGCTCACGAGCGGGACCTTGCGGGCGTCGTCGAAGCGCACCGCGACGCCCCCGGGGCCGGGATCGGCGTCCGCCGGCCGCAGCCGCACCCGGCGCCCCGGATAATCAAGCGTGAGCAGCACCTCGCGGAAGAGGGGAAACCCCAGCACGCCGTCAATGCGCATCCCGAGGTGGGCGGAGATCGCCGCGCAGTCGTGCACGAGGACGTCGACGTCCTCGAAGCGGGCCGCGCCGAGATCGAGCCGGCGGAGCGAGGCGCGCGGCAGCTCGACGACCGCGCCCTCGGCACCGCGCACGCGCATCGGCGCGCCATCGCCCGCCACCGGCCCGCGACCGGGGGAGCGGCGCGCCAGCTCGGGCGTGACGAGCGTGACCGAAGAACCGGTATCGACGAGGAAGCGACGGGGACCGGACTTGTCACCGGGCGCCTCAAGCAGGAGCAGGTTGCCGACCAATTCGGCGGTGAGCGTCACGCCCGCCGCTGGCAGCGTGGTGCGCCCGGGCTGCGGCGGAGCGGACCGGAATGCGCCGCCGGAGCAACCGGCGAGCAAAAGGCCCATCAAGAGCGCCGGCGCCCAGCCGGCGCCGCGGCGGCGGCGCAAGCCTGGCGCGACCAGATTCATTTCACCGGCGCCGGCAATGAGCGGCAGAGGAAAAGCGCGGCCAGCGCAAGGACCGCGCCCGCCACGAACACGACGGGCGAGCCCCAGATCCAGAACGCCAGACCCGCCAGCACCGGCGTGAACGCGCGGGAAAGTGCTCCCAGCGAACGGAAGATGCCCAGCACCCGGCCCTGCTCCTCGGCCCCCGCGTAGAGGGAAATGAGTCCCGTCGTGGACGGATTCACGAGGCTGGAGCCGAACACGAGCACGCCCACGCCGGCATAGAGCTGCCACGGCGCGGCCGCGAAGCCGACCAGCAGGAAGCCCACGGCCGAGGCCGCGAGCCCCGCTGCGAGGACCCGCAACTCGCTCACGACCCGCAGCAGCCGCCGCACCAGCACGCCCTGCGTGACGATCGCGCAGAGCCCGAGGAAGCCGAGCAGCCAGCCATTGTCGCGGGCCGTGAAGCCGAACCGCTGCGCGGCGAGGAACGTGAGGGTCGCCTCCATCGCGACGAACGCGACGGAGAACACGAAGGCCACGAGGTTGACGCGGCGCAGCTCCGGACGACCGAGCCCGAGGATGGCGGCGAGCGGATTGCGCGGACGCGGCTCGGCCGAGGCGGCGCGCGGCCCGGGAGGGAGCGTCTCGCGGAAACGGGCCGAGATCCACAGCAGGTTGAGGCCGCTCAGCGCGAGCGCCACGAGCGCGGGCACCGAGAAGGGATTCACGCCGATCGCGCGCAGGGCGGGAAACTGCTCCGCGAGATTCCACCGCACGGTGAGGGCGCCCAGCATCGGGCCAGTCACAAGACCCAGCCCGAACGCCGCGCCGACGAGGCCCATCGCCTTCGATCGCTCGGCCCGCGTCGTCACGTCGGCCACCGCTGCGGTCGCCACCGAGAGGTTACCGCTGAAGGCTCCGCCGACGGCGCGCGCCAGGAGGAAGATCCAGAAAGAGCCGCTCAGCGCCCAGAGCAGATAACTCACCGCCGTACCCGCGACCGTGAACAACAGCACACCGCGCCGGCCGCGACGATCGCTCAGCCCGCCCCAGAACGGCGCGAACGCGAACTGCAGGATCGAGAAGACCGACGCGACGACGCCCCCGAAAAGGACGGGGGCGTAGCTCGCGACGCCGAACGCCCGCGCCGCCGCCTCGACCTGCCCCACCATCCAGCCGAGGGCCCCGGCATGACCCTCCAGGCCCAGGTAGTACGCGAGCAGATCGGGCCCCAGCGGGAAGGCGATGGAGAAGCCGACCAGGTCGATGTACAGCGTCAGGAAGATGACCCCGAGCGGCAGCGGGCGGGCGGGCGCGGACGGCGACTGGGAATCGGCGGAAGACAAGGGACTATACCGGTAGGAAAGGCCCCCGCGCGGCGTGCGCCAAGGAGCAAACCGGGCAAAGGTTGCGGCGGGAAGTCCCGGCGGCAGACCGGGACGGTCGATCAGCGGTACGGAAGCGGGTGGCGGCTCGTGAGGGCGGAGACGCGCCCCTTCACGCCGTCGATCGCCGCGGCCTCGCCGGGCGTGCCGATGGCGGCGAGCACCGTGTCGATGCAGGCGGCGATCTCACCCATGTCGGCCTCGTCGAAGCCCCGCGTCGTGACCGCCGGCGTGCCCAGGCGGATGCCGGAAGCCTGGAACGGACTCCGCGTCTCGAACGGCACCGTGTTCTTGTTGCAGGTGATGTGGGCGAGATCGAGGGTCTCCTGCGCTTTCTTCGCCGTGAGCTCGGGGAACTTCGGCCGAAGGTCGACGAGCATGAGATGGTTGTCGGTCCCGCCGGAGACGATCTTGTAACCGCGGGCGATCATGGCGGCGGCCAGCGCGCGGGCGTTGCGCACCACCTGCGCGGAGTACTCCTTGAACTCGGGCTTGAGGCACTCGCCGAAGCAGACGGCCTTGGCCGCGATCACGTGCATCAGCGGGCCACCCTGCCCGCCCGGGAACATCGCGGAGTCGACCGCCTTGGCGTGCGCCGCGCGGCAGAGGATGAGGCCGCCGCGGGGGCCGCGCAGCGTCTTGTGCGTGGTCGTCGTGACGAAATCGGCGTGCGGCACCGGGGACGGATGGACACCGGCGGCCACCAGGCCCGCGATGTGCGCGATGTCGGCGAACAACAGCGCACCGACGCCGCGGGCGATCTCGCCCATCCGCGCGAAGTCGATCACGCGGGAATAGGCGCTGGCGCCGACGGTGATCATCCGCGGCTTCTCGCGCGCGGCGACGGCGGCGAGTTCGTCGTAGTCGATCAGACCGTTGTCCTCGCGGACGCCGTATTGGCAGAAATTGTAAAGTTTGCCGGAGAAGTTGGCGGGATTGCCGTGGGTGAGGTGGCCGCCGTGGCTGAGGTTCATGCCGAGCAGCTTGTCGCCGGGCTGGAGCACGGAGGTGTAGACGGCGAAGTTGGCCTGGGAGCCGGAGTGCGGCTGCACGTTGGCGTGCTCGGCCCCGAAGAGGACCTTGGCGCGCTCGATCGCGAGCGTCTCGACCTTGTCGACCTGCTCGCAGCCGCCGTACCAGCGCTTCCCCGGGTAACCCTCGGCGTACTTGTTGGTGAGGACGCTGCCCTGGGCCTCCATCACCGCCGGATAGGTGAAGTTCTCGGAGGCGATGAGTTCGATGTGGTCCTGCTGGCGGGCCAGTTCGGCGGCGACGGCGGCGTGAACCTCAGGATCAAGAATGCGGAGGGGAGCGGCGTTGAGCGGCATGGCGTGGAATGGGCGCGATTGCGCGGGGGCGCGCCGGCTGGCGCCAGACAAAAATCGGCCGCGCGCGGCCCGGGGGCCGCGGCGCTCAGGACCGCAGGCCGCGGAGGTGACGAAGCAGCGAAGGGATCGACTCGACCATCTCGTCGCGCACCGCCTCGTAAAGGGACAGCGGCCCCCCGAAAGGATCGCCGATCTCGCGCTCGACACCGCCGGCCATGAACTCGCGGAAGAGGTGGAGCCGCGCGGGCGGCCGGTCGGACTGGAGCCGGATCATCTCGCGGTGCGACTCGGTCATGCACAGCACGATGAGCGCACGGTCCATCATCTCCTGCGTCAGCGGCTGGCTGCGGTGCGCCGCGATGTCGAGGCCCACCTTCCGAAGCGCGGCGACCGAGTTGGCCGACACCGGATCACCGCGCCGCGCGACGACGCCGGCGGAGGAGACCTTCAGCCCGGCGAGCGGAGCCGCCTCGGCGGCGAGCGCATGCTGCAGCAACCCGGCGGCCATGGGGCTGCGGCACACGTTGGCGGTGCAAACCACGACGATCTCGGACGACTCGGGCACGGCTTGGGGAACGGAGACGGGTTCGCGGGGAAACGCAAAGGGGATTTCCCACCTACAGCCGCCGCAACGCGCGCAGCGAACGGTGGAGGTGCAGCGCCCGCTGCAGAACGGCGTCGATCGGCCGCGGCGTCGGCGCGGCAGCGGGCGGTGTATCCTCCTCGGCCAACGGCCGGCTCAGGCTGGCCTCGTCGATCCGCGGCTTGCCGGGGTTCTCCACCAGCAGGTCCATCACCGAGCCGGCGCCCTCCAAGGCGTCAAAGGCGGCCCGCTCGGCCGCGGGATCAGCCTTCACCGCGAGTTGCGGCTCGAAGCCCGGTCCGGCGATGCCGATGACGGCGCAGCCACCACCGTGCGGCAGGCGCCGCAGCGCGGCGCTGAGTTCCGCGCCGGTGTCGCGGTTGGCGAGCAGGAAGAGCGGGCTGCGGGCGCCGGCGCGGAACTCGGCCCACGCCAAGAACGCGGCCGCCGCGTCGCGTCCCGCCGGCAGGTAGCGGAGATCGAGCACGCAACCGCCGCCGGGAACCGGCGGCGAGGCGGGGAGGTCGGCCGGCAGTTCGCGGACCCTCACATAGAGCAGCCCGTCGCCAAGATCGCGCGTGAGCGGCGCCGCGGCCGCAGTGACGGCGGCAAGGCCCACGAACAGCCGCAGGACCGCGCGGAGAAACCTCATCGGCGGCTGAGCTGCCGCGCGCCGATGTCGCGCCGGAAGTAACGGCTCGCGCAGCCGATGCGGTCGCACGTGGCGTACGCGAGGTCGGCGGCGGCGCGGAGCGTGGAGGCGACGGCGGTGACCCCCAGGACGCGGCCGCCGTTGGTCACCAGTTCGCCAGCCGCATTGCGTGCGGTGCCCGCGTGGAGGATGGAGACGCCCGCCGGCAAGGGAGCGGGCAACGCGATCACGTCGCCCTTGGGGAAACTTCCGGGATAGCCGTTGGCCGCGACGACCACGCAGAGCGCGTGGACCGGACGCGTCTGGAGCTGGTAGCCGGCAAGCCGCCCCGCAGTCGCTCGCCACAGGAGGTCCAGCACGTCGCCGGCGACCCGCGGCAGCACGACCTGCGTCTCGGGATCGCCGAAGCGCGCGTTGTACTCGATCACACTCGGGCCCGAGGCGGTGAGCATGATACCGATGAAGAGCGTGCCGCGGTAGGCAATTCCCTCGGCGGCGATGGCGTCGACCGAGGGTCGCACGATCTCCGCGTCGATGCGGGCGAGCAGTTCAGGCGTGACGACCTCGGCCGGCGAATACGTGCCCATGCCGCCGGTGTTGGGCCCGGTGTCGCCGTCGCCGGCGCGTTTGTGGTCCTGCGACGTCGGCAAAATGACGTAATCGCGGCCCGAAACGACCACGAGGATCGAAGTCTCCTCTCCGAACAGGCAGTCCTCGATGAGGATCTGGCTGCCCGCCGCGCCGAACTTCCCGCCCGCCAGCATGTCGCGCACCGCCGCGTCGGCCTCAGCCGTGGACTGCGCGACGACGACGCCCTTGCCGGCCGCGAGGCCGTCGGCCTTCACCACGATCGGGGCCGACCGCCTGCGCACGTACTCAAGGGCGGGGCCGACCTCGCTGAAAAAGGCCGCCGGAGCCGTCGGGATGCCGTGCTTGAGCAGGATGCGCTTGGTGAAGATCTTTGACGCCTCGAGCCGCGCGCCGTCGGCGGTCGGGCCATAGACCGGAATGCCGGCAGCGATCAGGCGGTCGGCCAAGCCGAGCGAGAGAGGCACCTCGGGACCCACGACCACGAACTCCACGCGCTCGCGCTGGGCAAGGGCAACGAGCCCGTCGACGTCGTCGGCCGCGACGGCGTGGCAAAGCACATCGGCCGCGATACCCGCGTTACCGGGCGCGCAGGAAACGCGCGGGCGAGCGGGCGAAGCCAGCAGGGAACGGACGAGCGCGTGTTCCCGCCCACCGGAACCGACGACAAGCACGGAGCCGGGGAGCGCGGGCGCAGCGGACGGATTCACGGCGCGCAAGTGTGGCGATGGCGGAGGTCAGGCAATGTCAAAATCCCCGCGGGATCAGGACGCGGCCCGAGATCGGTCGCTGAAGCGGACAAAATCGAGCGCAACGCCGCCACGCGACCAAGCGGAGAAGCCTCGTCGCAGTCGGAGTACCGCCGGCGGAAGCGGATTCAAAAGACCTCAGAGCACCTGCAGCTTTCGCCGGTAGAAAGCCACCACCTCGTCGGGATCGTCGGTGAAGAGAATATAGTCCTCCATCCAGGCGGGCGCGCGGCGCTCACGGATCATGGTGTGCAGCTGGCGGCGCAGGTCGCCCCAGAAACCGGCGTTGAAGAACACGTACGGCGTGCGCGGGCGGATGCCGAGCTTCAGGTTGCAGAGCTCGATGCCAATTTCCTCGAGCGTTCCGACGCCGCCGACGTTGAAGACGCAGAAATCCGCCGCCTCGAACCATTTCTGGCGGAAGTGCCGCGACGACTCCTGGAAGGTGTTGAAGAAGTCGACGCCGAGCTCGGGCGGCTGGGCCTCGAGCTCGAGGAAGCAGGCGCCGGTGAGCGCCCCCTTGGCGCGGGCCTGCTCGGTGGCGAGGCGCATCACCCCACCGCCGCCACCGGTGAGCACGCCGAGGTTGTGCCCGATGAAGCTGGTGAGCTTGTCGACCAGCGAGGCGATGCGGTCGGAGTCGCGCTGGTCGAGACCGACGGCGGAGCCGTAGAAGGCGAGGATCGTGGACTCGGTGAAGCGCTTGGCGACCTCCTCACGCACGAAGAAGCCATGGTCGCGCTTGTAGGTGTGGAGGTAGAGGTCCTTGGTGAGCTCGTCGTACCAGTAGACCTGGACCCCGATGGAGCTGAGGGTATCGAGCCGGCCGTGCGCGTGGCTGGAGAAGAAGTAGCCATGGGTGCGGGAGGCCCGGCGGAAGATGAGGCGGCGCAGCCGCAGGTCGCCGAGCCGGGAGAGCAGCTCGATCTGCTCCATCAAGTTCGGAAAGCTATCGAGCACGAGGGTGTCGGCATTGTCCGGCGCGTCGTCGAGCGCCTGGATCATGGTGCGGTGGCCGACGGGGCAGGCGTCGCCGCCGAGGACCTTGCGCAGGTCATCGTTGGCGCGCACGAGCACGGCCCGGTTCTCCATCGAGCCGCTCTGCCCTCGGACGACGACCTTGGTGCGAGGGCGGGCCTCGCCCCCCTCGCGCGGCGGATTGCGATCGAGGCAGCGGAAGACGCCGCTGGCGGTGGAGAGCAGGCGGGTGCGGCGCTTGGCGAGGGTCTTGAACTCGGGGTCGGGGAGTTCCGGGGCGCGGAAGACGTCGACGGACACGACCGGGTTCACCACGGGTTGGTCGCCCGGGTTGTAGATCTCGAGCATGACGTTCGTGCCGAACGTCTTCACCGGATCGAGCAGGACCGCGCTGGTGTGGATGCCGAAGTTGCCGGCGCCCTGGTTGAGCACGACGTAGTGCTCGCGCAGGTACATGGAGCAGCTCGTGAGGACGCCGGAGCGCGGCGGGATGGTGAGCGGCGAGGCGTCATGACGCACCTGCACGCGGTCGAGGAAGGAGCGGCCGGCATGGCCCGAGACGACGCGCTCGAACTCGGCGCGCTGGAGCTTGGGGCTCAGGGTGTAGCTCTGGTGATGCGGGGTGAGGAAGACCCGCCCCTGCGAGTCGATGCTGATGGTGTTGGGCAGCTTGATGCGGTTCTCGCGCAGGGCGTCCCAGATCTCGGCCGTGGAGAGCTTGGCCGCCGCCGGCGCGTAGTAGAGCCGGCCGACGGGCGCGCCCACCCGCATCAGCTTCTTCCAGTACGGGGCGTTCGGGAAACTCGCGTCGAAGAGGAACGCATCCACGTCCATCTCGACCCGGCCGCCCTCGAGGCGAGGGCCGCGGCGGATCCGCATCTCGATGCCGATGCGCGCCAGCGAGCTTCGTTCCGAGAACCGCAGGGCATCCAAGTGGGATTCGAGAAGCTCCAGCTCGGCCGGATTCCGCGGCCAGAAGCCCAGCGTCATGGCGACGTGGCGCTCGTCCTTGTTTTTGACGGCGAGGATCTGGCCGTCGGGGCTGGTCCAGAACTGGTCCGGCATCATGAGGTTTTCCGCCACGATGCGTGGACATACCCCGCGCACAAGCGGGGAGAACGAGATTGCCTTAGCCCGCAAAGGAAGGCACCCCATCGCGCCTTGCGCGGCCGCACCGGCTTCCGCCGGAGTCCGCCCTTCCTTCCCATGAAACTGACCCACATCGCCACGCTCTGCCTGTCGCTCTCCGGCCTCGCGGCCGCCGCCGGCGCGCAGACCCCCGCCGCGCCCGCCGCGGCCCCCGCCGCCGCCCCGGCCAAGCCCGCGTTCACGGACGCGCAGCTGATCGAGGAGTTCGGCTGGTTCATCGGCAAGCGCGTCGGCCTGACCGAGCTGGAGTTCACCGCCGCCGAGTTGGAGACCCTCCTGAAGGGATTCCGGAGCGCGGCCGAGGGCAAGGACTCGCCCTACGAGCTCGAGAAGATCGGGCCGCTCATGGACGACTTCATGCAGAAGAAGCAGGCCGCCTACGTGGCCAAGCTGAAGACCAAGAACCTCTCGGTGAACACCGACTTCTTCAACAAGCTGAAGGAGAACAAGAACGTCGTGGAACTCCCCAGCGGCCTCCGCTACGAGATCACCGCCGCGGGCAACGGCCCGGCCCCGAAGGCCAACGAGACGGTGCGCGTGCACTACACCGGAAAGCTCATCGACGGCACCGAGTTCGACAGCTCGGTAAAGCGCGGTGAACCCGCCGAGTTCCCGCTCGACCAGGTCATCCCCGGCTGGACCGAGGGCATCCAGAAGATGAACAAGGGCGGGAAGATCAAATTGTACGTCCCGCCGCACCTCGCCTACGGCGACGACGGCCGCCCCGGCATCCCGCCCGGCGCCACGCTCGTGTTCGACGTCGAGCTTCTCGACATCAAGCCGGCCGCGGCTCCCGCTCCAGCCCCCGCGCCCGCGCCGGTGAAGAAGTAAGCGCGGATCCCGCGCCTCCTGTGCTCCGCGAGCCCCCGCCCCGGCGGGGGCTTTTGCTTTTGCACCCGTCGGGAACCGCGCGCCGAAGGCGTCGCCAACGTGCGCCACGACCCCGGATGAGGCGTACGCACCGGATTCGCCCGCCGGCCGGACGCCCCTTGGATGGCGGATCGTCACCATATACCTGTTGCGGAATATACTTTGGGACTCACATTGTCCCCTGATGGACCTGATCCGGATTCACGAATGCCTGTGCGACCGCACGCGGCTGCGGATCATCCATCTGCTCGCGGCCGGGCCGCTGTGCGTGTGCCATTTCCAGGCGGTCCTGCGCGAGCCGCAGGTGAAGGTCTCGAAGCACCTCAGCTACCTGCGGACGCGCGGGATGGTCGTCGCGAAGCGCCGCGGGAACTGGATGATCTACTCCCTCCCCCCGCGGCCCGGCCGGGAGCTCTCGGCCCACCTCGCCTGCCTGCAGGACTGCGCCCGCGAGGAACCCGTCCTTCGGCGCGACTTGCTGCGGCTTGCACGCCTCGCGCCCGAGGTCGCCGGCGCCGGGGCCTGCGGCTGCGCCGTCACCGCCAAGGCCTGAACCTTCCCGCATGCACACCGGCAAACCCCTCGTCCTCATCCTCTGCACCGGCAACTCGTGCCGCAGCCATCTCGCCGAAGGCATCCTGCGCGCGGCCGCCGGCGACTTCCTGGAGGTCGCCAGCGCCGGCTCGAAACCCGCCGGCTACGTGCACCCGCTCGCCATCCGGGCGCTGCGCGAGATCGGCATCGACATCTCGGCGCACACCTCGAAGCACCTGGACGAGTTCACCGCGCGCCCGGTCGAGACCGTCATCACCGTCTGCGGCAATGCCGACCAAGTCTGCCCCGTCTTCCCCGGCCAGCTGAACCGTCACCACTGGCCCTTCGACGATCCCGCGCACGCCGCGGGCACCGATGACGAGAAGTTCGCGGTCTTCCGCCGCGTACGCGACGAGATCCGCCGCGTGTTCACCGCCTACGCCGAGGGGCGCCGCGACCAGCTCAAGGTGTCCGCCAAACCCTGACCCCCCAACGACCATGGAATGCACCGATCCCGCCTGCGGCTGCGCGCCCGCTCCCACCGCCCCGACAGCCGTCACCGTCTCCGCGCTGCGCTCCGCGCTCGCCGCGGCGCCCGACCTGCCGCTGACGGTCATCTGGACCGACGGCGAGCCGATCGAGGCGCACTTTCACGTGACCGAGGTGGGCCGCGTGCAGCGCGACTTCGTCGATTGCGGCGGCACCGTGCGCCGCGTCGTCACGTGCCTGCTGCAGACGTGGGTGGGACCCGATACCGACCACCGGATCACCGCGGGCAAGCTCCTGAAGGCGTTCGCGCACGCCGAACCCGTGCTGCGCGGCGAGGACCTCCCGGTGGAGCTCGAGTACGAGACGTGCAACGTCGTGCAGCTCCGGCTCGCGGAGGTCCGCGCGGAACCCGGCCGGATCGTCCTGCAGCTGGGCTCGAAGCACACCGACTGCCTCGCGAAGGAGCTGTGCCTGCCGGCGGGCTCCGGCGAGGGACGTTGCTGCTGAAACCGCCATGAAGGGTGGAATCGCCGCGGGCCTTTCGTTCCTGGACCGTTACCTGACGGTCTGGATCTTCGCGGCCATGGCGCTCGGCGTGGCGCTGGGTAACTTCGTCATCCGGGATCCCGCGGCGTTCTTCGCGCCGGTCACCGTCGGCACCACGAACCTGCCGATCGCCGTAGGGCTGATACTGATGCTTTATCCGCCGCTCGCCAAGGTGAGGTACGGGGAATTGCCGCGGGTCCTCGCCGAACCGCGGCTGCTGGCGCTCTCGCTGGTGCAGAACTGGATCGTGGGTCCCGTGCTGATGTTCCTGCTGGCGGTGACCCTGCTGCGCGACCACCCCGACTACCTGGCCGGGCTGGTGCTGGTGGGGATCGCACGCTGCATCGCGATGGTGCTGGTCTGGAACGACCTCGCCGGAGGCAGCCGGGAGTACGCCGCGGGACTGGTGGCGCTGAACAGCGTCGCCCAGATCCTCACGTACGGGGCCCTCGCCTGGCTGTTCCTCGCCGTGCTGCCGCCGTGGTTCGGGCTGGCCGGCCGCGGGGTGGACATCGCGATGGCCGAAGTGCTGCTGAGCGTGCTCACGTACCTCGGGATCCCGTTCGCCGCGGGCCTGCTCAGCCGGCTGGTGCTGATCCCGTGGAAGGGCCGCGGGTGGTTCGAGGAACGCTTTCTGCCCACCCTCTCGCCGCTCACGCTCGCGGCCCTGCTCTTCACGATCGTGGTCATGTTCATGTTCAAGGGTCGGGCCATCGTGAGCCTGCCGCTCGACGTGCTGCGGATCGCGCTCCCGCTCGCGGCGTACTTCGTGGTGATGTTCCTCTCCAGCCTCCTGATCGCGCGGCGGATGGGGGCGGATTACGAGCGCTCCACGGCCGTGGCGTTCACCTCGGCGGGCAACAACTTCGAACTCGCGATCGCCGTGGCCATCGGGGTGTTCGGACTCGACTCCAGCGTGGCCTTCGCCGCCGTCGTCGGGCCGCTCATCGAGGTGCCCGCGCTGATCCTGCTCGTCGGCGTCGCCCTGCGGTTCCGGCGATCCTGGCCCGGGCCACGCGCGGGCGCCTGAGGCCCGCCGGCGACCGCGGCCACTGCAACCGCGTCATGGACAAGGCGTCTCCGGGGCTCTTGCCTCGCCCCATGCGACCCCGGCCCCTCGCCCTGCTCCTGCTCGCCTGCCTGCTCGCCAGCTTCCTGCGGAGCCAGCCGTTGATCGTCAGTCATCCGGCCGGCGCGACCGCTTTCCCCGGCGACGCCGTCCTCCTGCAGGCCAGCGCGGCGGGCACCTTGCCGCTCACGTACCAATGGAGGAAGGACGGCGCCATCGTGCCCGGTGCCAATCTGCCCAGCCTCACGGTCACGGCCGCGCTGACCCCGCCCGCTACCACCGGATCGTCCCTTTACACCCTCGAAATCTCAGACGGCACGGCGACCGTGACCACGATTCCAGCGGTCGTCTTCGTCACCCGCCGGCCGCAGACGATCACCTTCTCACCACCCGCCTCCGCACCTGCGGCGTCCGGAGTCACGCTCCAGGCGACCGCATCCTCCGGACTTCCCGTTTCGTTCGCGATCACGTCTGGTGCCGGCTCGCTTTCGGGACGGATCGTCACCGGTAACGGTGGCCCGATCATGGTCCGCGCCACCCAGGCCGGCGATGCCAACCACGCGCCCGCGGATCCGGTCGAGCGCTCGATCACCTTCGTCGCCGGATCCCTCGTGCCCTTCCTCACGCTCAGACCGGTCGATCAGACCGTGACGGCGGGCACGGGCGCCACGTTCCGCGCCTCGGCCATCGGTACCCCCGCCCCGACTTACCAATGGACGCGCAACGGCGAGGCGATCCCGGGTGCGACCGCCGCCACCCTCAGTCTCGCGAACGTCACCCTCGCCGATGCCGCCCGCTACTCCGTGACCGCCACCAACCTCGCGGGAACGGCGACCGCCGACGCTGAACTCGTGGTGCGCGCCGCGCCCGTCGTCACCACACCCCCGTCCAGCCAGACAGTGGTAGGCGGTGGAACCGCGACGCTTTCGGCCATCGTCACCGGTTTTCCAGCGCCCACCTTCCAGTGGAGGAAGGACGGACGCGCCATCACCGGTGCGACCCGTGCGGAGCTCAGCCTCGCCACCGTCACCGCAGCCAGTGCCGGTAGCTACGACCTCGTCGCCACCAACCCCCTCGGCAGCGTCACGAGCGCGCCCGCCATCCTCACCGTCACCTTACGCGATTTTTCCGGCACGTACCGCGGTGCGTTCGGTTCGTCGGGGGGTGAGATCGCCCTATGGGTGCGTCGCGATGGCCCGGCAGCCGTGCTGGCCCACCTCACCGCGGCTGCGGCCGGCATCTCCGCCCCGGCCGTGACGATCGACCTCAACGGCAACTTCTCCGCCACGCTGCCCCTAGTCTCGGCGACACCCCGGAACGTCACGCTGCGCGGCTCCGTCGACGAAATCGCGGGAACGGCGACCGGCACGATCGTGGAACTCAACCTGCCGTTCACCGCCACCCGCGCCGAACCCGCGTCCTTGCCGGCCGGCCTTCCCGGACTCCGCTCCGGCGGGGTGATCAGCGGGGCCACCTCCACGGGCGTGCTCGTCGGGCCCGACGGGCGGACGTTCGCCCTGTTGGTCAACGGGCCGTCGGTCGACTCCGCCGCCGGCACGGTGACGCCGGACGGAAAGCTCGCGGTGACCACGATCGGCAAGGCCGCGCTCGAGCTCACCTTTTCCGCCGACGGCATGCGGGGAACCCTTCGCCCGCCGGACGGCCCCGCCGGCACGGTCGCCGGGATCCCCGACGCCGTCGCCGGACGCCGGCAGCTCGTCAACCTTTCCGTCCGCAGTGCAACCGCGCCCGAGGCACCCATGATCACGGGCTTTGCCATCGGTGGCACGACCGCCAAGCAGGTGCTGATCCGCGTGGCTGGTCCCGCGCTCGGCCGTGCGCCTTTCAACCTCGCCGGAGCACTGGCCGACCCGACGCTCCAGCTCCTGCGCGTCAGCACCGTGATCGGGCAGAACAACGATTGGGGCGCACCGGCCTCCGGAGTCGCCGCCCTCACGGCCGCGGCGGGGCGCACGGGCGCCTTTCCCTTCGCCTCGGGCAGCACCGACGCCGCGCTCCTGGCGACGCTGCAACCCGGAGTCTATTCCGTCCAAGTGGGCGGCGGCACGGGCCTGGCTCTTGCCGAGATCTATGGCGTGGCCGCGGCCGACGAGGCGCCGGGATCGCGACCCCTTGTGAACGTTTCCACGCTCGGCGCCGTCGCCCCCGGCCTGCCGCTCATCGCCGGATTTGTCATCGACGGCCCGGGGCCGCAACGCGTGCTCATCCGCGCGGCCGGTTCGGCGCTCGCCGCCGCGCCCTTCAACGTGGCCGGGGCACTGCCCAACCCGCAGCTGGCGGTCTTCCGGGGCTCCTCTCCGTTGAAGTCCAACGACGATTGGTTCCGCGACGCCGACGCGGTTGCGATCCGCGATGCCGCGACCCGGGCGCGGGCCTTCCCGTTCGGCGCGCAAAGCGCCGACTCCGCCGTGCTGCTCTTCCTCGAACCCGGAGCCTACACCGCGGTGGTCAGCGCCTCGGCGACTTCACCCGCCGCGCAGGCCACCGGACTGGCGTTGATCGAGCTCTACGACGCTTCCCCCTGACGCCCTGGAAGGGGGCAATCAGAAATCGATGGCCTTGAGGGTGCCGATCTTGACCTCGAAGCGTTCGCCGTAGGGTTTCACGCGGCGCAGTTCAGTGCGCTTGAGGTCGATCGAGCCACCGCCGCCGATGAAGAGGATCGACCAGTCGGCGTCGCCGGAAATCGCCACGAGGGTGGGCGGGTGCTTCGGATCGACCTGCGCGAAGTCCAGCGAGGCGTCGCCCGACTTCACCTTCACCACCAGCTTGGAACGGAACGACTCGCGCAGGAGCACGGAGAGATTCTCGAGCAGCGCGCCCTCCCGGCGTAGACGCGCCTGAACCTGGAACTTTTCCGGAGGGAACCGCTCGTTGCCGAACTTGAGGAGCGGGATCTCAAACACCCAGTGCGTCGGCGACTCCGACACCACGAAGGCACGGCTCACGTCGAGCACCTCGCCCAAGCTCGGCTGCGTGCGCCGCGAGGAGGTCTGCGGCCGCTCGGGATCCGAGTCCTCGCCGCGCCGCCGGTATTTCGCCTCATCGCGCGAAGAGGGTGCCTTGCCGTTGATCTGCACCGGGGTCCACTGCTCGGGATAGGGCTTCGACGGGTCGAACCGCACGACCTGCTCCGATTTCACCCGTCCCTTGCCGTCGCGCACCACGCGGTGCTCCGTGTAGGCCCAGCGGCTCAAACTGTCGGCAACCTTGTAGAGGGAATCGTTCAGCGTCGCGAGTTCCCACACGGTGGCGGGCCGGCCGACGACCGGCGGAGCCGCTTCCGGCGACTGCGCACCAGGGGTGGAAGGACTCTCCGACGACGGCGGCGCATCGGCAGCCGCCGCCGCCACGCACGGACCAACGGCCATGGCACCGGTCAGGACCAACAGGGAGAAATGCACCCGGAAATTCACCGCCGCGACATTTCCGCGGTCCGAGCGTTTCGCAAGCCTCGGGCGCCCGAGGAACCCCGCCTTCACCCGAAGCCCCGCCGCCCGTGTCCCAACGGAAACCGCCCGCGCGCCCCCTCTCACCCAGCCCTGTGCACCGAAGGCCAGCCACGGGACGCGGACCCACCGGGAGCAACGCATCGACCGCCATGGATGGCCAGTGGCCCGATCTCGAACCCCGAAAAGAAAGAGCCCGCCGTGTACCCCTACACGGCGGGCATTGCTTTCTATGTTACCCCAAAACCTCCGCTAAGCGGAGGAGACGGGAAGAAACCGTTACCCCTTCCTTCGCACAACTCGAATCACCACCCGCCCAGCGGGCAGTAGCGCCACGCTTGAGCTCCATTAGCCGAACCCAACCGCGCGGTCAGATTTCATCCGCACCCACCTCCAGCTCGCGCGCGAGGGCGCAGCGGCGCACGGAACGCTCCACCCCGATGGCGGGAAGTCCGAGGCGGTTGGCCACCGCCAGAACGGTGCCGACGCCGCAGAACGGATCGATGATGCGCTCCGCCCGCGCCTCGTCGCGCGCGAAGCGCACCGCGTGGGCCGCCGCCCGGATGCCCATCGCCCGCACCCAAGGCTGCCGGCCCGCGTCCACGATGATGTCGGGGATCGCCAGCGGACCCGGACAGCGCAGTTCACGCGACACCGCGATCAGGTGAGTGAAGCCCGGCCGGCCCGTCGTCACCAAACCGGGCGGGCGGCGGCTCACGATCTTATGGAACAGCACGCCAGCCCCCGCGTCCTCCGCGGCCCGCACCACTAGCGCACCCTTGTCGACCCAGCGGCCGTCACGCCGGATGTCGGATTGGAAGAACACCGCCGCGCGATCGGCGGGCACGGCATCGATCACCGCGCGCACGGCCTCGAGGAACCACGCCCGCCAAGGCTCGAGGCCGAGGTTCACCTCCGAAACGTCGGGCAGGGAAGTCACCGCGCAGGCCCCCTCGATCCGACCCCGCGCGCGCAGCCACGCGATCGCCTCGGCCGCGTGCACCTCGCGCCCCGGCGAAGCGACGCCGGCGCTCATCGGGCGGCCTTCACGTCGTGACAGTGAAGCGTGTCGTGGTAACGCAGATAGAGCCTTCCATCGAGGATCACCGGATGCGCCCAGGCATCACGCCCGCGAGCCTCGGGCAACCGGAAGCGGCCGCGGACCTCGAACTTCGCTTCAGTCGGCTCGAGGAGCAGCATCGTGCCATCCTCGCTCAACGCGTAGAGGCGACCATCGGCGTGCAGGACAGCCCCCTTCACGATCTCGGGCGCCTCGAACAAAGTCTTTCCGGTCGCCGCATCGACCGCCGCCCAGCCGCGCCGGGCCGGATAGTAGGCTCCGTAGAGGCGGCCCGCGACGTGCACGACCCCGCCCTGGCAGGAATCGAGCGGATTGGTCCAAAGATCCTCCACGCCCACCAGAGCGCCCGGCGCGGCAGGAGCGACGAGGCGGTGCAGACGGCCCGGCGGGCCGTGCGGCGCCGACATGAAGACGGCGTCGCCCACGAGCACCGGCATCATGGCGAGGACCGAATAAGAGGTCGGCCGGCGACGGACCCATTGCAGTTTCCCGGTGTCGGCGTCGGCACAGTACAGGTGGCGCAACGAGCAGCCGATGAGCAGCCGCCGCCCGGCGAAGCTCACGAGCATCGGGGAAACGTAGCTCGCGTTGTCGATCGCGCCGGAGGCTTCGGGATCGGGGAGTGGTTCGCTTCGCCAGATCTCCGCTCCGGTGCGGCGGTCCAAAGCCACCAGAAGGGCTTCGCGCCCGCCGGCCGTCGCATAGACGGCGCGCTCATCCACCAACGGACACTCGCTCAGGCCCCACGTGATGTTTTCGCTGCCGTAGCGTGCCGGGAGATCGACCGCCCAACGCTCGGCGCCCGTCGCGGCATCGAGGCAGGTCAACCGGCCGTGGGCGTTGTGATGGTAGACGAGCCCGTCGCGAACCGCGACCGACGCCCGCGCGCCTTGGTATTGGTTGAGCCACGCGTCGCCAGTGCGTACCGACCACAGCGGCCGACCGGCCAGATCGAAGGCGAGCACGCGCACCTCTTCTCCGAAATCGCCCGTGACAAACAGCCGACCGCCGGCGATCACCGGCGACGAGAAGCCCTTGCCGAGGCCGCGGGCGGACCAGAGCAGACGCGGGCCGCCCTCGGGCCAGACCCCGAGCAGGTCGCGCTCGTCGCTCAGCCCGTCGCGCCGCGGGCCGCGGAACTGCGGCCAACCGGGCTCGGCGGAGGCGATGAGTTCCGCGCCGGCAGCCAGGAGCGGAGATGAGGACGGCAGCGCGGCGCAGCAGAGCCATGCGGCCGCGGCGAGGGGAAGGAGGCGGGAGATCAGCCTTCGCATGGCGGGCACGATGCGCGGAACCCCCGGCACGTCCAGCGACGGCGAAAGCCACCGCCCTTCTCGGGAAATCCATTCCGCTGCGGCGGCAGGTGGGTGGCGGCCGACATCGGGTACGCCTCTGGCAGTGACATTCGCGCTGTCCCGTTCGAAACCGCGGCCGCGACTCGCTTCCCCTTTACCCGCGAGCTCTCGCGGCGGAGCCGGCACTTCAGGAATCCGCGCGAGCGTGGCGCCGGGAAGGGCGCCGCCGCGGGGACGACGACTTTCGCTTACCGGCCGCGCCGCCATGATTGTAGGTGCGCCACCATGGCGGCCCCTCGGCCTCGATCTCGGCGTTCAGGCGCCGTAGCTCGCGCGTCATCTCCGCGAACTTGGCGGGCTCGGCTGTGCTCAGTTCCTTTTCCTCCCGCGGGTCGCGCCCAAGGTGGAAAAGCTCGAACCGCGTGAGCTCCTCGTCGGCCAGGATCTTCCAGTCGCCGATGCGCATCGCCGTCCGGAACGGACCGGGCGCGATCGGGCAACGCCAGTAAAGCGGCCGCGCCCGCTCGACCGGCCGGCCCGCGAGCGCGGGACGGAAGTCGCCGCCGTCGATCACCCGGTCGGTCGGCAAGGCGGCGCCGCCGGCGAGCGCGAAGGTCGCGAAGAGGTCGGATCCGATGACGGGCACCTCGCTCACCGCTCCCGGTGCCGCGAGGCCCGGCCAGCGCACCAGCCCGGGCACGCGGATGCCGCCTTCGTGCACCGCGCGCTTGCGTCCGCGCAGGCCGCCGGTGGAGCCACGGCCCGGCGTGCGCACGCCGTCACCCTCGGGGCCGTTGTCAGAGGTGAAGAAAACCACGGTGTCGCCGGCGAGCCCGAGCTCATCGAGCGCCTTCATGAGCATCCCGAAGGCATGGTCCAGCTGCGTGACGTTCGCGTGGTGCTCACGCTGCACCTCGTCGGTGAGCTGCGGGTAGCGCGCGCGGAACTCGGGGGCCGACTTGATCGGATAATGCGGCTCATGGGTCCAGACCGAGAGAAGGAACGGCTTCGAGGGGTCGCGGTGCTCGCGGAGCCAGGAGACCGCCTCGCGGACCACGAACGGCGCCGAGTAATCCTCGACGCGGCCGACCGGCGTGCCGTTGCGCACGAAGTTCACGGGATTCTCGTGGCTCGGGGCGGCGTTGTTCTGGGTGGCGAGCCACCAGTCGTACCCGTGGTCCCCGGGCTGCGGCTGCGTGGGTTGGTTGAAGTGCGAGTTCAGGTGCCATTTGCCGACGTGACAGGTCGCGTACCCCTGCGCCCGCAGGAGGCGCGGAAGGGCGATCTCGCTGGTGCGCAGGTGCACGTCACGCCCCTCGGGAATCCACGTGAAGACTCCGTTCCGATAGGGCGTGCGGCCGGTGAGGATCGCCGAACGGGAAGGGCTGCAGACCGCGCTGGCGGCGTAGCATTGGGAGAGGCGCACGCCCTGCCGCGCGAACGCGTCGAGGTTCGGCGTCTGGATCACGGGATGACCCTGGACACCGAGGTCGCCCCAGCCGAGGTCGTCGGCGAGGAAGATCACGAAGTTGGGCCGCTTCGTGGCGGCGGCAGGGGCGGCGCACGTCAGCGCGGCGAGGAGGAGGAACGGCAGGATCGGTCTCATGGGGCGGGGTCGGACGGGCCGACTCGGCCCGCTTCACCATTACCTCCGACCGCGCCGGCACGGGCGTCAAGCGTCGCGGAGGCGCGGCGCGCGCCGCTTGCCATGGCCGGGACTTGCGGCAGGGATCGCTCCATGCAACGCCGCGCCTTCCTGCTCTCGGCCACCGCCGCCTCCCTAGCCTCTCCGGTCACCGCCGCCCAGGGCGTGCGGCGCATGCGGATCGCGCTCGTGCCCGGGAGCATCGGCGTGACCGTGCGTTCCCAGCGGGAACTCATCGACCTCGCCCACCGCCACGGCTTCGAGGCGGTGGAGCCGCGCGCGGCCGAGCTGTCCGAGGCGCCGGCCGGGGAAGTCGACGCGCTGCGCGGCGAGCTCTCGGCGAAGTCGCTCACGTGGGCCGCCACCTCGCTGAGCGTCGACTTCCGCAAGGACGACGCGACTTTCCGCCAGGGCCTCGCCGCCCTGCCCCGGCTCGCCGCCGGCCTGCGGCGCGCCGGCGCGGACCGGATCGGCACTTGGATTCCGCCGTCCCACGACGAGCTGACCTACCGCGCCAACTTCGACCTCCACGCCACCCGACTGCGCGAGGTCGCGCGCATCCTCTCCGACCACGGCATCCGCCTCGGCCTCGAGTACGTGGGCACCCAGCTCAACCTCGTCGCTAAGCGCTACCCATTCGTCCACACCATGGCCGAGACCCGCGAGCTCATCGCCGCGATCGGCACGGGCAACGTCGGCCTCGTGCTCGACACCTGGCATTGGTGGACCGCGGGCGACACCGAGGCCGAGATCCGCGCCCTGCGCGCCTCCGACGTCGTGAGCGTAGACCTCAACGACGCGCCCGCGGGCATCCCCAAGCCGCAGCAGAAGGACGGCGAACGCGAGCTGCCCGTCGCGACCGGCGTGATCGACGCGCGCACCTTCCTCAAGGCCCTCCATGCGACCGGATTCGACGGTCCCGTGCGCTGCGAACCCTTCAACCAGAAGCTCAACGCGCTCGACAACGAGCCCGCCTGCGCCGCCGTGGGCCGGTCCATGCATGCCGCGATGGCGCTGCTGGGGTGACCCGCTGCGCCAGGAGCCACCGCGGTGATTCCGCCCTGAATCCTTGAAACCCGATTCGCGTCCGCGTTCGCTGGAACCCGCTTCCGCCCCACCATGAACCCCGCCTCCCCGATCGGCGACGCCCTCCGCAACCTCACGCGCCGCACGTTCATCGGTAACTCGGCCCGCGGCGTGGGCGGCATCGCGCTCAGCACCCTGATCGCCTCAAGCCTCGCGGAGGCTGCGACCGCGGCGGGCGGAGCGGGCCGACGCGGCGGCCAGCCGGGCCTGCCCCACTTCAAGCCCACCGCGAAGCGCGTGCTGTGCCTCTTCCAGAGCGGCGGCCTGTCGCACGTCGATCTGTTCGACGACAAGCCGATGCTCCACCGCCACGCCGGCCAGGAGATCCCTGCCTCGGTCAAGGGCACCCAGCGGCTCACCGGGATGACCAGCAACCAGAGCGCCTACCCCGTCGTGCCGCCGCTCTCGCCCGGCCGCCGCTGCGGTCCGCAGGGCACCTGGATCAGCGACTTGCTGCCTCACATCCAGACGATCGCCGGCCACCTCTGCATCATCCGCAGCCTGCACACCGAGGCAATCAACCACGACCCCGCGATCACGTACATGAACACGGGCAACCAGCTGCCCGGTTACGCGAGCATGGGCGCCTGGGCGAGCTACGGGCTCGGCTCGGAGAATGAAAATCTCCCCGCATTCATCGCCATGGTCTCGCAGGGCACGGGCAAGAACCCCGGCCAGCCCATCTTCTCCCGCCTCTGGGGCAGCGGTTTCCTGCCCGCCTCGCACCAAGGCGTCGGCCTTCGCGCCGGCGCCAACCCCGTCCTGTACCTTGGAAACCCGCCGGGCGTCGACCGAGCCCAGCGACGCGCCCTCCTCGACGACCTGGCCGAACTCAACCGCCGCCGCGCCGCCGAACTCGGCGACCCCGAGACGCTCGCGCGCATCGACGCCTACGAGATGGCCTTCCGCATGCAGGCCTCCGTGCCGGAGCTCACCGACATCAGCGGTGAATCCGCCGCCACGCTCGAGGCCTACGGGCCTGAGGTGCGCAAGCCCGGCACCTACGCCGCCAACTGCCTGCTCGCCCGCCGGCTGCTGGAGCGCGACGTGCGCTTCGTGCAACTGTTCCACCGCGGCTGGGACCAGCACATCGCCATCGCCCGCCAGCTCCCCAACCAGTGCCGCGACATCGACCAGCCCACCGCCGCGCTGGTCAAGGACCTGAAGCAGCGCGGCCTGCTCAAGGATACCCTCGTCGTCTTCGCCACCGAGTTCGGCCGCACCGTCTTCAGCCAGGGCAAGCTCGGCGACCCCGGCATGGGCCGCGACCACCACGGCCGCGCGTTCACGGTCTGGCTCGCCGGCGGCGGCATCCGCGGCGGCCTCGACCACGGCGCGACCGACGACTTCTGCTACAACATCACCGAGCAGCCGGTGCACCTGCGCGACCTGCACGCCACCATCCTGCACTGCCTCGGCATCGACCACGCGCGTTTCACCACGAAGTTCCGCGGCCTCAACGTCCGCCTCACGGGCGTCGAGGAAGCGAAGGTGGTCCGCGAGATTCTCGCCTGAAAAGGGACGATCGGCCGGCCGGATACCGTCTGACCGCGCCGCCGCACTCCCTGGCGTCCGGCCGTCGATCCGGGCCCGTCCGGCCCAAGGGACGGAACGAAATTTCAGCGGGTGCGACGTCCGCACCCTTGTGTCGCGCAGGCGGATCCCGTGCCCGGACCCTCCTTCGCGCTCATTACCCGCTTCGACCAACCATCGCCGCTTCTCCCCGATCTTCGATGGTTCGAGTTTGGCTCGAGACCGCACCCCATCGCGCCCGCTGAAAGTAGGCCGGCCTTGCCGGATACCCTCGGGCGGCCTCAGCCTCGAACGGATAGCAGCGGCCGCCGCTGTCCATCCCGGCAAACGGGCTCCACGAACCATGGCCAACCCCGCCCAACTGATCGACCTCGACGCATACTTCGCGCGCATCGGCCACGACGGCGGCCGTGAACCCGGCCTCGCGACCCTGACCGCGGTCCATGCCGCCCACGCGCGGACGATTCCCTTCGAGAACCTCGACATCCTCCTCGGTCGGCGCATTGCGACCGACCTCGCCGCCGTCGAGCGCAAGCTCGTCCACGAACGCCGCGGCGGATACTGCTTCGAGCAGAACGCGCTGCTCGGCGCCGCCCTGCGTCAGCTGGGTTTCACGGTCACACCCCTGATCGGCCGCGTGCGGTGGCAGGTCCCCGACGAGATCGAAACCCCGCGCGTCCACCAATTGCTGCGCGTCGAGACTCCCGACGCCGGACCCTGCGTGGCTGACGTCGGCTTCGGCAGCATGTCGCTGCACCGCCCACTGCGGTTGATCTACGATGTCGAGCAGGAGGGCTGCCTCGAGCCGCGTCGCCTCGCGCGCCGCGGAGCCCTGGTCGCGCATCAGGCGCGGATCGGAACGAGCTGGAGCGACGTTTACACCTTCACCTTCGATCCCGCCCCGGGCGTCGACCTCGAGATGGGCAATTGGCACGCCTGCACCCATCCGGAGTCGCCGTTCCTACACAACCTGCGCGCCTCACTCACGCTCGGGGACCGGCGGCACACGCTCCTGAATCGCGAATTCACCGTGCGGCACGCCGACGGCCGCGTGGAGCGGCGGGAAATCGAGCATGCCGACGAACTGCTCGAAGTGCTCTCCGCCGGCTTCGGTCTGCGGTTCCCGCCCGGGACCCGCTTTGCCCCGCGACCCGGCGTGCCTTGGCCGACTTGATCAACGGAGAGGCCGTCCATTCATCCTAGGGCCCGATTCTCGCCCGCGAAGATTCGTTGTCGTGCCCCGGCCGTTCCGAGATTCTTCACCATGCCCCTGCGCGTCATTCCCGCCGCCCGTCTCCTGACCCTGATCCCCGCGTTTCTCGCCGCCGGCGCCCTCGAAGCCGCCGCCGCGACCGGCCGGCCCAACATCATCTTCCTTTTCTCGGACGACCAGACCGCGCGCGCGATCGGTCTCGAGAACCCCGAGGTGATCACGCCGAACCTCGACCGCCTGGCCCGCGAGGGCGTGCGTTTCACCCACCACTACAACAACACCGCCATCTGCATGGCGAGTCGCTGCAGCGTGCTCACGGGGCTCTTCGAGCACCGGCACGGGTGCAACTTCGAGCACGGCGACCTGCAACGCCGGTTCCTTGAGCAGTCGTACCCGGTGCTCCTGCGCCGAGCGGGGTACTACACCGGCTTCGCCGGCAAGGTCGGTTTTGACCTCAAGGGGGAAAAGTTCGAGACCCTCGCCGGCTTCTTTGACCAGTGGGCCGGCGGGCCGGGCCAGACGTTTTACGAGACCGAGAAGAACCCCGGCATCGCCAAGTACGCCGCGCGTTACCCGCATTCCTCCCGGGCCTACGCCGCGTGGGCGGCCGACTTCCTCACGGCCGCGAAGGCTTCGGGGAAGCCGTTCTGCCTCTCGATCAGCTTCAAGGCGCCCCACCTGCCGTTCACCCCGGATCCGCAGGACGCGAAGCTCTACGCAGGCAAGACCTTCACGCGTCCGCCCAACTACGGCGTTGAGAAGGGACGTCACCTATCCGCCCAGGCGCGCACCAGCCGCGCCGCCACCGGTTACCGGGAGTGGATCAACGCCTACGACGAATCGGCCGCGGCTTATTACGCACTCGTCACCGGCGTCGACGCCGCCGTCGGCATGATCCGCGAGGCGCTCGCGCGCGAGGGGTTGGCGGAAAACACCGTGATCCTCTTTTCGTCCGACAACGGCTACAACATGGGCGCGCACGGCTTCGGCGACAAGGTGCTGCCCTACGAGGAGGCGTCGAAATCGCCGCTCATCATCCATGATCCACGCCTCCCCGCGGCATCCCGCGGCCGGATCAGCACCGCGTTGACCGGGCAGGTGGACATCGCCGCCACCGTGCATGCGTTCGCCGGCGTGCCGGCCCCGGAAGGCATCGACGGCCGCAGCCTGCTGCCGCTGCTCGACGACCCCGCGGGCCGCGTTCGCGAAGCGATGCCGTTGTTCAACTATTGGGGCGTATCCTCCGCGCAGGCGCTCGCGATCGTCACGCCAGGCTGGAAGTACATCTTCTGGGCCCACGGCGGCGACGGCCTGCCGCCAACGGAGGAACTCTTCGACCTGGCGAAGGACCCCCATGAGATGGTGAACGTCGCCTCTGACCCGCGCCATGCCGCGGCGCTGAACGAGATGCGCCGCCGCTACGACGCGGAACTCACCGCGATCGCCGCCACGCGCATCGAGGGTCACGGCTACGAGAAGTACCCCGTGCTATTTAGCCGCACGATCCCATGGACGGAAAAGCCGGCGCCGGAAAAAGGCTCCACCGCCAAGGGGAAACGCAAGGCCGGCCGCGCGGAAAACTGAAGAGCGTCTGCCCGGCCCTGAAGGCGGCGGATGGCTGGTCGTGAATCTTCCGCGGCTGCAGCCGCAGCCACACCGAAGGTCCTGCGGCGTCGGCAGACCATTCCCAAATCCGTATTCCGCCCTGCGCATCGGTTCCGCCGCCGCTGTGGCCACGGGTGCTCCCGTGGACACGTCGATGCAACCTTCGGCGAAGGCCTTCCCCGGATTCAGCCGCAGCAAAAATCCTTTTTTACCACTGAATCCCGTGCGCGGCAGATGGCAGGTCGTGAATCTTCCGCGGCTACAGCCGCAGCCACACCGAAGGTCCTGCGGCGTCGGCAGACCATTCCCAAATCCATATTCCGCCCCGCGCATCGGTTCCGCCGCCAATGTGGCCACGGGTGCTCCCGTGGACACGTCGGTACATCGTTCGGCGAACGCTTTCCCGGATTCAGCCGCAGCAAACGGCCCACTTTCACCGCCCGACACCGCGCGACCGCCTCAGGGCAGCGTGATGCCGCGCGATTTAGGATCGGGATTCGGACGATAGAAAAGCGCGGTGTGACCGACGGCGCCAACACAGACGCAACGGCCCTCGTCGGCGACCCGAGCGCACAACTCCGCGCGCTCGTCGCGGTCGGCCCCGAGGAAGCGCAGCTTCACCAGTTCCTGGGAACGCAGGAATTTCTGCAGCTCGCCGAAGAATTCGGTCGTGAGGCCCGCTTTCCCCACCCTGAGGTGGTCGGGCAGCGTCTGGCCCAACCCGCGGAGGTGGGATTTCTGGGCGCCGGTGAGCGGGAGCTCGTACATAGACGCACGGTGTTCGCCGACCCGCGCCGCCGCCAGCGCGAATTCAACCGACGCTCGCGAAGGTGTCGACCGGCAGTTCCCGCCACGCCCCGGGCGCTAGGCCGCCGAGATCGAGCGGCCCGAAGGAGTCGCGGTGCAGCGTGAGCACCGTCGCCCCCGCGGCGGAGAACATCCGCCGCACCTGATGGTAGCGGCCCTCCGTGAGCGTGAGCCGCGCTTCACGCGGTCCGATGACTTCGAGTTGCGCCGGAGCGCAGGGCTTCTCCTCCCCCTCAAGTCGGAGGGTGCCCGCTGCGAACAACTCGGCGACGCCGGGCGGCAGGTCGCGGTCGACTGTGGCGCGGTAGACCTTGGGCACCTTGTGGCGCGGCGAGGTCAACCGGTGAACGAGGTCAGGCAAATCGGTAAGGAGCAGGGCGCCGCTCGTCTCCTTGTCGAGCCGGCCGACCGTCGTGACCACGGGGTTGCGCCGGAGCCACCTGGGCGGGAGGAGCGAGTAAACGGCCGGGCCTTCGCGCGGGTCATGGGAGCAGACGAGTCCGAGCGGCTTGTGCAGCAGCACGAGGAGGCCGTCGGCATGATCCGGCGGCTCACCGTCGATGCGCACGGCGGCGGCGACGACCTTACGGGCCGCATCCCGCGCGGGCTCGCCATCGACGGTGACCCGGCCGGACCGCACCCAGTCGCGCGCCTCGCTTCGGCTGCAGTAGCCGAGGTTGGCGAGAAGTTGATCGAGACGGCGCATCGCAATCCGGCAGAAAGCGCCTACCTTGAATTGGGTTCCCCCATGGGCGAACCCTTTTCATGTCCAGCTGGCTTCCGCTCCTCGCCGCCACCGCGCTCGCCACGCTGAGCCTGCTCACGGTCTTCCGTTCACCGCCTTGGTCGCCTTGGAAGCTGGCCCTCCTCGCCGGGGAGTTCGGCCATTGGCTCGCGCTGCCCTCGGCGCTGCTCGCGGCCGTGGCCTTGCGCATGATTCCGGGGAACGCCGGCGCGGCCGCGGCCGCTCTCGCGATCGTCGCGACCACTCTATTCCTGAAGCCGGCATGGCAGGCGGCGCGGCTGGCGCGACCGCTGCGCGCTCGGCTGGGCGCGGGATTCGGAGAATGGTCGGGCGACGGGCATCCGCCGTTCAAGTGGAGCGAGCTGTACGTTCCGGGAAACCCGCCGCCGGTGCCGCCCCTCACGATGGAGTTCGCGCCCGGTCTCGCCCTCGACTTCTACGCACCGGAGTCGCCGCGCGGTGCGCGGGTGCCGTGCGTGATCGTCATCCACGGAGGCGGTTGGGACGCCGGCGACCGCGGGCAATTGCCCGGCCTCAACCATTGGCTCGCCAGCCGCGGTTACGCCGTGGCCGCGATCTCATACCGCCTCGCGCCGGCCCATCGCTGGCCGGCGCAGCGCGACGATGCCCTCGCCGCGATCGCCTTCCTTAAGGCACGAGCGAACGAACTCGGGATCGATCCCGCGCGCCTGGTGCTGCTCGGACGCTCGGCCGGCGGGCAGATCGCCCAGACCGTGGCCTACACGGCCCACGACCCCGCGATCCGGGGTGTCGTCGCGCTCTACGCGCCCTCGGACTTGATCTTCGGCTACGTGAACACCCACGAGGACGACATGCTGCGCTCGCCCACGTTGATGCGACAACTCCTCGGCGGCCCGCCCGACCGGGAGCGCGCGGCGTACGAGTCGGCCAGCCCCATCTTCCACGTGACGCCAGCGGCGCCACCCACGCTCCTGCTGCACGGGGTGAACGACTCGATCGCGTGGCACCGGCACAGCGAAAGGCTCGCCGGACGCCTGGCCGATGAAGGCGTGCCGCACCTCAACCTGCTGCTCCCATGGGCGACCCATGCCTTCGACTTCAATCTGCGAGGTCCCGCCGGCCAACTCACGCGGTACGCGCTCGACTGGTACCTGGCCCGCGTGACGGCGGGCGGACCTTGACCGCTCCGGAACTCTGGCTAGCTTGGCCAACATGGAAACCACCGTGCTCGCCGCCAAGAACCAACTATCGAAGCTCCTCAGGCACGCCGAACGCGGCGAACAGGTCATCATCCGCCGTGGTCGCCGCGGCACGGCCTTCCAGTTGATAGCACTCACGGGCGACGGTGAGCGGACGCTGATGCCTGATCCCCGCTGGACGCGCGCGATCAAGTTTCGCGATGCAGACGTCTGGGCGAGCGAGTGGAAGGACGAGGCATGACCGCCTCTCACCTGCTCGACACCTGCGCGCTGCTCGACCTTGCCGCGGGTCGCTGGACCGATCAGTCGGCCCGCGCCGCCCTGCGGGACGCGGATCATCCTGTGGTACTTAGCGTTTCGGTCTGGGAGATCGCCCGCAAGCTGCGCCTCGGTAAACTCACGCTGCCCTGCCGTCAGGACGGCGTGCTGGAGTTCGTCCAAGCAGTGTGCGCGCGCCATACCCTGCACCTCGCGCCAGTGACGCCGGAGATCTGCCATGCGGCGGAGTTGCTGCCGCCGCACCATGAGGATCCCTTCGACCGCATGATCATCGCCGCCGCTCTCCTTGCGAGAGCACCGGTGTTCACGACCGATCCGAAATTCGCGGCTTACGCCGCGAGCGTCGTGCGGCACCGCTGATCCGGTTCACGACCCGGAAAGGGAACCTCAGACCGACCGCGAACGACCGTAGAGTTTAGCCGGGAGGCGCGCCCCACCCCGGCACCAGCGACGTCGAAGGGAACGGCAGACTAGCCACGCCGTGCAAATTCCGGCGCGAGCTCGAGGCCGAAGTAGTCGCGGGCGTTGGCGAAACAGATGTTGCGCACCATGCCGCCCACGACCTTGAGATCGTTGGGAATGAGGCCGGCCGCCATGTCGGTACCGAGCAGGTTGCAGAGCGTGCGGCGGAAGTACTCGTGCCGCGGGTAGCTCACGAAGCTGCGCGAGTCGGTGATCATGCCGACGAAGCGCGAGAGCAGGCCGAGGTTGGAGAGCGTGTTCATCTGCCATTCCATGCCTTCCTTCTGGTCGAGGAACCACCAGCCGCTGCCGAACTGCACCTTGCCGGGGATGGAACCGTCCTGGAAGTTCCCGATCATCGTGCCGAGGACGTAATTATCCACCGGGTTGTTGTTGTAGAGAATCGTGCGCGGCAGCTGGTCGGTGGAGTCGAGCGCGTTGAGGTAGCGCGAGAGCGCGGCGGCCTGCGGGAAATCGCCGATGGAATCGAAGCCGGTGTCGGGCCCGAGCTGCGTGAGCAGGCGGGTGTTGTTGTTCCGCAGCGCGCCGAGGTGGAGCTGCTTCGTCCATCCACGCGCGGCGTCCCAGCGCCCGAACTCGAGCATGAGGTAAGAGCCGTACCGGGCCGCCTCCTCGGAGGTCGCGGCGCGGCCGGAGCGCACGGCGTCGAAGACCATGCGCGCCTGCGCGTGGGTGCAGGGCTCGGCGAGGGCGCTCTCGAGGCCGTGGTCGGAGACGCGCGCGCCGGCGGCGTGGAAGTCGTCGTGGCGCTTCTTCAGCGCGGACAGGAGGTCGTCGAGCGTGCGGATGCCATTGGCGGCGCCGGCCGCACCGGCGAGGCGCTCGAGCCACGCGTTGAACGCGGCGGGGTTGCCAACGGCGAGGGCCTTGTCGGGCCGGAACGCGGGGTAGACGCGGGCCTTCAGCTTGCCCGGGTTACGGCGGATCGCCTCGTGGTGCTGGAGGGAGTCGGCGGGGTCGTCGGTCGTGCAGACGACCGCGACGTTGGACATGTTGATCAGGTCGTGGACCCGGAGCTTGGCCAGCCGGGCGTTGGCCTTCTTCCAGATGCGCTCGGCCGAGCGCCCGTCGAGCAGTTCGTCGACGCCGAAGTAGCGCTTCAGCTCAAGGGCGCTCCAATGGTGGAGCGGGTTGCGCAGGGTGTGCGGAACGGTCTCGGCCCAGGCCTGGAACTTCTCGCGCGAGGTGGCCTTGCCCGTGATGAAGTGCTCCTTGACGCCATTGGTGCGCATCGCGCGCCACTTGTAATGGTCGCCGCCGAGCCAAAGCTCGGCGAGATCGGCGAACGCGTGGTTCGACGCGATCTGGTCGGGCGGCAGGTGGCAGTGGTAGTCGTAGATCGGCTCGTCGGCGGCGTAGCGGTGGTAGAGCTCGCGCGCCTGCCGCGTGCCGAGGAGGAAATCTTCGTGGATGAAGGGGCGGGGGGGCATGGAAGGAGAGTCCGGTTGAAAGTCAGGTAGGCAGATCAGCGGGAGACGTCGTCGAGCATCGCCTCAAGGCTGGAGTATCCGGCAAGCAGGGACCGCGCCGCGGCGCAGCGCGCGGCGGAGGCGAGGCCGGTGTTTTCCGCGAGGAAGATCAGGTAGGAGGCGACGTTCCGCGCGAAGTTGAGCCGGCCCTCCGGGCTGATGGAGTAGAAGCGCGCCCGCTGCTGGTAGCCCGCCGGGGTATGGTCGCCCAGCGCGGCCTTGTCCGCGCGGCCATCGGCAGCCAGCACGTACAGGAAGTTGTACTCGAACCAGAACATGTGGTCGGGCTCGGGCGGCAGTGACTCGAGGGCGGCCCGCGTCACCGTGGGGTTCGCGAACACCTCGGTGCCGCGGCCGGCGCGGGCCAGGGCGTCGGCGATGAACACGCGCGCCATCTTCCGCTCCGTGGCGTCGGCGCTGAAGGCGCCGGTGAGGGCCAGCTCCAGCGTGAAGCGGTGCCAGTCGCGCCAGAGGGCCTGGTCCGCCGGATCCTGCGAGGCAAAGAGCGCGCGGCCCATTTCGTAGGTGTAGCGGCCGCTCGTCTTGATCTCCAGCCGGCCACCGGTGACCTCGCCCATCACGCGGTAGTTCTCCGCCGATTTCCCCGAGCCCGAGTGGAAGCCGATGCTCGCGCCGAAGCGCCGGCACACGTCCCACTGGCGCGTGATCAGGCCGCGCAGAGCGTCGTTGTCGGGATACGGCATGTTCTTCTGGAACCCGAAGGCCGGCGCCACGAAATGGATCCGCATCCCGAGCGCCTCGCACAACGCGAGCATCACGGCGGTCGTTTCCGGCGTGGTGAGACCGGGCAGTTCGTCGATCGAGAGCTCCCGCAGATAGCCGCGGCCGACGTCGGTGGTGAACAGCCGCGCCCGCGCCGCCGCGTATTTCTCGTCGCGCCGCTTCATCTTCTGCAGCGCCGGCCACACGTAGGCCAGCAGCTTGGCGAAGTCCGCCTCGTTCAGCGTGAGGCCCACGCTGGCGACGCGCGCCTTCACTTTCGCGACGAGCTCCGCCGGTATCTGCGCCTGCACCCAGCCCGCGGCGTCGTCCGGCACCTTCGTCTGCGCCAGCTCAGGCGAGAGATCGAAGGTGATGTAGCTCGCGAGCACGCAGCCCGCCACCAGCGCATCCTCGCGGGCGTCGAACTTGCCGCCGATCGGCTGGTGGTCGGCATTGAAGCTCCACGCGATGCCGCGGCGGTGGAAGCCGCTCCGCAGCTTCGCCAGCACGCAGCCGTGGCTCATGCCCTCGACGCTCTGGCCCTGATGCCCCTCCGGCACGTTCGTGCCGATGAACGGGAACGGCACCGAGTCGAGCCGGCCCGCGAGCATCACGTCGACGTCATAGACGAGCTCGCGCGGGATCGAGTTCTGGTTAGCCGTCACCCCGATCCCGAGGGCGCTCATCGCCCAGTCGACCGCCGGCCAATGCAGCGTCGTGAACCGCGCGCCGATGCCGAGCGTGCTCTGCCCGAGCGTCTCCGTCGCCGTCGCGAAGATCGTGCTGTGCGGGTTGTGCTCCTGCACGAGATTCTTCAGCCGGAGCAGATTCGCAAAGGTCGCCGGAAACGCCGCGCCGCCGCCGGCCAGCGCCACGCCGTCCGCCAGCACGTCGGGCTTCGCACCCGCACCCTCGAGTTTCCACGCGCAGTCGCCGAGCGCGTTCTCCACCAGCGTGAAGGCCCCCGCCTTCGTCTCGAACCGGCTCTTCGGATATTCCTTCAGCTTGGCCCCGGCCCGCAGTTCGTCCCGCAGCGCCCCCCAGTCGAGGCAGAAGTCGGGGCTCACGCACGGGTTCGTCGCGATGCGCAGGTTGTTTTCGAGCAGGAAGCGGTTGATGGCGCTCATGGCTTCGGGCGGACGTTCATCGGCGAGTCGCGCAGATTCACGGGGAGGTGACAAGGATGGGTTGGGTCCAGAAGGCGTCCGGCGGACTGTCCACCGCGAAAAGCCGCGCCGCAGGCGGCGTTTGCAACCGGTCGCGTTCCGCCCACGCTCCCTTCACGGTGCCGCTGGTCTTCCTGCTTATCTTCACTCTCACCTCCACCGTGCACGGTGCCGCGCCCTCTTCTGCCGACGAGCTTGTCCGCGCAGCCGCGGACGCCGAGGCGGCGCTCGACACCCGGCGCGCGCTGGCGCTGCTGGAGGAGGCCGACCGGCTCCGGCCGGGCGACCCCAGGATCCTGCAGCGGCTGGCGAGGCAGCACTCGGACCTGATCAACGACCTCGTCACCGAAGCAGAGAAGAAGGCCTCGGTGGAACGCGCGCTCGCCCTTGCGCGCCGCGCGTCGGAACTCGCGCCAAGGGATGCCGAGTGCGTGCTCTCGGTCGCGATCTGCCTCGGGAAACTCGCCTTGTTCAGCGGCACGAAGGAGAAGGTCCGCCTCTCCCGCGAAATGCGCGCGGAGGCCGAAAGGGCCCTCGCCCTCGACCCCCGCTACGCCTGGGCGCACCACATCTTGGGCCGCTGGCACCACGAGGTGGCTGAACTCGGGGCCACCGCCCGCTGGTTCGTGAAGCTCTTCTACGGGGGTCTACCGGGAGCGTCGGCCGCCGAGTCGGTGCGCCACCTCGAGCGCGCCGCGGAGCTGGAACCCGGGCAGTTGAAGCACCATCTCGAGCTCGGCTTCGCGTACCTCTCGGCCGGCCGGAATTCCGATGCCCGCGCCGCCTTCGAGCGCGGCCTGGCATTGCCCTCGCGCGAGAAGCACGATGAGTCCGCCAAAGCCCGCGCCCGCGCCGCCCTAGCCCGGCTGGGCGGATGAGGATCCGGGGCCTTCGGCCCGCAGCGGCGCGGAGCCGTCGGTGAACTGGGCGGCCAGCGGCTGGCCCGGCCGCACGGCGGCACGGCGCGTGACCGGGAGGCCGCGCTCGTCGCGGAGGATGACGAATCCCCGGTTGAGCACCGAGGCGGGGCTGGCGGCCTGCAGGCGTTTCCAGAGCGCCAGCAGCCGGTGGGACTCGAGCTGGACGCGACCCTCGGGCGACGCGAGCGCGAGCCGCGAACGGGCGGCGTCGAGCTCCCGCCGGCGTGACAACGCCGCATGACGGAGCGCCGAACCGAGGCGCCCCTCAAGGTCGTCGACACGCTGGAAACCGCGCTCGACCTGCGCGGCAGGCGTCAGGAGCCGCAGCCGCGAGCGGGCGTGGTCGACCCGCGCCCCGGCGCGCTCCAGCGCGGATTCCACCGCCGCACCCATGGCATCGCCCGCCTGTCCGACGCGCTCGAGGGCAGCCACGAACTCGCTCGTGATCAGCTCGGCGGCCGCGCTGGGCGTTTCCGCACGCCGGTCGGCCGCGAAGTCGCAGAGCGTGAAGTCGATCTCGTGCCCGACGGCTGAGATCGTGGGGATCCGGCAGGCCGCGACCGCGCGTACGACCGGTTCCTCGTTGAAGGCCCAGAGGTCCTCGAGGCTCCCGCCGCCGCGGCCAACGACGAGCAGGTCGAAGATTCCCATCCGCTCCGCCTCGGCGATCATGCCCGCGATCTCCGCCGCCGCCCCCTCGCCCTGCACCTTGGCGGGCAGGACGACCACGCGCCCCCGCCAGCCGCGGCGCACCAGGATGCGGAGGAAATCCTGCACCGCGGCACCCGTGGGCGAGGTGACGAAACCGACCGTCCGCGGTACCGCCGGCAGGGGCTTCTTGCGTTCCGCGGCGAACAAGCCCTCGGCCGCCAACCGCGCCTTCAGGGCCTCAAACTCGCGCTGCAGCCGGCCCACCCCGTCGTCGATCACGACGCGGACGATGAGCTGATACTCGCCCCGCGCCTCATAGACGCTCGCTTCGCCGAGGACGACCACCTGCAGGCCGTCGCGCAGGCGGACGGTCTGCCGCGCCGCGTTGCCGCGGAACAGCACGGCCCGCAACTGGGCGCCGGCGTCCTTCAGGGAAAAATAGGAGTGCCCGCTCGCCTGCACGCGGAGGTTCGAGACCTCGCCGCGCACCCAGGCCGAGCCGATGCCGCCCTCCAGCAATTCCTTCACGCGCCGCGTGAACTCGGTCACGCTCTCCGCCCGGACGTCCCCCGGACCGCCGCCGCCCGCGTCGTTCACGGGGCCGCCTTCCGTCGCGCCAGGTGGCGCCGCAGCAAGTGCGTGCCGGTGGCGAGAGCGGCGACGAGACCGATCGCGGCGAAAGCGAGCCGGCCCCGCCCCTGGCTGAGCGCGTCGCCGAAGAGCATGAAAGCGACGTTGAACGACCATTGCACGACGCAGGAGATCGCGAGGTACCGCCCAAAAGGGGCCTCGGCGAGGCCGAGCAGGTAGTTCTGTACGAAGAACGGGATCCCGGGCGTCACGCGGAGAAGGATGACCAGGTCGGTGGCGTCGCCGCCCTCCACCTCCGGCAGCCGGTGGCCCAGCCACGCCACGAGCCGCTCCAGCACCGGTCTCAGCCAGCGGCGCGCGAGCCAGTAGGTGACGACGAGGTTGAAGGTGATCGCGGCGAGCCCGGCGCCGAGCACCGCCGCGGTGCCGAGCCGTTCCGAAAACAGTGGCCCCGCAGAGAGCGCGAACGGCGACATCGGCACCCCGAATCCCGGCAGCAACGCCATCGCGGAGAAAAAGACGCCCGGTCCCGCGTCGGCGCAGGCGGCGAAGCCCACCGCCCAAAGCCGCCGCCCTTCCTGCAGAGCCGCCTGTGGGCCGATCCGCCAGACGACGACCGCGGCGACCAGCAGCAGCACCGCCGCCCCGGCCCCGAGCAGGGCGAGAGGCGGCCGGCGCGGGGAAACCTGCGGACCTTCGGACATCCCAGCATCCTCCCGTGGCACGCGTGAGCGTCAAGATTGCCGCCCCGGCGGAATAAAGACTTTCCCCGCCCCGCGCCGCGGCTACGGTCGCCGCCGCCGCCATGAAGCTCTCCATCGTGATCCCGTGCTACAACGAGGCGAAGACGATCCGGCTGATCGTCGACCGCGTGCGCGCCGCACCGGTGGCGGAGAAGGAGATCATCATCGTCGACGACTGTTCGCGGGACGGCACCCGCGACCTGCTGCGCACGCAGATCGCGCCGCTGGTCGACAAAGTGATCTACCACGAGGTCAACCAAGGCAAGGGGGCGGCGCTGCGGACGGGCTTCCAGGCGGCGACGGGCGACGTGGTCATCGTGCAGGACGCCGACCTCGAGTACGACCCGAACGAGTACCCCGCGCTCTTGAAGCCCATCGTCGACGGCAAGGCCGACGTCGTGTTCGGCTCCCGTTTCCAAGGCGGCCAGCCGCACCGCGTCGTCTACTTCTGGCACATGGTCGGCAACAAGTTCCTGACGCTCCTCTCGAACATGGCGACCAACCTGAACCTCACGGACATGGAGACCTGCTACAAGGTGTTCCGCCGGGAGGTGATCCGGAAGATCGAGATCGAGGAGAACCGCTTCGGCTTCGAGCCCGAGATCACCGCGAAGGTGGCCAAGCTCGACGTGGTGATCTACGAGGTCGGCATCAGCTACTACGGCCGCACCTACGCGGAAGGAAAGAAGATCGGCTGGCGCGACGGCTTCCGCGCGCTCTGGGCGATCTTCAAGTACAACTTCCTCCGCTGAGGGCCGCATGAGCGAGGCCGCCCCCAAGCCCCGGGTAGCGATCGTCGTGCCCGTGTTCAATGAGGAGGCGGTTCTGCCGGAATTACTGGCGAGGCTCGGGGCTGTGTTTGCCGCCAGGAGTGAGTTCCAATGGCGGGCGATACTCGTCAACGACGGTAGCCTTGACCGGAGCGCTGACCTGATTGGCGCGCAGACAGAGCGGGATGACCGGTTCCAACTGGTCGAGTTGTCGCGCAATTTCGGATTCCAAAGCGCATTGTCGGCCGGCCTCGCCCGAGCGGAAGCCGGGGAGGCCGTGGTGACGATGGACGCCGACTTGCAAGATCCACCTGAAGTCATCCCGGAGCTGGTCGCGGCATGGCGGGCCGGTGCCGAGGTGGTCAGGGCGGTGCGGCGGACCCGCTCCGAGCGAGGCTGGCGACGGTTCGGCTTCGACCTTTTCCATCGTTTCTTCGGGGCGCTTTCCGACCATCCCATCGAGCCCAACACCGGCACCTTCGGCCTGCTCGGTCCATCCGCCGTGGCGGCTTTCCGGAACCTGCCGGAGCACCATCGTTTCTTTCCCGGGCTGCGGTCTTGGATCGGCTTTCCGACCGCGGATGTGCCCTACGACCGGAAGGAGCGCGCAGGAGGCCGACCGCAACAGACTCTGCGACGGCTCATTCGCTACGGGCTGGACGGAGTCTTCAGCTTCTCCCACCTCCCGCTGCGGCTGGTCACATACGCCGGGATGCTGGTCGCCTGCCTCGGCTTCGCCGCCGGCCTGTTCTTCATCTTCTGGCGGTTGCTCGACTTCGAGCGCAGCCCCACCGGCTTCACGACGCTGGCCGCGCTCATCACCTTCCTCGGCGGCGTGCAGCTGATCGGGATCGGCATCCTGGGCGAATACCTCGGCCGCATCTATGACGAGGTGAAGCGCAGGCCCACCTACATCGTGAAGTCGGATCGGCCGCCGCGCGGCGGATACACCGCGCCCGGGCCGTGAACAGCGCCGATACCGTCCGCCCGCGCTGGCCGGCGACCTTGCTCGTCGCGGGTTGCGCCGCGGTCCTCACGGCCCTTGCCACCCGCGCGATGTTTGGGGTGTTCATGTTTTACGACGACGAAGGATACGTCCTGATTTCCTACCAAAACTTCGCGGAAGGAGGCGCGCTCTACAGCGAGGTTTTCAGCCAATACGGGCCACTGCCCTTCGTGGTCCACTGGATCCTGCAGCTGACCGGCCTTCCGCTCACCCACGCCGGTGGACGCGCCTTCACCCTCTGCCTCTGGGTGATGGTGTCCCTCGGCCTGGCGGCGCTCGCCGGCCGGGCGACGCGCAGCGCCGCGGCGGGAACCTTCACGCTCACCGGCACTTTCTCCTGCCTGTTCGTTATGACCAGCGAGCCGAGCCACCCGGGAGGTCTAATCGTAGCCCTAGTGGCGGCCGCGGCGGGCGGCGGCTGGTTCCTGCTGCGCCACGGGCGGACGGAAATCTGGGCCGCGCTGGCCGGGGTCGTCACCGCGGGGCTGCTCCTGACCAAGATCAACGTCGGCATCTTCGCGGCATTCGCGGCCGCGGCCTGGTTTGCGGCGCACCTCGACGAGGGCACCGTCCGGCGGGCGGCCATCCCGGCGCTCCTCGCCGCGTGTGCGCTCCTGCCGCTGCTGCTGATGCGCGGGAAACTCGCGGAGCCATGGGTAGCGACCCTCGCCTGGGTCTGGGGCGCCGCGGCGATCACGGTGGTCGCGACCCTCGCGACTCAGGCACCACGGGACTTGGAACCGCGGGCGGCGATTCCGGGGATCATCTCGGCGGCGGTCGTGGTCGTGGCCGTCGCCGCGGTCCCGCTCGCCCGGGGCACCAGTCCATCGGACCTGCTGGACGGGATTCTGCTCGGGCCGCTGCGGAACGCGGTGAAGTTCTCGCATCCCGTCCCGTGGCCCCCCGGGATGGCATGGTACGCAGGCGCCTCGATGGTTGCCTGGGCGGCGGCGATCGCCCTGCGCCGCCGCCATCCGCGGATGACGGACGCCGCCGTCGCGGTGCTCCGGATCGTGTTCGCAGCGGCGATCGCCGCCTGCGTGGCTCGACCGCCCCCGCTGCTCGTTTCCTTCAAGCTCTACGTGCTGGTGCTTCCCGGGCTGTGGACGCTGGCTTGGCAACTCGGGGGGACGAAGGCGAGCGCCGGCCGCGCCCGCAGCTGGATTCTCGTCCTGCTGCTGAGCCAATGCCTCCATGCCTATCCCGTGGCCGGAAGCCAAGTGGCATGGAGCAGCGTGCTCGCGATCCCCCTGGCGGCGATCGGCGCCTGGGAGGCCGCCCGCTGGCTCACCTCCCTCCTTGGTACGCCCAGCAGGCCGCGGCTCCGTTTCCTCCCGGGCGCCCTGGCACTGGGAGCGGCCGCCTCCGCGCTCGGTGCCGCCTGGAGCCTGGGCGGAGATTCGATCCGCCGCGCCAAGGGGGTCGAAGTAGGTCTGCCCGGCACCGGCCCGCTACGACAGCCAGTGGACTCCGCGGCCCTCCTGAGGGTGCTGACCTTGAACGCGGCGGCCCACGCCGACGTGCTTTTCTCCGAGCCCGGAATGTTCAGCTTCAACCTCTGGAGCGGCGCACCCACTCCGGGCCCCGCCAATGTCACCCACTGGTTCTCGCTGCTCGACGAGGACCGTCAGCACGGGATCATCCGTCGCCTAGAGGCGAGTCCACGCGCGGTGGTGATCGTGGACCTGCTGCACGGGAACTTCCTGCGCGACCGCGGATTCGCGCCCGCCGGCCCCCTGCATGACTTCATCGCCCGGGAGTTCACTCCAGCCTTCCGCGCGGCCGACATGGAGTTCCGGGTGCGGCACGGCCGGATCATCCGGCCATTTATGATCGCGGAGCTGCTCACGCGCGCGGCCCCCGCGGGCGACGGCGAGCGGCACCTGCTGCGGCTTCCTCTGCTGCTGCCGACGGGCAGCCCAGTGGAATCGATCGAACTGGCACCGGGACATGCGGGCACGATCCGGCTGGGAGGGGCCAACACCCGCGCGGAGATCACGCCGCTCTCACCCCGCGGCGATCCCGCCGGGCCGGCGGCACCGGCCGCGTGGCCGCTGGCGACGACCGGCCCCGCGCTGCTGTCGATCTACTTCGAGGGACCGGATCCGGCCCGCTTGCCTCGAGAGGCGGCACTGCTGCTGCGAAACGCGGAGGGCGGGGAAGAAGGGCTGGCGCGACTCGCGCCCTGAGCAGGCTCAGCCGCGCCGGCGCGCGACCAGCAGCAAGCTGACACCGAAGGGGAAGGGGCAGCGGCTGAGCCCCGTGGCGACGAACGCCACGCGCAGCAGCGAGTTGAGCCAGCGCGGCGGCAGTCGATCCTCGGCCCGTTTTTCCGCCGCCACCGCGGACCCCCGCAGGCTGCGCCAGCGCCGGAGCAGCCATACGGCCGGGTACGCGAGGACGTTGGTGTAATTGACGTGGAGGATTTCCCAGTCGCCCGGTCCAAAAAGCGCGCGGAGCTCCCGGCGCGAGTAACGGCGCTGATGGTGCAGCGCGACGTCCCAGTCGCTCCAAAGGGCCATGCCGGCGGGCACCGTCACGACCGCCAGCCCGCCCGGGCGGAGCAGGCGCGCGAATCCGCGCACCGCCGCGGCGTCATCGGGAATGTGTTCCAGCACATCGAGGGCCGTGAGGTAATCGAGGGACGCGTCCGGCAGAGGCACGCCCCCCGCCACCGGCACGAGCACCTGCCCGGGCCGGAAACGCGCACGTAGCATCCTCAGCGATTCCTCGTGATCATCGAGCACCAGGACCCGGCACCTCGACTCCATCTCAGCCGCGAAGAGACCGGTGCCGGCGCCGCAATCCAGCAGGAGATCGCCGGCGGCCGGGGCGCGAATCCGCTCGATCCAAGCCCGCACGAGCCGGCGCTTCCCGGCGTAGTACCAGTGGTCGCGTTCGAGCGCGGCGAGATTGTCGTATTCGGCGGTATCCACGGACCGGCGCGCACCCTGCGGCGCCGCGGCAGTCTTGTCGAATCCAAGCCGCCGCCTTGCCAATCCGAACCCCCGCGCGAACCCTCGCACCGTAGATCGATGAAGGAGCCCTCCGCCGCCCCCGCCGGATCCAACCGCCCGCACCCGGGCTGGCTGCTCCTTGTGCTCGTCGCCGCGGGGCACCTGGCGGTCATCAATTTTCCTCGGATACTTCCGCTGCTGGGACTCGACGCGGGCGGCCGCTGGTTCATCGACTCGGCCGCGATCCTTGCCGCCGCCGATGCGGTACGGGCCGGCGCCGACCCATGGAAGCCCAACCCGCTCGACTTCTACGGCCGTCCCCACTGCTACTCAGCATGGTGGCTGGGGCTGGCAGCGACGGGCATCACGCGCGACCACAACTTCCTCGTCGGCTCGCTTTGGGCGGGGGCTTTCCTCGGCTCGGCCCTCTTCCTGCTGCGGCCGGCGACGGCCGGCGGAGCCGCGTTGGCGGCCGCGGCGCTGCTCTCACCGCCGGTTCTCCTCGCGGTGAACCGCGCCAACAACGACCTCGTCGTGTTCGCGCTGCTGGCGATCGGCCTCGCGCCGCTGACGCGCGACACCGTGACCCGCAACGCGCTTTTCACCGCGGCGGTGACCGTCGCGACCGGGCTGAAGTTCTACCCCTTGGCCGCCACGGCGGCCCTCCTCTTGCGTGGCCCAAGGGCACGCGCCTGGGCACTGGCGGTCGCGACCGCCGTCGTCGCCGGGGTGGCGCTGGCCACCTCTGGCATCGAGCGCGCACTGGGAACCATGCCAGCACCCGAAGGCCTGCACGCCTTCGGAATGACGGTCGTGCTCGATCTTCTCGAGCTGAGCGGACCAGGCGCCCGGGCCGCCGGCGGCGTGATCCTCCTCGGACTCGCCGCGGCCGCCGCGCATCGCGGCCTCGCCCCTCGGTGCCCGTCCGCGGGCATCACGGCCGTCCCTGCGCAATTCGCCTACGTCGCCGGCGTGGCCCTACTGACCGCCTGTTTTCTCGCCACCGGCAACTACGCCTACCGCCTGATCTTTTCGCTCCTGCTGCTACCCCACCTCGCCTCACCCGCCTCCGGCAAGGGGGGAAGAGCCACCCTCCTCCTCCTCATGACCCTGCTTTGGCTCGATGGGCTTTACTGCCTCGCCATCAACGCCACGCTGGCACCAAGGCCGCCCGCGGAAGTCGCCGCCGGAGAGCGGCTCTGGCTGCTCGCAACCCAGCCGGTGGCCTGGATCACCATGGCGCTCCTCGCCGCCAGCGTCCTGCCGTTGCTTCGGCCGACCGACGAGACGCGGCGGGGAAGGACGGACGAGGTTCGCGCGTGAAAGGCATGTCATGGTGAATCCGTCCACCCGCGAACCGAGGGAATCGATCATCCTCCTGCTCGCCCTGGCACTTGCCGCCCTGCACGCGGTGCTCGCCGTGACGGCCACGGTGGGGAAAAGCATGACTTCAGACGAGATTGCGCACCTGACGGCCGGTCACGCCTACAACACGCGCGGCGACTTCCGGCTGCACCCCGAGAACGGCAACCTTCCTCAACGCCTCGCCGCCCTGCCGTTTGTCCTCGCCGGCGACCCCCTGCCCCCGACGGACCGAACCGACTGGCTGGGATCCGACATCTGGCGCTACGGCCACGCCTTCATCTACGAGAGCGGCTTACCCGTCGAAGAGCGCCTGTTTCAGGCGCGGGCGGTGATGGCGCTCGTCAGCGCGGCCACCGGACTCCTCGTGTTCGCTTGGTCCCGCGCCCTGTTCGGCACGGCGGCCGGGTTCCTTTCGCTCGGACTGCTGGCCCTTTGCCCCACCTTCCTCGCTCACGGACCGCTGGCGACGTCGGACATGACGATGACGCTCCTCTTCCTCGCCTCGGTGGGGGCGTGGTGGCGGCACCTGCGCAAGCCAGGGCTGGCCGGGGGTCTGTTGAGCGCCGCCATCTGCGGCCTGGCATTCATCGCGAAATTCTCGGCGGTGTTGCTCCTGCCGATGCTGGGCCTGCTGGGCGTACTTTGGGCGGCGGTCCAAGGACGAACGGGAAGGGGCTTTTCAGCCTGGCGGCGGCTGGCCATGACCGCCGCGGGGCATGCGGCCGCCACCTGGATCGTGATCTGGGCCGCTTACGGATTCCGGTTCTCCGCGTTTGCGGGAGCACAGGTCGGGGCGCATTTCAGCCATGATTGGGACTCACTGCTGGTCGCCCTCGGCTGGAAGGCAGAGCTGCTCTCGTTGCTGCGTGACTGGCAGGTGCTGCCGGAGGCGTGGCTGCACGGCCTCGCCTTCGTGTTGCAGTTCGCGCGCGCGCGCGGCGCCTTCATGAGCGGCGAGTACAGCGTCACGGGGTGGGTGTCCTTTTTCCCCTGGGCTTTCCTCATCAAGACGACGCTTCCACTGCTGCTCCTGCTCATCCTGGCGGCGCTGGCCGTCGCTAGGCGGGCAGCGGTTGCGCCCGCGGAATGGTGGCGGCGAAACGCGGCGCGAGCTGCCCCCCTAGCCGTGCTCTTGCTCGTCTACCTCGCGGCTTCGCTCACCTCCCACCTGAACATCGGGCACCGGCACCTGTTGCCGCTCTATCCCGCGCTGTTCGTAGCCGCCGGTGGAATCGTACCCGCCGCCCGCGCCGCCGGCCGGGCGTCAATTCTCCTGCTGGCTATCCTCGCGGCCTGGCACGCCGCGGAATCATGGCGCGTGCGCCCGCACTACCTCGCGTACTTCAACCAGATCGTGGGCGGCCCGGGCAACGGCTGGCGCCACCTCGTCGACAGTTCACTCGACTGGGGGCAGGACTTGCCCGGTCTCCGGACGTGGCTCGACGCCAACGCCGGCGGCGAGCGGGTCTTCCTTGCCTACTTCGGTACCGGCGACCCGGTCCACGAGGGGATCCGGGCCACCTCGCTGCCCACGCTGCCGGAAGTGGGCGCCGCTCGCCGGTGGCACCGCCTGGAGCCGGGGATCTACGCCGTGAGCGCGACGATGCTGCAGCAGGTCTATAGTCGGCACCGGGGACCGTGGACCGCCGACTTCGAGGCGGAGTTTCAGCGGCTGCACGAACTCGAGCCCGACTTTCTCGCGCTCCAAGAAGAGCCGGCGCGCCGTGCCGAACTGCTCAGTAAGGTCCCGTGGGAGAAATGGCGCGCGGGCTGGAAGACCTTCGAAAGCCTCCGTTTCGCCCGCCTCTGCCACTACCTTCGCCTCAAGCGGCCCACGGCGCTCATCGGCCACTCCATCCTGGTCTTCCGGCTTGATCAGACGGAGGTCCTCGCGGCCACCGGCGGCTCGATTCGCGACTGGCAGCAGGCCCTGGAGGCGGCCGCGGCGGGCCGCCCGGTCAGTCCGCCCGCGCCGGAACGGGCCCCGCCGACTCCACCGCGACCAAGCGGCTGAGGAGCATCCAGCGCGCCCCGAAGCGCTTTCTCTCGACAGGTTCTAGCTTGAATCCCTCCGGGAGGCGGTCGGCGGGCTCGATGGCGGCATCACCACCGGAGGCCGTTGGACGCACGACCTGCGTCACCAGCACCTCGCGGAACGTCCCACGTTCGAGATGCCAAGCCAGTTCCGGCCCGCGAAGTCGGGCGACCGCGAGGTTAACCGCGGGAATCCGCTCGAGGATGAAAGGCAGGGTGGTCTTCGAGGTGATCACCAGGACGGGCCCCGCCCGGGAGCGAATCCGCTCAAGCTCCCAGTCGACCTCATGACGCACCAGGTTCCGCTCCGTATAGAGGCGCTGCGCCAAGGCGGGCCCGCCGAAAGTGGCCAGCCAGACCGCCCAAACCCCGAAGGCGATCCGCAGCAAGGCCGAACGGGGAAACGGCGCCAGCCGCACCAAAGCGCCGGCGAGCAACGAGAGCATCAGCAAAGAGGGCAGCGCGAACCGCGCGGTGACCGGCTCGTCGAAGCGGGCCCAGTAATAGAATTGCACCAGCGAGAAATGAACCGCCACCCCGAGGCCGACCCACCCGACGGCGGTCGCTTCCGGCGGGAGGCTCACCCGCCGGCGACGGAGGATGCGGAAAACAAGCGCCAGGGCACCCGCACCGCCCAGCAGCACGACGGCGAGCGAGCCGGGCTGGTCGGGCGAGGATGCCCGGAAAAACTCCCAAGCGCCCTCGAGGTTGCCGGAAACGTAACGCCAGTCGAAACGCGCCGACTCACCTTCCCGGAGTTCCCACAGCTGGGGCCGCGAATCGACGATCCGGCTGTGCCAAGCCCAGGGAACGAGGAGCAGCGGTACGACGAGCAAAGGCGCGGGAAGGATGATCCGACCCGCGCGCCACCAGCCCGTCACGATGATCGCCGCGGCAGCGATCGCGAAGAGGACCGACTCGTAGCGACTCTGCGCGAGGAGCACGGCCGTGACTCCCAACAACGAAAGCCGGTCGGGATCGCCGGGCTCCCTCAGGTAAAGAGTCCCGGCTGCCGCGAGGGCGGCGATGAGGGCGAGGTTGAGCATCTCCAGTCCCGACCCCGTCGCATTCTGCCCGAAGAGCGGAGTGGTTGCGAGCAGCGCCATGCCAAGCACGGCCGCCCAGCCCGAGCCGGTGAGGCACGTCACGATCCAAGCCACCAGACCAAGGCAGAATCCCGCGAGCAGGACGTTGAGGACGAAAGCGTTGAGTGGACGGTAGCCGGTCAAATCGTGCGCCAAGGAGATGAGGAACGGCAGGAGGTACGGGCGCTTGTCGAGATAGACATCGATGGCCGTCCACGTTCCCGCCACCTCGTAGGCTCGCACCGGCGTCCCTACCTCCTTGGTTGCATGCAGATGCCAAGCGGTTCCCTGCACGACATGCTCATCGAAGAGCACCTTGGGGGCGAAATCATCCGAGGCGGCCGCGAAGATCGTCGCGGCCAGCCAAGCGACTATCACCGGGCCCGGGCGGCGCAGATTTTCCCGCAGGCGCACGCGGCTTAGCGCCAGGACGCGACGGACCAGAAAGATCCAGAGGATGAAGATCCCGAGGATGTAGAAGTAGCCTCCCACCACGATCGCCTTCTCCGCCGCCGATGGCGGCACGAACACGAACCCAAGTGCAACCGAGAGGGCGACCGAAAGCAGCAGGCCAAGGACGCGAGATCGTTGCGCTTCCAGGGCTCCGGCGAAACCGCGTAAGGTCGACTCGGCGGGCATACCCGTCAGGGCAGTTTCTTCAGGTAAGTCTCGAGGAACTGCAGGCGCGCCCGTTCCAGCTCCGCGGCCGATAGCGGAGTCGCCGCGCGCACGGTCTCCGGCGCCGAGACGATCCCGTCACCCGTGCGGATTTCGCGCACGCGGCTGATGCGGGAAAGAGTGAGGGGGTGCAGCCGCCGCTCCGCCACGGGCTCGAGCAAAAAGGCGGGGCCCGGGTCGTCACCCGTGCGCAGCGTCAATGCACCGGAGTCTGGGTCCACGTTGAAGCGCTGGAAGACAAGGACGTCGGAGAATGTCCGGTTCCGCAGATGGAACGCTATGTCGGCAACGCGCTTCGACGCCACGGAGGTGGGCGTGGCCGAGACCCGGTGCGTTACCCAGAGCGTGGCGTCGTTGTCGATCATCAGGTAATCAGGCCGGGGCATCGCCGCCATGAACTCCCGTCGCCATGCCGTTTCCCGACCGGGAGTGTACTCCTGGCTGTAGGCGTGAGCCGCCATCGAAGGCACGCCGCGGATCAACACCCCGAGCACGGCCACAGCCAAGACGACGCGACGAGCGACTACGGTGGGAATCACCGGCAGCAAGAGAAGGACCGCCAGCACGAGTCCGAGGTGGGCCGGAAGACTCAGGCGCCGGATGACGGGGTCATCGAACTTCCCCCAGAAATAACACATGAGCAGCGCGAAATGCAGGAGGAACCCTAAGCCAAAGAGGGCGGTTACGGCCGAGACCGCCGGCACTCCCGCCGGTTCCAGCCGCCACCGCGCGACGCGCAGCGCGACGAAGGGCACCGCGAGGCACCCCAACACCGAAAGGACCAGCGAATTGGGCTGGTCGGAGGCGCGTCCGAAGAAGAATGCCAGGGCGTGCGCCAGGTTGTCGGGCACGTACGACAGGGAAAAAGGCTCCGTGAAGCCAGGGCGACTGGTGAGTTCCCAAGCCGACGCCCGCAGGTCGAAGATGCGCTGATGGAGCGGCACGTGCACCAGCAACAGCGGAGCCGCCACCACGGACCACGGGATCTCGGCCCGGCCGTCGCGGGTCCAGACAAGGATGACCAGGAGCGCGACCGGGCCGAGGAAGACCACTGATTCGTAGCGCACCTGCGCCAGTAGCACCGCGGAAAACACCAAGGCCCCCAACGCCGGCCCGTCCCGCCGCTCCGCGAAACGAACCCCGAGCAGCAACGTGACCACGATCATGACCAGATTCAGCAGCTCGAAGCCTCCACCGGTGGCATTCTGGCCGAGGAGCGGCAACCCTGCCAGGAGCACGACCCCGAGGGCACCTCCCGTGCGGCCGGCGAGGCGAACACCCAGTTTCCAGACTAGTCCGAGCAGCACGAATGTGAGCACGACGTTCAAAGCGAAGGCGTTCTCCGGACGGTAGCCGGTGACGTCATGCACGACCGAAAGCAGGAAGGGAAAGAGCAGCGGCCGCTTGTCGACCACTCCCTCGAGGATCTCGAATGCACCCTGGATATCGTTCCCCCGAAGCGGCGTAAGAACCAGCCGGTCCAGGTGCATGCTCATCGATGTCCCGAGCAGCATGAGCTCATCCATCACGATCTTGAACCCAAAGCGCTCGTGCACGAGCAGGACGAGACCAGCCCCGGCAATCAGGGCGGTTCCCACCGGATCCGGCCGCCTCCATGGCCGTCTCCCGAAACCAATCACGCCGCCCACCCGGAGCGACCAAATCCAGCAGGCAACACCCGCCAGCACCATCCAGTATCCGGCCTTGGAGACGAAGGCGATTGCGTGCCGGTCGGGCACCGCCACGAAGCCAGCCACCGCGGCGGCAACCGACGATAGCAGCAACCATCGCATGCGCGGCTCGCGCAAGACGGACCTGAGGTTCGCCCCGATCATGCGGTCAGGCATGAAGGGTAAAAGCCGCCGCGACAACGTCCGAGGGAGGGCGAGTGGACAAAAAAACGCCCGGCTTTCGGCCGGGCGTCTGGGAAGAGGAAATCGACGCTCCTTACGGGGCGTAGGTCACCGTGCGGGCGCCGGCGATGGCGCCGACCGTGATCGTCACACCCTGGGTGTAATTGTCCGGGTAGGCCTCGCTCGCGACCGTGTTGAGCGCCTTCACGTACTTGTCGGAGCCCAACAGGTTGGACTTGGCGACCGTCGTGACACCGTTCTCGAGGAAGTACTGGTCGGCACCGGCCGCGAGCTGGCGGGCGTTGTTCAAGATGGCCTTGTCCTGGGAGGACACCCGCACCTTCTGGAAGGCGGGAATCGCCATCGCGGCCAGCAGGCCGATGATGACAACGACGATCATGATTTCAACCAACGTGAAGCCCTTGCGGGCCGATCCTGAGGTATTCATGGAGAAGGCTATTTCGAACGATTAATGAGGGGGCTCAAACGTGAGCAGTAAAATCAGGGAGCCCGCGAAAGACAGCTGTGGCAACGGTAAAGTGGGGCCCGCGGGCGGCGCGCCACCTCAAGGCGCGTAGGTGACGGTCCGAGCTCCGGCGATGCCTTCGACGGTGATGGTCACGCCCTGGGTGAAGTTGTCCGGATAGGACTCGCTCGCCACGAGGTTAAGCGCCTTCACGTATTTGTCGGAGCCCAACAGGTTGGACTTGGCGACGGTCGTTACACCGTTCTCAAGGAAGTACTGGTCGGCGCCGGCGGCAAGCTGTCGGGCGTTGTTCAAGATAGCCTTATCCTGCGAGGAAACCCGCACCTTCTGGAAGGCGGGAATAGCCATCGCGGCCAACAAGCCGATGATGACGACGACGATCATGATTTCGACGAGGGTGAAACCATTGAGGGATGAGCTTTCGCGTTTCATAAGAAGTATGGTTAGGGGCTGGGGTCTGGAATCGGGGAAAAGGTTCCCGAGCGCGCTGTCTCTGACTCCCCGAGAATGAAGTCGACCGTATCGGTAGCAACGGGAAAACCACTTTCCAAAAAACTTCCTCCAGGGCGGGTTGGAAGGCACACAAGGGCGGTATGAAGGACGGACTTGGACCACAATCCACCCCAGCCAACTACCTCGTCACGCAGTTGGACGAGATCCCGGCGGTCCCCTGCCCTTGCGGCATGTCACGCCGGGGGTTTGCCACGCCTGAAAACGCCGTCGCCACGATCCATCTGGTCGACATTTCGATTGATGCCCGGACCCACTACCACAAGCGGATGACGGAGATCTACCTCGTGCTGGAGGGCGAGGGATTCATCGAGCTCGACGGCGAACGCATCCCCGCGCGGCCCATGATGTCGGTGCTCATCAAGCCCGGCTGCCGGCACCGACTCGTGGGCAGGTTCCGGATCGTCAACGTGGCCATACCCGCCTTCGACCCGGCCGACGAGTGGTTCGACTAAAAAAAGGCCGCTGGCGTGAAACCAGCGGCCGAAGGGAAGAACAGGATGGGCTTCAGATCCGCGGAAACTTCATCCAGCGCGCGCCGGCGTTGCCGCTCTTCACGGCGGTCTCGATGAAAGCCATGCCGGCCAGGCCGTCGTCAATCGTCGGGAAATCGTAGCCGCCCTTGGGGGCTTTGCGCCCTTCGATGGAGTCGGCGATGGCGACGGCGGCCGAGCGGTAGACGTTGGCGAAGGCCTCGATGAACCCCTCAGGATGCGCGAACGGCGTACGCATGGCGCCCTTGGCGGCGTCTCCGTGGTAGCCGTTGCCGCGGCGGTGGACCTGCTGCGGGGCGTCGTGCTTCTTGAAGAGCAGCTCGTTGGGGTTCTCCTGGAACCACTGGAGCGAGCCCTTGGTGCCGAAGACGCGGATGTTCAGGTTATTCTCCTCGCCGCTGGAGATCTGGGAGGCGAACAGGATACCCTTCACGCCGCCACTGAAACGCACGAGGCAATTGCCGTCGTCGTCGAGCAAGCGGCCGGGGATGAAGGTCGAGAGCTCGGCACAGATCTCCTCTACCTCCAAGCCGGTGATGTAGCGCGCGAGGTTGTGGGCATGCGTGCCGATGTCGCCCATGCAGTTGGAAACGCCGGAGACGTTCGGGTCCATGCGCCAGTTGGCGATCTTGGAGATCGTGGCGGCGTCGAGCGCGCTGAGCGCGTAGCCCTGCGGGTACTCGACGACGACCTTGAGGAGCTTGCCTAGCTTGCCACTCCGCACCCAGTCGCGGGCCTCTTTCACCATCGGGTAGCCCGTGTAATTGTGCGTGAGGGCGAAGACCTTGCCCGTGCGGCGCACGACCTCGCGCAGCTTCAGGCCCTCCTTCAGGGAGAAGCAGAGGGGCTTGTCACACACGACATGGAAACCCGCCTCCATGAAGGCGCGGGCGATCGGGGCGTGGGTATTGTTGCGCGTGACGATCGAGACGAAGTCGATGCGCTGGTCGGCCGGCAGCGCGGCCTCGGCCTTTGCCATCTCCTGGTAGGTCCCGTAGACGCGGGAGGGATCCAGGAAAAGGTCGGCGCCGGAAGCGCGGGACTTCTCGGGGTCGGCCGAGAAGCAGCCGGCGACGAGGTCGATCTCACCGTCGAGGCGGGCGGCCATGCGGTGGACCGCGCCGATGAAGGCGCCGCGGCCGCCGCCGATCATGCCCATGCGGAGCTTGCGATTGAGTTTCATGGAACGGAGGAGGTTGAAGGGTTTGGAAGCGGCCGTAACCGTCGCGCGCTCAGAGCGCGATCGGCCGGCCGGTGGCGGCGGACTTGTAGGCGCCGTCGATGATCCGCATCAGCGCGAGGGCCTGGTCCGGCGTGTTGAGCGGTTTCTCGGCGCCCTCGAGCACGCGCACGAAGTTCGCTGCTGAACGTACCCGGCCCATCGTCTCGTCGGCCGGCACCACGATGGAGCGGTTGACAGGGCGGCCGTTCTCGTGGGTGTAGAGCTCGCAGGCATCCTCCGCGGTGGCGTCGATCCCATCGACGCCGAAGAGGCGGCGGACCATGCCGCCCGCCTTTGAACCCTGGAAGACCACCGAGACCTCCTCGCGCTTGTTCATTTCCGCCCACGAGACAGCGAACGACATCGATTGGCCGGAACGGAACGTCACGAAGCCGTGCGCGGCCGCCTCGACGTCGGTCACGCCCTTGGCCACGTCGGGGATGCCCCATGGGCCCTTGAAGGACTTGTCGGCGATGTGGTCGTGGTAGGTGCGGGCGAGGATGTGCGCCGGCTCCGGGTAGCCCATGAAGTACAACCCGAGGTCGATCATGTGCAGCAGGTCGATGAGCGGACCGCCGCCGGAAAGCGCCTTGGTGGTAAACCAGCCGCCGAAGCCCGGGATGCCGGTGCGGCGGATCCACTTGGCCTGGCAGCTGTTGATCGTGCCGACCACGCCCTGAGCGATGTACTCCATCATCGCGTAGCTCTCGGGCCGCGCGCGGTTGTTGAAGTTGAACATCAGCCGCCGCCGCGCCTTGTCGGCCGCGGCCTTCATCCGCGTCATCTCCGCGGCGGAAAGCGCGGGCGGCTTCTCGCAGAACACGTGCTTGCCGGCCTGCAGGGCCTGCAGGGCGAGCGGCGCATGGAACTTGTTCGGGACGATGATCGACACCCCGTCGATCTCCGGCATCGCGCGCAGCATCTCGCCCACGTCGCCGAAATGGCGGCTGATGCCGTGCCGCGCGGCGGCTTTTTCGGCCGCGGCGGCGTTGAGGTCGGCCAGCGCGACGATCTCAGCGCCGGCTTCCCGGAATCCCTTGGCGTGGTAAGCGGCCATGCCGCCCGCGCCGATGATGGCGATCTTGGTGCTCATGATGAGGGTAATGGGATCGACGGCAGGCCGCCCGCTCCGGCGGGCGGCGGGGTCAGGAAACCGCGGGCGCCGGGCCGTCGCCGGCGCGCCGCGGGAAAGGACTCACTTCTTCTGCTGATCGAACTGCGCGTCGAAAATGATCGCGCTCGTGGGGAAGTCGGCCTTGCGCACGAACGCGGCCGACTCGGTGGCGCCGTGGACGCGGTCCATGCGGCCGTCCTCCCACTCGACGGAGAGGGGCCCGCGGTAGCCGACATCATTGAGGGCGACGATGATCTCCTCGAAGTTGATGTCGCCATGACCCAGCGACCGGAAGTCCCACTGGCGACGCGGGTCGCCGAAGGTCGTGTGCCCGCCGAAAACGCCCACCGAACCGTCGCCATGGCCCCACCACACGTCCTTCATGTGGACGTGATAGATGCGGTCGCGGAAGGTGCGGATGAACTTCACGTAATCGACGCCCTGGTAGCCAAGGTGCGACGGGTCATAGTTGAAGCCGAAGCGCCGGTGGCCCTTCACGGCCTCGACCGCCCGCTGGGCGCTGGCGATGTCGAAGGCGATCTCGGTGGGATGCACCTCCAGCGCGAAGTTGACGTTGGCCTTGTCGAAGGCCTCGAGGATCGGGCCGAAGCGGCGCGCGAAGTCGGCAAAGCCGGCGTCCCAGAACGCCTGCGACGTGGGCGGGAATGCGTAGATGGAGTGCCAGATGGAAGAGCCGGTGAAGCCGTTGACCACGGCCGGGAAATCATCGCGGCTGCCGCGGCCGGGTTTGGCGTCGAAGAAGGCGCGGGCCGCCTTGGCGGTGAGGGCCAGCTTGCGCGCGGCGCGCTTGCGCACGCCTTCGGGATCGCCGTCACCCCAAACATCACCGGGAAGGATCGACTTGTGGCGCTCGTCGATCAGGTCGCACACGGCCTGGCCGACGAGGTGGCTGGAGACCGCATAGCAGGTGAGGCCGTGGTCCTTGAGCATCGCCCACTTGTCGTGGACGTACTTCTTGCTCGAGGCCGCGGCATCGGGGTCGAAGTGATCGCCCCAGCAGGCGAGCTCGACGCCGTCGTAGCCCATCTGCTTGACGAGGGGGAGGAGCCGCTCGAGGGGAAGGTCGGCCCATTGGCCGGTGAACAGGGTGACAGGACGGGGCATGGTAGGAGTGAAGGGGGACTTAACGACTAGGCGCCGGGCGCCGGGCGGCGAGAAAAAATCCGGAATGGGCGCCCGTATGAACCGCCTTGCGCCGCCGCGGCGAACGCGCGCTCTTCAGGCGCCCTCACCCGCGCATGAGCCTGCTGATCTGGACCAACGCCGAGTTCCCGCCCGCCGAGACCGCCCTGCTCGAGGCGGGAATCACGCCGCACCGGCTCGTTCGCTCGCCCAGCATGTCCGCCGCCGTGCTGGCCGCCGGCCGCGCCGACCCGCGGCTGGCGGAGGCCGACGTCGCCTTCGGGCAGCCCGACGCCGCGCAATGCCTCGCCTGCCCTCGCTTGCGCTGGGTCGAGGTCACGACGGCCGGCTACACCCGGTACGACAAGCCGGAGTTCCGCGAAGGTTTCCGCGCGCGCGGCGCCGCCTTCACGAACGCGTCTTCGGTGTTCGCCGACTCCTGCGCGCAGCACGTGTTGGCGATGATGCTCGCGCTCGGCCGCCGGCTCCTGCCCTCGCACCGCGAGCAGCTTTCCGACCGCTCCTGGCACTACGACGAGCGCCGCTTCGAGTCGCGGCTCCTCACCGGCCAGACGGTGCTCCTCCTGGGATACGGCGCGATCGGCCGCCGGTTGGCCGAGCTTCTCGCTCCCTTCGGCATGACGATCCTGGCGGTGCGCCGGCAGGCCCGCAGCGAACGCGGCGTGCGGATCATCCCCGAGGAGCAGCTCAGCAGCGCCCTCGGTCGCGCCGACCACGTGGTGAACCTTCTGCCCGACAACGCGGACACCCGGAACTACGTCAACGCCCGCCGCCTCTCGTGCGTGCGGCCAGGAGTTCGGTTCTACAACGTCGGCCGCGGTGCCACGGTCGACGAACGCGCCCTGCTCGAGGCGCTGCGCTCCGGTCGCGTCGGCGAGGCCTACCTCGACGTCTTCCAGACGGAGCCGCTGCCGGCCGACCATCCATTCTGGGAATGTCCGAACTGCTTCATCACGCCGCACACGGCCGGCGGGCGCCATGACCAGCACGAGGCCCTCGTACGCCACTTCCTCGCCAACCTCGAGGCGTTCACGCGCGGCGAACCGCTCACCGACCGGGTGGTATAGGCCCGATCGTGGTCGGCCCAAAGCCGATCGTGAATTTTCCGCGGCTACAGCCGCAGCCACACGGCATGCCGATTCCGTTCGGACCAACGAAGGCCTGCCTTTCGGAAGCCCGCCACTGTGGCCGCGGGCGGTCCCGCGGATGATTCACGAAAGCTCATCGACTGCTTCCACGAGGCCTACCCTCCGACCCCACCTCGTGAATTCTCCGCGGCTGCAGCCGCGGCCACACCGACCGAAATTCGGGAAGAGAAAGGACGTTCGGCCCAACCTTCCGACCTTCCCGTGCGAAGCACCGCCGCTGTGTCTGCAGGTGCTCCCGCAGACACTTCGGCCTTACATTCGCCCCGCGGCGCAGAAAACCAGGGGTCAGGCGCGCACCACCCGCGTGCCAGCGATCAGGTCGTGCAGGCAGCGCCGGTCGGCGCGGAACATGAACGCGTAGTCGAGCGCGATGAACATCACCCCGAGCGGGAAGACGACATTGAGCAGAAAGAACACCGACACCGGCAGCGCGAAGCGCAGCATCACCCCGCGGGCAAAACCCGCCGGGCCGCCATCGTCGGCCCGCACGACCTTAACGCCGGTCAGGAGCTTCCCGAGGTTCTGCCCTCGGACGACGATCAACAGGGCTTGGACCAGCATCACCGCGAAGAGCCCCGCGTAGACCCAGATCACGCCCTCGGCGATCCCGGTCAGATCCAGGTCCTCCAGCTTCGGAAAGCCGCCCTTCGCCACATCGGGATTCGCCTCGATCAGCTTCCGGCTCAGCCACATCCCGCCGGGCATCAGGCTGCAGAAGTAGACGAACGCGTTGATAAGCGCCGCGCCCGTGCGGGCACCGATGCCCGCCGGCTCCTCCACTGGGACCGTGGGCTCAACGTCCGCGTCCCGCACCTCCGTTCCGGTCACCAGCGGAGGCTCGGCCGCTCCGCCGAATTCCGGGAAATCGCCCAGCCGCCGCCACTCGCCCGAGCCCGCGACCTTCGCCCGGGTCTCGAGGTTGGCACGGCCGCCGTTGATCCAGGCCCGAACCTGATCGGCGGTCGCGGGGCCATACTCGCGGCCGTCGCCGCCGATGATCGTGAACATGTTCGAAATGCAGACTCGACCCGCGATCGCGTCAATCGCGCGACCCGGGGTTCACCGCGGGAACTGCACCATCCAAGCCGTCTGCGGCCAACCCGCCTTCTCGTAGGGACGGTCGGAACCCGGCGTGCTCCGGCCTCGCTCGATCGTCTCGCGCATCAGCCGCCCAAGGCGGCGCACGATGTCCGGATGACGATCGGCCAGATTCGTCGTTTCCCGGGGATCCTGCGCCAGATTGTAGAGCTGGAACGGCGGCAGCCCGTCGAAGTTGTCGGGCTTGGACTGCGTCCAAGGGGAAGGAGCCTTCGTCGGTGAACTCCAGCCACCAGACCCCGGACAAAGGATCAACTTCCAGTCCCCTTCCCGGATCGCGAATTCCCCCTCCGAGGAATGATGCACAAGGCTGCGGCGGCGACCGTCGGGGGCGGGTCGCCCGCGCAGCAGGGCAAGCAGGCTTGAGCTATCCTCGGCCGCTTCGTCCGGCAGCGGAACGCCTAGTACCTCGGCCATCGTCGCGTAAACGTCGAGGTGACCGACGAGTTCGCCGCACTTGGATCCCGCCGGAACCACGGCGGGCCAACGCGCGATGAACGGCACGCGGTGGCCACCTTCAAAGGCATCGGATTTGCTGCCTCGGAAACCGCCGCTTGAGTCGTGGCCGAGGTCGCGGTGCCGAGGAATGTCTCCCGCTGGGGCGTAGCCGTTGTCGGACGTGAAGATCACCAGCGTGTCCTTGGCGAGACCGTGGCGCTCGAGCGCCGCCATGATCGCGCCGACATCGGCGTCGAGCTGCCGCACGAAGGCTCCGTAAGGCGTGCGGGTCGTATCGGCGAATTCCGCCGACGGCAGGGTCGGCGTATGCGGTGACGCGTAGGGCAGGTAGACGAAGAACGGCTTCCCGTCGCGCGCCGCGGCGCGCTCGGCGAGAAAGGCGATCGTCTCGCGCGTGAGCCGCGGCTGGACGTCCTCCATGAGGAAGTCGGCTCCGATGGGCCCGGCCCGCCACAAGCGCGGCGCGGCGCTGTCCCCCACCTTTCGGTCGGGCGGAGCCGTCACGCGGTCGTCGCGCAGCCAGACGTAGGGCGGCATGTCGAGCGAGGCGCTGATGCCGAGGAAGCGGTCGAAGCCGTGGGCGATCGGCCCGCCGCCGAAGGGCTTCGCGAAATCGACGTCCTCCGCCCCCGGACCCGAGCGCGCCCACTCAAGGCCGAGGTGCCATTTGCCGAACATCGCCGTCGCGTAACCGCGCTGCCGGAGGAAACCCGACAGCGTGAGGCGGCCGGGCTCGATCAGGGGCGGACCGTAGCCGTTGAGCACGCCGCGCTTGAGGCGGCCCCGCCAGGAATAGCGACCGGTGAGCAGCGTGTAGCGCGTGGGCGTGCAGACGCCCGACGAGGAATGCGCGTCGGTGAACGTCATGCCCTCGGCCGCGAGGCGGTCGAGGTGCGGCGTCCGCCAGAGGCTGCGGGGATTGAGGCACGAGACGTCGCCGATCCCCATGTCATCGGCCAGGATCAGCAGGACGTTCGGTGCCGCGGGTTTCAGCGGAGCAGCCGCGCGCGCGCCGACGGCGAGCATTAACACCGCGGCAAGGCGGACGAGGCGGGCGCGCATGACGTCAACCGATGTCGAGCGTGGCGCGGAAGGGCGTGAGGCCGGTGAGGAAGACGCTCATGCCGTCCCATTTCGCGGCGGCCCCGCGAACCTGGGCGTAGGTGTGCTCCACGCGGCCGGGACCGAACTCGATCACGTCGCCGCCCGACTCGTAGCGGCCCTTGCCCGAACGCAGCAGGTAACCATCCGTCACGCCGGGCAACGGTTCGACGCCCTGCAGCTTGCCACCGTGGCGGAAGGCCAGCTCGAGCGCGACGGGCACCTCGCTCGTGCCTTCAATGACGAACTCCAGCCGGAAGCGACCGCGCTCCTCGGTGACGGTGACGACGGCCTCGAGCTTGGAGATGTTGGTGCGGGCCCGCAGCGCCCGGCCGGAGTTGGCGAGGGTGCCGTTGGGCGCCATCTTGGTGTGCTCGCCGTCGGCGATCTGCTCCTTCGTCAGCGGCTGGAAGTACGGACCTTCGAGCGTCTGCCGCAGGACGTAGCCGCCGGGGCGCGCCTCGATGGTGTCGGCCGTGAACTGACCCTTGCCGAAAAAGGCGGTGGCGAAACGGACAGCCTCAAGGGCGGCGTTGCGGTTACGGTAGGAGAACAACGTCGTGTTGCCGGCGAGGATGGTGCCGCTGCGGTCGCCCCTGCGCACGCGCGCGAGGCTCGAGTAGGAAAACAGACGCGAATAGTCGGTCGGCAGCGGGGCCGAAGGTGGCAGTGGCCGACGGAACTCGGGCTCGCTCAGGAAGGAGATCAGCTCGAGCGAGGCCTCAAGCAAGGTGCGGGCGGCCTCGAAGCGACGGGCCTGGAGCAGTTCCTGGGCCTCGCGGGCGATCTGCGCGGGCGCCCCACCCTCGATCTGCCGCGTCATCGCGGCGAAGCGGCCATTGCCGTCGATGATCGCGAGGTGGCGATACGCGTAGTAGTAGCGGGCCATGCTGCCGCGCTGGTAGCGGTCCTGCCGGCGCGAAGCCTCGGTGACCACTTCACCGTCGGGATGCACGTAGTAGAGCGTCATCTCGAGGTTGCGACGCACCGGTTCGAGCAGTTCGGGGCGGTTGAGGAGCCGCGCCACGACGACGAGGGCGCGGTCGACGATCGGCGAATAGACCGTCGTGCTCTTCTCCGTGTACTGGCCGTCGGGATCGAGGTCGATGTTCTCGGCGAGCCACTGGTCGATGCGCGCGACGTAGCGCGGGTTGGGGAAAAGCGAGTGGGCGATCGCGAGCGCGCAGCAGACCACCCAGCGGTGGTTGGGCGTGTGCACACCGCCGGTCACCAGCCCGTCGGCGGCCTTGACGATGAAGCGACCGATGAGGTCAGCGATCACCCCCAGCTTCGGATCACCGCTCGCCTTGAGCACGGAGTAACAGGGGCCGAGGTTCTCGACGATGAAGGCGACATCGGGCGGCGACCGGAAGTTGGTCGCGTAAAAGTCGACCGTGCCGTCCTCATACTGCACGCGATTGAGGTACTCGGCGGCATGCCGCAGTGCCTCGGTCACCTCGGCGGAACCGCGGTACTTCCCGCCTTCGGAGCAGAGCGCGCAGGTGTAGGCGACGACCAAGGCTTTCGTGCCCGTGGCGGAATGCAGCCCGAAGTCATTGATCTGTCCGCCGAGCCAGCGGTGGCCGGCGCGTCGCTCCTGGCTGGCCAGCAGCGCGGGGATGCGCTGGTCGTTGAAACGGATCAGCTCCCGGATGACGTCAGCCGTAGTGTCGGGCTCGGCCGAGCGCGCGCGAGGCGCGAGGGCGGCAAGGGCGGCTGCGCCGGCGCCGGCACGCAGGAAGTCTCGACGGGAGGCGGAGGGAGGCAGGGGTTGGGTCATCCGGAAAACTTCCGGCGCGGCCGCGGGACTGGCAAGCCGAAGGGCGGAAAAGACCTCAGGGTGGACCGAAAAGCCGGCTGAGCGCGGCCTCCAGTTTTTCGCCGTGAACGTCGGTCGTCAGGAGTTTCCCTTCGCGATCAAGCAGGAAGGCCGTCGGCAGCTCGCGGATCGAGAAACGCCGGCCGAATTCGTTGTCCCAGTACCGTCCGTCGTAATGGTGCGGCCAAGGGAGGTCGTTCTCCCGCACAAACCGCACCAGCTGCTCGGCGGTGCGCTCCATCGGAGAGGCGCGCGGGCCGGGAGCCTTCTCGAAAGCGATGCCGATCACCTCGAAACCGCGGTCGCGGTACTTGCGGTAGGCGGCGCGGACGGCGGGCATCTCCTTCAGGCAGGGCACGCACCACGTGGCCCAGAAATCGATCAGCACCACTTTGCCCCGGAGCTGGGCGAGATCGACTTCACGCCCGTCGGCCGCGGTGAAGCGCAGGTCCAACGGAACACGCCGCGCCTCAACGACCCGGAGGCGGCCCGCCGCCATCTCGCGCACGGCAGAGTTTGTTTCCCCGGGCGACGCCCGCCGGCGCAGCAGGGCCTCCGCGGCGGCGGGGTCCGCGGATTCGAGGGCCGCGAAGTAGGTTTGCTCGGCGAACTTCCGCCGATCCGAATCCGGCGCCCGCGCCGCCAGCCGCTCCACGAGGCGGCCCGCGCCGGCGAGATCGAGCACGGGACCACCCCGGAAACCCGCGAGGCGGTTGATGGTGCGCTCCGCCACGGCGATCCAGAGCCCATCCGGGGCATCGGCGGCGTCGAGCAGCGCCTCGCGCAGGACCTCGCGTCGGCGCTCCCAGGCCGGATCCGGCTGGGCGCCGGCGGCATCGGAGCTGCGCGGCGACAGCACGGCCCATCCGGAGACCTCCCAGCGACGGGGATCGTCGGGGAAGCGGTCCAGGAATCTCTCGGCCGCGCGGCTCACCTCGTCGTGCTGCGCCATCTGGAAGGCGGAAGTGGTCTGGACGTCGCCCGGCGGGGGTCGCTCGAGGCGGCGGGAACGCAGGGCAGCGAAGGCGTCGTCCGCCGGACCCGCGAGCGCCCGCAGTGGAACCGCGAGGACGAACGCCAGGATGAATACCGAAACTCGCGGGCTCATGGCAGTACCAGCAGACGACGGATCTCGGACTCCAACCGCTCTCCCCGGGGGTTGACCGCCGCGATCATCCCGTCCTTGCCCGCAAGCAGCACGTGCGGGATGGGCTGGACCCCGTAGCGCACCGCGAACTCCGTCGCCGGACCCTTGCCGTCGAAGGCCTGCGGCCATGGCAGTTCCAGCCGAGCCACCAACCGCTCGAGCGCGGGCCGGGCGGACGCCTGGTCGACGGAGACGTTGATGATCTCGAGCCCCTGCGAGTGATACTTTGCGTGGAGTTCCTTGAGCTTGGGCATCGCGTCGATGCAGGGGACGCACCACGTGGCCCAGAAATCCACCAGCACGACGCGCCCCCGCCACTCACGGGTGTCGACGCGCCGCCCGTCGAGGGCGGTGAAGGTGAGGTCAAGCGGCCGCGCCAGCGCCGCGAGCACGGCCCGGCGCCGTTCCCCGAGTTCGCGCACGCGCGCGTTGGGGCTGGCGATCATCCGTTCCACGAGGGCGGGCATCGCCGCCGGAAACTGGGCTTCGACCGCGCCGGTGAGGCGGGCGAAGTAGACGAAGGCCGCGGACCCTGCGGGAAAGTCGGCTGCCAGCGACTCAATCGGCGGCACCAGGCGCGCCTCCCAGTCCGGCGGCAAGGTGCCATTCGTGTAGGGCAGCACCAGCGCGCTGACCTTCTTGCCCGCGAACAGTTCGCGTAATCCGACCGGGGCGTCGGCCGCCCGCGCGGCCTCGGCGGCGAGCCTCGCCTCGCGCTCCCGCCAGAGGACTTGCTCCTGCGAACCCTCGCTGAAACGCGGCATGCTGCGCAGGAGAGAGTCCCACGCCTGCCAGCGGCGCGCATCCGCCGGGTGGGCCTCGTGCAACGCCCACGCCAAGCCAGCAGTCTCCCGCCAACGGCCCTCCCGGTCACCCCCTCCCGGAGGTGCGGCCATCCTATCGGCCAGTTCGCGCCACCGCAGGTCGGCACCAGGCGCAGCGGCGGAACCGAAACGGAAAACAAAGGTTACCTCCCGGTCCTCGGGCGGCAGACACAGCCGTTCGTCGCAGGCTTGGAAGGTGATCACCAGCGTGGCGGGGTGGTCGCCCGGGGCCAGCCCCTGGACCGCGCGGACCGGCACATCGATCCAAGCCCGGCCCTCGAGCGCCAGGAGCTCCATGCCGAAATTCGGATCGAACTCCTTCCGGGGCGGCGAGGTCTCCGCCGCTCCGGCCAGCACGAACGGCGAGCCCGGTCGCACTGCGACGGTGGTCGGGTTCGGGCCGCTGCCCTGCGGACCGACCTGCGGCAGGGTAGAGAAGATGTGATAGGGAGCTGCCACCTCCACTGAGAGACGGATCTTCGCCGCGCCATCGGCGGCCGCGGCGACGACAGGCGGCGCGGAAATCATGACGGCATCAGCCGCGATGCCCGACGAGACGCCCGCGAGGGCGAACCCAGTAACCAGGAGGGCGGGCGGAATCCTGAAAGAGTTCATGTCAATCACGCGCCGGCAGGTGGCGTTCCAATAATTCAGCCAAGACGGCCCCACGGGCCTCGCGCGAAATCACACGCCCATCGGGCCCGATCAAGATGCAGGTCGGATAAAGGTTCACCTGGATCACGTCCTGCGCGAAGCGCTCGATGCTCTGCTGCGTGGCCTGAAGCCAGCGGTGCCCCGCGCGCTGGATGAAGGCGGAGGCCTTGCGGTTGACCTCCGCGTACTCCTCCGCGGTCAGCCGGCCGGCGGTGCGTTCCATGTTCATGCCGATCACCTCGAAGCCCCGCGGCGCGTATTTCGCGTAAAGCGGGTCCAGATGCTTCATCTCCTCGATGCAAGGCCCGCACCAGGTGCCCCAGAAATCGAGCAGCACCAGCTTGCCGCGGAAATCGGCGAGCCGGCGCTGACGGCCCTCGAAATCAACGAAGGCGAAGTCGGGCATGAGCTGTCCCGGCAATGCATCGAAGCGGGTGAACTCGGAAGCCGGCCGCTCCTCCAGGACGAGTTCGCCCGTGCGCACGTCGGCCGTCCGCACCGCGAGATGCCTCGACCCCACGCGAAAGACTGCATTACGCCCCGAGCCGTTCACCGCCTCGCCCTTCTCGGCCTCAAAACGTCCGTTGAAGTCGGCATCGACCGAGACGCGCTGGTTTGGCGGGTCGATGAGGGTATCGGCGGGCTTGGGCGCAAACATCAGGCGCAGGGGCCGGCCGTCCACCTCGACGGATCCGGAGAAGATCACGTTGAAATTATAGACCAGCGAGGAAACCCGCGTCGCATCCGGCTCCGCGGCCGGCGCCTCCGCGGCGGGGGTGGCGCGCCCGAAGGGCTTGTCGGAATACTGGAAGGCGATCGGAAAATCGCGGTAGATGCCGTTGTTCCACGGGAACGTCAGGGCGACGTCCGTGCCGGGGGCGGGCAAAGGGAAGGACTCGTCCACGCCAAAGCGCCCGTCGGCATCGCGATCCACCCAGAGGACCTTGCCGCCCGCGGCTCCGGCGACCACAACGACGGGAAGGCGGCGCCCCTTGATCTCGATGACGCGGCGCGGCGCCCAGACCTTGGCTCCGGAAGTCGGAGGCGCAGGGAGCGCGGCGACAAGCTCCGGGGAAGCCGCCTCGACCGGGGTCACGACCCGGGTGCCACGCTGGACCTCGGGATCAAGTTTCCCCCGGAATTCGGCGCCGAAAGCGGTCGGAAGCGAGAGGACGGCGAGCGTCAGGACTCGGACGAGGTCGGATCGTTTGAACATGAAGGGGCGGCCGAGCTGTGGGGCGGGCATCCGCGGATCAGCGACCCACGGGGGGCAGCAGGGCCTCGATCTGCAGCTCCAGCTCACGCTGGGCAGCAAGCGTGCTCACCGGCGGTGGCTCGTAGAACGTGGTGCCGTCTGGGCCGACGAGGATGTTCGTGGGGTAGCCGCGGACCTGGTAGGCCTTCACGACCTCCGCGGTGCCCCGCAGGGGAACGAAGCCGAGCCGCCAGCCCTTCAGCAAGGGCAGCACCATGTGCTCTTCCGGGTCATGCCCGTTGATCGCCAGGATCTCGAACCCGCGCGCGCGGTACTTTTCCAGCACCGCCTGCAGGAAGGGAAACTCCCCGCGGCAGGGACCACAAAGCGGGTACCAGAAGTTAACCAGCACCACGCGCCCGCGGTAATCGGCGAGGGAAACCGGCCGGCCCGTGGCAAGGTCGGTGAGCTTGAAACCTTCGGCCGGACGCGCCCGCCGCGCGCGGTCGGCGGCCAGTTCGGCGGCGACGGCCGAGGCATCCTTGCCCAGCGCGCGACCTGCCTCCTCCAAGGCGGCGCGGGTCTCGTCGGTTGGCTTCGCCGACACCGCGGCCAGCAGGCCCGCGTAAGCATCCTCCTTGCGGCCCAGGGCGGAGCGCACCCGTGCAAGCGCGAGTTCCCGGGCCCGTGGGTCCGCGCCGTAACGAGGGAGGACCAGTCCCTCCAGTTCAGCCAAAGCCTCCGCCGCCCGTCCCGCGCGGATCGCCGCGTCGGCACCGGCGACGGCGCGCGCGTAGGCCGCGAGCTGGGGCCAGTCCTTCACATCCGGAGCAAGCGCGGACATCTCCTCTGCCAAGGCGAGCGCCTTCGCGGGATCAGTGCGCTGCAGGATGGCGAAAAGGCCCATGAGGCTACGCGCGGCGGCGCGCGGAAAACGGGCACGCAGCAGTTCGTACACGCGGACGGCGTCGGCTTCGGATCGGGCCCGCGTGGCGAGGTAGCCGATGATACTCGCCGCCTCGTCGGGGAATCGGCGTGACATCTCGTGGCCCGCCTCCAGTGCGGCGTCGAGACCCGCCCCGAGCTGCGCGGCCACGTGATGCCGCCAAAAGGTCACGCCCGCCGGATCAGCGTCGACCGCTTGGCGGAAGAGCCGCCGGCTCAATTCAAGCTCGCCGCGGATTTCCGCATGGATCGCCAACGAATCGAACGCGTCGCCGCACCGTGGATCCATTTCCGCCGCCCGCTGGAAGAGCGCGCGGGAGCGATCGGGATCCGAATACATGAAGAGCTTGCCCAGCCCGTAAACGTAGGCCGCGCGCCGCGGCTCGGCGGCAGCCCACCCCTCGTAGAGGGCCTGCAGCTCCGCGCGCGACCGCTCCGCGGCCACCTTCGCCTCCTCCTCCGGCAGACCCTTCGTCGCGGCCACCCCCGCGTAAAGCACGAGGTACTGGTGCGCCTCGTAGTAATCCGGGTCGAGTTCCACCGCACGGCGGATGCCGGCGACCGAAGCCTTGATGTCGGTGGCGAAAAGCCGGCGAGCCTCCGAGAAGGCGGCGCGGGCCGCCGAACGGTCAGCCCCGGGGGCGTCGGCCCCGGCGGCAGGCGACGCGGCGATCGCGAACACCGCAATGAGGACGCGGCCCCGGGGGAAGCGGGAGGGCATGGCGGTCGCGGATAACCCGCTCAGAGCTTCTTGCGGAGGCTCAGGGAATAGCGGGCCATGCGGGGATCCGTGACGCCGAAGCCGGCGTTGCCTTGGCGATGGGGCGGCTCGCGGTTGAAGACGTTGTTGACCGTGAGCGAGAGCTTGGTGTCGGCGAGCGGGTTCCGCCAGAGGCTCGCGAACCGCGCGTCGCCGGCCGACCGCCGAGCGAACTCGTACGACGCGTGCACGTTCCACTCGATCACGCTGGCGAAGAGCGTCTGCGTGCGCGCCGCCTGCACCCAGGAGTTTTCCTGGTAGAAGCCGCTCACGCCGCCGCTGTAGGCACCGCGGGAGAGGAAGGCCTGCCACGACAGGCGCGTCGGCCGGAGGTGGAGCGAGGTGACCGGCGCGGCGCCCGGGATGCGGATGGAGTCGACGCGGCGGTACTCGGTCGCGGCCAGACGGGCGCTCAGGTTGCCCCACGGCGTGGGGCGCTGGAGATTCAGCTGGTAGTCGTAGGCCTCCACGAGCTGGCGCGAGATGTTGGTGGAGCGTGTGTCGACGCCGATCACCCGTCCGGGCTGCGCTCCGGCGGAGTCCCGGATGAGGCGCTCAGGGAAGAGATCCGACCACTCCTGGATGGTGGAAAGGCCGGTGATCTGGTCGCGGTATTCAAGGCGGAGACGATCCACGGAGAGCGAAAGTCCCCGCGTGATCCGGAACGGCAGCTCGAACACCACACCGACGTTGTCGGAGACCGAGGTCTCGGGCCGCAGGTCCAGGTTGCCGCCGATGCGGGTCTGCATGACGCCGGTGACGAGCTCGTTGCGGACGCGGTCAATGAAGCCCGTGGTGTTGGCGTTGGTGCTCTGGGTCACCGGACGGTAGAGCGCCTGGATGCCAGGGGCGCGGAACGAATGGTTGCGGGTCGCGCGGACGAGCAGCCACTTCGCGGGCCGCAGCTGCAGGCCGTAGCGGGGGCTCGTGTCACCACCGACGTCGGAATAATCGTCGTACCGCACGGCACCGGTGAGGTCGAGGCGATGAACCAGCGGCACGCGCTGCGCGGCGGAGAGGATCGGCACGCGGGTCTCGGCGTAGGACGACTGCAGCGTGCGCTTGAAGCCGCCGAGGAGGCTGAGGTTGATGGTGGGCAGATCGGGGATCGACTGGAAGGTCGCGATCTTCTCGGTCGTGCTTTCGAGGCCGGCGGCGAGCTGGACGGGACCAGCCGGTAACCGGACCCACGGGAGCGGGCCATCGGCCGAGGCGGACCACGTGAGGGTGTCGGTGCGATCGGAGGCGTTGCCCGGCCGCAGCATTGAGCGCAGCAGCGCGAGATCGTTGGGCTGGGCGGCGCGGCTGTCGTAGAAGAGCACGAGGCGCTGCGCGGCGATCAGCGGTGCGGAAACATTGGTGTCGAGCACCGGGTCGAGCGCATTCTCATTCATCAGGAGCGAGCGGTTCCAGCTGGCCGCCAGCTCGTAGCGCCAACCCTCGCCGAACCGCCCCGTGAGGCCGGTCGCCAGGTTGCGATTCGAGTTCGTCGTGAACTTCTGGCCCTGGATGGGGCCGAGTTCCCAGAACGTCTTGTTCAACCGCACCTGCACGCCGAACGGATTGCCCGGGTAATTCGCCGGGACGATGATGCTGTTCCGGAAGTTGACCGGCATACCCTCGATGTTCGTGCGCGTCTCGTTGTAACCGCCATTGAGGTAAAACTTCGCCCCGCCCTTGAGGTCGTAGCCGCCGCGGAACCCCAGGGTACGGGTGAACTGCGGGGAGATCAGGTTCACGTACTTGGCGCGGTCTCCCGTGTAAGCCGGCACCCCGAGGGAATCGCCGGTCACGCTGACGTACGCGGACGCCGGCTGGGCGGCGCTCGTCGCGCCGTCGGGGATCACCGCGAAGGGCGAGGTGCGGCCGGGGAGGTTGCCCGAGGAAGCCTGGACGATGCCCGCGCCGAGCGCGAAGCCGCCGGCGCCGAACGACGGACCGGCCGACGCGAGGCTGCTGGTACCGCCGAGCTTACTCCAGTCATCGGTGGACGAGAAAAGCCGGTCGACCGCGGCGAACGCATGGCGCTGCTGGTAGGACGCCGTGAGCGAGAGGGAAAGCGGACCGCGCACCAGGCTGTGGGTGAGGTTGACGCCCTTGACCGCGGTGTCGGTGTCGAAGGTGTTCTCGTAGGAGAACGTGAGGTCGGTGCCGGAGTAATTCTTCCGCAGGATGATGTTGATGACGCCGCCCAGCGCATCGGATCCGTAGATCGCGGAGGCGCCGTCGGTCAGGACCTCGACGCGCTCGATGGACGAGACCGGGATGCCGGTGAGGTCATAGCCGTCGGAACCGCGGATGTTGCCGGAGCGGGACATCCGACGCCCATCAACGAGGATGAGCGTGTTGGCCGCGCCGAGGCCGCGAAGATTTACGTTCGTGCGCTGAGTGAGGACGCTCGCGATGGAGCCGTCGGAAACCTGGCCCTGGCCCTGATGCTGGCCGCCGAAGCCGACGCCGTCATAGGAGCCCTGCGAGAACGCCTGCGGGATCAGCCGCGAGATCTCGCCCATGGAGGTCAGACCGAGCGCCTCGATCTCGACCCGGTCGAACTTGATCACGGGGCTGAAATCGGCCTCGCCGACCAGCCCGCGGATGCGGGTGCCGGTGACCTCGAAGCTCTCGAGTTTCTGCGCGGCCCCCGCCGGAGCGGTCTGGGCCACGCCCGGGGTGGCGGTCGCGAGGAGCGTGCCGAGCAGGAACACAGGAAGACGAACGGTTATGGGATGGGTTTGCATGGTGGATGCGCGGTGCGAACCCGCGCACGTTTGACCGTTGCTGGACGCAACCGCCGTGCCAATCGGAAACCCCGTCGCCGCGAACGCAGCCGCCTTGCCGAACCGCGGGCGGCCTGCCGATCAGCTTGCCCGGAGAAAACGCGCAACGGTCACGCGCGCCGCAGCGCCGGCCGGCCGGACTCGACCACGAAGGTAGCCCGTGTGTTGACCGGCGCACCGCGCCGCTCGACGTAGGGCACGGTGCGGTAGTCGGAACGCCACTCGCCGGGACTGACCTCGCAACGCACGTAGCCGCGCTCGTTGTTGCGGTACTTCACGAAGGGATTCTCGGCCATCAGCTCAGCGGTGTGCGCGGGCTCGAGGGAACCGTCGCCACCCGAACTGATCGACGTCCCGACGAATTCCACCGCGACCGGCGGGGCGTCGGGCCGCTCCGGGTCCGCCGGGAGCTCGTTGGCCCAATTGGAATGGATGTCGCCCGTGAGCACGACGGGGTTGCGCACGCGCCGCTCCCGCAGGTGCCGCAGCACCCGACGGCGCTCGAACTCGTACCCGGGCCACTGATCCATGCTGTAGAGTTCCTCCGGGCCGCGCGCATGGTCCACCCGCGCCATCATGACCTGCTGCGCGAGGATGTTCCACGCGGCGGGCGAGGTCTCTAGACCCGACTCCAGCCATGCCCTCTGGCGATCGCCGAGCAGGGTCCCCCGCGGATCGAGCAGCACGGGCGAAGGCGCCCGGCGGCCGTCTCCCAAGGGCTGGTCGGTGCGGAACTGGCGCGTGTCGAGGACATGGAAGCGCGCGAGGCGGCCGAACTCGAGGGAGCGGTGGAGCGCCATGTCCGGCCCCGCGGGCAGCTGGGCGCGACGCAACGGCATCATCTCGTAATACGCCTGGTAGGCCGCGGCCCTGCGGCGGAGGAACTCGTCACGCGGCCCGGGTTTTCCGGGGATGTCGCCGGCGTAATTGTTCGCCACCTCGTGGTCATCCCACGTGACGATCCAAGGCGCCAGCGCATGGGCAGCCTGCAGCGCGGGATCAGAACGGTACAGCGCGTAACGGAGCCGGTAGTCGTCGAGCGTGAAGATCTCGCCGCCATTGTGGAGCCGCGTCCGGCCGGGATGCGCCGCGCCCTCGTAGATGTAGTCGCCGAGGTGCACCACCAGGTCGAGGTCCTCGCGGGCCATGTGCTCGTAGGCGGTGTAGTGGCCAGACTCGTAGTTCTGACACGACGCGAAGGCGAAGCGGAGCCGCCCCGGCAGGCTCTCCGCGGCCGGCAACGTGCGGGCCCGGCCCTTCGTACTCTCGGCGCCGCCCGCCCTGAACCGGTACCAGTACCAACGGTCAGGCCGCAGTCCCGACACCTCGACGTGCACGGAGTGACCCCACCGAGGGTCGGCCACCGCCGTGCCCGATGTGGCGACGCGCGAGAAGGCCTCGTCATCGGCCACCTCCCAGACCACGTCGACAGGCTCCGGGCGCATGCCTCCTCCCTTTTCCAAAGGCCGCGGCGCCAGCCGGGTCCACAGCACAAAACCATCCGGAGCCGGATCGCCCGAAGCCACCCCGAGCGAGAAGGGGAACGACGAAAAGGAGGGTCGGGCGGCCGCGCGCGAACGCACGGCCGGCAGCACCGCCGCGGCCGCGATCGCCAGCGATGAGCCCACAAAGGCCCGGCGGCCGAGGACGGGAGTGGAAACCGGGGAATGGGTGGAGCGGTTCATGGAGAGGAGGTCGTCACGGGCCGCGGCGCCACCAGCGCCCGCAGCTGCGGGATATCGAATTCCCGGAGCAAACCGAAGCAGAACTGCTCGGGCCGCTGCATCACAGTGAGGTCACCGGTGATCACCTCACGCAAGGACTCCATCGCCTCGTGCTGGCGTAGGCCCGCGATCGCGCCTGGCTCGAGCGCCGCCGCGACCAATCCGATGAGTCCCGTCCGCGGTCCCGCCGTCTCGACGAGGACCGGACCAAGCCCCCGCTCCTCCGCCAGCCAACGGGCGGCGGCCTTGACCTGACCCGCCTGGATGCCGAGCGGCCGTTCACCGAGTGCCGCGACGAGGATTGCGAAGAGTCCGGGCTGACCCGCGATCGCCGACTCCCCGAAATAGAAGGGATCCATCGCGACCACGCGGTTGCCCGCCGCGATCAGCTGCCGCGCGCGCGCATCGGCTCCCGCGCGTCCCGCGTCGGCAATCAACAACACCGTGGAGCGCGCGTCGGCGGGGACCAGTTCCACCGCGGGCACCGTCCAATCGTTGCCCATGCGCAGGCGCCAGCGGCTCACCGCCAATCCACCGTCCTGGCCCGATCCGGCCGGTGCAGCCGCAACGCGGTACTCGGGGACGCGAACCAAGGCGCGCAGTCGCGCCCGGTCCGGCGTGGAGGAGACGGGCAGCGCCGCGCTGAGCCGGAGCGCGAGGGAATTGAAGTCGAGGTTCCCCTGCGGCAACGGAACCCGCAGTTCCTCGGCGGTGCGCACTTCGGCCTCCGAAGGGATGTCGGCCGTCGGGAAACGCGCGTCGCCGCCCAGCAGCTCATCGCGGAGGAAACGATAGAAGGCCTCGCGGTTGTCGCGGCCGTAGTTGTGGCCGGGGTCATGATTCACGTGTTGGTGCAGCCGGCCGGACGCACCCAGCAGCCGGAAGACAGGGGCAGCGGCCTGCACCAAGGGAGCCAGCGCGTAGTCGGCGCGGAAGCAGCAATTGTCCTTCGCGTTGTAGGTGAGGAGCGTCGGCCGCGGCGCCATCAACGCGGTGAGGTGCGTGTAGTCGACGATCGTCGCGAGGTCGGAGGGGGTTTGCTCCGAATCCCCGAGGTCGAGCGACGGGAACTGCGCGCGGGTCACGTAGCTGGAGAAGCCGGCGACGGGGTTGGCCACGCGCACGCGCTCGTCGAGGGCGGCGAGGAAGATGGTCTGCCAACCGCCGCCGGAAAGGCCGGTGACCGCGACCCGCTCCGGATCGGCGTTGGGCAGGGCAAGCAGAAGGTCGAGGGCGCGCTTGGCCGCGAGGTGGAAGACGGCGAGACCGCTCGTTCCGCACAGGTCGAGCTGGTTCATCCGATAGTGGTCGAGCTTCTTCTCCTCAAACAGCTGGCCGTAGCCGATCCACTCGGGATTGAGCGCGAGGATGCCCCGTTTCGCGAGGTTGATGCAGCGTTCCTGGATGTACGGCGTCGCCTTGCCCGTCTTCTCGTGGCCGTTGACGTTGAGCACGACAGGGACGCGCCCGGTGAGGCGATCGGGCTGGTAAAGCAGCGCGGGGAGCCACAGGCCCGGCAGCACCTCGTAGCGGAGCTTGCGCACGCTGTAACCGTGGGGCGTCGCGATCGCGTCGAGCCACTCCACGCGCCCAGGAGCCGAGGCCCACTCACGCGCCTCGCCTCGGAAAACGACGTCTTCGAGGACCCTTCGGCGCAATGACGCCGCCGTCGCCGACCACTCCGCCGCCGTCGCCACGGGAGGCATCGCGGGCACCCGAGTCGCCGTGAACACCTGTACCTCCACGGTGGCCTGATTGGGGGCCAGAATCGGCTCGGCCAGCGGACCCGCCTTGGCCGCCGGCGTCTCGGCGGCGCACACGACGGAGGGGAGCAAAGCCAGGAGGGCGGCCACGGATCGCTTCATGGGGACGGGGCTGGCGCCACCACACCGCGGGGTAGCAGCCTGTCAACCGGTGATTGCCCGGTCGGCAGGCTCTACTCGACGACCTCGAGACGGAAGGGCACGAACTCCTCGCGCCCGGCGACGTTCAATTGGGCCCAGATGGTGAAGACTCCCGCGCGCGGCACGGTGAGCTTGAAACGGAGGTTCACGCGGGCCGGGTCGACCGGGGCACCGATCGGGGCGTCCACCGGATGCAGGTGGGCGAATCCGGAGCGATCGACATCAAACGCGACGAGGTGGGCGAGGGCGTCCATCACCTTGTCCAGCGCCACGGCGCCGCCGGCGACACGCGCCACCGTGAACTCAAGGTCAAGCGGCTGGCCCGCGCGCGCCGGCCGCGGCGATACCGAAAGGTTGAACCGGTGGCCGTCCTGCTCGACCTCCGCTCCCGGCCGCACGGAAGGCAGGGCCGGACCGGCGACGACGAGGTCGTCGCTCGCGTAAAGCCCGCGGCCCGTGGCGGCGGGCGTGAAGTCGGCGAAGACCCGGTAGGTGCCTCCACCGCGCGGCGTGAACCGGATGGTCCACTCGCCGGGCTCGGCACCCGGTTCCGGATGCAGGTGCTGGTAGTCACTCAGCGAGGGATCGATCACCAGCAGGTGCAGTCGTCGCGTGTGCGTAACGACGAGGTCCGGGGGAGCGATCGGCTTCCCGTTCGCCGTGCGCAGAGTCACCACCGCCCTCACCTCCCCGCCCGCGGCCGCGTGCGCCTCGGTCCGGATCTCCATCGCGACCGGCGAGCGGACGGCCACCACGGGAATGAATTGGGGATTCAGCGGATCACAGAACTCGATCGACCCGGCCCCGCGATTCTCCACGCGGAAATCCATGTGGTTCAGGTCGGTTCCCGTGGGCAGCATGCGCAGGCCGATGAAAGCGAGGAGGGCGACGCCGGTGATGACGGCGACCTGACCCCACGGGATCGACGGACGGGGAGCGGCTTCGACGGCGTTCATGGAGATTTCATCCTCCGCACGAATTCCTGCGGTTCCCACTGGCTGCCATCGGTACGGTGGGCGATGCGGCCCTGCGGATCGATGAGGAGAGTCGCAAGCGTGTGCTGAAGGATGTCCCCCTCCAGTTGGGTGATGACGCCGAACTGCGTCAGCAGGTCGCGAATCGACCCCTCCGGTCCGGTGAGGAAGGAGAAGTTCCCCGTGTCGATGCCCCGCACCGACGCGTAATCACGCAGGACGCCGGGCGTATCGTGAGCGGGATCCAGCGTGATGGAGATGAGCTCGAGGTCCCGCACGCCAGCCTCACGGGCCAGCCGCTGGACGGTGATCATCTTGGCCGTGGCGGCCGGGCACATGGTCGGCACCGGACAGCGCGTGAAGATGAAATTGAGCATGATTTGCCGGCCGCGGAACCGAGATCCCTGTACCACGCGGCCATTCTGGTCGTAGAGCGAAAAGTCCGGCGCGGCCTCCCCCACCTCCCGGTAGGCGTTCTTGCCGCGGGTATGGGTGTCCTGCCGCAGCTGCACGGCCCCCGTCGCGACGGTGCGCGCCTCGATCGACGCGTCATCCGGCCAGATCCGCTCCAGCCGGAAATCACCGTCCTTGCTCGGGATCAGGTCGGCACGGATCCGCTGCCCGGGGCGGGCCAGGGCGAGGTCACCGTCAGAGACGAGGAACTCCATCGTCATGGCTGGCATGTAATCCTTGATCTCGTCGTGCCTCACCACGAGCACCTTGCGCTCGGCCTCGACGCGCAGCACCTCGCCGGTGAGCGGATAACGCTCCGGACTGGTATTCGCCGCCGTGGAGGCAGGCTTTCCGGCCGCGGGATGGGCCTCCCGGCCGCAGCCAGCGCCCAACAGGCCGAACCCGGCAAGGGCGAGACGGAGCGCGATATTAGCGGTCATCCGCGTAGCAATTCGCGCGGCTCACAAGATTGTCAAAGGGTTTGCCGGCGCGCGCACCCCGCATTCATCTGCGACTTCATCCCATGGCCCAGCCCACCGCCTCCGCGCGCACCGTGACCCATAAGCCCGCCCTCTCCGCCTTCGCGGCGGCGGGCAGCGTCTGGGTGTTCGTGCTGGTGACACTCGGGGCCTTCACGACGAGCATCAACGCCGGCATGGCCTTCCCCGACTGGCCGCTCTCGAACGGCTCGATCAACCCCGAGGGCTGGCTGCGAGACGTGTCGATGTTCGCGGAACACTCGCACCGCCTGACTGGGGCCGTGATGGGGCTCATCACCATCGTGCTCGCCGCTTGGGTCTGGCGACGGGAGGAGAGACGATGGCTGCGCCACCTCGCGCTCTGGGCGCTGGCGATCGTCGTCATCCAGGGGCTGATCGGCGGCAAGCGGGTGCTGCTGCACGAGGTCGCGGTGCCCGGGTTCCAGATGTCGCTCGGGGAGATGCTGCGCATCCCGCACGGCATCCTCGCCCAAGTCTACGTGTGCATCCTTTTCGCAATCGCCGCCGCCTGCTCCCGCCCGTGGATCGAGGGCACGGCACCGGTCGGAGCCGCGGTACGCCGAGCCGGGATAATCTGTTGCGTCCTGCTCGTGGTGCAGCTCGCGATCGCGGCCACCATGCGTCACAACAACGCGGGCCTCGTGATCAGCTCCTTCCCGTTCTCCACGCCGCCGCCCGGCAACCACCTGCTTCCGCCCGTGTGGGACTTCCGCATCTCGGTCCACTTCGCCCACCGCGTGATGGCGCTGGTGCTGGCCTTCGCCCTGACCTGGTTCGCATGGACGATCCGCCGCGACCGTGCCTCCACGCTCGCGATGCGCGCCGGCGCCTCCGCCCTCGTGAGCTTGATGGTCCTGCAGATCCTCCTCGGCGCGCAGATCATCTGGACCCTCCGCAAGCCGGAGATGACGACCAGCCACGTCGTGGTCGGCGCGCTCACGCTCGCGGTCACGTTCTGGCTGACCTGGGTCGCGCACCGCGACCGCATCGAGGGGCCCGCGCCGCTCGCGACGCCCTCCCGCGCATGAGCGCGCCCGCCGCCGCCGGCTTCCGCGACTACCTCGAGCTCACGAAGCCGCGGCTGAGCCTGCTGTCCGTGCTGACCGCCGTGGTCGGCTACTTCGCGGCGCGGCCGGCGCCGGGGCCGCTGAAGTTCACGCTCATGCTGGCCGGCACCGCGCTGGCTGCCGGGGGCGTCGCCGCCCTCAACCAGTGGCTCGAACATGAAACGGACGCGCGCATGGCCCGCACCGCGGGGCGCCCGATCCCCTCCGGCAAGGTGCCGACCGGATCCGCCTTCGTGCTCGGCTGGCTGATGTGCGCGGCAGCGTTCTTCATCCTTTTTTTGAAGGTCGATCGGCTCGCGGCGATGTTCATGCTCCTGACGGCAATCTCGTACCTCGCTTGGTACACGCCGGCAAAGCGCTGGTCGGCCTGGAGCACCGAGATCGGCGCGGTGGCGGGCGCCTTTCCCCCGCTGATCGGCTGGAGCGCGGGCGAGGGCCGGGTCTCGGCCCTCGGCTGGATCCTCTTCGGCATCCTCTTCCTTTGGCAGATCCCTCACTTCATGGCCGTGGCTTGGACGCACCGGCGTGACTACTCGGCCGTGGAATTCCCGATGCTGCCGGTCAGGGACGAGTCCGGATCCAAGGTGGCCGCCTGGTCGTTGGCGAACTGCGTCGGATTGGTCGGAGTGAGCCTGCTTCCCTCCTTCCTCGGTCTGGCCTCTTGGGCCTATGGCGGGGCCGCCGCCGTCCTCGGGGCATGGTTCCTGTGGCGCGCCGCCTGCTTCATGCGCGCCGCCTCCCGAGACGCGGCGGCAAGACGGCTCTTCCTCTCTTCCATCGCCTACCTCCCACTCCTCCTCGGCGCCCTGGTCGCCGACCGGCTCCTTTCCCGATGACGATCCAAGACATTCCCGCCCTCAATGCGGCGCTCAACGCCCTCGCGACCGCCCTCATCACGGCCGGATTCGTGTTCATCCGCCAGGCGCGGAACGCAGCCGACGATGAGACCCGCGCCGCCGCGATCGCCCGCCACCGCGCGAGCATGATCTCGGCCGGCGTGGTTTCGGCCGTCTTCCTGATCGGCTACGTCACGCACAAGATCCTGGTACGCGGCGTGCACACCCCGTTCGGCGGCACCGGGGGCATCGCGGCGGTGTACTACACGATGCTGATCTCCCACATCATCCTCGCCATCTCGATCGCGTACCTAGTGCCCCGCACGTTCATCCTCGCGTTCCAAGGCAAGTTCGAGCGCCACCGAGCCTGGGCCCGCTGGACCTTTCCCATCTGGTACTACGTCAGCGTGACCGGCGTGCTGGTCTACTTCTTCCTCTACCGCTGGTGGCCCGCCGCCGCGGCCAAGGGCTGACGCGCGGGCCGCTTCAATTGTGGCTGATCCGGTCGTCCGGCAGCCGGCCCTGCGCCTTGCGCCAGAGCTTCAGGCGGTCGATGTCCGCCGACACCTTGCGCCGGAGCAATTCCAGCCGCCGGTGGACGTCGAGGGTCTCGAGCAGCCGCTGCTTGACGCCTGCATCCTCGCAGATGCTGAAGGCCGCGATATCGGAGAAGATCTCGGGGTCATCCACGGTGCGCAGAAAGTCCGCCATCTCCTTTCCGCCCGCGGCGGCGAGCCGCAGCTTCACTGAGATCAACCGGGCCAGTTCGGCCCGCAAAACCTCGTTCTCGGCCGCGGAGGCTCCGGCCTGGCTTGAGAGCGCACGCACCCGGATTCTGCGGTAGGGGACGTCATGCGCGATGGCGAGAATCTCGACCCGGCAAAGCCCCTGGAGCAGCAGGTTGGAAGTGCCGTTCTCGTTCTTCTGGCAGGCGCGCACGATCCCGACGGTCGCCACGCGGTGGGGCGGCTCGAAGGCTCCGGGCTCCGCGGCGCGGACGATGTCCAACCCTGCAACCGCGAATAAGCGGTTCGATGAAAGCACGTCGCGCAACATCTCCCGGTACCGCGGCTCAAAGATGTGGAGCGGCATGAGCGCTTGAGGGAAAAGCGCGGTTCCGGGGAGCGTCATCACCGGAACCTCCTCGGGAAGCGTGATCTCCATCTCCATGGGGCGACCGTAGCGCCAAGCCGTTGGAATTCAAATGGGACAGGGACTGTCACACCTATTTCCAGCGGTGTGACAGGGGTGGGACAAGGTGGCAGATTTCTCCCGATAGGAACGATGGACAAAAGCTGATCATGATTTTTTAACCACTGATTAATAATGTTTTAAGCCATACTCGTAGGCCACGGCACATACATTGCTAGCGGGGCGGCATGAGCCGTATTCTCGGTATCGATCTTGGCACCACGAACTCCTGCATGGCCGTGATGGAGGGCGGTGAGCCCGTGGTGATCCCGAACGCCGAGGGCGCCCGCACGACGCCTTCGGTCGTCGCTTTCACCAAGTCCGGCGAGCGTCTGGTCGGTCAGGCCGCCAAACGCCAAGCCATCACCAACCCTCGCAACACCGTCTTTTCCGCGAAGCGCTTCATCGGTCGCAAGTTCACCGAGGTGCGCGACGAGGCGCGCAACATGCCCTTTAAGGTGGTCGAGGGCAAGAACGGCGACGCCTACATCGAGGTCCAAGTCGGCGACAAGACCGAGCAATTCGCCCCGCAGCAGGTCGCCGCGTTCGTCCTCGCCAAGCTCAAGGCCGACGCCGAGGCCTACCTCGGCGAAAAGATCACGCAGGCGGTCATCACCGTCCCGGCTTACTTCAACGACTCCCAGCGCCAGGCGACCAAGGACGCCGGCAAGATCGCCGGACTCGACGTACTCCGCATCATCAACGAGCCCACCGCGGCCTCCCTCGCCTACGGTCTCGACAAAAAGAAGGACGAGAAGATCGGCGTGTTCGACCTCGGTGGCGGCACCTTCGACGTCTCCATCCTGGAGATCGGCGACGGCGTCTTCGAGGTGAAGGCCACCAATGGCGACACCCACCTTGGCGGTGACAATTGGGACGAGGCCCTGATCACCTGGCTGGTCGACTCCTTCCGCAAGGAGAACGGCATCGACCTCCGCAAGGACCCGATGGCCCTCCAGCGCCTCAAGGAAGAGGCCGAGAAGGCCAAGATCGCGCTCTCCTCCGCCCAGTCGGTCGACATCAATCTGCCGTTCATCACGGCCGACGCCAGCGGGCCGAAGCACCTGAATCTGCAGCTCACGCGCGCCCGCATGGAGCAGATCTGCGACAGCCTCTTCGAGCGCTGCCTCCAGCCTTTCCGAAACTGCCTCAAGGACGCCGAGCTCACCTCCGCCCAGCTCGATGAGCTGGTGCTCGTCGGCGGCATGACGCGCATGCCCAAGGTCGTCGAGATCGCCCACAAGCTAGGCGGTAAGCCGCCGCACCAGGGTGTGAACCCCGACGAGGTGGTCGCCGTCGGCGCGGCCGTTCAAGGCGGCGTCCTCAAGGGCGAGGTGCGTGACGTGCTGCTGCTCGACGTCACCCCGCTCACCCTCGGCATCGAGACGGCCGGCCAGGTGGCCACGCCGATGATCCCGCGCAATACCACGATACCGGCGAAGAAGACGCAGGTGTTCTCCACGTACAGCGACAACCAGCCCTCGGTGGAGATCGTCGTCCTCCAAGGCGAGCGCCCGATGTCCCGCGACAACAAGATCCTCGGCACCTTCCGCCTGGACGGCATTCCGCCGGCCCCGCGCGGCATGCCGCAGATTGAGGTCACGTTCGACATCGACGCCAACGGCATCCTCCACGTCTCCGCCAAGGACCTCGGCACCGGCAAGGACCAGAAGATCACCATCCAGGGCTCCTCCGGCCTGTCCAAGGACGAAGTAGAGAAGATGACCAAGGAAGCCGAGCTGCACGCCGCCGAGGACAAGAAGCGCAAGGAGTCCGTGGAGACGCGGAACCAGCTCGATTCCACCATTTACCAGCTGGAGAAGACGCTCCGCGAGGCCGGCGATAAGCTGGCCGACGGCCTCAAGTCCAAGGGCGAGTCGGCCATCGCCGACGCCAAGAAGGAACTCGAGAGCAACGACCTCACCCGCATGAAGGCGGCCATCGACAAGCTTTCCGCGGTCGGTGCCGAGATCTACCAGGAGGCGCAGAAGTCGGCCCCGCCTCCCGAATCCCCCGGAGGCGCGTCCGAGGGTCCGCAGGCCGCCCCGAAGAAGCACGAGAAGAAGGCCGACGTCGTCGACGCAGACTTCGAGGTCGTCGACGAGGACAAGAAAAAGAAATAACCCTTCCCATCCCTTTGGGCGCAGCCGAGGTGCCTCCGCACCGAGGTCACCCCATCAACAGGCAATCCCACGAAGATTCCGTTCAAAAACCCAACCACAACCACATATGGCTAACGTCAAGATCAAGCCCATCGGTGATCGTGTTCTCGTCGAACACATCGAGGAAAAAGAGCAGGTCCGCGGAGGTATCATCATCCCGGACAGCGCCAAGGAAAAGCCCCAGGAGGCCAAGGTCATCGCCCTTGGCACCGGCAAGAAGGGCGACGACGGCAAGGTCACGCCGTTCGAGGTCAAGGTCGGCGACCGCGTGCTCATCAGCAAGTACGGCGGCACCGAAGTGAAGCTCGACGACAAGAAGTACACGCTCGTCCGCGAGGACGACATCCTCGGCGTCATCGGCTGAGCCCGCCCAGCGCTTCAAACCACAACCCTAACCAACATCCATCCACATGGCTTCCAAACAACTCCTCTTCGACGAGGGCGCCCGCCAGAAGGTCCTGCGCGGCGTCGAGCTCCTCGCCAAGGCCGTCAAGGTCACCCTCGGGCCCAAGGGCCGTAATGTCGTCATCGACAAGAAATTCGGCTCGCCGACCGTCACCAAGGACGGCGTGACCGTCGCCAAGGAGATCGAGCTCCCCGATCCCTACGAGAACATGGGCGCGCAGATGGTTAAGGAGGTTGCCTCCAAGACCAGCGACGCCGCCGGCGACGGTACCACCACTGCCACCGTGCTGGCCGAGGCCATCTACAAGGAAGGCCTCAAGAACGTCACCGCGGGCTCCAACCCGATCTTCCTCAAGCGCGGCATCGACAAGGCCGTCGACTCCGCCGTCGCCGAGCTCGCCAAGATCTCGAAGAAGGTGAACGACCGCGAGGAGATCCGCCAGGTCGCCACCGTATCCGCCAACTGGGACCAGAAGATCGGCGACATCATCGCCGACGCCATGGACAAGGTCGGCAAGGACGGCACCATCACCGTCGAGGAGGCCAAGTCCATCGAGACCACCCTCGACGTCGTCGAGGGCATGCAGTTCGACAAGGGCTACCTCTCGCCCTACTTCGCCACCAACATGGAGGCTCAGGAGGCCGTGCTCGAGGATGCCTACGTGCTGATCCACGAGAAGAAGATCTCCAATCTCCAGGAGTTCCTTCCCCTCCTCCAGACCGTCGCCAAGGGCGGCAAGCCCCTCCTCGTCATCGCCGAGGAAGTCGAGGGCGAGGCCCTCGCCGCGCTCGTGGTCAACAAGATCCGCGGCACCCTCAACGTGTGCGCCGTCAAGGCCCCCGGCTTCGGTGACCGTCGCAAGGCCATGCTCGAGGACATCGCGATCCTCACCGGCGGCCGCTGCATCACCGAGGACCTCGGCCTCAAGCTCGAGAACCTTCAGGTCAGCGACCTCGGCCGCGCCAAGCGCATTGTCGTCGACAAGGAAAACACCACCATCGTCGAGGGCGCCGGCAAGTCGTCCGAGATCCAGGGCCGCGTGAAGCAGATCCGCCGCCAGATCGACGAGACCACCTCCGACTACGACCGCGAGAAGCTCCAGGAGCGCCTCGCCAAGCTGGCCGGCGGCGTTGCCGTCATCAACGTCGGCGCCGCGACCGAAACCGAGATGAAGGAAAAGAAGGCCCGCGTTGAGGACGCCCTCCACGCGACCCGCGCGGCCGTCGAGGAAGGCATCGTCGCCGGCGGCGGCGTCGCCCTGCTCCGCACCTTCAAGGCCATCGACGCCCTCAAGCTTGAGGGCGACGAGGCCATCGGCGCGCAGATCGTCCGTCGCGCGATCGAGTCGCCCATCCGCATGCTCTGCGCCAACGCCGGCGTCGAGGGCGCGGTCGTGGTCGGCCAGATCATCGCCAGCAAGGGCAACTTCGGCTACAACGTCGCCACCGGCGAGTACGAGGACCTGGTCAAGGCCGGCGTCGTCGATCCGACCAAGGTGACGCGTACCGCGCTGCAGAACGCGGCGTCCGTCGCGGGCCTGCTGCTCACCACCGAGTGCATGATCACCGAGATCCCGGAGAAGAAGGAAGCTCCGGCCGGCGGTCACGGCCACGGCCCGGGCGGCGGTATGGACTACTGAGGTCCGCCACCCGAAAAGTTCCGTCCCTTCCGAGGCGCGCCACTCCGGTGGCGCGCCTTTTTTCTTCTTACGAACCGCGGGACCTGACAGGGATCGTCCATCATGGAGGTCATCTTCCTCGGCACCGGGACGTCGCAGGGCGTGCCCATGATCGCCTGCGACTGCGCGGTCTGCCGCTCGCCCGACCCCCGCAACCGCCGCACGCGGACATCGATCCACGTGGTGATGGACGGACTGCACGTGCAAGTCGACGCCGCGCCGGAGTTCCGCCTGCAATGCCTGCGCGAGCGGATCGAGGCGATGGACCTCTTCATCCTCACGCACGGCCACGCCGATCACATCGCCGGCATGGATGACCTGCGGCGGTTCTGCGACCTGCTCGGCGGCAACGCACTCACCGTCTACTCGACGACGGAGGGCATGGGTCGGGTCCTCGCGATGTACCCCTACGCCATGGCGGAACGCCCGATCGCCAAGGGCTATGCCGCCTTCCGGTTGCTCGAGATGCCCGCGGTGCTCGACCTGCCGCAGGGAACAATTCGCTCCACGCTACTGCCGCACGGTGGCATCAACACCCTCGGGCTCGTGTTCACCGAACGCAGCAGCGGACGCAGGTTGGCCTATTACACCGACTGCAAACGGGTCCCTCGCGAGGCGATCGAACTCGCGCGCGGCGTCGACGCCCTCGTGCTCGACGGACTCCGGCCCACGCCGCATCCCTCGCACCTCTCGATCGCCGAAGCCGTGGAGATCGCGAGAGAGATTGGCTCGCCCACGACCTGGCTCACGCACCTCACACACCACACCGACCACGGACCCGCCGAGACGGAACTCCCGGTGGGAGTCCGCTTCGCTTATGACGGCCTTCGGCTGAACCTGTGAGGGCCGGCCCCGTCGAAAGCCGGTGCCTCACGTAATAAAGGTTGCACCCTTAAGAGACTTGCCTCGAATTCGTGGCGATTTAATCCCTACTATTCTTATCTGTATTTAGCCCGTAGCCCCATGAAGCTGTCCAAGAAAGGCGAGTATGCCCTGAGGTCGATGATCGGCCTAGGCGTCGCCGCAGAGGTCGGAAGGTCCTTGGTTCAGCTTCCTGAACTGGCTGACAACGAGCAGCTTCCACAGAAGTTTCTAGAGCAGATCATGCTTCGGCTGCGGGAGGAGAAGCTCGTCGCAGGAGTGCGCGGTAAGTTCGGCGGCTACCGCCTCGCGAAACCCGCTTCCAAGATCACCATCGGATCCATCATCCGCGTGATCGATGGCCCCCTCGCCCCGATCGGCTGCGTCAGCCAGAGCGACTACCGCAAGTGCACTTGTCCCGACGAGGCGCACTGCGGTCTCCGCATGCTCATGCTCGACGTCCGCAACGCGATCACGGGCATCCTCGACCGCTACACGCTGGCCGACGTGGTCGAGGTCACCCTGCGTAAGCTGCGGCGCGACAGCGTCCCGCTGCCATACTCGACCGAATCCGATTCCATGCCGGCACGCTTGCCCGCGACACATGCGCGCCGACTCGCGCGCCGGGCGACGCGACCGCGCCTCGATGAAACCGAGGGCGTTTTGCACCAATTGCTGGGAGACTATACCATTTAGGGGACGGCCATGCCGATTCGGATGCTCATCACGCTGGGCCTGGTGATCTCCGCCGCTAAAGCCGCGGAGGTGAGTCTGCGCGTCGGCTACTTTCCCAATGTCACCCACGCCCAGGGCGTGATCGGAAGCCACACGTCTCGCCAAGGCAAAGGTTGGTTCGAAGCGCGCCTCGGTCCCGGAGTCAGGTTACGCTGGCTCGCCTTCAACGCCGGGCCCGGAGCCATCGAAGCGATCCTGGCCGGCTCGGTCGACCTCACCTACATCGGCCCCAATCCGGTGCTGAACGGACACATCCGCTCCGGCGGAGACGAGATTCGCGTGCTTTCCGGCGCGGCCCAGGGAGGCGCCGCGCTCGTCGTCACGGCCAAGTCCGGCATCCGTACGGCGGCCGACTTCCGAGGCCGTCGTGTCGGCACACCGCAACTCGGTAATACCCAGGATGTCGCGGCCCGAGCCTGGCTACGCGCCCAGGGATTCCGCGTGACGCTCACAGGCGGGGACGTGACGGTTCTGCCAGCGCCCAACCCGGACCTACTGCAGCTTTTCGCGCAGGGGCGGATCGACGCCGCTTGGACGGTCGAACCATGGGTCTCGCGCCTTGAGCAGGAGGCGGGCGGCAGAGTTTTCCTCGAGCAAACCGACGCCATCACGACCGTGCTGGCCGCTGGCGCGCGCTTCCTCGCCGTTAATCCGGAACTAGCGGCGCGCTTCCGCCGGGCTCATCTCGAACTGACGGAGTGGATGGCCGCGCATCCGGACGAGGCGATGGAAACGGTGCGGGCAGGACTCGCCGCGGAAATCCGCCGGGAAGTCGCGCCGGAATTGGTGGCGGCCGCCTGGAAGCGGCTCCGCTTCACGGGAGAGGTCGACCCGGCCCGGTTCGAGGCCCTGATGGCCGACGCGCGCACCACCGGATTGTTACCCCGCTCACTGCCGCTCGACCGGCTCTTTCCCAAGTGAAGACGCCCCCGTCATCCGAGCCCAAGGGTTATATACCCTCAAAGCTATCCCTGCGCGGCGTCGGCAAGTATTTCCACGCGCGCGGCCGTAGTCTGCAGGCGCTGGACAATATCTCACTCGACGTTTCGGAGGGGGAATTCGTCTGCCTGCTCGGGCCGAGCGGCTGCGGCAAATCGACCCTCCTGAACATCATCGCAGGCCTGGAACAGGCCGACGCGGGAACCCTTCTGTGCGACGGCGAAGCGGTCACGGCACCTGGGCGCGAGCGGATGATGATGTTTCAGGAGTCGGCCCTCTTCCCCTGGCTGGACGTGCTCGACAACGTGCTCTTCAGCCTCCGCCTGAAGCCAGGGATGAACGCCGCCGAACGCCGGGAGACGGCCGAGTTCTACCTGCGGCTAGTCGGCTTGGAGCGCTTCCATCACGCGTTCGTCCACGAGCTTTCCGGCGGGATGAAGCAGCGGGTCGCCCTCGCACGCGCGCTGGCGCCCAATCCGCGGATCCTGCTGATGGACGAGCCGTTCGCGGCGCTCGACGCGCTGACGCGGGAGCAATTGTACGGCGACCTGCAGCGCATCTGGCGCGAGCGCCGGAAAACGATCCTCTTCGTCACGCATAACGTCCGCGAGGCCGTCTGCCTCGGCGACCGGGTGGTCCTGCTCTCGCCCCATCCGGGACGGATCCAGCGCGAGTTCCGCATCGGATTGCCGCGTCCGCGCGACATCAGCTCCGTCGAAGTCGCGCGCCATGCGACTGAGATCACGGCGGCCCTCAAGGGCACGGAACGGCACGCGGAGGAGGCCGCATGAAGCGCTTCGCGAAGGCCGCCACCTTCTTCCTCGCCCTGCTCACGGCGTGGGAACTGATCGTGCGCGCTAAAGTCTGGTCGCCCGTGCTCGTGCCCTCCCCGCTTTCGGTGGCGGCCTACCTCGCGGGCGCCATCATCGACGGTACGCTCGCCGCAGCGATCATCGTGACGCTGCGGCGGCTGCTGCTGGGCTACGCCGCGGGGATCATGCTTGGTCTGCCGCTCGGCCTGCTCACCGCACGCTTCCAAGCACTCAAGGACACGCTGGGCCTGCTCGCCCTAGGGCTGCAAGCGCTGCCGAGCGTATGCTGGGTACCGCTCGCGCTGCTCTGGTTCGGCCAAAGCGAGGGAGCGATGTTCTTTGTCGTCGTGATGGGCACGGTCTGGTCAGTGATCATCGCGGCCGACACCGGCGTGCGGAACGTGCCCCCGATCTACGCCCGCGCCGCCCGCACCATGGGCTCGCGGGGCCTCCATACCTGGCTGCGGGTCATCTTGCCCGCCGCTCTGCCCCAGGTCGTAGGCGGCATGAAGCAGGGTTGGGCCTTTGCCTGGCGCAGCCTCATGGCCGCCGAAATCTACGTGACAATCCTGAGCGGCTTCGGCCTCGGCCACCTGCTCCACTACGGCCGCGAACTCAGCGCCATGGAGCAGGTGATCGGCGTGATGCTTGTACTGCTCGGCCTCGGGCTCGCCGCCGACCGCGTCCTTTTTTCCCCTTGGGAGCGCCTGATGCACCGGCGGTGGGGCACGGGCCGCTGAAGCACTTTTCAACCGCAACCCAAACCACAAGACCACATGCCCCGCATCCACAACGACATCACGGAGACGATCGGCAATACCCCGCTCGTCCGCCTCAACCGCACCGCGGCCGCCCACGGCGCCCAGGCCGAGATCCTGCTGAAGCTCGAGTTCTTCAACCCGCTCTCCAGCGTGAAGGACCGGATCGGCTTCGCCATGATCGACGAAGCCCTGCGCTCCGGGAAGATCAACGCGAAGTCGGTGCTGATCGAGCCCACCTCCGGCAACACCGGCATCGCGCTCGCCTTCGTCGCCGCCGCCAAGGGCCTTAAGCTCATCCTCACCATGCCCGAGACGATGAGCCTCGAGCGCCGCAAGCTGCTCAAGATCCTCGGCGCCCGGCTCGTCCTCACCGAGGGCGCCAAGGGCATGAAGGGCGCGATCGCCAAGGCTGAGGAACTCGCCGCGCGCATCCCCGGCGCCGTCATCCTCCAGCAGTTCACCAACCCTTCCAACCCCGCCGTCCACCGCCGCACCACCGCCGAGGAGATCTGGCGCGACACCGACGGCAAGGTCGACATCGTCGTGGCCGGCGTGGGCACCGGAGGCACCATTACCGGCATCGGCGAGGTCCTCAAGACCCGCAAGCCGTCGGTAAAGATCATTGCCGTTGAACCGGACGCGTCCCCGGTGCTGTCGGGCGGTACCCCCGGGCCGCACAAGCTGCAGGGAATCGGCGCCGGCTTCATGCCCGGCGTGCTCAACCAGAAGATCTACGACGAGGTCATCCGCGTGAAAGAGGCCGACTCTGGCCCAGTCTCGAAGCAGATCAACCAGCTCGACGGCATCGCGGTGGGCATCTCCTCCGGCGCGATTGCCTGGGCCGCCCTCCAGCTCGCGAAACGCCCGGAGAACCAAGGCAAGCAGATCGTCGCGATCATGCCCTCGAGCAGCGAGCGCTACCTCTCCTCCTGGCTGTTCGCCGACATCAACGTCGAAAGCGACTCCATCGACGACCTGCTCGCGCCGGCCACGGCCTGAGCCGCCTTTACCCGGACAGGGGCCCGCGGGACACCAGCCCCGCGAGCCCCGGAAGTCAGCGGTGTTGGCGGTACCAACCGGCGAACGCGAAGCCGAAGGCGACCATGCCGCCAAAAAGTCCCACGAGCTTCATCATGACTCCCGCCAGCACCTGATCGTGCATGGCGGAGAAGGTCGGGAAGAGTCGGGGCGCGAACTCGTACGTGGGATAGAGCACGTCGTGAGAGAACGTGATGAAGGCAAACAGCGGGGTCATCGCGATGATGATCGCGAGCAGGTAAAGCATCTGCACCCCCGGCTCCCGGCGGGGCAGGACCTTCGAGGGGCTCAGGACGGGCCACCAATAAAGCAGGGCCGCTCCGAAGAACATGAGATGTTCGACGATGTGGACGAGCCGGTCCTGCAAGGCCCAGTCGTAGAGGTCCGGCGCGTGCCACAGGCTGACCACCAGGGTGTAAATGATACCGCTCACGAGCGGATGGGTGAGCAGGCGGGCCGACCCTAGGATCAAACGCGGCTTCAGCAACGGATCGATCATCCAAGCCGGCGTCCCCTGAAGCAGCAGGATCGCCGCCGGGAAGATCAGCAGCTGATGCTGCAGCATGTGAGCGCTGAAGAGGAAGCGTTCCGCGATCTGGTCGAGCGGCGAACCCACCGCCACGTAGAACGAGAAAAGCCCTGCATAGAAGCGGAAGGCCTGCGCCTTGGGGTAGGCAGAGCCCGGCGCAAGCCGTCCCCGGAGCGGTCCCGCGGCCATCGCCCAGAGCCACCCCAGCACCACCAGACCGCCCACCAACCACGGCTCGTTATGCCAATGCCTCCAGTCGACCATTTGAACCACGACCATGTGCCTGCGGTGAGATTACTCCAGCGCCCCGGGCCATCCGGCGCACTGAATAAGAAAAAAAGCGGCCCCCATGCGGGCCGCTTTTGCGGAAGGAGCCTTCCCGGCGAAACTCAGGTCGGCAACGGCAGGCTGGCCTCGGCTTGGAAGAGCGCGATCAAGGCCCACGAAGTCGCCCCGGCGATCACTAGGCCGATGAAGAAGAGGATCGTGCAGAAGGGCTTATCCCACCGCAGGTGCATGAAGTAGAAAATGACGAAAAGGAACTTCACAGCCGACAGGACGACGAGCGAAGTCACGATGATCCACTTCGCGAACGGCAGGTAGACGGCCACGATCTCGACGCCGGTGATGACGGCGAGGAGCATGGCGATCTGAACGTAAATCTGAAACTTGCTCTCGTCGTGACCGTGGTCGTGCCCGACCGCGGCCGAGGAATGGGAAGGTGAGCTCATCGGCGATCAGAGGTACTCGAGCAGGTAGACGGCGGTGAAGATGACGATCCAGACGATGTCGACGAAGTGCCAGTAGAGCCCCATGGACTCGACGTCGATCGCGTTGGCGACGCCGAACTGGACCGGACCGCGCGGGCGGGCGAACCAGACACACCCCCAGAGCGCGAGCATCATGCCGGCGATACCGAGGAACTCGTGCTTGAGGAAACTGGTCATGGCCGCGCCGAAACCCGGCTCGATCTGCAGCGCATGCACGAGGCCGAGCGTGACCTTCAGCACCAGCAGCAGCAGCACGATGAGGGTCGCCGCGTGCAGGATCTGGGCGGAGAACCAGGTGCGCTGCGCCGAACCTGTACCCGGCTTGAAGGAGCGGACGTACATGAGGACCAGCCAGAGCACGCCGATCGCAACGTGGCACCCGTGCGTGCCGGTCAACGTGTAGAACGTCGTCCCGAGCAGGCTGTTCGAGAGCGTCATCTTCTTGTCGTACACGAAGTGCTGGAACTCGTACACCTGGCACCCGAGGAAGATCATCCCGAAGAAGATCGTGGTCAGGAGAGACCACCGGCAGCTCTTGACGTTGCCCTTCTGGATGGCCGTCACCGCCAGCGCCATCATCAGCGACGACATCAGGAGGATGAACGTCGAGAAGGAGGTGAGCTCGGGGCTGAACACTGCCTTCGGGTCGAGACCGCCCGCGGGCGGGTGCAGCCGGTAGATCAGATGCGTCGAGATCAGTGTCCCGAAGAACATGCAATCCGACGCCAGGAAGGCCCACATCAGGAGCTTCTTGTTCGGAATGCCCGTCGACGTGGTCGGGTCGTGATGGTGGTCGATCGTGGCCGCGTGGCTGCTCATGGGGATCGGAAGATTGGAACCGGGGGCGGCAGCTCAGTGCCGATGGGAGTGGTCCTCGACCACCTTGCCATCCTTGTCGAGGTGGAGGTGGTAACCCTCATTGCCCTCGAGGGACCAGAAGTAGATGCCAAGGAAGGTGATGACCCCGCCGACCAAGGTGATGCCAAGCTTAGCGTGGATGCCGGGATTCGGGTTGGCATCGAAGCAGGTCGCTCCGATGGCGGCGACGAGGAGACCCATGCTGGCCACGAAAGGCCAGATCGAGCCATAGGGCATGTGAATGCCTCCGTGGGCTTCCTCCTCCTTGGCGTGCTGGGCGCGCTCTTTCTCCACCTCGGCCTGGTTGTGCTTCTCATACCACCAGGCATCGCGCGCGTGCACAGTCGGGATGGCCGAGAAATTGTACTCCGGCGGAGGATTCTGCAGCGACCACTCCAACGTGCGGCCGTCCCAGTAATCGCGGCCGACCTTCTCGCCCTTGAAGTAGGTGTAGGCCAGCACGGCGAAGTAGATGAACATCCCGATGCCGAGGACGTAGGCGCCCATGGTCGCGATGAAGTTGGCGGAGTTCCAACCGAGGTTGGGGTCATAGGTGAACGTGCGGCGCGGCATGCCGTTCAACCCGAGAAAGTGCATCGGGAAGAAAGTGACATTGAAGCCGACGAAGATCACCCAGAAGGAGACGCGACCCCAGCCTTCGCTGACCTTGCGGCCGAACATCAGCGGGAACCAGTAGTGAAGGCCCGCCAGCAGCGCGAAGATCGAGCCGCCGATCAGCACGTAGTGGAAATGCGCCACGACGAAGTAGGAGTCGTGCTGCTGCGCGTCCGCCGGCGCCGCCGAGTGCATGATGCCGGACATGCCGCCGAGCATGAACATCCAGACGAAGCCGAGTGCGAAGAGCATGGGCGTGCGCATCATCAGGTGACCGCCCCAGAGCGTACCGATCCAGTTGAAGATCTTCACGCCCGTCGGCACCGCGATCGCCATCGTCGCCAGGGCGAAGGCCGCCGTGGCGACCGTCCCCATGCCCGTGGTGAACATGTGGTGACTCCAGACCGCGAACCCGAGGAATCCGATGCAGGCGCCGGAGAAGACCACGATCGGGTAACCGAATAGCGGCTTGCGGGAGAACGTGGGCAGGATCTCCGAGATGATGCCCATCGCCGGGAGGATCAAGATGTACACCTCGGGATGGCCGAAGACCCAGAAGAGGTGCTGCCACAGTATGGGCATGCCACCTCCGGAAACCTCGAAGAAGCTCGTCGAGAAATTCCGGTCCATCATGAGCTGGACCAGCGCGATCGTGATCGCGGGGAAAGAGAGGATGATCAGGAACGAGGTGACCAGCGTCATCCAGACGAACACCGGCAACCGCATCATCGTCATGCCCGGGGCGCGCATGTTGATGATCGTCACGATGAAGTTCAGCGAGGCCGCGATCGAGGCGACGCCCAAGAGCTGCAGGCCCATCACCCAGAAGTCGATCGAGTGCTTGGGGTTGAAGGTCTTGGAGGTGATCGGGGGATAGCCGACCCACGCGCCATCGGGGGCGCCGTACTTGTCGGCGGGGAGGAACCAGCCGATGTTGAGGATGATCGCCCCGGCGACGAAGGTCCAAAGCGAGAAGGCGTTGAGACGCGGAAACGCGACGTCACGCGCCCCGATCTGGAGGGGCATGATGAAGTTGAAGAACGCCGACGACAGCGGCATCACCGCGAGGAAGATCATCGTCGTACCGTGCATCGTGAACAACGTGTTGTACTGCTGCGCCGTCAGCACGTTGTTGTTCGGCACCATCAGCTGCGTACGGATGAGCAGCGCCTCGAACCCGCCGATCAGGAAAAAGATCAGGGCGAAGAAGCCGTAAAGGAACCCGATCTTCTTGTGATCGACGGTGGTCAGCCAGCCCATCAGGCCGGTCTTGGCCGTCGGATGGGCGAGGAACTTCGGGGCAGCCGGAGCTTGCTCCTCCTTGGTGAGGTAGGCGGTATTGGCCGAGGCGTCCATGGTTGGGCGAGAGACGGGCTGAGGTTGGAGGGATGGACCGGTTACTTGAGGCTCTCTAGGTAGGCGACCAACGCCACCTGGTCCTCGTCACTGAGGGTGATCTTGTTATCGCGGTACGCCTTGGCCATCTTGTTGCCCGGCTTCACCGACTCCGGGTCGCGCAGCCAACGGCGCAGCTGCTCGGAATTGTTCTCCAGCAGGCCCGCCCCGACGGTGGACCGCGCCCCGAAGTGGGTGAGGTCGGGGCCTTGCACGCCCATCGCGCCATGCCCGCGGACGGTGTGGCAGGCGTTGCAGGTCTTAGCGGCGAAAAGCTGCCGGCCCTGCGCAATGAGGGCGGAATCCTCGCCTTTCTCGGGCAGCTGCTTGGCCTGCCAAGATTTGAGCGGATCAACATCGAACTGGGCGGTGACTCCCGCCTCGTTGGTGCGGAAGGAGCGGAGCGCCGCCACCTGCGCCCGCGGCTTTGCGGCGTCGGCGGGCTTCAGGGCCACCTCGCGGGCGAGTGACTGCTGCTGCTGAAGCCACTCCGCGTAGTCCTTCTGGGAAAGCGCGATGACCCGGAAGCGCATGACGGCGTGGGAATCGCCGCAGTACTCCGCGCATTGCCCCCAGAAGTAGCCCGGCTTGTCGGCCTTGAGCCAGAGCAGGTTGCGGCGGTTCGGGGTCATGTCGACCTTGCCCGCCAGCTTGGGCACCCAGAAAGAGTGGTTCACGTCGACCGTACGCAGGTGGACGCGGATCGCCCGGCCGGCCGGAATCACCAGCTCATTGCCCGTGACGAGCGGAGCCTTGGCCCCCGCGTTGTCCAACGCGGCCAGTTCCGAGGGATACTCAAACTTGAACCACCACTGGTAACCGGTGGCCGTGACTTCCAAAGCGTCCTTGCGATCCGCCTCCGGCACGTCGTAGGTCGACCAGATCGCCTTAACGGTGGGTACGGCGATGATCACAAGCGCCAGGACGGAGGCGCCGATCAGTCCCAGCTCGATCAGGGGATTGCCGTGGCTCTGTGGGGGCGGCTCGGCATGCTCGTCGGCCTGCGAGCGGGCACGAAACTTGATGGAGGCATAGGCGAGCACGGCGCTTACGGCCACGAAGATGAACAACGTCACCCACACCGTGACATAGAAAAGCTCAAGCTGGGTGCGGGCGACCGGGCCCTCCGCGATCATGGTCGTCTGGTGGCCGTCCATCCGCCAGAAATTGAGGTCGCACCCCGAGAGCAGGAGCAGGAACGGAACCGCGGCGAGGGTACGCAGGATGCGACGGGCGGATCGTGATCGGTGAGACATGATGACTGGCGGGAGTCGAGGATGTCGCCGGAGGCCGGCGCGAAAGCCCGAAACCTTGGAGAAGGGTCTGGCATTTCAAGCCCTAATCTCCCTCGGAACCGCACGTTAAGCACCGGAGCCCGCCCGCATTTGAAGCGCTTATTCGCGCGCGAAATTCGGGGTTTGGAATTTGATTGTCAGGCGCCGCGCCGCATCGTCCCCCCGCCATGAAAAACCTTCGCTCCCTCCTCCCTTTCGCCGCCGCGCTGTGCGCCGCTGGCGCCAGCCTGCTCTCCGCCGCGGCCGCGCCGCGCGAGATCGAGATCACCGCCAACGACCAGATGAAATTCGGCGTGACGGCCATCGAGGCCAAGGCCGGCGAACAGCTGAAGGTCGTGCTGAAGAACATCGGTACCCTCCCCAAAGAGGCGATGGGCCACAACTGGGTGCTCCTCAAGCCGGGCACCGACCTGAACGCCTTCGCCATGGCCGCCATGACCGCCAAGGACAGCGACTACGTCCCGGCCGCGCATAAGGACAAAGTCGTGGCCTTCACCAAGGTCATCGGGCCGAAGCAGACCGCCGATGTCACTTTCGCCGCACCCGCTCCGGGAGAGTACCCGTTCATCTGTTCCTTCCCCGGCCACTACATGCTGATGAAGGGCACGCTCACGGTGAAGTGAGCCTCAGCTGACTCCTCCCTTCCGCGACGCCGGGCGCACCGCCCGGCGTTTTGCTTTTGGGAGGGTCCAGGTGCCCGCGGCCGGCGGAGCGCGATGGTCCCTATGGAACAAAAACTCGCGCTTCCCAACCTCCGCGCCACGGCCGAGAGTCGCGGCATGGGACAAACCTCCGTCCTCATCGTCGGCTGCGGTAGCATCGGGGAGCGCCACCTGCGCTGCTTCCAACGGACCGACCGGGCCCGAATCACGGCCTGCGACCTCAGCCTGGAGCTGAGGCAACGCATGGCCGCCGTTTACGGCGTGCCAACGGTGACCGACGCCGACGGCGCGATAACTTCGGGCGAATTCGATGCCGCAGTGATCTGCACCCCCGCCCATGCGCACGTATCCCTCGCAACGGCGGCGCTTGCGGCGGGCTGCCATGTGCTGATCGAGAAACCGCTTTCGACGTCGCTGACCGGGATCGACGGCCTGATCGCCGCCCGCGACCGCTCCGGCCAGCAGGCGGCGGTGGCTTACGTTTACCACGTCTTCCCGTTCCTCACCGCGGCCCGCGCCTTCCTCGCGCGCGGCGAACTCGGCCCCGTGCTTCAGGTCGTCGCCTCCAGCGGACAGCACTTTCCGCAGTTCCGGCCCGCGTATCGCGAAATCTACTACCGCGACCGCGCCACGGGCGGCGGCGCGATCCAAGACGCCCTCACGCATGTGGTGAACTGGGTCGAGTCCGTCGTCGGCCCGGCCCAGCGCGTGCACTGCGACTGTGCTCACCTCGCGCTCGAGGGCGTCGCGGTCGAGGATACCGTGCACGTCACGGCCCGGCACGGGCGCACGCTCGCGAGTTACGCGCTGAACCAGTTCCAGCCGCCCAACGAAAGTGCGATCCAACTCAACTGCGCCGGCGGCAGTGTGCGCATCGAGCTTCACCGCCAGCGCTGGGGCGTGTTCGCCGCCGGGGCGACGGACTGGTCGTGGCACGACGCCCCGGTCCCGGACCGCGATTCCCACTTCATCGCACAGGCAAATGCTTTTCTCGACCAGATCGCTGGCCAGCCGTCGCGGCTTTGCTCCCTCGAGGCCGCCGCCCAGACGCTGCGCTTCAACTTGGCGGCGCTTGCGTCAGCGGAGCGTGGCATCCCGGTCGAAACCGCAGGAGTCGAATGAACGCCGAAGGAACCGCTCAAACTCTGCGCCTCGCCATGCTGGGGATGATCCCGGGCAACGGCCATCCCTACTCATGGTCCGCCATCATCAACGGCTACGACCGGGCGGAAATGGCGCGCTGTCCCTACCCCACCATCCCCGCCTACCTCGGGGCGCAGCCATCCGCGTCCGTCGGCATACCCGGCGCCCGCGTCACGCATCTCTGGACCGACGATCCTGACGAAGCGTCGTCGGTCGCCCGCGCCGCGTTGATTCCCGAAGTGGTCAAGCGGCCCGAGGACGTCATCGGCCACGTGGACGCCGTGCTCGTTTCGACGGACGACGGCACTGATCATGTGCGACGCGCGCGACCCTTCGTCGAGGCCGGCCTACCCGTCTTCGTCGACAAGCCGCTCGCCATCACGGTGGCGGAACTGCGCGCGTTCATCGCGTGGGAGCGGGAGGGCGCCTTACTGTTGTCGTCGAGCGGCCTACGCTATGCGCCGGAACTCGCCGGCCTCGTGACCGACCGCGGCCGCTTCGGCGAGATCCGCTGGCTCTCGATCGCGACCGCGAAGACGTGGGAGCGTTACGGGATCCACGCGCTGGAACCGGCGTTCGTGCTGCTCGGCCCCGGCTTTGAATCCGTGCGGCTGGAGTCACATCCGGGCGCGGAGGTGGCGCATCTTGTTCACTGCTCCGGCACCCAGATCACCCTGCCGGTCATACACGACGGCGGACCGGGCTTCGGCGCGGTGCAGGTGAGTGGGACCCAAGGCTTCGCCCAGCTGCGGTTCACCGACACCTACACCGCCTTCCGGGACCAGCTGCTAGGCTTCATCGATTTCGCGCGCACGCGGCGGGCCCCCTATCCCTTCGCACACACCGTCGAGATGATGGCCGTGCTGATCGCCGGCATCCGCAGCCGCGACCGAGGCGCGCAACGGGTCAAAGTGGCCGAAGTCCTGGCGGAGCTATAACCACCACCGACTCGGCCCTCGCGCGGAAACTGGAGCCAACAGCCGGATTTGAACCGGCGACCCACGCTTTACGAAGATATTGCTTGTAAGATATACCTTATTGGTTTCTTGTTTTTGGTGATTTCACCACGATTTCACCGATGATGACTGAAGAACTTGTGCCATTGGAGCACGGCATTGATGGCCTTTGGAAGGAAAGGAACTGAACACCCTTCTAAATCAGGGATAATCATTTCGGAGAAGACCAATCCCTCCGGCGGCACCTCCTGGCGAGTGGAGATTTCAGCGAGGAGGACGGGGGGCAGCAGGGAGCAGAAGCAGTTCGCCACGCTGGCGTCGGCCAAGGAACACGCGGAACGGCGTTGGGAGGAGATACTGGCGGTAGGTCAGGCTGCGTTCCTGCTGACGGGGGAGCAGCGGTTTGATGCGGTCAATGCCCTGCGGGCCTTGGAGCCAACGGGGCTGACGCTGGTGCAGGCGGCGGAGATTGCGTTGAAACACTCCCCATTGGGCAAGCGGATGACGCTGGAACAACTGCGGACCGACTTCCTATCGGCACCGGGCAAGCGGTTGGGCAAACTGGTCCGCCGTCGTAGCCGCACATTGGAGACCCTAACGGCGAGGACAGCGGCGATTGTCCGCACCTTCGGTCCATCACGGCTTGCCTGCGAGATCACCCCCGCCGAGATCAGCCGGTGGTTGGAGAAGCGGGATGATTGGTCGCCGCTGACGCGGAACTCCTACCGCCTCGCTGCCCACGCAATGTTCAACTACGCCGTGGCCCACGGCCACATCGGCACCAACCCCGTCGCACAGGTGCCAGCCTATGCCGTGGTCAGCAGCCCACCGTCCATCCTTTCCGTGGATGAAGCGGAAAGCCTCTTGGTGGCCGCCGCCGACACCAACCACCGCCACGACCTACTGGGGTATGTTGTCCTTGGACTGTTCGGCGGACTACGGAGGGCAGAACTGGAACGGCTGACTTGGAAGGCGATCAAGTGGGACCGACGGATGATCACCGTTGATGCCACCGCTGCCAAGATGGCGAGCATCCGAAATGTTCCCCTGCCCCAGAACGCAATGGCGTGGCTGCGGAAGTGCGACCCAAAGGACCGTCCCTTGTCGCCGTTGGGGTTTCGGCGGCGTTTTGACAGCCTACGAGCAGAGGCGGGGATAGATCGGTGGTCGGGCAACGAACTCCGCCACTCGTTTGCCTCGTACCACTACGACCTCCACCAGAACGCATCACTAACCGCCGCCTGTCTTGGCCACACCAGCGGCACCAACCTCCTCTTCACCCACTACCGCAGCCTCGTGGCACTGGGTGATGGAGCACGGTATTTTTCCCTCACCCCAAAGAGCGAGACGATGACGGTTGGCCAACACCCCGCAGACACTCCGCCATCCTCACCTGCCAAGGTGGCATAAATCCCAACAAGACACTGAAGATGCTTACCCTAACATTCTATCACTGCTTTGTTTGTGATAGATTGGAATATATCCTTTTTTCAGAGGTATTTTTGACCTGTTGGCTGAAGAAGGATGATCTGATTTTTCCTAAAAAAAGTCATTTTCAGCAGGAAGGCACAGAGCAGTTTGGGACTATTTTCCCACTTTGCTTGCGACCATCAACGCCGACTTGGTGAGCAGTTCCGTCGTGGTGATGCCAAGCGATGATGCGGCCTTGGTGATCGTCTCCTTGTCCGACGGCGTGACCCGTAGGAGGATCGCAGCACTTTTCCGAAGGTTGCGGCGTAGTTCAGCAGCGGATGGCTCGGGCAGTTTCTTCTTGGACTTGGGGCGTTTGCTCACGCCGCCATCTTCTCGTGCCGACGGATGATTGCCAGCACGGTCTTGGGGCTCCACTTGCCGCCGAACTTCGTGGGCACGCCTTCCGCCTCCATACTGCGAGCCACGGCCCACAGCGTCATCCCGCTCCCACGGCGTTCCACGATGGTGCCGATCACGGCCTGCTCCTGCTGGTTGGGCACGAGGGAGATGCCGTCGCTGGCGAGGTCGTAGCCCAAAGGTATTTTGTGGGAGATACGCTTGTTGTGCTGCCGCAGGTGGCTCATCGCGTGAGTAGTCCTCTCACGCAACTGATCACGCTCAAACTCGGCCAGAACACTCATCAGGCGGAAGAACATCTTCCCCACCGCCGTGGAGGTGTCCAAGGACTCGCTCAAACTGGCGAGGTTGGCCCCCGACTTCTCCAGTTGGTCCGCCAACGCCAGCGTGTCGCGGACACTGCGGCTGAAACGAGAGAGGGAATAGACCACGAGGATGCCACCCTCTCGTCCTGCCGCCGCCACCGCTTTCTTCAGTTCAGGGCGGTTGTCGGCCCGACCACCAGAGCGGGCCTCGACGAACATCCCCGCCAACTCGTGGCCGTTGGCCTTGGCCCAAGCACCGATCCGCTCCTGCTGGTGAAGGAGGCTCACGCCCTCGTCCTGCTGTTCCGTGGTGGAGACCCGACAATACCCGAATGCCTTCATTGCGTATCTTGTATGATACGCAGCATGCCCCGGCAAGCCCCATTTTCCCAACCGTTGGGTTTCCCCGGTCAAAACCACACCGCAGGCCACACGTCACCACGAGGCGGCTGAGCCGGAAAAGTGCCAACCCAATGAGACGCGGCATTGGATTGAGTTTGTGGGTGGGGATTGGTTCGTTTCCGGTTCGTCATCACCCAATGAAAAACAAGTCCCCTTTTCTTGTGCTTTTCTTCGTGCTTTTCAGTGCTGGGTTGAGAGGCGAGTTAGAGTTTTCCGCGTTCCTCGTGCTCCCAAAGTCCGAACTATTTGTCCTTCGAGACAAAGAACAGGACCAAGGCTCTGGATTTCTCCACCTCGGCCAGTCATTTCGTGGATACACCCTGAAGTCCTTTGATAAGAATCGTGAAGTCATAACGGTCCAAAAAAATGGTCAGGATTTGGAAATCCGACTGAAAGAATCCAAAATCCAGGACGGGAAACTTACCGTTGAAGGAGCGATCTCATTTCTAAACGGCCAAGAATTGGAAGGGGTCCGTGTATCACTTTTCATTGGTGAGGAGAGTGTCATTCCGATTTCCGAAACGGTACGGCTTGCCATCACACCGACTCGTATGGCCGACGGAAATATGAAGTATGCTGTGCGGTTCATCACTATGACTGAAGGCAAAGAGGAGGTTGTTTCGTGCCCTACCGTCGTGGCATTGCCGGGCAGCCCCTTCGCTGTTAAGGTTGGCGAATATGGCTACAGGTTCGCTCCGCAGCCGTAACCAAGCCAAAGATACGATAGGGGCGTGGAGTTTAGGCTTCACAGCACCTACTTCCTCCTGATCTGTGGCACCGATCCGCACTCTGCACGGAACGCCTCCCCAACGATCTCGCACACGCGGCCAAACTGACGCGGCAGGGTCAGGAAGCCGTCGTGAATCGGCAGATACACCAACCCCTCGTCCATACACCGCGTGCCGACGATATGAACCATCACCTTCGCCTCCCGCCGCATCACCTCGCAGGCATAGTCGCTGCGGTGCTTCGCGTGGCTGATCGGCTTGCTCGCCATATTCTCCGCGAAAACGGGATACTTGGCCGATAGGTGGCGGTAGAACACTCCTTCACGGTAGGGCACCATCCCAAAGGCATCCCAGTCGCCCACGAACCGCCGCACATCAGTCCGCGTGCCGAACTTGAACAGGTGGGACGACTGCTTGAGTTCATCTCGTGAAACCCCCGCAGGATGACCGCACATCGCAAGGTAAGGGTCCGCTGCCGCCAAGTCCTTCACCATCTGCTTCCGTTCATTATCGTCGGTCATCTCGTCCAAGAGGAAGTGGAAGTGGCAACCCGCCACATCACCCTCCACGAACTTCACCCCTCCGACATACCGCATCAGCCCCCGAAACTCGCTGGGGGCATAGGTGTAGTTCGCGTGGAAGCGTCCCTCCGTGGGACTGATCATCGCGTCAAACTTGCCACGCTGGAACCGCTTCACACACGGCAGCAGCCGCTTGAACCGCCCAGCCTCCACTTCCACACGGTCCAAAGCACCCATCGGCACCGTCGTCTTGTTCAGGATCTCCAAGAAGTAATCCACGACTCTCGGCCTTGATCGGGTGGTCTTGTCGGGACCGCCTCCGTCGTCGAACTCGGCAGTCAGCCGCGAAACCTCGTCCTTGCTCAAATACCGTCGCCGCACTCCCTTTTTCAGCAGATTTCTGTCTATCCCGTATTCAATGCATTTTCCTTCGTCAGCATCGTGAAGGGAATGAACTTCAAGGACATACTCGCTAATGAGCACCTCGTTGAACAACGAGTAGTTTCGGTTCATCTTTTTCAGGTTCAGCGAGTAAATCTCCTTACTCTGCTCAACCTCTGCCAAAGCATCTTTTTCACCCAGTTCTGCTTGGATGAGTTGGGAGATGAGCTGGGCTGAATACCAAGCGAAGTTTTCCCTAAAGGTCTTGTTCCTTTTGCTGAAGTGCTTTTGAGCAATCAGGGTATAATCCAGTATATCTGGTATGAGAAAATAGACCCCTGTCTCCTCCTTCTTTTTCTTGGAAGGTATCAGAACTGGGGTTCTGTCCTGAAACTGCTCCATCCATCTTTTTTTGGCACGATGGTCATCCCACTTTTTTTGAAGCGTTTTCTGGTTCATCGGCTTCGTAGGAAGTTCAGATTGTTCTCTTTCAAAAAAACGAGCCCGAAGGGCATTTTTGACTTCAGTTCAGTTTGATTGGGGTGGGGTTGTTTCCTGTGTCCGTTCATTATGTTTCCCACTTTTTGGGAAGTCATAGGTGTATCTTGGAAGCAATGCTGTTAGAACAAGTTCCCTAAAGAAAAACCTGATTTGGCTCCTACTTATTTGAAAGAGGAGAAAATCAGATGAAAAAGAACAACAACACGAAGAAAACACCGCCGCCCACCACAGAGGAAATCCAAGCACTCGTGGCACAACTGCGGAAAGCGGGGGTGGATGCCTACACTGGCGACCAAATGGACGAAGCACGCCGCAAGCGAAAGAGCCGATGAAGATCACGAGGGACCAGTTGATGGACCTACTGGACGACCTCTGCTCGGAGGTCTCACGGGTGGTGGGGAGCCACGCGGAGATTTGCCGCGAACTGGCGGAGGACTCGTTGGACCAACGGCGGACCGACGCCCAACAGCAGCGGATTGACCGCGTGAAGGCTGAACTGGAGGACGAGAAGACGAAGTTGTCTCGGCTGCGGCAGAGCCAACGGCACAAGCGTGAGGTGGAACGCAGCCGCAAGGAGCACGAGGTTCAACGCCAACACGAGAGCCAAGGCGGTGGCGGAGCCGTTGCCCTACGCAACGGTCAAGGCAGATTGATCGGATGGCTTCAGCCCGTGGGAGCAAACCGCCTCAATGTCCTCGACGCCAAGGGACGGCTCGTTGCTCGTGAGATTGACGGTATGACGCTGGATCGCCGTGGGCGGTTGGTTAGCCACGGGAAGCAGGGCTTGGTGGTGCTGGGGTATGAACTGGCCAGAAACTGATTTTTACAGGGGTCCATCATCCAAGGCAGGGGCTGGGCATAGGTCGGGGCAGCAAAACCCCGCAAAAGCCAAGGAAACGGCCAAAGAAACGATCCTCACGGCAAAGAAGAGGGGCTCTAACCCATCCCAAAAAGTGAAAGGGGACTTTTTTTAGCCAAAATGACTGAAAAAAGTCGGTTGGACTTCTTATAACTCGCCGTCTCCGGTTTTTACTTACATAATGGTTCCTTATCAGTGATTTAGCACTGATTGAACAAAGGAACAGAGTATGAGAGGTAAGGATACAAACGAACTGATGAAGATGGAGATGACGGCGGCATTCGCAGCCAAGGGACGGCAGATGGGGCAGCGGAGGTGGCGGGAGGGTGATGGGCACAGGCAAGCAGCCTACGAGGCCGACCTCCTCACCAAGGCGCTCTTCCACGGCCAACTGGAGGTGTTGCTGGCAGCGTCGGCATCAGCGTCGGCAGCACAGCCGCACAGCCAACGGCTCGCCACGGGAGCCAACTGATGCCGTGGGGCACCCCGGCGTTTCACCACGATTTCACCAAAAAATGGTGAAAATGACGCCAAATCGCACCGTTTTTGCTCTTACGACCCTGCGTGAAAATGAATGGTTCAAAAAACCATAAGTCATTCACGATGAGGTCTAAACCCTCACATCTCGCGGCGCGAAAAATGGAGCCAACAATCGGATTTGAACCGATGACCCACGCTTTACGAAAGCGTTGCTCTACCAACTGAGCTATGTTGGCGCGCGAAACGGCGAGGGAACGGCCGCCGGAGGCGATCGCAAGCAACTTTTTCCCCGCGCCGGTTCAGCCACCGAGCCCGCCGGCGATGTAGCCCTTCAGGCTCTCCGCCTCGGCGTGATCGTTAGCGGCGACCCAACGCGAGATGTCGCCAATCGAGATCAAGCCGGCCAGACGACCCTGATCCACGACCGGCAGATGCCGGCAGCGCTTCTCGGTGAAGATAGCCGCCACCTCCTCGACCGTCGCCGCCGGCGTCACCGTGATGACCTCGCGCGTCATCACTTCCGACACCAGGGTAACGCGCGGATCCCGGACGCCAAGCACCCGCAGGAGCACGTCGCGTTCGGTGAAGATTCCTGCGATCGCGCCCCCGGAAAGGACGACGACGGCACCCACCCGGTGCCGGTTCATCTCATTAACCGCGTCGAGCACGCTCACGTCCGGGGAGACGCTGAAGACCTGACCACCCTTGCGACGCAGCAGAACCGAGATCGCGACATTCATCGTGGTTGGGGGAGCCCGAAAAGCTTAACCGGCCCCTGCCGCGCCGCAAACTCAGACGCGCAGACGGCAGCGGGGCACTTCGGCCTCAGGCCTTCGGCTGACCGAGTAGGCGGTCAAGCGCCCCCAGGCTTTTCACCGGGGCCGGCTTAGGCCCCGCGGGCCGAACTGCGGCCGCCACGATCGGCTTCGCGGGAACGGAAACGACCGAGACCGCTCCACCGCCGGCGGCCGCGCGCAGTTCAACGAGGCGCCGCTCAAGTTTGACCGCGGAAACCGGCTCCGCCGTGCCAAGCTCCTGCGCAAAAAAACTCACGCGCAACTCTTCGAGCAACCAGCGCACCTGCGATACCTCCACGGCGTCAGCCTTCGCCGGCAGCCTTCGGAGCGATTCCTCCAGAGCCGCGACCTGCGCCTCGCGCTCCGCATCCTTGGCTGGATTGCGACGCGCCCGCTCCACCCGCAGCCGCATCGCCTTCAAGTACCGCGGCAGATGCGCGAGCCGGGAGAAAGGCGTCGCCCGCAGGAAATCCGACGGCAACAGCGCCGCGAGCTGGCGGTTCACGGCAGCAGGCACGTCCTTCATCACCTGCAACTCCAGCCTAAGGTTGAGGATCTCGCGCAAAAGGTCCGTGAGCCGCGGCACGATCCCGCGCAGGTCCGCCCGGGCGCGCTCCAAGACCAGCGCAAATGTCGCGGCGTCGGCGGGTTCGACGGAACGTCCCGTCACCCATCCACGGATCGACTCGAACGCCTGCTCCTGCAGTTCCTCGACGGGCACCAACGTCGCGGCCAGCGGGCCCAGTTCACGCAGGGCGCGCAGGTCCCGCTGCGTCCACATCAGGTCGCGGCCGAGTTGCGCCTCGAAAAGCGCGGCAAGTCCGCGGGCGGTGGCCGTCTTCGCCTCCACCGGGGTTCGGAAGAGTCGCCGCGCGACGCCCTCGGGACCGGCGTGCAGCCCGGGAAACGCATAGACGGGAGCGCCCGCCTGCTCAGTGACGAGCACGCGCTCCGGGAGGCCGTCGAAAGTCCAGGTCGTCTGCGGCGGCGTTTCCCAGCGAGCGCGCGCGGCTCGCCAGGCGGTGGGATCCTCGCGTGCCACCCCCGCGCTCGCGGCCAGCGACCGCGTCAGCAGCGACGCGCGGATTTCGCCTAGGTCGCGACTGGCGGCCAGTTCCCGGCCATCGGCGTCGACAACCTTAACCCGCACCCGCAGGTGATCGGGCGGGGGCTTGTCCGTCCACACCGCGGCATCCAGGGCGATCCCGTGCGCCTCCGAGATGACCGCCGCGAGCGCCTGCGCCAGCGTCTCGCGCCGGTCGGTGAGACGGTCGCGCGCGGCGACCCGTTCCGCGAGGGAACGTGCCGACTCGGCCAGCGGCACGAAGCCGCGGCGCAGTTCCTTCGGCAGCGCGCGCAGGTAGTGCTCGACCTTAGCCGCCAGGTGGCCCGGCACGGCCCAGTCGAGCGCGGCCGGCGTCAACGCGTCAGCTTCCTTGAGCCCCACCTCGAGCGTCACGCCGTCATCCGCCTGTCCCGGACGGTACGCGTAGTTGAGCGGAAGGACGGCGCTGCTCAGCGGCAGAGAGGGCGGGAAGGCGGCCGCGTCGTGCCTGACCTCGTCGGGATTCCGCAGGTCGGCGGGCTCCATCATGAGGAAACGGGGCTCCGCCCCCCGCCGCTCGCGGACAAGCGAGACCAGCTCCCCGACGGCGCTGACGCCGTCCGCGGGCGCACCGTCGGCCCCGGGCAGCAGCCGCGCCGCGTAGAAGCGGCACGCGGCCTCGTCGAGGTTCAGGTAGGAACTGTCGCGCGCCCGGGTGAGTAGATCCTCGATCTTTTCCCGCACCGCGCGGTTGTGGGAGAGGCAGTCGAGCGGAAAGGTGATCGTGTCGTTCACGAGCCCCTCGCGGATGAAGATCTCGGTCGCATGCCGCGGGTCGATACGACCGTAGCTCACCGCCCGGCTCTCGAGCTCGAGACCGTGCAGACGCGACCGGCGGCGCACCATCACACGTCCCCCCTCGGCGTTCCAGAAGGGCTCGCTGTGCGCCACGCGGACGACGTGCTCGCCCAGTTCGAGCGCCCACAAGGGGTCGATCCGCGCGCAGGTGCGGGCGTAGAGCCGCGTGGTTTCCACGATCTCCGAGGCCATGATCCAGCGGGGTCCGCGGACGCCGGGACGTTTCTCGGCGTTGCGACCGGCCTGCTCCCGGCCGCGCGGCTTGGAACGCTCCTCGCGGCGGAACAGCACCGAGCCGGGAAAAAGGCCGACCCGTCGGTCGTGGGTCGCTTTGTACGCCCCAGTCTCCTCGTCGAGGAGCGCGATATTGCCCAGCAAGCCGGCGAGAACGCTGCGATGGATCGCGCGGTACGGCGGTGTACCGAAAGCGGCAGCCCGCGCCCCGGTCTCCGCCAGCCCATCGAACGCGGACGTCAGGCGGAAGCCTTCCCTGCCCTCGAGGGCATCCATCAGCTGCGCGTGGATGTCGCGCCACTCGCGCATGCGCGTGTAGCTCAGGAAATGGTCCCGGCAGAAGCGGCGCATCCGCGCCTGGGTCATCCGCTCTATCTCGTCGTGGAAGGCCTCCCATATCGCCAGCAGCGTCAGGAAGTCGGAATCGGGATGAGCGAAGCGGCGATGCGCGGCGTCGGCCTGCGCCTGCCGATCGAGGGGCCGCTCGCGCGGGTCCTGGATCGAGAGACCCGCGGCGATGACGACGACCTCGCGCAACGCTTTCTCCGCGCGGGCCTGCAGGATCATGCGGCCCACCGTGGGATCGACGGGCAGCCGAGCCAGGTCGCGGCCGATCGGCGTCAGGTCAGTCGTCCCCGGGGTCGCCCCGGGGACCGTCGCGCCAAGTTCCTCCAGCAGCGCATGGCCGGCGCGCACCGCCTTGGCGGAGGGCATGTTGACGAACGGGAACCGCTCGATGTCGCCGAGCCCGAAGGCCTTCAGGCGCAGGATGACATCGGCGAGGTTCGCACGCTGGATCTCGGGCTGGGTGAAACGCGGGCGCTCGAGGAAATCCTTCTCGGAATAGAGGCGGATGCACACGCCCTCGGCCACGCGCCCGGCCCGACCCTTGCGCTGATCGGCGCTGGACTGCGCGACGGGCTCGATCGGAAGACGCCGCGTGCGGGCCTGCGGCGAGTAGCGGCTCACCCGCGCGAGTCCGGTGTCCACGACGAAGCGAATACCCGGGATGGTGAGCGAGGTCTCCGCGATGTTGGTAGCGAGGACGATCTTGCGGCGCGACGTCGGGGCGAAGACCCGCTGCTGCTCGGTGTTGGAGAGCCGCCCGAAGAGGGGTACGAGCTCGCAGTCACGCAGCTTCCGGCCGCCCAGCAGGTCGCCCGCCTCGCGGATGTCACGCTCACTGGGCAGGAAGACGAGGATGTCGCCCGCCCCGCTTTCGCGCACGATGCGTTCCACGGCCTCGACCGCACCATCGATGTAGTGGAGGGCCTCGGCCCGGGCGGAGGCGACCGCGGCGGCGTCCTGGCCGTCCTCGTTCTCGTCGTCCTCGGCGTAGTCGCGTCCCAGCGAGTCGAGCGGGACATGGATCACCTCCACCGGGAACATCCTGCCCTCGACCTGGATGACGGGCGCGCCATCGAAGGCGGCGCTGAAGGCCTCGGTGTCGATCGTGGCCGAGGTGATGACGACCTTGAGGTCGGGCCGCCGGTGACGCAGGCCGCGGAGGTGGCCGAGCAGGAAGTCGATATTGAGGGAGCGCTCATGCGCCTCATCGATGATGACGGTGTCGTACTCGCGGAGGAGCGGGTCGCCCTGCACCTCGGCGAGGAGCATGCCGTCGGTGAGGAACTTGACCACGGTGCTGGGTGAGGTGCGGTCGTCGAAGCGCACCTTGCACCCGACCTCCCGACCCCAGGCGACGCCCATTTCCTCCGCCACGCGGCGGGAAATCGAAAGCGCCGCGACGCGGCGCGGCTGGGTGCAAGCGATGCGGCCGCGCGATCCGCGGCCGGCGGCGAGGCACAGCTTGGGGATCTGGGTCGTCTTTCCCGAACCAGTCTCACCCGCGAGGATCACGACTTGGTTCGCCTCGATCGCGGCCGTGATGTCCCCGGCCCGCGCGCTGATCGGCAGCTCCGGCGGGAACTCAAGGCGGAAGGGGAACGGGGGCTGGTTGGCGACGGACACGTGGAGACGCGAAGAGGCTTGAGCTTCCGCGGTGCGGCCCGGATGACAAACCTTCCATGCCGCAACCGCCGCTCCTGCCGGAAGAGACGCTTGAGCGCGTCGAACGCCTGGCGCGCTTTGACGGGCTAAGCCTCCTGCTCCTCGGCGCGATCTTCGCGATCCCGGCCGCCGCCGTCCGCGACATCCCCTTTGCCGCGATCGGACTGCTCGCCGCGGGCGCTGGAGCGATCGAACTCCACGGGGTGGCGCTCCTGCGCCGGGGCGACGCGCGGGGGATGGGCTGGATCATCGCCAGCCAGCCGCTGCTCCTCGCGGTCATATGGTGCTACGGCGCACTTCGCCTGCTGCTCTTCGAGCCCCCACCCCTGCCGGAGGCGATGGCGGAGATGACCAAACTGGGCGCAACGCAATGGGGCCTCCCGGTCGATGCCTACCTTCGCCGCGTCAACCAGATCATCGTGGGTTCCCTCGCGATCATCGCGCTTCTGTATCAGGGCGGAATGACGGTGTACTACGCACGCCGGCGCGCGGCGGTCGCGACGGCGCTCGGAGAAGTAGGGGCGACACCCCAAGCGAGCGCGGAGGATCAGGCCTGAACCGGCGCGGCACCGCTTGCACCGCGCTCCCGCGAACCTAATTTCCAGACCAATGTCCAAGGAACGCTACATCGCAGCCAAGCAGCAGTGGGCGGAGAAGCAGAAGGCCCGCGGGATCGCGGCCCGGGCGGTGCCGGCGGGTGACCGCCTTCCGCCCGGCCAGACGCTGACGAAAGGATTCCCGGTATTGGATCTGGGCATCCAGCCGGAGATCGCGCCGGCCGATTGGAGGCTGAAGGTCGACGGGCTGGTCGGGAATCCGGTGAATCTCACGTGGCAGCAATTCAACGCCCTGCCCCAGGTGGAGGACGTGAGCGACTTCCACTGCGTGACCACCTGGAGCAAGTTCGACTGCCGGTGGGGCGGCGTGGCGTTCACGACGCTGTATGAGCTCGTGCGCCCCGCACCGGAAGCCGCCTTCGTCTATTTCACCGGCTATGACGGATACTCCACGAACGTCACCCTGGAGAAGTGCCTCGACGACGACGTTCTGGTGGCGACTCACTTCGACGGCGCCCCGCTGCCCAAGGAACACGGCGGACCGGCCCGCGTCATCATCCCCAAACTCTACGCCTGGAAGGGGTCGAAGTTCGTGAGCGGGATCACGTTCCTGCCCGAGGACAAACTGGGTTTCTGGGAGGTGCGCGGCTACTCGAATACCGCGGACCCGTGGACCGAGGACCGCTACGCCTAGTCCTTCCCGGAAAACGGGGTTGCTGACCCTGATCTCCTGGATTGTTGTCCTGCCTCCATGGCCCTGCTGTCATCCTCGCAACCCGCGTCGGCGAAGCCCGCCGCGAAAGGGGCAGCCCAAGGCGCCTCAGGAGCCGTGACCGCTCAGGCGCTGGCGAAGCAGAAGGCCATCGAGAAGAAGGCGAAGACTTACAAGCTGCCGTTGGGCGAGCTCGCGATCTTCACCCAGCAGCTGGCATCGCTCCTGACCGCCGGCCTACCCCTGGTCCAGTGCCTGGAGGCCCTGCAGGATCAGACGGAGGATCCCTACTTCCGCGTCGTGATCCGCGACGTCCGCGTCGATATCTCGCAGGGCAACTCCTTCTCCTCGGCAGTGAGGAAATTCCCGTACTCCTTCAATAACCTGTTCTGCTCGATGGTCGAGGCGGGCGAGGCCAGCGGCGGTCTGGCGGAGATCCTCGGCAAGGTGGCCGGGTATTTTGAGTCGACCGTTAAGCTGACGAAGAAGGTGAAGTCGGCCATGACCTATCCCATCGCGGTCATCGGTCTCGCCGTCGCGCTCGTGAACGTGCTGTTGATCTTCGTGATCCCGGTTTTCGCCGGAATGTTTTCCGACTTCGGGGCGAAGCTGCCAGCACCCACCCAATTCCTCATCGATGTCTCGGATTTCATGAAGGCCTATTGGTGGGCCGTCGGACTCGGATGCTACGGCGTGTACTGGATGACGGCGCGGTTCGTAGCCACTCCCAATGGACGCCGCGCCAAGGACCGTTTCCTCGTTCGGGCACCTATCTTCGGCAATCTCGTCCACAAGATCACCCTCTCGAGATTTTGCCGCACTTACGCCACCCTCATCCGCTCCGGCGTGCCCATCCTGCGCACCCTCGAGATCGTCTCCGCCTCGAGCGGCAAGGTCCAGATCGAGGATGCCTGCCTCGCGATCGCCAAACACGTCAGCCAGGGCGGTCAGGTCTCGGAGGTCATGGCCGCCGACGAGTTTTTCCCGCCCATGATGAAACACATGGTAAAGGCGGGCGAGTCGACCGGCAACGTCGATGGGATGATGAACAAGATCGCCGACTTCTACGACACCGAGTGCGAGGCCACCGTCGCCGCACTGACTTCCCTGATCGAGCCGATGCTGATCGTGTTCCTCGGCGTGGTGGTGGGCGGCATCGTCATGGCGATGTTCCTGCCTATCTTCCAGATGGGCGCCGTTGCCGGCGGCGTCTGACGCCGCACCCGGCGCACACCGGAACACCAAGCCCCGTTTGACAACGGGACGCCGGCCCCGGACCCTCGGCGTCCTTATTGCCGATGCCTGCCGTCCTGATCGTCGACGACCTCATCTCCATCCACGAGATGCTGGAGGCAGTCATCCAGCCGACGGGCTTCGCGACCTCCTTCGCCACCGACGGTGAGCAGGCACTCGCCCTCTACAAAGCCGAGAAGTTCGAGATCGTACTGGCCGACATCGACATGAAGCCGATGGACGGGATCACGCTGCTCAAGCGGCTGAAGGCCTACGATCCAAGCGTCGTCGTGGTCATCATGACCGCCTACGCCTCCACGGAAAGCGCGGTGCAGGCGCTCAAGTTCGGGGCCTTCGACTACCTGCAAAAGCCCTTCCGCGTTGATGAACTGATCGCGACGCTGCGGCGCGGCATCGAGTTCCGCGGGCTTCAGGCTGAACGAGCCGCCCAAGCGGGGTCCGGGGCGCAGCGCGGCGCCGACCTAGACGCGAGGCTGATCGGGAACGGGGAGAAGTTCGGCCGTTTCAAGGCCCAGGTCCGCAAATTGACGGCGACCCGGACGCCCCTACTGCTCCTCGGCGAGAACGGTACCGGCAAGTCTACCGTGGCCGAGATTCTGCACGCGGCCAGCGGCGCGCCCGACGGCTCCTTTGTGCGGATAGACTGCTCCCTCGCCAGCCCGGAAAAACTCCGTGAGGGCCTGCTCGGAAACAGCGGCGCGGGAGGAACCTGGGTCCAGCAGGCCAAGGGCGGCACCCTTTTCCTCCAGCACCTGCCCCGTCTAGGCCTCGAACTGCAGGCACAACTCGTGAGTGTCCTGCGTAACAACGCGCACAGCTTCCGCCTCATTTGCTCGACCGGGGAGGACCTCGAGCGCCTCGTGGAGGAAGGAAAGTTCAACGAGGAGCTGCTCTACCGCGTCGCCTCCCTGCCGCTCGCCGCGCCGCCATTGCGCGAGCGCACGGAAGATATCCCGGCTCTTGTTCGGCACTGCGCCGCCCAAGCGGTGAATCCGAACGTTGATCCCAAATTGATCGAGTTCACGGATGACGCGCTTGCCGTGCTCACCGCTTACCACTGGCCGGGCAACGTCACGGAACTATTCCAAGTCGTGGCGAAGATCGCCGCGACGACCCAGACCCGCGTCGTCACCTCGCAGCAACTGCCCCTGCGCCTCCGTGAAGTGCAGGCATGGCCCTCGCTCGCCGCCTACCTCAAGGGACAGGAAAGTCACTACATCGATCAGGTCCTGCAGGCCTGTCGGGGCGACAAGGCGGCGGCCGCCAAGGTGCTGGGCGTGACCCCGGATCGACTGGGATAAACTCGGTCCCGTGTCCCGGTAGTCTGCGCCTCCCGGGCGGCACTTCCGACACCGCAGGGCGGCGCCAGGGAAACGCTCGAAAGCGCATCCGCGCAGCCCGCGTCCGCTTTCCCGCTTGCCGCCTGTTTCGGCGCTCACAACCCTCGCCAAAATCTACGTCATGCCCAAGCGCACCGACCTGAACTCGATCCTCATCATAGGCGCCGGCCCCATCGTCATCGGCCAGGCATGCGAGTTCGACTACTCTGGCACCCAAGCCTGCAAGGCGCTCCGCGAGGAGGGTTACCGCGTCATCCTGGTCAACTCCAACCCCGCTACGATCATGACGGATCCGGAGTTCGCCGACGTCACGTACATCGAGCCGCTGACGGTTGAGTTCCTCGAGAAGATCATCGTCACCGAGAAGCCCTCCGCCCTCTTGCCCACGCTGGGGGGCCAGACGGCCCTCAACCTGTCGATGGATCTCCATCATAAGGGCATCCTCCAGAAGCACGGCGTGGAAATGATCGGCGCCAAACCCGACGCCATCGCCAAGGGGGAGGATCGAGAGCTGTTCAAGAAGGCCATGCTGCGGATCGGTCTCGACGTCGCTCGTTCGCGTACCGTGAAGACCCTCGAGGAAGCTCGCTCCGCGGCCGACGAGCTGGGGATGTTTCCCCTTATCATCCGTCCGTCGTTTACGCTGGGCGGCAGCGGCGGCGGCATCGCCTACAACCGCGAGGAATTCGAGCGCATCGTTGCCAACGGCCTCGATCTTTCCCCAGTCCACGAGGTGCTCGTGGAGGAATGCCTCCTCGGCTGGAAGGAATACGAGATGGAGGTGATGCGCGATCATAAGGACCAGTGCGTTGTCATCTGCTCGATCGAGAACTTCGACCCGATGGGCGTGCACACGGGCGACTCCATCACCGTCGCGCCCGCGATGACCCTCACCGACAAGGAGTATCAGGTGATGCGGGACGCGTCGTTCGCGGTGATTCGGGAAATCGGCGTCGAGACCGGCGGCTCCAACATCCAGTTCTCCGTCGATCCCGAGACCGGCCGCATGGTGGTGATCGAGATGAACCCCCGCGTGAGCCGCAGCTCCGCCCTCGCCTCCAAGGCTACCGGGTTCCCGATCGCCAAGATCGCAGCTAAGCTCGCGGTCGGCTACTCGCTTGACGAACTGCGCAACGACATCACACGCCTAACGCCAGCCAGCTTCGAGCCGACGATCGACTACGTCGTCACCAAGATCCCGCGCTTCACCTTCGAAAAGTTCCCCGACGCGGACGCCACCCTGACGTCGGCCATGAAGTCCGTCGGCGAGGCGATGGCGATCGGCCGCACCTTCAAAGAGTCGATCCAGAAGTGCCTACGTTCGCTCGAGACCGGAGCCCGCGGCTTCGGCGGAGGACGACACGGCGGAGATGAGCCCGTCGAGGAGAAGGTAATCAACGCCAAGCTCGGGACCCCCAACGCCGAACGCATCTTCTACATCCGCCACGCGTTCCGGGCGGGCTACTCGGTGGAACGCATCTTCGATCTCACCAAGATCGACCCTTGGTTCCTGCACCAGCTGCGCGAGCTCTGGGAGACGGAGTCCTCCCTTACGGGCCGCACCCTCGCCGCTGTGCCGGACGAAGCCCTTCGCCGCGCCAAGCAGCAGGGCTTCTCCGACGCCCAGCTCGCCCACCTGCTCGGCAGCGACCTAGCCACCATCCGGGCCGACCGGAAGCGGCGCGGCATCCATACGACCTACCGGCTGGTCGACACCTGCGCCGCCGAATTCGAAGCCTTCACCCCCTACTACTACTCGAGCTACGGCGACGAGAACGAGGTGCTGCCACCGAAGGGTAAAAAGAAGATCATGATCCTCGGCGGCGGGCCCAACCGCATCGGCCAGGGCATCGAGTTCGACTATTGCTGCGTCCATGCCAGCTTCGCGCTGCGCGAGATCGGTTACGAGAGCGTGATGGTGAACTCTAATCCGGAGACCGTCTCAACCGACTACGACACCAGCGACCGCCTCTACTTCGAACCCCTGACGCTCGAGGACGTGCTCGAGGTCTACCAGCAGGAAAAATGCGACGGGGCCATCGTACAATTCGGTGGCCAGACCCCGCTCAACCTCGCCTCTGCGTTGAAGGCGAACGGCGTCAACATCATCGGCACTTCGCCTGAGAGCATCGAGATTGCCGAGGACCGGAAGCTCTTTGCCAACATCCTGAACAAGATCGGGCTGCGTCAACCCGCCAACCGCATCGCACTCAGCGAGGCCGAGGCCATCGCCAGCGCCGGCGACATCGGCTACCCGGTTCTCGTGCGGCCGTCGTTCGTGCTCGGCGGGCGTGGGATGTTCATCCTCTACAGCGAGGAGGAATTGCGCGGCGTTGTCCGCCAGGTCTTCGACGTGATGCCCGGCAAACCCGTGCTGATCGACAAGTTCCTTGAGGATGCCATCGAGCTCGACGTCGACTGCATCAGCGACGGCGACACTTCGGTCATCGGCGGCATGCTCGAGCACATCGAGTACGCCGGCGTCCACTCGGGCGACGCCGCCATGGTGATGCCGCCCCACACCCTTTCACCGACGGTGCTCCAGAACGTCCGCCGTGCGACCCACGCGCTCGCCCACGAGCTCCGAGTCATCGGACTGATGAACGTCCAGTTCGCCATCAAGGACAGCCAGTTGTACGTCCTAGAGGTCAACCCGCGAGCCTCCCGCACGGTTCCCTTCGTCGCCAAGGCGATCGGCGTACCGCTGGCCAAGCTCGCCGCCAAAGTCATGACCGGCGCCAAGCTCCGTGATCTCGGTTTCACCCGTGAACAGATCCCGAAGCACTGGTGCGTGAAGGAGGCCGTCTTCCCGTTCGTCCGCTTCCCCGGGGCCACAATCGCGCTGGGGCCGGAAATGCGTTCCACCGGCGAGGTAATGGGGCTCGACGCCGACCTCGGCGTCGCCTTCGCCAAAGCCCAGGCCGCCGCCAAGCCCGGCCTCCCGACACAGGGCAACGTTTTCCTGTCAGTGAAGGACGCCGACAAAAAACGCGCCGTCCACATCGCCTTGGAGTTGGAGAAACTCGGCTTCACCATCTGCTCGACCAGCGGCACCGCCCGGGAACTCGCCGAAGCGGGCGTGAAGGTGCGTAAGCTGGCGAAGATCCAGGAGGGGCGCCCCAACGCCGTCGACCTCATCAAGAACGGCCAGATCCAGCTCGTGATCAACACCCCGGCCGGGATGATCCCAAGACGCGACGAGAACGCCATCCGCGCCGCCGCCTTGGCCCACAACGTGTGCATCATGACCTCGATCACCGGCGCCGCCGCCGCCTTGGAGGGCATCCGTGCTCTCCGGGACAAGCACGTCGGCGTCTGTCCCATCCAGCGCTACCGAGGCAACGTGCGGGTCGTCTGAACAGCCGGACTGATCCAGATCGATAAAGTCCGCCTCTCCATGAAAACCCGCCCGACTCCCGTGGTGCTGCTGTTCGCGCTCGGCGTTTTAGGAGGATGTGCCTCAACACCTTCCTCAGAAGGTGCGGATCCCTCGGATCGGGAGCCGGAGAAGGGCGCATCGGAGCGTCCGGTGAGGAATGAGGAAACCAATCGGACGGAGGCTACTTCGGCCGGAGATTCACGGGAGCGCCGATCAACCGAAGCGTTGCGCGAGGGCCGTTCCGAGGCGGTCACGAACACGGAGCGCGCCGCGGCGCGCCGCCCGATCACGGCGTCATCCAGCCAGGGCGGGGCAGCCGATGTCTCGCGGCTGGTGGAGCAATTGCGGGAGGCAGCCCGCGAACTGGCCACTCTACGTGCAGCCAACGCTAGGCTGAAGACCGAGCGGGAAAGGGCGGAAAAGGCAGCCCAGAACGCGGCGGAGTCCGAGGAAACTCGCCGCGCCCGGGAAAAGGCCGCCGCGGACCTGAAGGTCGCTACCGAGGACCTGCGTAAGCTCAAGGCCGCGGTCGACCGACTCGGGGAAGACGTGGCCGTAGAGAAGCGACTCCGTCTCGAAGCGGAGGCGACCGCCACACAGCTTCGGGAACAGCTGCGCACCCTCGCACGCGCGGTTAGCGAACTCGCGGCCGACCCCAGGTCTGACGACGAGCGCCGCCGCTCCCGCGACTAGGACCGGCGCCCCATGGCACTCCCCGATCCTACCCTCATCGCGCTCCTGCATGGCCCCGACCAGCCGGGGCTGGTAGCACGCGTGGCCGGTTGGGTATTCGAACGGGGTGGCAATATCCTGCATGCCGACCAGCACCGCGACATGGAGGCCGGCGTATTCTTTCAGCGCGTCGAATGGCTTTCCCAGTCGTATGGCTACACACCGGATGAGGTTGCGGCGGAATTCGCGCGCTTCGCGGCCTCACTGGGGATGCATGCCCGCGTAGTCTCTTCCGCCCATCGGACAAGGATGGCGGTCTTTGTCTCCAAGGCCGACCACTGCTTCCACGACCTGATCCTGCGCTGGAAGGCGGGCGACCTTTCCGCGAACATCGTGGCAGTCGTCAGCAACCACACCGATCTCGCCGCCACCACCGCCGCCTACGGTCTTCCGTTCCACCACGTTCCCCTGACCCCGGCTACCAAGGCCACGGCCGAGGCGCGGCAACTGGAGATTCTTCGCGCCGCCGGAGTGGAGTTCGTCGTGCTGGCCCGTTACATGCAGGTTCTATCAGCGGATTTCCTGCATGCCTTCGCGGGCCCGGTGATCAACATACACCACTCCTTTCTGCCGGCGTTCGCGGGTGGCCGGCCCTACCACCAGGCGCATGCCCGTGGAGTTAAGCTGATCGGCGCCACAGCCCACTATGCGACTGCGGATTTGGATGAGGGACCGATCATCCACCAAGGTGTGGAGCGCGTCACACACCGACACGACGTCGATGATTTGGTGCGCTTGGGAAGGGACCTTGAGCGGGTAGTCTTGGCTCAAGCTGTACGCTGGCACCTCGCGGGCCGCGTGCTCGCCTACGGTAACAAGACGGTCGTGTTCGACTAGAGGGGTGAAGTGGGCGCGTGAGGACCGGGCAACCGGTTAAACCTTGGCGGCCGCGGTAACTGCCGCAGCGAAGCCTTTCGCCTTGGCTGTGATGGCGGACCAATTGCGCTCTTTGAGGGCTTTCGCGTCTACAAGTGAACTACCGGCGGCCACCGCGAAAGAGCCTGCCCGCAGGAACTCCCCGACGTTTTGTTCGGTCACGCCGCCGGTGGGAACCATCTCGATCTGAGGGAAAGGCGCCTTGACGGATTTGATGTAACCGGGCCCGAAGAACTCGGCCGGGAAGACCTTGGCGGCATCAGCTCCGGCCTCCCATGCCTGCAGAATCTCTGTCGGAGTGAAGGCCCCGCAGAAGACCGGCACGCTGTACCGACGGCAGACCGTGATCACGTCTGGCCGCAGCGCAGGTGTGACGACAAAGCGGGCGCCCGAAAGGATTCCTAAACGGGCGGTTTCAGCATCGAGAACCGTTCCCAAGCCAAAGAGAAACTCTGGCAGTTCAGTAGTCGCCTTCTCCAGCATCCGGATAGCGCCAGGAGTGGTCATCGTGAGCTCAATGCTCGTGAGCCCCCCTTCCGCAAGAGCACGGGCGCAATCCAGCAGGCCGTCCGAGGAGTTGGCGCGAATTAAAGCCACCACGCGTTCGGACCTTATCTTGGAGAGAATTGAATCCCTGCTCATGGAGGAAGCTCTGGGTCTATGGTTCGAGACGGACGAGGTAAACTAAACTAAAAAACCGGCCCTGAGGACCGGTTTGGAGTCGGGAGGAAAGCGGCCCGTGCCTTTACTGGGCGAGCAGCATGTTACGTGACTGCTTGAGAGTGCGCGTCACGGCTCGCTGATGCTTGGCGGAAAGCCCGGTGTACTTGCGGGGCAGGATCTTACCGGTATCCGTGACATAACGGACCATCGCTTGGGGATCCGTGAACGGAATCTCGGCCGGAGTGGGTGTCTGCTGCTTCTGGTCGGTGGTGATCATTTCGAAGAGGAAAGAGGGTGAAGCGTCCCGTGAAGCGGTCAAGTCATGATTGGAATCCAGAAGGCCGACCTCAACGAGCCTCTCCCTCGGGGGCTTCGCCCTTCGCCGAAGTGACGTAGTAGTCCTTGTACGACTTATCGTAGTACTGGGCATAGTAGTATCCGGAGACCGCGAGGTTTAACCCGTTCAGGATGGCCCCGAAGTTAGGCACATTCGCCTCGAGCAGACTCTTGGCGCTGAACTGCGCGGCCTTACGGCGGACCTTATTGAAAAAAATGGTAAAAAGCGACCCATCGACCAGGGGCAGGATGATGAGCGCATCGCTGACTGCCGCGAGCGGCGGCGTGTCGATGAAAACCCGGTCGTAACGTCGGCGCAATTCAGCGATCATCTCCTCAAAACCCTTGCTGTTCAGGATCTGAGTCGGATTCTTCGCCCGCCCTCCGGCAACGATCACGTCAAGGTTCGGATGCACAGAGCGAATCAGGACCTCATCAATCGTCGCCTTACCTGCAACAATATCGATTGTGCCCTTAGAATTTTCAAGACCGAGCGACTTGTGAACGTTTGGCTTACGCAAGTCGCAGTCAATGACAACGACTCGCTCGCCATGGGCAGCGAAAGTGGTAGCTAAGTTCGTTGATACAAAAGTTTTTCCCTCGCCGGGAATCGTACTAGTGACCAGAATCGCTCTCGCATTTTTGCTCTCATCCTTCAGTCGAAGGCTGGAATGGAGAGTGCGAAACGCCTCGGCAACCTGGCGGTCCTTGTTATTGACCACAATCCTAGCCTTTTCGGACGCATCCAAGTGTCGTATCTCAGGAACTATTCCGAGTAATGGCACCCCAACTACAGCCTCGATATCATAGGAACTCTTAACCCGATCATCGATAAAGGCCACGAAGAAAGCGAAAGCGAGGCCAAGTCCGAGGCCACCCACCACGCCAAGTCCTAGGTTCAGGGGGACGTTGGGAGAGATCGGCCTACTTTCAGGCGCAGGCACCGCCTGATCAACCAGTCGAGCGTTTTGCGTCGCGAAATTGCTCGTCATCGTCGTTTCGGTTTTGCGAGCAACAATCCCCTGAAGGATCTGATTTTGAGTGAGATACTCCCGCTCAATCTGACTGTACTCCACGGCAAGAGCTTCCAGGTGGAGAGATTCCGCCTTTTGCTTATCTAGCTCCAGCTGCCGAGCCTTGAGATTCGCCGAAGCAGAGTTGAAGTCCGACTGCACTTGCTCGCAAATCGAATTGATCGCTCTGTCGAGCTCCAGCCGCGTCTGGTCGTAGGACTTTCTCGCCTGCTTCATGTCGGGATGCCCGTCACGATACTTTTCCCTCAACTTCGAGACCTCAATGGTCCTGGCAGCGAGCTGCTGCTGGAGTTCTTGTACAAGTTTTGACTCAGCGATGAACCCCAAACCCGTTAAGTCCCGTCCCTTCGAGCGATAATCCGTGATCTGGTTAAGGCGCGACTCAACTCCTTGCAGTACGATCCCGGCCCGTTGGGCTTCAAGATTGGCCACCTTGAGGGATTCGCTGACGATATCTTTCCGCTGATCGAGGGAAACGGTCTTGTTACGTTCCTTGTAGGCTTGGAGTTTTTGGGCAAGCTCGTCGACTTTCCTACGCTGAGTGTCAACGGTGAGCTGTAGGTCGTCGACCGCCTTTGATAGATCAGATGTCCGAACCCCGCGGCTATAGCTCATGTACTCTTCTACAAACAAATTCGCGACTAGTGCTGCCACTACCCGATCCGGGTGCTGGTAGGAAACCGTAACGACCATGGTCAGACGTTGAGGAACAACCTTACGGTTACGGGAAATTGTTTCGGGAAGGAACAGCAGATTCGACGAAAGCCGCTCCTGCCTTTCGTAGGGAGCAAGGAATGCCTTCAAGTCATCGCCCTTAAGTCGATCGGCAACTCGGCGCACGAGAGTTGAACTCTCAATGATCTTTATCTGAGTGTTCAGATCTTCCGCGGAGCGAATCTCGCTCTCGGCCACTTGTTGCACCCCAGGCATCGGAGTGAGATCACGCCTGAGAATTTGTACAGTGGCGGAGGATTGATATAACTTCGTTTCACTCAAGGTGTAAACCAGGGAACTGGAAAAAACCACGAGAAAGACAACGACGATGTACCAGATTCGCTCACGCAGGATGAGCAGGTAGTCCTGCAACGAACGCTGCGCGGTTCCGGCCCCGGGCTCGCCATAGCCGTAACCGTATGAGCCGTAAGAGGAATAGCCTCCGTAGTTATATCCGTAGCCACTCCCGCGAGATTCGGATGAGTGTTTGGCTGCTGCTGCTGTTTCCTTGGACATCTTTCGTTAAATCAGATCACCCGCTCGGGCACGAAGATGACGTCTCCAGTTTTCAACTGAACCGCGTCCTTGCCTCCCTTGTTCATCATGGACGAGACGTCGATCTCCTCCACCACGGTCTCTGAATCCGATTGTTTACGCGTCAGCTTCACGCGCTTCAAATCCGCAAGCCGTGTTGGACCACCCGCGAGGGTGATGGCCTCGATTATGGTTAGTCCTTTTTCCTGTGGAAACGGGACTCGGTCAGGCTTTCCAACCTGTCCCAGAACGTTCACACTTCGCTCAGCGTACTTGACAACAACCACACTGACTTGGGGGTTAACGAGGTAGTCTCGATCAAATGCCTGACGAATGATTCCCTCTGCCTGACGCGTCGTGAGGCCACGTACGCTAATAGTACCAACCAACGGCAGGCTGATCGAATACTCAGGTGAAACCTGAACTGAATCCATCTGACGGTTCAGGTCGTCATGCTGAAATATGAAGACTCTAAGGGAGTCCTGAGGTTGGAGAACGTAGTCTGAACGTCGGTCGCGAGCCACTGAAATCACTCCATCGGATTCAGCTTGGCTATTGGCTTCGGCGCCAATGGAGACGAGGGCCGAAACCAACATCACCAAAAGAGGCGCAACCCGCGTGAAATGGCGGAAGTGTAACATCCTAGGTCAAAAAGCAGAAGAGGACCGACAGGTCCTCTTCCGCTAAAAGGCAGACTTGGATACTAAGAGGGACGATCCGTCAGTAGCGGAAGTTCGCCGAGACGCTGAACACATTGTTCTTGAACTCGCTCGCCGTGAGGTCCGAGGAGTAATCGCGGTAAGTGTAGCCTCCGAGGATACGAACGTTCGAATTGACGGTGTAGACCGCCCCGATGGTGATCTCGACGTAATCGTCCGTACGGGAACCATAGTCAGTCGCGCGATAGTTCAACCCGCCATTGAGAGACCACTCCTGAGAGACTTGCGAAGAAAGCGTCCCGCCAATCGAGAAATTCTTCTGCTGCTGACCCTGCGGACTGGTGCCGAAATCGTTGGTGATCGAAAAATCAAACGACGTCTTTGGGGAAATCTCGTAGGAGAAGCCAGAATCCACGCCCAAGAGTGTATCGTCGCCTCCACGATCCAGATTGCGGGTATTCAAGCCGATCGCAAAACGCCCCTTGAGCTTGGGTGAGAATTCACCCCTGGCGCCAACATTGAAGAAGTGGTCCGTAGAGTCAGACCCAAGGTCAACCAGGTAGTCGCGATAGCGGTAGCCTACGCTGAGGTCGGTTTTTTCAGTCCACTTGTAGAAAACATTCAACGGGACTTCAAGGCTGTCGGAATCCGTATAGTTACGACGTTTGTAATTCTCGTGGTTGAAAGTAACGCCTGCTCCGATCTTCGTCAGCTGGGAGATCTCAACCTCGGTATTGCCTCCCACATTGAAGACGTCACGGCGGGTGAGCCCCCTGATGTCGACGGAGTTTTGATTCAGTTCGCTGTAGGACAGATTAAAACCCAGCTTGAGCTTGCCATCGTCGTAGTTGGAACGAAAGGCCCCTGAAAAGAGCTGGGTGTTGAGGCTGCTGTTGTCGGAATAATTCGAAAAAGTGTCCGTCAGTGTAAGTGCGCCTTTGAGCTGGGCGTTCTTGCCAAATTCCAGAGAGACCCCTGGGGCGACATCGAAGATGAGGTCACTTTCCGCCTTGGACGCCAGGAAGATATTATCGTCAGAGCGAACGCCTAGGGTCCCGGTGAGAAAGAGTTCAGCACCGTCGCCAATTGCCATGAACGGTGCGGCGTTGGCCACAAATGGGAGAGCAACGGCGAGGAAGGATGACTTGAGTGCGAGCTTCATAAACGAGTTCAACTTCCTCCCACAATGACGCCCCCACCCCAGAAGGGAAGCCCTTTTTCCGCAAAAACTAACCCAATCTGACAAGGAAGAAAGGTCGATCTGGGATGCCCGAAAGGAGGCGAGGCCATCCGTTCAGGATTCGGACGTATCCACGAGGGCAATGACTCAGGGCCTCGAGCGGATAGGAAAAGAGCGAAGCTCTTGGAGTACGCGCAGGTTTTGATCAGCAGTGCCTACGGTGATACGCACCCATTCCGGTAGGCCGTAAGAGGCTACTGGCCGGACAATGATTCCCTTGGTCTGCAAGAATCGGAAGCAGGCTTGTCCATCGCCCACTCGGACTAGAAGGAAATTAGCGACGGCGGGGACAAATTCGGCGCCCACGGCCCCTAATCCCTCCGCCACGCAGAGCATGCCTTCGTGGGTACGCATCCGGCAACTATCCGCATGCTCCCCGTGATCCAGCGCCGCCAGCGCCGCCGCCAACCCGATGGCATTCACGTTGAACGGTTGGCGCACGCGGTTCAGGAGGGTACAGAGCGAGGGGCCGGCGTAGCCGTATCCGACCCGCAGGGACGCCAAGCCGTAAATCTTGGAAAAAGTTCTCAGGCAAATGAGGTTCCTTCCCTCGCGAATGAGGGGTTTCAGGTCCGGCGGATTTTCAAGGTACTCAACGTAGGCCTCGTCGATGACCACAACCACGTGCTCCGGAAGCGACCGCACGAATTGAATGAGCTCGGCGGCGGAATTCGCCGTGCCGGTCGGGTTGTTGGGCGAACAGACGCACACCAGCTTCGTCCGCGGAGTGACCGCCGCCGCCATCGCGGGAAGATCGTGGGTCCAGTTCCGCAAGGGCACCTCGACCGGCTTCGCTCCGAAAAGCCGGGTGACCAGCTTGTAGACCACAAACGCGGGATTCGCCATGACCACCTCGTCACCGGGCCCGAGGAAAACGTGCCCCAGCAGTTCGATCAGCTCGTTGGAGCCGTTGCCCACGACAAACTGGTCCGCCCCCAACCCGTGAAAGGCCGCGAGACGCTGCCGCAGCTCGTAGCATCCGCCATCCGGATACAAGGCGCCCTGCGCCAGGGCCCGCGTCGCCGCCTCGACGGCCAGGGGAGAGGGCCCGAAAGGATTCTCGTTCGATGCGAGCTTGATGATGCCGGCCGGATCCAGCCCGAGTTCGCGAGCGACGTACTCGATCGGCTTCCCCGGCTCGTAAACGGGCTGGGTGAGGACCGATGGCTTCGCGAGTGACTCGATGTTCATGGGAAAACGATCCAAGCGCCGCAGGTGCGCCGGCTGAAGCCCGAAATCCCCCTCACCCGCGAGACGCGGCCCGCCGGCTCGGAACGCGCACCCACTTCATGCCCGCCGCTTCGGCGGCGCGCATCCCGGGTTCGGCATCCTCAAAGACCAGGCAGTTTCCGGGCTCCACCCCCATCTGGCGCGCGGCCAGCAGGAACATGTCGGGCGCAGGCTTGCCGTGAACGACGTCATCGGCCGTCACCACCACCGGGAAAAGCGAGGCGAGCCCGGCGAGTTCCAGCGAGCGCCGCACGATTTCCCGCGGCCCGCCGGAGGCGATGGCGACGGGATGCGTGCGGGCGACCAGCCGCGCGAAATCGGCCACGGGGCTGATCAGGCGCGCATCACCCTGGAGCTCTTGGAAGAGAGACTCCTTATGGTGAAACACCGCGTCAGGATCGATCCGCAGCCCGTAATGCACCGCGATCAATTCAGCGACGCGTCGCGTCGGAACACCCCCCAGAGAGTAGAATAGATCCTCGTCGAGCGGACAGGTCAGTCCCGCGACTCGCATAGCTGCCTCCCACGCACGGAAATGCAGGGGCATCGTGTCCACGAGCGTTCCGTCGAGGTCGAAAATGTAGCCGGCGAAATCCCCCGGCGGGATGTCGAGTTTCATGGCGTGATCACAGGCCACGGGGGAGCCGAAGCTCCATCCCGGGAAGACGCTCCGAAGATCAGCGACGCGCGCCTCGGTGCAGTCGGCTGACGGGTTTGGCGGCAGCCGCCGCGGTCTCGGCCAAGGCCTTGTCGTCGAACAGCGCCGAGTAGATGTACGGGAATGCCTCGATTTTCTTCCGCTCGACCGCCACCCCCATGTAACGCTCGATGGAGCGCGCGTCTCGCACGTCCTCCTCGGTGACGAGGGTGAAGGCGTCGCCCGTGTTCTGCGCCCGGCCCGTGCGGCCGATGCGGTGCACGTAGTCCTCGGGGTTTTCAGGGACATCGTAATTGATGACGTGGGAAACGCCCGCGATGTCGAGGCCGCGGGCGGCGATGTCAGTCGCCACGAGCACCTCGTAGCGGCCACTCTTGAAGCCCTCGAGTGCCTCTATGCGCTCGCGCTGATTGCGGTCTGAGTGCAGCACCCCGACGGTGTGGCCACCGCCCTCGAGCCGGTGCGCGATGCGGTCCGCACCCATGCGGGTACGGCAGAAGATGATCACGCTCTTGAAGTCGGTCTGGGAGAGCAGCTGCTGCAGGAGGTCAAACTTCTGCGTGGCGACGACCGGGTAGAAGGCGTGCGCCACGGTCTCGGCGGGTGAGCGCTGGCGGCCAATCTCCACCTTGACGGGGTTACTTAGCGCCCAGCCCGCGAGCTGCTCCAGCTCAGGCGGAAGGGTCGCGGTGAAGAACAGCGTCTGCCGCACCTTCGGACACTTGCCCACGATCCGGCGCACATCGGGCAGGAAGCCCATATCGAGCATGCGGTCGACCTCGTCGAGAACGAGGATGTCGATGTTGTCCAAGGTGCAGTTGCCCTGCTCAAGGTGGTCGAGGAGGCGGCCTGGGGTGGCGGCGAGGATGTCGACCCCGCGGCGAAGATCCTCGGTCTGTTTCCCGTAGCCTACGCCACCGTAGACGATGGTCACGCGGAGGTCGGTGAACTTGGCGAACTTCTGGAAAGCCTCCTCCACCTGCAGCGCCAGCTCGCGCGTGGGCTCAAGGATGAGGCAGCGCAGCCGGCCATGCGTGCCGAGCCGCTGGATAATCGGCAGGGCGAACGCCGCGGTCTTGCCGGTACCGGTCTGCGCGGAGCCGATGACGTCGCCGCCCTTGAGCACCACCGGAATGGCCTGGGCCTGGATCGGCGTGGGATTGACGTAGCCCATCTCCTGCACCGCGTAAGCCAAGGGATCACCTAGGCCGAGGGCCGTGAAGGCCGTATCCATCTTCGGAATATCGACTGGTGCGGAAGGCTTGATCTCCGCCGTCCGCGGATGATCGAAGCTCTTGTCGATCTCAGGACGCTCGCGACGAGCAGGTCCGCCCTCACCGCGGGGACCACCGCCGCGGCGGCCACGACCGCCCTCCCCCCGGCGACCGTCGCCGCGGAACGGTTCACCGCGACCCGGTTCACCACGAGAATGTTCGCCACGACGGCCCGGGGAACCTCCGCCGTCCCGAGGGCGGTCAGAGCGGGGATGGCCGCGGCCGGAGCTGGCTCCCCGGCCTTCGGTGCGACCTGAACGGCCCGGTTGTTGGGAGGAAGAGGATGGGCCACCGGAACTCGCCGGTGCGGCACCGCGCGAAGGAGCGATCTTCTCGCGCAGCTTCGCGAATATTTTCTTAAGCATGACGGATAAGCCGGTGAACCTTCGGAAAGCAGGACGCCGTTGCAACCACCGATATCTGACGAACAACCCGCATCCGAGCAGGATTCGGGGCCGATCCGTCCGGGGAAGACCGCGGGAGATTCTCGCTTGGCGCCGCCGCCGGTGGCGCGCACCTTTCGGCCCCACCCCGCATGAACGACGACCTCCGCTGGCTCATCCGTCTCGGTAACGAGCGCGGGCTGTTTTCAGCGGAACAAGGCCGGGCGGCGATCGCCAAGCTGGGCGAATCAGCGGACCTGATGACCTTCGCGCAGGAGCTGATCGACAGCGGGATGGTCACCGCCGTCGAGAAACTCGAGGAAATCGCCGGCGAGGCGATCGCCAAGTCCGCGGAGGGCCCGCCGGCGGAAGTGCAGCCTGCGCCCGTCACCAAGGCGGCGAAGGAAGCCGCGCCCTCCTCCACGACCGGAAGTCTGGCGTTCGAGACCCTTGGCGCGCTCGACGACGACGCCTTGGCGGCCGGGCTGCGCGATCTGCTCCGCGGCACCGCGGCCTCCGGCGCGAGCGACCTGCACCTCTCGACCGGAGCACGCCCGTTCATCCGCCGCGCCCGCGCCCTGTCCTATATTTCGGAGCATGTGCTCACCGCGGAGGAGTCGCTGCGCCTCAACACCGCGCTCCTTTCCGAGGGCCAGCGGCGGATCTTCCTCGAGCGGCGCGACTACGACTACGCCCTCGCGATCGGCTCCGATGACCGGTACCGCGTGAATCTGATGTTCCACAAGAACGGGGCGGCCGGCGCCTACCGCATGGTGCCTGCCAAGACCCGCGGCTTGGAAGAGCTCGGCTTCGCGCGGCACATCGGGACGCTCCACCGACTGCTCTCGTACCACAACGGACTGATCCTGATCACCGGGCCGGTGGGTTCGGGCAAGACGACCACGCTCGCCTCGATGGTCGCGTACCTCAACGAGACCCGCACGGACCACATCATCACCGTGGAGGATCCGATCGAGGTCGTGCAGCCCGCGCGCGGCTGCAACGTCACCCAGCGCGAGGTCGGCCCGCACACGCGCTCCTTCGCCACGGCCCTGAAGGGCGCGCTGCGCGAGGATCCGGACGTGATCGTGATCGGCGAGCTCCGCGACCTCGAGACGATCGAGATGGCGATCAGCGCGTCGGAGACGGGGCACCTCGTGATCGGCACGATGCACACGAGTGACGCCGCCACGACGCTCAACCGCCTCCTCGACGTGTTCCCGCCGTCCCAGCAGACCCAGATCCGCGCGAGCGTGGCGGAGTCGCTGCGCGGGATCGTCTGCCAACGCCTCCTGCCAGGGTCCGACGGCTCCCTCGTGCTCGCGTGCGAGATCCTCGTCGGCAACACGGCCATCCAGAACCTGATCCGCGAGGGCAAGTCAGCCGGGCTGCGCAACACGATGGAGACCGGCGTGAAGGAAGGGATGTGCCTCATGGACAACTCCGTCTTCGCCCTGTGGCAGGACGGGCTCATCCCGGCCGAGGCGGCCCGGGCCAACATCCCCAACCGCGTGCTGCGCCAGAAGATCACCGGATGAAAGACCTCGACGCAGAGATGGAGGCGACGCTCCAGGCCTACCGGAAGGCCCGCTTCCGGCTCTTCATCAACTTGGGCTTCGTGCTCGCCTGCTGCATCGCGGCGGGCGGGCTGCGCGCCACCTTCGGCCTGCCGCCGGCCTTCCTCTCGGTCGTGCTCATCGCCGCGCTCGTCCTCTTCAGTCCGGAGATCTTCCGCTTCATGCGCCTGCGCAACGAGCTCCAGCGGCTCGAGCGCCTGCGCGAACGCTAATCCCGACCATGGCCGTCATCGACACGCTCCTGAGGACGATGCTCGAGAAGGGCGGGTCGGACCTGCACCTGACCGTCGGCCTCCCGCCGAAGATCCGCGCCTCCGGCTCACTGCAGCCGCTTTCTGACCAACCCCTCGACACCGTGGAAATGGAGCGGCTGCTCCGCGAGATCTGCCCGCCCCGCCGCTGGCAGGACTTCCTCGAGCGCAAGGACCTCGACCTCGCCCATGAGATCCCGGGCGTCGCCCGTTTCCGCGGCAATTACCTCTACAACCATTGGGGCCAGGCGGCGGTGTTCCGCCAGATTCCGGCGAAGATCCTTTCGTTCGACGACCTGAAGCTGCCCGAAGCGCTGAAGAAGCTTTGCCACCTCGACCAGGGCCTCGTGGTCGTGACGGGCCCGACCGGCAGCGGCAAATCGACCACGCTCGCCGCGATGATCGACTACATCAACACGCACCTCTCCCGGCACATCATCACCATCGAGGATCCGATCGAGTTCGTGCACCCGGTGAAGAAGTCCGTCATCGTGCACCGGGAGGTGGGCGAGCACACGGAGTCGTTCGCCGCCGCGCTGAAGGGCGCGATGCGGCACGATCCCGACATCCTCCTGCTCGGCGAGATGCGCGAAATGGAGACCATCAAGCTCGCGCTCGGCTGCGCCTCGATGGGCATGCTGGTGTTCGGCACGCTGCACACCAACAACGCCCCCAAGACCGTCGACCGCATCATCAACACCTTCCCGGCCGAGGAGCAGAACCAGGTGCGCGTCATGCTCGCCGGCTGCCTCGCGGGCGTGGTCGCCCAGCTGCTCTGCAAGCGCGTCCCCAAGGGCCGCTGCGCCGTCCACGAGATCCTCCTCACCCACGAGGCGCTGCCCAACACCATCCGCAGCGGGCAGATCGCCAACATCCGCTCAATCATCGAGAGCGGCGGGGCCGACGGCATGGTCACGATGGACACCAGCCTGATGAACCGCGTGAAGGACGGCACGATCGAGGCCAAGGAGGCCTACATGAAGGCCGCCAACAAGGCGCTGTTCGCCCCGCTCCTGAAGCCGGGCGACCTCGACGGCGGGCATTGAGCGATCGGCGGCCGCGAGCAACCGGAGGACTTCCCGCGTGAACCCCGACACCCGCCGCGCCGTCTGGTCCTGGGCCCTCATCGACTGGGCCAACTCGGCGTTCGCGATCGTCGTGATGACCGCGTTCTTCCCGATCCTCTTCAAGGACCATTGGTGCGACGCGCCCGGGATGACGCCCGAACGCAGCACGGCCTACCTCGGCTACGCGAACACCGCCTCGAGCCTCCTCATCGGCCTGCTCGCCCCGCTGCTCGGCTCGATCGCCGACCAGGGCAACGGCAAGCGGAGGTTCCTGCTCGCGTTCACGCTGCTCGGGGCCGGCGCCACGGCGCTGCTGCCGCTGGCCGGCAAGGGGGAGTTCGTCCTCGCTGCCATCCTGTTCGCCGTGGCCGCCCTCGGCTTCTCCGGCAACTGCATGTTCTCCGACGCGCTCCTCACCGACGTGACCGGGCCGCGGAACTACGACCGCGTGTCGGCGCTCGGCTACGCGCTCGGCTACGTGGGCAGCGGCGCGCTGTTCGTCGCCTGCACGTTCGCCGTGCGGGAGCCAGCCCGGTTCGGGCTGGAAGGTCCGGTGGCTGCCGTCGGGGCGGCTTTCGTCGTCACGGCCGCATGGTGGATCGTGTTCACCCTGCCGGCGATGGCTTGGGTGCGGGAGACGCCCGCCGTGCCGGCGGCGGGTGGAGGATCCGTGCTCACGCGGGGCTTCCGGCAATTCGCGGCGACGTTCCGGGAGATCCGCACGCAACGACCCATCCTGCTCTTCCTCGCCGGGTACCTCCTCTACATCGACGGGGTGAACACCGTGATCAAGATGGCCGTCGACTTCGGACGCGCGCTCGGCCTCGACGCGGGCGGGATGCTGGTCGCGCTGATCGTCACGCAGTTCGTGGCGTTTCCGGCGGCGCTCGTCTTCGGGAGGATCGGCGAGCGTTTCGGCGCGCGGCGCGGGATCATGCTCGGCGTCGCCGTGTACGCGGGCCTCTGCGTGTTCGCGACCCGGCTCGAGACACAGCGCGGGTTCATGGCGATGGCCGTCGTCGTCGGCCTCGTCCAGGGCGGCGTCCAGTCGCTCAGCCGCTCCTATTTCGCCCGGCTGATCCCGCCCGAAAAGGGCGGCGAGTATTTCGGCTTCTACAACATGCTGGGCAAGTTCGCGGCCGTGATCGGCCCCACGCTGATGGGCGTGACCGCCCTGTTCACCGGCACGCGGCTCTCGATCCTCTCGCTCCTGCTGCTCTTCGGCGGCGGGTTGTGGCTGCTCTCCCAGGTACGGGAGCCCGCGGCACCGGCCGCGCGCGACGCTGGGTCCGCCTAGCCCGCGAAGACGTCCGCCTGCCGCGTCAGCGACTTCTCCAGGCTGCCGCAGACCAGCTCGCAGAGCCGGAAGATCGAGGGATCGGCGATGGAGTAGAAGACCTGCAGCCCCTCCCGCCGGCGGGCCAGCACGTGGGCCTGCGTGAGCGTCTGCAGGTGGCGCGAGACATTGCCCTGGGTGCCGCCGGTGGCGGCGACGAGATCGCCGACGCTCCGCTCGCCCTCGAAGAGGGCCTGGATCAGGCGCAGCCGCATCGGCTCGGACAACACCGCGAAGCGGCGCGCCACGAGCTCGAGGGCTTCATCGGAAAGGGGAGCCTTGCGGGCCATGCACGTCAGGGAACCATCGCTTGACACAGATTCAAGTATATGCGTATATGCGCATACAAAGTCAACTCCCGCTCCTTCATCATGACCACCCACGACCTCATCCGCCTCCTGGCCGGCGCCGTGACCCTTGCCGGCGTCGCCCTCACCCGCTTCGTCAGCCCGTGGTGGCTGCTCCTCCCCGCCTTCGTCGGCCTGAACCTGATCCAATCCGTCTTCACCGGCTTCTGCCCCCCGACGCTGCTCCTCCGGAAGCTCGGCTGGGTCGACGCCCATGACGTGATCCACTGGGGCGGGATCCGCCCCGGTACCAGCTCCTGACCAGCACGGTGGTGTCCTCCGCCGCAATGTTCCGCCTTGCGCTCGTCGTCCTCGTGGGCAGCGGGCTCGGCGCGCTCCTGGGCTGGTTAGGCCAGTGCTCGTCCGGCACCTGCCCGCTGACCGCCACGTGGTGGCGCGGCGCCCTGTACGGCGGTTTCCTCAGCCTCCTCGCCGCCCTCTCCTCCGCGCGCGCGGGCTGAGCATCGGCCCGCCCGCGTTCCGGCCCCTTCCTCGATGAACTCTCGTCTCATCCGCCCGCGATTCAGCGGGCCGCTTTTCCTCTCGTTGGCGGCCTTGGCCCCGGCCGCCCTGATGGCCTCGCCATGGACCGTTGATCTCGCGGTCGCGACCGCGCTGCGGCAAAGCCCCGACGTGCAGTCGGCCCGGCACCGCATCGAGGCCGGCGAGGCGATGCTGGCGCAGGTCAACTCGGCCTGGCAGCCGCAGGTGACCCTCGCCGGCGGTTACACCCGCACCAACGGCGCCCTCGGTGGACTCGGCTTCGCGCTGGGACAGCGAGCCTTTTCCCCGACCCTCGATCTCAACCGACCGGGCTGGACCGACAACCTGAACATCACGGGCACGGTCGCCTACAACCTATACGATGGCGGGCGGCCAACCGCGCGGCGCGACGCCGCCCGCGCCGGCGTGCGCGCCGCGGAGCAGGACCTCCGCGCTTTGCAGCTCCAGCTCGCGTCGGATGTCGCCCGCGCCCTGCTCAACCTGCGGAAGGCGCGGGAGGCCGTCGCGGCGGTGGAGTCGGCGCTGAAGGCCCACCAGGCCAACGCGGCCGACGCCCGCCTGCGCTTCGAGGCCGGTCAGGTGCTCAAGGCCGATCTGCTGAGCCTCGAGGTGCAGTCGGCCCGCACCCGCGAGCAACTCTCCTCCGCCCGCCACGCGGCCGCGCTGGCGGCCCGGATGTTCACCTTCCTGCTGGGCGGAGTCTCCGCGGAGGAGCCGGTTGAACTTCCCGCCGACGACACCGCGCTGGCCGCGCTCACGGCCCCGGAAAGCCGGGATTTTTCCCAGCGGCCGGACCTGCAACGGCTCCGCGAGCGGGTACGCACGGCGGAGTCCCTGCTCACGGCGGCCCGCGGCGGCCAGCGGCCCGCGGTCAACGCCTTCATCTCCGGCCAGCACGAGACCGGCTGGCACTTCGGCCGCAGTTCCGGGAACGTCCAAGGTGGCGTCGCCGTTGAGCTGAACGTCTTCGACGGAGGCCGTAACGCCGGACAAGTGCGCGCCGCCGCCGCTGAGCTGGCCCAGGCGAAGGAGGATCTGCGGCGGGCAGAACTGGCCATCGGCCTCGAGGTGGAGCGGGCGCGCCTCGCCCATCAGGACGCCGTGGAACGCCTGCAGGTGATGGCCGGAGCCGTCACGCAGGCGGAAGAGAGCGCCTCCCTCAGCCGCGCCCGCTTCAGCCAGGGCGTGCTGCTCACCTCGGAACTCCTCGGCAGCGAAAGCCGCCTGATGGAAACCCGCCTCGGCCGAACGCTTGCCGCGGCCGACGAACGCCTGGCGTTGGTCGATCTGCGCCGCGCGCACGGCCTGCCTGTCGTCACCCTGCCCTGAGGATCTTCTTCATGAAACTCGCCCTGCTCCTTTCCGGTCTGGCCGCGCTCGCCGCCGCCGGCTGCTCACGCCCCGACGCCCCGGCCGCCGCGACCGCGCTGCCCGCCGTCAAGGTCCGGGTGTCCGCCGTTCAGGCCGCCGACTTGCCGCAACTGGTGGAAGTCACGGGAACGGTCCGCCCCATCCAGCGCGCCACGCTTTCAGCGAGGACCATGGGAGCGATCGTTGAGTTGCCCGTCGCACTCGGCCAGCGCGTCCGTGCCGGCGAGTTGCTTGCGCGGATCGCCGCCGAGGACACCGCCGCGCGCGTCACCCAGGCGAAGTCCCGGCTCAGCCTCGTGAAACGCGACCTTGGGCGGGAGCGCGACCTGCTCGCCAAGGGCGCCAGCACGGCGGAGACCGTGCGCGCCCTTGAGGACAGCCTCGCCGGCCTCGAGGCCGCGGTGCGCGAGGCGGAAGTTCTGCTGGGCCACGCGGAGCTCCGGGCCCCGTTCGACGGCGTGATCGCCCGGCGTCCGGCCAACCTCGGCGACATCGCCTTCCCCGGCCGCGCTCTTCTGGAGATCGAAGGTTCGGACGGATTCGAGATCGAGGCCGACCTTCCCGAAACCTTCGCGGCCACCCTGCGCACCGGGACCGCACTGGACTGCCGCGTCGAATCCCTGCGGTTCAGCGGCGCCATCCGAGAGCTGTCGTCCGCCGCGGACCCCGCCACGCGCTCGGTCGTCGCGAAGATCGCGGTTCCGAGGGGCACCGCGGTGCGCTCGGGACAATTCGCGCGTCTGGAGGTGCCGACGGCACCGCGGCGCACGCTGCTGGTCCCGGCGGAATCGGTCACCCCGATCGGTCAGATGGAACGGGTATTTGTCGTGGGCGAGGGAAACCGCGCCATCCTTCGGCTGGTGCGCACCGGGGCGAGGCGCGGTGACGCGGTTGAGGTGCTCGCCGGCCTGGAAGCCGGCGAGCGGGTCGTGGTCGCGCCGGCCGCCACGTTGCGCGAAGGCCAACCCCTGGAGGTGCTGCCGTGAGCGGAGCGCCGTCGGGCGAGACGAAGGCCGGTTTATCCGGCCGCGTCGCCGGTGCCTTCGTGCAGTCGAAGCTGACGCCGATCGCGATCATCGCTTCGATGCTGCTGGGACTGTTCGCGGTCTGGATGCTCCCGCGCGAGGAGGAGCCGCAGATCAAGGTGCCCATCGTCGACGTGTTCGTGGGCATGCCCGGCGCCGATCCGGCCGAGGTCGAGAACCGTGTCACGCGGCCGCTGGAGAAGCTGCTCTGGGAGATTCCCGACGTGGAGTACCTGTACTCCACTTCCAGCCCCGGTTCCGCGCTGGTGATCGTCCGCTTCAAGGTCGGCACCGACGTCGAGGCCGCCCTCGTGCGCCTCAACCAGAAACTGCAGGGCAATGCCGACCGCATTCCGGCCGGAGTGAGCCCGCCGCTGGCCAAGGCCCGCGCGATCGACGACGTGCCGGTGCTGGCCCTCACGCTGCACAGCGCGCGACTCGACCACCTCGCCCTGCGCCGGCTGGCCGCGCAGGTGGATGACGTCATCAAGTCCGTGCCGCAGGTGGCGGAGACGACGGTCATCGGGGGAACGCGCCGAGCCATCCGCGTGCAGCTTGATCCGGCCGCCCTCGCCTCGCGCCGCCTCGATCCCTCCCACCTCATACCCGCCCTGCGGGGAGCCAACCGCCGGCTGCAGGCCGGTTCCCGCCCGTTCGCCAACACCGAGGTCCTGCTCGAGACCGGGACCTTCCTCCGCGACGCCAACGAGGTGGGCAACGTCGTGGTCGGCGTACACGACGGCCGTCCCGTGCTGCTACGCGACGTGGCGGCGATCAGCGACGCGGCCGAGGAACCCTCGAACTACGTGCTCCACGGCACGGGGGCGGGCGGCGGGGCGGCGGCACCGGCCGCCTTCGAGCAGGCAGCCGTGACCGTGAGCGTCGCGAAGCGCCCCGGCGCCAACGCGATCGACGTGGTAAACGCCGTCCTGGCGAAGGTGGAGAGCCTGAAGGGGACGATGATCCCCGCCGATGTCGGCGTGGCGATCACCCGAGACTACGGCCACACTGCGGCGGAGAAGAGCAACGAGCTGCTGCTCCACATGGGCATCGCAGTGTTCGGCGTGGCGATCCTCATCCTGCTGTTCCTCGGCTGGCGGGAGTCGCTCGTCGTGATGCTGGCGATCCCGTCGACGCTGGCGCTCACCCTCTTCATCTTCTACCTGTACGGCTACACGCTGAACCGGATCACGCTCTTCGCGCTGATCTTCTCGATCGGCATCCTGGTCGACGACGCGATCGTGGTGGTCGAGAACATCGTACGCCATGTGCGCCTGCCGGGCTCGGCCCGCAAGCCCATCGGCCAGGTCGCGCTGGAGGCGGTGGACGAGGTGGGCAACCCGACCATCCTCGCGACGTGGGCCGTGATCGCGGCGATCCTGCCGATGGCCTTCGTGGGGGGCCTGATGGGGCCGTACATGCGTCCGATCCCGATCGGCTCCACCGCGGCGATGCTCTTCTCGCTTGCGATCGCGTTCACGATCACGCCATGGGCGGCGATCCGGGTACTCCGGCGGCGGACCGGATCCGAGGCCCACCTGCCCGAGACTAAGCAACCGGAGCCGGCGTTCGAGCACGACCATGCTCCGCAGGACTGGTTCACGCGGCTCTACCACCGCGTGATGGAACCCATGCTGGACCGGCGGTCGTGGCGGTGGCTTTTCCTCGGCGGGATCGTCGCCCTTCTGCTCGGCTCCGCCGCGCTCGTCGGCCTCGGACGCGTGCAGGTGAAGATGCTGCCCTTCGACAACAAGTCGGAGTTCCAGGTGATCATCGACGCCCCCGAGGGCACCACGCTCGAGCAGACGACGCTCATCGCCCGCGAGATGGCCGCCGCGATCCGCGCCGAACCCGAGGTGCGCGATTACCAAGTGTACGCGGGCACCGCAGCGCCGTTCAACTTCAACGGCCTCGTGCGCCACTATTACCTGCGCCGCGGGCCGAACGTCGCCGACATCCAGGTCAACCTCGTCGGCAAGGAGCGGCGCTCGCGGCAAAGCCACGACATCGCCAAGCGCATCCGGCCGGCGGTCGCCGCGATCGCCCGCAAGCACGGCGTGGCCGTGGCCGTCGCCGAGGTCCCACCCGGTCCACCCGTCCTGCAGTCCATCGTCGCGGAAATCTACGGCCCCGACGAGGCCAAGCGTATCGAGCTGGCACGCGAGGTGCGTCGCATCATGGAGCGCACGTCGGGCGTGGTGGACATCGACTGGTACGTCGAGGCGCCGCAGCCGCGGGTGCGCTACGTCGCCGATCGGCGGAAGGCCGCGCTGCACGGCGTGAGCGAGGCGGCGATCGCGGAAGCCCTGCAGCTCGCCGCGCAGGGCCGCCCAGCGGATCTCCTGCACGTCCCCGCCGAACGCGAGGACGTACCGATCACCCTTGAGCTGCCGCCCGCGGCGCGCGGCCATCCGGGGTCGCTGCTCGACCTGCGACTGCAGCCGGACCGCGACCCGGCGGCCCCACCGGTGCCGCTCTCCGAGCTGGTGCGGATGGAGCGGGATGCCGCCGGTCCGAACCTCTACCGCAAGAACCTCAAGCCCGTGACGTACGTGACGGCCGACGTGGCCGGCGCCGTGGAGAGCCCGGCCTACGCGATGTTCACCATCGACGCGGAGCTGCGGAAGCTCGACGCGCGGAAGTTCGGCGGCACGAACGAGCGGCTGCCCATCCATCACCTGAACCTGCCCGCCGACGACCTGAATCCCGCCCTTAAGTGGGACGGCGAGTGGCACATCACGCTGGAGGTGTTCCGCGATCTCGGCATCGCGTTCGCCGCCGTGCTGGTGCTGATCGCGATGCTGATGGTCGGCTGGTTCAACAGCTTCGTCACGCCGCTCGTGGTGATGGCGGCGATCCCGTTCTCGCTCATCGGCATCCTGCCCGCCCACTGGGCGATGGGAGCGTTCTTCACCGCCACGTCGATGATCGGCTTCATGGCCGGCGCCGGGATCGTGGTGCGCAACTCCATCATCCTCGTCGACTTCATCGAGCTGCGCCGCGCGCACGGCCTGCCGCTGCGCGACGCCGTCATCGAGGCGGGCGCCGTGCGCTTCCGCCCGATGCTGCTCACCGCGCTCGCGGTCGTGGTCGGTGCGAGCGTGATCCTGGCGGACCCGATCTTCCAAGGACTCGCCATCAGCCTGATGTTCGGTGAGATCGCCTCGCTCCTGATCAGCCGCATGGCGGTGCCCGTGCTCTACTACATGGCCAACGCCGGCCGGGAACGGGGCAACCCCGCGCCTTCCGCATGAAGATGCCCCACGCCCTCCGCCTCGCCGCCGGACTCATCCTCCTGCCACCCGCGCTTCGGGCCGCGGAAAGCCCGCGCTGGCTGGATCCGGCCGACCCCTCGCTCGCGTCCGCCGTGGCGACGGGCAAGGCGACCGCGGAAACCCTCGTGCGCACGCTGACTGCGGAGATGGGTGCCGCCCTCGGCCGAGGAGGACCGGCGGCGGCGGTGGAGTTCTGCCGGATCAGCGCGCAGGGACTGACCGCGGGCGTCGCGGCAGGAGGCGCGCCGACCGTCATCGGCGTGAAACGCACCAGTCTGAAGGTCCGTAATCCCGCGAACACCCCCGACGCCGCGGAAAGCGCCGCCCTCGAACGGGTGAGGGCATCCATCGCACGCGGAGAACCGCCACCCGAGCTGCTGCTGCAACGCGTCGAACCACCCGGCGCGCCCGCCGAAATCCGCTTTTACCGGCCGCTCAAGGTGGCCGCGACCTGCCTCGCCTGCCACGGAGATCCCGCCGCGTTCCCCGCCGAGCTGCGCGAAACCCTCGCCCGGCGCTATCCCCGCGACGCCGCCACCGGCTACCAGCTCGATGGCTGGCGCGGCCTGCTGCGCGTCTCCCTCGCGGCACCCGCGTCGACGTCCGTCCAGGATCCTGGACCACGATGAATCCTCTCAAATTCCTGAGGGCGCTCCTGACTCCTGCGCCGCGCCTGCGCGCGTCTGAGTGCGCGCCGCGCGTGCGGGCTTCGGAGGCGTTGCTGATCGACGTCCGGGAGCCCGGCGAATGGGAGTCCGGCGTGGCGGAGGGCGCGGAGCTGCTGCCCATCAGCGACCTCGGCGGCAGGCGCGAACTTTGGCGGCCGTTCCTCGAGAAAAACGCGGGGCGGGAACTGCTCTGCTACTGCGCGGCGGGCGGCCGTTCCGCCCTCGCGGCGCGCACCCTCGCGGCGGAGGGTTTCCGCGCCGCCAATGCCGGCAGCCTCGGTGAATGGTCGGGCGCCGGCTGGCCGGTCGTGCCTCCGCGCCGCTGAGGCGGGTGCCGCGTCCGTGGCTCAGGTCGCGGTCTCGGTGAACCGCGCTTCGCGGATGACCGTGATCCGGATCGTGCTGGGATACTGCAGCTCGGTCTCGATCCGCTTGCGGAGCTCGCGCGCGATCTCCCGCGCGCGATCGTCGGTCACCTCGGTCGGGGAAACGACGACGCGGATCTCGCGCCCCGCCTGGATGGCGAACGCCTGCTGCACCCCCTCGAGGGACAACGCGAGCTTCTCAAGCCGGCCGAGTCGCTGGACGTAGCCGGTCATCGACTCGGCCCGCGCCCCGGGTCGCGTCGCCGAGACAGTGTCGGCCAGGATGACGAGCCCCGCGTAGATCGTCTCGGGCTTCACCTCCTCGTGGTGCGCGGCCACGGCGTTGACCACGATCGGAGTCTCCCCGTAGCGGCGGATGAACTCGGCGCCGATCGTCGCATGGCTGCCCTCCAGCTCGCCCGGCAGGGCCTTGCCGATGTCGTGCAGCAGGCCGGCGCGCTTGGCGAGGTTGGGGTCCAGGCCGATCTCGCTGGCGATCAGCGCGGCCAAGGTCGCGGTTTCGACCGAGTGGTCGAGGACGTTCTGGTTGTAGGAGAAGCGGTACCGCAGCCGGCCGAGGAGGCGGATGATCTCCGGGTGCAGCCCATTGATGTTGAGCCGCTCGACCGCGTCCTCGCCCGCCTGCGTCGTCACGAGGTCGATCTCACCCTGGGCGCGCTTCACGTGCTCCTCGATCGAGGCGGGGTGGATGCGCCCGTCCTTGACCAGCCCATCGAGCGCGACGCGCGCGATCTCGCGGCGGATGGGATCGAACGAGGAGAGCAGCACCATCTGCGGCGACTCGTCGATGAGGAGGGTCACGCCCGTGGCCGACTCGAAGGACTTTATGTTGCGGCCCTCTCGGCCGATGATCCGGCCCTTCATCTCCTCGCTCGGCAGCTGGATGATGGTGGAGGTGAGGTCGTGATTGGGCCGGCCGGCGATCCGCTGCATCGCGGAGATCAGCGCGCGCCGCGCGTCGTTCTGCAGTTCCTGCTCGGATTTCTCCAGCGTGGTGCGGCGCAGCGCGCGGAACTCGTCCTGGCACTCCAGCAGGATCTCCTCGCGCAGCTGGCGGCGGATCTCCTCGCCGTCGAGCTGCGAGACGCCTTCGAGGCGCTTGCGCACGCCCTTGGAGAGGGCGCGGATGGCGTCGCGCGCCTGCCGCACCGCCACGTTCTCGCGGTTGAGCCGCTCCTGCCGCTGCTCGAGCTGGTAGTCGAGAAGGGCGAGCGATTCCTCATGGGCCCGGATCTCGCGGAGGCGGATGTCGCTCTCGATCTCCCGGCGGTCAAAGTCGCGGTTCAGCTCGGAGCGCTTTTCCTGGATCTCCGCCTCGGCCTTCTGCTTCAGCTCCTCGGCCGCGACCGCCGCCTCGCGCCGCGCCACCTCGATCAGCTCGGCCGCCTGATCATGCGCAGCCTGCCGGATGTGGCGCGTCAGGGCCCAGACGATCAGGAAACCGATGCCGCTCCCCACCACCACGAAAAGGATGGCGAGCCCCCAATCGAGCACCTGCTGTCCGTCGGCGGCCAGGAAGGCGAAAACCGCTGCGCCTGCTGAATTCAAGAGAGGCGGACCGTAGGTGGGGCACCCCAAACCTCAAGGCAAAGGTTGGCCCCGGATCGAGACCAGTTCGGGCCAGACGCCTCCCAATACGGTCCCGAGCCTGGCGCGCGCGGCAGCCTCCCCGTCACGGGCGTCCGTCTGCATCAGCACGTACGCCCAACGGTCGGCGCGGCCGTGCCGCACGCGGTTCCAGACATCGCGCCACACCATCCCGGCATGACCGCCCACGAGTCCGTCGGCCCCGACGAAGAAGTACGCCACCAGCTGAGGCACGGATTCGCGTCCCCGCGGCCCCGTGAATTCCCGTTTCACGTGAAGAAGGGAGACGGGGACCTCCGGGGGCAGGACCGGCCGCCCGGCCGGCAGAGCGAGGTTGGTTTGCTCCGAACCGGCGATCGTCCACCCCTGCCCGACGAGGCAGAGCTCAGGCCGGTGGATAGAAGTGCGGTCGCGGCCACTAAGGACCACGGAGAAGAAAACCTGCCGCCGCGCGTCGGCCACGGCCACGAAGTTCCTGCGCGAAAAACCCGTGTCGGCCGGCAGGATCTCGCGCTCCACGGCGCTGACCTCGGCGCGACGCCCGATCCATTCGGTGCCGAGAAACGCCGGCAACTCCACCGGATCAACACCCCCGGCGGCCAACGCCACGCCGGACGCGCCTCCCGGCGGACGCGCCGCGACATGATGAAGGAAAACCCCTTCCGCCGCCGCGAGCACCGCGATACCCGTGGCCACGCCCCATGCGCCACGCAGGCTCCCGGAGCGCGGCGCCGGCGATTCCGAAGCAACGCACGAATCGCACCCGGTGGGCCGGCCGGCTTCGGCCGATGCCGGAACCGCGGGCGAAGGCGAATCGGGCCAAAATCGGCCGACGAAGCTCGCGACGCCAAGTACACCGCCCAGCACGATGGCGAAGACACCGTATCCCATGACCTCATGGGCGACGTCACCCCAGCGCGGGCCGCCGGCTTGGGCGGCAAGGATGATGGCGACGATGCGGGCGACATTGCCGAGGTAGACCAGCGGCAGACAGGACAGGAAGACGAGAACCCGGCGCCCCCAGCCGCGGAAACCCAGGTATCCGACGAGCAGCGACAACGCGGCGAGGGCCGTGAGGGAGCGCACACCGGAGCACGCGGCGGCGACGTCGTAGTTGTAGGAGCCGTCGGGCGCGAGCAGCTGGGTGCCGTTGCGCAGGACGGGGATGCCTACCCCGCGGGCGAACGCCGCGCTGGCATCAACGACCCAGACGCGCAGCCAGAAACCCAAGGAGTCGAGCACGTTGACCGGGACGGCGAACACCAGGAACGCCAGCGGGAACGCCGCCGCCCGCCCCCAGCGCGGCCCGCCGCCGAGGCGCAACACGCCCCAGGTGAAGAGCAGGAACGCGACGATCGAGATGCGCGTCTGCTGGGCCACGAAGCCGACGCCGTGCAGGGCAAGCCCGCCAGCCATGGCGGCCGCCGCGGGCCAGACGATCACGCGCTCAACGGTCGGCCGCCCCGGAGCGCCCCCCCGCAGGTTGCGCCACAGCAGCCACGCGCCCAACCCGAGGATGAGCCAGCCATGCTCGGATTCGGAAGCCGGGTTGAGCAGCTGGTGGAACCACCAGACGAAGAGGGATTGAGTCGGGATGTAGCCACGGGCCGCATTACCGAGCAACTGAAGCAGCGCCGCGCCTGCGACGGCCAAGCCCAAAGCCGGCATCCAAGATGACGCCCGCTTGATCGGCGGGCGGAGCCGCTCCGGTGAGCCGCTTGTCATGGAACAGAGAGAAAGCGTAAATCGGCCTGCTTGGCAAAGACTTCGCCCGAATCACCCGACCGACCGCGCCTGCTCGCACTGGAGCTTTGGGGCATCGGCGACGTTGCGCTTGCCGTGCCTTTCCTGCGATCCGCCGCCCGCCATGCGGACGTGACGCTACTGGCCAAGGCACACGCCGGACCGATCCTCCGCCGGTTCGCCCCGGGGGTACGGCACATCACGTTCGACGCGCCCTGGACGGCATTCAGCGGAAAATACCGCCTGCACCGCTGGCCGTGGCGCGCGATCGCCTCGATCCTCTCAAGCCTGCGGCGCGAATGCCACGACATCGGTGTTTCCGCACGGCCTGACCCGCGGGATCACGCTTTGCTGCGGCTGACGGGAGCTGGCCGGTCGCTCGGTTTCGGGCGCGCGGGCTCAGGACTGCTGCTGAGCACCGCGATGCCGTTCCCCTATCCCCCGCATCGCGCAACGCATTGGGCGCGGCTGGCGGAGTCGCTTGGCTGGCCGATTCCGACGAATCCTCCCACCATTCGTAGCGGGAGGAGTATCATCATCCATACAGGAGCGGGCCATCCCGTGCGGGCTTGGCCAGCGGACCGCTTCGCGGAGATCGCCCGCCGCCTTTCCATGGCTGGCTGGGACGTTCGGATAATCGATGATCAGCCGGGCGACCTCGACTGCCTGCTCGACCTGCTGGACACGGCCGACCGCTTCATCGGCAACGATTCGGGCCCGGGACACTTGGCCGCGCTCCTCGGAGTACCAACTTTTACAATCTTCGGCCCGCAGTTGCCGGAGCTCTTTTCTCCCCAGCATCCCAGCGCAGGTTGGATCGAAGGCGCACCCTGCCCCCACAAACCCTGCTGGGACCGGTGCCGCTTCAAGGAGGCCCACTGCCTTGCTGAAATCAGCGTGGAAAATGTGTTCCGCCGCTTAGAGCCCTGGCTGCTCAAGTAAGCCGAAGCTCGTGGATGACCTGAGAAGCGCCCATCTTCCGCAGACGGAAATGTTGTTGAAACCCGAGCCTGTCGCACGCCGATCCACAGCGGGAAGCTTCGGCTGGCTGCTATCGGAAAGGGCAATCCGGGCGGCAGTCGCCGTGATCATCACGGGGCTCGTAGCTCGTCATCTGGGGCCCGCGGGTTTTGGCACGCTGAACACCGCGGCCGCTGCGGTCGCGATGCTGCTGCCGCTGGCCAGCCTTTCGGCGGAAGCGGTGGTGGTGCGCGAACTGGTCCGGCGTCCCGACAGGGAGCGGGAGATTATCCGCACCGCCGTCATTCTGAGATTGGGCGCGGGAGCAACCGTGTTCGCGATCTCGCTGGGAATGGCGGCCTTCACACCGGAGATTAAGGCACATCTCGCCGTCGCAGCGCTGGTGGGGCTTTCGCTGGTCTGGCAGTCAGCGGAAACGCCGGAGATATGGTTCCGGCGCCACCTGCGGGCCGTTCATCCATCGGTCGCGCGCTTGGCTGCCTTCCTCGCGGCGGCCGGGACCAAGCTGGGGCTGATCGCCGCTGACGCGGGACCGGCAGCCTTTGCCTTCGCGTATTCCCTGGAAGGACTGCTTTACGGAGCCGCTCTGGTGACGGTCTTCCGCGCCACGTCGGAGGCAAAGTCAACGGCGCCGCCAGAGCGCGGACTCGCCCGGCGGCTTCTGCGTGAAAGCGCCGGCCTCGCTTTCGGGGGGATGCTCGGAGCTGTGGCGCTGAAGGTGGACCAGATGCTCGTGCTGCTCTGGCTCGGGCCGGTGGCTGCCGGAACCTACTCGGCCGCCTGCAGGTTCACGGAGATCCACGTCTTCGTGTCGACAGCCCTGGCGGCCAGCTTGTACCCGGGCCTTGCAGAGCTTCACGCCCGGGCGCCCGATGAATTCAGGGGACGGCTCGAGCGTCAGTTCGATCTACTCCTGCTGGCCGGCTGGATTTCGGCCACGGCGGTGACGCTCGCGGCCCTACCCGCCGTACCACGGCTATTCGGACCGATGTATGGCGACGCCGTGCCGGTGGTTGCGATTCAGTCAGCCTCGGCGCTGATGTTGTTCAGCGGCGTGCTGCGGTCGCAGTACGCGGCGCTGACGCGCACCGGCTGGACGCAGGCGGTGAGTGCGGCAGTGATGCTCGGGACCCAGGTGGCACTCGGATCGTTGCTGATCCCGTCGCACGGCATCATCGGGGCTGCGCTCAGCCAAGGATTGGCGGCGATCGCGGGCGGGTGGATCACCACCGCAATTTTGCCGCCTTTGCGTCCGGTGCTCTTGTCGCAGACGCGCGCGTTCGCCATCATCCTGATGCCGTGGCGATGGTTCGCGGCGCTCCAACTGGTATCTTGAGCTGGAACTACACCAAACACTACGCCCGCTTTCATCCCGATACGGCCGAGCACTTCGCCGGCACCGTCGAGGTATTCACTCGATGGCTGAAACCTCACCTGCACGGACGCGAGGGCGCGGTGCTGGACGTGGGATGCGGACGCGGCTACGCCCTCGCCGCCCTCCGCGGCCTGGGGATCACCTCGGTAGAGGGTATAGATACGAGCAGCGAACAGATCGCCTGGGCGGCCGAGCGCGGGCTTCCGGCCAAGCTAGTGCAGGATACCGGTGAATACTTACGTCGCCGACCCGCAACCTACGATACCGTGCTACTGATGGATGTCATTGAGCACGTGGAGCCGCTTGACCAGCGCGGTCTGCTGGGCGCGATTGCGCGCGCACTGAAGCCGGGAGGAACCCTTCTGCTAACCACTCCCAATGCCGCCTCGCGGCTGGCCGCCTACACGCGCCACCTCGACTACACGCACACCTGCGGCTTCACCCCCGAAAGCCTCGATTACCTCCTGATCCACAGCGGATTTGAACCCGCCTGCTACTTGGAGCTGGAGCCAGTCGGCCCGCCTCGCCGACTCATTTTTGTGCCGACCCCGCGGACCTTGCGCTGGTGGGCGCTCCGGGCGCTCCGGTCGTGGCGCCGCCTGGAGCTAAGGCTCGAACTTGGATCCGTCCGCGCGAGCGTACTACCCGTCTCCCCCTCCATGCTGGCCGTGGCACGCCGCTCAGGATCGGCGGATGCCGATTGACCGCAGCGGAACCACCATGAGCGCGCGACCCGCCGTAGTGCTGATTTTCTTCCGGCGTTCCGACTGCGTCTCACGCTGCCTCGAGGGCGTCAGGAAAGCCCGTCCACCGAGGCTCTGGTTGGTTCAGGACGCACCCAGGCCTGACGCTGCAGGGGAGGCGAGAGCCTGCCGGGATGCCAGACTCACGGTTGAGGCGGGGATTGACTGGCCGTGTGAGGTGCGACGGCTCTACTCGGCCCAGAATGAAGGCCCGAGTCGCCGGATTGAAGGGGCGCTACATACGGTCTTCTCCGAGGAGGACAGGGCGATCATCCTGGAGGAAGACTGCGTACCCCAAGGCGATTTCGTGCCCTATTGTGAGGCGATGCTGGATAAGTTCTCGGGGGAGCCGGCGGTAGGCCAGGTCTCCGGCTGCCAGTTCGTTCCGGGTGGCTGGCGAGCGCAGAACGGAGCGGATTACAGCTTCGCGTACCTCGCGCAAATCTGGGGCTGGGCCACTTGGCGACGTGCCTGGATGCACTTCGATGCCTCCCTTTCGGGGTGGCCTGAATTTTCCCGCTCGGCGAATTTCAAGGAGATCTTCCCGCGATCGCGCGACAGACGCTACTGGCGGAAGCGATTGGATGACGTCCACGCCGGACGAGACGACGTTTGGGACTACCGCTGGGCATACTCCCGTTGGCGGCGCCGGATGCTCAGCATCATCCCGCGGGTGAACCTCGTGACTTACGCCGGCTTCCGCGAGGATGCCCTGCACACCCGCGGGCCGCACCCCGCCGCCGATTTACCGGGCGAGTTCCTCGCGGCACCTTACCGTGACCCGGTCGCGCTAACTCCGGATCGACAGCTGGACAGGGCGACGGCGGACATCCTTTTTTCCGAGGGCGGCTTACCGGCTTGGTGGCGTTACCAGCGGGACGAGCGACTCCGGCGCTGGTGGCGACGCCTGACCTCGCGATGAGCCCAGTTCCGCACATCGTGATCCCGGTGCATAACCGGCGGGAGACCACTCTCGCGTGCCTTCGCCTCCTGCGCGCGCAGGGGGTGACGCGTTGGGCCCGACCAATCGTGGTCGACGACGGCTCGAACGACGGGACCTCGGCCGCGGTCCGTGAGACGTTCCCGGAGGCCAAGGTGCTCTCCGGCGCGGGCGATCTCTACTGGACGGGCGCGACTGCGCTGGGAATGCAACACGCGATGGCGAACGGCGCCGACTTCGTTTTCTGGCTCAATGACGACACGAAGCCCGCTCCGGGAGCCTTGGAAAAGCTGCGGGAGCAGGCGTCAGCGTCCGGCGGGGCGGCCGGCGGAATCTGCCGATTGCCGAGAAGCGGGCTGCCGGTGTACGCCGGTTTCCTGCGCCACCCGGAGGGCCTGCGCTTTATCGCGGCCGCCCCCGGCGAGCGAATCCCCTGCCACGCGCTGAACGGCAACCTGGTTTGCCTAACCGCCGCTGCCATCAACGCGGCCGGACTACCCGATGCCCGCGGGCTACCACATGCCTTTGGCGACACGGACTACACGCTCCGACTTCATAACCTCGGGATGAAGGTCACGCTGACGGGTGACGCCGCAGCCACGGCCACGGTCAACAACCCGCGCAATCATGCCTCGTGGTTCGTGGGTGAAATGACCGTGGCGCAACTCTGGGGCGATCTCGCAAGAAAGGCCTCCTATGCCTACCTGCCGGCCCACTGGCGCTTCAGCACCCGCCACTGGGGCTGGCGGGGCGCGATGAACTGCTCCCTGCTGCTGGCCAAGCGCCTACCCGCAAGCGTGGCGATACTGGCAATTCCGCGGCGTTGGCGTCTCGCCCTGTGGGGCCGGCACGCATCAGCTTGGAGACTGGAGCAGACATTGCGCCGAGAGGAAACCGGATGAGGCGACCCGCGGTGATCATCCCGGTGAGGAACCGCCTTGAACTCACCCTCGCCTGTCTCGAGCGGCTCGAGCTGAACGGAGACCTGCACACGCACGAGGTGCTGGTGGTTGATGACGGCTCGACCGACGGTACCGGCGCGATGATCGCGCGGCGGCATCCCGAGGTCGCGGTACGACAAGCCGGCGGCGATCTCTATTGGGGCGGAGCCATCGCGATGGGCATGGAGGAACTGCTGCGCCCGGGACCGCGGACGATCTTCTGGCTAAACGACGATTGCCTGCCTCAGGCAGGAGCCTTGGAAACGATGGACCGGATCCTTGCCGAGGATCCCGGCAGCATCGCGGTGCCGCGTTGCATCGATGCCATGAGCCGAGAGCCATGGCCGAACGGGTTCATTGGCCGGCAGCGGGTGACGGGGCAGGTCGGCGTGCGGCGAACCCTCGACGGGGCGAGCGGATATTGCGCGGGGGTCGGTGCGGCGGTATCGGCCGCGCTGGGCCCCGTGGACGCGAAGCGTTTTCCCCATTATTACGCCGACAGCGCCTATACTTTGCGTGCCGCTCGGGCCGGCTTCCGCGTGGTCCTACACGGTGATGCAACGGTGGAGTTGGTGCGGCCCGGCCGGCCCTCCCATCAGATTGGCGAAAAAATCGTGCGTACCGAATCGCTGCGTGAGAACTCACGACGAGTATTCGCGGCCGTGAACTCACCTTTCCGACTCGGTACGCTTTTTGCATTTCAGCGCCTAAAGCACGGGCCCCTACTCGGTACGCTGCTGGCCGCGGTGCGGACAACCAGCTGGACCTTGCAGCTGCTGAACGCCCATCTGCGCCGGACGCGGAAGGCGGATGCGTCAACCGGACCCCTCGAATGAGTCCCTTGGCCAAGGAAGGCTGGTTTGCCGCCGCAGCAGGCCTCCTGGCAGTCAGCCTGGCGACGGGAATCGCGGAAGAGTCGTACACCGCCGCCCTCGCAGTCTGCGGAGCACTCCTCCTGCTCGTGACCGCCCGTTTTTCGAGCCCGAGGCTGGAGGCCTGGATTCTCGCGGCGGCCCTTGCGGGCTACATCTTGGGAAATAGGAGTTTCGCCCAACTCTCCCTGATCGGCAGGCTACCCGTGCTACCGGCGGAGGCTGCGATGCTGGGCTGTCTGATCCTGATTGGCTACCGCTCAGCAAGAGGGCAGGCGAAGGGCCTCGTTCACGACCCGGTGAATTTTGCAGTCATTGCGTGGTTGTTTGTCGGATCCGTGCGGATCTGGCCTGATTTCCAGAGGCACGGTTTCATGGCGGTCCGAGATTATGCCGTCATCTACTACGCGTTTTTTTTCTTCGCCGCTCAGGCACTGGCCTCGCATGGGCCCTCGCTCAGACTGCTTCAGCGGACGATCATCGGTGCCCTGGCCCTCCTGCCGGCCACGTTCCTCCTGCTTTCGCAGCAACGCGCAGGAGGAGTGCTCCCCGACTGGATGCTCATATTCTACAAGGACGACCTTGTGGCAGCCTGTCTGGCCGCCGCGGTCTTCCTAACTTTCAGCGCCATGCCCGGTCGTCGATGGATGCAAGCCGGCGCCGCGGCAGGCCTGCAAGTGGTACTCCTAGGTATCCAGTCATCCCGCGCCGCCGTCGTGGCACTTGCCACGAGCTCAGTGTGGTGGGTAGTGGCCCAACGTTGGAACTACTTTAAGATGCAGGCGGGGCTTTTCGCGCTTGGGGCGACCGCGATGGTGGCGGTCGCCTCGGCCGGGAAGGGGCCAGAGTCGAGATTCGCCGAGATTGGGATGCGGATGGCCTCGATCGTTGATTTTTCGGGAACTGGCGCCTACGCCCGCGAGGAGCACGGCTACCTCAGCGACAATAATCGCTTCAGGATAGTCTGGTGGCGCGAGGTGGCGACGGAGGTCGCGGAGACAAACATCCTGACCGGCCTGGGATTCGGGCATGACCTCAGCCGTGGATTTCTGCAGGTCTACGATCAGGACCTCGGTGAACAATTCAGCGCCCGTAGCCCGCATAGCATCGTGTTCACGACCTTCGGCCGGATGGGGTTGGTAGGGCTCGCGACGTGGCTCGGGCTGGTGGGAGCCATGGTAGCCGCTACCCTCGCGGCCGCGCGGCGGGCGCGCGAGGAAGATGCCGCACCCCTCGCTTGGTGGAGCGCAGCCTGGGTACTACTGGTCAGCGCCTGCTTCGGCGTGGTCCTCGAAGGCCCGATGGGGGCCGTGCTCTTCTGGTCCCTGCTAGGCATCGCGAATCAACTCGGCCGGTCATCGCGGGAAGCAGCACCGGCTCACCCCGCGTGAACTTGCCGCCAGCGGGCAACTCGGCTCGCCTCCTCGCGGCATGACGCCCGCCCGCGCCTCCACCGTCTCCCTGCCGGCCTTCCGTCCGGTCACGCGCTCGTCGTGGGACCTGCTCACCCCGCTGGCGCTGCTCGCGCTCGGGGCGATCGGAGTGGCGTTCATCTACTCGGCGCAACTGTCGGTCTCGCAGGGGCGGGCGGGCGCGTGGCTGCGGCAGGAGTGGTTCAAGCAGATCCTCTTCCTGGGCGTGGGAGGGTGCGTCTACGTCGCCGTCTCGCTCATCGACTACCGCTTCTGGCTCAAGGTCGCGCATTGGTTCTACGCGCTGTGCCTCGTGCCGCTGCTCATCGTGCTCATCCCCGGCATCTCGGGCGAGGCGGCCGCGCGCTGGGGGGCCCAGCGCTGGATCCCGCTCGGGCCCTTCTCGTTCCAGCCGTCCGAAACGGCCAAGATCGCGGTGCTGCTCGTCACGGCCAGCATCCTGATGCACTCGCGGCTCGGCACGGTGCGGCAATCACTGGGCGCGCTGGCCAAATTGGCCCTTGCGGCGGGTATACCCATGGTCCTCATTCTGCTTCAGCCCGACCTGAAGTCAGCGATCGTGCTGCCCCCGATGGTCTTCTCCATGCTCTACGTGTCCAGGTTGTCACCGCGTTTCTTCGCGGGGGCGCTCGGCGCGTTCCTGCTGCTGCTCGGGGCGGTCGCGTGGGATACCAGCCGGTACGTCGACTACATGCGCGCGCACGGGAAGTCGTTCTCGCGCGACAAGGGCGCCTTCGAGGAGTCGACCTGGGTGCGCCTCCCGCTGCACGACTACCAGCGCAACCGCATCCTCAGCTTCGTGAACCCCGACGAGTACGACCCGAACGGCATCGGCTGGAACCAGCGCCAGTCACTGATCTCCGTCGGCAGCGGCGGGCTCTCGGGCAAGGGCTGGACGGAGGGCACGCAGGCCCAGCTCGGCTACCTGCCGCGCTCGGTCGCGCACAACGATTTCATCTTCGCGGTCATCGCGGAGGAAAAGGGATTTCTGGGAAGCATCACGGTCCTGGGCCTGTTTGGGGTGGTTCTGTTCAACGGCATTCGCATCGCCGGTTCCGCGAGGGACCGGCTGGGGGCACTGATCGCCATCGGCGTGACGGCGCTCTTCACGGTGCATGTGTTCGTGAACATCGCCATGACCATCGGGCTGGTGCCCATCACGGGCATACCGCTTCCCTTCATCAGCTACGGTGGCTCCTTTGTGCTTAGTTGCTGCATGCTGCAAGGACTGGTCCAGAGCGTCTGGCGTTTCCGGAGGGAGTTCCCATGAGGACCCCGCCCCGCGCCACCGGCCGCCCTGCCAGGATTTCCTGCGCCGCAACCGCCGCACCGGGAGCCGCCATGGCAACAACACAAGGAACACGCCATGAGCGAACAAACCCAACCGCAGCCCGGCCTCCCGCCGGACATCGCCAGGAAACATGAGGAAGACCTCGTCAACCCGCCTCCGGCGGCCGAGGTCCAGCCCGTCAGCGCCGAGGAACTGAAGGCCGGCGCCGCCGAACGCGCCAAGCAGCGCCCGCTGCTCCAGAAGATCCTCGCGGTCTTCCAGAAGGAGAAGGGCTCGTACCGCGAGCTCATCATCAACTCCGAGCCACTCGAGAAGCGCGTCGCGCTCCTCGTCGACGGCCGCCTCGAGAAGTTCGAGATCGAGCGCGAGTCCGACAACCGCATGGTCGGCGGCATCTACAAGGGCCGCGTCAAGAACCTCGACCCGGGCCTCAAGGCCGCGTTCGTCGACATCGGCTACACCAAGAACGCGTTCCTCCACTACTGGGACATGCTCCCCGCCGCCGCCGACTCCTCGGTCGAGGTCGTACGCGTCAACAAGCGCAAGAGCGCCCCCGCCGCCGGCGCCGAGCCCACCGTCAAGGACATCCCCAACCTTTACCCGCCCGGCAGCGAGATCGTCATCCAGGTCACCAAGGGCCCCATCGGCACCAAGGGCCCGCGCACCACCACCAACCTCTCCCTCCCCGGCCGCTACCTCATCCTCACGCCCTTCAGCGACGGCTGCGGCATCTCCCGCAAGATCGAGGACCCCCACGAGCGCAAGCGCCTCAAGCAGCTCATCAACGAGCTCACCCTCCCCGAGGGCGTCGGCGTCATCGTCCGCACCGCCGGCGAGGGCAAGAAGGCCCGCTACTTCGTCCGCGACCTCCACATCCTCCTGAAGACGTGGGAGCAGATCCAGGCGAAGATGAAGTCCGACCGCGCCCCCGCCTGCCTCTACCAGGAGCCCGACCTCGTCGAGCGCACCGTGCGCGACTTCCTCACCGAGGAGGTCGACCGCGTGCTCATCGATTCCAAGGACGACCACGAGCGCACCCAGAAGCTCGTCGGCCAGATCTCCAAGCGCAGCGCCGGCAAGATCGCCCTCTACAAGGACAGCATCCCGATCTTCGAGCGCTTCAACATCGAGCGCCAGATCGAGCAGACCGGCCAGCGCAAGGTCCCGCTCCCCTCCGGCGGCGAGATCATCATCGACGAGACCGAGGCCCTCATCGCCATCGACGTCAACACCGGCTCCCACAAGAACCGCGGCGGCGACGAGAAGAACGTCATCTACGCCGTCAACCTCGAGGCGGCCGCGGAAATCGCCCGCCAGATCCGGCTCCGCAACCTCGGCGGCCTGATCATCATGGACTTCATCGACATGAAGGAGCGGCGCCACCGCAACGCCGTCTACGAGAAGATGGTCGAGTTGATGGCGAGCGATAAGGCCAAGAACCACATCCTGCCGATCTCGCAGTTGGGCATCATGCAGATGACCCGGCAGCGCCAGCAGGAGTCGCTCTCGTCCAACCTCTACACCGACTGCCCCTACTGCCGCGGCCGGGGCATCGTGAAGAGCGCGACCACCATGTCGGTCGAGCTCCAGCGCCGCCTCAGCTCCGTCGTCCGGCGCCTCCAGCTCCGCAACGACGGCAAGGAGTACTCACTCCGCGTCATGGTGCACCCGAGCATCCTCGAGCGCCTCCGCAGCGAGGACGCCGACTTGCTCGTGCGCATGGAGAAGCTCTTCGGCGTGAAACTGGCCTTCCGCGCCGACCTCAACTACCACGTCGAGAACTTCAAGATCATCAACGCCATCACCGGCGAGGAATACCGCTGAGGCGGCACGGGCGGGGCAATCGATGATGGCCCCGCTCGCGACAGATCCTTGACTAGGAAAGGCGCCCATCGAACCGATGGGCGCCTTTTCTTTTGCAGAAGGGCCGACCACCCTCGGCCAGCAGGTTCAGCCATGCGCTCGAAGATCCGCTCCAAGCCATGCGGTTTATCGCCCCGGATAGGACGGGCTTGCAGGTCGTAGGCGTATGTCATGCCATCGCGAATCCGAGTTCCGAGGCGGGCCGCACCACGTTCCCGCAGGCGGTGCGCACGAGACCAGCCGGCCCATGAACAAGAAGACCCTCAGCGAGCGAGATATCTGCACCAAGTTCATCACGCCCGCGCTCGTCTCCGCGGGCTGGGACATACACACGCAGGTTCGCGAGGAGTTAGGATTTACCGACGGTCGCATTTACGTCCGGGGCAAGATCCACGCGCGGGGTACCCAGAAACGGGCCGACTACGTTCTCTACCATAAGCCCAACATCCCGCTCGCGATCATCGAGGCAAAGGACAACACCCACACCGTCGGCGCCGGCCTGCAGCAGGCCCTCGACTACGCGCGAACCCTGGATCTGCCGTTCGTTTTCAGCAGCAACGGCGACGGCTTTCGGTTTCACGATAGAACCGCCCGGGAGTCCGCGATCGAAACCGATCTTTCACTCTCCGCTTTCCCGTCTCCCGCCGAGCTTTGGACCAGGTACACCGCCTGGAAAGGCATCGCACCCGGAGTGGAACCCGTTGTCTCGCAGGACTACTTCGGCGACGGAACCGGCCGCGCTCCCCGCTACTACCAGCAGATCGCGATCAACCGCACCGTCGAGGCCATCGCCCGCGGCGCCGGTAACAACCGCCATCTGCTCGTCATGGCCACGGGCACTGGCAAGACCTACACCGCTTTTCAGATAATCTACCGCCTTTGGAAGAGCGGCTTGAAGAAGCGGATTCTCTTCCTCGCGGACCGCACCGCCCTCGTCGACCAGACTGCCCGTGGCGATTTCCGTCACTTCAGGGAGGCAATGACGATCATCCGCCAGAAGCAGGTGGACACGGCCTACAACATCTACCTCGCGCTCTATCAGGGGCTCTCCGACTCGAGGAATCCCGACGCCGACGCCTACCGCCAGTTCAGCCCCAGTTTCTTTGATCTCGTTGTCGTCGACGAGTGCCACCGCGGCAGCGCGCGGGAGGACAGCAAATGGCGCGAGATCCTCGACTACTTTTCCTCCGCCACTCACCTCGGGCTTACCGCGACGCCCAAGGAGACCAAGGACGTCTCAAATTCCGAGTACTTCGGAGACCCACTCTACACCTATTCGCTCCGGCAGGGCATCGATGACGGATTCCTGGCCCCCTACAAGGTCGTCAAACTCACGCTCGACATCGACGCCGAGGGCTGGCGCCCGTCCAAGGGGTTTCTGGACAAGGACGGCCAGCCCGTGGAGGACCGCATCTACAACCGCACGGACTTCGACAAGAACATCATCGTTGAGGAGCGGCGTCGGCTCGTTGCGCGCAAGGTCACCGAATTCCTCCACGGGCACGACCGTTTCGCCAAGACCATCGTCTTCTGCGTCGACATCGAGCATGCCGAGGCGATGCGGTCCGAGCTCGCCAACGCCAACCCCGACTTGGTCGCGGCCAACCCGAAGTACGTGATGCAGATCACCGGGGACAACGTCGTCGGCAAGCAACACCTGGACGCCTTCATCAGCCCTTCCGAGACCTACCCCGTCATCGCCACGACTTCGAAGCTCATGACCACCGGCGTGGACGCCCAGACCTGCAAGCTCATCGTCCTCGACGCGAACATCGGCTCCATGACCGAGTTCAAGCAGATCATCGGACGCGGCACCCGCATCAACGAGGACTTCGGCAAGCACTACTTCACGATTCTCGACTTCCGCAACGTGACCGCCCTTTTCGCCGATCCCGGTTTCGATGGAGACCCCGTGCGCGTGAAAACCGTCACCGAGGAAGACGACATCTCGGGCCTCGATGCTGAAGCTGATGCCGACCTCGTCATGGATGAGATTGGCGGCGCACCGGTCGCCTTCCCCGAGCCCTGCACCGCCGAGCCCGAAACACGCGACGTCCGCGGCCGCAAGGTGACCGTCAACGGCGTGGAGGTCACCATCCTGAAGGAGCGCGTCCAGTATCTCGGCGACGACGGCAAGGTCATCACCGAGTCTCTGCGGGACTACACCCGCCGGAACATCCGCCGCGCCTACGCCTCATTGGACGACTTCCTCGCCACCTGGAAGCAGGCCGACCGCAAGCGGACGTTGCTCGACGAGCTCGAAAGTCGGGGTGTGATCTTCGCCGCCCTGCAGGAAGAAGTGGGTTCCGCCATCGATCCCTTCGACCTGATCTGCCACGTCGCCTATGACCGCCCGGCGCTTACCCGGCGGGAACGCGCCGATCAGGTGAAGAAACGTGACGTCTTTGCCCGTTACGGGCCCCAGGCCCGGGCCGTCCTCGATGCCCTCCTCGACAAATATGCCGACACCGGCGCCCTCGATCTCGAAGACCCCGAGATCCTGCGCCTCGACCCCATCAGCCGCTTCGGCATGCCCTTGCAGATCGTGAAAACCTTCGGTGGGAAGCCTGCCTTCGACTCCGCCCTGCACGCGCTCACCGAGGAGCTCTACCGCAGCGCCTAGCCGAGTCTTCGTCCCGCCTCGCGATCATGCATCTGGTCTATTTCGACGAATCGGGAAACTCCGGCACCAACCTCGCCGATCCGCAGCAGCCCGTCTTCGTGCTCGGCGCACTCATCGTGCCCGAATCCCTGTGGCAGACCGTCGAGGCCCAGCTGGAAAGAGCGCTCGACCAGCATTTCCCGCCACCCCGCCCTGCCGCCTTCGAAGTTCATGCCGGCGACCTCCGCCAAGGCACTGGAGATTTCAGGGGCATTCCCCTGGCCCAGCGCCTCGCGCTGCGCGACGACTGGCTGCGAATCGCCAACCGGCACCAGCTTCGCTTCATCTACCGCGCGATAACCAAGACCCGCTACGAGCGCTGGATGAAGTCCGCCCTCGGGACGCACATCACCGTCAATCCCCACCTCGCCGCGTTCCCCCTCGTCGCCCAGGTGGTCAACAACTACCTCCGGCAGCTCTCTCCCCCCGCTCTCGGCATCATCATCTCCGACGACAACCGCGAGGTGGTGGATGACATCGAGCGCTTCGTGAAGCTGCTTCGCGCCGCCTCCGGCGCCCTGCGCCTCGACCGCATCATCGAAAAGGGCTTCTTCATCGACTCGAAAAAGAGCCTCCTCATCCAACTCGCCGACCTCTGCACCCTCCACGCGCGCAAGGAAGAGGAGCGCAAGATCGGCCTTCCGCCCAAACCCGTGGACGACACCGGCATCGAGTTGCTCAAGGGCCTCGTCCACCGCGGCGAGGAACTCTTCCCCGACGTCATCCAGTGGCTGCAACAGGTCCAAAAATGAAAGGAGCGGCGAGGAATCCCAGGGGGACTCGGGTCGCCTAGGGGGCGGCCGCTCTCGTCGCTGCCTGCACCCTGCCCAAGATTTTTCCCGGTTCAAGTCCCCGTTTTCTGACCCGTTTATCTCCCTCTCCCCCGCATGCCCAATATCGCCGCCATCATCAAAGCCGTCCGCAACATCATGCGCGACGAGGACCCCGGCCTCTCCGGCGATGCCCAACGCCTGGAGCAGCTCGGCTGGCTGCTCTTTCTCAAGATCCTCGACGAGAAGGACCAGGAGCTCGAACTCCTCCGCAAGGGCTACAAGTCCGTCGTCCCGCATAAATTTCGCTGGTCCACTTGGGCCTCCAATCCCGAGGGCATCACCGGCGACGAGCTTATCCGCTTCATCGACCACCCCACCGATGGCCTCTTCGTCCAACTCCGCGAACTCAAGGCGGCCGGCGAGAAGTCCGCCACCCGCGCCGGCATCGTCCGCGAGGTCTTCGGTTCGGTGAACAACTACATGAAGTCGGGCGTGGCGATGCGGAAGGTCATCAACCAGCTCAACGGCTTCGACTTCAACAACGCCGACGACCGCCACATCTTCGGCACCATCTACGAGGACATCCTCCGCTGGCTGCGCGACGCCTCCGCCAAGGGCGAATACTACACCCCTCGCGCCATCACCCAGCTCATGACCACCGTCAGCGCGCCCCGCCTCGGCGAGCGCGTGCTCGACCCGGCGGCCGGCACGGGCGGATTCCTCACCGCCGCCATCGACCACGTCCGCGACAAACACGTCCACACCCTTGATGACGAGGCCACCCTCCAGGCCGCCATCACCGGCTGGGAATACAAGCCCGTCTCCTACGTCCTCGGCCTCACCAACCTCATCCTCCACGGCATCGAGGTCCCCGACTTCCACTGGCGCGACAGCCTCAAGGCCACCGAATACAACTCCATCGGCCCGCGCCAGCAGGTGGACCTCATCCTCGCCAACCCGCCCTTCGGGGCCGGCATCGCCGACGGCGTCGTCACCAACTTTCCCGCCGCCTACCGCTGCTCCGAATCAGCCGACCTCTTCCTCGTGCTGATGATCCAGCTCCTCAAGCCCGGCGGCCGCGCCGCCATCGTCCTGCCCGACGGCTGCATCACCGGCGACGGCTACAAGGAGCGCATCCGCGAAAAACTCCTCACCGACTGCAACCTCCACACCATCGTTCGCCTCCCACAGTCCACCTTCCATCCCGCCACCGTCTCCACCAACCTGCTCTTTTTCCAGAAAGGCACGCCGACGCGGGAGATTTGGTATTACGAACACCGCCTGCCCGAGGGCCAGAAAAGCTACTCCAAGACCAAGGCGATCCAGTTCGAGGAATTCACGCCCCTGCTCGCCTGGTGGGGGTCGCCGGAAAGCAACTACGCCGACCGCTTGGAGAACGAGGTCGCCTGGCGCGTTCCCGTCTCCGCCCTCAAGCGCGGGTTTGATCTGGATGTGAAGAATCCGCGCGGCACGACGGCCAATCACGAGCTCACCGCGAAAGAAATTCTTGGCGAACTCCAAGCCTCCTTCGCGCGTTCCTCCGCTCTCGTGGCCGAAATCGACACCGTCCTATGAGCGCCTGGCCGACCGTGCGCTTGAGCGAGGTCATCCGGCACCGCAAGGGCTCCATCACCATTGACGATACTGCCAACTATAAGCTGTGCCGCGTTCAGTTGCACCGTCGTGGCGTCGTGCTCCGCGAGCACCGCGCCGGCGCGGAGATTCGCACCAAGAAGCAGCAGGTCTGTCAGGCGGGCGACTTTCTCGTCGCGGAGATGGACGCGAAGGTTGGCGGCTACGGTTTCGTGCCCACCGACCTCGATGGGGCCATCGTCAGCAGCCACTACTTTCTCTTCGAGCTGGACGAGAACCGGCTGTGGCCCGGCTACCTCGAAGTCGTTTCGCAGGCCGAGATTCTCCAGCGGCAGATCGTCGCCAAGGGCTCCACCAACTACGCCGCCATTCGTCCCGCCAGCGTGCTCGGCTGGGAAGTCCCGCTCCCGCCGCTCGTCGTGCAAAAGCGCATGGCGGCAAATTTCACCCGCGCCCGCGCTACGGTGGCGACCGCCGAGCGGGAAATCGCCCACCAGGAGGACTTGGTGGCGAAGCTGAAGCAGGCGATTTTGCAGGAGGCGATCACAGGCCGACTGACGGCGGGCTGGCGCGCGACGCACCCGGACGTGGAGCCCGCGAGCCAGCTCCTCGCCCGCATTCAGGCCGAAAAGAAACGTCTCATCGCCGCCAAAAAACTCCGCCCCGAAAAACCCCTCCCGCCCATCGGGGAGGACGAAACGCCCTTTGCCCTCCCCGAAGGCTGGGAATGGTGCCGGTTGGGAGTGATGGGTTTGGTTATCGGTGGCCTCACAAAGAACGCAGCAAAGCGCGACGGTCACACCCGATTCCTCCCCTATCTTCGGGTCGCAAATGTATATGCGAATCGTCTCGATTTGAGCGACCTTCAGGAAATTGGCGTTGCGGAATCTGAAATCGAAAAACTGCTACTGGAGCGAGACGACCTTCTCGTGGTGGAAGGAAATGGCAGCCGTGACCAAGTAGGCCGGATCGCTCGTTGGGACGGTTCAGTAGAACCCTGCGTGCACCAGAATCATGTAATCAAAGTTAGGCTTGGTTTGCGCGACGTGGTGCCATGGTCGCTCTACTGGTTTCTTTCTCCGTACGGCCGAGAACTAATCGAAGAGCAGGCAAAAACATCAACGGGCCTCTACAACCTTAGCACTGGAAAAGTTGCGAATCTTCCCATCCCCCTCCCGCCCCTGAGTGAGCAAACGGAGATCGTAGCGCGGGTTAAGGGATTGATGGAGCGGTGTCGGGAGTTGGAGGCGGAGATCGCGCGGAGCCGCGCCCACGCCGAGGCCCTGCTCCAAGCCGTCCTCCGCGAAGCCTTCGCCCCCGCTGCGGCCTGAAAGTTCAGACCTGTCCGCGGCGTGATCGAGATCAGGGTTCCCTAACCAAACCGCCCCTCACCCGGCCCGCAGCAGGTCCTCGAGGTCAAGGGGGCGGGTGAACATCGCCAGGTTGCCGGCGGCGTCGCGGGGCCATTCGGGCTCGGGCCGGTCGCGGTAGAGTTCGAGGCCGTTGCCGTCGGGGTCGCGCAGGTACAGGGCTTCGCTCACGCCGTGATCGGCCGCGCCGTCGAGCGGGATGCCCGCGGCGACGAGCCGCCGCAGGGCGTCCGCCAGCGCGGCGCGCGTCGGGTAAAGGATCGCCGCATGGAAGAGTCCCGTGGTGCCCGGCGCGGGCGGATGCCCCCCGGCGCTTTCCCACGTGTTGAGCCCGATGTGGTGATGATAGCCTCCGGCCGAAAGGAAGACCGCCTGCGTGCCGTAACGCTGGGTGACGGTGAAGCCCAGCACGTCGCGGTAGAAGCCTAGCGCACGACCGAGGTCAGCGACTTTCAGGTGGACGTGTCCGATGCTGACCCGGGGATCGAGGCTCATGGGTCGATGCGCACGGGACTGCACAGCCCGTCACCGGTAATCGGCGCCGGTGAGACTCGATAGCACCGACTCCTGCCAGGCGCGCAACTGCCGGGCGAGGCGGGCGACTTCCTCCGGATGCTGGGCCGCGATGTTGTTCTTTTCCGCGGGGTCGGCGCGCAGGTCGAAAAGTTCCCGCACCGCATTGCCGCCCGCTCCCCGACGCGCCTCACCGTCGACGACGAGCTTGAACCGGTTGTCGACGATCGCGAGTGAACCGCCGAAGTCCTCGGGCCGGATGTCGGTCTGCCGGTAGTTCTGGAAATTGCGGGTGGGGCCGTCGGGACCGAGCTTGGCGAGCGGGGTCGTGCCCTTCTGCAGTTCCGGATCGATGTAAGGCGTGCGCGCGTCGGCCCGCGCGCGGCCGTCCCAGAAACAGATCGGCGTCGGGCGGGACTCCATCCGGCCGTCGAGCAGCGGCACGAGGCTGAGGCCGTCGAGGGGGCGCGCGGGCAGGGGGTGCCCGGCCAACTCACAGAGCGTGGGCAGGATGTCGCTGGTCACCGCGTTCATCGTGGTGGCCCGCGGCGCGCGGATGCGGGCCGGCCACTCGATGAGTCCGGGCACGCGGGTGCCGCCGTCGTAAACCGAACCCTTTCTCGCCCGGAAGGGAACGGTGGCGACCGCCTCCGGCGGCGTGCCGTTGTCCCCGCAGTACCACAGAAGCGTGTCGTCGCGCGCCCCGACCCGCGCCAGATGTTCGCGCAGCCGCCCGATGGAGCGGTCCATCGCCGTGATCTCGGCGAAGCGCTCGCGCAGCACGTCGCGCTGGAGCCGCTCCACGGTGCGGCCGGTCTCGTTCGAAGTGAGCTTCACGCGGCGGTTCCCGAAATCCGCCGGGAGCCGGTCATAAAGCGCGAGGTCGGCCGGCAGGCCGCTGTACGGTTCGTGCGGCGAGCCGAACCACACCACGGCGAGGAAGGGTTTTCCCGCCTGTCGCGCGCGGTCGATGAAGCGCAGCGCCTCGGCCATGATGATCTCGGAGCTCTCGCCCTGGAAACGCTCGGGCGGCCCGCCGTTGCGCGAGAGCCAGGGATCGAGCTCGAAGAAGTTGTCGTGGGAGAGCCACTCGTCGAAGCCCATGCGGCCCGGGTTCGTCGGCGAGTCGGCCTTCACCGGGCCGAGGTGCCACTTGCCGAAATGACCCGTGGCGTAACCCGCGTCGCGCAGGGTCCGGGCGATGCTGATCTCCTCCGGGCGAAGCGACCAGCCGGGGGCAAACGTCCCGTAACGGTTGTGGTGGCGGCCGGTCATCACCGTGCCGCGCGTCGGCGAACAACTCGACCCGCCCGAGTAGAAGCGGTCCAACCGCAGGCCGGTGCGCGCCATCTCGTCGAGCACCGGCGTCTTCAGGTGCGGGTGGCCGTTGTAGCCGGTCTCGTCCCAGCCGTGGTCGTCACCCATCATCAGCACGAAGCTGGGCCGTTGGGCGGCGGGCAGCGCGGAAACCAGGACCAGAAACGCGAGGAGCAGGAGGGGGCGGAGGCTCATGGCGGGGAAAGGAAACTTCACCGTGGTCGCGGCCGGGGGAGGTTCAAGGGGCAAACCGGAGCAACGCCGTTTGCCCCGCGCGGCGATCGGGACACGTTTCACCCATGACAGCCGCCCGCGGTCCCGTCCTCGCGCTGCTGCTCGCAAGCCTCACCCCGGTTTCCGCCGCCGGCGCGGATCGCGGCGCCTCCGACAGCGAACTGCGCATCGAGGGCATCCTGGGGGCGCCGCTGCCGCGCACCGAACCAGCGCGTTCCGCCCGACTGGTGTTCCTGCCCCACGTGGGCGACCTGCGGCGGAGCGACTACCTGCGCACCGCGATCGGCCTGCGTTACGGGCTCACCGAGCGCTGGGAGGCCGTGACCGAGGTCGACTGGTTCATGGCGAACGGTCTCGGGACCTCACCGCTGCTGGAACGTTCCGGCCTGTCCTCCCTGCACCTCGGAACCAAGTACCGCGTGGGAAGGTTCCGGTCGTCCGACTGGGAATGCGCGATCGGCGCCGATTTCCAACGTCCGCTGGATCGTCCGCCCCCTCAACTCACCGACGGACTCCGGCGCGTTTCCCCGTACGTCACGTTTTCCCGCCCCCTGCTGGGCCATCCCGCCTGGCGCGTGTTCTGGGGCACGGGCCACTCCTTCATCGCCCCGACCTCGACCCCCGGGGAACGGCGGCGGAACGAGTTCTCCGAGGACTACGCGACCTTTTCCGCAGGATTCGTGCACGCAAGGGGGGCGATCAACTGGACGTTCGAGACCGCGCACGACTGGAGGACGGACGCGAGCGGAGACGGCAGGTGGATCGTGCGGCCCGGCCTGGTGTGGATGATCCCGCCCCGGTTCACCTTCGGCTCCACGGGAAGATGGCTGCTGGGCGGCGCGGTGCAGTTCACGCGCGGGCCGGACGGGCCGGACGTCCGCGTGAGCGCCAAGGTGCGCGGCAACTTCGACTTCCTGCGGCTGATCGGCGGCCGCGGGAGCCCGGAAAAGCCCTCAGGAGCAAAGTAGGCCCGGGCCGCACCGGGCGATCATCGCACCGGGGAAAAGAAAAAGCCGCCGGGTCAGCCGGCGGCTCGGGGAAGCGGGCGCGGGAGCGCGCGTCACTTCTTCTTGTCGTCCTTCTTGTACTGCTTGTGGCCGGACTTCTGGGCGTCGCCCATCGCAGCGCAGAGCTTCTCGGCCTCGGCGTTGTTGTTGGCCTTGAGGGCGGCCTCGAGCTTCGTGCAGAGCTCGAGGAACTTCTTCATCTCCGCCTGGTAGCCGTCGATGAACTTCTGCCGCTTGTCGGCTGGCTGATCCTTGGCGAGCGCCGGGTCGAACTTCATCGATTCCTCGGCGTTCTTGCGGATCGTCGCGAGCTTCGCGAGCGAGTCGGCGTTCTTGGCGGCATCGGTGATCTGGCGGCGCAGCGCGCGGAACGCGCCGCCCATCTTCTCCATCCGCTCACCGAGCGGGGTGTCGTCGGCCCGCACGACGGGGCCGGCGGCCAAGGCCAGGGAGAGGACGATCAAGAGGGAACGGATCTTCATGGTCGGGATTTTGGGAGGATTGGGTTTCGCGGAAGAAGGAACCGCAGGCCCCGACCGGAGCGCAAACGGATTCTTCCGCGGGAGCAGCCGGGAAAGCACCCGGGCGGCGGGATTGACCCGCGGGGCGGCCCCGCCCACTGGTGGGGTCCTTCCTTCCCACCGCCCCGCCAGCGTGGAGGGCATCGGTCCTTCCGTATCTAGAACCTGCCATGTCCCTTTGCTCACCTTGGAAAGGCGTCCTCGCCCGGCGCCACGGCGGCCCCGTGTTTTTCATCGCACTTTTCATCGCGGTCGCGACCGCGACGCGCGTCGCGCTGCTGACGAAGGCGGCCAGCGCCACGACATTTAACGCCGCCCTCGCCGCCGCGTTCGCATGGGGCCTTGTTTTTGACGCCGCCGCCGCCGTCATCTGCGCCGCGCCGCTCGCCCTCGCCCTCGCACTGGTGCCGGCCCGCCTGCTCTCCGGCCGGATTGCTCCCTGGACGTCCGCCGCCGGCTTCGCGGTCGTCAGCTACGCGCTGTTCTTCAACGTCGTCGCGGAGTGGCTGTTCTGGGACGAGTTCTCCTCCCGCTTCAACTTCATCGCGGTCGACTACCTCGTCTACACGAAGGAGGTCCTCGGTAACATCCGCGAAAGCTACCCGATGCCGTGGATCGTCGGCGGCACCCTCGCCGCAGCGCTGGCCACCGGCGCGGCGCTGGCGCGTTCGGCCCCGGTACGCCGCTGGCTCGCCGCGCCCGCGGAACCGGCCGGCCGCCGCTGGCGGGCGGTCGCGGGCTGGACGGCCGCCGCGACGCTCACCGGCATCGCGCTCGATTCGGAGCACCTGCCGTCGTTCGCGGACAACTACCACCGCGAGCTGGCGAAGAACGGCGTGTGGTCGCTCTTCGCCGCGTTCCGGAACAACCAGCTCGATTACGAACAGTTCTACCCGACGCTGCCGGTCGACGAGGCCTTCCGCCGCGTGCGGGCCGAGCTGGCGGCCGACGGCAGTGAGCCGCTGGGGGCGGATACGCATGACACCCTGCGGTTCGTGCGCGCGCCCGGGCCGGGACCCGAACTGAGGCCCAACGTGATCCAGATCACGGTCGAGAGCCTCAGCGCGGACTTCCTCGGCACCTTCAACCGCGTGTCGCGGCTCACGCCCAACCTCGAGGACATCGCGGGGCGCAGCCTGCTGTTCGAGCGGTTGTACGCCACCGGCACGCGCACCGATCGCGGGATGGAGGCGCTGACGCTCGCGCTGCCGCCGACCCCCGGCCGCTCGCTGATCAAGCGACCGCACAATGAAAACCTGTTCACGCTCGGTTCGGTCTTCCGCAGCCGCGGCTACGACACGGCATTCATCTACGGCGGCTTCGGCTACTTCGACAACATGAACTACTTCTTCGGCAACAACGGCTACCGGGTGATCGACCGCACCTCGCCGGGCGCCGACGTCACGTTCGCCAACGTCTGGGGCGCCTGCGACGAGGACCTGTTCCGGTGGACGATGCGCGAGGCCGACGCCGCCCACGCGGCGGGGAAGAAGTTCCATCACTTCGTGATGACGACCTCTAACCACCGGCCGTTCACGTACCCCGAAGGGAAGATCGACCTGCCGTCGAAGGTATCGGGCCGGGCCGGGGCGGTGAAGTACACCGACTTCGCGATCGGCCAGTTCCTGCGCGAGGCGGAAAAGCGGCCCTGGTACCGCGACACGGTATTCGTGATCGTGGCGGACCACTGCGCCTCGGTCGCGGGCAAGGCAGCGCTGCCCGTTGAGAACTACCACATCCCGCTGATGATCTTCTCGCCCGGAGGCCAGATCCCACCGGGCCGGATCCCGCACCTGATGAGTCAGGTCGACTACGCGCCGACGCTGCTTGCCCTGCTCAATTGGAGTTACGCGAGCCGATTCTACGGACGCGACGTGCGGGTGGCGACGGAACGGTCGCGCGTGCTGCTCGGCAATTATCAGAAGCTCGGCCTGCACCGGCCCGGCATGCTCAACATCCTGATGCCCGTGCGCCGCTCCGCCGAGTTCGACTGCGAGCCCGGCACGTTCGCGCTGCGCGAGCGCACGCCCGAGGCCACGTCCGACAACATCGCGTACTACCAGACCGCGAGCTACCTTTACCGCCACGGGGCCTACCGCGCAGTCACGGCCGATGAGCAGACGCGATACGCGGAAGCTGCCGCCCGCGGACGTTCGAAACCATCCCTGGGACAATGAAGTACAATGCCTCCCCTGCCTGGCGCGACGTGCTCGCGCTGGCCCTCGCCTTCGGCGCGCTCAACCTGTTCCTCCTGGGGAGACTGCCGTTGGCCAATCCCGACGAGAGCCGCTACGCGGAGATCCCGCGCGAGATGCTCGCCTCGGACGACTGGGTGACGCCGCGGCTCAACGCGGTGCCTTACTTCGAGAAACCGCCGCTGGTCTATTGGACGGTCGGCCTGAGCCGCGTGCTGTTCGGTCCGGGCGAGTTCGCCGCGCGGCTCACGCCCGCCCTGTTCGGGCTCGGGGCCGTCCTGCTCACCTACGCCGCAGCGCGGCGCCTGCACGGGCGGACCGCGGGGCTGGCGGCCGCGGTGGTGCTGGGCACGTCGCTGCTGCACTTCGTGCTCTCGCGGATCCTGCTGCTCGACATGGCGGTGTCGTCGCTCATGGCCGCCACCCTATTCTGCTTCATCCTCGGCGTGCGCGAGGCGCCCGGCCCGCGGCGGCGCCTGCTGTTCCTCGGCCTGTACGCGAGCGCGGCGCTGGCGACGCTGGCGAAGGGCCTCATCGGCTTCCTCATCCCGGGCGCCGTGATGTTCCTCTGGCTGCTGATCTTCAATCAATGGCGGCGGCTGCTGCCGATGCACCTCGGGCCGGGCCTGCTCCTCTTCCTGGCGATCGCCGCGCCTTGGCACCTCCTCGCGGCGCAGCGGAACCCGGGCTGGGCGGAGTTCTACTTCATCCACGAACACTGGACGCGATTCACCACGACGGCCCACGGCCGCCAGGCGCCATTCTGGTTCTTTGTCCCCGTCATCCTCGCCGGAATCTTTCCTTGGGTGGGCTTCCTGCCCGGCGCCATCCGCGAGGCGCTCGCCGGCGGCTGGCGGCGTCGAGCGGAAAACGCGGACGCGTGGTTCCTCGTGACCTGGGTGCTGTTCATCCTGCTGTTCTTCTCCAAGTCACAGTCGAAGCTGATCCCGTACATCCTTCCCGTCTTTCCCGCCCTCGCGGTGCTGATCGGCGCGTGGCTCGGAAAGCGGCTGGAAGGCGAGGACGAGGGCTCGCTGCGGAACGGCCTGCGGGTCTTCGCGCTCGGCTGCGGCGTGCTCGCGGCGGCCGTGCTTATCGCCGTGCTCCGGCCCGGCTTGATCCGGGATCCGGCGCAGGCGGCCGCTCTCCGGCCCCACGCCACCCTGATCGCGTCGATCCTGCTCGCGGGCGGCGTGATGTGCCTGTGGCGTTCGCGCCGGCGCGGCGAAGGCGCGGGCCTCGCCGTCCTCGTCGGCGCCACGGTCTGCTTCCTCGGGCTGGTCGTCCACGCCGCGCCCGGGTTCCAAAGGGTCGGCACGCGCGACCTCGCGCAGGTGGCCCGCGAGCGCATCGCGCCCGGCGACCGGGTGTACCACTATTGGTCGTTCTTCCACGACTTCGTCTATTACACGGAAAAGCCCGTCGGCCTCGTGAGCTACGTCGACGAGCTGCAGGTGCAGTTCCTCCCGAACGCCGAGCGCGCCGCGCGCTTCATCGACGACGCCGAGCTTCGCCGGCAATGGGCCGGGCCGGACCGCGTCTGGCTCCTGGTCCGCAACCGCGAGCGGCAGGCCGCGCGCACCGTGTTCGCCGACCCGGCGTTCCGTTATCATTTGATCGCCGAAAACCGGGCCGTCAGCCTCGTGAGCAACCGTCCCTGAAATGGCCGCGCCCTTCCTGCCCCTCACCCGACCCACGATCGACGAGGAGACCATCGCCGGCGTGGCCGAGGTGCTGCGGTCCGGCTGGATCACCTCCGGCCCCAAGGTGAAGGAGCTCGAGGCGAAGCTGTCGGAATACGTCGGTGGCCGGCCGGTGCGCGTCTTCAACTCGGGCACGTGCACGATGGAGATCGCCCTGCGCATCGCTGGGGTCGGCCCGGGGCACGAGGTCATCACCACCCCGCTTTCGTGGGTCGCGACCAGCAACGTCATCCTCGAGGTCGGCGCGCGGCCGGTGTTCGTCGACATCGACCCGGTCACGCGGAACATCGACCTCGCGCGCGTCGAGGCGGCCATCACTCCCGCCACCCGGGCCATCATCCCCGTCGACCTCGCGGGACTGCCCGTCGACCGCGACCGGCTCTACGCCCTCGCCCGCCGGCGCGGGCTGCGCGTGGTCGAGGACGCCGCCCAGTCCATGGGCGCCAACTGGCGCGGACGTCTCATCGGCGCCGAGGGCGACTTCACCTCGATCAGCTTCCACCCCAACAAGAACATCACGACGATCGAGGGCGGCGCGCTCGTCCTGAACGACGAGCGTGAGGCGAAGCTGGCCGAACAATACCGCCTGCAGGGCGTGATCCGCACCGGTTTCGACGGCATGGAGGTCGAGGTCGTCGGCGGGAAGTTCAACCTTACCGACGTCGCCGCGCGTGTCGGGCTCGGGCAGCTGCCCCGCCTCGCCGAGTTCAACGACCGCCGCCGCGTCCTCGCCCGCGAGTACTTCCGCCGGCTCGACACGCCGGAGCTGCGCGAGCTCGGCCTTGGCCTGCCCCCGGCCGACTTCACGCAAAGCAACTGGCACATGTTCCAAGTCGTGCTGCCCGGCGACCGGCTCACGCTTCGCCGCGCCGAGGTCATGGCCAAACTCCATGCCTCCGGCATCGGCACCGGCGTCCATTACCCGGCCATCCACCTGTTCGCCGTGTACCGGCGGCTCGGCTGGAAGGAGGGCGACCTGCCGATCGCCGAGCAGGTCTGCCGCGACATCCTCACGCTGCCCCTCTTCCCCGCCATGACGGAAGCCGACATCGCGCGCGTCGCCACCGAGCTCACCGCGGTGCTGCTGGCGCACCGCCGCCCCTGAACCCGCCGCCATGACCACCGCCGCGAACGTCGCCCTGTCCGTCGTCATCCCCGTCTACAACGAGGAGGCCAACCTGCCGGCACTGTTCGACCGGCTCTACCCCGTGCTCGACGGGCTCGGCCGCACCTACGAGGTGATCTTCACCAACGACGGCAGCGCCGACCGCTCGCTGGAACTCCTGCGGGCGCGCCATGCCGCCCGGCCCGACGTCACCCGGGTGATCGATTTCAACGCCAACTACGGCCAGCACATGGCCATCATGGCGGCGTTCGAACGCGTGCGCGGCGAGGTGATCGTCACCCTCGACGCCGATCTCCAGAACCCGCCCGAGGAGATCCCCGCCCTGCTCGCGCGCATCGACGCCGGGCACGACTACGTCGGCGGCTGCCGGATCAACCGGCAGGACTCGCTGTTCCGCACGTGGGCCTCGCGGCTCGTGAACTTCGTGCGCGAGAAGACGACCAACATCGAGATGACCGACCAGGGCTGCATGCTGCGGGCCTACCGCCGGCCCATCATCGACGCGATCGTGCGCAGCGGCGCCATCAACACCTTCATTCCCGCCCTCGCGTACAGCTTCGCCGGCAATCCCGCCGAGGTGGGGGTGCGCCACGAGGAGCGGCACGCCGGCGTCTCCAACTATTCCTTCTACCGGCTCGTGCGGCTGAACTTCGACCTCATCACCGGCTTCTCCCTCGCGCCGCTCCAGGTGTTCACGATGTTCGCGCTCGCCTGCTCGGCCGGCAGCTTCCTGCTCGTGCTCATCCTCGCCGGCCGGCGGCTCATCATCGGCCCCGAGGAGGGCGGGTTGTTCACGCTGTTCGGCATCCTGTTCTTCCTCGTCAGCGTCACCATGGTCGGCATCGGCCTCATCGGTGAATACGTCGGCCGCACCTACCAGGTCGTCCGCGCCCGCCAGCGCTACCATGTGCGCGAGACGCTCGAGGCGGCCGGCCCCGCTTCGCGTTGAGCGGACGCCTCCCTGACCCGCGCCGCGCATGACGCCGCCGTTCCTCCGGGCGCTGGTCCCTGCGGCCGCGGTGGCACTCGCAGCCGCGGGCTCAGCCGCCACGCCGGACTCCATCCGCCGCGAGGTCTTCCTCCCGTCCCCCAAGCCGGGCGTCGCCGTGCTCGCGGCGACCTACGCCACACGGCCCGCCGGCGACGACCTCATCTCGGTCCACCAGCTGATGTCGCGGTCCGACACCGTCGACGTCGCCTTCCTGCGCCACTCCGCCGATGGCGGCCGCACGTGGTCGGCGGCGACCGAGATCCCGACGCTTGAACAGCGCCTCGGCGGCAAGCTTCGCCGCGCACTGCGCGGAGGCGTCGCGGATCCGCGCACCGGCCGCTTCGTGCGTTTCCACATTGAGGGGCTCCTGCCGACCGACGACCCGCTCGAGGGCATGCGGCAATGGTACGTGTGTTACAGCGTGTCGTCCGACGGTGGCCGCACATGGCCCGTGAACGCCCGCGTCATCCAGGACGGACCCGAGTTTTCCCCGGATCATCCGCTGCCCGGGGTATGGATCGGGAAGAATTGCGTGATGGTCGGCGACCTCGCCTCGGTGCCGGTCTTCCTGCGCGACGGCACGTTGCTCGTGCCGGTCATCATCACGCCGCTCGGGCCCGACGGCACGTATCACAACCCCGGCGGCGGCTACACCTACTCCGATGCCGCGGCGCTCCGCGGACGTTGGCGGGAGGACGGCACCCTGAGCTGGGAATTGTCGGGGTTGATCAAGGCGGATCCCGCCCGCTCCACCCGCGGTATGGATGAGCCGACCTTCGCGGAGTTGTCGGACGGCCGTATCCTCGCCGTCCTGCGCGGATCCAACCACACCAAGCCCGCGCTGCCCGCCCACCGCTGGGCCGCGTGGTCGGCGGACGGCGGCCGCACGTGGACGCCGCCCGAGCCCTGGACCTACGACGACGGCGTGGCGTTCTTTTCGCCCTCTTCGTGCTCGCAGCTGGTACCGCATTCGAGCGGCCGCCTCTTCTGGATCGGAAACATCTCACCGAAGAATCCCGACGGGAACCGACCGCGCTATCCGCTGGTGATAGGCGAGGTCGACGCGCGGAGCAGCCGGCTGCTGCGCGGAACGGTGCGCCCGATCGACGACCGCGGTCCCGGCGATGGGGAGCTGCTCAGCCTGTCGAACTTCTCCGCGCGCGAGGACCGCTCGACCGGCGAGATCGTCGTGAACCTGAGCCGCCTCTTCCAACGCTCGCGACCGGGCGAGACCGACTGGACCTCGGACGCCTACCTGTACCGCGTGAAGGTGCGGTAGGCGGGCGCGGAAAAGGGAGGGAAATGCTTCGCGGGAGGGGAAGACGTGGATTTTCCGCGGCTGCAGCCGCGGCCACATCGGAGGCGCTTTGGCCTGATGTGGCTGCGGGTGCACCCGCGGAAGATTCACGAAACCCCTTCCGCCGTCTTCTTCTTACCGCCTCTCCAAAGCACCTCGAAGAAAACGGTTAGGACTTGGCTCGATTGCGCAGCGTAGATTCCCCGCGACTGCAGCCGCAGCCACATCGCAGGCCCTTTGCTGAGGAAGACCGGTCCGTTCCGCCCGATGAATCGGCATGCCGCGGCCGCGGGTGCCCCCGCGGAGAGCGACCTCCGGTTTAACCTTCGCCGGTTTCAAGCCCTCCCAGACCGGACTCACCGCATCCCGCAACCGAGACCCAGACTCACGAAACAGGCCGCCGGGGATCAAGGCGGGGCACGTTCCTTTCCCGGTACGCCCTGCCTCCAGTCCTATGCTCGCGTCGGCCGCCTTCAGTATGGAGCGAAAGTCGGCCACCGAAGGTGGCCGCTTCCGACGCCGCAAGGGCGTCAACTCCGCGTCGATGCTCCCGGGTTCATCCGCGATCCTCCGGGCGCGACATCGTGCAGCGCGAGGACCTCCGCGGCAGGCCGCTCCATCCGGAAGTACCGGAGCGGAGGTTGGTGCCCGGGGCGGGGGTCGAACCCGCACGACTTTTCAGTCAGGGGATTTTAAGTCCCCAGTGTCTGCCATTCCACCACCCGGGCGCGGCGCCAGCGAAGCCCAGTCGGCGCGGGGACTCCAGCCAAACGTCAGCGGAGCACTTGGGCCTTGCGGGTGCCGGAGGCGGCAAGCACGTTCCGCGCGGTGAAAATCGGCCTACTCGGCGGGAGCTTCGATCCCGTGCACTTCGGGCACCTGCTCGCCGCGCAGGACGCCTACGAGCAGCAGCACCTCGACCGGCTGATCTTCGTGCCCGCCGCCCAGGCCCCGCTGAAACCGAACGACGTGCAGTCCTCGGCCGAAGACCGCCTCGCCATGCTGCGCGCCGCCATCGAATGGGACCGCCGCTTCGAGGTGTCCGACGTCGAGCTGCGGCGCGGCGGCGTGAGCTACACGATCGACTCGGCCCGCCACTTCCGCGCGCTTTACCCGCACGACGAGCTCTACTGGATCATCGGCGGCGACCAGCTGCCGAAGCTGCACCTGTGGCGCGACATCGCCGAGCTGGCGAAGATCGTGCAGTTCATCTTCCTCGAACGGCCCGGATTCCCGGTGAAGGCCGCCCCGGATATCCCCGGCCTAAGGCTCCACCGCTGTGACGGCCACCTCCTCGCCATCAGCTCGACCGAGCTGCGCGAGCGCACGCGCCGCGGCCTATCGCTCGACTACTTCGTGCCCCACAAGTCGATCGTCCACATCCGTCGGCACGACCTTTACCGCGAACCTCCGCCGCCCATTCAACTCCTCGGATGAACAACCAGAATCCCCGTGCATTCGCCCTCGCCCGCTCCTGCTGCCGCGTGCTTGACGACAAGAAGGCCGGCGACGTCCGCGTCCTCGACGTGTCGGCGCAATCGTCGATCACCGATTACCTGATCATCGCCACGGCGACGTCGGAACCTCACCTCCGCGCGCTGCGGGTGGAACTGGAAAAAGTGATCGACGCGGCGCAGGAGCGAATCGTCGGCATCGAGCGCGGCCAGGAGAGCGGCTGGGAGGTCATCGACGCGTTCGACGTCATGGTGCACGTGTTCATGGGCGAGGTCCGCGAGCGGTACGGCCTGGAGCGCCTGTGGCGCGACGCTTCCGAGTTGCCGCTGGCCTCCATGCTGGAAACCGCCAAGCCCGCCAAGGTGAAGCGCCCCGCCGCCCGCAAGCCGCGCGCGACGGCCGCCGCAACGAAGAAGAAGGCCGCGCCGAAGCGCCGGAAGAAATCCGCGGACTAAGCGGTCGCGGCCGGCCCCGCCCACGCACGACGCATCACCGGCAGGTCGATCGTCGCCGGACCTGATTTGCCGATCAGGCCGGAAGCAAGGCGTCGCAGAGCCCGATGAGGCGGGCGCGGAGCGGCTCGCCGCGGGCGGCGAAACCGCGCTGGCGGCCCTCGTATTCCCCGCGGCCGGCGGCCGTCTCGATCGCGATCGGCTCAAAGCCAAGGCCGCGCAGGTCGTAGGGACTGGCGCGCATGTCGACCTCCCGGATGGCGACGGCCAGCTCGAAGCAGTCGGCGGTGAGCTCGGCCGGCGTGAACGGCGCGAGTTTGAAGGCCCATTTGTAGAGATCCATGTTGGCGTGCAGACAACCGCGCTGCTCCAGGCGCGGCACGTCGGCGCGCGTCGGCTGGAGGCGGTTCAAAGGGCGGGCCGCCGGGGTGAAGAAACGGAAGGCGTCGAAATGCGAGCACGTCACGGCGGCCGACTCGACCACGCGGGCAGTTTCCCCGGGAGTGAGGCGCAGCGGCCAGGCGTTGTGCCGCAGTTCGTCCGGAGTCTGGCGGTGGACCATCGCCCACTCGTGCAGGCCGAAGCAGCCGAAGAACGGCGGCCGTTCCCGCATCGCGGTGAGCAATCCCCGCAGCCACGTGACGAACTCCCGGCGGGGCGCCGGCAAGGCACCGGTGTCCAGCATCACCACCGGATCACCGTCCTGCGTCGTCTCCCGGTACTCGGGCCAGCGGAGGAACTCCCTCGCACCCGTTCCGGCGAGCGCCACACCCGGGCCGGGATGCCAGCGGCGCAGCCAGGCCGGCCGAAAGCCGTAGTAGGTGAACAGGAAGTCGTAGACCGGATGCTTTTCCCCGCGACCCGCGCGCCGGAGATGGGGCTCCGTCCATGCACCGACGCGCGCCTCGTGCGCCGCCTGCCGCCCGCGCCATTCGGCCTCGGGCAGCACTTCCGCGGGAGGTCGAGCCGTCATCGTACGCGGACCGCCGGCTCCCAGCGGTACTGCTCGCGCAGGAACACCAACAGCGCGTCGCTCGCGGCCACCGCGAAGCGCGCGCGGTTCTCCGCGGTATCGCGCACGCCGGGCCGCGGACACTCGATCTGCACGCCGTCGACCTTCCTCGTGCCGGGCTCGGCCGCGTGGCGCCGCACGATGTAGCCGCCCGAGAAGAACGGGTGCGGCCCCGGTCCCGGGTCGGCCGGGCCGGGCACGGACCGAAAGCCGCGCTCGGCCAGCAGGGCGCCGAGGCTCCGCGGGCCGCGCAGCAGCTCCGCCGCACCGATCCCGCGCGCCTGATGCAAGTCGCGCAACGTGGAGATCCCGATCACCTCCGAGCGGTCGAAGGCGGCGTCGTCGACGTTCAGCTGCGGGGCGCCCAGGCCGTAGCCGAGCTCAAGGCGCGCGATCGGGTGCGCGTGCCCGTGGAGGTCGATGAGGAAGGCGAAGCCGTGCCTCGCCACCGCGGCGGCGAGGGCCGACTCGATCTCACCGTGGAAGGCCCGCCAGACCGACTCCGCCTCGGGGCTGCCGCCGGCCGCCTCGCCGACCTCTCGGTTGGGATCGAGGCGGGAGCGGTGCAGCAGGCTGATCACGAGCGCCGCGTGTCCGCCGGTACGCCGCGCCAGCTCCCCCGCGAACGCCCGGGCGAGCTCCTGCGTGTTCACGTCCATGTCCATCACGCCCTGCTTGCGGCGCGGGAATCCGTCGGGCGTGAGGCGCCCGCCGTGCGGCACCGTGATCACCAACGGCAGGTCGCCGGCGATGGCTTCGATCAGGCGGTCGGCGAGGAACGTGGCCTCTCCCGCCCTTGGGGGCTCCACCGCCCGCAGCGGTGCCGAAGCGGCGACGAAGGCGGCCGCGGCGAACCACGATGCGGAGACCCGAAGGAGCAAGGTGGTCATGCCGGAGACACAACCCGTGGGGGAACTTGGAAGTCCACTGCGAATGCGGCGATCCGATCGTGGGCCCCGCTAACGGAATAGGTCAGGTCAGCCCCCGTAACCCCAGCGCCGACCGCACGCCTTCGCCGCAGGCGTGGAGCGCCTCGGCCTCCGTCCAGCCGGTGAAGCGGCAAACGTTCTCCAGGGCTGCGTCCATCGCGAGCGAGGAGCCGGCGAAGTTGGGCTTGCCCGGCTCGCGCACGACACCGTCGGCCCCGGCCTCGACCTCGATGTGGCCGATGGTGTAGCGGCCCGGGGGCGCGCCGGCGGCGGCCATGCAATCCGTCGTGAAGAGCACCTTCGCGCGCGGCTTGGCGCGCACGAAGTTCCGCAGCGTGGCGGCGGGAACATGGATGCCGTCGGGGATGAAGACCGCCGTGAGCTCATCCCGCGCGAGGAGCCGCTGGATGATGTTGTCGTGGCGGTGCAGCTGCTGCGGCACCCCGTTGCCGACGTGGGTGCACATCGTGAGCCCCGCGGCCATCGCGGCATCGATCGCGGCGTCGCCGGCGTTGGAATGGCCGATCGAGGTGGTCACGCCGTGACCCACGAGGTGGCGGATGAACTCCGGCGATCCCGGCCATTCGGGCGCGAGCGTGACGAGCCGGATCCGCCCGCCCGCGGCACGCCAGAGGCGGTCGAATTCGGCGCGGTCGGGAGCCTTCATCTTCCGCGGATCATGAGCGCCGTGGTAACCGAGCTCGGGCAAAAGATAAGGTCCCTCGATGTGGTAGCCGACGATCATGTCGCGCACCGCCGCGGATTCGGCGCGGATCCGCTCGACCCTTTCGAGCTGCGCCGCGAGCGCGTCGATGGTGTCGGTGATCAACGTGAACAGGATTCCCGTCGTGCGGTGGCGCCGCAGCGCCTCGGCGGCGCGCTCAAGGTCGAGGCGGGAAAGATCCGGCCGCTGGAAGTCGACCCCGGCGAAGCCGTTCACCTGCAGGTCAAAGAGCCCGTGCGTCATGGTTGGAGGAAATGCTCGAGGAAACGGAAGGCCTGCTCGTTGGATTCAGCCGAAGGTGAATGCACGGGTCGGTTTGTCATCGCGACGCGATTTTCCCGCCCCAGGAGGCGGTTGACCGCGACCGCGTGCAGCAGCGCGCCCCAGCGAGCGGGCGGATCCTCGGAACCGCCGGAAACAAGGAACGGACGCGGGGCCATGAGGGCGTGGAGCTCGTGCAGGTCGCGACCTTCGGCGCGCAGGACGCGATAGGCACCCGTGCGGCCGTTGGCGGGGGTGACCAGGCCGGGTTTGCGCGTCACCGCGGGATCGAGGCCGAGGTACCACGGTTCCCAGTAGTTCACGGCGCCGCGCGCCTCGTCGAAGACGACGCCGCCGTCGGACCATACCGCGCATGCGAAGCGCTCATCGAGGCACGAGGCGAACATCGCCCATTTGCCGCCATAGGAATGGCCCATGATGCCGATGCGGGCCGGATCGACCTCGGGCCGCCGGGCCAGCGCGGTGTGGCAATTCGCGGCGAGGTAGGCGTGGTAGCTGAGGGGCTGGCAGGAAGCGCCGCGCAGGTCGGGCCGGTACGCGTCGTCCCCGGGCGTGCCGATGGCGAGCGTGACGAAGCCGCGGCGCGCCAGCTGCAGCGCGAAGTCGCGTTGCACGGGCGGCCCGTCTTTGAAGAAGCGTTTCGCCTGTCCGGCGAGCGGCCGCGGACCCTCGTAGGCCACGCTCACCTCGGGCGCGTAGAAGGGCACCAGCACGGCCGGCCGCGGACCGCGAAAGCGCGCAGGCGGCAAAAGCAGGTAGCCCTGCTGCATCACGCCGGGCGCCACCTCGATCTCAACGCGATGCTGCGTCACCCCGCCGCGGTCCTGGGTTTCCGAAAGCTCGAGCCGCGGCCGCTCGAGCAACGCCGGCCAAGGGCCCATGCGGCCGTGCCAATGGCGCAGGATCTCCTCGCGACGTCGGCGCCAGTCCGCCGGCGTGCGCACCGGACTCCCGTCGTCGAACAGCAGCGGAGAACGGTGATCCACGGCCGGCCCGGTGATTTCCGCCGGCGGCCGGAAGAAACTGCCGAGCTCCGCAGGCACCTGATCGCGAGCGGTTGCACCGATCACCGAAGAGACGGCGAACAGGGCGGGCAGGCAAAGCGGGCGGAGGCGGCGCGGGGTCACGGGGCGAGGCGCGGGAATGACGCGCCCGACGGTTTTGACCGTCAACGGCAATTCCCCCGCGGGCTTGCGGGGTCCGCGGCCGCGCGCCACACCTCCGAACCATGCCCCTCCCCTCCCTGCGCCCCATCCGGCTTTCGTTCGCGGCCCTCGCCACGCTGGCCTTCGCGGCTGCCGCCGCGCCCGCCGCCCAGGCCGCACGGCCGCCCAACGTGGTGGTGATCTTCTGCGACGACCTAGGCTACGGCGACGTCGGCGTCTTCGGCGCGAAGGGCTTCACGACGCCGCACCTCGACGGCATGGCGCGCGACGGCGTGAAGTTCACCAACTTCCACGTCGCGCAGGCGGTCTGCTCCGCCTCACGCACCGCCCTGCTCACGGGCTGCTATCCGAACCGCGTGGGGATCCACGGAGCACTCGGGCCGCAATCGACGCACGGCATCCACGCCGACGAGACGACGCTCGCCGAGGTGTTCAAGTCCCGCGGGTACGCGACGGGGATGGCCGGCAAGTGGCACCTCGGCCACCTCGCGCCGTTCCAGCCGGTGCGACACGGCTTCGACGAGGCCTTCGGCCTGCCCTACTCGAACGACATGTGGCCGCATCACCCTGAGGCGAAGCCGGGCAGCTACCCGAAGCTCCCGCTTTACGAGGACGGCAAGGTCATCGACGACGAGATCACTCCCGAGGAGCAGAACCACCTCACGACCCGTTACACTGAACGCGCCGTGCGCTTCATCGAGCGCAACAAGGACCGCCCGTTCTTCTTCTACCTCGCGCATTCCATGCCGCACGTGCCGCTCTTCGTGAGCGACAAGTTCAGGGGCAAGTCGCAGCGCGGCCTCTATGGTGACGTCATCATGGAGATCGACTGGTCCGTCGGCGAGGTGCTGCGCACGCTCGAGAAGCACGGCCTCACCCGCGACACCCTCGTGATCTTCACCAGCGACAACGGCCCCTGGCTGAGCTACGGCGACCACGCCGGTAGCTCCGGCCCGCACCGCGAGGGCAAGGGCACGGCCTGGGAGGGCGGCACCCGCGTACCCTGCCTCATGCAATGGCCCGGCCAGCTGCCCGCCGGCGCCGTCAGCGACCAATACGTGATGACCATCGACCTCCTACCGACGCTCGCCCGCCGCATCGGCGCCGATCTGCCGCGACTGCCGATCGACGGCCGCGACGTCTGGTCGATCCTTTCGCGCCAAGCGGGCGCCGCCAACCCGCACGAAGGTTACGGCAACTGGTTCGCGCAGAATGAACTGCAGGCCGTTGTGAGCGGCGACGGCGAATGGAAGCTCATCCTGCCCCACCGCTATCGCACGCTCGGCGGACGCCCCGGCGGCCGCGACGGCATCCCGGCGAAATACGAGAATGTGAACCAAGAGCGCCCCGCCCTCTACAACCTCCGCACTGATCGGGCTGAGACGAAGGATGTCGCCGAGGCCAATCCCGCCGTCGTCGCGCGGCTCCTGGCCTTCGCCGAAAAATGCCGCTCCGATCTCGGCGACACCCTGACCCAGCGGACCGGCGCGGGTGTCCGCGAGCCCGGCCGCGTCGAGGGCGCCCCCGGCAAGCGCAAGGCGAAGTCGGGCTGACCGGCCTTCACCAAGCCTTCGGCGGACAGGCCCGGGACCCGTCCGATCAACTCCCTCATCCGCGACGTCCTTCCTCTGTCGCGGATGAGGCAGCTTGCCTCCTCTCCGCGCGTCTCCAGCCCACGATGGAACACAGGGCCCGAAGCCGGGCGCTAGGACCCGGTCGCGAGCCCAGCCTAACGCGCCTTGCCGGCGGCGGCAAAGACGCGATCCAGCCACGCGAGCAGCTCGTCCTCGTAGGTGGGAGCAGCCTTCGCCCACTCGCGCAGACCGTGCGGCGCGCCGGACAGCGTGATCAGGTCACAGGTCCCTCCGAAGGATCGCATCCGCCGCTGGAAGCCCACGCTCTGCTGGATCGCGACCGTCTTGTCGGCATCGCCGTGCAGCAGCAGCACCGGCGGCATGCCCGCCTTCACGCGGTTGATCGGGGAAATCGCGCGCAGCTCGTGCAAAGCCTCGGGCGTGATCTCCTTCGGACGCCCCAGGAGCGCCTGCAGGCCGTCGCCGAGCCCGCCGCGCTCCGCGAGTTTATGCTCATGGTCCGCCACCGCGGCGAACCCCACGATGGCCTGCACGCGGGTGTCGGGCCGCGACATCGTCGCCAGCATGAGGGCGAGGTGGCCGCCGGCGGAGTGTCCGAACACCGCGATCCGCCCGGCGTCGCCGCGATAGGTGGCGGCGTTCTCCTTCACCCAACGGACCGCGGTCTGCAGGTCCTCGAGGCAGGCCGGCCAGCGGTGCGCGGGCGCGAGGCGGTAATTGATCGAGAACCAGACATACCGCCCGCGATTCAGCGTGGCGAACCACGGCGAGATGTCGGCGCCGTCGCCCGGCTGGTCACTGCCCGCCTTGTCGCCGCGCCGCCATCCGCCGCCGTGCACGAGGATCGCCACGGGGAACGGCCCCGGGCCGTCGGGCACGCCGACATCGAGCAACAGCCGCTCGCCGCCGGCGCGCCCGTACTCGACGTCGCGGCGTACCTCGGCGGCGCCGGCGAAGGCAGCGGATCCAACCAGGAGGACGAGGATGGCGGCGAACGGCGGGGTTTTCACGCCCCTCGCTTCGCGCCGCCGCGGCCCGCAGGCAAGCGCGCACCGCGCGCGCCGTTTTTCCGGTTCGATCCCGGCGCGGGCCGGCGCCTGACTGCGGGGATGATCCCCCGCGCGCTCGCCGCCCTCCTGTTCGCGACCGTCGCCGTCTTCGCGGCCGAGCCGGTGCCCGACAAGGTCGTGGTGCTCACCTTCGACGACTCCTCGGCCTCGCACCACGCGGTGGCGCGGCCGCTCCTGAAGCGGCTCGGGTTCGGCGCCACGTTCTTCATCACCGAAGGCTTCACGTTCCGCACCAACAAGCGCGACTACATGACCTGGGAGCAGATCGCCGAACTTCACCGCGACGGCTTCGAGATCGGCAACCACACGCGCGACCACCTCGGCGTCACCGAAAAGTCACTGCCGCGTCTCGCCGAGCAGCTGGAGGCGATCGCCGCCCGCTGCCGCGAGCACGGCATCCCGGCGCCGGTCAGCTTCGCGTGGCCGGGCAACCGCATCCATGTCGAAGCGCTGCCCATCCTCGCGGCAGCGGGCATCCGCTTCGCGCGGCGCGGCGGCGAGCCCGAGGTGCCCTACGCGAAGGGCGGCGGCGTGCCTTACGAGCCCGACGCCGACCACCCGCTGCTGATCCCCACGACCGCGGACGCGCGGCCGGTCTGGACGCTCGACCACGTGAAGGCGGCGGTCGCACAGGCCCGCGGCGGCCGCATCGCCGTGCTTCAATTCCACGGCGTGCCCGACGGCGAGCACCCGTGGGTCAACACCCCCCGCGAGCGCTTCGAGGAATACATGGCCTGGCTGAAGGAAGCCGGATGCACCGTGATCGCGCTGCGCGACGTGGCCCGTTACACCGCGGGGAAGGCGGTGCCCGCCGACCCGATGGCCGCGATCAACCGGCGGCTGCGCGCGGCCGCCGAGGCTCAGGGCGGCGCCGCGAGCGCATCGTCGACGGCCGAAGCCAAGCCTTCGAGGTAGGCGGTGCCCCGCGGGTGCCGCGTGAGCGCAACCAGAAGGTAGTGCCGGCCGCCGCCTGAGACGACGGCGGTGTCGTGCGACCATTCCTCCCACCAGCCCGACTTACGCCGGATCTCGCGTTCCCTCCCCGCAAGGCCCTTCACGAAGCGGTCCTCGACCTGAGGGATCTCCGGCGAGCGGAATACGTCGCGCATTGCCGCCGAAGCCGCGGCAGAGAGAAGACGGTCCTGCTCCAACAGCAGGTAGAAACGCAGGAGCTGCCGCACGGTGGCCGCGTGCGTGTGCCCGCCCACCGGGTCGCGCACCCGCTCGCTGTCGCGCCCGTAGTGCTTGCCGAACCAGATCCCGCCGCCGCGCGCCGCATCGTAAAACCCGTGTGCGTCGAGCGTGGCCTGCACCCGCGCGATCCCGAGTTCGCGGGAGAATCGCGTCGCGGCCTCGTTGTCCGAGCGCTTGATCATCTCGCCCAGCGCGCGGCGTGTTGCGGGATCCGACGCCGCGGCCGCCTCCCCGTGAGCGGCAAACCAGGCCAGCAGGATCCCGACCTTGGGTACGCTCGCCGCGTACTCGATCGCATCGGGCCGCCGCCAGGCGAGGCGGGCCGTCCGCAGGTCAAGGAGCCCGACCGCCACGGACTCGGGCGGGATTTCCAACCGCGCGCGCAGGCCGCCGTCGATTCCTTCCAGGACCGCCTGCAACCCGGGCTCGGGACGCGTGGCCGCGTCGATGACGAGCGCGGCGGAGGCCGGAGGCAGCGAGGGAGCGGCCGCCGATGCGGCCGACAAAGCGAACCCAGCGGCCACGAGCGGAAGCAGCAGCCGGCGGCGCGCGGCGAACCTCACGGGCGGTTCCACGCCGCGCCGCCCGTCTCGGCCAGCGGGATGTCGGCGTCGTGACGCCCCGGGACCGGATCGTACCGCAGCAGTTTCCGGCCGACCTGCTCCGAAGTGAAATAACCCACGATCACCAATTCGCGGACGAGACGGAGGAATTCCCGTTCGGACTCGTTCTGCGCGGCGGCGAGGCCGCGAATCGCGTCATCCTGACCGGCTCCGTTGAGGTCGGCGAACGCCCGGCCGCCGCGCGCCGCGCACGCCTGGTCGAGCGCGGCGACGCCGCTGGTGAGCCGGTCGCGTTCCGCAGGAGTGAGGAAGCCCTCGAACATGCGGCCGATGAAGGCGGGGACGCCGACGTCGGCGGCGCCGGGGGTGTCGGTGCGGGGCAGGATGCGCTCCGCGAGCGCGGCGAGCGCGCGTTCCGCGGCGGCGGGCAGGCGGGGGCCGCCGGCGGTGGGCTGGGCGCGGAGCACGCCCTGGACCAGCGAGGGCGAAAGCGCGAAGCCGAGCAGCGCGGCGGCGCGGTGCAGGGCGGCGCGGCGGGAGATCAGCGCGGGGTCGGTGGAGGACGCTGCCGGGTTCATCGGGGCGCGGGGTTCAGAGGTTGAGCTTGCGCATCTCGCCGACGGCGTGGTCGCACGCGCGGGCGGTGAGGGCCATGTAGGTGAGGGACGGGTTCACGCAGCCGTTGGAGGTCATGCAGGCGCCGTCGGTGACGAACACGTTGGGCACGGCATGGACCTGGTTCCAGGCGTTGAGGACCGAGGTGCGCGGGTTGCGGCCCATGCGGGCGGTACCCATTTCGTGGATGCAATTGCCCGGGGCGCTGTTCACGACGTCGTCATAGCCCTTGATGTTCTTCAGGCCGGCGGCCTCGAGCATCTCGATCGCGGAGGCCTGCATGTCCTTGCGCATGGCGAGCTCGTTCTCCTTCCAGCCGCAATCGAAGACGACGACCGGCTGGCCCCACTTGTCGCGGCGAGAGCGGTCGAGCGTCATGCGGTTGTCGTGGTAGGGCAGGCACTCGCCCCACGAACCGATGCCGAACTGCCACGGTCCGGGGGAGACAAGGGCCTTCTTGAACTCGCCCCCGAAGAGGCTCAGCTCGCGGATGCCGCGGGTCCAGTCGGCGCGGCTGGCCGAGCCCTGGTAGCCGAAGCCGCGCAGGTAGTCCTTGCGGCGGGACTTCGCGTCGACGTTACGGAAGCGCGGGATGTAGATGCCGTTGGGCCGCGCGCCGCGGAAGTAACGGTCGCCGAAGTCGTCGGTCGTGCCCGAGGCGCCCACCTTGAAGTGGTGGTCCATCAGGTTGTGGCCGAGTTCGCCGCTGTCGTTGCCGAGACCGTTCGGGAAACGATCCGAGACGGAGTTCATGAGCAGCGCGGTGGAGGCGACGGCCGAGGCGCAGAGGAAGACGACGCGGGCGCGGAAATCGATGACCTCGAGCGACTGGGTGTCGACGACCCGCACCCCGGAGGCGCGGCCGCGGGCGGCATCGTGGAGAATCTCCACGGCGACGGAGAACGGTCGCAGGGTGAGGTTGCCGGTGGCGGCGGCGGCGGGGAGGGTCGAGGCGTTGCTGCTGAAGTACGCGCCGTAGGGGCAGCCGCGGATGCAGCGGTTCCGGTACTGGCAGGTGCCGCGCCCGAGGTGCGGCTGGGTGAGGTTGGCGGCGCGGCCGATGGTCATCACGCGCCCGCCGAGGCGAGTGGCGATGCTCCGCTTCACGTGCTTCTCGAGCACGTTCATCTCCATCGGCGGCAGGAACTGCCCGTCGGGCAATTGCGGCAGGCCCTCCGCCTGGCCGCTGATCCCGGCGAAGCGCTCGACGTGGTCGTACCACGGCGCGACGTCTTCGTAGCGGATCGGCCAGTCGACGGCGACGCCCTCCTTGGCGTTGGCCTCGAAGTCGAGGTCGGAGAAGCGGTACGACTGGCGCCCCCAGAGCAGCGAGCGGCCGCCGACGTGGTAACCGCGCATCCAGTCGAAGCGCTTCTTCTCCTCGTAGGGATGGTCGACGTCGTCGACGAACCAATGCGCGGACGCCGGGTGCGTGGTGTAGCCCGTGCGGCCCTGCTTCTCCTGCCGCGCCGCCGCGGCGGCCGGGGCGCGCGTGCGGCCGGCAAAATCCCAGGCATCGAGCATCGCCGTCGGGTAGTCGCCGTGCTTCACGTCGCGGCCGCGTTCGAGCAGGAGGACCTTGAGGCCCTTCTCGCAGAGCTCCTTCGCGGCCCAGCCGCCGCTGATGCCGGAGCCGACGACGATCGCGTCGTAGGTGCTCCGAGTCGTGACTGCCGCCGCGTTGCTCATGGGTGGGGAATCGGGGTTGCGCCGCGCGGACATTCGCCGCGCCGCCGGTTTTCAAGGTCGGCCGCCGCGCCTTGGCAACCGGCGATTTGGCCGCCGCGGGTGTTTTCCGTTGCTCCCGCGGTGCACGGCTGGCGCCATGCGCGCCGCCCCATGAAAACCCTCACCGCCCTCACCTTACTCGCCCTGCTCGCCGTCACCGCCGCCGCGGCCGCCGACGTCAAGCCGCCGGCCGGCTTCCGCGCGCTGTTCAACGGCAAGGACCTCACGGGCTGGTTCGGCCTGAACCCACACAGCCTCACCAAGCTGCAAGGCGAGAAGAAGACCGCCAAGGTCGCGCAGGAGCGCGCCGAGTTCACTCAGCACTGGCGCGTCGAGAACGGCGAACTGGTCAATGCCGGCACCGGACCGTACGCCAACACCACGGAGGACCTCGGCGACATCGAGTTCCTCATCGAGTACCGGACCGTGGCGAAGGCCGACAGCGGCATCTACCTCCGCGGCACGCCGCAGGTGCAGATCTGGGACAAGAACCAAGCCTACGACGCGAAGAAGGCCGACCGTAAACCCCACCTCGGCTCGGGCGGGCTCTTCAACAACACGCCCGGCGCCCCCGGCCGCGACCCGCTGGCCGTCGCAGACAAGCCCTTTGGCGAGTGGAACAGCTTCCGCATCATTCAGGTAGGCGCCCGCACGTGGGTCTGGCTGAACGGCAAGCTCGTCGTCGACGGCGCGCCGATGGAGAACTACTGGGACCGCAAGCAGCCGCTCCCCGCGAAGGGTCCCATCATGCTGCAGACGCACGGCGGCGAGATCCGCTGGCGCAACATCTTCGTCCGCGACATCGGCGCCGACGAGGCCCGCCGCCTCCTCGCCTCCGGCCCGGCGAAATGATCGCGGCCCGGTAGGGCTCCACAAAAAAGCCCGAATGCCGGCGTCCGACGCGTCACCCGGCGCCACCCGAGCAATCTTGCGGCCCAAGCCAATGCTGACCGCGAAAAGGCGCAGAGGGCGCAAGAGGAGTTCGGCCTGTAAACGTCTTCCCGAAGCACACCGCAGACGAACCTGAAAAGAAATCGGCGGCCTTCGGGACTGCCGAGGCTGTCCTGCGGGCGGAAAAATCCGCGGCAACAGCCGCAGCTACACCGGCGCCACCCATCCCGTGAGAGGTGCAGTTCTTCGGAGCCGCTCCAGCGCTTTCATTCCGAGCGTCCGTCAGATCCGTCTCCCTGGTCCCTTGGTCCCTTAGTCTCTTGGTCCCTTAGTCTCTTGGTCCTTTAACGCCCTCGGACCTCCGCCACCTCAGGGCTTGAGGTGCCGCGCAAGCCACGCGTACGCCCGCTCGCGCATCGCGGGCGGGAAGTCGTGGTCGCAGTCGGGGTGCTCGATCGCGATGTGGTCGGAGGCCCCGAGCAGCGCGTAGACCGGCCGCGCCGCGTCCACCACGCGCGCGGCGCTCCGCCACTTGAAGTTGGAGTCGCCCTTGGGCGAGATCGCGAGGAACGCCCGCGGGGCGAGCGCGCCCGCCAGCTCGTGGAAGTCGAACGGGATCTCCGCCAACCGGCCCGCGTAGGCACTGATCCGCGGCATGTAGCGGTCCTGCCCCCAAGCCTGTCCGGGCTTCCACACCGCCGCCTGCTTTTCCTGGTAATAGTCGAGGAACGAGTCGAAGCCGCAGCTCGAGACGACCGCCTTCACGCGTTCGTCGAACAGCGCCGTGAAGATGGAATTGTGCCCGCCGAGCGAGTGGCCGATCGCGCCGAAGCCGCGCGGCGAGACGCCGGGCGTCGCCGCGAGCACGTCGAGGCCGCGGATGTTGTCCCACACCGCCTTCATCGTGCCGCTCGCGTAACCGAGGCCGCTCAGGTCGGGCTTGTACTCCGCGAGGTGCGGGTAGGGTGGCGCGAGCACCACGAAGCCGCGCCGCGCCAGCTCCTCGCCGTAGTTGCGGTTGGGTTTCGTGTTGTCGGTCGCCAGCCCCACCACCGGGCGATTTCCCTCCACGTTGTTCGTCGGCATCAGCGCGAGGACGCCGGGTCGCACGGCGCGGCCCGCGAGCACGTCCTTCGGGATCAGGAGGTACGCCGGCACACGCGCCCCGGGCTCGGCGGCGTAGCTGATCTCGCGGCGGACGAATTCCCCGACGTCGGTCTCGCGCTCGACCTTGACGTCGAGCGGCACGCGCCGCGCCGCGCCGGGCAGCGGGCCCATCACGGCCTCGGCGCCCGCCACGATCTCGGCGCGGCGGCGGGCCCAGTCGGCCGGTGAACGTACCGCCTGCACCGAACCGTCGGCCGCACGGTACTCCAGCAGCTTCTCCCGGTCGAGCCGCGGGGCGGCGGCGGGCGCGAGAGCGGCGACGAGCAGAAAGGCCAGGAGGGCGAGCAGGCGGGACGGGGCGGGGTCGATCATGCGCCCTTCGTACCTGCGCCCCCCGTGGCGTCGATCCGGTTTTCCCGCGGAAATCGGACTGCGAGCGCCGGCAAGCCCGGCCGGGCCGAGACACCTGAGGCTCGATGCGCAGCCGCAGCCGCGGGGAATCCCCGAAAAATTCGCTCCTTCAGGCCGAAAGCGAGGGCAGCCCGATCGAATATCCCGCGCTACGCGTCGTGACGATCAAGCTCGGCAAACCGGGGAGATCCAATTTCTTGCGGAGCCTCGAGACGACCACTTCCACGGTTCGGTCTTCCGGGTCCGGAATGCGCCCCCAAAGCCGCTGCGACAAGTCGTCCCGACTAATCGGCACCTGAGGCTTCTCCATCAGCACCTGCAGAACGGCTAATTCGCGGAGAGTCAGCTCAAGATCCTTGCCGGCACGGGTCGCCTTGCGGGTGCGCAGATCGATCACCACATCGTCGAAACGCAGCTCAAGGGAGCTGGGCGACTGGGCGATCCGACGCTGCACAGCCATCACCCGTGCCTTGAGCTCCTTGATGGAAAAGGGCTTGGAAATGTAGTCGTCCGCCCCGGCTCCCAGCCCTTCCACGACGTCGGCGTCCTCCGCCCGACCCGTCACCATGATGACCACGACCTGATTACCACTCTCCCGCAAACGACGGAGAACCGTGAGGCCGTCGACGACTGGCAGGCCGATATCCAGCAGGACCAATTCAGGTTTGAATCGCCAAACCCCTTCGATTCCAGCCAACCCGTCCGAAGCAATCTGCACTTCATTGCCCGCCTCAACGAGTGCCGCCTCCATGATCGAGGCTACATCGGCGGCGTCTTCAACGATGAGGATTTTCACGGGTCAAGCTGCTGTTACACAGTTACATAATCCCGTTAAACCGGTAAGCAAGCCGTGATTCCGAAGTTTCGGCGATCGCTCAGCTCGAAGCTCCGATCCTTAAGGATCGCGGAAGGCCGGGGAACGGTCGGCCCAGCACCCCAATCGAGCCTGAGCGCGCAAAGTTCGCCGTACGAACTCGAGACGGATCGCGCGGCTTTGACGACCGAAGCCGCCTCGAGACCAAGCCGCGGCCTGGACAACCGGAAAAAAGCACTCCCTCGCCGGACCGACCGGCGGAGCAAGCGGGCAAAACGGTTCGTCAGGGCTTCTCGCGCAGCACCGCGAGCACCTTGCGCTCGTAGGACTCAGACTCCTCGGCGCCGACCTTGCGGTCCCGGATGGTGCCCGACCGATCGATCAGAAAGGTGGTTGGAATGCCCTCCACGCCTCCGAAGGCGGCGACGACGCCGTCGTCCCCCATCACGAGCTGGTAATTGATGCCGGCCTTGGCAGCGAAGGGCTTCACGACCTCGGGACCCCCTTGGTCGAGCGAGATGCCGACGATCACGAGACCGTCCTTGCCGTGTTTCCGCACCATCTCGATGTAACCGGGAATCTCGGCGCGGCAGGGCGGGCACCAGGTCGCCCAGAAATCGACGACGACCACCTTGCCCTTGAACTGCGCCATCGAGACCGGAGCGCCGTTGAGGTCCTTGAGCGTCCAGGCCGGCGCGGGCGCAAGGCGCGGAAGGGAGGGCGAGGCGGCGGCCGGCGCGGAAACGGATTTCTTCTCGGCGGCGACGACATCCCCGCCGGGGCGGGAACAGGCGAAGGTGAGGCAGGAAGCCGCGGCGAGCACGGCGGAACGGACGAGACGGGGGGAATTCATGTGGAGGAACCTCTCGAAACGATCAGCCCTCCGCCGAATCCGGCAACTCCACACCGAGGGTCTCGATGAACTTCTTCATGGCCGGCGTGAGGACGCGGCCCCGGCGATGGAGGATGGCCAGCGGGCGGGTGAAGTCCTTCCCGCGGAAGCGCAACACCGCGAGCGTCCCCTGTTTTTGCTCCTGCGCGACCGTCGCCTGGGGGACGATCGCGACGCCGTGGTCGATCTCCACCGCGCGTTTCACCGTCTCGATGTTGTCGAACTCCATCACCGGCTCGATCTCGAGGCTGTGCTCCCGGAAGATCGCGTCGACCGCCTTGCGCGTGGGGATGTCGGGATCGAAGCCGATGACCTTCTGCCCGGCCAGGTCGCGGATATCGACCTCGGGGCGCCGCGCGAGCTGGTGCTGCGGGTGGGTGATGAGGACGAGGTGGTCGTTGCGGAACGGGAGCACCTCGATCTGCCGCTGCTTCACCGGAAAAGCGACCAGGCCGAAGTCGACCGAATTGTGCAGGATGTCCTCGTACACGAGATTGGAGCGGCGGTACTCGATGCGCACATTGACCGAGGGGTAGTCGTGCAGGAACTTCTTGATGAAGGGCGGCAGCTCGTGGAGGCCGATCGAATAGACCGTCGAGATGCGGATCGTGCCGCTGATCACCTTCTTCATCTCCTGAAGCTCGGAAAGCAGCTTCTCGTAGGTATGGAGGATCTCGTTGGCCGACTCGTAGACGCGCTGGCCCTCGCGGGTGAGCTGAAACTGCTTCTGGCTGCGGTCGATCAGCAGGGTCTTGAAGTGGCGCTCCATCGCCCTCGCCTGCTGACTGACGGCCGATTGGGTGATTCCGTTCAGCTTGGCCGACTTCGAGAAGCTCTTGGTCTCGACGAGGTCCGCGAAGATTTTGAAGTTCTCGATCTGCATGATAAGATTTCTTGAAGCCCAAAGGGGACAGAAACGCGACTGATTCCGCAAACCACAATTAGCACCGCTTAACCAGGGCCACAGCCATCCCTTCACCCATGCTTCCCACCCCGGAGGAGTTCACCGCCCGCGTCGCCGCGCTCCGCGCGCGCATCGAGGAGGCGTGCCGGCTGGCCGGCCGCGATCCGGCGAGCGTCGACCTGATGGCCGTCACCAAGACCCATCCGCCCGAGGCTGCGCTTCTGGCGGCGGGCGCAGGCCTCCGCACCGTCGGCGAGAACCGCGTGCAGGAAGGGGCGACCAAGCGCGCCGCCTGCGCCTCAGCCGCGCCGGGACTGCGCTGGGAGCTGATCGGTCACCTGCAATCCAACAAGTCGCGCCTCGCCGCCGAAAGCTTCGATCGCGTCCAGAGCGTCGACAGCGTGAAGCTGGTCCGCCACCTCGCCCGCGCCGCAACCGAGCTGGGCCGACCGCTGAGCGTCCTGCTCCAGGTGAACGCCGGCCACGACCCCGCGAAGTTCGGCGCGGAGCCGGCCGATGCGCCCGCGCTGCTTGAGGCCGCCCTCGCCGAGCCCGCGTTGCGCGTCGAAGGGCTGATGACGATCGCCCCGCTCGGCGGCACGCCGGGGGAGACGCTGGAACTCGCACGGCGGACATTCGCCGCGCTGCGGACGATCCGCGACGACCTCGCGGCCCGGTCAGGCCGGCCGCTCCCTGAGCTCTCGATGGGCATGACGGGGGATCTCGAGTCGGCGGTGGAGGCCGGCAGCACGATCGTGCGGGTGGGGACGGCGCTTTTCGGCGCGCGTTGAAGACCGGGCAACGCCTTACCCGTTGCGGCCGGCACGGAATCCGCTACGACCGGAACTGTGGAAAATGCCGCCCTGAGCGCGGGAGAAAGCGCCGCCCTGATCGCCCTGCTCGATGACCCGAGCCCGCTCGTTCGGCGCGCCCTGCGGGAGAGGCTCGCGATGCTCGGTGAATCGGCCGGCCCGCTCCTGCGCGACGCGGCCGCCGGCCGCGACCGCAACCTGGCGCGGCATGCGCTGGAGCTGATCGACGACCTGGGTCTGCAGGATCCCGCCGGTGAGTTCCGGGCGTACATCCGCGGCCGCCGTTACGACCTGGAGGAAGGCAGCCTGCTGCTCGCGCGCACCGCCAACCGGCGGCTCGACGCCGCCGCCTGCAGCACGCAACTCGACGCGATGGCGGCGCGCTGCCGCGAGCTCATCGCGGCCCCGGCGTCCCGCCGTGAGCAGTGCCGCATGCTCAACCGCGTGCTGTTCCATGAGTGGGGCTTCCATGGCAACACCGAGAACTACACCGACCCGCGGAACAGCTTCCTTGACCAGGTGATCGAGCGCCGCACCGGCCTGCCGATCTCGCTGAGCACCGTGTACCTGCTCGTGGCCGCGCGCGCCGGCGTCGGCCTCGAACCGGTGGGATTGCCCGGCCACTTCCTCGTCGGCTGCTTCGACGAAGGGCTGCCGTTCTTCGTCGACCCCTTCGAGGGCGGGGCCTTCCGCGGCGCGGCCGAGATCCTCGAGGCGCTCACGGCCCGGCCCGGCGGCCCGCGCACCTCGGACCTCCAGCCGACCACGGTCCGCGAAGTGCTGTGCCGCAGCTGCCGCAACCTCGTGCGGCACTGCGAGGCGTCACTCGAGCCCGAGCGCGCCCGGCTCTACGCGGGATTCGTCGAGGAATTCGAGCAGGCCGGGGTGCAACGCCCGGCCTGAGATCGACGCGCGGCCCGCTCCCGTTGACAACCCTCGGGCAGCGTAGGTCACTCGGCGCCATGACGGCCGATCCCGTGCTCACCTTGGAGGACCTGGAGGTCTGGTCGCGCCCCGGCGTTTCGCTGGCGGTGCTCGGTCACCCGATCCGCCACTCGGTGAGCCCGGCGATGCACAATGCCGCGCTCGGCGAGCTCGCGCGGGAGGAGGCGCGCTTCGCGGCCTGGCGCTACTTTCGTTTCGAGGTGCCGCCCGACGAACTGCCGCACGCGCTCGACCTGCTGCACCGTGGCGGTTTCCACGGCGTCAACCTCACCGTCCCCCACAAGGTACTCGCGTTCGGCCGCATGAAGGAAGTCGACCCCGCCGCCCGCCCCGTCGGAGCCGTCAACACCCTGCTGCGCCGCCCCGAGGGCTGGGCCGGCTTCAACACCGACGGCTACGGCCTCGCCGCGGCCGTGCGTGAGACTCTCGGGCGGGAACTGGGGGGCGCGCACATCGTCCTGCTCGGGGCCGGAGGCGCCGCGCGAGGAGCCGCCGTGGAATGCCTGCAGCGGCGCTGCGCGTCGCTCACGATCGTCAACCGCACGCGTGGAAACCTCGACACGCTGCTGTCCCTGCTCGAACCGCTGGCGGGCGGAATTCCCGTGCGGGGGCTTGATGCGGCGGGACTCGCCGCAGGCGCCCCGGAGGGGGCGCTCGTGATCAACGCGACCAGCGCGGGCCTCAAGGCCTCGGACCCGCTGCCGGTCGAACTCGCGGCGCTCCGTGCGCCCGCGGCCGTCTTCGACATGATCTACAATCCACCGGAGACCGCGCTGCTGCGCGCGGCGGCCGGCCGCGGGATTCCGTCGGCCAACGGCCTCGCGATGCTGGTGCACCAGGGCGCCAAGGCCCTCGAGATCTGGAGCGGCGTACCGGCCGGCCGCACCGCCCCCGTGATGGCCACCGCCGCGCGCGCCGCGCTCGGAGGGTGAGGCTGCACCACCGCCGCGGAGCCCGGCAACGGGCGCATCGCCTCGTGCAAGGTCGGGAAGGTTTCACCGGCGCGCCGCGACCTCCGTGGGCCCATGGTCCAACCGGGCCGCGGAATCATCTTTGGGCGTGAGGTTTCACGACGCCCACGCCACACCTGCAGCGCCGCATGGCCGCCGACCTCGCCCAGTTCAACACCGCCTTCCCGTGGTTCTTCCCAACGGCGGTCGCGGTGTTCGGCGCGTGCGTCGGGAGCTTCCTGAACGTCGTCATTCTGCGCGTACCGCGGGACGAGTCGGTCGTGAGCCCGGGCTCGCACTGCGGATGCGGCGAACCGATCCGGTGGCATGACAACATTCCCGTGCTTTCGTGGCTGCTCCTGCGCGGCCGGGCCCGGTGCTGCGGGCGGCCCTTCTCATTCCGCTACGCGTTCGTGGAACTGCTCACCGCGGGGCTGTTCACCGCCTGCTGGCTGCGTCTCCCGCCCTGGGCGGCCGTCGCCGGCTGGGTGCTGCTCGGGTGCCTGATCGCCGCCACGTTCATCGACCTCGATCACTTCATCATCCCCGATGTCTTCACCCTCGGGCTGGGAGTCGCCGGGCTGCTGCTCTCCATGCTCATTCCCGCCCTGCACGGGCACGGCGCGGCGCCGGCCCCGCTAGGTCACCTGCGCTCCGCCGCCGACTCGCTGCTGGGGCTCCTGATCGGCTCCGGGCTCGTGCTATGGATCGGGCTCATCGCCGAGGCGCTGCTGCGGAAGGAGGCGATGGGCTTTGGCGACGTGAAGTTCGTCGGGGCGATCGGCGCGTTCGGCGGCTGGCAGGGCGCGGTGTTCGCGGTCTTCGGCGGAGCCGCCGTCGGCACGCTTTGGCTGGCGGCGGCCTGGGCCTGGCAACGGATGACCGGCCGGCGCGCACCCGGCGCACCGCCCTCCGAGACGCCGGAAGGTGAACCCGCCCCGCTGGCCTTCGGCGCCCACGTGCCGTTCGGCCCCATGCTCGCGATCGCCGGCGCCCTGCATTTCCTGTTCCTGCGGGAGCCGGTCGCGGCGTGGTTTGCCGACATCTCGATCCTATTCTGAAGCGGGCCGTCCTTGGTGAGGGCGACCCTACCCCAACTTCATTGGGCCCGTCATGGGTAGGGCCGCACCATAGTTCCGCCTCACGTCACGCCGTTTCCCACCCCGACCTTCACCTTCCCACCGCGGCTTCAGAAGAACTCCCGCAGCAGCCGTCGGAGCACCGGCCGGACGCGGCGGGCCAACACGGGGTTGGCATAACCCATCCACGCCACGGGCGAGAGGGTATCCAGCGGCGCCCGCAGCGGACCGCCCCCGGGGGCCTCGATGAGGCACCCCGCCTCTCGGGCGATGAGCTCCACGCAGATGTCGTAAGGGTGACAGCAGAGCGCCGAGGCGCCGAGGCCAAGTTTCGCGTAAGCGGGCGGACGAAGGTCGCCGAGCATGCGGTCATGCCCCGCGATCAGCTCGTAAAGCTGCCCTCCCGTCGAAAGGTATTGGTCGTCGAATACCCGCTGGCCGCCCAACAGGCCGAGTTCCCGCCACAACGCCTCCTCGAACGCCCCGAGCAGCGCCTTACCTTCCGGGAAGAACCGCGCGATCGACGCGAACCCATGCTCGAAGCCGTCCGCCCGCGAGGGCCGCGGCCGCCAGCGGCGACGCCGGCCCTTCGCCAGGTCGAACGTGTGCGCGACCACTCCGCCTCCGCGCACCGCGCTCAATTGGTCGGCGCGGCCCTGCTTCGAAGTGGGCAGCTCCGTCATCGCCGCCACCACGATGTCCCGTAGCTCCGTGCGCCCACCCCGCTGCGGGGCCAGCGCCGCCAGGCTCCAGGCCGCCCGCTTGTCGTGCATCAAGCCGCGCGTCCCGTCGATCGGGTCGAGGATGCACTTCCATTCCGTCCGCGCCACCGGCATGCCGCACGGAAAGGTCACCGCCCCGTCCTCCAACCCCTCCATCACGATCTCGACCGGCCAGCTGCGCGGCCAGTGCCGGCTGAACCAGCCGAGGATCGCCTCCTCGCCGAGCCGGTCGACGTGGTAGATCGTGTCGGCGGAGGTCACGGCCACGACCCGCGCGAACCGGCCCGCCTGCCTGCGGCGCGCCGCGATCAGCGTGTCGCGGATGTGGTCCTGCAGCGTGCACAGGAGGCGGCGGGCCCGCCGGAGTTTCCCTTCGTTCATGGAATCTCCAACGAGGCGCCGTCCGCCGCCGTCACCGCAAGCAGGTCGGGTCGTGCGCCGAAGCGACCCGCGTAAGCGGAGACCACGCGCCCGGCCGCTTCGGCGTCGAAGGACTCCGTCACGAGAGCCAGCACCGCGCCGCCAAACCCGCCGCCGGTGAGGCGCGCGCCCAGCACCGCCTCGTCCCGCGTGAGTTCGGCGACGAGGAAATCCAGCTCCGGCGTGCTGTTTTCAAAGAGGTCCCGCGAGCTCGCGTGTGAGGCCGTCAGGAGCCGGCCCGCCTCGGCGGTATGGCCGCTACGCAGGGCCGCGACGCAGGCGGTGACGCGCGCGATTTCCTCCACGACATGCCGCGCTCGCCGCGCCGTGATGGGCGGCAGTGCGCCGGACCGCGCGGCGAAATCCGCCGGCGCGAGGTCCGCGAGGACGTCCACCCCAAGGATCCGCGCCGCCTCGCGGCATTCGCGGTGACGCTCCGCGTAGTGCCCGTCGACCAGTGCATGCCTTGTGTGCGTGTTGAACACGCGGAAACTCGCCCCGGGAGGCAGCGGCACCGTGGAGAACACCGGCCCGCGGCAGTCGATGTGGACAAGGTGGCCCCTGCGGCCGAAGCCCGACACCGCCTGGTCGAGGATCCCGCAGGGCACGCCGACGAACGCGTTCTCCGCGCGCCGCGCCGCGTGCACCAGGAGTTCACGCGGCGGCTCCGCGCCCGCCAGTCGCGCGAAGGCGAGGCCGGAGGCGAGTTCCAGAGCCGCGCTGCTGCTGAGTCCGGCGCCGGAAGGCAGGTTGGAGACCGCGAGGAAATCGAATCCCGCCGGCGTCGGCACCCCCACCTCCGTCAGGGCCGCGATCATGCCGAGCGGGTAGTTGGCCCACGCGGCGCCGCCCGAAAGCGGCTGCGGCGGCTCGACCCGGCACTCGACGACCTCGGCGACGCTGGCGCTCGCCAACCGGCGGCGGCCGTCGCCGCGCGGAGCGACCCCGACCCAGACGCCCCGGTCGATCGCGGCCCCGAGCACCGTGCCGCCGTTGTAGTCGGTGTGGTTGCCGATGAACTCGACGCGCCCCGGCGCGCGGGCGATCACCGCGGGCTCGCGACCATGGACGGCTCGGAAAAGACGGGTGAGCTCGGGCTTCATCAAGGCCGACCACCACAGGCCCCTGGCGGAGCCGGGTGAAGCCGAATCAGGCGCCACTCCGGAGCCCCGGGGCCGGGCGAAAGCGTACGGTCTTCACCGCGGCGACGCGCATCGGCCGTCGCGTGTGGGGATTGTAGCCTCGCCGGGCGGGCAACGTGACCGAGTTGAAGGTGCCGAATCCGGCGACCGCCACCTCGCCGTCGCGCCGCAGGCCACGCTTCATTGCAGCCAGCACGGCACGGGTCGCGGCCTCGGCGGCGGCCCGTGTCGCTCCATGCGCCAGCAACTTCCTCACTTCTTCGACAAGCGCGGCCTTATTCATCGGGGTCGGGGTGCGCGCAGCGAAGGAACCGGCACGAAGCCGGTCAAACGGATTCCCGGCCCGGCGGAGGCGAAGCCGGCGCGGGCGGGGCGAAGCGCTCCGGCACCTCACCCGCCCTGCCCTTGACCAGCACCTCAAGCAGCCCGCGAAGGGCCTCCTCGCGGGATATGCCGCGCTCGGCGGCGAGCTGCCCGGCGCGCTTCGCGAGCTGCGCCGCCATCGTGGCCGCCTGCGCGGGAGAAGCGCCCAGCCGGCTGCACAGCGCGGTGAGTTGCTCGAGTTCGTTCATGGCGCGTCGAGGAGTTCGAGGTCGGCCGGACCTTCGGCCGCGAACGCGAGCCGCGCATCGGCCGCGACGTGGAGGTTCGAGACCATGGCGAGCCCGAGCCAGTCGCCGGCCGCGACGCCCACCGCGGAGCGGACCTCGCCGACCTGCCTCCCCCCCGCGAACACCGGCACCGGAAGCGCCGGAGGCGGCGCGCCGCGTCCCCCGACGCGCACCAGCCGCCGCCGCACCCGTCCCATCGCCTTCAACCGCGCCATCACCTCCTGCCCGAGGTAGCAACCTTTCGAATACGAAATGGCAGCCTCGTCGAGGCCCGCCTCGTTCGGCAGGTCGCCCGGGCCGGCGTCGGCCGGCACCGCGGGGATGCGCGCCGCGATCCGCGCGGACTCGATCGTCGCGGCATCCAACGGACCAACGGCCGACGACGTCGGCAGGGGCGGAGGAGCCGATCGCGGGAAGATCCATTCCCGGCAGACGGAAAATCCGCGGCGACCGCCGAACGCGAACACCCCAGCCGGATCCGGGGGCACCTCTCCCGCCCACGTCACGCCCACCCAGTCCGGGGTCTGATCCTCAAGCGCGACGTCATCGGCGATGATGAAAGCCTCGAGCCGCGCGCGGATCACGGGCGCAGGCGAGAAATAGCTGCCGATCCAGAATTCGTCCGCGCCCCGGCCCCGGAAGATGAACCCATCGGCCTCGACCTTGCCTTTGAGGGTAAGCCAAAGCCCGTAAGCGGCCGCCGTCCCCGGCGCGGCCGCGGCGATCGGCCGCAGGTCCTGCGAGAACTGCCCTTGGAGGAACGAGAGCGCGTCGGAACCGGAGACCCGCAGCCACGCCGCGGGCGACCACTCGAAAAAACCCTTAGGAGTAGAATTATTGATAGGCATTTATAGTTTCACCACCAACGCTTTATAAAAAAAGTGGTAGATTTTGAAAACTTGGGTTTGACGCGGGCACCATCGCCCGTATCCCTCACGACATCAAGTTTAACACTTCTCCCGCCTAGCGGGAGTTTTGGGGTAACATAGAAAGCAAAGGCCGGCCGCTTAGGGGTAAGCGGCCGGCCACTTTTTTTGCCTGTGCTCGGCGGGGCGGACGATTCTCCCGCGGCACGTTGAAGATCACCACCAGCCAGGGACCGAAGCCGGGCTTGCGCGTCGAGAGCGGGCCGCACCAAGCTGACCGTTCATGCAGAAGACGTCCGACATCAACGTCGTCGAGACCCGCACCCTGCCCTCGCCGACGGCGCTCCTGGCAGAGCTGCCGAAGTCGGAGGCGCAGGCGGACTTCGTGACCCGCGCACGGGCGGACATCCACCGGCTGATGTTCACGGACGACAAGCGGTTCCTGCTCATCGTCGGCCCCTGCTCGATCCACGACGTCGCGGCCGGCCGCGAGTACGCGCAGCGCCTCTCCCGGCTGGCCCGCGAGGTCGCCGACCGCGTGATGGTGGTGATGCGCGTGTATTTCGAGAAACCGCGCACGACCGTCGGCTGGAAGGGACTGATCATGGATCCGCACCTCGACGGCACGCACGACATCGCCGCCGGCCTGCGGCTCGCGCGGGCGCTGCTGCGCGACGTGATCGATCTTGGCCTGCCCACCGCGACCGAGTTCCTCGACCCGATCACGCCGCAGTACGTTGCCGACCTCGTCTGCTGGGGCGCCATCGGCGCGCGCACGACGGAGTCGCAGACGCACCGCCAGATGGCCTCTGGGCTGTCCATGCCCTTGGGCTTCAAGAACGGCACCGACGGGGGGCTGCAGGCCGCGATGAACGCGATCCGCGCGGCGTCGCAGCCGCAGACGTTCCTCGGCATCAACCTCGAGGGCAGCGCCTCCGCCGTGGTCACCCGCGGTAACCGCGACTGCCACGTGGTGCTGCGCGGCGGCGCGGCGGGCCCCAACTATTCGCCGCAGCACATCGCCGAGGCCGAGGCGCTGCTCGCGAAATCCGGCCTGCCGCGGTCGATCCTTGTCGACTGCTCCCACGACAATTCCGCCAAGCGGCCTGAGCTGCAGCCCGACGTCCTCCGCGCGCTGCTCGACCAGATCGCGGCCGGCAACGCCTCGATCATGGGCGCGATGCTCGAAAGCAACCTCGGCGCCGGCAACCAGGCCTTCCCCCAGCCGCGGGAGAAACTCCGCCACGGCGTGAGCATCACCGACGGCTGCATCGACTGGGCCACCACCGAGGCGCTGGTCCGCGAGCTGCACGCCCGGCTCGCTCCGCGTTTCACCTGACCGCGCCGCGATTAGCCGCAGCGCGACCGCCCCCCACACCCTCTAATACCATTTCGCTTTCAAACGTATAATAACCCATCCCTGACCCACGGAAAGAGGGTCAGGCTGCGCAGGCGGTCAGGGTCCGCGGCGAGGAGCGTCAGCTGGGTTTTTAAATCAACTTCGACTGCGTCAAGGGTGGCAAAGAACCGGTTGGCGAAGCCCTTTTCGCGCACCTCGTCCCAGATGTGCTCGGTCGGGTTGCACTCCGGGCAGTAGGGCGGGAGGTGGAGCATTCGCATTCTTTCAGGCACGGGCAGCGCCTTGGCCTTGTGCCAGCCGGCTCCGTCGAGGATCAGCAGAAGTTGCCTGTCCGGCCAGGCAGCCAGCAGCTCGAGCAGGAACAGCGACATGCTCGCGGTGTTGCATTTCGGCCACAGCCCCCACGCCAGACGAGCGCGCCTCGGCTCCACCGCGGCAAACGCGTAGAGTGACTCCCGCACCACCTGCCGCGGCACCCGCGGCCGCACCGGATGCGGCGCCCAGCAATCCGCCCGTTCGCTAATCCGGCCAAACCTGCCTTCGTCCATGAAGAGCACCGTCGGGTTTCGGCCATCGCGGCGCCGCAACTCGCCTACCTCCGTCGCGAACTTTTTTTAAACGCATCCTCCGCCGCCGGATCCTTGCTTGGATGGCTGGGCCTTGGAGCGACCTTGCGCCAGCCGGCACGCGCGAGCAGCCGATACACCGTCGAGGCGGCCACCTTGTGGCCGACCATCTGCTCATAATCACGGCGAAACGCCCCGGCCTCGATCACCTCGCCCCTGGCCGCCGCGTCACGGTGACGCCCGAGCAGTTCCTCGGACTGCTCCGCACTGAGCAGACTGCGGCGCCGGCCGCCCCGCCCGGGCCGGTCCACCAACGAGGACTCACCCTCCCGCAGGAATCTCGAATGGATCACCCGGACGGTCGCCACGCTCAGTCCGGTCACCTCCGCGATACGCGCAGGGGGTGATGCATCCAAAGCTCGCATCAAAACCGCCTGGATGCGGCGTTGATCAGCCACGCTCCTCGCCTGCTTCAGCAACTGCTTCAGTTTCGTCGTGCTACCGGGGGGAAAGTCTTTGGGTGGACGCATGAAAAAGGCCGTTCCGGCCACGTCCATCCAGCCCGGTTATTATATCTTTGAAAGCGAAATGGTATAAACACTCCATCCTCGCGCGATTTCCGCCGTGAGTTCCACCCGCCCAAGGCGCTAGACGTTTTTCACCATGAAGACCCCCATCCGTGTCGCAGTCACCGGCGCCGCCGGCCAGATCGGTTACTCGCTCCTGTTCCGCATCGCCTCGGGCGCGATGTTCGGCCCCGACCAGCCGGTCATCCTCCAGCTCATCGAGGCCCCGATCGAGAAGGCCCTCAAGGCCCTCGAGGGCGTCGCCATGGAGCTCGACGACTGCGCCTTCCCGCTGCTCAAGGGCATCGTGCAGACGTCCGACGCGTCGGTCGGCTTCAAGGACGCCAACTGGTGCCTGCTCGTCGGCGCCAAGCCCCGCGGCCCCGGCATGGAGCGCGCCGACCTCCTCAAGGACAACGGCAAGATCTTCATCGAGCAGGGCCGCATCATCGATGCCGTGGCCGCGGCCGACGCCCGCGTGGCCGTCGTCGGCAACCCCGCCAACACCAACTGCATGATCGCCGCCTCGCAGGCCAAACGCCTGCCCGCCGAGCGCTTCACCGCGATGGTGCGCCTCGACCAGAACCGCGCCCAGACCCAACTCGCGAAGAAGGCCGGCGCCGACCTCACGACGGTGAAGGACATCTTCATCTATGGGAACCACAGCCCGACGATGTTCCCCGCCTTCGCCCACGCCACCATCGGCGGCAAACCGGCCACCGCGGTCATCACCGATACCGCCTGGCTGCAGGGGCCGTTCTGCGAGACCGTCGGCAAGCGCGGCGCCGCCATCATCGCCGCCCGCGGGCTCTCCTCCGCCGCCTCGGCCGCCAACGCCCTCGTCGACCACGTCCGCGACCTCATGACGCCCGGCGCGATCCACTCGGTCGCCGTGAAGTCCAACGGCCTCTACGGCTTCGACGCCAACGTGTGGGCCGGCATGCCCGTGCGCACCACGACGCCCGGCTCCTACGAGGTGATCACCGGGCACGCGATGGACGACTTCGCGAAGTCCAAGATCGCCGCCACCAACAAGGAGCTCGTCGAGGAGCGCGCCTTCGTGGCCGACATGATCAAGTAAGGCGAAGCGCCCCCGCGCGTTCCTGACCCTCAGGCGCCCGGCGACGGGCGCCTTTTTCATGCCCCGGCGCGCCGCCGCGGTGAACGATTTCACCGAAAGCGGGATTGCGGGACCCGGCCCCCCGCTACTGCATCATCGCGCCCCATCCGCCGCGCGATCCCCGCCGGCTCCCCGTCCATGCCCCAAACGTTTGTTGCCCACGCGGCCCGCCGCGCCGTCCTCCTGCTCCCGCTCTTCCTCGCGCCCGCCGGCGCCCAGACCGCCGCTCCTGCGGGCGCGGCCGCAGCAGCCGCCGACAAGGCCGTGCAGCTCTCGCCGTTCGAGGTCGTGAGCGACGCCACCGACTCCTACGAGGCCACCAACACCTCGTCGCTCACGGGCATGAGCACGTCGCTCAACAAGTCGCCCCTCGACGCCCGCATCCTCAACCGCACGCTCATCAGCGAGCTCGGCGGCGGCGACGTGTTCAAGCTGCTCTCCGACTTCGGCGGCCTCGGCGCCATGCTCTTCGGCGGGGGCACCGAGGACCAGCGCGGCCTGCAGGATGGCGACCAGGCGCAGCCCGGCGGCCTCAGCAGCCGCGGCTTCACCATCAGCGAACCGCGGCGCGACGGTTTCCTCCGCTCGTCCACCTCGATGTTCAACTCGTTCGACGTCGAGAGCGCCGAAGCCATCAACGGCTCCAACAACCTGCTCTACGGCTCGGGCGAGGCGGGCGGCGTCGTGGTCATCAACAGCAAGCGCGCCCGCGTGCGCCAGCGCGCCTACCGCTTCACCGCCATGGCCGACTCCGAGGGCACGCGACGCTACTCGATGGACGTGAATGCCGGCGCGGAACGCTTCGCCTTCCGCTTCAACGCCCTGAAGAGCGCCGACCGCTACTGGCGCCCGCTCCTCAGCCTCGACCAGGAGGGCATCCAGGGCGCCGTTACCCTCCGACCCTACCGGTGGCTCAACGTCTTCGCCGACTACCGCCACTACCAGCGCGCCGCCGTGCACTCCCGCGAGGCCACCGTGCGTGCCCCCGTCAACCTGCTCCTCAACACCGGCGAACGTCTCGACAACCAGGCATCCCGCTACGTCATCGGCGTCGGCGGCATCGAGCTCACCAACAACTTCATCAACTTCGCCACCGACTCCTCGCTGCATGGCCCGCTCGCCCGTCAGCACTGGGTCAACGAGTCGAAGTCCGTCACGGTCGACGTAACCCCGCGCGCCGATCTCGCGTTCCAGTTCCGCTACGCCCACGACGCCCGCATCAACAACGGGCTCACGCCGTCGAGCACCGCCGTCTACCACCCCGACTCGCCCCTGAACCTCTGGACCGACGCCAACGGCGTCCCGCGCCGCCAGTGGTCGATCTTCTCGGCGCCGAACAACGGTCCGTTCTGGACGGGCGCGCGCGGCTACAAGTTCACCGCCGTGGGCCGCCGAGACTTCGGCCGCTGGGGCGAGCACATCCTCAACACCTTCTATTCCAACCAGGAGTCCTGGACCAACCGGCAGGAGTTCCGGTTCTACGAGGTGGATTCGTCGGGCAACACGATCCAGAACATGGCGAACATCACCAACGGCGACTCCGGCCGCACCCTCATGCCCGCCGCCTGGCAGCCCGCCTTCAGCGGCACGCTCTTCGGCGGCATCGCGTGGCCCTCCACCGAGGTCGTCCATCCGGGCAACGGCAAGCGCTACCGCCTGCACCCCATGGTCTACGCCGGCGCCGTGCCGAGGACCGCCGCGAATCCCCTGGGCCTCTCGGGCCCCATCAACGCCACCTCCACCGCGCTGCCGGTCGGCGCCCCGACCTCCACCATCTACACGCTCGACGACACCTTCGAGGAAAGCCTCGGCGCCAGCCTCTCCAGTTCCTTCTGGAAGGGCCGCATCGACACCATGGTGGGCATCCGTTCCGAAACCGCCTCGACCGTCCGCGTCACCACCCTCGTGAGCAAGGGGCCGATCAGCTACGACAGCCAGACCTACGGCGTCGTGGCCGACACCCCGCTCCGCGGCGTGCGCGCCTACGCGAGCTACTCCACCAACTCGAAGATCAACTTCACGACCGACCGCGACGTCTTCAACCAGATCCTCCCCATCGGCCGCGGCAACACCCGCGAGGGCGGCCTCAAGCTCTCGCTCTGGGACCACCGTCTCTCCGGCAACATCACGTACTATGTCACCGAGGCGGAAAACTTCACCGGCAGCCTCGGGAGCGTGCGCAACGACGTCGATCCCGACGGCATCAACGGCCGCAACGGCGGCCCGGGCTTCGTCTTCAACAAGATCTCCGACGGCCTCAGCGCCAGCCTCTCCTCCCGTCCGCTCAAGCCGTGGCAGGTGACCGTCAGCTTCACCCAGGCCAACGGCTCCGAGCGCAGCAACGTCACCTTGCCCGTGATGTACAACGACGAGTTCAACACCACGTCCGTCGGCGGCCAGTCCGTCGTCGCGGTCAAATCCTCCTCCGGGGCGCTCACCCCGCTGCTCGTGCCTTTCGATCCCGCCAACCCGAACTCGCCGCAGGTCCCGCTCTCGCTCGCGATGATGAAGGACGCAGGCAGCCCCTACGCCGCCCAACTCGACCCCGACTCCGGCCAGATCCTCAACGCCGAGAACCTCCGCCTGCGCACCGCGGGCGTGGGAACGCTCCGCACCGGCCTGCCGATCTCCGCCCACCAGCTCGGGTTCACCCCGCCGGTGGCCGCCATCATCGTGCGCAAGGCCGGCGAACCCACGACCGGCTACGCCGAGCATTCCTTCAGCGTCATCAACCGCTTCCAGGTAAGCGAGGGCCGCTTCCGCGGACTCGTGCTCGGCCTCGCCACCGTCTACCAGGTGGGCTTCCGCGCCTACCCGTACACCGACGCCGCCGACGGCGGAAAACGGAAGATCTACTTCTACCCCGACCGCCTCGAGAACAGCGGCTTCGTCGTGTACAACTTCAAGCCGAGCCGGCGGACGCAGGCCTCGGTGCAGCTCAACGTCACCAACCTCTTCGACCGCCAGGCCGTGCTGAAGCTGCTCCGCAACACCAACGGCACCGTCCGCTATTTTACCTACCAGTACAACCCGCGGGTCATCTCCCTCACGGCGAATTTTTCGCTCTGAAGACCGCGGGCTTGCCGCGACTTTCCCCCTCCGCTCCCGGCGGCCGGGCCGCGTAGCTTCCGTCCGGTCCGTCACCGTCCTTGCCGGCACCCCCGTTCCGCGCTTTCACACAGCGCTGTCGAGATCGTCGTCACCCCATGAGCCTCATTCCGCCAACCTGCATCCTCCGCGCCTTCGTGCTCCTGCTTGCCGCCGCCCTGCCCGCGGCCTGGGCCGCGGACGTTCCGTGGGCGTTTTTTCCAGGCGCCTCCTCCGCTCCCGGATCCGGCAAGCGCGTCGTCTTCCTTACGGGGGACGAGGAATACCGCTCCGAGGAGTCGATGCCGATGCTCGCGCAGATCCTCGCCGCCCGGCACGGCTTCGACTGCACCGTGCTGTTCTCCGTCAATCCCGCGACCGGGGTGATCGACCCGGAGACGCGCGGCAACATTCCGGGGCTCGAGGCGCTGGACCGGGCCGATCTCATGGTGGTCTTCACGCGCTTCCGCGTGCTGCCCGACGCGCAGATGCGGCACATCGACGCCTACCTCGCCTCGGGCCGCCCGGTGATCGGGGTGCGCACCGCCACCCATGCCTTCGGCAGCTTCTCGGCCGCCACCCATCCGGCCGGCGCCTCCGCTACCTACGCGCGGTGGGAATGGAACCACGCGGGCGTGGCTTCCGAGGGCGGCTTCGGCCGCCAGGTCCTCGGCACCACCCATCGCAACCACTGGGGACTGCACGGCAAGCAATCCACCCGCGGAATCTTCGCGCCGGGCGCCGCCACCCACCCGCTCCTGCGCGGAATCAGCGATGGGGAAATCTGGGGGCCGACCGACGTCTACGAGGTGCTTCTGCCGCTGCCCGAGGGCTGCACGCCGATCCTGCTTGGGCAGGTGCTCGATGGCATGTCGCCCGGCTCCACCCCCGTCGTCGGCGAACAGCTCAATCCGAAGTGGCGGCGCATGATCCGCCCCAACGATCCCATGCTCCCGATCGTCTGGACCCATCGGCGCCCCGTGGGTGCCGGCGGCCGCGTCGTCACCTTCACCAACGGAGGCGCGATGGCCGGCGAGTCCGACTTCGCCAACGCCGGCCTGCGCAGGCTCTTCGTCAACGCCGCATACTGGGCCACGGGGCTCGAGGATCGCCTGCCCGCTTCCGCCGACGCGACTCCGCTCCAGCCCCACCCGGCCTTCCGGCGCGGCCTGACGCCCGCCGCCGCCCAACGCCTCGCCACCTCCACCACGGATCCGAGTTCCGGCGACACGTTCCTGTTCTACGGCGGCGGCATGGTGGAAAGGTTACTGGAGTCCGGCCACCTTGAGGCCCGGCTCCAACTCGCGCATCCGGGGAAGAACCTCCGCGTGCGCAGTCTCGCCTGGACCGGCGACGAGGTCGGCCACCGCCTCCGTCCCGAGGGCTACGTCGAGCACCTCAAGTCCCTCCTCGCCGCCTGGCCCGCCAACGTCGTCGTCGCCGGCTTCGGCCTCAACGAATCCTTCGCCGGGCCCGCCGGGCTTCCGGACTTCCGCCGCCATTACGAGAGCTTCCTGCGCGAGGTGCGGCGGCTCCACCCGGGCGCCCGCGTCGTCCTGCTCTCGCCGCCGCCGCCCGACGTCCGCTCCGATCCGCGCGCGGCCGCGCGGGTCGGCGACGTCGCCCTGTACGCCGCCGCGGTCCGTGAGATCGCGGCCGCCCACGGCGCGGAATTCGTGAACCTCTTCGCCGCCGGCACCGACGCCTTCGCGCGTGCCCCGCGGCCGCTCACGGAACAAGGCATCCACCTGAACGCCGAAGGCGCGCGCGCCTTGGGCGACGTCATCGCCGCCTCGCTTGCCGGCCCCGGCGGTCTGCCCGCCGTCGAGCCGCCCCGGTTGGAGGAGGTCGCCCGCGCCGCCACCCGAAAGCACGCGTACAACATCGAGCTCACCCGCCCGAAGAACGGCGTGATCTACTACGGCGTCCGCAAGCGCCCCGAGGAGGCCGCCGCCGAGCTGCCGCGTTACCACGCGCTGCTCGCGCAGGCCGAGTCCGCCCTGCACGGCCTAGCCGCCCGCCCGGGCGCCCGCCTCGCCGATTTCCCCGAGCCTTCGCTTCCGCCGCTGGCCGCGGGCAAGGAGACACCCTACCGCTTCCCCGGAGGAAACGTCCGCCCTCCCGCCGACCTGCAGAGGGAACTCGTCGTCGCCGACGGCTACGCGGTGAACCTGTTCGCCTCGGAAAAACAGTTCCCCGATCTGCGCAACCCGGTGCAGATGAGCTTCGACGCCCGCGGGCGGCTCTGGGTCGTCACCATGCCCTCCTTCCCGCACGCCATCCCCGGCGAGCGACCGGCGGACAAGATCCTCGTCCTCGAGGACACCGACCGCGACGGCCGGGCCGACACCTGCACGGTGTTCGCGGACGGCTTCGACGCGCTCGACGGCGTGGCGTTCCATGAACGCGGCGTGATCGTTTCCGCGCAGCCGCGCCTGATGGTGCTGAACGACACCGACGGCGACGGCCGGGCCGACACCCGGGCCGAGCTGCTCCGCGGCGTCGACATGACCGACTCGCACCACGGCGGCATGGTCGCCACGGACCCGATGGGCTTCGTGATCTTTTCCGACGGCGTGTTCCACCGCTCGCAGTTCGAGACGCCCTTCGGGGTGGTGCGTGGCATCGATTCCACGACCTACCGCCTCGATCCGCGGACCGGCCGGCTCGCGGCCGAGTGGCGCAGCATGACGCCCAACCCGTGGAAGGTGTCGTTCGACCGGTACGGCAACTTGCTCGAGCGCTTCGGCGGCGGGCACCTGCTCGACGGCCTCGCACTCACCTGGACCCCGACCGGCGTCCATCACCCCTACGGCAACGGCACGGTGCTCAACTACGCCAAGGGCTCCGCGCTCAGCGTGATCTCGAGCCCCAACTTCCCCGACGAACTCCAGCAGGGCTATGCGACCGCCGCGCTGCTGGGCAGCTACACGGTCTCGCTCTCGCGCACGTCGGCCGACGAGGGCCCCTTGGTCGCGGCGTCGCGGCTGGACGTACTGAGCTCCAAGAACAGCACCTTCCGGCCGGTCGACGTGGAGTTCGGCCTCGACGGGGCACTCTACGTCTCGGACTTCTCGAGTCTCATCATCGGCCACGCCCAGCACGCGATGCGCGACCCGCAGTGGAATCACGAACGCGGCCGCATCTGGCGCGTAACCCACACCGGTCGGCCTGTCGTGCGCGACTGGCCTAAGATCGAGGGCGTCTCCGCGCGCGAGCTCGCCGTCCTGCTCGGCCATCCGCAGAACCTCGTCCGTCATCACGCCCGCATCGGCCTACGGCGGCTCGGAGCGGCCGCCGTGCCCGAGGTTTCGCGCTGGGCCGACGGTCTCGCTCCCGGCACATCCGCCGGTGACCAGGCGCGGCTCGAGGCTTCGTGGGTACTCGCCGCGGCCGGCGAGGCGCGACCGGCCTGGCTCGACGCACTCGCGCGCGCCGCCGATCCGCTCACCCGTACCGCGGGGGTGGTGCTGCTCCGCTTCACCGCCGACCGGCTGAGCGACCTGCCGGATCGGCTCGCGCGCGCCGCCGCCGACCCGCACCCGCGCGTGCGGATGGCGGCTGTGAGCGTCGTTTCCCACCTGCGTCCGCAGCGCCCCGGCCTCGACGCCGCACTCACCGGCCTCAAGGCGGAGGAAGTCGCCGTGAAGCAGATGATCGCCGACCTCGGCGCCGGCGTGGAGTCAAAGGTCAGCCGTTCCGTTCCCGTGCTTTCCCTTTCGCCCGAGACGCGCCTCCGCCACTGGCTCTACCTCGGCGAGTCCGGCGAAGGGGAACTCAACCCCTACGCCACCGCCGAGCAGAAGCGGAAGGCCAAGAACCGCCCCTCGACCACGCGCACATACCGCACGTTCCTGGAATCCGACGCGCCGCGCGCCGCCGTCCTCAGCGTGAAGCACGGCTACCTCGACCTGAAGGCCAACGGCGTGCAGGTGCTTTCGTCCGACAGCCCCTTCAGCTCGGAACAGCAGGTCGAGATCCCTCTCCGCCGCGGGCTCAATCAACTCGAGATCGCCTTCCGCCGGCTGAAGGGCGAGCCGCCGGCGGTGCACCTCCACGATCCCGTCGGCGAACCCGTGCCCGGCGCGCGCCTCGCCACAACCGCCGCCGCGCTCCAGCCTTGGGCGACAGCGTGGGAAAAAGCGGAAGCCGCCGACCGCGGCGCCCTCCGCGTCCAGGCGGTCCCGAACCTCATGCAGTTCTCACCCACCGAGCTCCGCGTGAAGGCGGGCGCTCCCGTACGCCTCATCTTCGAGAACCCCGACCTGATGCCGCACAACCTCGTGCTCGTCGCGCCCGGGGCCGACGAGGAGATCGGCGGCCTCGCCGACGTCATGGCTTCCGACCCCGGCGCGATGGCCAAGCACTACGTGCCCGCCTCACCCAAGGTCCTCCACGCCACGCCGCTCGTGGAGCCGACGCGCCGCGCCGAGCTGGCGTTCACCGCGCCTGCCCAGCCCGGCCGATACCCGTACCTCTGCACGTTCCCCGGGCATTGGCGCATCATGCGCGGTGTCCTGATCGTGGAGTGATCCGCGCCGCGTCCGGTTTTTGCTCGCGTCCCGCGTTTCCGAACAGCGTCCTGCCAGCCTTACCCTCCGCCCCATGCGTAACCCGATCCGTACCCTCGCCCTTGCCCTCGTCCTCGCCAGCGCCGCTTCTGCCGCCCCGGCGCCAAAGCCGCTCAAGATCCTCCTGGTGACCGGCGGCTGCTGCCACGACTACGCCACCCAGAAGGACTCGCTGAAGGCCGGACTCGAAAAGCGCGTCAACGCCGTCGTCGACCACCTCCACACGCCCGACAAGTCGACCAAGCCGCCGCTCGAGTGCCTCACCAACCCGGACTACGCCAAGGGCTATGACCTCGTGATCCACGACGAGTGCGCCGCGGCCGCCGATGATCCGGCGCTCGTCGCGAACGTCCTCAAGCCCCACGTCGATGGCACGCCCGGCGTCGCCCTCCACTGCGCGATGCACAGCTATCGCGTCGTGAAGGACTTCGCGCGGCCGCAGGCCCCCGGCTCACCCGGCGCGCTCTGGTTCGACTTCCTCGGCCTGCAGTCGAGCGGCCACGGCCCGCAGTCTCCGATCGCGATCACCTTCACGAACCCCGGCCACCCCATCACCAAGGGCCTCGCCAACTGGACCACGATCAACGAGGAGCTCTACAACAACGTGCAGCCGCCTTCGGTGTTCGCCCGCCACGTCACCCTCGCCACCGGCCGCCAGACTCAGACCAACAAGAAGGACGGCACCAAGAAGGAGGCCGAGGCCGTCATCGCGTGGACCAATGAGTTCGGCCCGAAGAAGGCCCGCGTCTTCTGCACCACGATCGGACACAACAACGACACCGTGCAGGACCCCCGCTACCTCGACCTCGTCGCGCGCGGCGTGCTCTGGGCCGCCGGCAAGCTCGGCGCCGACGGCAAGCCCGCCTCGGGCTACGGCCGCTGAGGCCGCACCGGCACCCCGGCCGAGCGCCGGGTTAGGAAGGATAACCCGAAGGACAATCGGGTCCCACGCAGCGTTACGAAACGGCCGGGCAGGCCGGCTCCGCCGCTCGGGCTCAAGGCCCCGTCACGCCAAGGCGCCGCATCGCGGACCGATCCGAACGACGAGCGGGTGCACCCGCGGCCGCATCGGATGCGCCATGCACCCTCACTCGGCACCAGCCTTCCATTGAGCTGAACCGACTCCGCGCTCGACCGTGCCATCCCTGGTGGTCGCGCGGGCATGGCCGGCCGTCACGCGTCGGCCGGCGACGCCGATCCTTTCACGGGAGCGGGCGCGCAAAGCCGGACGGTCCGAGAAAATGTCGGCGGCGACGCCAGCCCGCCCCTTGCGGGGCGAGGACAGATGCCAATTATTTCCGGCAACCCTGCGCGGCAATCCGCCGCGCATCACCCTCACCGAACCCGATGAAAAACACCCGTCTGCATGCCCGCCTGCGCCGGCCGTCACCCGTGCTCGGCTTTCTGACCTGCCTGCTCCTCGCCTTGCTGCCCGCCTTCGCCCAAGGCACCGGCACCCTCAACGGCGTCGTCCTCGACGCCTCCGGCAAATACCTGGAGGGCGCCGAAGTGACCATCGCCGGCACCGCGCTCACGACGACCACCGAACGCGAAGGCGTCTTCCGACTGCAGGGCGTCGGGTCCGGCCCGCAGACCGTGCGCGTCTCCTATCCCGGCATGGCTCCGGCAACTCAGGCGGTCATCATCGCCGCCGGTCAGGCCGCCAGCGTGCGAATCCAGCTGAAGTCCGACACCATCGTGCTCGAAGCCTTCACGGTCAGCACCTCCAAGGAGGGCATGGCGCAGGCCATCGCGCTGCAGAAGGCCTCGTTCAACCAGAAGCTCGTCGCCGCGGCCGACCAGTTCGGCGACATCAGCGAGGGCAACGTGGGCGAGTACCTGAAGTTCCTGCCGGGCATCGGCATCGACTACACCGCGAACGACGCGCGGGCGGTGAGCCTCCGCGGCATGAACCCGATCTTCACCAACGTGACGGTCGACGGCGGGCGCATGGCCTCGGGCAGCTCCTCCGGCGACAGCCGCCGCTTCGAGCTCGAGCAGGTCGCCATCAACAACGTGGAGACGATCGAGGTGTTCAAGACGATGACCCCCGACATGTCGGCCGACAACACGGGCGGCCAGGTGAACCTCGTCACCAAGAGCGCCTTCGACCGCGAGGGGAAGATGGCGTTCAGCTACAACGTCTCGCTCACCGCCAACGCCGAGAACTTCACCCTCGACCGCCGCGGCGCCTTCAAGGAGGGCCCGCAGCTGCTGATCCGCCCGAGCGCCGACCTCAACTACTCGCACCGGCTCACCTCCAACGTGGGCATCAACGTGAGCTACCGCCTCTCCGAGATCACGCACGACTATCCCCGCGCCGGCTACTCGTGGAACTTCACCGCCAACGGCGCCTCGGCCGCCAATCCGTACCTCGCCTCCCTCCAGATGTACGACGAGCAGAAGGTCACCCGCCGCGAGTCCCTCTCCACGAAGGTCGACTACCGGCCCGCCCCGCGCACCAAGCTCTCCTTCACCGGCCAGTGGAACTGGTACGACCTCACCTTCAACGGCCGCTCCATCACCTTCAACTCCGGCACGCCCGTCGCCGGCTTCACCCAGAACCGCGTGACGAGCACCGCCGGCACCGGCAACGTCACCACCGACGTCTCCCAGCGCAACAAGTACGGCCCGACCTACATGCTCGGCGCCCAGTTCACGCAGGAGCTCGGCTCCGGCCGCCTCTGGGGCGGCTACAGCTGGTCGCAGGCCGAGAACAAGTACCGCGACACCACCCGCGGCTACCTCACGAGCATCGGCCTCAACCTCCTCCGGCCCACGGGCAGCAACACCGTCGTGGCGATGGACAACATCCTCAGCGGCACCCTGCCCAACCTCAGCGTCACCCAGAACGCCGCCAGCCCCAACTTCCGCGACCTCGCGAGCTACAGCGTCGCCGCCAACTCGTGGCGCTCCCGCCCCTTCACCTCCCGCGAGCTCAAGCAGGGCTTCAACGTCGACTACCGCCATAACTTCCGCGGGGCCTTTCCCTTCTCCGTGCAGACCGGCGTCCGGCGCGACGACCTCGGTCGCAAGATCAACCGCTTCGGCGTCGCCCACGCGCATCCGGCCCTCACCGGCAACGAGCTGCGCGCCTACCGGGACGACGACTACAGCTCCGAGGACATCGGCTTCGGCTTCGGCGCCGTCGAATGGCTCAGCCCCTACAAGACGTTCCGCGCCTTCCCCACGCCCTCGGCCACGCTCACCGAATGGGTCGTGCGCAACATCGAGGAGCTGAACGACGCCGCCTACCTCCGCGTCGACCTGCCGGTCTCGCGGGAGCTCACGGTCGTCACCGGTGCCCGCTACGAGAAGAAGTCCCTCGACGCGGGCGCGCAGGACCTGCGTGTCGTCCGCCAGCGCTTCACCACCGCCGGCCTCGAGTACGACGGCTGGTACCCGTCGCTGAACCTGAAGTACACGCCGCGGCCCGACGTCGTCGTGCGTGCCGGCGTGAGCCGCACCATCGGCCACCCCGAGTTCGGCGACATCATCCCCACGGTGACCGACTTCGACTCCGCCTCCGCCACCAGCACCGGCTCGATCAGCGTGCCCAACCCCGCCATCCAGCCCTACAAGGTGCTCAACCTCGACCTCACGGGCGAATGGTACCTGCCCAACTCCGGCGTGGTCTCGGCCTCGGTCTTCCAGAAGAACGTCGACGGCTTCATCTCGCGCGGCGCGGTCGGCCTGCTGAGCACGCTCGCCAACGGGCCCGAGATCGCCGCCGAGTACGGCATCAATCCAGCGGACGCGAACCGCTACAACGTCACCCTCGCCACCAACGGGCTGGGCAGCACGGTGCGCGGCTTCGAGTTCAGCTACGCGCAAGGCCTGGCCTTCCTGCCGCGGCCGTTCAACACGATGAACGCGCAGTTCAACTTCACCCACGTGACGATCGGCGGCGACAACTTCACGACCAAGCTCGCCCAGCTCCAGGCCGCCACCACCCGCTCCGCCAACCTGATCCTCGGCTGGCGCCTCGGTCGCTTCAACCTGCTCGGGACCGTGAGCCACACCGGCGACGTCGAGACGGGCTTCGGCACCACCGCCACCGCGCCGTCGACGTTCACCGAGGCCATCACCAAGGCCGACTTCACGGTGAACTACACGCTCAACCCCAAGGCCACCCTCTATGTTCAGGTGAGGAACATCACCGGCGAGGGCCGCCGCGAGTTCCAGACGCCGAGTGATCCGTCGCTCTACAAAGTGCTGCGGGTGCCGAGCCGCTACTCCGAGTTCGGCGACCCGATCTTCTACTTCGGTGTGCGCGGCCGGTTCTGAGCCGTCCGCCGTTCCCGTCCATTCGGCCGCCCTCCGGGGCGGCCTTTTTTTCAATCGGGCGGAGCCGCCAGGCGTCTGCGGCCGACTTCGGCCGCGGCCGTTTCCGATCCCAAGGCGGACTCGCCACGGGACTCGGGCGTCGTCACTCGATCCTGCCTTCGTCGAAGTCCATCAGGTCCGGCACGCTGCGGATATCCTCCACGCGGTCGGCACAACCCATCGCGGTGAGCGCCTCGCGGAGGAAATCGCGGCCGGCGACCGTCATGCCCATCTGCACGTAGCGGCGGTTCCACTGCGCGGCGCGCACGTCGGCGGGCAGCAGGCTGCGCAGACGGGCCTCGACCTCATCCTCCCCCGCCGACTCGAGGACGATCCGTTCGACGGCCCCGGGCTCGATACCGAGGTGCTGGCACAGGAAGCGGTCGCAGCCGCGCTTGTAGTTCTTCGCGTAGCTGGGCGGCAGCGCGCCGTGCGCCTTCACATGGCGGCACTTCGCGAGGAAGCGCGGCAGATGCAGGAGTCCCGTGGCGGGATGCGGCGTGTAGGGCGACGGCAGCGAGGTCAGGATCTCGCCGCTTGAGCCGGGAATGGGCCGGGAAGGCATGTCGCAAGGGCACACCGCCCGCGACGGATCGCCAGCCGGAAAGGCGTGCCGGGGCTACCGGCCGCCGGCGCGGATCTTCTCCAGCAGCGCCTGCATCTCGGCGAGCTTCGCGGGCTCGCGCGACGCGAGGTCCTCGTTCTCCCCGATGTCCTTCGCCAGGTTGATGAGCACCGGGCCGCCCCCGGCCGCCTTGGCCTTCGCCTTGGCCTTGGCGCCCGCCGCCCCGCGGGTGTCGGTCGCCCGGATCGGCTGCGCCACCTGCAGGTACTTCCAGTCGCCGGCGATCAGCGCGAACGGCCCGTCGGTGCCGCCGTTGTGGACGACGAAATGCGGCCGCGCCGGGGCGGCCGTCCGCTCACCAAGCATCGCGGGCAGGAGATTGAAGCTGTCGCGGCATTGCCCGGCGGGAACCGGCACGCCGGTGATGGCCGCGAACGTCGCCGGCATGTCGAGGTGCGCGATCAGGGCGTCGGACGTCGTGCCCGGCCGGATGCGCGCCGGCCAGCGCGCGAGGAACGGCACGCGGTGGCCGCCTTCCCAGATCGATCCCTTGTAGCCGCGCAGGGGATGGTTCGGGTGGTAGTCGAAGCGGCCGACGTCCTCGTAGCCGTCGTCCATCACCCCGCCGTTGTCGCTCGTGAAGATGACCAGGGTGTTCTCCGCCAGCTTGAGCCGATCGAGCGCGGCCAGCACCTGGCCAACGAGGTCGTCGAGCTCCTCGATCGCGTCGCCGCGCGTGCCACCGGCGCTGCGTCCGGCGAACCGCGGGTGCGGCACGCGGGGCACATGGATCCCGTGGGAGGCGAGGTAGAGGAAGAACGGCCCGCCGGCGCTGCGCTCGATGAAGGAGACCGCGCGCGCGGCGAAGGTGTCGGACATGTCCTCGTCCTTCCAGCGCGCGGCCTTGCCGCCGGTCATCCAGCCGATGCGGCCGACGCCATTGATGATGGTGAAATCGTGCCCGTGGGTGTGCTTCAGCCGCAGCAGTTCCGGGTTCTCACGGCCGGTCGGCTCCGAGCCGACCTTCTCGCGGTAACTCACCCGGATGGGATCGCGCGGATCAAGGCCGACGACGCGGCGATCCTCCACGTAGACGCAGGGAACGCGGTCACCGGTCGCGGGCATGAGGAAGGCATGGTCGAAGCCGATCTCGAGGGGGCCGGGCTTGAGCTCGCCGTTCCAGTCGGGCCCGCCCTCCGGCCCGAGGCCGAGGTGCCACTTGCCGACGACGCCGGTGCGGTAACCGGCTGACTTGAGGAGGGAGGCGACCGTCGTGGTGCCGGGAGCGATCGTGAGCGGGGCGTCGCCGGGGGCGATGGAGGCGCCCGGCCGCTGGCGCCAGGAATAGGTGCCCGTGAGGAAGGCGCGCCGCGTGGGCGTGCACGTCGAGGCGGGCGAATGCGCGTGGGTGAAGCGGACGCCGTCGCGCGCCAGCGAATCGATCGCCGGCGTGCGCGCGTGGCGGCCTCCCGTGCAGGACAGGTCGGCGTAGCCGATGTCGTCGGCCAGGATGAAGATGATGTTGGGCCGGCCGGCCGGAGCGGCGGCGGAGATCGGCGAGGACGGGGCAGCGAGAACGAGCGCGGCCAGGAACACGAGGGGATGAGGGCGCATGGGAGACCGACTACCCGAGACTCCGTCCCGACGGAAGCGGTAACCGGCACCCGACGCGGCTCACCCGCCCGACACGCCCAGCGCGAGATGCAGGAGACCGATGTGCGTCGCCTGCGAGAAGCTGCCCGCCCGGATGAGACCGTGCACCGCGGGCACGGGGAAAAACGCCGATTCGATCGCCTCGGTGGCATCGGGCGACGAGGGACCCGCCGTGACCGTTCCTTCCGCGAGGAAACAGTGCACGCGGTTGGTCTGCCGCGCCGGGTTGGGATGCGGGGCCGCGACGAACCGCCAGCGGGGCGCGGTCGCGCCCGTCTCCTCGCGCAGTTCACGCTGCGCCGCGGCGAGCGGCTCCTCCCCGGGGTTGATCCAGCCTCCGGGCAGCTCCCACGTGAACACGTCCGCCGGGTACCGGTACTGCCGCACCAGCAGGACCTCGCCCGCCGCGTTCAGCGCCACCGTGTGCACCCAGTCGGGCTCCTCCATCACGTAGAAGGGATCCAGCACCACTCCCGGCCGTATCTCGCAGCGGTCCGCGCGCAGCCGCATCCAGCGGTCGCGGACGACGTCGCGGCGCTCCAGGGTCTTCCAGCGCAAGGGATTCATCCGCGGTGATTCCTCGGGTTTGCGGCCGTTCGGCAAGGCTACACGCCCTCGCCAGCCAGAAGTTGGTCTCGGGCCGCCGGGTGACAGGCCCAGGCTGCGGCGCCCGGCCCGCAAAGGTCATACCACGATTCCGGCACAGGGCGCCGGTGACGGAGCCGACGCGAGCGGCTGAAAAATCGTCCGCCATGGCCACCCCGACGATCACCCACCCCGCGGCGGCGTTCGCGCTGCTCGACTGGAAGACGAACCTCCTCCGCGCGACGCTCCCGCGGGAGACCGCGTGGAAACATGCGGTCGAGATCCGCCGCTTCCTCCGGCGCTGCGACATGCTCCAGCTGCCGGTCGATCCGCGGTGCGCCGCGCCTTACCTGCGGTCGATCCCTCCCTGCGCCGCGCGGGCCGCCGCCGCGGCCGCCCTCCGCTGGTTCTTCGACCCCCGCCGCAATCCCGCTCAGGCGCCGGCCTGGGCAGGTCTCAGCTCAAGCAAGTCCCACTTGTTGCCATAGAGATCGGCGAAGACCGCCACCTTCCCGTAGGGCTCCACCCGCGGCTCCTCGAGAAACGTCACGCCGCGGCTCCGCAGCGCGGCATGGTCGGCGTCGAAGTCCTCGGTTTCCAGAAACAGGAACACGCGTCCGCCCGCCTGTCTTCCGAGGGCGCCGGTCTGCTCCGGTCCCACCGCGCGGGCGAGCAGCAGCGCGCACCCCGCTCCGCCCGGCGGCGCGACCCGCACCCAGCGCTTGCCACCGCCCAGTGGGGTGTCCTCCAGCAGCGTGAATCCGAGCGCGCCGGTGAAGTAGGCGATCGCCTCGTCGTAATCCCGCACGAGCAGACTCACCGTCTGGATGCCGCGTCGCATCGGGCCAGTTTCCCCGCCCGCACCGGTGTTTCAAGCCGCGCCGCCTCGAAATCGGCTGGTCGCCCCGCCGCCCGCGCTGCGAGGCTGCGCCCATGAGCCCCCGCGTCTTCCTCGCGTCCGTCCTCTTGTCCTGCGTCATCGCCCTCCGCGCCGGCGTCGCCGCACCCGAATCGCGCGACGTCGTCATCTATGGCGGCACTTCCGGCGGCATCGCGGCCGCCGTGCAGGCCGCACGCATGGACCGCACCGTCGTCCTCATCGAGCCCACCCGCTTCCTCGGCGGGCTCACCACCGGTGGACTCGGTGCGACCGACATCGGCAACAAGCGCGCGATCGGCGGTATCTCCCGCGAATTCTACGGGCGGATCTGGAAGCACTACCAGCAGCCGTCGGCCTGGCCCCACCAGAAGCGCGAGGAGTACGCCAACCGCCGCGGCTCCGGCAGCGAGCCCGCCGAGACCACGATGTGGACCTTCGAACCACACGTCGCGACCAAGGTCTACGACGACCTGCTCCGCGAGGCCGGCGACCGCGTCACCGTCGTCCGCGGCGAGCGCCTCGACCTCACTCCCGGGCGCGGCGTGATCAAGGAGGGGGCGAACATCATCCGGATCGTGATGGAGAGCGGCCGCTCGTTCGCCGGCCGCGTCTTCATCGACGCCACCTACGAGGGTGATCTCATGGCCCGCGCCGGCGTGAGCTACCACGTGGGCCGCGAGGCCAACGCGACCTACGGCGAGACCATCAACGGCGTGCAGGCCGGCCACGCCGTCAGCCACCAGTTCATCCGCAACGTCGATCCCTACGTGCGGCCCGGCGACCGTTCCAGCGGCCTGCTGCCCGGCATCAACCCCGACGGCCCCGGCGTGGAATTCACCGGCGACCGCAAGGTGCAGGCCTACAACTTCCGCCTCTGCACGACCGATGTTCCCGGGAACCGGCGGCCTTGGGAAAAGCCCGCCCATTACGATCCGCGCTGGTATGAGCTACTGCTGCGCAACTTCGAGGCCGGCGATCCCCGCGTGCCTTGGAACCCCGTCTGGATGCCCAACCGGAAGACCGACACCAACAACAACTACGCCATCAGCACCGACTTCATCGGCCAGAACTGGGACTACCCGGAGGCCGGCTACGCCGAGCGCGAGCGCATCCGCCAAGCCCACGTCGACTGGCAACAGGGCCTGATGTGGACCCTCGCCAACCATCCGCGCGTGCCGGAGAAGGTCCGCGCCGAATTCCAGCGCCTCGGCCTCGCCCGCGACGAATTCACCGACAACGACAACTGGCCCCGCCAGCTCTACGTGCGCGAGGCGCGCCGCATGGTCAGCGATCACGTGATGTCCGAGCGCAACTGCGTCCGCGCCGAGGTCGTGACCGACAGCGTCGGCATGGGCGCGTACAACATGGATTCCCATCACGTGCAGCGGTACGTCACGAAGGAGGGCTTCGTTCGCAACGAGGGCGACATCCAGGTGCGCGTGCGCCCCTACCCGATCAGCTACCGCAGCATCCGCCCCCGCGCGGCCGAGTGCACCAACCTCCTCGTGCCCGTCTGCCTCAGCGCGTCGCACATCGCCTACGGCAGTATCCGCATGGAGCCGGTCTTCATGGTGCTCGGCCAGAGCGCCGCCACCGCCGCCGTGCACGCGATCGAGCAGGGCGTGCGCGTGCAGGACATCGACCCCGCGAAGCTGCAGGCCCGCCTGCTCGCCGACGGCCAGGTGCTCGACTTCGAGAGCGCGCCCATCGCCCCCGTAGCGCGGAAGCCGCGCACGGGCCTGCCGGGCATCGTCGTCGACGACCTCGACGCCGAACGACGCGGCTTCGACCGCGGCAGCGCCGCGCACACCGTCTACGTCGACGCCGGCTACCACCACGACAACAACGCCAACAAGGGCGCCGAGTCGGCCCGCTTCACACCCGACCTGCCCGCCGCCGGCCGCTACGAGGTGCGCATCGCCTACCCGCACAACGCCAACCGCGCGTCCAACGTCCCGGTCGTCATCCGCCACGCCGACGGCGAGACCCGGCTCGTCCTCAACCAGCGCCGCAAACCCGCGATCGACGACCTGTTCCAGTCCGCGGGAGTCTTCCGCTTCGAAGCCGGCCGCCGCGGCCACGTCGAGATCTCCAACGCCGGCACCGACGGCTACGTGGTCATCGACGCCGTACAATTGCTGCCCGTCGTGCCGGGGAAGTGACGGCTTCCGAGAAACTGCCGAACGCCCAGCCGTCCTTTCCACGGGTACACCCGCGGCCACATCGGCGGCGTTTTCGATCCAAGTCTGCCATCGCCCGCACCTTCCATCGTGCCCGGGGCACCAAGCAGTCCCCGACGGACTGCCGCGACATCCTTCGCGTTCCGGTTTTTCCGAACGCGTGGCGGCGCCGCTCGTTCAGCGCGCCACCTCGAGGTCGGAACTCACGGTCAGTTCGCCGGAGCGCACGTTGAAGAACCATGCCGTTGCGCCCGCGGGCAGCGTCGCCGAGGCCCGCCAGCGGGCACCGTCGCGCTCCAGGGTGGCAGGAGTCTCGGTCCACGCCCGCCCGCCGGTGAAGCCCTGGTCGGTCGTCGCCACCAGCACCGCCGCATCAAGGTGGCGGGCTGTGGCGAAATCCGCCGTCACCCGGCTGCCGTCGCGCGAAGCGCCAGCCTGCGCGCACCACGGGCGCCCCTCACGCACGACGGATTCCGCAAACGCGTAGCCATCGGGCGGGTTCCATCCCGCCGGGTGGCTGTGCCGCATGCCGGGAATGAGCGAAACCATCCGCGCGCCCGGCGCCGCCCGGTAAGTCTCAGCCTGGCAATCGAGCGGAAAGTGCTGGTCGCCCGGCCATGACAACCAAAGCACCGGCAACGTCGCGCGCCCGATCCGCACCATGGGGTCCCAGACCTCGCGGTAGAGGGCATTCGAGCCGAGGGCGCGGCCCCATTGGTTCTCCGCGTCGGCGAGGTGTCCGCAGCCGTAGATCGGCACCGCGAAGGCGAAGCGCGGGTCGATGCCGATCACGGTGCTGGTGATCACGCCGCCCCAGGAGATGCCCGAGACGCCGATCCGGGACGCGTCGACCCCGGGCAGCGAGCGCAACAACGCATGGGCGCGGATCGTCGCCGCGACCGCATGGTACATGAACTGGTCGCCCAAGGGCTCGCCGGAGTCGACGTAGATGCCGTCGCGCGCCGGGCCGCCGTCCGGATGGCGCAGCCACTGGCTGCCGCCCTTCGGGGCGCCCTCGGCGCGGCGGTCGGTCTGGCCCTCCGTCGCGATCGAGATCGCGGCGAAACCGCGGAGGTTCCACTTCGTGACCCACTCCTTGAAGGCCGTGCCTCCGCCGCCATGCACCAGCACGACGCCCGGCACCTTCCCGCCCGTCCCATCGGGCATCCCAAGCCAGGCGAAGACCCGGGTCGGCCGGCCGCGCCACGGGACGGAGTCGAAGAAGATCGGCCGCAATCCGCCCTCCGCCCCGAATCCTTCCGCGGCCGACCACGCCGGGGGATCCGTCATCTCACCGAGGGCCAGGACCCGCGCCCGCAACGCATCGAAGTCGGTCCCGGGATCGGCGGCCCGCAACGACGCGCCGAGAAGGCCGAGCAGGATCAGGCGGAAGGAGCGTGGGGCTGAACGCATGACCGCTGAGAATTCATGTTCCTCGCGAACGAGGCGAGCCTGCGGGTTTCGCTCGTTCGCCCATCGCTCCGGAGCCCTTAGCGTCGCACGCTCTTCCTTCGGCTCCCTCCCCGCGGCCGCTGATTTCACGCCGGCTAAAGCCTTGCGTGAAACGCGCTGGAAACCGAAATGACCCTTCGCCACCGGCGCGGAACCACGCGTCCGGCTACCACCCCACCCCATGAACCTCCGCCTACGCCGGTTCACCGGCCTGCTCCTTCTCGCGTTCAACGCGCTCTTCCTGCCCGCCTTCACCGCGGCCCAGACGGCTCCGGCCGCCGACGGCGCCATCACCGGCCGCGTGCTCGGCGAGACGAGCGGCCAATACCTCAACAATGCGCGCGTCACGGTGCGCGGCACCGGCCTCGTGGCGTTCACCGACGAGACGGGCACCTACCGGCTCGAGGGCGTGCCGCGGACCGCGGTGACGCTCGACGTCTTCTACACCGGCGCGGAGCCGGCGCAGGTGGCGCTCGACCTGCGGACCGAGCGGAACGTGGAACGCGACATCCGCCTCGCGGGCGCGGGGCGGGGGCGCGACGACAAGTCGGTCGTCCGCCTGGAGTCGCTAGTTGTCTCCTCCTCGCGCGAGATGGACGGCGCGGCGATCGCGATCAACGAGCAGCGCTTCGCGCCCAACATCGTGAACGTGGTGGCGGCGGACGAGTTCGGCATCGTGCCGGACGGCAACATCGGCGAGTTCCTGAAGATGCTGCCCGGGATCACGATGGACTACCGCGGCGGCGACCCGCGGGAGATCTCGATGAACGGCGTGCCCTCGGCGTACGTGCCGGTGACGATCGGCGGCTTCAACCTCGCGACCTCCGAGGTCTCGGGCACGGGACGCAACGTCGAGCTGAACGCGGTCTCGATCAACACCATGTCGCGCGTGGAAGCGGTGTATTCGCCGACACCGGAGTCACCCGGATCGGCGCTGGCGGGTTCGGTGAACATGGTGCCGCGCAGCGCCTTCGAGCGGGCGCGGCCGCAGTTCAACGGGAGCGTGTACCTCGCGATGCGCGACAGCACGAAGGAGTTCCACCGTTCCGCGGGCCCGCAGAAGGACCCGACCCACAAGGTGCGGCCGGGCTTCGAGTTCTCGTGGGTCGTGCCGGTGAACAAGCGCTTCGGCTTCACCGTCTCCGGCGGGGCCTCGACGCTGTACACCGAGGGACCGCTTCTCACCAACACCTGGCGCGGCGCCGGCGCCGCCACCAACGGCGGCACGCTGCCCGACACCACGCCCGACAACCCGTACCTGAGCGACTTCCTGGTGCGCACGGAGTCGAAGATCGCCGACCGCTCCTCCTTCGCCACCACGGTCGACTACCGGCTCGGGGCGGCGACACGCCTGTCGTTCTCCTTTCAATACGGGACCTTCCACACGAACTTCAACCAGCGCTCGCTCACCTTCATCGTGAACCGGGTGCTGCCGGGCGACTTCTCGCCGGCCTTCACCCGCGGCTTCGCCGGCGCCGGCGAGGTGCGGATCTCGAACGGCGGCAACCACCGCTACAGCCGCACCACCATGCCGACGCTCTCTTTCCGTCACGACGGTCCCGTCTGGCGGGCCGAGGCGGGCCTCGGCGTTTCGGAGGCGCAGAACCGCTTCCGCAACATCGACCAGGACCGCTTCGCCTCGACCCTCGCGCGCCGCACCGGCGTCACGGTCTCATTCGACGACATCTTCTACCTGCGCCCGAACCGCATCACGGTGACCGACGGCGCGACCGGCCGACCCGTCGATCCCTACGACATCAACACCTACGCGCTCAGCACCGCCGGCGCCTCGCCGCAGACCTCGCGCAACGTCCAGCAGACCGCGTTCGCGAACGTCCGCCGCTCCTTCGGCGGCGCGGTGCCTCTCACCCTCAAGGCCGGCCTCGACGCTCGACGGTCGCGGAGCGACAACCGCACGACCGCGTACTCGTACAACTTCGTCGGCGCCGACGGCCGCGCCAGCACCACGCCGGCCGGCGGGGACGACGGCGCGGGCGCGGTGTACGACCCGTATTTCTTCCAGCGCGCCGGCCTCTTCGGCATCCCGCGCGTGCAGTGGGTGAGCAACGAGGGGGTCCTCGACCTGTTCCGCGCGCGGCCGGCGTACTTCACGGGCGACGACGCCGCGGTCTACCGCTCGCAGGTGAACAACTCGAAGCTCTCGACCGAGACCGTCTCGGCCGCCTTTCTCCGCGGCGACCTCACGCTGCTTGAGCGCCGCCTGAAGCTCACGGGCGGCGTGCGCGCCGAGCAGACCAACATCTCGGCCCGCGGCCCGCTCAACGACTCGACGCGCAACTACCAGCGCGACGCCACCGGCAAGGTCGTCCTCGGTGCCAACGGCCGGCCCGCTGCGATCACGTCCGACCCGCTCGGTCTCGCGCGGCTCACGCTGGTCGACCGCGGTGCCCGGGTGGAGAAGGAGTACCTGCGCTGGTTCCCCAGCATCAACGCCAGCTACGACCTGCGCGAGAACCTCATCGTCCGCGCCGCTTGGTACACGTCGGTCGGCCGGCCCAACTTCAACCAGTACTCCGGCGGCGTGACGCTGCCCGACGTCGAGGCGCCACCGAGCACGACGAACCGCATCTCCGTCAACAACGCCGGCATCAAGGCATGGAGCGCGCGCACGACCAAGGTGAGCCTCGAGCGGTACTTCGAACGCGTCGGCCTGCTCTCGGTGGGAGCCTTCCGCCGCGACTTCGCGAACTTCTTCGGTTCGACGACGTTCGACGCCACGCCGGAGTTCCTCGCCCTCTACGGCCTCGATCCGGTGTTGTACGACCGCTTCGACGTGTCGACGCAGTACAACCTCACCAGCCGCGTCCGGGCGGAGGGCTTCGACGTGAACTACCGGCAGGCGCTCACGTTCCTGCCCCGCTGGGCGCGCGGCGTGCAGGTGTTCGCCAACGGCAGCTCGCAGCGGATGGTCGGCGTCGCCTCCGGAAACTTCACCGGCTACTACCCGAAGAGCGGGAACTGGGGCGTGAGCGTGAGCCGCGAGACCTGGAACGCGCGCCTCAACTGGAACTACCTCGGCCGCCAGCGCCGCGGCGCCGTCACGGGCCGGAGCATCGAGGCAGGCACCTTCACCTGGGGCCAGAAGCGCTCCTACATCGACCTCACCGGCGAATATTCCTTCCGGCGGAACTTCTCCGTCTTCGCGAACCTGCGGAACGTGAACGACCCGACCGATGACGTGGAGATCGCCGGCCCCAGCACGCCGGCCGTCGCGCAGTTCCGCCAGCGCGCGGAGTTCGGCTCGCTGTGGACGTTCGGCATCAAGGGCACGTTCTGACGCCGCGCCCGATGCGAGGTTTCCTCCGCCGGTGCGCGCTCGCGCTTCTCGGCCTCGCCGTGTCGCCGCGGGCGGCGGAGGCACCGGCGCGGAAGCAGCTGCCGTTGCCCGGCGACGTTTGGAGGCTCGGCAGCCATGAGGTGTTCCTCATCCCGGCGGCCGAGCCGCCGGCCGGCCGACCGCGGCCCTGGGTCTGGTACGCACCGACCCTGCCGCCCTATCCGGGTGAGGCGGAGCGCTGGATGTTCGAGCGCTTCACGCGCGCGGGCATCGCGATCGCGGGGATCGACGTCGGTGAATCCTACGGCGGCCCGGCGGGGCGCGAGGCATTCACCTCGCTCCACGCCGAACTCACCGGCCGGCGCGGCTACTCTAAGCGGCCCGTGCTGCTCGCCCGCAGCCGCGGCGGCCTGCAATTGCTGAACTGGGCGGCCGATAACCCGGAAAAGGTCGCGGCGTTCGCCGGCATCTATCCCGTGTGCGACCTCGCGAGCTACCCCGGCCTCGCGAAGGCCGCGCCCGCCTACGGGCTCACCGCGGATCAGCTGGCGGCGGACCTGATCCGCCACAATCCCGTCGACCGCCTCGCCCCGCTCGCCGCGGCCCGCGTGCCGCTGTTCGCCATCCACGGCGACGCCGACCGCCTCGTGCCGCTCACGGCCAATTCGGGAAGGCTGCGTGACGCCTACGCCGCGCTCGGCGGCGAGATGACGCTCGTCGTCCCGCCCGGCCAGAGCCACTCGATGTGGCGCGGTTTCTTCGAGAGCGGGGAACTCGTCGCCTTCGTGCTCCAACACGCTCTCCGTTGACCTCCCACCTTCCATGACCCCGCTGCTCCGCCGCCTCCTCCTCCTGCCCCTCCTGCTGGCCTGCGCCGCCGCCGCCGAGACCGCCGCCGTCTCCGGCCGCGTCCAGAACGCCGTCACCGGCCAGTACCTCCCGAACGCCCGCGTGACGCTGCGCGGCACCGACCGCGTGGCCTTCACCGACGACGCCGGCATCTTCCGCCTCACCGGGCTAGCGCCGGGAGCCGTCGCGCTCGAGGTCTTCTACACCGGCCTCGATCCGCAGGAGCTCAAGCTCGAGCTCGCGCCGGGCGCGGCCGTCACGCGCGACGTCGCCCTCACCAGCGTCGCCCGCTACGGGCGCGACGCCGCCGCGGTGCGGCTCGACTCGTTCGTGGTCGCCACTTCGCGCGACACCGAGGGCGAGGCCCTGGCGACCAACGAGCAGCGCTTCGCCCCCAACCTCAAGGCCGTGATCTCGACCGATTCCTTCGGCGACATGGCCGAGGGCAACGTCGGCGAGTTCCTGAAGTTCCTGCCGGGCATCACGGGCGACCACGACGACGCGCAGATCAACACCGTCTCCCTGCGCGGGTTCTCCACCAACCTCACCACCGTGCTCGCCGACGGCGCGCAGCTCGCCAACGCCAACTTCAACG
>JBBAVH010000003.1:0-271175 GCA_040397825.1 Opitutaceae bacterium
GTTCGGAGGGAGGGGCGGGGCCCGTCACACGACCCCGTCCCTACCCCTATCATCGTGCGCAGCCACATCGGCCGCCGGCACAACGTCCCGGCCGACGGTCTTCCTGACTCCCAACTCCTGAAATCCCGCTTCCCGTTCACCGCAGAAAGCGCGTGCGTTCGCCCTTGGCGGCTTCGAGCACCTCCTCCATCTCCGCTTCGAGCACCTGTTGCACGCTCGTCTCGAGCAACGCGCGCAGCGCGTCGTCGCCGGTCAAAAGCGCCAGCATTTGCTCGCGCATGGTCTTCGCTTTGGTCATGTCCTTGGTCGGACGGGTCATGGCTTTTCCTTTGTTGGTGGTTTTTGGCTTCATCACCAAACCACCTACCATGATCCGTCTTTTTGCTGAACTTTTCGGACACTATCCGAGCTTCGCCAAGGCTCGAGGGAGGACAGTTCGGTCGCTGACGGCGGGTTCCTGCGATCGGGATGGTCGTGGCCTCGGGGCGCTTGATCTGACGGCGGTCAAGCGCAGCGCGTTTTGGGGAGCTTAGGGGAGAAACGCTTGGCGCGTTCCTCTACGGACTTAGGTGTCCACGTGAGGCGGGGTGGGCACGCGGATCACGCTGGAGGTAGACCGGGAAACGACCCCCCGGGCGTAGGAGTCGCTTACGCTCGTCGGTCCGCGGCGGCCTGACCGCCCGGCTGCTTACTTGACCGCCGCCCAGACGCGTTGGACGTCGTCGTTGTCCTCGAGCGCCTGCAGGAATTCCCCGACCTCGGCCCGCTGGGTGTCGTCGAGCTCCGGGTGGGTCTTGGCGATGTAGCCCAGCTCCGCGGTGATCACGCTCCAGCCGTTTTGTTTCAACCATGTCGCGACCGAGTGCACAGCGGTACGGTCGGTGAGAAAACGGGCGCCGGCGTGCCCCTCGGGCACGTCGTCGTTCTGGGCGTGGGTGAGTGACTCGAAGTCGTTGGCTCCGGCCTCAATGCCCGCCGCCTCCAGGTCGGCGGCCGGGTCAGTGTGGTGGGCTTCGACGATGCCGACGTGGTCGAAGAGAAACTTGTTGCTGCCCGCGCCGCCCATCACGCCTTTCTTGAACAACACGCGGAGATCACCCGCGCTGCGGTTGTGGTTGTCGGTCATCACCTCGACGATGACCGGGACCTTGTGGGGGGCGTAGCCCTCGTAGACGACGTGCTCCAGGGAGGCGCTTTCCCCGCCGGTGCCGGCGCCCTTGGCGATCGCGCGCTGGATGACGTCCCGCGTGACGCTGGCCTTCTTGGCCTTCTCAACCGCCGCGTGGAGCCGCGCGTTGGCGTCGATGTCGCCGCCGCCGAGCTTGGCAGCGACCGTGATTTCCTTCACCAGCTTCTGCACGACCTGACCCTTCTTCAGGTTAACGATCGCGCGCTTTGCGTGGAGCCATTGACGTCCCATGGGGAAAAACTGGGGCCGTCGACGCGGGCCCCGCAACGCCGAACTTCCCGGATCCTCCGCGGCCCCTACTGGGCCTGACGGGCGGTGCGGCGGACGGTCGGGCGCTGACCGGAGGGCAGGGCGAGCAAGTCGTAATCTTCGCTGCCCGTGATCGTCACCTCGACGAAATCGCCGACGGGAGCCGTGATTGGCAGGTAAACGCGGCCGTCAATGTCGGGAGCGTCGGCCTCGCCACGGGCGACGCCGGGCTCGTCGACGAGCACGCGCAGCGAGCGGCCTACCTGCGCCGTTCCGAGCTCGGTAGCTATCTCGCGCTGCAGTCGCATCAACTTGTGCCACCGGGCTTCCTTGGTTTTGGCAGGGACCTGTTCGTCCATCTTCGCTGCCTTCGTGCCCTCTTCCTGAGAATAGCGGAATACGCCGAGCCGTTCGAAGCGGGTGGCGCGGATGAACTCGCACAGTTCGTCCACGTCGGCCTCGGTCTCGCCCGGGAAGCCGACGATGAAGGTCGTTCGGATCGCGATGTCAGGGATCCCTGCGCGGATGCGTCGGATGAGATCGCGAATGTAGTTGCCGGTGGTCTCCCGCTGCATGCGGTCGAGCATCCGGTCGCTGACGTGCTGCAGAGGCATATCGACGTAGCGCGCGACCTTCGGGCATTCGGCGATCGTACGGATGAGTTCGTCGCTCCAATGCGCTGGGTGCGTGTAGAGCAGACGGATCCAAAAGTTACCCTCGATGGCGTTGAGCTCTCGCAGCAGGGTGGTGAGCGCGGTACCGCGGGAGGAGTCGACCGGGGAACGCGGACCGGGCCGCGCCTCCCAGGTGTCCATGCCGAAGAATGTGGTATCCTGCGAGATTAGGTTCAGTTCGCGCACGCCCTCGGCCACGAGTTGGCGCGCTTCGGCCACGACGCTCTCCACCGTGCGGCTGCGGTGGCGACCGCGGATCCGCGGGATGATGCAGAACGTGCAGGGGTGGTTGCAGCCCTCGGCGATCTTAACGTACGCGGAGTGCCGCGGCGTGAGGCGGAAGCGAGGCGTGTCGTAGTCGGGGATGAACGTGGAACGGCCCTGGACGAAAGTCGCGGGCGACTCGTTCGCCGCGCGCTCGCGGCCGACGATCTCCTCGATGATGGGCGCGACCTTCGTGACTTCGTCGAGCCCGATGAAGGCGTCGACCTCCTCGCTCAGTTCCCCCGCGAGGTCCTTGGAGAACCGCTGCGCCATGCAGCCGGCCACGATGACCTTCTGGTTCCGACGGCGGCGGCGCAGCCCGCGCTGCCGATGCGCCTCGAGGATGTGGCCGATGGATTCCTCCTTCGAGGAGTCGATGAAGGAGCAGGTGTTGACGATGACCACGTCGGCCTGCTCCGCGTCGGGCACCACGCTCATGCCGGCCTGGTGCAGGTGGCCGACCATGATCTCGGAATCCACGAGATTCTTGGCGCACCCGAGCGAGACGAGGCTGACCTTCAGCATGGCGTAAAACAAAAGCGGCGGTCGCGTGGACCGCCGCGGATTGGAGGAAAGGGGCCGGCCGCTTACTTCTTTTTGGCGGCCTTCTCGCGCTGCCTCCGGCGTTTCATGTAGGCGGCGCGGCGTTTACGTTTGATCAGCTTGTTGGTCTGTTGGCCCATGATGGATCGGTTATGAAGCGGCGGATGTTTCAGACGCCTTCCGGTGAGTCAAGCGCCCGGGCGGGAACCCGCGCTCGTCGCGCGTAAAAGGGAGAGCCGTGCTGGACAAGGCGTGCAACGCCTTCCTACGTTCGGCGCGATGAAGATCTACCTCGATGGAAAGTTCGTGGACAGCGCCGACGCCAAGGTCTCCGTGTTTGATCACGGCCTGCTGTACGGCGACGGCGTCTTCGAGGGGATTCGCGTCTACGGGGGCAACGTTTTTCGCCTCGAGGAGCACCTGGAGCGGCTCGAATACTCCGCGCGGGCGCTCATGCTCAAGTTGCCGCTCACGCGGGCGGAGATCAGGGAGGCGACCTGTGAGTCTTGCCGGATCAACGGCCTGAAGGATGGCTACATCCGGCTGGTTGTCACCCGCGGCGTGGGCGACCTGGGGTTGGCGCCCTGGCTTTGTCCCAAGCCCTCGATCTTCATCATCGCGAGCACCATCAGCCTATATCCGAAGGAGCACTACGAGAACGGCCTGTCCATCGTCACCGTGCCCACGCGGCGCGTGAATCCCGCCGCGATGCCCCCGACGGTGAAGTCCCTCAATTACCTGAACAACATCCTGGGCAAGATCGAGGCGCGGCAGTTCGGCGCCCTCGAGGCGATCATGCTCAACGATCAGGGCTACGTCGCCGAATGCACGGCCGACAACATTTTCATCGTGCACAAGGGGGAGATCCTCACCCCGGCGGCGTCGCAGGGCGCGTTGAAGGGTGTGACGCGCTCCACGATCTTCGACATCGCGCGTGACCTCGGCGTGCCGATCCGCGAGGCGGACCTCACGCGGTACGACATCTGGGTCGCCGACGAGTGCTTCCTCACCGGTACGGGCGCCGAAGTCGTGCCCACCGTGAAATTGGATGGGCGCGAGATCGGCGACGGGCGCCCCGGGCCCATCACGAAGCGCGTGCTCGAGGCCTTCCGGAAACGCGTTCTCGTGGAGGGCACGAGGCTTTGACCCGCGGCTTCAGCCCGGACCACGTCTGGCTCCTCCGATCCGTAGTGCAGGAGACGCTGCGGCGGCGCGCGATCGAGTCGCGTGCCGAAGCCGTTCCCGCGGGCGCACTTGCCAGCGCCGGGCGGTGTGGCATGGTGTGGGAAGAAAGCTGAAAGCACTCCATGGCTAATCCTCTCAAGTGCAGCGTCTGTTCGAAGCCCGCCACGGTGCACCTGACCCAGATCGTCAATAATCAGGTGCACAAGGTGGACTTGTGCGAGGCCTGCGCTCAGGCGAAGGGCGTGACCGACCCGGGAGGGTTCTCGTTGGCCGACCTCCTCCTCAAGGCTTCGCTGAATCCGGAACCGGCTTCCGCCTCGAAGGCGCGCTGCGAGAAGTGCGGTTTCACGGCGGCGGACTTCAAGAAGCTCGGCCGCTTCGGCTGCCCGGCCTGCTACGACACCTTTCGCGCCCTGGTGGATCCGATGCTGGAGAACATGCACAGTGGTGTCTCCCACACCGGCAAGGTGCCCACGCGGGCGCTGGAGCGTAAGTCCCTTTACGATCGCCTGACCAAATTGGAATTGGATCTCAGCGAGGCCATAAGATCAGAGCGCTACGAGGACGCCGCGCGGGCCCGCGACGAGATCTCGCAGGTCAAGCAGTCCTTCCATCCTGATGCACCGCGCTAGGTCCAGTTCCCTCTCAGCGCTCCTCGAGACGCCCTCGGAGTTGACCGACGGCGGAGCGAGCAAGTCCGCGGTCGTTCTGATGACCCGCGTGCGCCTCGCGCGCAACTTGAGCGGGTATTCCTTCCCGGGGTGGGCCAAGGCGGCCGAGCGGGAAAGGGCCCTGCAGCCGTGTCGGGACGCCGTGACCGCGACTGCCGCGATGCGGCGCTGCTTCAGCTTCGGCATCACCGAACTGGGCGAATTGGAGCGGCAGATCCTCGTGGAGCGGCACTTGATCAGCCGAGAGCTCAGCGCGGCCAAGTCCGGCGCCGGGGTGGTGATCAGTCGCGATCAGGCGTTCTCCGTGATGCTCAACGAGGAGGATCATCTCCGGATCCAGGTCCTGCGCGCCGGGCTCAACCTCCGCAAGGCATGGACGGCGATCAACGACTTCGACACCGCGCTTGAGGAACGCCTCGACTTCGCCTTTTCCCCGACGCTCGGTTACCTGACCGCGTGTCCGACCAACCTCGGCACCGCCATGCGCGCCTCGGCGATGATGCACCTGCCGGCGCTGGTCATCTCGAATCAGATGGAGAAGGTCGTCCGCGCCGTGAACCAGCTGGGCATGGTGGTGCGCGGCCTTTTCGGCGAGGGCTCCGACGCCAGCGGCAGCATCTTCCAGATCTCCAACCAGACCACGCTCGGGGAATCGGAGGATGAGATCATCAAGCGGCTCGGGAGCGTGCTTGAGTCGATCATCGAGCATGAGCTGAACGCCCGGGCCCGTCTGCTGGAGGCCGACGGCGCCAAACTGTTCGACAAGATCGGCCGAGCCTACGGCATCCTCCAAAACAGCCACGTGCTGAACTCCGGTGAAGCCATGAACCTCCTTTCGCTGCTCCGGTTGGGTGTCGACTTGGGTCTTTTTCCCGATTCGTCCCGTGCGGTGATCGACCGGCTGCTCATCGAAGCGCAACCAGGTCACCTCCAGTACGCGCAGAAAGGCGAGCTGGAGCCTGGCCGGCGTGACGTGCTGCGCGCCGAGCGCTTGCGGTCCGAATTCGCCTCTTTCTCCCGTCCCGATTTCGGCGCCGCCGGCGCCGGCAAGAACTGAAACCCTCCCATCCGCCATGTCCCAGGAGCCCATGAACAACTTCACGCCGCGTGCGCAGCAGGTGCTCGCGCTGGCCCGCAAGGAAGCCGACCGGTTCCACCACAATTACGTGGGCACCGAGCATCTCCTCCTCGGCCTGATCAAACTCGGCCAAGGTGTCGCGGTCAGCGTGCTCCAGAAGATGGGCCTCGACCTCGAGACCGTGCGTGGTGCCGTCGAAAAGCAGGTCGGCGTTGGCCAGGAGAGCAAGGCGCAGCCGAGCATCCCCTATACGCCGCGGGTCAAGAAGGTGCTCGCCCTCGCCGGCAAGGAGGCAAAGGCGCTCAATCACTCCTACGTCGGCACGGAGCACATCCTGCTCGGCCTGCTTCGTGAGGGTGAGGGAGTTGCCGCTCGCGTTCTCAAATCCTTGGAAGTCGACATCGAGCGCACGCGGAACGAGATCCTGCGTGAACTTGATCCGCAGTTCTCCGGTGGTTCGGGAGGCGGGGAGGGTGAGGAAGCCGCCGCTGGTTCCCAGCAGCGCCCCGGCGCTCAGTCCGAGGACAAGAAGGAGGTCAAGACGCCTGCCCTGAAGGCCTTCGGTCGGGACCTCACCGAATTGGCCCGCAAGGGCGAGATGGATCCCGTCGTGGGCCGCAAAAACGAGATCCGCCGGGTCATCCAGATCCTGTGCCGCCGCACGAAGAACAATCCGGTGCTCATCGGCGAGGCTGGGGTCGGCAAGACGGCCATCGTCGAGGGCCTCGCGCAGGAGATCGCCGCGGGGAACGTCCCGGAGATCCTTGCCGAGAAGAAGGTGATCACGCTGGACCTTGCCCTGATGGTCGCTGGCACCAAGTACCGCGGTCAGTTCGAGGAAAGGATCAAGGCCGTCATGGACGAGATCCGTCGGGCGAAGAACATCATCCTCTTCATCGACGAGCTGCACACGATCGTGGGCGCTGGCGCCGCGGAGGGCGCGATGGACGCCTCGAACATCTTCAAGCCGGCCCTCTCGCGTGGCGAACTGCAGTGCGTGGGAGCCACCACCCTCAACGAGTACCGCAAGTACATCGAGAAGGACTCTGCCCTGGACCGCCGTTTCCAGTCGGTGAAGGTGGAAGCTCCCTCGGTGGAGGACACCGTCCTGATCCTCAAGGGCATCCGCGGAAAGTATGAGGACCACCACAAGGCGACCTTTACCGACAAGTCCTTGGAGGCAGCCGCGAAGCTGTCCGACCGCTACATCACCGGCCGCTTCCTTCCCGACAAGGCCATCGATGTCATGGACGAGGCTGGTTCCCGCGCACGCATCAGCGCGCTGAGCCAACCGCCTGACATGGGCGGCCTGACCAAGGAGATTGAGGCAGTCTGTGCGCAGAAGGAGAAGGCGATCAGCGAGCAGCACTTCGAGGAGGCGGCGAAGTACCGCGATCAGGAGAAACAGCTGCGCGCCCGGCACGAGGAGATCATCGCCGGCTGGAAGAAGCAGCGGGATGAGAAGCGGGTGCCAATCGACGAGGACCTGATGATGCAGGTCGTGGCGGATTGGACGGGAATACCGCTCTCGCGAATGGAGAAGAAGGACAACGAGAAGCTTCTCCAGATGGAATTGGAGCTGCAGAAGGCGGTCATCGGTCAGGATATAGCGGCCGTCGCCGTCGCCCGGGCCCTCCGGCGTTCCCGCGCGGACTTGAAGGATCCGCGGCGCCCGATTGGTTCATTCCTGTTCGTCGGTCCGACCGGCGTCGGCAAGACGATGATGGCCAAGCAGCTCGCGGCTCAGATGTTTGGGAACCAGGACGCGCTCATCCAGATCGACATGAGCGAGTACATGGAGAAGTTCGCGGTTTCCCGGCTCGTCGGCTCTCCCCCGGGATACGTGGGCTACGAGGAGGGTGGTCAGCTGACCGAGGCCGTGCGTCGCCGGCCGTATTCTGTCATCCTCTTCGACGAGATCGAGAAGGCGCATCCCGACGCCCTCCAGCTGCTTTTGCAGATCATGGAGGACGGGCGCCTGACTGACTCCCTGGGTCGCACGGTCGATTTCAGGAACGCTGTCATCATCATGACGTCGAACGTGGGTGCGCAGCTGCTGCAGCGGCAGACCTCGATGGGTTTCGCGGCAGCAGCTTCCTCGTTCAACGACGTGGAGCGTATGCGGGAAAAGGTCCAGGAGGAGGCGAAGCGCGTTTTCAAACCCGAGTTCCTCAACCGGATCTCCGACATCATCTTCTTCCGTCCCTTGGATAAGGCGGATCTGGTGAAGATCGTCTCGTTGGAGACTGCCAGCTTCGCGAAGAGACTTTCCGCGAGGAAGATCACGCTCGAGTTTACTGAGGCGGCTAAGCAGCTGCTCATCGACAAGGGGTACGACGAAAAGTACGGCGCCCGGCCTCTCCGGCGCGCTGTGGAACACTATCTGGAGGACCCCTTGGCGGAGGCCCTTCTGCGGGGCGATATCCGCGATGGTGAGCCATGCCTCGTCGACCGAGATGGGGAGAAGCTGGTGTTTTCCCAGCGCACCCCACCTACAACCGCAACCGAGGTTGCTTCCTGATTCTTTCGCCAGCCAGATCTCCGCATTACCTGGGTTGTCTTGATCGATCTTGTGTTCCTGCGGAGGGGGACGGCGCTCGCGTGATCAGCATGGGCGTTTGCCTGGGTTCGAGGGCCTGGCACCGAGGGTTCGGGGAATTTCTTAAACCGGCGGTGCCCAGCCCATCTCGGCCTTCGATGTCGGTCCCCGCGAGGTAACCCCTCCTGAGAATCTGCTACGCAGCGAGCATTGTTTCGGATTCCGGAAAAATAAAACCCCGGCGATTGAGGCCGGGGTTTAAATTTGGAGAATTACTTCTTCGCGGGCGGGGGGGGCGGGGGCGGCGGCCGGGTCATCGCGCTTTCCGCTGCGCGACGAGCGATCATGTCGGTGGTACGCTGGATTTCGAGCTCAGCGTTCCGGCGGGCGATGCGCGCCAGCTCCACCTTCTTGGCCGTGTCGAAATTGTCGCGGGAGGCCTTATCCTCCTCCTTCCGCAGACGCTCCAGTTCGGCTTCGAGGGCGGTCACCTGCTTCTGGGCGGCGGCAGCCTTGGCGATGAATTCGGCGGTCTGGTCGGCCACCTTCTTGTCGTCGGAAGCCTGACGGGCAGCCTTCTCATCTGCCTTCTTCTTCTCCTCGGCATCGCGCTCGTCCTGACGCTTTTTCGCGTCGGATCGGGCCTTGGTCTCAGCCGCCTTCTTCTTTTCCTCAGCCTCAGCGCGCTCCTTTGCGACCTTGGCGGCGACGGTCTTCGCCTTCTCCTCGGCCTTCACCACGTGACCCTTGTAGATCACGAAGAGACCGACGAGCAGCACGGTTGGGACGATAAGATAGATCCACTTTTTCATCGGGATGAGTCGGTGAGCGGTTATTTCTTGGCGGCAGCGGCAGCTGCGGCGGCGGCCGCGCGAGCAGCTTCCTCGGCAGCTTTGTCAGCAGCAGCGATCTTTTCGAGAACCGTGCGGAGGGACTTCACGTTGTCCTCGGCCATCTTCTTGTACCCGAGGATGAACTTCTCCTCCTCAAGTATGCGGGCCTTCTCGCCCTTGGTCTCCTCAAGTTTACGCTTCTGCGTATCGATCTCCTTCTGGATGCGCCGAACCTGAGCCTCAAGCTTATCGGCCTCGCGACCGGCCTTGTCGCGGGCTTGGCGGTCCTTTTCCCGCTTCTCCTTGGCGGCAGTCTCGATGAGTTCCCGCTCCGCGCGTTCCTTTTTCCGCTTTTCCTGAAGCTCCATGGCCGCCTGCACGGCCTTTTCACGGTCCTTGGCCTCCTTCAGGAGTTTAGCCTCCTTGGCGTCACGAACGGCCTTCACCTTGGCGGCCTCGCGGTCGGCGTAGTTCTTATGCGCGTTCCAGTAGAAGGCGAAGAAGAAGACAACCAAGGCAGCGATCGGCAGTACGAAGTAAATGTAACTTTTCTTCATGAGAGTGGGGTCGTGGAGACTTAGGCTTTTCCGCCCTTTTTCGTTTCAGTCTTAGCTTTTCCGCCCTTGCTGGCCTCGCGTTCGGCGATGGCTTCCTCGATGACGCCCTTGAGCCGGGGGAATTGGGCGTCCTTCTTGGCTTCCTCGAATTGTCCGGCGACATCCACGGCCGCCTTGGCCTGATCGATTTCGCCGAGGTCGTAGGCAGTGTAGGCTATGAGGTAATGGACGGAGAAAGGCTTCGTGCGCTCGAAGTTGCCCTTCTGCGCGGCGGCCTTCGCATGCCGGAGGGCTTCGCGGTTGTTCTCCATTTGAATGTGAATCTGGGCGATCTGAAGCTCGATCTCACCGTTCTTGGGGAAGAGCTGGGCAGCTTCCTTTAAGACAGCGATCGCGCGCTCATTCATGTTTGCCTCGAGATAGTAGCGACCGAGGACCTGCCAATTGCCAGGTTCCGACTCAATTGCACCCGACTTCATTCCGGTGTATAGAAGCTCCGTGCCCTTGGTGAACTGATTCGCCATCAGGTACAGCGACACAAGGTTCATCGAGTCCTTCGGGGTCTTCATGTTCCCCAAGGCCTGAGCGCGCTCGCACGTGACGATAGCCCGAATGAGGTACTCTCGTCCGACCGTCGCGTTCTTTTTTCCCTCGCGGTCAGAAAGCTGAAGGTAGGAGGCCATCAGGAGGGGCCAGAAATCCTTCTTCGATGGGTTCTGTTCGAGGAGCAACTCGAGGATCTCGGCCGATCCGGCCAGGTCGTTCTGTTGCTGGAGGAGCGTAAGCAACAGCTGATAAAATCCCTCCTTAGGCTTCAGTCCGGTACGCAGGCCACGCTCAACGATGTCACGCGACTCCTTCAGCAGGGCCTGGTCCACCTTGTTCTGGTCGGCGGTTGCCCGATAATAGAGTATCGATGCGTAGGCCATCATCGTCTCGGGCGTCGGGTTCTTCGTGCCCTTGATGAAACGCCGGAAGTAGCTGATCGCCTTGCTGAAATACTGCTGTTGCTGAGCGGGAACTTTGCTGGTCGAACCTTCTTGGCCGTAGAGCTGGGCCAGCAGTGACACGGTGTCCAAGGTCTGCTTCTCCTGAAAATAACCGTATTTGTCGGAGAGCTCTATGGCCCGTTCCCACGGCGCTATGGCCTTCGAGAACTGGTTAGTCATGGCGAAGATCTTCGCCTTCATGTCGAGGATCAGGGCCTCGTCGTAGCTGTTCGGCTTGAACTCTACCTTCTCAAGGACGTCCAGCATCCCCTTGTAGTTTTGCGCCTCCTGGAGGGGACGCAGCTTGCCGAAGGCCTCGCTGGTCTTCTCGCTGATGCTCGGCGGCTGCTTCGTGGCGCCTTGAGTGGCCTTGGGGGCCTGGCCGAACGCCGTTGAGGTGAGTAGTCCGGCAGCGGCCGCCAGAATCCGCAACATCGGGTGAACGGACTTTGAGGTGATGGTCGTCACGAGCTTTTACTCCTCGTTAAGGGTGAACACAATCGGCACCTGCATGTGCGTCGGCACGTCGCGCCCGCCCTTACGGCCTGGCTTGAACTTCCATTTGGAAACCGCCTGAACGGCCGCGGCTTCGAATTCGCGCTGGGACGAGCGAAGAGCGTAGGCGTTTTGGACGTCCCCGTTCGTGTCCACGATGAAATCGACGACCACTTCTCCGGCGATTCCCGCGCGACGCATCTCAAACGGATACTGGGGGCGGGCTTGAAACTTCGGCACCGGAGTCTGGTCGAGCATCGAGATGTCGAAGACCTTCATGCCCTTGAACATGTTCGGATCACGTACCTCGGGCACAATGTTCATGGCCGCGGAGATGGTCACGCCCTCCGGGGGAGGGGGCTGGATTTTCTGCACGAATGAGTCGGGCTGAACCAGTTGAGGAACATCCTGCTGCATCGGAGGGGCGAGGTCCAAGGGCTTAACCTCGTTGTCGACCGTCTCGATGATTTCGGGCTCCTCCTCCACCTTCGGCATCGCGATCATCTCGATCTTGGGCGCCGCCTCCTCGATTTTCTTCACAACCTTCTTCTCCGGGATCAGCTTGTCGCCGAACAGGAGCAGCAGGTGGAGGGCGATGGAGATAACTACACCAATAATTAGGTCTCGAGTCATGGTGCCTCGCGTTATTTGCCCGTGGGGCTGGAAACCGTTTCAACCGAAACTTGTTCGATCCCGGACTTCCGGACCTCGTCCAAGGCGAAGACCGCGGCACCGAAGCGGGCCTTCGTGTCGCCGCGAATCAGGACGCGCGGATTGTTCTCGGAGCGTCGGTAGTCCTGGAGGCGGGGGGCAATTTCCGCCGCAGAAATGAGTTCAGCGGAACCCTGACCGACCTTCCAGTAGTACGTGCCTTCGTCGGAAACCTGCAGGTAGACCGTGGTGTCGTTGGGGTTCGATTGAACGTTCTGCGGTTGAGCGACGGGGAGGGTGACAGGCAGGGACTGGATCCGGCTGAGCGAGAGCGTGAAGAGCACGAACGTCGCCAGCAGGAAGAAGATGACGTCGATGAGGGGGATGATCTCGATGCGCGCCTTCTTCCGGGCAGTGTCGAGGTTTAAGGTAGGACCGGCCATGATGGTTGGATGGAGGGATTTCAGCGTCCCTGGTTTCTGACCTTGGTCTCGATGAAGATTTTCTGGAAGCCGGCCTTTCGCGCCTCGTCGAACACGTACAGCGCGGCATTGAACAGCGCGGCCTCGTCACCGTTGATCAGGATGCGACCGTCGGGCTCGGCGGCCTTGTAGGCTCGGAGCCGGTCGATGAACTCGGCGAGGCTGATGTAGTCCTTGTTCCAGGCGATGGTCCCGGCGTCGGTGACGGAGATCGTGACAGTGCCGGCGGGGTCGCGGGCCTCGCTGCTTTCACTCGAAGGCAGGCTGATGCCCGACACGCCGTTGGACTTGTTCAGCGAAAGCGTGAACAGCACGAACGTCGCGAGGAGGAAGAAGATGACGTCAATGAGAGGAATGATCTCAATGCGCGCCTTCTTCCTGCCGTCCGAGGTTGCGCCACCGGATGAGCCAGCCATGGGCGAATCCTAGTTGAGGATGGTTGGTGTCCGCCTAGGCGCTGGTCGTTTTCCGACTCAGCGCCTGCGACGGGAGGGCGTCAGCCCTTCTTCAGGGCGAACGGGGCGGTCGACTCGCCCTTCTTGAGGAGAATCTCAAGGGCGTGGGAGGCGTCGGCCACCTCCTGCTTCGCCTGCAGCTCGCGGGAATTCAGGTAATTGTAGGGGAAGAGGCCGATGACGGCGACCGCGAGACCAGCGGCCGTGGCGATGAGCGCCTCGGCCACACCGCCGGTGATCGTGCCGGCCGCGGCTCCGATGTCGCCGCCGCCGAGCGCTCCGAAGGTGCGCATCATGCCGGTCACGGTGCCGAGCAGTCCGAGGAGAGGGGCTGCCGTGATGCACGTGTCGAGCGTCGCGAGGCCTTGGGTGAAGCGGGATAGTTCCTGGCCCGCGGCGCGGACGAAGGCGTTGGACAGGGAGTACTCTCGATTCGAGAGGCTGTACACGAGGATCTTGGCGATGAAGTCCTTGCTCTTGCCGCCAATGGCGAGGGCGCCCTCGATGTCGCGGCGCTCAACGGCTTCCAGCATCTTCTCCACGACCTCGGGCTCGCGGGTCCCATTCTCGCGAATGATGAAGATGATGCGCTCGATGACGACGGTGATCATCACGAATGACACCAGAGCCATCGGCCACATGATCCATTCACCCTTGATGAACAGTTCCATCGGGGTGGCATCGCCGAGCAGGAGCGCGAGGGGGAGGTTGGCAGTGATCATGACTGGAGCGTTTGTTTTTTGGGCTTAATTGTTGGTTGGAACTCTGGAAGGGAAAGCAGCGGAAAGCGGGGAGCGGCGGTCGTTGATCGCAAGGGGTTGATTTGAGGATCGGGGATTTCGGAGCGCTCGAAGTTCGCGTTCGCCGAGGGAAATTTCAGGGGAAGAAATCGAAGAGGACGCGAAATAGGTGTGGAGCAACTTGGCCTGTCAACTTACTTTGTGTTTCGGTTACGCGAAATTTTCAGAGCGCGCCTTCAGCGTGGAAACCGGACCGGCGATCGCGGGAATTTCAAGGGGCAAACGTGATGCCTCGGGGAATGCGGAGGACGCCTTGAGGATGGCTGCCCGACTAGGAGTCGAACCTAGACAAAACGAGTCAGAATCGTTTGTGCTGCCATTACACCATCGGGCAAAAAATCTGGGCGTTCTCGGAGCTTCCGGCCGGTGGAGCCGGCGATGGGATTCGAACCCGCAACCGCCTGTTTACAAAACAGGTGCTCTACCGTTGAGCTACGCCGGCAACTTCCTCCGGGATCCGAGGGACAAATGGGAAAAAACGCCACCGAAACCAACTCCCTTTGGTGGCTCCCCGGGGACTCGAACCCCGAACCTACTGATTAAGAGTCAGCTGCTCTACCATTGAGCTAGGAAGCCGTGAGCGAAGGGCGAAACAACCCTCGTTTGACCGCGGGTTGTCAACTGCGATTTGCCCTGATTTTCCCGAGCGAAAACAAGTGAAGCCGGGTGACCGACGGAGCCTCCGTCCGGGCTACTTTTGCGAGCTACTTTTCTTCTTCGCCGCGGGTTTCGGGTCGAGGTTGGCCGCCAAGTCCTCGGCGGTCACCTTCGATTGCACGCCAGCCGCCGGGACTTCCATCTTTGCCAACCAGAGGATCGCGTTCAGGACGACGCGGCGGAAATCTTCGTTGCCCCAGTTGGCATGGTAATGTGCGCCGGTGAACCCGAAGCCGCGGCCGCCGTCGGGACGCTCATACGCCCACGAGACGACCTGCGCGTCGCCACGCGCGACCTGCGCGCGCATCTCGGGATTTCCGGAGTGCGGGCCGTCGGGCCGGGAGGTCACGGAGGAATCCGGCACGGCCGCGAGGATGGCCGTGACGCCCTTGCGGCCGTCGACGAAGCGCATGTTGAAATACCACTCGTCGCGGATCGTGAACGGCTTCACGCCACGGGTGATCGGGTGTTCGGGCAGCGACTTGAAGTTGGCGTCCCAGTGCGGATTCACCGACCAGTGCGTCTCGAAAGCGCCGCCGATCATGCGCAGGAATTCCGCCTGGCCCTTGTCCTTCGTGGGCTCGACGGCGTAGTGGATGCACCCGATGCCGACCCCGCGGGCGGCGAGTGCGGTGAGGACGGCGAGCCGGTTTTCGGCGAGCGCCAGGTGCTTCACGCCGCCGTCGCAGTACATCACCACCGCGTCGACGCCCGCCAAGGCGGCAGCGTCCCGGGGCCAGCCGTTCAGGGATACCTCGACCTTCAGACCTTTGGTCCCGGCGAGGCACTTTTGAAGCAATAGTACACCGGCGTTGTGTTCGTGCGCGCCGGCGCCGTGGCTTGGCAATCCCGCGACAAGGAGAACCTTCTTGTCGGCGGCCGTGGCGGTTGCAGTCGCCAGCGCGAGGCAGGCGAGCAGGGGGATGATGATGAAGCGGGGCATGGAGGTGAAAGACCGGTCCATGCTGCGCGGACGGCAGCTACGCGCAATCCGAATGGCGCCGTCGCCTTCGCCGCGCCTCGAACGTACCGCCTTAGAACTGGAGTCCGACGGAAGCCAGGAACGCGCGCGGCTCCCCGTACTGGAACGTCCCGTTGAGGTAGTGTTCGTCGGTGAGGTTGCGGACGTTCAGTCGGAAGTTCGCCGGAATGTTTCCGATCCTCGTGGCGTAACCGGCCATGGCCTCCACTAGCAGCACGGCGTCGCTCTTGATCGGGACCGTCCAACTCGGATGCATGTACGTTTCACCGATCAGGCTCGCGCCTCCGCCGACGTACCAGCCGTGCAACTGGCCGCGGCCGAAGGTGTACTTGTTCCAGAACGTGGCGGTGTACTTCGGCACGGACTCGAGGTGCGAGCCGACCTCGCGGGGCTCGGAAGGATTCGAGACCTCGTTCTTCTTAAAGAAGTAGCTGCCGCTCACGAGGGCCTGGTAGCGGGCGGAGGGAGTCCACACCCATTCCGATTCGAGACCGCGGGTCTGGGTGCGGCCGGCGGGAGTGCGGACGGTTGCTCCAGGGAGCTGGTAGAGGACCTGATTCGTCGTGTCGACGTCCAGCCGGTTGGATTCCTCGTTGGTGAAGTAGCTCAACGTCCCGACGAGCCATCCTTCCTTCAGATCAAGCTTCGTGCCCAGCTCGCGTCCCTTGCCGACGAGGTCGGCCGCGAGAAACTTCACGGGAACGGTCGCGGGAGGACGGTAATTCGGAGAGGTCGGGTCGCCTTGCGTGGTGCGGATCGCCTCGAGGTCGGCCGTCTGCTGACGCTGGGGCTGGAAGGAGCGACTCATGCTACCGTACAGGCTCAGCTGCGGAGTGACACGGACCAATGCGGCGAAGTGGGGCAGGGCCTTGCTCACCTTGAAGGACTCGTCGCGTCCGTCGCGATTGTCGTCGACGGGGCGGTGATTGGTGATCGAGCGGCCGCCGGCCAGCGTGCGGACCCGGTCGTTGAAGAAAGAGGACTGGACGATGCCATACCACGCGTTCGAGTGCCCGCCGCCCTTGCGCACCACTCCGGGCTCGATGTAGCCCGCGCCGTATTGGTCGCGGAGCAACTGCAGGAGGTTGGGTCGGGCGTCGGTCTTCGGGTTGTAGGTGATGACGCGGGACGTCGCTACCGTGACCGCGCTGATGACGTCCTTCCCGCCGTCGTGCTGGAATCCGGCGAGCAGGTCGTGGCGGCCGGCGCGTCCGAGGTCGGCCTTGTAGACGCCCTCGAGTTTGGCGGAGAAGGTCACGCCACCCGGCTTGAAATCAGAAATGGTGCTGCGGAGCCGCTGGCCTGCGACCGGACGGAGGCCGTTGAACTCGCGCCGCATGCGGTGGCTGTCGACCTGCTGGAACAGGCCGTGGACCGCGAAGGCCCGGGAGGGCACCCACTCGGCCTCCAGGGAGGTGGTCTTGTTCTGGTAGCTGTCCCGGCCCTGATCGCCGTTGTAGTTGAAGGAGTCGCTCGGAAAGAAATCTCTCGAGAAGACTCCGGGGTAGGGGGCGACGTTCGCGCCGAGCGTGCGCGAGATGAACGAGTCCACTGTCTCGGGCGAGGCGCGGCCGGTCGTGATCGGGGTGCCGGCGGGTGTGCGGACCGCGCCGTTCTCCAATTGTGGATACGCCGCGGGGCGGGGCAGGCCGAGCCGGTCGAACTGCTCGATGGCCTCGCGGTCCCGCTGCTGGAAGAGCGGGTGGCTGACCACGGTGTGCGGCCGTCGACCAGCCTCGCGGTCGAGGAAACCGTAGCGGCCGCTGAACGTCAGCGCGGGGGTAGGGCGCCAGAGGAGTGCGCCGCTGTAGTACTGCTCGCGGGTGAACACCCCCTCGATGAAGCTGTTCTCGTCGGTGGTGCCGTAAACGAGCCCATAGGCGAGCTGCTTGCCCACGAGCGGAGCGCTGGAACGGAGTACGGCGCGCCGGTGGTCGAACGAACCCACGCTGAGGTCGAGGGTGTGCCGCGGCACAAAACTCGGCTTCGTCTTGATGAGGTTCAGCGTGCCGCCCGGATTGGAGATTCCAGCGAAGACCGCGTTCGGTCCTTTCACCACCTCCACGCGGTCCACGTCATAGAGCGCAAGGCCCTGGCCGGCGGGGAGGCCGTTCACGAACTGGGGGCCCATGTAGCCGCGGATCAGGATCATGAATTCGTCCTTCACTTGCGCGGAGGCCGCGCTCGCGTTGCGCAACACGTCGATCAGCTGGTTGCCGTTCTGGTCGGCGATGAACTCCTGGGAAAGGATGCTGATGTTCAGCGGCGTGTCCTTGATCATGCCGGCCATGCCGGTTCCCGTGACGGCGGCTCCGGCCCGGTAGCCGTTGTCCTGCGCGGTGCGGACTTCGAACGGGCTGAGAACAACGGTTTCCGTCGTTCCTGCCGCGGCGGCTGGGGCTCCGGCCGCGTGAAGCGCGGTGACGAGCGAACCGAGGGCGAGGGTAAGGCGGAGAGGTGGAATGAGGTTCACTGGCGGCAAGACGTGCATCGAGGGATAAAGGAGACAACCGAAGCCGCGCGCCGCTGCTGTCAAGCGGAGCGGGCCGGATTCACCGTGGCGCCGGAAGCTCCCGGGGCCGGCGCCGGGGCGAGCCCGCCGGAGGCCACCAATTCCTGCAGCATCTCCTCAGCGTAGCGCCAGAGCTCCGCGCAGCCGTCAGCGATATGCCGGTTACGGGCGATCACCCGGTCGTGCGTCACGCCGTGTCGGCGCCAGGAGGCGCCTTCGGTCCTGCAATTGAGCAGCATCGGCTGGAAGCGGTCGACGGCCGCGGCGAACCGGGCCTCGGGCGTCGCGCGGGCCTCGAACTCGTCCCAGAGCGCCCGGAACTCCCCGCCCTGATCGCCGGGGAGCATTCCGAAAATCCGGTCGGCGGCGCGGGCTTCCCGCTCGTGCTGTCCGGCCATCCCCGCGGTGTCGTAGGCGAACGTGTCGCCGGCATCGATCTCCACGAGGTCGTGGAGGATCACCATCTTGAGCACCCGGAGCAGATCGAGGCCGGGCTGGTTGGCGTGCTCGGCCAGCACGATGACGCACAGGCAGAGCGCCCACGAGTGCTCGGCGTCGTTCTCGGCGCGGCGGCTGGCCGTGTTGATCGTCTGGCGGAAGACCTCCTTCAGGCGGTCGCACTCGACGATGAACTCGATCTGCCGGCGGAGCCGCGCGGTGGGTGACTCGCCGGAAGTCGGCGTGCTCATTCGAGAAAACGTGCGACGAGCGGACGCCACGCCGCGTAGCCCGCCGGGTTCAGGTGCAGCATGTCCTGGATGAAGAACTCCCGGCGCGGCTGGCCGTCGGCTCCTAGCATCACGGGGTAGATGTCGATGAACGCGCGGCGCGGGTCGCGGGCGCACTCCGCGGCGATCAGACGGTTGGCCTCGATGACCGCCGGCAGGATCTTCGTGCGCGAAGGGCTCGGCTTCAGGGCGATGAAACCGATGCGGGTTTCGGGCAAGGCGGCATGAACTTTCTCGCACAGGGCGCGGAAGGTCGCGTGGACCGCCGCGGGGGTCTGTCCCTGCTGCAGGTCGTTCTCGCCGGAGTAGATCACGATCCGCGCCGGCGCGTACGGCAGCACGATCCGGTCGGCGTAGTGCAGCAGGTCCGAGAGCTCAGAGCCGCCGAAGCCGCGATTGAGGATCACCCTTCCGGGGAAATCCGCCGCCAGCGTCGTCCACTTCACGATCGAGGAACTGCCGGCGAAGAGAATGGAGCCCTTCGCCGGCGGCTTTGCGGCGTCGGCGGCGGTAAACTTGTCGATCGCCGAGGCCCACTTTTCCGGGGCGGCGTTCAGGGCGGCCGCGCCGGAGACGAGCAGCGCGAGGAAGGGGAGCAGGAGCCGATTCACGCGGGCGAGACCAAGCTCGGCGGCGGGCGGGCGCAACAAGCGATTCGGTCGATTGCGGCGCGAGTGGCTCGGGCGCCGTTGGTTGCAATCAGCCGCGGGTCGCCTCCACGGTACCCGCATGTTCCCGCGAATTCCCCTCCTTCTCATGACGCTTGCCGCCTCATCCGCCGTATCCCTCGCCGCGCCCGCCGGCCCGTGGTCGTATCCGTCCTCCCGGCCTGGGACCGTGGTCGACGACTATCACGGCAACAAGGTGGCGGACCCGTACCGCTGGCTTGAGGACCTCGACTCGAAGGAGACCGCCGCTTGGGTCGAGGCGCAGAACCGACTCACGCGCGACTTCCTTGGCGCGTTGCCGGGCGTCGGGGCGTTCCGCGAGCGGCTCACACGGCTTTGGAATTATCCGCGCGCCAGCGTGCCGTTCCGCGAGGGCGGCCGCACGTTCTTCTCGCGCAACTCCGGCCTCCAGAATCAGTCGGTCCTCTTCGTGCAGGATCGTCCCGGCACCGAGCCGCGCGTCCTTATCGACCCCAACACGCTCGCGGCCGACGGCACCGTCGCTCTCACCGGTGTGCACGTGTCGCGCGACGGCCGGCTCGTGGCTTACGGCACCGCGGCCGCGGGTTCCGATTGGAACGAGTACCGCGTGCGCTCGGTTGACGACGGCAAGGACGCTCCGGACCTCGTGCGCTGGGTCAAGTTCTCGACGCTCGGATGGACGCGGGACGGCAAGGGCTTCTTCTATTCGCGCTATCCGGCGCCGGAAGTGGACGCCGGCACGGGCAAGACCTTCAGCCGGCTGGAGAATCAGCGGATCTATTACCACCGGCTCGTTACCCCGCAGGAGCGGGATGTGATGATCCACGAGATTCCGGCCGAACCCAAGTGGCTCGTGCGTGCCACCACGAGCGAGGACGGACGCTACGTGGTGATCCGCGTGAATCGAGGTTCGGCGTCCGAGAACCTTGTGCGTTACATCGACCTCGGCGACCCGCTCGCGCCGCGGCTCGACGCACCGGTGCGCGACCTCGTGGCCGACTGGGGGGCGGAGTACGAATTCGTGGGTAACGACGGCAAGACCTGGTACCTGCTCACGACCCACGGGGCCCCGCGGCAACGCCTCGTGGCGGTCGACCTGGCGCGTCCGCAGCCGGAGCATTGGCGGACGATCGTGCCCGAGGGCCGCGACGTGATCGACAACGTGGAGATCATCGGCGGCCGCTTCGTCGTGAAGACGATGCGCGATGCGAGCAGCCGGCTGGCGATCTTCGCGAAGGACGGCCGCGCGCTCGGCGAAGTGGCGCTGCCCGGCCTCGGCACGGTCGGCGCGGTGAGCGGCCGCGAGGATGAGGAGGAGTTCTTCTACAGCTTCACCTCGTTTGCGACCCCGGTGACGAATTTCCGCCATAATGTCGCGACGAACCGCGGTGAGGCTTTCGATGCGCCGAAGGTGGCGTTCAACCCGGAGGACTACGAGACGCGGCAGGTGTTCTATGCGTCGAAAGACGGCACCCGCGTGCCGATGTTCCTGACGCACCGCAAGGGCCTGAAGACCGGTCCCGACACGCCCACGCTCCTGTACGCCTACGGCGGGTTCAACGTTTCGCTTACGCCGGCGTTTTCCGTGGCTAACCTTGTCTGGATGGAGGCCGGAGGCGTTTACGCGCTGCCCAACCTGCGCGGGGGCGGCGAATACGGCCGTGAGTGGCACGAGGCGGGGACGAAAGCGCGGAAGCAAAACGTCTTCGACGACTACATCGCCGCGGCCGAGTGGTTGTTCGCCAACCGGATCACGTCGCCGGCGAAGCTGGTGCTCAGCGGCGGCTCGAACGGCGGCCTGCTGGTCGGCGCGGTCGTGAACCAGCGCCCCGATCTGTGCCGCGTCGCTTGGCCGGCGGTCGGCGTCATGGACATGCTCCGCTTCCACACGTTCACGATCGGGCACGCGTGGCGCAGCGACTATGGCTCGAGCGAGGACCCGGCCGGATTCCGCTACCTCCGCGCGTACTCGCCGGTGCACAACGTCCGCGCCGGCGCCGCCTATCCCGCGGTGCTGGTGACGACGGCCGACCACGACGACCGCGTGCACCCGGGGCATTCGTTCAAGTACGCGGCCGCGATGCAGGCCGGGGTCGCCAACGGCCCAGGAGCGCACCCGGTGATGATCCGCATCGAGACGAAGGCGGGCCACGGCGCGGGCAAGCCAACCTCGAAGCTGATCGAGGAGGCGGCCGACAAACTCGCGTTTGCCGCCCACTTCACCGGGTTACCTCCGCCCCGATGAGGAGACGACCCGTTCCGGGCGCGCCTTGTCCGCGAAAGATCGCGGTGAGGCTTGAGAATTCAGAGAGCACACCATCACTCTTCCCCGTGCCGCGCGTCTGATCAGGGATATCCCTTCGTCGCTGGCATGTTTCTTCCCGTGACACCCGCCATATCCGCCCGTCGCCTGCTCCGCCTCTTCGGGGCGCAGGCAGTGGCGGCGATGAGTGGATTCGGGGTCCTTTCCGCAGCCGAAGTGGCCGAGGTGCAGCGGGCGCTGCTGGAGGGTAGCCACGCGATCGTGATCAAGCAGGCGACGGCCGAGCTGCGCGATGGCGCGGGCAACTCCGACTGGTCGATGCTGCTGGCGCGAGCCCTGTTGCAGACGGGCAAGCTCGCCGAGGCCGACGCGACCGTGAAGGAGGCAATCGCGAAGGACGCCAGGAGTATCCGCCTGAAGTGGCTCGCCCGCGAGGTCGCGCTGGCCGCGGGCCGCGCCGAGGAAGCGGCGGCGCGCGTCGACGAGATCAGGCGGGCGGTGCGGGATGCCTATTGGATGTACCGGTCCCCGGCGGACCTCGTGGTCTTCGGTCGCGCGGCGCTGGCGATCGGGGCCGATCCCAAGGAAGTCCTGGAGAAGGTCTTCGCGGTCGCACAGAAGGCCGACCCGAAGCTGCGCGACGTCTACCTCGCGCGTGGCGAACTGGCGCTCGAGAAGCATGACTACGCCCTCGCGGCCAAGGCTTTCGAGGAAGGCCTGAAGGTGCTGCCCGACGATCCCGATCTGCACTTTGGGCGGGCGTCTGCCTACGCGGAGAGCGACCGCAAGGTGGCCCGCGCCGCGCTGCAGGCGGCCCTCGAACGCAATCCCCGCCATGTGCCCTCGCTGTTGCAGCTGGCCGACCGCCACATCTCGGCGGAAGGCTACGACGATGCGGAGGAGACGCTGGATCAGGTCATCGCGGTGAACCCGACGCATCCCGACGCGTGGGCGTACCGGGCGGTGATCGCGCACCTGCGCAACGATCCGGCGCGGGAACGGTTGGCGCGGGAAAAGGGCCTCGCCACCTGGGCGCGCAATCCGCGCGTTGATTCGCTCATCGGCGAGAAGCTCTCCGCCAAGTACCGCTTTGCGGAGGGGGCCGCCTACCAGCGTCGCGCGCGGGAGTTCGATCCCGACTACCTGCCCGCGAAGAGCGCGCTGGCGACCGACCTGCTTCGTCTGGGTGAGACCGAAGAGGGCTGGCGGCTCGCGCAGGAAGTGCACGAGGCCGACGCCTACGACGTTGAGGCGTTCAACCTCGTGACGCTGCGCGACACGATGGCCAAGTATGCCGCGCTCACGAGCGACGACTTCGTGGTGCGGATGGCGGCTCCGGAGGTCGCGGTTTACGGCCCGCGGGTCGTCGCGCTGCTGCGGCGGGCGCAGGAGACCCTGGTGCCGAAGTACGGCGTGGAGCTGGCCCGTCCGACCTACATCGAGATCTTCGCCGACCAACGCGACTTCGCGGTGCGGACGTTCGGATTGCCCGACGTGGCGGGCTTCCTCGGCGTGTGCTTCGGCCGCGTTGTGACTGCCAATAGTCCAGCCACCGGCAATTCCTCCACGAACTGGGAGGCGGTGCTGTGGCATGAGTTCTGCCATGTCGTCACGCTGCAGCTCACCCGCAACAAGATGCCCCGCTGGCTGAGCGAGGGGATCTCGGTGCACGAGGAGCGCCTCGCCAACCCGGCGTGGGGAAACCGGATCAACCCCGAGTACCGGGAGATGATCCTCGGCGGGGAGATGGTGCCGGTCGCGAAGCTCAGCGCCGCCTTCCTCGCCCCGAAGACCCCGCGGCACCTCCAGTTCGCCTACCTGCAATCCTCGCTGGTGGTCGACTACATCGTGGCCCGCCATGGCATCGACTCCCTGCGGGGCGTGCTGCGGGACCTGCGCGACGGCGAGGAGATCAACGCGGCCCTCGCCAAACGCACGCTGCCGCTGGATGAACTGGAGAAGGCGTTCACCGAGTACGTGCGCGGGCGGGCTGATCAGCTCGCGCCCGGCCTCAAGTGGGACCGACCCGAGGCGGGCGTCTTCCTGGAGGAGGGCGCGACGGAGTTCGGGGCTTTCTCCGCCCGCCACCCGGACAATTACTGGGTGCTGAAGGCGCAGGCTGCCCGGCACGCGGAGCGTCGCGAATGGAAGGAAGCACTGGTTCCTCTGCGGCGCCTCGTGGAGCTTTACCCCGCGCAGAAGGGCGCCGACGCCGCGCATCGTCCGCTGGTCACCGCGCTGCGCGCACTCGGGGACGCGGCGGGTGAGCGCGAGGCGCTGCGCCGCTGGGCGGAAGTGGACGACGAGGCGACCGACGCCTACCTGCGATTGATGGAACTCGGCACCGCGGATGGCGACTGGGCTCTGGTGGTGGCGAACGCGGAACGTTTCCTCGCGGTGAATCCGCTCGTTCCGCCGCCGTGGCGGGCGCTTGCCCGGGCCGCGGGAGGCCTCGGCGACGATTCCACCGCCGTCGTGGCGTGGCGCACGCTGCTGCAGCTTGATGTTCCCGAGCGCGCCGAGGCCAATCACGAACTCGCCCGGCTGATGCTCCGGCGCGGCGATCGGGAGGCGGCGCGCCGGCACGTGCTGCTGGCGCTGGAGGAGGCCCCGCGGTTTCGCGACGCGCTGCGCCTGCTGCGGGACATCAACGCCGCCGGGGGAGGCACTCAATGAACCGCGCGGTTGCGGCCCTCCTGCTCTTCTGCGCCGCGGGCGCGCTCGCACTCGCGCAACGCTACGGCCGCGGGGGCGGCTTCTGGGGCGGCGGCGAGAGCCCCGTCGGTCCCGATGTGCGCACGGCCCGCGAGATTCCCTCGCATAGCACGGGCACGCCGGTGTGGGAGAACCCCCGCGGGTTCGAGACGGACGTCTTCACCTTCACCCGGATCCGGTACACGTCCGCCCGGCGCGGCTGGGGACGGCGCTCCGGCAGTTGGTCGACCGACTGTCCCGACAGCGACCTGAACCTTTCGTACCGCCTCCAGCAGATGACATCGATGAAGTGCAGCCCCGACGGACGGATCATCGAGCTCACGGAAGAGGGTTTGGCGGCTTATCCCTGGATCTACATCGTCGAGGCGGGGGCGATGACCTTCTCGGAAGCCGAGGTGGCCGCGCTGAGGAAGTATCTCCTCAACGGCGGATTCCTGATGTTCGACGACTTCTGGGGGGATTCAGCGTGGCAGAACGTCGAGCGCGAGATGCGCCGGGTGTTTCCCGAGCGGGCCTTCACCGAGCTGGCCTCCGACCACCCGCTGTACTCGTGCGTCTTCCAGATCAAGTCGAAGGGTCAGGTGCCCAACGTGCGCACCGGCGAAGAAAGCCAGTACAGCGGCGTCACCTGGGAGGACCACGACGGCGATTCGCGCACCGTGCACCACCGCGCGATCCACGACGACAAGGGCCGGATGATGGTGTTTGCCGCCCACAACACCGACAACGGGGATGGCTGGGAACGCGAGGGCGAGTACGAGTACTACTTCCGGAACTTCTCCGAAAAGGTCGCGTACCCGCTCGGGATCAACGTGGTCTTCTACGCGATGACGCATTGATGAAAGCCCGCCCGCCTTTTCGGATCCTGATCGCGCTGGCCGCGCTCGCCGCCGCCGGCACCGCGACGGCGCAGCCGGGCCCGCGTGCCCGCCCGGCTCCGACGGGCAACGAGGCGGAGGCGCCGAGCGCGTGGGTGCGCACCGAAGGCAGCGGCATGGTCGACGAGGCCAACGTCCGCACCGCGCGGGAGGTCGACTCCCACAGCACCGGGACTCCCAATTGGTCCAACCCCCCGGGTTTCGAGAAGGACGTGTTCACGTTCGCGCGCTCCGTCTTCAAGGCCGGGCCGACCACGTCGCCGTCCCCGGTCTTCCACCGCGGCCGCAGCATCGGCTGGTGGGTCGATTTTCCCGACGCTGACCTGAACCTTTCCTATCGCCTGCAGCAGCTCACGTCGATCCGTGCGGATCCCGACGGCCGCGTGCTGCGGCTCACGGAACCCGAGCTGCACGACTATCCGTTCCTCTACATGACGCACCCCGGGTACATGCAGCTCCGGGACGCGGAGGTCGCGAGCCTGCGCAAGTACCTGCTGGCCGGCGGGGTCATCGTGGTGATCGACTTCTGGAACTCGATCGAGCTGGCGGGCTTCACGGCGCAGATGAAGCGCGTGCTGCCTGAGCGCTCGTTCACCGACCTCTCGCTCGATCATCCGCTGTTCACCTGCGTCTATGACCTCAAGACGCAGCTCAAGACGCTGCAGGCGCTGCAGGTGCCGACGATGCAGTTCTGGAACCGCGCCCGCCGGGACGGCGACCCGAACGCCCCGCTGCAGATCGACCGCGGGCCCGACTCCGACAAGCTCTCCGTGAAGGCCATCCTCGACGACCGCGGCAACATCATGGTGATCGCCTTCCACAACAGCGACCTCAGCGACGGCTGGGAGCGCGAGGGCGAGAACGCCGACTACTTCGCCGTGTTTTCCGAGAAGGTCTCCTATCCGCTGGGCGTCAATCTGGTCTTCTACCTGATGACGCACTGAACGCGCCGCCTGATCGTCTCATCTCCACTTTCCCCTTCATGAGCATCCCCGAATCCCAAGCCTCGCCGCCCGCCGCCCCCGTCCCGCCCTTCGCCGCCGAGCGCGACACCGCCGAGCGGCTGCTCGCCGGCCGCGCGCGGATCGAGGCCGAATTGGCCAAGGTCATCGTCGGCCAACGCGACGTCATCGAGCAGATCCTCCTCGCGCTGCTCGCAGGCGGGCACTGCCTGATCACCGGCGCACCCGGCCTGGCGAAGACCCTGCTCGTGAAGTCCATCGCGCAGGTCTTCCACCTGCGGTTCGCCCGCATCCAGTTCACGCCCGACCTGATGCCAGCCGACATCACCGGCACCGAGATCCTGCAGGATGACGGCAACGGTGGGCGGCGGCTCGCGTTCGTGCGCGGACCGGTCTTTGCCAACATGATCCTGGCCGACGAGATCAACCGCACGCCGCCGAAGACGCAGGCCGCGCTGCTGGAGGCGATGCAGGAGCATCAGGTCACCGCGTCCGGCGTGCGTCATCCGCTCGAGGAGCCGTTCTTCGTCCTCGCAACGCAGAACCCGATCGAGATGGAGGGCACCTATCCGCTGCCCGAGGCCCAGCTCGACCGCTTCATGTTCAACGTCGTCATGGATTACCTGCCGGAGGCCGACGAGGTCTCGGTCGTCACGCGCACCACGGCGGGGCGGCCGGCGGCGATCGAGCCGCTGTTCACCGGCGACGACGTGCAGCGCTTCCACGACCTCGTGCGCAAGGTTCCCGTCGCCGAGGAGATGGTGCGCTACGCGGTGGGAATCGCCGCCAGTTCGCGTCCGCGCCAGCCCGGGACGCCCGCCTTCGTGAACGACTGGGTGAGCTGGGGCGCCGGCACGCGCGCGGCCCAGTTCCTCATCCTCGGGGCCAAGGCCCGCGCGCTGCTGCGCGGCCGCGCCCACGTGACGACGGAGGACATCCAGGCGCTCGCGCTGCCGACGCTGCGGCACCGCATCCTCCTGAATTACCGCGCCGAGGCCGAGGGCGTGCGCGTCGAGGATGTCATCCAGCGCCTCGTCGCCGGCGCCAAGGCGCCGCTGCGCAACGGCTGAGGTTTTCCCGCCGCCCGATGACCGCCGCCGCCCAGGACGCGCTGCCGTCCGCCCGCCTGATCGATCCACGGGCGCTGATGACGATCGGCAGCCTCGAGCTGCGGGCGCGCGCGGTCGTGGAGGGATTCTGGAGCGGACTGCACCGCAGCCCGTACCACGGCTTCTCGGTCGAGTTCACCGAGTACCGGCAGTACACGGAAGGCGACGACCCGCGCTACGTCGACTGGCGCGTCTTCGCGCGCAGCGACCGGTACTACATCAAGCGCTACGAGGACGAGACCAACCTCCGCGTGCAGCTGCTGGCGGATCAGAGCCGCTCCATGGACTACGGCTCGCGCGGGTTCACCAAGGCGGTGTACGCCGCGACCCTCGCCGGCACCCTCGCTTATTTCCTGCACAAGCAGGGAGACGCCGTGGGGTTGCTCACGTTCGACGACCAGGTGCGCGAATACCTTCCGCCGCGCAACCGGGCGGGGCACCTGCGGCAGCTCATGCTGGCGCTCGAACGTCCTTCCGCCGGCCGCGGCACGAACCCCGTGGCCGCCCTCGGTCGCATCGCGGCGCTGACCCGAAAGCGGGGGCTCATCGTTCTCATCTCGGACTTCCTGGCGCCGCTGGACGACATGGAGCGGGAGCTCACGACGCTGGCGGCCTGCGGACACGAGCTGGCGGTCTTCCAGGTCCTCGACCCCGCGGAGCTCGAGCTCGGGCTCGCCGGACCGTCGCTGGTGGAGGACGTCGAGACGGGACGCCGGCTCTACATCGATCCGGCGCAGGCGCGCACCGACTACCGGCGCCGGCTCGACGCCCACACCGCGGCCCTGGAGTCCACCTGCCGGAAGCTGGGTTCAGGCTTCCATCGGATCTCGACCGCCGAGCCGCTTGAGCTGGCGCTGTTTGAGTTCCTGCAGTCGCGCCTGCGCCGCGGCAGGCTGGTGCGGCGCGCACCCGCCGGAGGCCGCGGATGAGCTTCCTCGCGCCATTCTTCCTGCTCGGGGCGCTGGCGATCGCCGGGCCCGTGATCTACCACCTCGTCCGGCGCACGACCCGGGAACAGGTTCCCTTCAGTTCGCTGATCTTCCTCCAGCCGAGCCCGCCGCGGCTGTCGCAGCGCCACCGGATCGAGCACCTGCTGCTGCTCCTGCTGCGCTGCCTCGCGCTGGCCGTCCTGGCCTTCGCGTTCGCGCGACCGTTCCTCACGCGGCCGCCCGACGACGAACCCGGCGCCGCGCGTCCGGCCCGCACGGTGATCCTGCTCGACACCAGCGCGAGCATGCGGCGCGAGGGCGTCTGGCCGGCGGCCGTCGCGCGAGCCACGGACTGGATCCGCAAGGCCGGGCCGGCGGACGAACTGGCGGTGATGACGTTTGATCGCGCGGTGGCGGCGCTCTTGCCCGCCGAGGAGTGGCGGCGTACCGCGCCTGGAGATCGCGCGGCCTTGGCCGCCGCCCGGGTCGCGGCGGCGCAACCGGGGTGGGGTGGCACGAGGCTCGGGGCGGCGCTAGCCGCGGCGGCGGAGACCCTGGCGGACGGCGATGGGAAGGCCGCCCCGGGGCCGCGGCGGATCGTGCTGATCAGCGATCTGCAGGCTGGCAGCCGGCTGGAGGCGCTGCAGGCGTACGAGTGGCCGAAGGGCGTCGAGCTCGCGCTCGAGCCGGTGGCGGGGTCACGCCCGACGAACGCGGGGCTGCAGGTGATGGCGGAGGGCGCGGAGGCAGCGCGACCGGCGGATGCCCCCGTGCGCGTGCGAGTGAGCAACTCGGCCGACGCGAAGCGCGAGCAATTCAAGCTGGGATGGGCCGCGGGCACCGGATTCAGCGGGGAGCCGGTCGACGCTTACGTCCCGCCCGGTCAGAGCCGGGTGTTTCTCCTGCCGCGGGCGAAGGGAGCGGCGGGTTCCGCGGAGGTCGCGCTCGCCGGAGATGACGAGGACTTTGACAACCGGGCCTTCGCGATCGCGCCGGTGCAGCAGCGGCCGGTGGTCCTCTGGCTGGGGTCGGACGCTGCGGGCGACGCTAAACAGCCCCTCTTCTTTCTCCGTCGCGCCCTCGTCGAGACGCCGCGTGCCGCGGTCGCTCTCACGGCCCGCGCTCCGGCGGCGATCCCACCTGCGGCGGAGCTCGGGTCGGCCTCGGTCATTCTCATCGGTGAGGCGATCGACACCGCGGCGGCCTCCGCGCTGCGCCTGCAGGCCGAGGCCGGGCGCACGATCGTGATGGTCCTTCGCCGGGCCGATGCCGCGACCGCCGCGGCGTTGGGCGTGCTCGCGGGCACGGCGCCTCCCGCGCTCACCGAGGGGAAGTCCGGCGGTTACGCCATGCTGGCGGAGATCGATTTCCGGCATCCGCTCCTCGCTCCGTTCGCGGATCCCCGGTTCAGCGACTTCTCGAAGATTCGCTTCTGGCGCCACCGCCGCATCGACCTTGCGGGACTGCCGGGGGCGCGCGTCGTGGCGAAGTTTGATTCGGGGGATCCGGCGCTGCTGGAGGTTCCGGCGGGCCGGGGCCGGACGCTGGTGTTCGCCGCCGGCTGGCATCCGGAGGACAGCCAGCTGGCGCTCTCGTCGAAGTTCGCGCCGCTGATGTGGTCGCTGCTGGAGACATCGGGCGCGATCGGTGACTTCGTGACCCAGTACAACGTCGGCGACCCGGTCGAGTTACCCCCCGAGGCGGCGGGTGCCGTCGTGACGACCCCGGCGGGGACCGCGGTCGCGATGGAGGCGGGCCGGCTTTCCTTCGCGGGAACGGACGCTCCGGGCATTTACCGCGTGGCGGCAGCGGGCAAGGAGTGGCGTTTCGCGGTGAACCTGGATCCCGCGGAGAGCCGCACGGCCCCGTTGAGCACGGAGGAACTTGAGCAACAGGGCGTGCCGGTGTCGCGGCAGGCCGCACCCGCCGCTCCTGATGCGGGGCAACGCGCCGTGCTGCAGGGTCTCGAGGCGGAAAGCCGGCAGAAACTCTGGCGCTGGCTCGTCGCGGCGGCGCTCGCGGTGCTTTTGCTTGAGACGCTGCTGGCGGGCCGCGCCCTAAGGCGCACCGCCGACGCGGGCGGAGGAATCCCATCATGAGCCATTCGTTCCTGAAGACCCGGCTGGACCGCGCGGCGGGCCGCGCCCGCTGGCTTTCGATCTGGCGGACGCTCGCCGCCTGCTGGGCCGGCGGGGCCCTGTTGGCGGTCGCGGTGGCCGGCGTCGGGCGCCTGACCGGAGGGATTGCCGCGTTCGTGCTGCCGCTCGTGCTGGTCGTCACCGGTTTGACGGCGGCCGGACTGCTTTTCCGCCGCCTGTTGCGGGCCACCGATTACCGGGTGCTGGCGCGGCGCATCGAGCGCCGGCATCCGGAGCTAGACGGGATCCTGATCACCGCGGTCCAGCAGGATCCGGCGGCGGGCGAGGCCCCGGGGTATTTCGGTCAACGTCTGGTGCAGGAGGCGACGGCGCGCAGTCAGGAGCAGGACTGGCGCGACATCGTGCCGCGGCATCGCCTGTGGACATGGGTGGTGCTGCAGGCGGCCGCGATGGTGATGTTCACGTTCGCCCTCGGCGGACTGCGGATCGCGCCCGTCCTCGGCGAGAAGCCGGCGTGGGTAAGCCGCGAGGGCGTGGCAGTGACGCCCGGTGACACCGCGCTCGAGAAGGGCGAAAGCCTCGTCGTGCTGGCGCGCTTCAGCGGCGCGCTGCCACCCTCGGTCAACCTTGTCGTGCGCTCCTCCGGAGCCACGGCGCGCACGATCCCTCTGGTGAAGAGCCTCGCCGATCCGGTGTTCGGCGGGAGCGTGACCGAGGTCGCAGCCGACCTCACGTATCAGCTCGAGTATCGCGGGGAGCGCTCCCGTGAGTTCAAGGTCACCGTCTTCGAGCATCCGCGCCTGGAGCGGGCCGACGTCGTGCTGAATTATCCGGTTTACACACGGCTTCCCGCGAAGCGCATCGAGGACACGCGCCGGGTAAGCGCCGTCGAGGGCACGCGGGTCGACCTCGCCTTGCAGCTGAACAAGCCCGTGGCGAAGGCGCTGCTGGTCGCGCGCGGCGAGGGGAAGGAGACGCTGGAACTGCAGGTCGCCGCCGACCGCGCGACCGCCACGCTGGCCGGTTTCGTGCCCGCGAAGAGCGCCACCTACGAATTGCGGCTCACCGACGCCGAGGGCCGGGCGAACAAGGTCGCGGCGCCCTTCGTCTTCGACGTGCAGCCGAACCGCGTTCCGGAGATCCGGCTCGTGCTTCCCCGCGGCGACACGCGGCCTTCGGCCCTCGAGGAGGTCACTTTCGACGGCACGGTCTGGGACGACTTCGGCGTCCCCGCCTACGGCATCGGCTATTCCCTGGCCGGCGGGGAATCGACCTTCCTCGAACTGGGGCGCGAGGCCGCCGCCCGCGAGAAGCGGATGTTCGGCCATCTCCTCAGCCTCGAGGCGCTGGGCGCGAAGCCCGATGACCTCGTCTCCTGGTTCGCGTGGGCCGACGACATCGGTCCCGACGGGCGGGTTCGCCGCACCACCGGCGACCTGTTCTTCGCGGAGGTGCGCCCGTTCGACGAAATCTTCCGCGAGCGGCAGAACCAGGGAGGCGACGAGGAGGGCGAACCGCAGCAGGGCGGCCAGCGCGGCCGTCGGCTTGCGGAGCTCCAGAAACAGATCATCAGCGCGACGTGGAAACTGCGGCGCGACGGCGAACGTCCCGGTTACGCGGCCGACGCCAAGGTCGTGCTCGACTCGCAGCGGCAGGCGCTGTCGCAGGCGGAGGCCGCCGCCGAGGAGGCGCGCGGGCCGCGCGAGGAGGCGCTCTGGAAGGCGGTGACCGGCGAGATGGAGAAGGCGATTTCCGGCCTCGAGGCCGCCGCGGAAAAACCGGAGCCGCTCACGCAGGCGCTCGCCGCGGAGCAGGCGGCTTACCAGGGTCTCCTCCGGATGCAGGCCCGCGAGACCGCCGTCACCCGCCGCGGCCGCCAAGGCGGGGGAGGCGGCGGCCAGGGCAACCAGCGGCAGATCGACCAGCTGGAGCTCCAGCAATCGGAGAACCGCTACGAGACCCAGCGCGTCGCGCGTTCCCCCCAGAACCAGGAGCGGCGCGAGCAGCTTGCCGTCATGAACCGCCTGCAGGAGCTGGCGCGGCGGCAGCAGGACATCACCGACCGACTCAAGGAACTGCAGACCGCGCTGCAGGAGGCGCGGACCGAGGCCCAGCGCGAGGAAGTGCGCAAGCGCCTCAAGCGCCTCGAGGAGGAGCAGCGCCAGCTGCTGGCCGACGCCGACGAGGTGCGCCAGCGGATGGAGCGTGCCGAGAACCAGTCCGGCATGTCGCAGCAGCGCCAGCAGCTCGACCAGACCCGCGAGGACATTCAACGCGCGGCTGACGCCGCCGCCGAAGGATCCGTCTCGCAGGCGGTGGCCTCCGGCACCCGCGCGCAACGCCAGCTGCAGGAGATGCGCGACGAGATGCGGCGCCAGAACTCGAGTGAGTTCGCCGAGGAACTTCGGCAGATGCGCTCCGAGGCGCGCGACCTCGCGCAGCGCCAGGAGCAGATCGACAAGAAGCTCGAGGAGCTCGCCGCCGGAGAACAACCGCGCCGCCGCTCGCTCGGCGAGGGCGGCGAACGCCAGGAGCTGCAGCAGGAGCTCACCGGCCAGAAGGAGCGACTCAACCGCCTCGTCGACCGCGCGACGCAGCTCTCGGAGCAGGCGGAGAGTTCCGAACCGCTGCTTTCGCGCCAGTTGTACGACAGCATCCGCAAGGCGAGCCAGGAGGACGGCAGCGCCGTGAAGCAGGCCCGTTCCGAACTGCTGAACTCTGGCAACCTCACCCGCGACCTCAACACCCGCCTCCAGCAGGCGCAGGAGCGCGAGGAGGGCGGCCGCGCTCTGGACGCCACCCGCGAACTGCTGCGCGACAACCTCATTCCACAGGCGCGTCAGGTGGGCCGGCGCGCCCAGTCGCAGGTCGAGGAACTCAGGCGCGGCGTCGAACGCGCGGCCGAGAGCGTGCTGGGCGACGACGCGGAACAATTGAAACTCGCCCGCTCGGAACTGGATTCCCTCACGGATCAATTGCAGCGCGAGATCGGTCAGGCGGGGCGCGGGGGCGACGAACGGCAGGCGGGGCAGGAGCGCCGTCCCGGGCAGTCCGGCACACCGGGAGAGTCTTCCCCTGACGGAGGTGGCCAGCCGGGAGCGGAACGCGGCGAACGGGAGGCACGTTCCGGCGAAGCGTTGGCCGACGCCGCGCGGCAACCGGGTCAGGCGCGGCAACCCGGACCGGGTCAAAGCCCCGGAGAAGGTCAACAACCGGGGCAGGGACAACGTCCCGGGGAAGCCGGCTCCTCGGAGCAGGGCCGCCAAGCCTCGGCGGGCCAGCCGGGGGCGGGCGGAAGCGGCGCAGGTGAAGGCCGTGAGCCCTCGCGCGGGGGCGAACCGCGGCGCGACCCAAGCGGGGAAGCCCGGCGCGGCCGCGAGATCGGCATGGGCGGCGGCCGGGATCGCACCGGCGGGCTTTCGGTCGACGTCCTGATGCGGGGCGGCGACGAACGCGGCGGTGGCCTCGGGGGCGGGGAGTTCGGCCCGGTGTACCGCGGCCCGTTGACCGGCGATGAATTCGAGCGCTGGACCGAGCGTCTGCGCGACGTCGAGGAACTGGTCGACACGCCGGAGTGGCGCAATGCGATCGCCGAGGCCCGGGAGCGGGCGCGGATGATGCGTCGCGATTGGCGCGTGGAGATGAAGAAACCCGACTGGGCCAAGGTGGAGCTGCAGATCGTGCGCCCGCTGGTCGAGGTAAGGAACCGCGTGGCCGAGGAACTCGCGCGGAGGGAATCGAAGGATTCGCTGGCGCCGATCGACCGCGATCCGGTGCCCAACCGGTACACGGAAACCGTGCGCCGGTACTACGAGGAGCTGGGCAAGGACAAATGACGTCTTCCCTCACGTTTTCGGGTGCCGCGCTGGCGTGGCCGGTCGCCGCCTTCCTGGCGGTCGCCGCGCTCGCGCTTCTCTGGGGCTACCGCGCCGCCCGAGGACATCCCCTCCGCTGGGTCCTGGCGGGACTTAAGGCCGCCGGTGTCGCCCTGCTGGCCGCGTGCCTGCTCGAGCCGCTCTGGCTCGGACAGCGCGCCAAGCCCGGGGCCAACCTGATCGCGGTCGTGGCCGACAACAGTCAGGGCCTGCGGATCCGCGATCGTGGCGACGAGCGCACCCGCGGGGAACGACTGGCCTCGCTCCTCGACCCGGAGAAATCCGCGTGGCAGGGCGCGTTGGCCACGACGTTTGACGTGCGGCGCTACACCTTCGACACGCGCGTCCAATCGGTGCGCGACTTTGGCGCGATGAGCTTCGACGGCCGCGCCACGGGCCTCGGGTCCGCCCTCCGTACCCTCGGTGCCCGCTTCCAGGGACGTCCGCTCGCCGGCATCCTGTTGTTCACCGACGGCAACGCGACCGATCTTCCCGCGGGATTGCCGCCGGATCTGGCCGGCTTGCCACCCGTCTATCCCGTCGTGCTCGGCAGGACGGATCCCGCCCGCGACATCGCGGTGCAGCAGGTCACGGTCGGGCAGACCTCGTTCGAGGACGCACCGGTGACGGTGCAGGCAGACGTCGCAACGGCCGGGTACCGCGGCAGGGAAATCACCGCGCGACTGACGGATCGTTCCGGCCGGGTGGTGGAGGAGCAGAAGGCGACCGGCCGGGCGGATGGCGAGCCGCTCGCGTTCCGATTCCGGGTGAAACCCGATCAGCCGGGGGTGTCGTTCTACCAGTTCAGCGTGGCGGCGGCGGATGAGTCACCGGCGTCCACGGCGCCGGGGGTAGCGGTAACCACCGCGGAGGCGACCCTCGCGAACAACGCGCGCGTGTTGGCGGTCGACCGCGGGCAGGGGCCCTTCCGGGTCCTCTACGTCTCGGGTCGTCCCAACTGGGAATACAAGTTCCTCAACCGCGCGGTGCAGGGGGACGAGCAGGTGCAGCTGGTCGGTCTGATCCGCGTCGCGAAGCGCGAGCCCAAGTTTGATTTCCGCGGGCGGGAAGGGGAGACGAGCAACCCGCTCTTCCGCGGCTTCGGCAGCCAGGCGGCCGACGAGGTGCAACGCTACGACCAGCCCGTGCTGGTGCGCCTCAACACGCGGGACGAGATCGAGCTGCGGGCGGGCTTCCCGCGCACGCCGGAGGAACTCTACGGCTACCACGCCGTGATCCTCGATGACCTCGAGGCGGATTTCTTCACGCGCGATCAGGCGGTGCTGCTGCAGAAGTTCGTGTCCGAACGCGGCGGCGGCCTGCTGATGCTCGGTGGGATGGAGTCATTTCACGAAGGCCGTTACCTGCGGACCCCGATCGGCGACCTCCTGCCGGTCTACCTCGACCTCGACGAGGGCGGTTCTACCCCGCCGGGTAAGGTCAGCTTCCAGCTGACGCGCGAGGGCTGGCTGCAGCCTTGGGCGCGGTTGCGCGAAACCGAAGGCGACGAGCGGGCCCGCCTCGATTCGATGCCGCCGTTCGAGGTCCTGAACCGCGTGCGCGGCCTCAAGCCCGGCGCCAGCGTGATCGCCTCCGTGCGCGACGAGAAGGGCGGCGAGCATCCCGCGTTGGCGGTGCAGCGTTTCGGCCGCGGCCGGAGCGGCGCCCTCATGGTCGGCGACTTCTGGCGCTGGGGCATGCGCGACCCCGCCGCCCGCGAGGACCTTGAACGGGCCTGGCGGCAGCTGGTGCGTTGGCTGATCACCGATGTGCCCCTGCGCGTGCAGGCCTCCGCTGAGCCGGTCGCGGCCGACGCCAATGGCGCGGTACGCGTGCAGGTGCGGGTGCGCGACGAGAAGTTCCAGCCGATTGATGACGCCGTCGTCTCCGTCACCGTGGAGCCCGTGGCCTTCGGGGGCGCTTCGGCTGCGGCGCCGGTCCGGCTGGAAGCGGAGGCCGATCCCGCCGAGCCGGGGCTTTATCAGGTGACGTATGTGCCGCGGCAGGACGGTGGATTTCGCGCGGTGGCGGTCGTGAAGAACCACGCCGGCGCCGAAACCGGCCGGGCGGAGGCGGGTTGGAGTTCGGATCTCGCCGCCGAGGAATTCCGTTCGCTCGCGCCCAACACGGCGCTGCTCGAGGCCATCGCCCGGAAGACCGGGGGCGAGGTCGTGCGTGCGGAGGACCTGGAGGCCTTTGCGCGCCGGCTCCCTGATCTCCGTGCCCCTGTGATGGAGACCTGGTCACATCCCGCCTGGCACACCCCCTGGGTGTTCGGGTTCGCCCTGGCCTGTCTGCTCGCCGAATGGGGCCTGCGGCGCTGGAAGGGAATGCCATGAGCGGGGGGATCCGGCTGTGCCTCGCTACGGCGGCGCTCGGAGTATTCGCCGGCCTTTGGGCCGCCGAGCCCGCTCCGGCATCTCCGGCGGCGCGTGTGATCCTTGTCGCCGGCGCCGTCGGCGATCCGGAGTTCGCACCGGATTTCGACGCGCAGATCGCCGCCTGGACCGCCACCGGACGCGCGGCCGCGGCCTCACTCGTCGTCGTGGGCCGGGAAGGCGGGGGCACGGAACCGACGGACCGCGAGCGTCTGCGCCAACTCCTCGAGGCCGAGGCGCGCGACGGCCGGTCGGAACTTTGGCTCGTGATGGTGGGCCACGGGACGTTCGACGGTCGCGAGGCCAAGTTGAACCTGCGGGGACCCGACGTGGCGGCCGCCGAACTGGCGGAGTGGCTCAAGCCGTTCACTCGTCCGCTTGCCGTCGTGCACACCACCTCGTCCAGCGCCCCCTTCATCGGCAAGCTCGCCGCCCCGGGGCGCGTGATCGTCAGCGCCACGCGCAGCGGCAACGAGCAGAACTACGCGCGCTTCGGGAAATACTTCGCCGAGGCGCTGGCGGACGCGCGGAGCGACCTCGACCGTGACGGCCAGGTCTCGTTGCTTGAATCGTTCCTCAGCGCCGCCACCCGCACGGCGGAGTTCTACAAGACCGAGGGCCGGCTCGCGACGGAGCACCCGCTGGTCGAGGACAATGGCGACGGGCTCGGCACGCCGCCCGATTGGTTCCGCGGCGTGCTCGCCACCAAGCGATCCTCCGACGGGGCGGCCCCCGACGGCACACGCGCCCATCAGTTCCACCTCGTCCGCAGCCCGGCGGAGCAGGCGCTCTCGACCGACGAACGCGCCCGGCGCGATGAGCTCGAACGCCGTCTCTCCGAGCTGCGCGCCCGCAAGCCCTCGCTGCCCGAGGCCGACTACCTCAGGGAGCTAGAGGCGATCTTGCTCGGGCTGGCCGAGGTGTACCACGGGCGGTAGACGGGAACGGGAGGCGCGTTCGGCGGAAGAAACGACGCGCGGACAAACGCCGCGAACTGCCGGTCGCTCATTCTTTCGGCCGGCTCGACGCCGACCACGCGGCCCGCCCAACCCTCGGCCTGCAGGTGCTTGCGGAGTTCCGTTTTGGCATGGCCGGGGCCGAGTAGGACGAGTTCTCCGGCACCGGGGATGGCGGACCGCACGCGGGCGTAGAATGTCCGCAGCTCGCTCGCGTGCGTGCGGTGGCGGGTGGCGTCGGCGGTGATGTGGTGGGCGTCGAACCGCGCCCCGGCGGGCGTGTCGCTGCCTCGGCGGGGCTGGCTGGCGACGCGGGACTCGATGATCCGTACCTTTTCATGCGCGCCGTTGAGCACGACGATCAACGCGCGGCTCTGGTCGATCCAAACTCCGGTCTTGGTTTTCATGGTTTCGGCGTCCCGCCCCGCAGCAGCGGAGCGAACAGCTCCAGCGGCATGGGCAGGAAGGTGGTGGTGTTGGTCTCACTCGCGATCTCCCGCATCGTCTGCAGGTAGCGCAGCTGGAGGGCGATCGGCTCGCGGCTGATCATCGCGGCGGCCTGCACCATGCGCTCGGCGGCCTGGAACTCGCCTTCGGCGTTGATGACCTTCGAGCGACGCTCTCGCTCGCTCTCCGCCTGCCGCGCCATGGTGCGCTTCATGTCGTCGGGCAGGATGACGTCCTTCACCTCGACCGCGGTGACCTTCACGCCCCACGGGTCGGTGTGGCGATCGATGATCTCCTGCAGCGTCTGGTTGATCTTGTCCCGGCGGGCAAGGAGGTCGTCGAGCTCCGCCTGCCCGATCACGCTGCGCAGGGTGGTCTGCGCGATCAGGGAGCTCGCCTTCAGGTAGTGCTCCACCTTCACGACCGCGGCCTCGGGATCCACGACACGGAAGTACACCACGGCGTCGACGGTCACCGGCACGTTGTCGCGGGTCATCATCTCCTGCTTGGGCACGTCGACCGTCACGACCCGCAGGTCCATGCGCACCATGCGGTCAACGACCGGAATGAGCAGGACGATTCCAGGCCCCTTGGCGCGCAGCAGCTTGCCGAGCCGGAAAATGACGCCGCGCTCGTACTCGCGCAGGATGCGGATGGCCGAGGGCAGCACGACGACCGCGATGAGCACGACGGGCAGCAGCCAGGCGAGGATGTCGATCAGGACCTTGGTGTTCATGGAGCCTCCAGTTTGGCGGGTTTCACGCGCAGGATGAGTCCCTCGACGGAGAGGACGATGACCTCCTGGCCACGATCGACGGGATCGTCGCTGCGGGCATGCCAGGTCTCGCCGTCGACCGTCACCCAGCCGGAGTCTAGGCCGACCCGGGTGAGCGCCTCACCGGTGGTGCCCGGCAGGGCCTCGCGGCCGACGCGCGCCGGCAACCGCTGGGCCCGCAGTCCGGCGCCCAGGACGAACGCGAAGAAGATCGCGGTGACGACCGCCGCCGGCAGCACCATCGCGAGCGGCAGGCGGAAGGCCGGCCCGGCGTCCTCGAAGAGCAGCAGCGCGCCGAGCACGAAGGAGATGATACCGCCCACCGTGAGCACGCCATGCGTGGGCGCGAACAGGTCGGCCACGAACAGCAGCACCGCCAGCCCGATCAGGCTCAATCCGGCCGTGCTGACGGGCAGGATCGAGGCCATGTAGAACGCGAGGATCAGCGCGATCGCGCCCGCCACGCCCGGCAGGATGGCGCCGGGGTTGCTCAGCTCGCCAATGATCCCGTAGATCGCGACCAGCATCAGCACGAACATCACCTCGGGTCGCCACACCGACTGCAGCACGCGTTCACGGGCGAGCAGCGGGACCTCGACCACGCGGGCCTGCGCCACGCGCAGCACCTTGCCGCTGATCGTACGGCCCTCCAGCTGCGCAAGTAGGGAGGGCACGTCGGCGGCGATTAGGTCGATCACGCGGAGCTCAAGGGCCTTCTCCGCGGTCACGCTCGCGCTGTCCCGCACCGCCGCCGCGGCCCATTCCACGTTGCGGCCCCGCTTGGCCGCGATCGCCTCCACGTAGCTGACCGTGAAGTTCTCCAGCTTCTTGGACATCACGCTGTCGGTCTTCGCCTCGCCCATGCCGCCGAGCTCGACCGGATGTGCGGCGCCGATGCTGGTGTGCGGGGCCATCGATGCCACGTCGGCGGCCAGCGCGATGATGCATCCGGCGCTGGTGGCGTGCGCTCCCGTCGGGGCCACGTACGCCACCACCGGCACGCCCGACGCGTAGAAAGCCTGCACGATCGTCTTCGTCGAATCGAGCAGCCCGCCCGGGGTATCAATTTCCACGACGAGGCACCGCGCGCCCGATTCGGTGGCGTGGCGCACTGCCCGGGCGACGTAGCTGGCCGTGGCGGGTCCGATCGCGCCCTGGATCCGGATGAGGCTGACCTCGCCGGCCGCGGTCGCCTCCGCGCTCCGGGCCGCCGGCAACGGCAGGCCCGCGAGGAGAGCTCCGGCCAGCGCGAGGAGGGCGGCGGGGTTCCGCCGGCGGGTCGCGTCCGGGAAACACGCATTCATGGTCGGAAGGTCGCACATCCCGCACTTCCCGCCATCGGTCGGCCTGCCGTCAGGCCGGCGTGTCAAAAAAAACGGGGCTGACGCTCCGCGGTTTCGTTCCACGCTGATCTCCATGCCCCTGCGGTTCCTACCCCTGCTCGCATTCCTGGCCGCGCCAATCGCCCATGCGGCGACGCCGGCCGCTCGGCCCGATATCGTGGTGTTCCTCACCGATGATCATTCGCTGCGCGACTCCTCCGTCTACGGCGCGAAGGACCTGCGGACGCCCAACATGGATCGCCTCGCTGCGGCCGGCCTCACCTTCGACCGCGCCTTCGTCGCCTCTCCGAGTTGCGCTCCGAGCCGCGCGGCGCTGCTCACCGGGCTGATGCCGGTCCGCAACGGCGCGGAGGCCAATCATTCTAAGCCGCGCGCGGAGATCCGGAAGCTGCCTGCCTACCTGAAGGACCTCGGCTACCAGGTCGTCTCCTTCGGCAAGGTCTCCCATTACCAGCACACGGCCGACTACGGCTTCGATCACTTCGCCCACGACAAATTCCACGAGGACGTCGCCGTGTCCGCGGCGATCGCCTGGCTCCGGGCTCGGCGTGATCCGCGTCCGCTGTGCCTGTTCGTCGGCACCAACTGGCCGCACGTGCCGTGGCCCGCGACCGGCGAGGGTCACACGGCGGACTCCGTCATTGTGCCGGCCAACCACGTCGACACCCCGCGCACCCGGGAGGCGAGGGCGACCTACTACGCGGCGGTGGGCCGGATGGACCGTGAACTGGGCGATGTGTACGATGCCGCGCGCGAGGTGCTCGGGGCCGGAACATTCTTCCTCACGACCTCCGATCACGGCGCGCAATGGCCCTTCGGCAAGTGGACGCTGTACGACGGCGGCATCCGCACGCCGCTGATCGCCGTCTGGCCGGGGCGCACGCGGCCCGGTGCGCGCAGCGACGCGATGGTGAGCTGGATCGACCTGTTGCCGACGCTCGTCGAGGTCGCCGGCGGACCTGCGCCCGCGGGCCTCGACGGCCGCTCCTTTGCGGCCGTCCTGCGGGGCGAGCGGTCCGAGCACCGCGACCGCATCTTCACGACCCACAGCGCCGACGGTCGCTTCAACATCTACCCGATCCGCAGCGTGCGCACCGGCGAGTGGAAATACATCCGCAACCTGCATCCGGAGTACTACTACTCGACCCACGTCGACCTCGGGCAGGCGCGCGACGGCCCCGGGTACTTCGGCAGCTGGCAGGACCTCGCGCGGACCGACGCCGCCGCGGCCGCGGTCGTGCGCCGCTACCACATCCGTCCCGCGGAGGAACTCTACGACCTGCGGGCCGACCCGCTCGAACGGCGCAACCTCGCGGGGGAACCCGCCCATGCCGCACGGCTCGCCGGTCTGCGCGCCGAGGTGAATGACTGGATGAAGGCGAACGGCGACGAAGGCCGCACGTTCGGCGAGCCCCGCCTGCTTTCCGATCCACGCCGCGCCGATCCGCCGCCCAAGGCCGCCAAGAAGAAGCAATGAACCTCACCGCGCCCATGAAGAAGATCCTGTTCCTCTCCCTCCTGACGCTCGCCGCGATCTCCCGGGCCTCCGGGGCCGATGCACGACCGAACGTCATCGTCATCCTCAGCGACGACGTCGGCTATTCTGACCTCGGCTGCTTCGGCGGCGAGATCGCAACCCCCAACCTCGACGCGCTGGCGGCGGGAGGCCTGCGCTTCACGCAGTTCTACAACACCGCCCGCTGCTGCCCCACGCGCGCATCGCTGCTCACGGGGCTATACCCGCACCAGGCCGGCGTCGGCTACATGACGGACCGCGCGCCCTACAGCGCCACCGCGATGATCAACGAGTGGTACGCGGGCGACCTGCGGGCCGACACCGTGACGATCGCCGAAGTGCTGCGCGGCGCCGGCTACCGCAATTACGCCGTGGGCAAGTGGCATGTGACGAAGGACATCGAGGACGGCGCCTCCCAGCACAACTGGCCGCTGCAGCGCGGCTTCGACCGCTACTACGGGATCCTTCGCGGCGCCTCCAGTTTCTTCAACCCGCCGGAGATCACCCGCGACAACACACGGGTGAAGTTCGATGCCGACCCGGAGTATCCGGCGAAGGACTTCTACCTCACGGACGCATTCAGCGACCATGCGGTGCGCTTCGTGAACGACCACGCGCGCACCGCGGCGGACCGGCCTTTCTTCATGTACGTCGCCCACACCGCGGCGCACTGGCCCATGCACGCGCGGCCGGCCGACATCGCCAAGTATGCGGGCCGCTACGACGGCGGCTACGCGCCCATCCGCCGCGAGCGTATCGAGCGGATGCGCCGGCTCGGCCTGATCGACCCGGCGTGGGAGGTGACGCCCCTGACGGGCGATTGGTCCAAGGTGGAGCGCAAGGACTGGGAGGCGCGCTGCATGGAGGTCTACGCGGCGATGCTCGACAATATGGATCAGGGCATCGGCCGGCTGGTCGCGGCCCTGAAGGCGAACGGCCAGTTCGAGAACACGCTGATCCTTTACCTGCAGGACAACGGGGCCTGCGCGGAGCCGTACGGACGCGGTGGCGGCGCGGGGAAGGCCAAGGCGAAGGGACCCCTGCCGATGCCCGGCCCGGCGGAAAGCAACGTCGGCTACGGCGAGGCTTGGGCCAACGTGTCCAATACTCCGTTCCGCCTCTACAAGCACTGGGTCCACGAGGGTGGCATCAGCACGCCGCTCATCGCGCACTGGCCGCGCGGCATCACGCGGCGCGGGGAGTTCGAGCCACAACCGGGGCACCTGATCGACATCATGGCCACATGTGTGGACCTCGCGGGGGCGCCGTATCCCGCGGAGCGGGCGGGGCGCGCCGTGCAGATGATGGAAGGACGGAGCCTGCGTCCGGCCTTCGCGGGCAAGCCGATCGCGCGCGAGGCGCTCTTCTGGGAACACGAGGGCAACCGCGCCCTGCGCATCGGGGATTGGAAGCTGGTGGCGAAGGATCCCGCGGGCCCTTGGGAACTCTACGACTTGAAGCGCGACCGCACGGAGATGCGCAACCTCGCCTCCAGCCAACCCGACCGCGTGCGGGAAATGGCCGCGACGTGGTATCAGTGGGCCCGGCGCACCCACGCGGTTCCGTGGCCTTGGAAGCCGGCGTTTGGCGCATCAACTCCGTGATGCGCTGGTCGTCTGTACCAAGCCGGTGGACTCAAGAAGCGCCGTCCGCCCTGGGAGCCGGTCAGTCGGCGGTTGGCTGATCAGGCCTCGACCCCGAGTCGCCATTTGCCACGGCGCGGAAATCCTGCCCCCATCTTCTTAAATGCCCTGGTTCCTTTACCTCGCGCTGAAACAGCTCTTCCCGAGCGGCCGGCGGTTTCCGTTTTTCACCGCGATCTCGGTGACGGGCGTGGCGCTGGGCGTGGCGGTGCTGATCATCGTCACCAGCGTGATGGGCGGCTTCGGTTATGAGATCCGGCGCATGATCGTACAGACGGAAGGAGAGGTACAGGTGAAGGCCAACGGTCTGATCGAGGATCCGGCGGCCGTGCTGGGAGCCGTCCGCGCGTCGCCGGTGGCGGCCGGAGCGACTCCGTTCGTCGAGGGTCCTGTCGGCGCCGTGTGCAACGGGCGTCCGGCTTATCCGGAACTTCGCGGAATCGACCTCGGATCGGTGAACACGGTCGCGAACCTTGCGCGGTTCGTGCGTGCGGGGCGGTTGGACGACCTGGATGACGATTCGGTGGTCCTGAGTTGGGACTTGGCCCAGCGGCTCGGCGCGGGGATGGGCGCGGAGGTCGAGGTGTATTCGCCGCTGCTCTTTGAACGCCTCAAGGCCGACGAAGTGGTGCTGCCCCGGCGGTTGCGGGTCGTGGGGCTCTTCGAGATCGGTCACCAGCACCTCGATAGCAGCGTGGCCTACGTGACGCTGCGGGCCGCGCAGGAGCTCTACGGACTCGGCCGCGCGGTGCATGGCATCAACGTCCGCCTAAAGCCCGGCGTGGACGACGCGACCGGGGCGAAGGCGCTGGCCCGCGACCTGCCACCGGGCGCTGTCGCGCGGCCCTGGACCCACAAGTGGGAGAGTTTCCTGTGGGTGCTGAACCTGGAGAAGACCATCAACTTCTTCCTGCTGCTCTTCATCGTCGTGATCGCCGCCTTCTCGGTGATGAGCTCGCTGTTGATCTCGGTCGTAAGGAAGACCCGCGAGATCGGCCTGCTCGGGGCGCTCGGGGCGAGCCGGCGGGACGTCGCCCTGTGCTTTTGCGCGCAAGCCTTCCTCATCGGCTCGGCCGGCACGGCGCTCGGCGTCGGGCTTGGCTTCACGGTGCTGCACTTCCGCAATCAGATCGTGCAAGGGATCGCCGCGGCGTTGCAGCGGCAGGATACCCTTCGTCAATTTTACCAATTCACGGACCTACCTTCGCACACCCTGCCGAGCGACCTAGTGATGACGATCGTACTCGCGGTCGCGATTTCCACCTTGGCGGGTCTCCTGCCGGCGTGGCGCGCGGCTCGCCTGAAACCCGTGGAGGCGCTGCGCAGTGAGTGACGCCGTGCTCAGTGCCGCCGGTCTGCGCAAAGCCTACCCGAGCGGGGACCGCCGCATCGACGTGCTGCGCGGCGTCGACCTGCGCGTCACCGCGGGCGAGAGCGTCTCTATCCGTGGTGAGTCGGGTTCGGGGAAGTCGACGCTGCTCAACCTGCTTTCGGGTCTCGATACGCCGGATTCGGGCGAAATCCTATGGGAAGGCGAGGTGCCGGCGGCGGTGCGACGGGCGAGGTTCCTCGGGATGGTGTTTCAGGCGTTCTATCTCATCCCGGAACTCGATGCCCTCGGAAATGTGCTGATGGCCGGGCGCATGCTGGGCCGGCCCGACGCGGCGCGACGGACGCGCGCGCGGGAACTGCTTTCCCGGGTCGGGCTCGCGGAGCGCTCGACGCACCTGCCCGCGCAGCTTTCAGGAGGCGAACGTCAACGGGTCGCGGTGGCGCGGGCGCTGATGAACTCGCCGCGGCTCCTGCTGGCCGACGAACCCACGGGCAACCTCGACGAACACACGGGAGAGGCGGTGATCGACCTGCTGCTGGGGCTTTGCCGTGAGACGGGTACGGCGCTGGTGCTTGTCACGCACAACCCCGCCCACGCCGCGCGGACGGACCGCGCCCTGCGGATGCACGACGGCCTGCTCGGCTGAAGTCGGCGGGGCCGCTTTCGGATGGCGGTCGGGGCCGCCGATCCTACGTTCGCGGCATGGCACTCCCCAAGATCCGCTGCGGTGTGGCCGGCGTCGGCTCGCTCGGCCAGCACCATGCGCGCATTTACGCGACGCTGTCCGGCGCGGAGCTCACAGGCATCTTCGAGACCAACGACGCCCGCGCGGCGGAGATCTGTGGGCGCCATGGGTGCCGGAGGTTCGCGACGATCGAGGAATTGGGGGCGGCCTGCGACGCCGTGTCGGTTGTGGTGCCCACCGACCGCCATGCCGAGGTGGCATTGCCGCTCCTCGCGGCGGGTGCGCACCTGCTGATCGAAAAGCCCCTGTGCGCTTCGCTGGAGGAGGCCGAGCGCGTGCTGGCCGCGGCGCGGGCTGCCAACCGCATCGTGCAGGTCGGGCACATCGAGCATTTCAACCCGGTGATGAGCTTCCTCGAGAAGCACATCGACCGTCCGCGCTACCTGACCGCCGAGCGCCTTGCGCCTTACCAGCCGCGCGGTACCGAGGTGGGCGTCGTGCTCGACCTCATGATCCACGACATCGGGATCGTGCTCGCGCTGGTGAAGTCGCCGGTGGAGCGGATCGACGGGGTGGGGGTGACGGTGCTTTCCAAGAGCGAGGACATCGCCAACGCCCGACTGCAGTTTGCCAACGGCTGCGTCGCCAACCTCAGCGCCAGCCGCATGAGCGTGAAGAAGGCCCGGGAGATCCGGATCTTCCAGGAGGACGCTTACCTTTCGCTCGATTTCATGAACCAGGCCGGCCACCTCGTGAAGAAGGGCGACCTCGTTGCCCACGCGGTGAAGATGAAGGTCGGCCTCGTGAAGGCGGGCGACGCCAGTTCGATTCCCGTGCGCGAGATCCCGATCGAGAAGGGCGAGCCGTTGGCGCTGGAACTGGCCCACTTCGTGGAGAGCGTGGCGCAGGCGCGGCAGCCGAAAGTCGGAGCCGCGCTGGGCAAGAGCGCGCTCGAGGTGGCGATCGCCATCACCGAGCAGATCCGAAGGGCCGAGCGGGCCCGCAGCTGATCGTCACCGCTCGTTCGCGAATATGGCCGCACCAGCTCTGCCGACGCCGCGCCTCCCGGCCCCCGCCGGGGGACGCGTCGACCTGCTGGTGATCGCGGGGGAGCATTCCGGTGATGAACATGCGGCGCGGATGGTGCGCGAGGTGCGGGCGGCGGAGCCCGGGCTGGCCGTGGCGGCACTCGGGGGACCGGCGCTGGCGTCGGCTGGAGCGCAATTGCTGCACGACCTGACGGCTTCGTCGGTCGTCGGGATCGTCGAAGTGCTGCGGAACTATTCCCATTTCCGGGCGTTGTTTTCCGACATCCTGCGTTGGATCGAGGAGTACCGGCCGCGGGCGGTGTGCCTCGTTGATTATCCGGGGATGAACCTCCGTCTCGCCGCGGCGATGCGGGAGCGCGGGCTCTCGGCCAAGGGAGGCGGTCCGACGCGCGTGCTCTATTACATTTCGCCGCAGATCTGGGCGTGGAAGGCGGGGCGGCGTTTCACGATGGCCCGGGACCTGGATGCGCTGGCGGTGATCTTCCCCTTCGAGCCCGCCTGCTACGCCGATACGAAGCTGCCGGTGGAGTTCGTGGGGCATCCTTTTTTGGCGCCCGGGTACGTTTCCCCCGTGCGCCATGATCCGGCGGGGCCGGTGCTTTTGTTGCCGGGCAGCCGGCGTCAGCCGGTCGAACGCATCTTTCCCGCGCTCCTCGCCGGTTGGCGCGAGTCGGGCGCGACCGAGGCGATCGTCCTATATCCGAGTGAGGAGATCCGGGCGGTGCTGCAGGCGGCGAATCCGCCCGAGGCGGTTCGGCTGGTCGCGATCGGCGACGGCAAAACAGGTGAAGGCCCCGTCGGGGCGTCCGCGGTGCTGACTTCGAGCGGGACGATGTCGATGCACTGTGCGCTGGCGGGAATCCCGGGGGCGATTGCCTACCGGGCTAATCCCTTGACCTACCTGATCGGTCGTTTGCTGGTGCGCGTTGAATACCTCGGGATCGCGAACCTGCTCCTTAAGGAGCCGATGTACCCGGAGTACATTCAGGGCGCGGCGACGCCAAAGGCGTTGGCGGCCGAAGTGCGCGCAGCGGGGAGCGACCCGACCCGCCTGTCACGCACGGCTGACCAGGCGGCCCGGCTAAAGGTCCTGCTCGGCGCGCCGGCCGAAGGTTCGGCGGCTGACTGGCTGCGACGACAACTGCGCGGCTGACGGGGACGGCTTATCCCGGCACGCCGGAAACGACCCGCCTCAGGTAGATTCGCCCGCGGCGATGGCATTCCCGGCGCGATCGATTCCGGACGATTCGGAACCGCCCCGCGAGGAATCGACTTGCGGCGCCACCTGCCGCCAAAGGGTCTCGGCCCGCTCCCCGGCCATGGTGCGGCAGCGGCTGACCTCGGCCTCGCGGGCGGCGCGATTTTCCTCCGCGATTCGGCCGAGGTCGTCGAGGTTGTAGAGGAAGACGTTCTCGAGCGCCGAGACGCTGGGTTCGACGTCGCGGGGCAGGGCCTGGTCAATGAGCAGGAGAGGGCGGGCCGGGCGGCGTAGCATCGCGGCCCGGGTCGCGGCGAGCGTGACGACCGCGTCGGGTGCGGCGGTGGCGCAGACCACGATGTCGAACTCGTGCAGCCGGTGTTCGCGTTGTTCGAACGGCATGGCGCTGGTGCCGAGGGCGGTGGCGAGTTCCATGGCTCGTTCGAGGCGGCGGCTGGCCACGGTGAGCGTGCCGGCGCCGCGGCTTTGGAACGCCTTGGCGGTCTTTTCCCCGATCTCGCCGGCACCGAGTAGGAGGATGCGGGCGTCACTGAGCCCGCCGAAGATCGACTGGGCGAGTTCGACGGCGACGTTGGCGACGCTCACTTGGCCCTCGGTGATGGCCGAGTGGCTGCGCACGTGCTTGGCGGCTTGGAACGCCTTCTGGAAGACGCGGTTCAGGACCGGCCCCGTGCTGCCGCGGGCCTGAGCCTCGGCATAGGCGTCCTTCACCTGACCGAAGATCTCCGTCTCCCCCAGCATCTGGGAATCGAGTCCGGCCGAGACCTCGATCAGGTGGCGGATCGCCTCGGGCCCGTGGAGATCGAGGCGGATCCGGCGGAAGGCATCGGCGTCGAAACCCTGCCGCCCGCAGAACGCCGCCTCGACGCGCGCGACGACCTCGGGACCGGCGGCGACGCCGTAGAACTCGATGCGGTTGCACGTGCCGAGGACGGCGAACTCGCGCAAGCCCGGCAGCGTGGCGAGCTCGGCGCGCAGGGCGGTGGCATTCTCGGGCGTGAGGGAAAGCTTCTCCCGGACCTCGATCGGGGCGCGCTGGTGGGTGGTGCCGATGACGAACAGCATGGCTCGGCTAACGCTTTCCGGCGCCCTCTTGCCGGGCGGGTGAGGAGGTCGGGGCCGGCCGGCTGCTTTCGACGGCAAGGAGCGAGAGCAGCGCGGCGACGAAGAGGCCGAGGCACGTCCACGCGAAACGCTGGGCGATCAAGGTTCCGCGGAGGCGGAGGATGAAAGCGGCGGCCGCGGCGCAGCCGACCGCGCACGTGGTGAGGATCTTGGCGTTGAGGCCGAAACCGGGGGCCCGCAGCCAATGCACGGAGCCGACGGCGAGGGCGATGACGAGGATGGCGGTGCCCGCCCCGAGCAGCCGGACGCTGATGTGGTCGAGGTCGCGGATTGAGGGCAGGAACGAGAACCAGCCGCCGAGACGCTTGGACCGGAGCGAGTGGTTGCGCAGCAGGTACATCACCGAAGTGAGGGCGAGCAGGCCGAAGACCCCGTAGCTGAAAACCGCCAGGGCTGCGTGGAACTCGATCCACGGGTTGTTGCCGAAGATCCTCACGCGTTGGGCGCCGTCCCAGCCGGGGATGGCCAAGGAGACCAGGGTGAGGGTGGCGGCGAGGCAGGCGGAGAAGTAGCCGAGCAGGCTGAGGCGGAACGTGGCCCCCACGACCAGATAGAGGGTGACGGCCGACCACGCCGTGAACTGGTAGATTTCCAGTGGGTTGCCGAGCGGGCATCCCCCGACTGCGCGACCCCGCAGGGTCAGGCCCGCGAGCTGCGCCGCGTAGCCCAAGAGGATCAGCAGGAAGGTTGCCCCGCCGGACGGCTTTCCTTGGCGCCGAAGCGCGACCGTGCCCTGCAGGAAGCCGGCCAGGTAAAACCCGGCGGCCACCCAAAGCCACGCGCGATCGTTCAGGCCGAGGAACATTGGCGGCGAAGCTAGAAGCCATCCCGCAGTCGGCAAGCCCGGCCAACGCGCAATTCTTGCGGCGGAACGAACGCTTGCGAAGCCATCGGGGTTACCCCTAGTTGCCCCTCCTCAAACACCCTGACCATGACCCTCCGACGCTTCGTTCCCCTCGTCGCCGCGCTCGCGCTGGCCTCGACCGCCGCGGCCCAAAACCGCTCCTTCGCGAACATCTATGTGTTCGGCGACAGCCTCAGCGATACCGGCAATCTGTTCGCCGCCACCAGCGCCCTCGGGGCCGCCAATCCGCCGGCGCCTTATTTCCAGGGCCGGTTCTCCAATGGCCCCGTGTGGGTCGAGCGCCTGGGCAATCCGCTCTCGCTGACGGTCACCGCCGCGCCGACGGTCAGGAGCAGCATGAATTTCGCCTTCGGCGGGGCGACCGCCGCCGGGACCAACTCGCTTCCGCCCGCGCTCGGCGTTCAGATCGGCATGTTCCGCCAGCGCGGCATCACGCCCGGCCCGAACGACCTGTTCACCGTGCTGGCCGGCGCCAATGACCTGATCCCCGTGCTTTCCGCGCCGACGACCCCAATCAACCCCGCGTCTCTCGATGCCGCTGGCATCGCCACCGCGCAGTCCGTGATTTCCAGTGTCCAGACCCTGGTGGGAATCGGTGCGAAGAACATCGTCGTTTCGGGACTGCCCAACCTCGGTGCGACTCCGCGCTCCCTCGCGGCCGGTGGCCCGGGCGGCGCCGGAGCTTCCTTTGGCCTGCGCGCCACCAACGCGTTCAACAACGAACTGCGTTCCCGGATCGGCCTGCTGGCCCAGTCGGCGGCGGACCTGAACATCACCTACGTCGACGTCCAGGGCGTGCTCGACCGGATGGTGCAGGACCATCGCGCCCTCGGCTTCACCAACGCGACGTCGTTCTTCCTGGCTCCGGCCGCGCAAGGTGGGGGTCAGGGTGATCCGAATTCCTACATCTTTTGGGACGACATCCATCCCTCGGCGCGCACCCATGCCATCCTCGCCGGAATCGTGACCGAGATGTTGACCCCCGAGGTCCCGCTCGGATTCGCCAGCACGCTGGGCACCGCGGCCCTCGCGCTACAGGGGATCGCGGCGGACACCTTCGACGGCCGCGCCGCGCAGATCGCGACGTCCAAGCGCGCCCAGGGCCGCATCGACACCTATGCGAACGTGGGTTACGCGGACGGCAACCGAGCCCAGCTCGGCCGCCGCGCCAAGTTCAACTACGACGCCCAAGTGGTTTCAGCTGGCGTCGACGGTCGTGTGGCAGGCGGTCTGTCACTCGGTGGTGCGCTCAACGTTGGAAGGCTTTCCTCCACGGTGACCAGTGGCGGTGGTGGCTTCAGCGTCGAGAACGCCGGTGGCCGGGTGTACGGGGTGTGGGCGGCGGGTCCGCTCAGCGTTCAGGCCGATGGCGAGTACGGCTCGGTCGAGGTGAAGGGAATCCGGCGCACGACCTCGTTCGGCGGGTTCGCCACCAACGGCAAGACAGCGGGCGTGCAGTCGGGCGGCGCCTTGAAGGTGGGTTGGACCATGCCGGCGGGTACGGGCTCTGTCCGTCCGTGGATCGGTTACCGCTTCCAGCAGGTCGAGCTCGAGGGCTTCACCGAGAAGGACGTGCCCGCGGTGGCCATGGCGTTCGACACGCAGATGGCCCGGAGCCGAAGCGGCGCCGTGGGACTGGACGTGAACCAGACATGGAAGGTCGAGGGTCGCAGCATTCGCCTCGATCTGCGGGGCGCCTGGCGTGACGAGCTCGGCTCCGAACTGCGTTCCGTTTCGGGACGTCTGGCAGACAATTTCACGAGGACGACCGCGCTGCTGCTCGAAGATGGCAACGGCGGCGGCCTGGAAGTCGGAGGTTCGCTAGCCGTCGGCCTCGGCAAGGACTGGAGCGCCGCGGTGGGTTACGTGGCCGACGTGCGCCAGAGCGATAAGCTCGCCAACCGCCTCACGTTCTCGGTGCAGACCGGGTTCTGAGCAAAGAAAGTTTGGCCGGCGGCCCGCTTGGTGGGTCGCCGGCTTTTTTGTGGCCATAACGCGAGGTCCTGTCTCGCGCGCCGGTCATCCGGTCCAAGGGCGAGAGGGACGCACCAGGATTTCCTCCACGGTCGCACGGGCGGGAAGGGATACGGCGAACCAAGCGCAGGCGGCTACATCTTCCGCCTGCAGCATGCGGGCCCGGGCTTCCGGCGGGGGCGGGACGGGCCTTTTTTCGAGGATAGGCGTGTCGATGTCGCCCGGAAAGACGCAGCACGCGCGGATGCCGTGCGGACGTTCCTCCGCGTTGATGGTCTGAGTGAGGCCCGTGAGGCCGAATTTCGAGAGGACGTAGGCAGCCCCGGCCTTGGCGGAAGCCTGCCTGCCGGCTTCCGAACCGATGTTGACGATGGTTCCGGTCCCGGCGGCACGCATGGCGGGAAGCACCGACTGGACGAGGGTAAGGACGCCGTTGAGGTTGGCATCCATGACCGCGGCATAGTCGGCCGCGGAAAGTTCCGAAAGGGATCGTCGCGGGATGTTGTGACCGGCGGCGTTGACGAGTGCGTCGATCCGGCGAAAGCGAGCCAGTACCGATGCGGCGACTCGCCTGACTTGCGCCGGCTCGCCGAGATCGCAGGGCAGGGTGATCATGCGGCGACGGGAGGGGGCCGGCGCGAGCGCCAGGGTGGCGCGGAGGGTTTCCTCGCGACGACCGAGCAGGGCGACGCGCCAGCCCTCCGCGCTGAAGCGCAGCGCGGTGGCGCGGCCTACGCCGGAACCTGCGCCGGTGACGATGACGACGGGGGATGGGAACTTTCCTGACGGCATGACGCCGGGAGCGAGCCAGCGCCCGCGTGCTCGAGCGAGCGTGAAAACATGGCTTTGGCTTGGGCGGAGGAATTGCCGGTCGGAGACGAGGCAGGATTGCTCGTCCACGATGGAGGGATTGCTCCACGGTCTGAAATCCGGATGGGAGGGTGCGTGGGGAAGGGGCATCTCGCGTCGCTGGGAGGGTCGAATTCGAAGCGCCCGGTGCGCGGGCTTGCCACGCTTCCGGTGCGTCCTACGGTCGCCTTATCCCCATGATCCGCTCCCCGCTCCTCCGTTTCGCGGCGCTCACGGCGTTCGCCTTTTCCAGCTTGTTTGCCGGTTCCGCTGCGGCGGCGCCTGCCCAGTCCGGCCCGGTGCTTGGGCTGCAGACGTGGACTTGCCGCAACATGGATTTCGATCAGGTCGTGGCCTTTGCCGTGAAGCACGGCATCACGCACCTCCAGCTGATCGGGAAGCACATGGACCCGAAGGCGCCCCGCGAGGAGACGCTGCGCAAGAAGGCGATCCTCGATGCGAAGGGCCTGCGCGCGTACACATTCGGCGTTAACGGAACCTCCATGAACAAGGAGGAGAACCGCAAATTGTTCGAGTTCGCGAAGCTGGTGGGCATCGGGCTGATCATCGTCGAGCCCAAGAACCTGGCCGAGTGGGACAACCTGGAGCAGCTCGTGAAGGAGTATGACATCCGGCTCGCGATCCACAACCATGGCACAGGTACCGTTTACGGCGATCCGGAGACAGTGAAGAAGGTGCTCGCCGCTCGCGATCGGCGCATCGGAGTTTGCCTCGACGTAGGCTGGATCACCGCGGCCGGCTTCGACGCCGCCAAGGTCTTCCGCGAGTACGGCGACCGGGTTTTCGACATGCACCTGAAGGATAAAACCGTGCAGACCGCCGCCGACGGCAAGAAGACGGCGGTCGACACCGAGATCGGCAAGGGCGCGGCGAACTACGCCGGTCTGTTCGCCGAGGTAAAGAAATCGAAGTGGTCGGGCGTCATGGCGATCGAGACCGACAGCAAGGCATTCGCCGAGGATCCCAACCGGCTCGCGTCCGAGGCGAAGCAGTTCTTCGCCGCGAGCAACGCTCGCAAGTAAGGCCCTCCGCTCCTCGGATTTTGCTTTTGCAGCCACGCCGGCCGATTCCGGCGTGGCTGTCCTTTTCACAGCCCAACTCCCCAAACCCATGAAAGTCCTGCTCCGTTTGATGCTCCTGCTTCCGCTCGTGTTCGGTGCCGCCCAGGCCGCCGCGACGCGCGCGCCGAACATCGTCTTCATCTTCACCGATGACCACGCCTACCAGGCAATCAGCGCCTATGGAGAGTCGCGCCGCCTCCTTGAGACGCCGAACATTGACCGGATAGCCAAGGCCGGCGTGCGCTTCGACCGAGCCCTCGTGCCGAATTCCATCTGCGGACCCTCGCGCGCGGTCGTCCTCACCGGAAAATACAACCACCTGAACGGGTTCGTGAACAATTCGAACTCCCGCTTCGATGGATCGCAGGTGACGTTTCCCAAGCTCCTGCGCGCCGCCGGCTACCAGACCGCCGTCGTAGGCAAGTGGCATCTGGTCTCCGAGCCGACCGGCTTCGACTTCTGGCAGATTCTTCCCGGGCAGGGTTTGTACTACAACCCGCCCATGGTCCGCATGGGGGAGCAGGTGAAGACGTCGGGTTACGTCACCGACATCGTCACCGACGTTTCGCTCGACTGGCTGCGGAAGCGCGACAAGTCCAAGCCGTTCCTGCTCATGAGCCAGCACAAGGCGCCGCACCGCGAGTGGGCGCCGGCCCTGCGGCACCTCGGGGCGGACAAGGACCGCGTTTATCCGGAGCCGGCGACGCTCTTCGATGACTATGCCAACCGCGGCGTCGCGGTGCGGGATCAGGACATGACGCTCGAGAAGACCTTCACCCAGCTCGACGCCAAGCTGGCCGCGCCGACGAACATGACGCCAGAGCAGCGCAAGGAGTGGGATGCCTACTACGAGCCCCGCAACGCGAAGTTCCGGGCGGCCAACCTCTCCGGCAAGGACCTCGTGCGCTGGCGCTACCAGCGCTACATGCACGACTACACCGCCACGGTCCGTGCCGTTGATGAGAGTGTCGGTCGCGTGCTGGACTACCTCGAACAGGAGGGTATCGCCGACAACACGATCGTCGTCTACTCCAGCGATCAGGGCTTCTACCTCGGTGAGCACGGGTGGTTCGACAAGCGTTGGATCTTTGAGGAGTCGGCCCGCACGCCGCTGCTGGTGCGCTGGCCCGGCGTCAGCAAGGCGGGTTACGTCAGCAAGGACATCGTCTCCAATCTCGATTTCGCCCAGACGTTCCTCGACGCCGCCGGCGTCGGGAGCCCCTCCGACATGCAGGGGCGCAGCCTGCGGCCGGTGCTCACGGGCCAGCGGCCGGCCGACTGGCGCACCTCCTTCTATTACCAGTACTTCGAGTGGCCGCGGCCGCACCAAGTCCGACCGCACTACGGAGTGATCACCGACCGCTACAAGCTCGTGCACTTCTTCGGCACGGCCGACGACTATTGGGAGCTTTACGACCGGGAGAAGGATCCGAACGAGCTTCGCAACGTCCTCGGCGACCCGGCCTACGCCCAGACCCGGGTCGAATTAGAAAAAGAGCTGGCGCGACTGCGACGCGAACTAAAGGTGCCGGAGCGCATTCCGCCCGAGTGGCTCGGCAACGCCGCGGGAGGAGAAGGTAAGGGCAAGAAGAAGGCGGCCAAGAATCCCTGAGGCGCGGGGCGCGCCTCCCGGTGCTGAGCCGGGCGGCGCGCTCGCGTCAGTCCTGCTTGGCGCGGCGCTTCCGGCCGACGGTTTCGTCGGCGCCGTTGATCGTCTCCCAAGCGGCGGCGAGTTCGGCGACGCGGCGGGGCTCTGCCGCCGCGCGATCGTTCAACTCCGGGCGATCCTGCTCGAGGTTGTACAGCTCCCAGGGGCGACCTACCGCGGAGACAAGTTTCCACGGTCCGGTCCTCACGCCGCGGTTCTGGCCGAAGGTCCAGAAGAGCGTGCGCTCGGGCAGGCTGCCGCCGGCAAAGACCGGCGCGAGGGAGCGGCCGCTCAACGGAGCAAGTCTGGCGCCTTCGAACGATTCGGGGCGGCGTGCTCCGCCCAGCTCGGCACAGGTTGGAAAGATATCCACGAGATGGGCCGGAGTCGCGACCACGCCTCCGCCGCGAGGAATGCCCGCGGGCCAGTGCACGATCATCGGCGACGCGATGCCGCCTTCGTGGTTGTTCTGCTTGTACCAGCGGAACGGCGTGTTGCTCGCTCCGGCCCACGCGGAGTCATACGTCCAGTGTCCGCCACCTTCCCATGGGGGGATTTCGTTGCGCTTGTTCCGGTCAAAGGGGCAACCGCCGTTGTCGGAGAAGAACATGATGACGGTGTCCTTATCCGCGCCCAGCCGCTTCAGGTGCTCGACCAGCCGACCGATGTTCTGGTCAAGGCGGTCCACCATCGCGGCAAAGGTCGCCATCTTCAGGTCCTGATCGTCCTTCTGGGCTTCGGTGAGCGAGTCCCACGGCTTCACATCCTCCGGCCGCGGACTGAGCGGCACGTCCCGGCCGATCACGCCGAGTTCGAGTTGGCGCTGGTGGCGCCGCCGGCGGAGTTCGTCCCAGCCGATGCGATACCGGCCGCGGTAGCGGTCGATGTCCTCCTTGGGGGCCTGGAGCGGGTAGTGCGGGGCGTTGTAGGCGATGTAGAGGAAGAACGGCTTGCCGGGAGCCTTGGCCGCCTCGTCCAGAAAGCGGATGGCGTAGTCGGTGTTAGCGTCGGTCGTATAGAAGCCGGTCTTCGGCACCTGGTACGGCTTGTCATCCAGCTTGAAGGTGTCGTCGCCGAGGAAGAAGTCCGTCGCGCCGCTCAGGTGGCCGAAATAGCGGTCGAACCCGCGCGTGAGGGGTTCCCCATCGATGTGCCACTTGCCCGTCATCAGCGTCGTGTAGCCGGCGGAGCGCATCACCTCGGCGATCGTCACGAAATTACGCCGGGGCTCCGTCCGGTACTGCACGTGCCAGAGCCCGCTCATCAGGGAGCGGCGCGAGGTTTCGCATTTCGCGGTGTTGTAGAACTGCGTGAAGCGCAGGCCGGCCGCGGCCAGCCGGTCCAGGTTCGGCGTGCGGATCTCGGAGCCGTAGCAGCCGAGGTCGGAAAACCCCATGTCGTCGCACATGATCACGACGAAGTTGGGCCGAGGAGCACCCGCACCGGTCGTCGGGGAGGTGATCAGTGCGAGGAGGGCGAACAGCGGAAGGAGGCGCATGGCGGGTATGTATGGATTCACTTCAGCATCTCCGCGTCGGTCAGCACCCGCGCGTCGACGGGATCCTTCAGATGGGAGAATCCGCGACGCACGAGAGGAGCCATGTCGAACCGGAATCCCTTATCTTGGGAGAGGGCTCCGGCCTGGGTGGCGAACAGCTCCCGGCTGAGGCCGGCCTTGCGCGGCAGCGCCAGCAGGATGCGGTTCCCGGCACCGCCGACTTCGAGCAGGTAGAGGTCGTCGAAGGCTGCCTGGTAGGTCCGCAGCATCGCGTCGTAGAGCCGGTTGTACTCGCGGCTCCAGATGTTGCCCACGACGACTCCGTCGGGCCGGAGCGCCTTCCGAACGGCGCGGAGAAATTCCACAGTCGAGAGCGGCGGGGGCACGCTGTCGGCGCCGAAGGCGTCGAGGAAGATGACGTCGTAGGGCTCCTTCGTCTCCTCGATGAACCGACGGCCGTCGGCGACGATCCCGCGCATCCGAGCGTCCTCCCGGAAGCCGAGGTATTTCCGCGCGGCCTCCACCACGTCGGGGTTGATGTCGACGCCGTCGATGATCGCCGCCGGATAATAGTGGCGGATGAACATCGGCAGCGTGCCGCCGCCGAGTCCCACGACAAGGACGCGGCGGGGAGCCTCGCACAGGGCCAGGCCGGTCAGGGCGACGGGGGCGTAGGGCAGTTCCAGGTGGGCGGGGTCACCCAGGCGAACGACGGTTTGCCGGGCGCCACCGCGCTCGAATTGCAGGGTGCGGAGGTTCCGGTCTTCGGTCACGATCACCCAGCCGAAAGGACCCTCCTTCTCGAAGAGGGTGTTCTCAGCGGCCGCGGCGGGCGCGTGCAGGGCGAACGACGCGAAGACGAGCAGGAGGATTGGGCGCATACGCGTGGGTTGGCGGGCAGGGCTTTAGTTCCGGGACTTGAGGAAGGCTACGAGGTCGGCGAGCTCAGCGGGGCTCAGAATCACGTCCATGCCGGGAGGCATCAGCGAAAGCGTGCCGGGTTGAACGTCGGCAACGTCGGCGCGGGATACGCTCACCTCGGAATCAGGTCCGGTGGCGAGCACGAGCTCGCCGGCCGTTTCCTTGCGCACGATCCCGGACTGGGAGCTGCCGTTGCGCAAAGAGACGCTCACGGTCTCATAGCCGCGCACGAGTGCGGCGCTGGGGTACATGATGGCCTCCAGCAGTTCCTTTTCCCCGCGGATCTTGCCGATCGCGGTGAGGTCGGGGCCGAGCAGGCCGCCGCCGTAGCCGATCTTGTGACAGAGGATGCACGCGGCCTTGGGGCTGTTGAAGAGTTCCTGTCCTCGGCGGACGTCACCCCCGGGCAGCGCGGCGGCGACTTCCGCGACGCGGGCATTCTGGCGGGCCGCGTCGGTGTGGAGCGCCGCCACGAGGACGTCGGCCTCCCGGCGCACCGATTCCGGGGCTTTCGCGAACACGCCCTTCGCAACGTCGGCGCGGAAGGATGAGCGACCGGCCGACTCGCTGATGGCCGCCAGCAAACGGCGGGCAACCTCCTCGTCGGTGTTTCGCTCGTAGGCGGCGAGCACGCGGGGCATCTCGAGGGCACCGAGCGCGCGCACCGTTCCCGCAAGCTCGAGCAATTGCCCGCGGCTCAAAGGCGCGCGAGCGAGTGCTTCCGCGGCGTTGGTGCGGTCGCGGAGGGGTTGCTCGGGGAGGGCGGAGCGGAAGAGGAACGTCAACAGGCCGGGCTCAACCTCGCCGAGGAAACGAGCGGAGAGTGCCAGCGCCTCGAGGCGCGTGGCAGCGGGTGTCCCGGCGTCCCGGCCAACCTTCGCCAATGCGGCGAAAAGGGGACTCGGGATGTTTCGCGGCAACGTAAGCGACCGCGTTGCGGCCACCGCCTGCTGGCGGACGGGTGGGGCAGCGTTCTGGAGAGTCGACGTGATGGCCTCGAGCCAGGCGCCAGGTGTTTCCTTCAAGCCTGCCGTTCCCATCACACGCAGCGCGATCAATGAAGACGCGGATTCCGTTGTGACGGCCTGGGCGAGCACTCGTTGGATAGCGGGTGATCTGGCAAGGTCCCTGAGTTGTCCCTCAAGCCGCGCAACGTCCTCCGCGCTCGTCGGAGGGCGGGCGAGACGCGATTCGAAGTGACCGGCGAGCGCAGATCCCCACTCGGGACGGCGGGCGGCGATCCATCCAGCGGTGCGCTGGACGGCGGGCGAGGCGGAGGAGAGGAAGGGAAGGACCCGGGCGGCGTCGAGGTCCGGCGTGCCAAGTTGGTCCAAGGTCACGAGCGCCGCGCGCTGGCGTCGAGGCGGCTGGTCGGAACGGAGCGAGGCGAAGAGCTGTTCGGTCGCTCCGATCTGGGTCAGCGCATGGATGATCGCGTGCTCGGTGACGCGCAGGGCGGCATCCTCCGGGCTGCCGTTGGAACTCACCGGGCCGGAGTCAGCCATGTTTGCCGCCGCCTCCAGCAGGCCGGGTACAGCTTCCGCGGCTCCCATACGTCCGAGCGCCTCTGCGGCCAATCGGGCGAGAGAAGCGTCCGGGTGGCGCAGAAGAGGAATGATCTCGGCGGCCGCGAGGGTGTCGCGCCAAAGGCTGGAGACGTTCAAAGCCGTGCGCACCATCTCGGGGCTGCGATCCCGTAAGGCGGCGCGTACCGCGGCGCGGGCCGGCGCCCCCTCGATGCGCGCGAGTGTCCAGAGCGCGTTACGCCGCGATTCGACGTCCGTAGCCTTAGAGGAGGTCTCCGCCAGCGCCGGCACGGATGCCGCTCCACGTTGCGCGAGCCGGAAAATCGCGCGATCGCGGACGTAGGGTCGGGAGTCGCCGAGAAGACGGGTAAGCGCGGGGACATCCAGCTTTCCCCACGCGATGGCGAGGCCGCGCGGATCCTTGACCGAAGGAGCGCTGGTGCGGCGGATGCGGTAGATGCCGCCGAGCACATCCGGCTTCGCGAGCTGCGAGGTGGGGCAACAGATCTTGTACCAACCCCCGGTGTCGACGATGAGCAGGCTGCCATCAGCGTCCTCGAGCACATCGGTCGGCCGGAAGTCGGGATGATCGGAGGTGACGAAGTCGGAGTCCTTAGTGCGGTACGTGGCGCCGTCAGGGATCAGCTCGTGCCGTGCGATCTTCCGCAGGTTGAAGTAGCAGACGAAGAGGTTCTCGGTGAAGTCCGGGCCGAAGACCGCTGAACGGTAGGCGGTCGTCGCGCTGGGGGCCGACGCCCCGGTGTGGGTCATGATGGGCATCAGGTCACCGGTGCGGCGGTGGCCGTCAGATGCGGCGTTTTCCTTTCCGTAGACGCCTCCGTAGACGGAGTGGATGATCCCGTCGCGCCTTCCTGCGGCGGGAATCTGGAAAAACGTCCCGCACAGGAATCTCTCCCCGTAGGAGGTGAACGCCACGCCGACGGGGTTGTCCATGCCACCGGTGAGGACGGGCTCGAATTGGGAGCCATCGGGACGCGATCGGAAGATGTGCGCCGCGCGCGTCACGAACTCACGGCCGTCTCCGAGCGTGTGGCGTTGCTCGGCGAAAGCGCCCTTCGTCCAGTAGAACCAGCCGTCGGGCCCAAGTTGCGGACCGTGCACGTCGTTGGCGCACCCCGTGAGGGTCTTGCCGTCCCACCAGACCTCGCGGCGATCGGACACGCCATCCCCGTCGGTATCGGTGAGTTTCCAGATGTGCGGCGGAGCGGCGACGTAGAGTGAGCCGTCGTGGAACATCGCGCCTTGAGGGAACATCATCCGCTCGGCGAATACCTTCGCCTGCTCGAAGCGGCCGTCGCCGTCAGCGTCCTCCAGCCGCACGACGCGGTGGGGTTTTTCCTCAAGCTGCTTCGGCGCGCGTTCGCTGAGGCCCGACGAATCCGTGGCGTAGAGCCTGCCCTCGTCGTCGAAGGCGATGGAGATGGGACGGTTCACGAGAGGCGGCCCTGCGACCAGTTCGACGGTGAATCCGTCGGGCACGGTCAGCGTCTGCTGCGCGAACTTGAAGGAAGCCGCTTCGGCCGCGGGGATCAGGAGGACGGCGAGCGTCGCCGCGATCCGCGCCGCGCGGTGTTGGCGCCTGGGATGCGCTGGGGAGGAAGGCACGGGGCCGCAGCGCATCGCTCTCGCGCCGGGCTGGCAACGTTGAATCCGCCTGAAACGGAGGCAATCAGCCACCGTGCGCGCACGCCCGTGCAAAGAGCTCCGCCTGCCGCGCGGTGAGGCTGGCGGCGAGGTATTCGCGGGCGAAACGCTCCTCCTCGCGCGGTGCAATCATTTCGGCGGCACGTCCCTCAAGGGCTGCTTCCAGGAAGCGGCCGATGGCGGCATGGGCGTCCTCCTTCGGTCCGTGTTCCGTGAAGCGTACCAAATAGGCGCCGCCCAGTTCGGCGAGGAGGGATTCCAGCACACTGCCGGCGAACACCAGCCCGAGGATCGGTCGGCCGGACAGGAAATACGGGTACGTCTTGGAGGGCGAATAGGCAGGGTCGCTCGAACCCGGCAGCAGGAGCACGTCCGCCTCCTCTTGGATGCGCAGGCACTCAAGGTGGCCGAGTCGGTGGGGAATCTCCGTCACGAGGTCCGCCACCCCGAGCTGGGTCGCGAGCGGTAACACGGAGGGCCGGCCGTGCCCCGGTGGCACATAACTGGTGCCCAGGAAGTGCAACCTCAGGCGGGCAGACGCATCGGGCCGGCGTTCGCGGAAGGCGCGAACCGCGGCGAAGAGCACCGTCAGCGCGTGCGGTGTGACCGGGCCCGAAGCGCCCGTATAGACGACATGCACTTCGTTGTTCTCGCGGGAAAAGCGTCCGCCCGAAACCGCGTGCCGCTGCGCCGCGATCAGATCCTCTGCGCTTGCCCCGAACCGGATCGTCGCCGTGGGAACGCGGATCAGGTGCGGGTAGCGATCGCCTAGGTCGGAGAGGTAATCCGGGGACACGCTCATGACGCCCGCGACCCGCCGGAAGGACCATCCTTCGAGCGTCCACGCGACGAGCCGGGCAAATCGGTACTTCCAGCCTCCCGGCGGTCGGCGGGATCCGGGACGTTCGTAGTAGTCGGTCCGCCACGGGTCCTGCATGTCGAACACGTAGGGGACGCCGCACAGCCGGCGCCAGATGCGCCCGAGCGTAAACGTGAAGAACTGCGTGGTGGAGAAGAAGACGAGGTCGAAGCGTTCGTCCCGCAGTAACTTCAGTCCGGCGATCAGCATCGGCAGCCAGCACCGCAGTCCGGTGTTTCGCACGCCGAGCAGGCGCGTCCAGCCGACCGACCACGCGGGTACTTCCACGACTCGCAAGCCCGCCGGCACGGTTGCGGACAAGTCCTCCTCCATCACGCCGACCTGCCGGTCGCGTGCGACGCACAGCACCACGGGTTCCCAACCGCAGGCCGCGTAATGCGGCAGGCTCATGCGCACCCGCTGGTGGTCGGGCGCGTTGAGGGGTGGAAAGTGCGGGCTGACGATCAGCACCCGTCGCATCGGCGGTCGGGCGCTCATCGCGGCGGCGAACTCAATCGAGCTGAACCTCGCATACGCTCCACGAGGAGTCCTTCCGCTCGGCGAGATTGCGGATGATGAGATATCGGCCGGCCGTGCCCGCGGGGAGCTCGATTACCGTGCGGTTGCGCTGGCCCTCGCCTTGGACGAGCGCGGCGCCCGGTTGTGCAGGATCGTCGGTCACGTGCACACTGTACTTCTCGGGGTAATCAGCGGCCCGCCCGGTCTGGTCCAACGTCACGCGGCGGAAGGGCCGGCTTTGGCGGTAATCGATCTCCAGCCATTCCTCGCCCAGGGTCGGTACGGTCCAGCGGGAGCTCGTTTTACCGTCGACGGCATTTCCGGCACCGTTGGCCGGGTTCCCACGTGCCTTCGGTAGGCCGCGGCGGTTGGCGGCGATGGCGCCTGTGGCGTATTTGGCATCGGCGCCGAGCGCGGCGTCGGCCTCGAGTCCGGCGGCAAGTCCCGCGGCGGTCTCGTCGTTGGCGCGTGCCAGGAAAGCCACCAGCTGCCGACGTGCGGCCAAGTCGGTCGTCGCGCCCAACAGGCGGCCGATGGCCTCGCTGCGGATTGTCGTCCAGGCATCACGCGTCTTTTCGAGGGTCTGGAGAGCGGCGGTCCGCGCGGATTCACGCACGGCCGGAACGGCGGCCTCCGCCGTCACGCCAGCCAAAGCGGAGAGTGCGGATGCGTCCGCCCAACGGGCCAACGCGGCAACGGCGGCCGCCGCGAGCTTCGGATCGGGACGGTTTGCGAGGCGTGCCGCACAGGCCGCGGCGGGTTCACCTCCGATGCGCGAAAGCGCGGGAAGGAGGCGCTCGGCGGTTTCTGGCTTCGCCGCCTCGAGCTGGGCATACAGAGGCTGCGCGCGACTCTTCGTATCGGGGTCGCGGAGAATGACGTTCACCACCGCGCGGATCGAGCGGGTGCGTTCGGTGTCGTCCCCTGCAGCCTGAGCCCAGGCGAGGAGATCTGGCAGGGCCGAGGAGGGGGCGATTTCCGCCAGGGATGAAAGCGCGGCGTTGCGGACGGCGACGTCGGCGTCCGTCCGGCAGCGGAGGAGAAGTGGCATCGCCTCGGTGAGGTTGCGCGCTGCGAGGGACTCCAGCGCGACGGCGCGAAGGGCCGAGCGGCCGGATTCAGCGGCCGCCAAGATGGTGGCGGAAACGTCGGCTCCATTCAGCCGGGCGAGGCTGCGACGGGCGGGCTTCGCGACCTCGGTTTCCTCCGCCCCCGCCTCCAACAGAAGGGTCACGATCTCCTTGGTGCCCGGCAGGGAACCCAGCGCCTCAAGGGCGGAAGAACGCACCGCGGGTGATGTGCCGCGCGTGGCGGCGGCGATCGGAGGCACGGCAGCGGCCGCCCCGGTCCTGGCCAGGATACCAATCACGGCGACCTGCGTGGAGCCGTCCCAGGCGGAGAGTCCCTTCGCAAGAAGGCTGATCCGCGCGGGGATTGGTGAAGTGGTGATTGCCTCGAGGGCGACTTCCTTGCGCTCCCAATCTGCACCCCGCAGGGCGTCGAGGATTCGGGTGTCTGCGGCTGCGGTATCACGGTCGAGCAGTTGGCGGAACGCGGCCAGCCGAGCCGAGGCCGGCAATGAGGCATCGGCTTCGATCTCCATGAGGGTAGTGCGGGCCCGTGCATCCGGCAGCCCCGGGAGCAATCGCAGCCGGGCGGCGGCGCGGGCGGCCGGAGTGGCGCCGGTGGCGGCCTTGAGCGCGGCGTCTGCCTCAGGCGTGGGGATCTCGCCGAGTGCGCGAACCGCCGCGAGGGCGGTCACGGGATCGGTGTCGCCGGCAAGGCGGCTGAGTACCGGAACCGCCAGGGCCGTACGGCGTGAGCCGATCGAGGTCAGCAGCGAGGCGCGGTGCGGGCCGCTGGCCTTCTCGAGCGCCGCGAGGAACATCTGGTCGACGACGGCTCCCGGCGCGGTTTCGAGTGCGAGGCGGGCCGCTTCGCAGTCGCGCGGGTCCTCAAGCATCGCGGGAAGCGGCCGGTAATCCGAGGCGCGGACGCCGGGGGGCAGGGCGGCGAGCACCGGGCCAAGCCGCTGGGCCGCGGCTTGGCGGGCGGCGAAGGTGGCGTCACGGTGGCGTAGGACGGCCAGGAGCGAATCGCGCACGGCGGCCAACCGAGTCGTGTCACGGCCGGCGGCGATGATGTCGCGGTCGACGGCCTCGAGGGCGGCTTGGTCGCCGGAGTAGGTGAGGGCGGCGAGGGCCGGGGCGCGCTCGGCGGCGTGACCGACGGACGGGGTTAGGATGCTCAACGACGTGAGCGTCGCGAGGGTGAAGGAAAGGCGGTGATTCATCGTGGTTGCTTTCGCCTTCAGAGGAGCGCGTAGCCGGCGCGGCGTGGACGATCGAGGAGGCTGGCTGCGAGCGGATCGTCGATGATCTCCTCCTTCGCCGGGTCCCAGCGGACGGGACGGCCGACCTTCGCGGCGATGACATTCAGATGGCAGATCGTGGCCGTGCGGTGACCGACCTCGACGTCGGCGATCGGGTGGCGGCGCGTGCGCACGCAGTCGAAGAAGTCGAGGTGGTGGTGGTCGCTGGCGTAGAGGTGGAGGTCCTCGCCGCGCAGCGGACGCGCCGCGAGTCCGGCGGGGTCGGTCTCAAGGAAGTCGTCGCGGGAGACCCAAACCGTCCCCTTGGTTCCGCGGAACTCGATCATCGACTTCGCGAGGTCGTCGTCGCGTTCGACGCGGACGCCGTTGGCGTAGATGTGCGTCTGGTAGGCGCAGCCCTCGTACCCCTTGGGGATGAACTCGACCGGCCCGCCGCCGTCCATACCGAGGGCGTTCTGGATGATGTCGAAGTGGTGGGCCCCCCAGTCACCGTTCTTGCGGCCGCCGTACTCGAAGAAGCAGCGCCAGCCGCCGCCGTAGTCTCCCTTCACGCGCTTCTCATTGTACGGGCGCCACGGCGTCGGTCCGAGCCAGCGGTCGTAATCGAAGCCGGCTGGCACGGGTTCCTCGGGCAGCGGCAGGGCCTCGGGGAACTTCCCCAGGCGGGTCCGGATGACCTTGATGTCGCCGATCCATCCGTTGCGGACGATTTCCGCCGCCTTGCGGAAGGACTTGTTCGAGCGCTGTTGCGTGCCGGTCTGCAGGATGCGCCCGTGGCTCCGGGCCACGTCCACCAGATGCCGTCCCTCGCGGACGGTGAGCGTGAGCGGTTTCTCGCAGTAGACGTCCTTGCCCGCGCGCATTGCGGCGGCGGAGACGGCGGCATGCCAGTGGTCGGGCGTGCAGACGAAGACGATGTCGATGTCGTCACGCTGCACCAGTTCCTCATGGGTCGCGAAGATGCGGACGTCGCCGGAGCGGCCGCCGGAGTCCTTCGACTTGCCATACGAAGTCTCAATGCGGTCCCGCATCTTTTCGGCCTTGGCGCGCACGACATCGCACGTGGCGACGACGCGGCAATCATCGGTGAGACCGAGCAAGGTGCCGGCGTGGGCGGAGCAGATGAGGCCGTTGCCGACGAGCCCGATGTTCAGGCGGTTGCTGGGGGCGGCCCTGCCCAGGAGGCGGGCCGGCACGAACTGCGGCGCGATTCCGGCGGCGAGGATGCCGCGGAGACCACGGGCGAGCGCGGCGCGGCGGGTGAGGGTATGGCTCATAAGGGGGACGCGAGCTTCCGCGTCACGCGCGTCGCCGGCAAGCCCCGAGCCGGGGAACGGACTCAGCGGGCGGCGACGGCCTTGGAGACCGTGGCGGCGACGTGGCGCAGGATTTCCCGGTTGCGCGCGTGGCCGACGGTGAAGGTCACGAGGATGAAGCGCGCACCGCCCGGCAACTCCGCGTAGATCGCGTCGTGCCGGGTCTGGCTGGTCCAGCCGGCCTTCGACCAGAGCCGCGTACCCGTGGGCAGGCCGGGACCGGCGAACTTTGCCTGATCGTCGGGGTCGGAGGTGGGCGCAGCCGGGTCGCGCCGCATGAGCTCTAGCATTTCGCGGCTGCGGGCCGGCGTGACGCATCGCCCCTCGACGATCTCGAGCAGCAATCGCGCGGTGTCGGCGGTGGTGAGCATGTTACGCTTGGGTTCGAAGAGCCGGATCGCCTGCGACTCGCGGCCGTAGGGACCGTCGCCCCACGGCTTCTTGTGGGCGTAGACGCCGGTGTAACCGAGCGTGGTGAAGTACTTCGTGACGGCGTTGCGCTTCTCGAACCAGGCGCGGATGTCGGCCTCCGGCAGCTCGGGGCCGCTGGTGGTGCCGGTCATCACATCAATGAGGTAGTGGGTGGCGTCGTTGGAGGAGTCGACGATCATGTCCTTCATCGCGCGACGCACTTCTGGTGTGTCGGCGAGCCGCCCGTCCTCCATCCAGCGATGGGTGGCGGCGAGATAGAAGAGTTTGATCACACTCGCCGGATAAATCATCTCGCCGCCCCGCACGGACGCGGTGGTCGATCGGCCCGGAGCGCTCAGGTCGACGAGCGTGAGTGCAATCTCGTCGGGTTTGAGACCCTCCGAGGCAAACCGCGCGAGGGTTCCGCGGATGGCTTCGTCGGCGATCGTCTGGAGGGATTGCGCGTGCATGAACGGGAGGGTCGCGAGGGCAAGGGCGGTGGCCAGGAGACGCATGACCGAACCAAACGCGCGTCCCTGTCGTGGGGCAAGCCGACCGGCGCGCAACGTCCTCACCTGCGGCGGAACAGCCGGCTCTGTACGACGGCGTGAACCAGGGAGCGCACGCCGTGGCTGGCCTCCTGGGTGGAGCGCACAAGTTCGTCCAGCTCCGTCCTCTCGCTGAAGTGAACGGGCGCGCCGGTGGCGAAGACCATGAGTTGCCGGGCGAGGTTGCGGGCGAGTGCGACCTCGTCCGCCCGGACGAGACTTTTGAATTCCCGAATGTCGGCAAACGGGCGGCCGTCGGGCAGTTCACCGGCGGCGTCGACCGGCAGGCCGAGGTGGAAGGCGAAGGGCTGGCCGTTCTTTCCCAGACCCGGGAGGCCGGGCTTGGCCTCATCGACGGCCCGGTATCGCTCCCGGTAGCCGCCCATGACGTCGAAGCTCTCGAGCGCGAATCCAGGCGGGTCCATCTTGCGGTGGCAGGAGGCGCACGAGGCATCGGAGCGATGCTTCGCGAGCTGCTCGCGGATGGTGACGGCGCCGCGAATGTCGGGCTCGACGGCGGGCACCGGCGGCGGTGGCGGAATGTCGATTCCGAGGATGCGCTCGACGATCCACTTTCCCCGCAGAACAGGTGAGGTCGTGGTGCCGTTGGCAGTGACCTTGAGGACGCTGGCCTGAGTGAGGAGGCCGCCGCGCACGCTCCCCGGAGGAAGCGGTACGCGACGCATCGCGACGCCTTGCACGCCGGAGACGCCGTAATGCTCCGCGAGGCGGCCGTTGAGGTGCGCAAAGTTGGCGTCGATCAGGGTGCGTACCGGCAGGTCGCGCTCCAGGAGTTCGGAGAAGAACAGCCTCGTCTCGGCGACTGCCGCCTCGGCGAGCGCGTCGTCGAGGTAGTAGTCGTTGTAGAGCGTCGTGGAGGGCGTGGAGTCCTCCAACTTCCGCAGGTCGAGCCAGTAATCGAGGAACGCCTCGCGGAAACGGTGCGATCGCGGGTCGGCGAGCATCCGCTCCGTTTCCGCGCGGAGCACTTCGGGTCGGTTGATCTCGCCGCGGTCGGCCCGGGCGCGGAGGGCGGCGTCGGGCGGGGAGTTCCAAAGGAAAAGGGCGAGCCGCGTGGCAAGGGCGTGGTCGTCGAGCGGGCCGGGCTGGTCGTCGAGGAAGATGAAGCCGGGCGAGGCCAGCACGGCGGTGTAGCCCGCGAGCATGGCTTCGGCAAAGGAAAGGCCGGCGGCGCGGCGGTTCGCGACCAGCGCGATGAAGCGTTCCGCCTCGTCCATGCGCACCGGGCGCCGGTAGGCGCGCGCGACGAAGTTCTGCAGCAGGCGGCGCGCATCCGCCTCCGGGTCGGCGCTATCTACGTCGACGACGGCGTCGATCAAGGGCTCAACGCGCACCCCCGCCCGGCGGCCGCCCTCGCGGGTGTCGGCGCGATCGACGATCTGCACGGTGACCCCGGGCTTCCCGGTGGGGACGCGACGAATCGGGAGGTCGCCGAAGAGCAGCCGATAGCCGGCTTCAGAGGCCTCGTCGTGGAGCGGTCCCTCGATCTCCATCCAGCGGAAGGCCACGCTGGGCGCGCCTTCCTTTGTCATGAGGGGATTGCGGAAGTTGTTCGGCCGGGAGCGGTAGAAACGGGACGCGTCGGGCACGAGCGTCTCATTGGCGAGGAGCCACACCTCGCCGAGGTCATGCACGGTGGGTTCCGGCGTGAGGTCGAACTCGCCGACGCGCCGGTTCATCACGCCGTTGCGGGTGTAGACCGTGATGGGCTCGGTCGTGCGTCCCGGCGAGATCCGGTCGTAGTCCGGCACGTTCGGGTTAGGGGGCCGCGGCGTGCCCGTGCGGTCGTTCTCGCCGGTGAAGCGCATCGTGATCCCGCCCGGGGCGGTCCAGAGCGTGTAGCCGCTGAAGCGCACGCGGTAACGGCCCGAAGCCGGGGCGCGGAAGCCGTCCCAGCGGTAGGTAAAGCCGGTGACGTAGTTGCTGGAGACCCAGCCGACGGCCTCCAGGTCGCGCGTCGCGGGGTCGGAGTCGCCGACCGTGAGCGGGGCGCGGAGCCAGCGGACGTCGGGCTGCGGTGTGTGCCCAAGGACCGGATACGTCATGCGGTCCGGCGATGAATTGAAGATGTTGCCGGTGAACAGGCGGGTGAGCGTGCGCTGGTCGCGGGCGTAGTGGCGAGTGACGGTGGTGGGCGGACGATCGAGCCGGCCGGCGAGGATCTGGCGGAGCGCGTGGTCGGCGGCGGTGAGGTAGCGGGCAAGATGGACGTGCGACACGTCGAGGGCGGAACCTGATTTGTTGTAGCGGTGGGCCTCGCCGTCCTCGGGAAACTGGCCGCGGATCTGCAGCCAAGGCGCCGAAAGGAGGTCGCGCAGGGCGTTCTCGTATTCGTGGCCGTTGAGCCGTCGGCGCCCCGCGCGGCCCTCGCGCGCGATGCGCTCCGCCTCTCCGGCGGCGAGCTCCTGTCCAAGGGTCCGCGTGAATTCGGCCGTGGCCGAAACGTCGGGCCGGCGCTTCTCTGCGGGAGGCATCTCACCGGCGACGACGCGGTCATGAATCCTCACCCAGCGCTCCACGTTCGCTGGATCGGAGGGATTGAACCTGAGGGCCTCAAGGTCGAGCCCGCCCTTGCGGTCGACGTCGTTGTGGCACCCTGCGCAATGCGCCTCGAGGAAGGCGGCGCGGCGGTCCGGCGCGGCGTCGGCGGGGAGCGAGACGGCTGCCGCCAGCAGGAGGAGGACGATTCGCGTCCGCGGGCGCGTCATGGCCTCAGGCGAAATCCAGCCCGCGCATCAGCCCCGTGGACGAGGCGAACCGATCACTCTCGATCCCCATCCGCTGCAGGATGGAAACGAAGAGGTTGGGCAACGGGTAATTGTTCGTCGTGCTGAACGCGAGGTGCTGCCCGTGGCGGAAGCCGCCGCCGGCGAGGATCGTGGGAAGGTTGAAGCAGGTATGGGCGTTGGCGTCGCCGAAGTTGGATCCGTAGAGGACCGCTGTGCGGTCGAGGAGCGTCTCTCCATCCTCCCGTGTGCCCTGCAGGTCGGAGAATAGACGAGCGAGCTGGCGTATGTGCCATTGGTCGATGGCCTTCAGCTCGCCACGTTTCTTCTCCGATTTCCCGTGGTGGGAGAGGTTGTGGTAGCCGTCGCTGATCGGGGCGTCCTCCAATTCCAGGGCCGGCGTGCTCACGCCGTCGAGCATGAGGGTGATCGCGCGGGTCGAGTCGGTCTCGAAGGCCAGGCGCGCGAGGTCGTACATCACGCGGACCTTTTCCATGTAGGCCGCGGGGTTCGTCGGGTCCACCGGCGGAGCGGCGGTGACGACGGGCTTGGGGCGGAGTTCCCAGCCGCGCGAGGCCTGCAGGCGGCTCTCCAGGTCCCGTACGCTCGTGAAATACTGGTCCAGCCTTTCGCGATCACCGGCGGATGCGCCGCGCTGCAGCTCCCGCGCCTGCCCGGCCACCGTGTCGAGGATGCTGCGGCCGGTGTCGAGGCGACGCACCTGCGCGGCGACCTGGTCGGCTGATCCCTGCAGGAAGAGCTGGCGGAACACGTCGGCCGCCTTGTCCTCCGGCGGGATGGCGACGCCGGTGCCGGTCCACGAGAGGCTGCGGACGCGCGTGTTGACGGAGAGGGTAAGGGACGGGAAGCGGGTGAGGGTGCCGATGTGCTCGGCGATGTGCTGGTCGAGCGACAGCGTGTTGCGGAATGAACTGCTTCCGGGGTGCGGCGCGGCGGTGAGGAAGCAGATGTCGGCCGGATGGCCGCCGTCGACGTTGGGATGCGAGACGCCCGAGAAGACGGTGAAGCGCTCGCGATGCTCCTGCAATTGACGGAGGTAGGGAGAGAGCTCGTAGCCGCGTCCGGCGCCCGTCGGGAAGAACTGGTCGCCGAGCAAACCGAGGTTGTTGCAGATGCCGAGGAAGCGGCGGGGTTTGGAGCCCGGGGCAAGCGGTGAAGAAGAAGTGCCGGCCCGAGCAAACGGAGCGGACATCGCGTCAAGGCAGGGTAGCCCGAGCGCCACGCCGGCGGCGCGCAGGAAGTGCCGCCGGGACAGAGGACGTCGGGTGGTCACGAAGGGGGCGCGCGTCGGGGAGGTGGGCGTCATGATCACGTCCCGAACCTGCGACGGGTAGGCGGAGAGGCAAGCATGGGCGCCACGACGAACCGCCGGCGGGGTTGCTTCGCGCGGGTTCGCGGTGATGGTCCCTTCGTGGCAACGGACCTCTTCATCGCCGGTTGCGGCTACGTGGGCGGTGCGCTCGCGCGGTTGGCGCTTGGGCGCGGGCTGCGCGTGGCGGCCTTGACCCGCAATGCCGCGCGTGGAGCGGAGCTGCGGGCGGCGGGAGTCACGGTGCTTCAGGCCGATCTGGCGGCGGATGACTGGCACCGGGAGTTACCTGCCGCGCCGCGCTGGATCGTGAATTGCGTGAGCTCCGGCGGCGGGGGCGTCGAAGGTTACCGTCGCAGCTACGTCGACGGCATGGCGTCACTGCTGCGATGGGCGGAGAAGGCCGGGCCGGCCGGTGCGATCCTCTACACGGGCAGCACTTCCGTTTATCCACAGGATGGCGGACAGCGTGTCGACGAGGGCAGCCCGACCGCGGCGGACGGTGAACGCGGCGCGCTGCTCCTTGAGGCGGAACGCCTGCTGCGTGAATCCCCGGCGGCCGCTTCGCGCCGCTTCATCCTCCGCCTTGCCGGAATCTACGGGCCCGGCCGGCACCACTTGCTGGAGCAGGTGAGAGCGGGCGAAATCACGGGTGGTTCGCAACATCACCTCAACCTCATCCATCGCGACGATGCTGCCGAAGCTATCCTCGCGTGTCTCGAGTCACCCGGGGGCGAAGGTGTTCATGTCTACAACGCGGCCGACGACGCACCCACCCCCAAGGGCGAGGTCGCCGCTTGGCTCGCCGCCCGCCTGGGCGTGCCGAAGCCGCGGTTCACCGGCGTAGCACATCCCGCCCGGCGCGCGATCGTGCCGGATCGCGTCATCGTAAATGCCCGCCTGCGCAGTGCGACCGGCTGGCGGCCGCGTTTTCCCACGTTCCGCGAGGGGTACGAAAGTATCTTGTCGGCGGCAGTGGCCGGCGCTCAGTCTCCGACTTCACCCAACTAAAACCAACGCACCATTCCCATGGCTGGACTCGGAAAACTCGTGAAGCAGGCGGAGAAGATGAAGCGCGGCATCGAGGCGCTGCAGGCGCAACTCGACGCCAAGGAGCTCGAGGTCACCAGCGGGGGAGGAGCGGTGAAGGTGAAGATCAGCGGCAGCGGCCGGTTCATCGGGCTGACGCTCGATCCGGAGTTCCTCAAGGAGGACGCCAAGCTGGTTTCGGAAACCGTGCTCGCCGCCGTGCAGGACGCCGCGAAGCAGGCGAAGGATTACCACGAGGCGGAGATGCAGAAGATCACCGGGGCGTTTCAGATGCCCGGGATGTTCTGAGCCGGGTAGGCGCGGCGATGGCCGGCAAGCGGCTGAACGCGCCGAACTCCACGCCGCATGACGCCCGCCTTTGAAAGGCTGCAGAAGCACCTGAAGCAGCTTCCGGGGCTCGGTTTCCGTTCCTCCGAGCGCATCGCCCTGCACCTGCTGGTGGAGAAACCGGCGCGTCTGCCGGAACTGGTGCGCGCCCTTGAGGAAGCCGCCGCCTCAGTGCGGCGCTGCCCGCGCTGCGGCAACCTCGCGGAGGGCGAGGCGTGCGCGATCTGCGCCGACGAGCGGCGCGATCCGGGGATCGTCTGTGTCGTGGAGCACGTCCCCGATCTCGTCGCGATCGAGCGCAGCGGGGCGTTCCGCGGCCGCTACCACGTCCTGCACGGCAAGCTCTCCCCGATGCACGGCGTGCGGCCCGAGGACCTGAATCTCGCGGCCCTGCAGCAGCGCATCGCCTCCGGCGAGGTGCAGGAACTGATCCTCGCCCTGCCCAACGACGTCGAGGGCGAGGCCACATGCCATTTCATCACCGAGCACCTTCCGAAGGAGCCGGCCGTGCGCACCTCACGCATCGGATTCGGACTGCCGAGCGGGGGAGGAGTGCTCTATGCCGATGCCGTCACCCTCCGCAGCGCGCTCGAGGGGCGCAAGGGCTACGTCTGAGGTGGGATTCGCCGCCTCCCGCGTGCGTCCTCCCGCCGGGAAAAGCTTCGACACCCCTTGCCTCCGATCTAATTTCACGTTCCGAACACGTCCGCGGCCGGGGTGGCCGACCGTCGTCTGGCCCCTGTCCGCCTCCGCACCATGAAAACACCCAGCAACTCGTTCCTGTCGCGGCTCGCGCTCGTCGGCGCTGGCTTGCTCCTCGCGGTCTCCTCCGCCTTCGCGCAGGGGACCGGCTCAGTCGCCGGTTCGGTGGTAAGCATCGCCACCCGCAACGCCCTCCAGGGCGCGGTCGTCAGCATCCCTGCGCTCGGGCGTTCGGAGCTCACCGACAGCGCCGGCACCTTCCTGATTCAGGGTGTGCCCGCCGGAAACGTCGAACTGATCGTCAGCTACTCGGGCTTTGAGGACCGCCGCATCCCGGTGGCCGTGCGCGCCGGCCAGGTCACGCGCGCCGAGGCTGAGATGAAGTCCGCCCAGGCGATCATGCTGGACGCCTTCACCGTCGCCACCGTGCGCGAGGGCCAAGCCCTGGCGATCACCGAGCAACGGAACGCCCTCAACGTGAAGAACGTCACGGCGATGGACGAATGGGGCATCCTGCCCACCCAGAACGTCGGCGAGCTCGTCTCCCGCATGCCGGGCATCACGTTCACCACGGACGAGGACAACCTCATCAACAACGTCAGCATCGGCGGCCTGCCCGCCAGCTACACGCGCCTCAACATCGACGGCATGTCCTCCACCGGCGTCGGGGGCGACGGCCGCACCGCCACCCTGCATTCCTTCTCCGGCGCGATGTACGAGCAGGTCGAAATCATCGCTGGCCAGACGCCCGACAGGCGCGCGGACTCGCTCGGCGGCCAGCTCAACCTCAAGACCCGCTCGCCGCTGGCGATGTCGGAGCGACGTCGCATCACCTACACCGCCTCGACGCGTTATTTCCCCTCCTGGTCGAAGCGAAACTTCGAGGTCTCGCAGCGCCCGTGGCGGCCCGATCTCACGGCGAGCTACACCGAGGTGTTCAGTGTCGGCAAGGGAGCCCGCAACCTCGGTGTCGCCGTCACGGCCTCCTATCAGGAGGTGCTCAATCCGCACGACTGGGACATCAACCTCTACGAGACCACCACCAACCCCGTCGCCCAGTGGCGCGACTACACGCGCATGAGTGGTCTGAACGACCGGTTCCTTTCCGCGGTCAGCGCCCGCGCGGATTACAAGTGGTCCGAGTCCACCCGCATCTCGCTCCGTTTCCTCTACAACGGAGGGTCCGAACCGTTCTTCAGCTACACCGCCATCAATCCGTGGATCGCGTCCAACCTCACGGTCAACGATCCGGTGACCAATCCCAACGGCGGCATCCGCCCGGGCTACACCGCCACGCGCATCGAGATGCTGCCGGTGAACAACACCACCCTCCAACCCGGCGGGGTGGCCGTCGGCGCTTCCCAGATGCGCATCAATCCTCAGCGGTACTCCTTCATCAGCAAGAATCCCACCGGCACGCTCGTGTTCGAGCACAACTGGGGCCGCTGGAAGGTCGACCACGCGTACCGCTGGAGCAATACCCACTGGAATTCCGGTGCGGGCCGCCGGCGCGAGAACGGCACCGTCGCCATGCGCACGCAGGGCCCCGTCGGCTTCATCCTCGATTACTCGAACCCGTTCGGGCAGACCTTCCAGCAGACGGGCGGAGTCAGCGTATATGATGCCGCCAGCTACCGTCCCTTCGTGACGGGCAACGCGACCGCGGCTCAGCCCGTGCCCACCACGTCCACGGTGTTCAACAAGCGCGATACGGTGACCGATACGAACGAGGTCACTGCCAACGTGAACGCGTCCTACCTCGTGCCCTTCACCGTTCCGGTGACGGTCAAGGCCGGTCTCGAGTCGGTCAACCGCCGCGTCAATAACCGCCAGGTCTTCCCGCGCCGTTGGTACGGTGTCGTGGGCTCAGTGCTGCCGGTCGATGGGCTGATGACCATGACGGAGTTCGAGCGCCAGAATGGCGGCCGCCGGCTCCCGGTGGTGGACCCCGCCGCGATCAGCACGACGCTGGGGAACGCGAACCTTTGGTATGAGGATGTGAACTTTACCGCCACCAGCCAGTACACCAACCGGCGTATCCTGGAGGAAAGCGTCGATTCCGCCTACGCGCAGGCAACCACCCGCTTCGGACGTCTCACGCTGCTTGGCGGCGTCCGCAAGGAATGGGTCACCACCGACACGTTCACGTTCTTCCGGGCGCGCACCACGCCGATCGCCAATGAGCCGGATCACTTCAAGCGCGCCGCGTTGGATTTCCAGAAGCTCTCTCGCGACGGAGATTACGCGAAGGCTTTCCCGAGCCTCCATGCGGCCTACGACATCACGGAGAACCTCAAGGCCCGCGCGAGCTGGTCCACCAGTTACGGCCGCGCCGCATTGGCGACCCTGATCACCGCGCCTACCGCCAACGATGCCGCCCGCACCGTCACGATGGGCAATCCTGACATCAAGCCGCAGCTCGCCGAGAACGTGGACCTCAAGCTCGAGTACTATCACAAGAACGGCATGGTTTCGGTGCGCGGCTACCGGAAGGACATCACGGATTACATCGGGGCTTCCGGCCGTTCGGGTGAACTTATTGGCACCGGACCCGACAACGGCTTCGACGGTCTCTACGAGGGGTACGAAATCATCCAGGTGCGGAATCTCGGGAACGCCCGCTACCGGGGCCTTGAGTTCGACTTCCGTCACCGGCTCGCGTTTCTCCCCGGCCTGCTGCGGGGCCTCACGGTCCGCGCCAATTACACGTACCTGAAGACGGAGGGGAATTTCGGTGGGACCATTAACCTGGGTAATGGCCAGCTTGCGGGCTTTATCCCGCGTTCGTACAACGTCGGACTGATTTACTCCTACCGGAATTTCGGAGCGACTTACGATGTGAACTACACCGGCGGCTGGCCGGTGGTCTACAGTACGACTTCCGCCGCCGGTAATCGTTTCCGGCAGCCTTGGACCATCATGAACGCGGGGATAACCTACAAGGTTCACCGTGACGCGACCGCGTTCCTGAGTGTCAACAACCTAGCGGAGGAGGGGAGGCAGGAATATATTTTTGATCCTTCCCGCGTGCGTTCCAATTGGACGATTCCGCGTACGTTGAAGTTCGGCGTCAGCGGACAATTCTGAGGCGCGTATCTAACTGGAGATTTCGCAAAGGCGGCCCTTTCGGGGCCGCCTTTTTTTTATGTGAAAAAGTGTCTTTGATTGGATCATCTCGGATCAGGTGGGTGTCATAAGGTACTTCGTGATATGATCTTGACACAAGACCAGAGCTGGTCTGGTCTAAGCAAATGAAGGTCGTCAATATCCAGGCTGCCAAGACCCATCTCTCAAGGATCGTCGACGAGGTGGTTGAAGGCGATGAAGTGGTCCTCGCGAAGTCGGGTAAACCTCTGGTTCGGCTTGTTCCGTATGCGGAGAACAAGAAGCCGCGCACTCCTGGGCTTTTTGCAGGGCAGGGATGGGAGGCCCCCGATTGCTGGGCTCCCGGAGAGAGTGAATTGGAGGCTTCGATCGAGGCCCCGCTCCTGCGCGAACCTGACATGCACTTTCCGCCCCCACCGCGTCGGCGGGTGCTTCGGTTGCTGCTCGATTCCCACGTGGTCGTCTGGTGGCTGACCTCGCCTGAACGGCTCTCCGCCGAGACGCGGGCGATGATCAGTGCGCCGGGTAACGATCTCCTGCTCAGCGCCGCCTCTGCCTGGGAGCTGGGTCTGAAGGTCGCCCGCGGGAAGCTGAGGCTGCCCGAGAACTACGCCGCGACTCTCATCGACGAGGGATTCAGGGAACTGCCCGTCAGCATCGCCCATGCGGTGAGGGCGACCGGGCTGCCGACGCTGCACGGCGATCCCTTCGATCGCCTGCTGGTCGCGCAGGCGCTCGAAGAGGATCTCATCCTGGTCACCGCGGATGACGTCGTGGCATCGTACCCCGTGCCCATCCAGAGGGCGTGAACGGCTCTTTCGAACCTGCAGGGCGGCTTCGCTTCCGCGGTCGATTGCTCGCGGCCTGTCGTTTCTCTCCCTTGGGCCCACGGGGAATGATAGGTTGAAAATCCTTGGTTGCAGCGAGGGAATGCGTCCCATGCTTCCCGCCGCCGTCCTTCGCCGGCTGCCCGCCGTCGCCTATCTCGCCGTCGTCGTGGCGCGGGGTGCCGCGCCGGTGGATATGGGTGCGGTCGAGCCTCCGCTGCCCGCCGCGGCGGCCGCGCTGCTCGGCGACATCGACGTTTTCCCGCGGCCACCCGTGACTTGGATCGAGGTCCAGGTGGAGCTCTCCCGGCGGGGATTTTCCGGTGGGCCGATCGACGGCATCCGCGGTCCGCAGTCGGCTGCAGCGCTGCGGGCCTTCCAGCGCTCACGAGGAATCCCGGAGTCCGGCGAGCTCGACGACCGCACAGCACGAGAACTCGAGATGGAGGCGCCGGCGCTCGCCTGGGCGTCGCTGGCCGCGACCGACCTTGCCGGTCTGGAGCCGTTGAAGCCGACCTGGCTGGGGAAATCGCGTCAGACCGCGCTGGCGCACGAGACGGCGTTGGAACTGGCGACTGAGCGCTACCGCGCCGGCGCTGGCTTCCTGCGGCGGATCAACCCCGGAGTCGATTGGGACGCACTCACGGCAGATACCCTTTTCGTCGCTCCCGCGGCTGAATTCGTGGCGCGGCCCGGGCGCGCAGCCTTCGTGGAAATCCGGTTGGCGGAGAAGGTGCTGGAGGCTTTCTCCGCCGACGGAAGTCTCCTGGCTCATTTTCCCACCAGTATCGCGCGAAGGGTCGAGAAGCGGCCGGTGGGAGACCTCAAGGTTGTCGTGGTGGTGGCCAATCCCGATTACACGTTCGATCCGGCGGTATTTCCTGAATCCCAGGAGGCGAGGGAACTCGGCCGAAAGCTGATCCTGCCGCCCGGCCCCAATAATCCCGTCGGCGTCGCATGGGTCGGTCTCGATCGACCGGGCTACGGCATCCATGGCACGCCCGATCCCGCGAAGGTGGGGTACACCGAGTCGCACGGGTGCTTTCGCCTGGCCAATTGGGACGCGCAGACCCTGTTGGGACTCGCGTGGGTGGGCATGACCGTGCGGGTCGTACCGTAGCATTCCGCCACGGCCGCGCTTGACGCTCGCCGGGGTGCGGCCGGAGCCTCTCCGCACCCCGCATGATCACGAGCCGCCCCAACTCCAGCCCGACCGGGATTTCCCGCCGCCGCTTCCTCCGCTCCGCCTCCGCCGGTGCCGCCGCGGCGGCCGCTTTTCCCGCCGTGCTCCGGGCGGCCCGGCCCAACGGCAACGTGCAGGTCGCCGTGGTGGGCGTGAGCGCTCGCGGCTACGGGGATCTGCATAGCACCGCCTCGCATGCCAAGGTGAAGTACATCGGCTTCTGCGACGTCGACGCGCGGGCCTTCACCAAGGCCGACGCCGACCACCCGGGGACTCCGCACTTCGCGGACTACCGCGTGATGCTGGAGAAACTCGGCGACACGGTCGACGCCGTGATCGTCGCGACGCCCGACCATATGCACGCCCCCGTATCCGTGGCGGCGATGCAGCGCGGGAAGCATGTCTTCTGCCAGAAGCCCCTCGCGCACACGGTGTGGGAATGCCGTCAGATGCGGCTCTGGGCGGAGAAGCGGGGCGTGATCACGCAGATGGGTAACCAGATCCACTCGGCCGTGGAATACCGGCTGGCAACCCGGCTCTTGCGCGAGGGCGTGATCGGCAAGGTGAAGGAGGTGCATTCGTGGGTGGCCGTCGGCGGCAACGAACGCACCTGCCTCCTCGAGCCGCCCGCGGAGTCGGCGCCCGTGCCCGCGGGCCTCGACTGGGATCTCTGGCTGGGCGCGGCCCCCCAGCGGCCTTACTCACCCGGGCTCTATCACCCGTTTGCCTGGCGCGACTGGCAGGATTTCGGCGGCGGGGCGCTCGGGGACTTCGGCTGCCACATCCTCGACCCGGTCTTCACCGGCCTCGGCCTCACCGCGCCCGTCTCGATCACGGCGGAGAACAGCGGCGTGAACCGCCACATCTGGCCCACGACGGAGACCGTGCGCTACGTTTTCCCCGGCACGGAGTACACGGCGGGCGAGACGCTGAAGGTCACTTGGACCGACGGCGGCCTGCGCCCCGAGCGCAAGCTCGCGCAGATGCCCGGCGACCTCGATCTGCCGAAGAGCGGGTCGCTGTTCATTGGCGAGAAGGGTAACATGGTGCTACCGCACGTCGGCGGGCCGAGGCTCTATCCCGTCGAGAACTTCACCGGGTTCACTTATCCGAAGGACATCCGCGGGGTGAACCACTGGCACGCGTGGATCGACGGGATCATCTCCGGCCAGCGGACATCCGCTGGTTTCCATTACGCCGGCCTGCTCGCGGAGACCGTTCAGCTCGGCAACGTGGCGACTCGGGTCGCGCGCCGTTCCACCATCACCCGCGGGACGAGGAAGGCCGACGACGCTTCGACCCTGCGCTGGGATTCCGCGAACTTCCGCATCGCCAACAATCCCACGGCGCAGGCGCTCCTCAGCAAGGCCTATCGGCCCGGTTGGGGCGTCCCGGCGGCGTGATCCACCCGCCGGCCGCTCGCCGCAGAGCCGCTGGCGTCACGATTCTCGGGCCGAATCGTATCGAGGGTCCGCGAGGTCGGGCTTCCCCTGGGAACGGCGCGTCACCCGGCCCGCTCCTTGGGCGGCGTTTGCTTCGCCGGCGTAATCCACTCCGCAGTGTCTTCGGATTTGCTGATTTCCGAGTTTGGCAAACCGAAGGCTACGACTTTGGGTGGCGCCCATGGCGGCGGGTTCCCGTTGGATACGATGTTTCGCGATGCTTGCGCTCTCCAGAGCGGTCAGCGCCGCGGAGCCAGCTTCACCTCCGAGCGAACTCGAAGCCGAGTTGCAGCGGCTCAAGGAGCGCCATGACGCGATGCAGCGTAATCTCGAGCGTCAGCAGCAGGCCTTGGATGAAATCCTGCGTCGCGCTTCCGCTCTGGCCGAGGATCCGGCGGCCGGCGTGCCGGTCTCGCCAACGGCATCAGCGGCAACTCCGGCTCCGTTGACCACGCCGCCGCCGGCGGAGTCGACGCTGGTCCGCGACGAGCGTCCCCTGCGGGTGGAGTCTTCCGCCGGCCCGGTTGGGAACTCGACGCGACCGCTCCGCCTGGGTGGCCACGTCGCGATCGCGGCACGACGAGCCGGACGCTCCGGTAGGCTTGAGGGCAATTCCCTGCGGGTCGACGAGGTCCGGTTACAGGTGACCGGCGAGATCACTCCGCGCGTGCTGGCCTGGGGCGAATTGGAGGCACTCACGCGCGAGCGCTACAAACGAGGGATGCGCGCAGGGGAGCTCTACCTGGAGGTCGCGCCGTTTGGGGTGAGGACTGGCGTTCGGCTGCGAGCGGGGCGCATCGACGTGCCCTTCGGCCGCGAGCACCTCCGGCGCGATGCCACCGAGAACCCGCTGATCTCGCACTCCGCGGCGGATATCCGCGGGATCGACGAGGGCGTGCAACTGCAGGGCTTGATCGGCCGATGGGATTGGGCCTTGGCGTTGCAGAACGGCCATCATCGTCCCGCGGCCCACCTGTTGGCAGCGCGCACCCAGACGCTGCGCATCGGTTACCTACCGGCTCCGCACCTGCGGCTGGGGGCGAGTGCGCTGCGCACGGCCCGTTTGCCGCAGATCGACGGGGAGGGCGGCCCGCTATGGGTGGCGAATATCCCGCTCCGCCGCCTGCCGGGTTCAACCGCCCATACGGTCAGGGCGGGTGGGGTCACGGCCGACGTCGAGTTTAGCTGGCGCGGCGGGCGGGTCGCGGCCGAGGCCGGCGCGGTTCGCTACGAGGATGATGACCCGCGGCGGGCGATTAGGCGGGAGTTGCCGTTCCTTTCGCTTGAGGGGGTGCAACAGCTTGGAGCGAAGAGCATCGTGGCGGCGCGCTACAGCCGGATCAGCACGGCGGCAGGTTTTCACTTCCTCGGGGACGGGCGGGCGGATGATCCGCGCCTGACTGTGGTATTGGAGCGATTCAGCGTGGGAGTCGGTTACGTCCCCGTGTCTGGCCTGAATCTCAAGCTCGAGCACTCCCTCAATTTCGGGCGTCGGGTGGGTGGGGCCGAGCGTACGGACGAGAACCAGACTGCCGCCGAGGCCGTGCTGCGTTTCTGAGCACAGGGCGATCCTCGGATCGGTTCTCCCGGCGCTGCGGTTCCCCGCGGATGCCGATGCCATCGGTCAGGTGACGCATACTCACGGGTGGCGTCCTGCGACATGATGCGCGGGTGAACCCCTCTCCCGTCCACCTGCTTTGCGTTGAAAATGTCATCTCCCACAATCGCAACGGAGGCGGCCGGCAGACGCTAACCTTTGAAATCTCGGTCGCGAACCTCGACTTCGCGAAGCGCGTCGAGGTGCACTGGGAAGGCGAGGACGGTGAGTGGCGCATGTTGCCGGCGGCCTATGTGGGTCCGCTGGGCGGGGGCAGGGAGGTCTGGAGGGCGCAGTCGGTCCACGAAGCCGACGGCGAAGATCGGCCCCTGCCGGGCGACATCCGCTTCATCGTCGGCTGCTGGATGGGCGGCCGTGAATACTGGGACGGCCACGAGGGCCGTGGTTACGAGATCACCGCTGACACGGGCATTCGCGTGGCGGACGGGCATCAGGTGCTTCCGGTGATGACGCTGCCGTTGCTGGATGCGGGCCAGGACGTGCTGCCGGTGGCGGTGGCGGTGCGGCAGGCGCTGCACCCGCAGCGGGTGTTCGTCCGCTGGAGCACTGACCGCTGGAAGACGGCGCACGACGCGCCCTGCTACTTCAAGCGGCGCCATTGGGACCGCGTGCACCGGAGCAACGCCCGCAACCCGAACAAATACGGCTGCGCCGTCTGGGTGGGGCAGGTGCACGCGCCGGGCGCGTACCGCATCGAGTATGCTATCGCCTGCGAGGGGACGCATCGGACGCTCTGGGCGAACAACGAGGGCGAGAATTACGCCGCCCGCCATGAGCGTCTGAAGGTCCTCACGCTCAACCTTCACTGCAACCAGGAGGTGGATGCGGAGCGGAAGCTGGCCCGGATCGCGCACGCGATCGACGAACTGCGTGCCGACGTGGTCTGCCTGCAGGAAGTGTGTGAACCTTGGGACGGGGTGCGGAGCGACCCCGCCGGTAATCCGGCGCAGCTCCTCGCGGCCCGTCTGCCGCGAAAGTTCGAGGTGCATACCGCGCACTCCCACGTCGGGTTCGGCCGCTACCTGGAGGGCAGCGCCATCCTCAGCCGGTTCGGTTTCGCGCGGCGCGACGCTGCATACGTCTCCCGGGGCGGCGACCTGAACGACATCCACGCCCGCAAGGTGGTCATGGGGACCGTCGACGTACCGTACATGGGCCAGGTCGACGTCTTCTCGACGCATCTCAGTTGGTGGAGCGGCGGATTCCGGGACCAGTTCTCGCAGCTCAGCCGCTGGGCCGACGAGGTAAGGCGGCCGGACACCGCGGCGACCCTCCTGTGCGGGGACTTCAACGTCGCGCCCGGATCGGAGGGTTACGGCTTGGTGATACGTGACGGCGGATACGAGGATCAGTTCAGGATGGCCGGGGGCAGCAGCCCGCGGGATGCGGCGCCACCGCTGGGCAACGGGGAGCCGACCCCCGCCACGCAAAGGCTTGATCATGTCTTCCTGCGAGCAGGTTCCTCCCTGCGAGCGGTCGCGGCGCGGGAGGTCTTCACCGATGCGGATTACGGGCGCGTCTCCGACCACGCCGGATATCTCGTGGAATTCGAACCCCTCTGATCCGACCGGCGGAGAAACACGACGGCATGGAGATCGCCGAGGACTTGGTCGTGCCCGTGGAGGCGGAGCTGGGAAGTTTCTTCCCGCGACGCAATGACCTGCGGGAAACCTTCCACCTGCGCTGGGCCCGCCTGCGCCTGCGGGTGCACTGGGGAAGCGAGCTCAACCTGAAGGTGCTGCTGCGCGTGCGGAGGGACGATGGCGTCACCGAGACCTACCTGGTCGACACGGATCCGGAACAGGGCGACTGGAACCGCCACATCCGGGTGACTCGTGACTTTTTCCTGCATCCGTTTCCGACGGGATTGGGGCCGGTCACCGGCGTGACCTTCGCTTGGATCGCGCACCTGCGTGGTCGCTCGCATTGCTCGCGGCATGAGTACGCGTTGGCCGATGGGGCGCGCCTCGAGGAGGCAGCGCCGCAGCGCTGGACGCCGTGCGCGCACCCCGTCCGCCCTAATACCTACCGGACGCACGAGGTGGAGTCGGACCTCCTGCAACGGGACGTAGACTGGTACAACCAGGACTTCGGCAGCCTGAACCTTACGCCCAAGTTCACCAAGGGATCCCCGGGGCATCCGTTCCACCCCAAGCGTTTCATCCACGAGGCGATCGATCGGGTCATCGACCGGCGCCTCGCGGATCCGGGCCGGCCGCAGTTCATCAAGGTGTGCGTGGACTGCATCGACGACACCGACTTCGTCACGCATCTGCTGTGGGCGAGAAACTGCGGCGTCACCGTGCAATGCGTCGTGGACTGGCGGAAGATGACGCTCACCCACAGCTCGAACTACCTGCGGCTGAAGCGGGCCGACATCGAGCTGACGGGTGTCTTCTGCACGCCGCGGCACGACGCGATCGAGGTGGCGCCGGACATGCACACCAAGTTCATCATCTTCGGCGAGGACGAGTGCCTGCACGGTTCGTTCAACATCGTCTTCGACCGTTGGGGAGGAAATTGGGAGTCCGGCATGACATTCCGAACCCACGGCGTGCCTCGGCTGCTCGACAACATCTTCCAGAGCATCCGGGGCGGCGTGATCCAGGGCTACGGGGTCGACCCGTTCAGCCACTTCAACCTGCTCTACACGTTTGGACGCCACTCGCTGTTGAACGGCAACGTTTACCGCCCCCACCACGCGATCCTGGCCGAGATCGTCCGCGCGCGCTCGTCGATCCGCCTCTGCCTGTTCCTGCTCGGAGAGCTGCGCGGAGAGCACAGCGAGAGCGTGGTCGACGCGCTGGTCCATGCGCATCGCCGTGGGGTCGACGTCCGCGTGATCCTGAACGGGCACATCGCGCATGAAGGCGACCCTGGCCGCGAACGCACTCTGGAGGAGGAGGTCGCGCGACCACTCCTGCCATCGGTGGCGAGGCTGCGGCGGGCCGGGGTCGACGTCGGGCTGGCCTACGGGCAGGTCGACCACCGCGTTCCGTACTGCCCGCTGCACGCGAAATACGCCGTCATCGACGGCCGCATCGTGCTGGATGGCAGCTTCAACTGGTACAACACGTCGGTGCACTCGCACGATCTGCTGGTGGTCGCGGCCGATGAGCGCGTGGCTGCGGCCTTCACGCACGAGTTCGATCAGATCCGTCGGTTGTTTCGTTTCCTCGGATGAAGCGGTGCAGCCTGTGCGCGGGCTCCTTCGGGAACCGTGAATCCGTCAGGCGACCGATGTTCGACCTCCGGGCTTCATGTTATCAAAGAGGCATGGTTCCCACTACTGCGGAGCGGCTCGGTGCGTCCGGAAAATACGCGCTCAACCGTCCGTTGCCCGAATGCCCGACGCTCCGGTCCTCCTGCCCTAGGGCGAAGGAGGAGCGGCAATGATCGGCGCCGGCACGACCCCGGGTCGGGTAGAGCCGGTCGCCCGGCGGGCGGCCGAGGACGGTCACGACGAGCCGCTGCTCGCGCGCGTGATGGGTGCGACGGGGCTCATGCTCTGGGAGGCCCGAGAACCAGGCCTGCGGCTGACATCGCTTCAATTCGGAGTCGGTCCTACGCTAGATCCTGGTATCCGGCCGGCCGACACCGGGGCGGAAGGACGGTGGATGGACGTGATTCATCCCGCCGACCGGGAACGCGTGCGGGGGCTCCTGTGCGACGAGGAGACCGCGCGCACGGGGCGGGCGCTCGAGTACCGGCTCCTGCTGGCCGGCGGCGATTTCCTCTGGGTGCGGCATTGGGTGCTGCACCGGCTTTCCCGGCGCGGCGGGGAACGCCGGCTGCAGGGCATACTCCTTCCGATCCCGGAGCAGAAACGCCTGGAACGCGAGTGCCTGCGGACCGGCGAGCGTGAGCGCACCCGGATCGGCCAGGAATTGCACGATGACCTGTGCCAGGTGCTCGCGGGTCTGGCGTTCATGCTGCACCGGGTGGGCGAGCGGGCCGGCCGCTCCGATCCTGACATGGCGGGCGAGGTGAGGGCGCTCAACGCCGAGATCGCGGCAGTGACGGAGCGGGTTCGCACGCTGGCGCGTGGGCTCTTTCCCGCGGGACTGGACCACACCGGGCTCCGCCGCGCCTTGGAGGATTGTGCGGAGCACGCTCGCGTGCGGTTTCAGGTTGGCGTCGAACTGGAGCTGCCCCGGCGGCTTCCGCCCCACTCGCCAGAGCAGGTCCTGCATGTTTACCGGATCGTGCAGGAGGCGGTGAGCAACGCCGTCCGCCACGGCCGTGCTCGCAGGCTGAGGCTGACGCTCTCCGCCGCTGCCGGTGAGGTCGCGCTCGAGCTCGAGGACGATGGCCGCGGGTTTCCCGCGGACGCTCCCGGAACCCGGCCCGGCATCGGCCTGCACGGTATGGAATACCGGGCCAAGGCGCTCGGTGGCACCGTGCGCTTCGGAAACCATCCCCCACGCGGCGCGGCCGTGCGGCTAAGCTACCCGGTGCTCGTCGCCGCGGCCAACGGCCGGGCCCCCGTCCCCCTTCCATGAAGACCCGAGTCTACATCATCGATGATCATCCCCTCGTACGGCGCGGCTTGAGCGCCCTCATTTCCGCGGAGGCCGATCTGGAGATCTGCGGCCAGAACGACGACCCCTCGGCGGCGGTCCAGGAGATCATCCGCCTTCAACCCGACGTGGTCACGATCGACATCTCGCTCAACGGCAGTTCCGGGCTGGAGCTCATCAAGCGAATCCGCGCCGTGAGCCCGCGGATCCAGATGGTGGTGCTCTCGATGCACCACGAGTCGGTGTACGCCCTGCGAGCGCTGAAGGCGGGCGCCCGCGCCTACGTGATGAAGCACGACGCCGGCACCAAGGTCGTGGAAGCCATCCGACAGGCACGCGAGGGCCGCATGTACGTCAGTGACGAGGTTTCCCGCCAGATGCTCACGCAGCTGGTGAACGGCGGAGCCGGCGCCGGAGTTTCACCCGTGGCGACGTTGAGCGACCGAGAGCTCGAGATCGTCGACCAGATCGGCAACGGCATCCCCACGCGGGAGATCGCCGAAAACCTCCACGTGAGCGTGAAGACCGTCGAGGCCCACCGCGCGCACATCAAGGAGAAGCTCAACCTGCGGCACGCGCCGCAGCTCGTGCAGTTCTGCGTGCGCTGGGTTGAGGAGAACAAGCGCCAGCACGAGACTGTCGGGGCCACCGACTGAGCTGCGCCTATTCCAGTGCGAAAGCACGGCCCGGGCCGAAAAGGGAGCAGATTCGGTGAGTGGCGTTGGCCGGATGGCGAGGCTTGGCCCTTCCCTGGAAAAGGGAGCCCGGCGGCCCGCCGAAGGGTTCGTTTATCGCTCGACGAAACGCCACCAGGCGCAGCTGCGGCGGATCGCCTGGGCGATATCGACCACCGGTCGATACCCCGGAAGGATTTCGGAGCTCGCCGCGGTGGGAGGTTTGCCGGCGATCGTTTGCCGCGCCGCGGTTTCGGTCGGCTGCACCATCGGCCCGCGCGCGAGTTCCTTGGCGACCGCCTTTCGCCAGTCTCGCATCGAGATTGCTCCCGTATCGATCGCGGGAAACACGTGTTGGTCGCCTAGGCGGGCGGTCAGAGCCGCCCGGACCGCTGCCACAAGGTTGTCTACGTGAAGTCCGTTGAAAGGGGCTTCGTCCGTATCTCCGTCGGTTGCGCCGGCCGTCAGTTCCGTGACGAGCCTCGCGAAACCCTCCGCGCGGGCGCCGTAGATCCGGCCCGCGCGCAGTACGCAGGCCGTAGTGTGATGGCGCCCGCAGGCGGAAAGGAACGCGGACTCAGCGGCGGCGTAGGAAGCGGCACGCGTTCCCGGGGCGAGGCGCGGAGGCGGTGAGTCTCCCTGGTTGTCCCCTCGCGGCTCAGGTCCTTGCGCTGCGATATCGCTGACGAAGACGATCCGGCGGAGGTGGGCGTGCCGCGCCGCCGTGGCGAACGCAGCAGCCGTCGCAGGCAGGGTTGCGGCGTCATCGCGCTCCGCCGGCGCGAGGATCGCCGCCGAGCAGCCGGCGAAGGCCGCGGCCAGGGAATCGGGAGATCCCGGGTCGACGACCCGCAGCGAGATCGGAAAGCGCCCGGCCCGGGCGAGATCGTGTGCGGTCGCCGCGAGCGCCACCGGCGCGGGCGCGTTTGAAAGGTGGAAGCTCTCGATCAGCCGAGCACCGCCGGCGCCAGCGGGAGTGAAGATCGCGACCTTCATGGCGGGAAACGAGTGCCCACGGGTGGAAAAGAGTTAGCCGCGAAGCGGCAGAAAGCGCCCCCGAGCAGGTAATCAGCAGTGGCGCAGGTGCCTTGTTCAGGCTGCGGTTCGGTGGGTGCCGTGCGACGACGCCACCGCCGTTTCGTTCGGAGAGAGCCACGGCAGGGCCAGCATGGTCCGGATTCGCCGGCATTGGTCGGCCAATTCGAGCGCAGGTAACAGCGTGGACGCGTCGTTGGGCGCGGTCCCTCGCCTAAGGAGGGCTCCGAGCAATTGGCGAAGCTGGCGCTCGCGCCGAAGCGCGTCGCTCGACTTTTCATCGGAGTTCGGCGGTCCGAGTGTTCCGCTCAGCTCCATCTCCGTATCTCGAAAACCCAGCTTGGCCGAACCTGGCTCTCCCGGCTCCCAGCGCGCGGTGCCGCGGCGACAAACGAGTTCATGCTCGGTCGGCTTTATCCAGTCCTGGTCGAGACAGAGCGTTCCGCGGCGATTGCGATCGAAGGTGAACTCAGCCCGGGCCACCGCTTCAGCGCCACCCAAAGAGTCGTCGGCGGCTGACACCGCTTGGAGAGGACCCAACCATCCCGCGATCAGATCGAAGGCGCGGATTCCCGGATCGATCCAGCCCCCGGGAGGCGGAACTTCCTCAGGGCCCGTCGCGCGCGAGCCGTCGCGAACGCGGAATGCCATGCACGTTCCCAACGCCCGGCCGTCCGCGATGACCCGCAACCAGCGGTTGCCGGACTCAAGTCGGTGGGGCAGGTCCACCGCCAACGTGACCTCATGCTGTTCGGCCAGCGCGCAGAGGCGCGCCAGCTCGCCGGCACCTACGGCGGGCGGGCAGGCCGAAAGCACATTCCAACCCCGACGTAGTGCGGCGGCGATGCGGGCCGGACGGTGCCGTAGCGGGCTCGCCACGAGGGCGAGCGTATCCGGGCCGGCGTCCATCAATTCGGGATTCGTAACGGCGCGCGCGCGGGGGAACTCACGCGCGAGCCATTCGGCCTCGTCCGGCGGCAGTTCGGTCCCGGAGATCACGCGCAGTTCGCCGCGGCGGTGAAGGCTTCCGAGCGCTGGACCGAAGTTGGCGCGGAGCCACGATCCGCCGCCGAGCAGCGCGACCTCAGGTACGCCGCCTCCCTTGAAGGCCCGCGGCGCTCTGGCCTTATCACGCGCGGGCACCGAAGCTGGAGAGGCGGTGCCGCGTGGGCTGGAATCCGGCCGGTTCATGCGAAGGGCGGAAAGAGGGACGGCGCCCCCGTGGCTCCGTCGACGGAGGAGCACGGGAGCGCCGTCTTTAAACCGGGCTGGGCCCGGTGGCGGTCATGCTGCGGCAGGCGGGGTCGCGGGAGCGCGACCGGACGGACGCAGGGATCCGCCGAGGAGACGCCGGCGGGCGGCTTCAACGCCGATCAAGCCGATCCCGAGGAGCACGAGGCTGTTGCCACCGTCCGGAACGGACGGAGGGGGCGGCGTGGAGGTGCCGCGTATCGCCCACTCCTCGTAGCCGTCGTTGGTGGCGTAGTACGTTCCCGTTCCGGCAGGTTCGCTGCCGAAAGCCGAGTACAGGTAGAGGTAGTGGCTGGAATCCGCCCCTGCGAAGGCGGACAACGGGATATAGGCGTAGAGGTCTCCTGAGCCGCTCCCGGTTCCCAGGTCGTAGTTGAGCTGGATCCGGCTGTCCGATCCGGTGTCGAGGTTCCAGCGCAGCGATGTGCCCGCCGCGCCGGTGAGGTCGGCGAGCGTAGCTGCCATGGTCAGTGCGGTCGGGTTGGTGTAGAAGCGCAGTGAATACAGCGTCAGGTACGGGTTGGAGGAGTTTTGGTTAATATCGAGGAGGAACTCGTAGTAGCTCCCTGGAGCGGCTCCCATGGGATCGACGACGACCGGCAAGCTGGAGATTTGGAGGTCACGGGTGAAGACGGGCGAGGTGTTGACGTCGGGCATGACCGGTCGAGCGCTCGCGTTGTAGCCTTCCTCGTAGCCGTTCGCCGCGAGGCGCACGAACGAGTCGATCACCCCGGAGCCCGTGGAACGCGGGTCGGACGTCGTGAAGAACGCACCGTTGATCGTACCGGACGAGCCCGCGGTGCGGAGATCGAGTTCGGCGCCGGTGGAGATCACCGGGAGGATGGACAAGACAAGGCCGGCCGTGGAGGCCTGCCGCAGGAGACGAATCGTTTTCATTGTTTGTTTTTTGGTTTGGTTCACTGACCGAGCCCCCTCTTTGGCAGGGCGCGTGCCAACGCGGCCGGCGCATTCGCAACCGCCTCTTCGGCAGCGCGTTGGGAGTCTGAAAGTATCCACCTACATGCTACATGATCGGCTCCAGGCATGATCCGCTCCGAAACCGCGGAAAAGTGTAACGATTTCCGACGCGCGTCGGGGCCCCGTTGCCCGCTGCGTGGCGCTTTGATCTGATGCCGAGCGCCTTGCGTGTGCGAAGAGGGCGTCGGGTTTCAGTCCGAATCGCTCCGCGGAAGGTCAGAACCAGGAGAAGCGCTCCGGAACGAAGATGGTGTCGTAGGCCTGGAGGTGGAACGCGGGGCCGGCCCGGCCCTCGAGCACGGCCCGGGCGTCGAAGGTGTAGGTGACGGCTCGGCCTTCCTGGCTCCGGATGATGCGCACTGCACGCGTGTCGGCCCGCGTCAGGTCAAAGCCCCCCGCCTCCATGATGGCGTCGAACGCGGTGAGGGTTCGCTCGGCGCTCAACTTGCCGGGCCGCAGGACGGCGCCGGTGACGAACACCGCGAAAGCCGAGGAGACGACGGTCACCCGCAGTTCGCGAGAGACCACTTCGTTTGCATAACCGGCGGCCAGTTTGGTCTCGAGTTCGGCCGGGGTGATTCCTGCTGCCATGACCTCACCAATGAGGTAGAGGTTGATGCGTCCGTCGCGCCGGATCTGCTGCGTGAGGTCTAGGCCGGGCGAACGCGGAAAGGCCACACGGATGACATCTCCCGCACGCAGGACCTGGTCGGCGGGCGGGTGCGCCGCGTTGGTCGGAGGCGTCGGCGGCGGAGGCGTTTGACACGCGGCGAGAGGCAGGAGGAACACGAGAGCAAACAAACGCTGCATTCGGGCAGAACAGCGGGTCGAGCGGATGGCGGCGGGTACTTCGTTTTTCATGGTTTGATCAAAAGGGGCAGGTGCCGCCGGTCGCGCCGAAGCCGCGATCGTCCGGACGGGATGCGAAAGAAGACGGTGCGTTTGCAGCAGGGCCTCCTCACGGGTGGGCGCGGTGCACGGGGGCTGCCTGTCACCACGGGCGACCGCGGAAGCCGATGCTTACGCGTGTGCGGAAAGGCGCGAAGGATTCGCTTCTCCGGCGGCAAAGCCGCGGAGCGGGGTAGGGTAAGAGACTACGGGCGGGACGCCGAGAGGACGTCCCGCCCGGTGTGAACTTTAAGGAAGCTCGTAAACCTCGACCAGGACCGTGCCGGCGCCCCTGGTGGCGTCGGAGCAGCTCACGGTGTAAGCCCCAGGTTGGGCGAGAAGCACGAGCGCGGCATCACGACTGTTGGGCTCGGAAAGCGGGAAGGCTCCGGCCTCACCGAACGCGGTGCTTAGCTCGTTGCTGCCGGACCAGTTATCGTTGCCGTCGACCCGCGAGCCTTCGCGCCGAACCTCTATGCGGGGATCGGCGAGCGGATCACTCACCCCGAACATCGTGAGCGACGGTCCGATCGCGCGCACCAGGATGCGGCGAGGGCCGGAACCTTCGACCACGAAACCGAGGGCGGGTCCTTCTCGGCCGGCGGGGAGAAACACGCAGACCGAGACATTCACCAATCGCGCGGCGGAAGTTGTCGCCGAAGCGGCGGTCGCGGGTAGATCCGAGGCGTCGATTGTTTCCGCGGACGCCACCACGGCCTCGTCGGCGTTAGCGGCGGCCCTGGCGTTGGTGACGGTCAGGACGGCGGGCGCGCTCACGACGGAGCCGGCAACGTTGGCAGCGACAACCGAATAGGTGCCGGCGCTACCCTTGTTGATGCTGGTGAGCGTGAGCTTCGCGGCGGTGGCGCCCGAGAGGGCGGCGCCGTCCTTGCGCCACTGGTACGTCGGCGACGGCGATCCGCTCGCGGCGGCAGTGAACGTCACGGTGGACTTGGCAGCGGCGGTCACGCCCTGCGGCTGCAGGGTGAATGCGGGCGCGATGGCGGTGGGGGCGGACGAGCCGATCGCCAGTGTCGCGGTGGTGCTGGTCGCGCTCCCGGCCGAGTTGGTAGCGACGGCCCAGTAGGAGCCGGCGTCATTGCTGGAAATGCCCGTCAACGACAGCGAAGCGCCTGTCCACCCGGTGAAGGTCAGGCCGTTGCGGTACCACGTGATGGCGGGGCTGGGGGCACCCGTCACGGTGACATTGAATGTGACCGAGGCCCCGGCCGGAGCGGTCTGATTGGCGGGTTGAGCTACGAAGGTCGGAGCGCTTTCACCGGATGGTGGAGGCGCGGCGGTGACCGACAGCACCACATGATTACTGAGACCGGTTCCGGCGGAGTTGGCCGCGAGCACGGCGTAGCCGCCCGTATCGGATGCGGAAAGGGCAGGGATGAGCAGCGTGGAGGAGGAGGCGCCATTCAGGGGAGTGCCGTCCTTGTACCACTGATACGAGGCGCCCGGCAGGGAGAGGGAGGAGGCCGAAAGCTGGAACGATGAACCGGCCGCGGCGGTCTCACGTTGGACGCGAGGACTGTCGCCGTAGCCCGTCCAGGCGGACGGCTCGAATTGGGCGTTGTCGCTCTCGGTGCATGACCAGACCTGCGTACCGGCGGCCTGCGCGGAGGAGAGGTTGAACGGACGAACGACGGCGTCGTGGAAGCTGCACTCGGAGACAGAGACCGCGGAGACGGCGGAGTCTTGGGCGAATTCGATTCCCGTCGTGAGGCGCGAGAAGTCGCAGCGCAGGATGGAGACTCCACTCGCCGCGCCGAGGCGGATCCCGGTGCCGGCTAGGGATGTGGCCGCCATGGGACGCTGGTTGAACGAGTAGCCGAGCAGGCGGAAGCTGCAATTTTCGATGGTGACTCCGGCGGCGCCCCCTGGGAAGGCGATCCCTCCGCCGTAACGCGCCGGGGAGGGCATCCCGGCATCAGCCGGCAATGTGCTGGATCCTCCGATCCCGAGGAAGCTGAAGCCGCGGATCACGAGGGCCGAGGCGACGTTTCCCGCGGGTGCGGCGAGGGCGGTGAGGCCTGCGGAACCGAACTGGTCCGTGACCACGGCCGGGCCGCTGCCCCAGGTCCCGGCGCTGTTGCCGTCGTAGGTGATCGGCTGGCCGCTCAGGCCGTTCCAACGCAGGCTGATTCCGGTGGCGCCGGTCAGGACGTAGCTGACACCACCCTTGAAGATCACCGTGTCACCCGGGACTAGGGAGGCGGCGGCGGGATTACCGGTTGCGGCCGGGTCGCCGGGGCAGTGGCGCCACGCCGTGGAAGCGGACGTGCCGGCGGCGGAGTTGCTGCCGGCCGCGTAGTCGATCCAGTAGGAGGCCGCGCTGAGGCGCGCCGCGCAGAACGCTAGGAGCGGAAGCAGGCGCAGCGCCCGTAGCGTGTGGAGCCGAGTGGCATAGGTGTGGTGTTTCGCATTCATGCCCGCGTGTTCCGCCGGAGCGGAAAAGCGGGCAATGGGCGGAAATACTTACGGGCGGGACGACTTTCCCTCCAAGATTCCTAAGGCTAGGCCTGAGAGTGAGATCGGACTTTTGGCCATCGGGAAAAGCCTGGGGCGGAGACTGGAATTTCCCGGAAGGGAAACGTAAATGCGGATGCGGAGCGTGCTAATGACCATGATTAGCCGCAGCTTAAGGGACAGGTTGCCCGAACGGGGAGAGGGACAGGTTATGAGCGGCCATCGGATTGGAGGCGGGAATAGCCTGTCCGTACGGAGGATTCCCCGACCGGCAGGGCGGTTATTCCCGAGCCGGAGCCGGGCGGTTTCATAGCCTGTCCCCGTCTTGCGATAACCTGTCCCCGGCGGCGGCGTGCGCTCGCCGGTGGCAGCTCTCAGCCTGAGCGGGGGAGTCCGAGCCGCTCGAGGCGTTCGTAAAGGGCTGGCCGGCTGATCCCGAGTTCCAATGCGGCGGGAGCGATCTTCCCGGCGTGTTTCTCCAGACAGCGGCGGATCATATCGCGCTCCAGCGTGTCGCGTGCCTCCCGCAGCGATGCCGCGGGAGCGGGTACCGGTGCCGCCAGCTCCAGGTCGGCCGCCTCAATCCGGCGGGATTCCGACATGATCACGGCCCGGCGAACGCGATTTTGCAGCTCGCGCACGTTTCCCGGCCAAGCGTGCCGTCGAATGGCCTCCTCGGTCTCCTCAGCGAAACGAAGCCCACGCCGGCCCTGCTCCTCGGAGAAGCGCGTGAGAAACACCCGGGCGAGGGCCACCGAATCCGCCCCACGCTCCCGGAGCGGGGGCAGCGCGATCCGCACGACAGCCAGCCGATAGAAAAAATCCTCCCGAAAGGTTCCCTCCCGCATGCCCCGCTGCAGGTCTGCGTTGGTCGCGGCGATCACGCGGGTGTTGACCGCGATCTCAGCCCGTCCTCCCACGCGCTGGATCGTCTGCTCCTGCAGGAACCTCAACAGCTTCACTTGGACCGGCAGGGGAACCTCACCGATTTCATCGAGAAACAGGGTCCCGCCTTCGGCCGACTCCACCCGTCCGCGACGTTGCTGATGCGCCCCGGTGAACGATCCGCGTTCGTGACCGAACAGTTCGCTCTCGATCAGGGTCTCCGGGATAGCGCTGCAATTGATCGCGACGAACGGTCCCGAACTTCGCGCCCCGAGATCATGGATGGAACGCGCCGTCATCTCCTTGCCGGTACCGCTTTCGCCCACGATGAGCACCGGCGCATCCGACCCTGCGACTTTGCGGATGGTCGCCGCCACCGACTGCATGCGCGGGCCGCCTTCGGGGCTTATCACCGGACACGTCCCTTCCTTACGGGCGGCGTTGCCGCGATGTTCCCGCTCCCAGCGCGCGCCGCGACAAGCCCCCCGGAGGAGAATCCTGAGTTCCGCGGAGTCGACGGGCTTCGCGAGGAAGTCCCAGGCCCCCGCTCCGACGGAACGTGGCGCAGGATCAGGGCTGCCTTGGCCGCTCAGCACGATCACCCGCGTAGCTGGGTCGCGTCTCAGGATCTCTTCCAAGATCGCCAGACCTTCCGTGGGTGACGCGGGGTCCGGCGGTAATCCCAGATCAAGCAGTACGGCGCTCGGAGCCGCAGCTCCGAGCGCGGCGACGGCTGAGGCCCGGTCCGAGGCGAGGCTGATCTCGTAGTCCTCCGCCAGGCTCCAGCGCAGCTGCGTGCGCAACGCCTCGTCGTCGTCGACGATCAGCACGGCGGGCTTAACGGGAACTTCCATGGTTTGCTCGGGAAGCGGCTTCAGGAAGCGGAGACCGGCGCGTTGGCCCGCAGGAAGACGCGGAACACCGTGCCTTCACCGGGACGGCTGCTGACGGTGATTTTCCCGCCATGCGCCTCGACGATCGATCGGCTCTGGAACATCCCGATCCCCAGACCGGACGGCTTGGTGGTCCGGAAGGGTCGGAAGAGGGAGTCGCTGACGAAGCGCTCGGACATGCCGCAACCGGTGTCCCGAACGGTCAGCACGGCCCAGCCATCCTCGGAGCCAGTGGCGACCCGGATGCGCCCCTCGCCCGCGACGGCTTCGGTGGCGTTGAGCAGCAGATTGGTTACCACCTTCCGTAGCTGGATCCGGTCGGCCCGGATGGTCGGCAGCGGTCCCAGCTCAGCCTCGAGCGCGACGGCCCCCGGTCGGGGAACCTCGCGGAGCGCGGTCGAAACCACCTCGTTCAAATCCGTCTCGCCAGGCTCGAGCCGCAGGCCCTCCCGTAGGCCTCCGAGACGTCGGACGAGGTCATTGAGATGACCGCATGCCTGGGAGACCGAGCGGAGCGCGTCGGCGCGAAAAGCAGGTTTGTCGAAGTGCTCAGTGAGGTTCTGCAGCATCAGCGAGAGCAGGAAGGAGGCGTTCTTCAGGTCATGGATGAAGAATGCCGCCATGCCCTGGAACGCCTCGAGTTGCCTCGCCTCACCGAGGCTCTGCGAGAGCCGCAGCCCTTGCAGGTTTGCGGCAACCTGGGTGCCCACGCACTCGAGCATCTCGAGGTCGCCAGGCATGAAAGGAGAGCCGTCGACGCGATCGCCGATCACCAGCACGCCGAGGAATTCCCCGTGATCAACCAACGGGACGGCCGCGCGGTGCGGCACCCGGTCGAATACCGCCGGGTTGGCGGCCCGCAGGTCCGCGGCCCATCGGTCCTCCGATTTTTCGAGTTCGACCGCGACGGGATGAGCGCGGAAGTGAGTGGCAATAGGCTCGACCGGAATCCCCGCGGGCGAGGCTCCGGTGCCCGTCTCGACGGGACCGGCGGTGGAGGCCACCTGATCCAGGGTTTCCCGTCGAGGCTCCACGAGCCAGACGGCGACGGACAGCGCATGGAACTCGCCGGCAACCAAGGTGGCGACGGCGCGACCGAGCGACGCGGGGTCCGGACAGCGCGATGTCGCCGCCGTGAGACGCAGCCACAGGGTGCGGGCGTCATGCAGTGGTCGTCGGAAGTGGCGGCTGAGGACCCGTTTGAGGCGCCATCGCGCCTGCTCGGAGTGTGCCGCCACCGCGAGCCCGAGCAGTCCGGCCAGAGTCGCGAACGCCACCGGTGCGAAGGCGGCTGGCCCCGCGATCCGCAAGAGGGTAGAGGCCGCGACCCCCAGGAGCAGCAGGTAGATCCCCGCCAGGAGGAGCGTCACGGAGCCGCGCAGCACCGCTTGCGAGGGGTACACCGAGGGAGTGGATCCACGGCTTCGCCGCAGCGCGCGCAGAATGAGGAATACACCGATCAGGACGCTGCCAGCGGTAAGGCCGTCCAGAGTCGGATCCAGCCGCCGCGTGATGAGGAGCTGACTCCCCGTGAAAAGTCGTGCGGCGATGAGGGCTCCGGCACCGAAGACCATAAACTTCAAGCGCCAGCGGATCATGCCGACCGAAGCCGCGAACGTGCGCTCCAACTGCAGCAGGGACACGATCGCGGCCACGAGGCCGGCTCCGTTGAGCCAGAACCCCGCGGTGCCGAGGGCTGGCGGCGAACCCTCTGCTGCCTCCCAGAGCAGCGGGCCGGGTGCGGCGACGGCGCAGAGGAGAGGGAGAGACATTCCCATCCGCAGGTGAAGCGTCCGCCGGAAGCCGGAAGGACGATCACCCCGAGCGTATGTTGCGGCAAACCAGAGCCACGCGCCGGCCCCCGCCGCGAATGTCACCTGTCGGAGGGTATGCCAGACGAGTGGCGTCTCCGCACCGCGGAGGCTTATCGCGGCTGCGGCGAAAAGTTCGAGGGCGGTGCTCGCCAGAGCAGCGGCGAGGGCCCCGCGGGCTGAACCTTCGCGAGTCCGGAACGCTACGACGCTCGCGTGAACCGCAAGGGCGCCCCCAAGTAGGAGGAATGGCGCGATCGAGGTCATGGTTCAGTTGTCGGACCCCAAGGCAGCGCGGGCCGCGGCCGCGAGGGTTGGGGAAGGGTCCGCTGCGAGCGCTCGGCGCAGGAACTCCCGGCCTTGCCCGTCCCGCCCGAGCGCAAGGCAGGCGCGACCCAATTCGAGCAACCCCTCGGGGTCGGCTCCGCCGACCGCCAGCGCGCCCTCCAGCACCGCGGCGCCGCGGGCATGCTCGTCCAGACGGCAGAGGATCAGGCCGGCGTTGCGTCGAGTGGCGGGATCCGTGGAAGGGTCCGTGGCGAGCCGGAGGGCGGGATCCTTCAGAAACGCCGGAGGCGTGGGCAGCGCGACGTGCAGCCTCAGCGCCTCGCGCAGTCCCGGTGTGAAGTGCGGCCAGGCCTGCGCAAGTTCTCCGGCAATGCGCAGCGCTTCCGGCTCATCTCCTCGTGCGAGGGCCGCGCGCAGGTGGAACCAACGTGCGGCGATGGTGGCTTGGGCCCCGGGATCCGAGTGCGGTGGGCCGGCGGTGCCTTTCGACGTGCCTGCACTTATGTCTTCCGCAGCCCGTGCCGCGGCCTGAAAGGCGGCGAATTCGGAGGCCCGGACGGCGGGCAGCTCGGCAGCCGGCACCGCCTCCAAGCGTTGCAGGCTATCGGCGATGCGCCCATTCGCGTACAAGGCCCGCGCAAGGTCGAAGGCACCTGCGGCATCCCTGGGACCACTCCTGGCCGCCTCTTCCAGCAGTCCAAGGGCCCAAGGATGGTCCGAAGTTTCGTCGAGTATGAGTCGGCCGAGCGAACGGTTCAGCCGGTCGTCACCCGGAGCGCCGGCTCGGGCCGATTTCAGCCGCGCGATCGCGTCAGCGGGGCGTCCTGCGTCTGCGAGGATCCGGGCGGCGAGAAGTGCAGATCCGGCGTGGGAGGGAACCGAGGCGAGCGTCAATTCCAGATGCCGGAGCGCGTCATCCAACTTACCCTGCTGCGCGAGGATCGAGGCCAGGCGGAGACGCGTGGCGGGATCACCGTGCCCAGCCGCGATGCGGCGGCTAAGCATCGGCAAGACGTCGTAAGGCGGGGTATCCACAGGAAGTTCAAGGACCGCGATTGCCTCGCGCGCTGTTTGCACCTCGGTTCCGGGAGGCAGCGTATCCAGCACGCGGCGGAATCCGGCCCTGGCGCCTTCGTCGTCACCGGTGGCTAGGAGCGTGAGTGCAAGTTCAAGCTGGAGGCGGCCATTGGCGGGCAGTGCCTGCGCGGCGGCGCGGAGCAGCGGCAAGGCTCGGACTTCCTCGCCGGCGGCTCGCAGAACCGACCCTAGCGCACCCGCGATCGCCGGATCCTCCGGCCGCAGAGCGTGGGCACGCTCCGCGAGCGCCCGGGCGCGAACGGGGTCGGACGGAGCCCGGAGCAGCATGGAGGCAAGTGCGGTGAGCACGCCGGGGTCGTCCGGCTTCAAGGTGAGTACCGTCTCGTACGCGGCTCGGGCGGCCTCGGTGTCGCCCTGGCGCTCCAGCAGTTTCGCGACAAGCAGCGCCGCGGCGGCCGAGCGGGGCTGCAAGTCGAGCGCGCGGCGGGCGGAGGTCAGGGCTAGCGCATCGCGGCCGCTCGTGTGACGCAGGAGGGCGAGCGCGTAGTGCGCGACAGGTGAGCCTTCGTGGCGACCGATGGCGGCTACGAGAATGCGTTCCGCTTCCTCCGAGTTGCCCGAAATGGATCGTATGCGAGCGAGCAGAAGGGCCGTCTCGAGCCTCGGTGAACGACTGTTCATCTCAGCCTCCAGGCGTTCAATCGCCGTGCCTATCTGGCCGGCCGTCACCTCCACCTCGACGAGGCGCTCGAGGATCGCGAAGTTCTCCGGTGCCAGTTCCCGCGCCCGCTCCAGGGAGCGGCGGGCCTCCTCAGCGCGGCCCTGGGCGGCGAGGATGATACCTCGCCAATACGGCGCCTGCGGATCGGTCGGCAGGGCCCGCTCAAGTTCGAGGCACAGCGCGATCGCCTCATCGTGCCGGCCTTCGCCCCAGCGCGCGGCGGCGAGCAGGGCACGGGCGGCGGGAAGGTCCGGATGTTCCCGCACGAGCGGCTCCAGGATCGCGGCCGCGCCCGCGTGGTCGCCACGACGAAGGCTCAGCTCCGCCCGAGCCAGCACCGCCTCGCGCAGGGCCGGTGCCGTCTTCGCGATTTCCTCGAGCAGCTTTTCGGCCCGAAGCGGATCTCCTGCCGCCGTGTACGCGAGGGCGAGCTCGTAGCCCGCCTGAGGCAGCATGGGGTGCAGGGTTCTGAGGCGTTCCAGCGCGGTTACCGCCGATTTCGGATCTCCGCGCGAGAGGCTGATCCGGGCACTCGCGGCCAACGCAGCGGGATGCCCGGGGTCGCGGCGCAGCGCCTCGCGCAGATGTGCTTCGGCCGACGAAAAATCCCTCCGTGACGCAGCGAGTTCCGCGCGCTGGATCCAAGACGGCAGATGGTCGGGAGTTTGCCGTGTGGATTCCGCCAGGACGCGTTCGGCTTCCTCCGCCTTCCCGGTCTGGGCAAGAAAGCGCGCCAGCGTGAGAGGGTGAGTGGATCGGGGCGAAGCGACTTCGGCCGCCGACCGGAAAGAGTCCGCGGCTCCCGCCAGGTCCCCTTTGCCCCAACGCAACATGCCCACGGCGTGATGGGCGGATGCGAATCCTGGATCAGTCCGCAGTGCGTGATGAAAGGCCGCCTCGGCGGCCGCCGTGCGTCCGGCTCGTAGGTCAAGGATACCCAACGCGACCAGCACCGGAGCGGAGGACGAGGAAGGCAGGCCATGGAGGAGGTCCCGCGTCCGCCGCTGGGAGTCGGGATCCGGAGCGGTCGCCGCTGCGAGGATCAGCGGCGCGTCGGCATCTGCCGGGTTGAGGCGGAGCGCCGCCGTCGCCTCATCGGTGGCGGCCCGGGCGTCACCGCACGCAAGCAGGAAGCGTGAAAGGCGGACCTTTGTACCGGGGTCATCCGGTTCCAGCTCGTTCGCGGCACGGAGCAGTTGGGCGGCGCGGAGCTCTCGTCCCTGGTCCCAGTAGATGAATCCGAGCCGGCGGAGGGCGCCGGCGTTGTTGGCATCAAGTTGGAGGAGATTCCGACACTCGATCTCCGCGGCCGCGAGATCCCCGGCAGCGATACTCCGATCGATCCGCTCCGTGAGACGCGCGGTACGTTCGGCGCGGGAGCATCCCGCTGAACAGCAAGCACCGATCAGGACGATGCCCGCGAAAATGGCGGTGAAGTTTCGGGTATGATTCATGGCTGGGAGAGGGGGGCTGATGCGCTCCGGGCGGAGGCTTCGCGCCGATAGAGGACGGCGAGGAGGAGCGCCCAAGGGATGAGCGACAGGACGAAGAAGACCGGACCGCCCTGCCGGTGCAGGGGGGACTCCAACGCGGCCGGGCCCTGCCGCGCGCACATCGCGCCGATGACGAAGATCCGGAGTCCGTTGCGGGCGATTGCGATGGGCAGGACCGCCGCGACGAGGATCAGCCGGGTTGGCGTGGAGCGCAGCAGCGTGCCCGCAGCCACGATGGTGAGCAGGAGCAGAAAAAGGCTGGAGCGAAGTCCGCTGCACTCGGGCGCAACCCAGAGGCTGATCCCAGGCAGGTTGAGGGTGAGTCCGGCGAGGTGGACCGGCGTGCCGTGCAGTTCAAATAACGCCCGCGCGGTCTCGGCGGAGGCGTACTGGAGTACCTCCTCGCATGCGGCGATCGCCGCCTGCGGGAGCGGCGCGAGGAAGGTCAGGACGATCAGGGGCAGGCGCCACCGGTAGATCCCGGCGCCGCCCGGGAGCGCCGCGAACGCGCCGGCGAGCAAAGCAATCCACCCGAGTACCCGGAGGGCGGCCGCCGCCGCCGGCTCGACCGCGAACGGCGCGAGGGCAATCGCCACCCCTCCTAAGGTGAGTGCGGCGATTGCACACCAGAACGGCGCCCTGGCCGGCGGATGTTCCACCGGAGTGGACCGCGCCTGCCAGGCGAGGTATCCGGCGACGAGGGGAACCGCGGGAGTATAGGTCTGGAGTCCGTTGGCGTGCGTCAGCCGAAGGGCCTCCGCCAGGGACGGAAGAAAAGGCAAGGTCACGGCCGCTCCGGCCGCGGCGGTGATCCGGTCCCGGGGATGCATTTCAGAATCGGGCGGACAGCTCGGCCCCGTACTGCCGGCTGCGGAATCCATACCCGGCGAGCGAGGAGGTGTTTCGCGTCGCCCGGTGGAGGACCGTGAAGTTGAGTCGGCGCAGGAGCGCGCACGACAGGGCGAGGTCGAGCGTGCGGGAACGATCACGACGGGCGAGGCCGCCCGCAGCGGCGGTCGAAAGGTAATCCTGGTGCCGCCGGACCCAGGCAGAGTCGAACTGCAGCCGACTCAGCAGGCGCTGCCGCAGGCCCGCGCGGACGAGGCCCTCGCGATTCACCTCGCCGGCGGTGAACGAGGGGGAGACGGACCGCGCCGCCTCAAGCGTGAGGCGTGTCGTGGCCACCGGAGCATATTCGCAACGGACCGCACCAAGATCACTCCGCAGGACGCGGCGCGGGCTGCCCTCGAACTCCCTCGTTTCACGCGAGATCTCGGCGCCGGCCTGGAAGCGCTCGGCGACCTGCCAGCGGATTCCCAGGCCGGGGCGCGTCTGGCGTGAGTCGGCCGAGGAGCTGCCCATTCGTCCCGCGGCTAATTGCAACGTAGCGTTGAGATCGTTCGCCAACCGGCGGGTGAAGCGGAGGCGGGCATTCGTCTCATTCCACGGAGGCGCGACGGGGAAGCTCGCGGAGCCGACGGCGACGACGCGCGTGCGGGAATGCTCCAACCCGGCCTCAAGCAGGCGGCCCAAACCGAGGTCGCGTTCCAGCGAGAGTCCGCCTCCGCCGCGCCGGGTCCGAGTCTGGGCCGCGGTTTCCATCAACAGGCTGGTGGAGGATTCGAAGCGGGCCTGTTCCTGGAGCCTCCAGAAGCCCGCCGCATGGTCGCCGGAAAGCGTTAACGCGGAGTCGGAGGTGTCGGTGAACGCAGGGTTGGAATATCGCGTCCAAGTGGCCGTGGTGTCGGCCCGCCAGCGCCGACCAATCCGGGCCAGGAGCCCAGGCTCGACGGTCTGGATGGAGGTCTCCTGCTCCGGCAGCGCTCCGAGGGCGAATCCCTCACCGCGGAGGACACGCACGACGGCGTGGGGATGAAGCGCGACTGGACCTGCGCCCGGGCGCAGCGGAAACCTGGCCCTGGCGGCCTCCGACTCGGCTGAAGGCCGGAAGACAACCGAGCTTCCGGCCGGCTCGGTCGGTCGCAGGAAGGGTGTGACCTGCGCGAGGCCCGTGGCCGGGAGCGCCGAAAGCAGGAGCGCGAGCATTGCCGGGCCGCGCGAATAAGTGGGTCGGCGTGGCATGCTTCAGGCCTTCCAGACCTGTCCCGGCCTCACGGGAATGCCCGCGAGGGCGTTGCGGGTGTCGATGATGCACGGGACCCAGTCCGCCAGCTCGCGGTAGTTCACGGCCGCGTGGGCGGTCGCAATGATCGCGGCGTCGCAACGGGAAAGCACCTCGCGCGTCCAAGGCAGCGAGCGGGTGCCGGCCCAGTTCGAATGTTCGCGCGTCGGCTTGATCACCGGGATGTGCGGGTCGTGGTAGCCAACCTCGGCTCCCTGGCGGCGCAGCCCCTCCATCAGCACGTAGCTGGGTGACTCGCGCTCGTCGTCGACGTCCGGCTTGTAGGCCAGGCCGATCACGATGATGCGGCTGCCGTTGAGGGACCGGCGGCGTTGATTGAGCGCCTCAGCCACGCGGGTGAGCACGTGTTCGGGCATCGCGGTGTTGATCTCCCCGGCGAGCTCGATGAACCGGGTGTGCCGGCCGTATTCACGCGCCTTCCACGTGAGATAGAACGGGTCGATCGGGATGCAATGACCGCCGAGTCCGGGGCCGGGGTAGAACGGCATGAAGCCAAACGGCTTCGTGCGCGCGGCCGCGATCACCTCCCAGATGTCGATGCCCATCGCGCCGAACACGAGCTTGAGCTCGTTCACGAGGGCGATGTTCACGCTGCGGAACGTGTTTTCCAGGAGCTTGGCTGCTTCGGCCACGCGGCAGGAGGAGACAGGCACCAGGGTTTGGATCGCGCGTCCGTAGAGGGCCATCGCGCGTTCGAGACAGGCCGGGGTGTAGCCTCCGACCACCTTGGGTATGGCGGCGACACCACCCGCCGGATTGCCCGGGTCCTCGCGCTCGGGGGAGAACGCGAGGTGAAAGTCCCGCCCCGCCACACGGCCGGAGCCTTCTTCGAGCACTGCCCGGAGGCTCTCGTCGGTCGTGCCCGGGTAGCTGGTGGACTCGAGCACGACGAGCGCCCCGGGGCGCAGGTGCGGCGCGATCGCCCGACCGGTGTCCAGCACGCATGAAAGGTCCGGCTCCCGGTTGCGGTTCAGCGGGGTCGGGACGCAGATCACCACCGCCGACGCCTCGGAGACGCGCGCCCATTCGCCGGACGCGAGGAAGCGGCGCGCGGCCACGGCCGACTGGATGGTCGCGGCGGGAATGTGCCGGATGTAGCTGCGGCCGTGGTTCAGCGCCTCGACCTTGGCAGGGTCGGCGTCGAGCCCGATGACCCGCAGCCCGCTGGCGGCGAACTGCAGTGACAGCGGTAGTCCGACGTAGCCGAGGCCGACGATGCAGACCGTCGTGACGGCGGAATCGGCCGCGGGATCGCGGGCCGACTGGGTCGACGGAACGGTATCCGCGTTCATGGATAGTGAAGTGGCAGGGCGTGGAGGAGCGATGAGTTCTGGCATGGTGGTGAAGGGAAGGTGCCTGGAATGCGTCAGGCCTGGGCCCGAGGGAGGGAGGTCCCCCCGGAGCGCCGTAGGCAGTCCTCAACGGCGACCCAGACGCGCGGGGCGACGGCATCCCACGTCCATTCGCAGAGGAAGCGCCGCCATGCGCGGTCCGCCATCGCCGTGGCGCCGACGGGATCGAGCGCGATCTGCACGCAGGCGCGGGCGAACTCGTCCGAGGTGTCGGCCAAGAGCAGTTCGTGGCCGTGCGTGACGTCATGGCCCCGGGCGCCGAACGTGGTTGAGACGACCGGACACATCCGGCTGAAACCATCGAGGATCTTGAGGCGGGTACCGCCGCCGGTGCGGATCGGCACCACAAGCGAACTCCATGTCGCCATCTCGGCGGCGGGGTTCGCGATCCACCCCAAGCCGTCGACATCGGGTGCGTCTGGCCGGAGTGGACCGTCGCTGCCTGCGCCAACGATCCTCAGGCGGGCTCCGGGAAGACGGGCTCGCAGCACCGGCCAGCAACGTTCGCAAAACCATGCGAGTCCCTCGCGGTTGGGTTCGTGCTCGAGCAGCCCGATGAAGCCGATCCTGGGCGGCACCGCGGGGCGTCGATGCGGCTCCAAGGTCGGACGCTCAAATCCATTGGGGATGACGTGCACCGCGGCCCCGGCCGGAAGTTCGCTGCGATCGTGTTCGCTCGTCACCGCAAGGACGGTGAATCGTTCCGGCAGGAGACGTTCCCGGCGGCGAGCAACCCAGCGGCGGAGGATCGCTGAGATCATGCGGCCCGGTCCCGGCGCGGCCAGTGCCTCGGCCTCCGCCTGCGTGCTGGGCAGGTCGTCGATGTCCACCACTGAGCCCGGCCACTTCCAGCGGTCGAACACGCTCGCGCTGCGCAGACGGCCGAACCACACGAGGTCCGAGTCCGCGACCAGCGGCCCGAGGAGGCGTGCCGCTTCGGACGCGGCGACGAGACCGTGGGCGTGGGGTATCCGCGGATCAACGGCCCGGGCGATCCGGCGCGGCAGCGATGCGGTTGGAAGGGCGATCGCGGGAATATCTCCGCGCCAGGCGAACTCCTCGCGCGTCCGTTGCAAGGTCTCCGCGTCGGGCGGGTCAGCCGCGACCGTCACAAGCGTGACGTCACCCGCCTGTTGGAGCGCACGCCCGATGTGCAGGGCGCGGAGCTGCCCGCCATGCGTCCGCGCATGCGGCCAGCACGGAGAGAGGTAGAGGATGCGCGGTGCGCGGGACATGCCTTCAGGCGAGCTTCACAAGTCCGCGGCACGCGTAGGCGCGTCGGCGCCTCCGTTCGCGGCGCCATTGTCGCTCGAACGCGATTCCGGTCAGCAGGTCCAATTCCCACTCCGGGGCAGGGCAACCGGCGCGGCGTCTCAGTCGACGGGTGAGGAGCCGGCCATGGAGCGCCAACTCCCGACCCAGCGACGCGTGGTCCGCGCGGTGCTCCCAGTGCCAGGCCACGTAGGCTTCACTACGGCCCTGCGCCGCCGCATGCCGCAGCCACGCCGGCCGCCCGAGGCGACTTGCATCAAAGTGATGAGTGACGGCGGCGCCCTCGGCACAGACGACCTCTCGTCCTGCCGCCCGGATCTGCGCGAGGAAGAGGGTGTCCTCCCATAGTCCCAGCGCGCCGGGCCCCAGTTCAGGATCAAACTCCGGCACGTCAGCCAGCACCTCGCGGCGGATCGCAAGATTGGCGCCGACCCCTTCCTTGCCCGGGCGGGTCTCGGCGAGCCAGGCCCGATGCGTGGGCCCCAGCCATGGCCGCTCGAGCGCCGGCGCGATCCGCACTGCGCCGGTCACGGCGCTGGCACCCGGAGTGCGGAAGGGCCGCAGGATCTCCTCAAGCCAACTTGGGTCGGGGTGCACGTCATCGTCGAGGAATGCGATCACGTCGCCGCGGGAGATCCGGAGCGCCGCGTTGAGAGCATGGGCTTTCCCGCGCCGCGACTCCACGACGCGCAGAAGCTGGGTCCGGCCCAGATCGCCGGAGGCGAGGAGTTCCGCGGTGCCGTCGGTTGACCCGTTGTCGGCGACGACGAGTTGCCACGTGACGTCCAGCGGCACCCGCACCGCGGCGAGCGCGGCGAGGGTCGCGGCGAGGGACGCGCGGCGGTCGCGTGTCGCGATCACGACGCTGACCCTCATGGATGAGGCGCCGCGTAGCAGGCGTCGCACCAGGCGGTTGCCCCGGCGCTGCGCTGGTGGTTGTAGAAGTCGACGAGCCGGTACCCGTGGCCGGAGAGCAGGGAGTGCAGCTCGGGAAACGAGGCCTGGCGCTCGTACATCGGCACGAAGTTCACCTCGAGCAGCACGGCGCCGACCCGCCTTGCGGCGAGCTGGCCCTCGGCACCCCGCAGGACCTCAAGGTCGTAGCCCTGCGTGTCGATCTTCAGGATGTCGATCCGCGGGAGATGTCGCTCCGCGGCGATCCCGTCGACGGTTGCGACGGGCACCGTGACCTCGCCCTCAGGCGCGAAGCCGCCTGCCATCGGGTTCGCCGGGTCCGGATCCAGCCGCAGCAGGGAGTTCATGCGGTGCCCTGAGTAGAGATGGAGCCGGGCCGAGCCCGGGGCGGCTCCGAGGGCGACGTTCAACGTCTCCACCGTGGGTGTGTCGCGGAAGCGGCGGCGGAGCGCCTGGTAGGACGGGCCGTAGGGCTCAAACGCGAGGATGCGCGCGCCTGGCAGGCGGTGCATGAAGGTCGCGACGGTTTCCCCGTCGTTCGCCCCGGCGTCGATGACCACCGGATGTTTTCGGCGACGAAGGATCCAAGCCAGGTCGCGGAAGGGATCGTGACCGCGAACCTGGTCGGGCGACAGGCGCACGAGTCGGAGGTCCAGCCCGTCGAGGATGCGCTTCAGGCCGGCGCGGAGAAGCGGTCGGGGATCGGCGGTCATGCGGCTAGAGCGCTTCGAAGAACTCGTGCAGGTCCGAGGTGAAGCGGCCCATGTTGTAGCGTCGCTCGCAGAGCCCGCGGCCGTTGGATCCCATCTCCTCCGCCCCGCGCACGTCCGTTGCCAACTGCTCGATGGCGCGCACCACCGCCTGCGGATCCGACGGAGGGACGTGCACGCCGCAGCCGGCGCGCTCCACATCGAGTTCATCCGGGATGGCCCCGGTGCGGGTCACGATGACCGGGCGGCCCATCGCGAGGGCCTCGATCAGGTTCGTCATCCCCACCGCCGTGCGCTGGAGCGGGTCCGGGGAAAGGATGATCAGGGACGCCGCGCATCCACCATACTGGTCGCGCAGGAATTCCGTGTAGGTCTCCCCGGGGGCCCCGCGGGACACGTGGACATTCGCGGGCCACGTGTAATCGGAAGGCCGGAGCGGCGAGACGACCCGGAAGGGACGCCGCGAGAGGTTGGCGGCGGCGACAAGCGTGACGTCATCGCGGCGGGTGCGTCCGCAGGAGAGAAATGCGTCGGGGCTGTAGTCGAGCTGCGGGAACAGCCCCAGGCTCGCACCCCAGCCGAGGTGGGCGACGTGGGCATGGGGCGCGAGCTTCCGCGCGTGGTCGGCCGCGGGCGGGGTGAGCGCGATGATCCCGCTGTGGGCCCGGCTCTGGTCGAGCGGCTCGCGCGCGAAGAGCAGCGATACGATGCTGCAATGATGCGCCCCGAGTTCGCGGAGGAGCGGTAGCCAATAGAGGACGTTGTGGCCGCAGTAGACGATGCCGTCGCGGCCGAGCCAGGAGCGCACGGCGGAAAGCAGCCGGAGATCGTGGGGCAGCGGATTTCGGTGCAGGTAGAAATCTGGCAGCGGCTCGGCCAGACCGACCTCGTAGCCCATCCGCACCAGCTCGAGGCAGCCCCAGAGGTGATGCGGGGCCACCATGCCGTGCTTGATCTCATTCCAATGGCAGCGGCCGCCGTAGGAGTTAACGTACAGGAGGCGGCGACGGGGCTTTTGGCCGATGGGGGAAAGGATGGTGAGTCCGTACTCTTCGCGCTCGGCAATGCCGTGCGCGGGGTGGGTGTCTACCGGGGGCGGTATGGTTTTCATGGGAAATCTGGAAGCGGCGGGGATCACCAGCCGGAGAGGCGGAGCGCCGACTCGAGACCGCGCACCGGCCAGCTGCCGCGGCGGCCCTGCGTGCGAGCAAGGAGGGCGTGGACCGCGCGTTCGCCGGCGCCGCGCGGGTCATCCAAACGCGGAAAGTCATCCGCCAGCCGGGCGGCGACGGCGTTCCAGTCGCGGTCCCAGATCGCGAGTCGACGGAAGCGGGCGGGGCCGTGGCGTCGCAGCAAGTTCACCACTTCGCGGTCCCACCAGGTCAGCGCTTCCGGCTTGAGCTGGTCGTAGCGGACGCCGCGGCGGGAAAAATCCCCTAGCCACGCGGGATTCACCGGCACGATCTCACCTTCCGGCCAGCCGCCGTGCATGTGGTGGTAGCGGCGGAAGATTTCGAGCGGCCCGCGGCCCCGTTCCAAGAGTTCCCAGGCCTGGTACCAGCGCTGCTTGCTGCGCATTCGCTCCCAGGCGGTGAACTGGAAATGCAGCACCACGAGATCATCGAGATCGAGGACCGGCGCTCCCTTAGGGCACGGCACGCGCGGGCTGTGGATCGTCCGTCCTTCGTGCGGCGTACCATCGTCGACGAACCCGAACGCGGTGCGGCCGGGCGGAATCCAGGCCTCCCGCAGGCCCGGCAGCAGGTTCACCCAGCGGAAGCGCACGATCGTGCCCGGCGCGGCGGCGGCGATGCGCGACCAATCGGCGCTCGCGGCGCAGTTCGCGGAAAGGGCCTCATCGGCGTCGAGTCCGAGCAGGAAGCGAGGGCCCTCGACGTGGCGGGCAGCGGAGAGCAGGAGCCGCTGGCGCTCCGCCTCGTCGTAGCGGGAACTGGGATTAGGGTGAAGGTCGACCCCTGGGGTGCCTTCAAGAAACTCGCGCGTGCCGTCATCCGATCCTTGGTCGGCGACGATCACACGGTCCGCCCACATCCGCGCCGCGGCGATGAAGGGCTCGATGATCCAGCGTTCGTTGCGAACCGGTGTGAGGCATAGCCGGTGACAGCCACGGAGCAGGGGAAGTCGGGAACGAGACATCGTCAGTGGGCCGCGGCCGTGGCGGGTCGCAGGGCGGAGCGCAGCTCCCCGAACATCTCCGCTGCTTCCGCGCGCCCGCCCGGAAGCAGGAGCCACGCAGTGGCGAAGGCGGCGGAGCCGACGAGACCTCCAATCCCGAGCCGGAGGATCGGCTCGAGGTCGGCCAGCGGCGGACGGAGCGCGACCAGCACCAAGGTCATGAGCGCGCCCGCCATGAAGGGACGTGCCGTCGTCAGAAGGACGAAACGCGCGTCAATCGGGGAGTTCGCGCACGAGGTGAGGAGACGTGGGATGATCATCAACAGCGCGACGGTGACCTCGGCCCACGCGGCTCCGGTCGGGCCGGCGGAGGCCCCGATCAGGAGGGCGGGCGCGAGTAGAACTTGGTTCAGCCCCGCCAGCCGCAGACATGCGCGCGCCTCTCCGCGGGTTAGTAGGATCAGCGCGGTCGAACCCACCGTCTGGCGGAACACCGCGGCGGCACAGAGGATCCGCACCACGGGTACCGCCTCAGACCAAGCGGGCCCGAGGAATATGAGGGTCGCCTCCTCCGCGAACACGGCGATCCCGAGGCTGATCGGCACCGTCGAGAGTGAGACGAGCGTGAGGAGACGGCCGTAGGCGCGCCGGTAACGCGCGGGGTCCGCCTGAAGCCGGCTCAACGCCGGTTGCGCGACTTGGTAAAGCGGGCCGAGCAACTGGTCCGTGGGCGTGGCCACCAGCTGCACCGCCTGCCGGTAAACGCCCACCGCCGCGGGACCGGCTAACGCACCGAGAATCAGGCGATCGCAGGACGCGGCCAACGCACCGAGCAGGTTCGCCCCCAGGACGTCGGCGCCGAAGCGGACATGGGGCCGGATGGAGGAGATGTCGCGCGGACGGGCGGGCATCCACGGCAATAGGCACCACGTGCCCACGGTGAGCAGAACGGACCGGGCAACCTCGCGCCAGAGCAACGCCCAGCACCCGGCGCCGCGCGCGGCCAGCCAGACCGCGAGGAGCGTCGCGACGATTCCGGCTCCGACCCGCACAGCGGCGAGGCGTCCCAACAGAAGTCTTCGCCCGAGCAGGGCCTGATGCTGAACCGCAACACCGCCGGAGAGGATTGTCAGCGAGAATGCACAGGTGAGGGGCACCAACCGCGGATCCCCGAAGATCGCCGCGAGTAGCGGTGAGGTCCCGCAGAGCAGCAGGGTCAGCAGGGCGCCGGCGGTGGCGTTGATCCAGAAGAGATTCGTCGCCTCCGTCGCCGTGAGCTCCGGACGCTGCAGGGTCGCGCTCGGGAGGCCAAGGTCGCGGAATTGCTCGGCGATGGCGACGGCCGCCCCGGCGATCATCACCACGCCGAAGTCCGCCGGACTCACGAGGCGGGCAAGGACGGCGACCGAACCGAGCCGGAGGGCGAAGTCCAGCGCCGCGGCTCCCGTGGTCGCGATCGTCGCGCGGACGGAGCGGCGCGCGAGCGGACCGTTCCGGTCCGCCAGGAACGGGGCGATTTCCATCGTGGTTCCGGCCAGGGCCGGAACGTCGGCGTTACTTGCCGATGCGGACGTTGATCGGAGGCTGGATCTTGGTCGGATCGGGCGCCGGACCGATGCCATTGACCCAGCGGTACCCTGCGGGAATCGACGCGTAGGCGGGCGTCGGCCGGGTGGCGTCGAAGGGCGGCCAGGCCAGGTCGCCGAACCAGGCGGGCTTGGACGTGCGGAAGAGTGACGCCGGCACTGGATCGGGCGCGGTGGCTTCCGCCGCCGGAATCGCCCCGGCGTAGTACGAGAAGTTGCCCTTTCGCACGAGGGTCGCGGCCACGCCGGTGTCGAGCCCTTGGTAGCCGGCGGGTCCCGGCGTAAGGACGTACCCGACGCCGGTCAGCGTCTGGGAATTATTCACGGTGACGTGCTGCGGATCCTGATAGGCGGTGATGAGCCCCAGCGCGCTCGTCTTCGGCGTCATGATGAACCAGCCGACGTGGGACGCATTGAACATCGGGACGGAGACGGAGACCTGGACGCCGCTCTGCGTGAGGGAGCCCGCTCCGGCGAGCGCGCCGTCGGTCCACGGCGGGGCGGTGCCGACGTAGCTGCTGTTACCCATGTTGGGATTGCCAAGGCTTACGCCGTCACCGGAAACCGTGAATCCGTCGCGCTGCAGGATGTTGCCGACGAGGGAATAGAAGCGCGTGAAGCGGTTGAGACTCACGGTCCACGCCATCTGGCCATTGAGGATCCCATGCAGCCAGTTGCGGAAGACGGTGTCGCCGGACGCCGAGCCGAAGTAGCCGTCACTCTGCAGGTTTGGCGCGATGTTGCCTTCGTAAAGGTTGAACGCGTTGTGCGGTCCGTGGTTCGAATCGATCGCCACGCCGGGCGCGCTGTCCTCGCAGAAGTTGTAGGCGAACACGTTCCCCGAACTGCCGTGGTTAACCTCGATGAGCGGAAAGGCACGGTAGAGGATGTTATCCTCCACGAGGCAGGCTGAGACCGTATTGCAGAGCAGCGCGGCTCCGTTGCTGCCGACGTGGTTGAGGGTGTCGAGGAAGCACCGGCGCACTTCTGCGAAGAGGGAGTCGTTGAGGAACAGATGGTAATTCGCTGCCTGGCGTACATGGACGTCGGTGACCCAGCAGCCGACGGTCTGCTGCAGCCAAACGGCGAAGGGCGCGCTCGACTGCGCCATCTCGATCCGCAGCGATTCCAGCCCGACGGCATCGGCTTGGAATTGTGCGCAGAAGACGGTCACTCGGCTGGCCCCGGGATCCGCGTAAAGCGGGGGGAAAATCGTCAGCGTGGTTGACGTTTTCGACACCACGCGGGTCATCTGGCGCTGCAGTCCCTCGTAGCCGAAGACGCTCACGACGGGCGTTTCGGGATTGTTGGTGGCGCGAACCTGGACGAGCTGCCCGGCGCGGAACGCGGAGGTGTCGGCGATCGTGAGCGTCGTGGATCCCTTGGTGAGGCCGGCGGTCACGACGTTGCCGGAGGGCGGCCATGACCAAGTGTAATCGCTGCCACCTCCGATCTGCAGGAAGGATGCTCCGCCGCCCGCCGCCACCAGCACGGTGGACGGACCCGCGCCGCGCACCGTGATGTTGCTCTTGTAACCGGTGGTGAGCGCTCCCTTGCACAGGTAGGTCCCTGCAGGGAGATACACGACGTCGCCCGCCACGGCGGCGTTGATCGCGGCCTGGATCGCGGAGGTGGCGTCCCGAGCGCCGGTACGGTCGGCGAGGAACGGCGACGCGGTGACGTCGACCAGGCGTGTGCGATTGGTGGGAATGCCGCCGGGCACGCCGGTGGCGACGTTGGCCGTCCAATCGACGAGACGTGAGGCGGGGATGAGCTCACCGCGAAGCGCGGGGCTCGCGAGCGCGGCGGCGAGCACCGAAACGATGAGGCGTGGGGATGGGAGCGTGAGCGTGGAGTGCATGCGGTTCAGGGACGAGTGGCGAGGCGGGTGGCGGTGAATCCGGCTCCGAGCAGGCGCTGGGCGAGTTCCGCGCTGAAGGCGGCCGCGCCCTCGGCGTTGAGATGCTGGGAGTTGTAGAAGAGCGACCGTTGTCCGCAGATCGGTGAGTCACTGAAGTCCCAGAACGGGACGCCGGCTTCCTTCGCGAGCGCGGCGAAGTCGGAGAGGATTTCGGTCCGGTTCAGCTGCAACGGACGTACAGCGGCGTACTCGGGTGAAAGGACGAGAATGACAGGAAGGCGGTGGTCGCGACAGAGATGGAGCAGTGTCGTGAGCGACTCGCGACCGCGGGAGTCGTGGGCGATCCGGTAACCGGCGGAGGTCGATGCGGCGAAGCGGTCGAATTCGCCGGTCCAGGCCCAGGGTCGTGGCTCGAAGCCCGCGAAGCGGGTTTCCGGACGTTCGTAGCCGGCCAGCCGGGCCAGTCCCTCAATCCAGCGGAGGCGTGGATCCGCAACCGCGTGCCCGTAGAGGGGGAGCAGATGCCACGCGAGCACCTCGGGGTGTACGTACCTCACTTCCTCCCGGATCGCGGGCTCGTCGAGGTAGGGAAGGTAGAGTCCTGGGTCGTGAATCCCCGCTGGTGAAGCGAGTGAGTGCAGGTCGAGGTTGTGAATCAGGAGGCGCGGAGCCGGATTGTGGCGAAGGTGGGTCCGCAGCACCGCGAGTTGCAGACCGGTGTGGGATCCGTTCCGGCCGAGGTTAAGGGGGGAGAACCCCGTTACGTGGCCCAGCACGCGGGTGTCGTAGTGCACGAGGGCCCGCGAGGAGCCGGTGATGAGGAGCTCTGCGGCCGCACGGCCGGAGACCACGCGGTTCATGACACCGAAATCGCCGGTGCCCACCTGCCGCAGGCCGTGGCGGATCGCCACATGGATGAGCGTGGCCGACAGCGCTGTGAAGCACGTGAAGGCGGCGAGGCGGACGATCGCGCTCCGCGGAAGCCCGGACGTCGACATCAGAACTGAAAGTAGATGAAGTGCGCGCGGCCGTGGACGCCGGCGAGGCCGATCGCGACAAGAAGGCCCGCGTAGGCGCTCCAGCGGGGAAGCAGGGGCAGCATGCGGATCAGATCGCCGAGAGGCTGCCGGCGACGGACCCATTGCGCCGCCTCGAGGAAGGCGACGGCGGCGACCGCGAGGGCGAGTTGGCGGGGTCCGAAGTTCTCCGTGGTGAACACGGGGTCGCTCCAGCCGGTTCCGCAGTGGGTCAGGATGTGGCCCGCATCGGCGAGGGAGGATGCGCGGAACAGCACCCACGCGATGCACGTCAACAGGAAGGTCGTCGCCACCTGCGCGCAGCGGCGGAAGGGGCCCTCCGGATCGAGGCCGGCGGCGGCCCAGAGGCGGTCACGCCGGTTGCGGGTCGCATGGCCCGCGGCCACGTAGGCTCCGTTGAGCACGCCCCAAGCGACGAATGTCCACGCGGCTCCATGCCAAAGGCCGCTCAGTGCGAAGGTGATGAGAAGGTTGCGGGTACGGTGCCATGGTCCAGCGCGTCCGCCACCAAGGGGAATGTAAACGTAGTCGCGGAACCAGGTGGACAGCGAGATGTGCCAGCGGCGCCAGAACTCGCCGGTGTTGGCCGCGGCGTAGGGCGAATCGAAGTTCTCCATCAGTCGGAAGCCGAGGACGCGCGCGGTTCCGACCGCGATGTCGGAGTAACCCGAAAAGTCGCAGTAGATCTGATACGCGAAGGCCACGGTGGCGGCGGCCAGCTGGGGCCCGGAATGCGCCGAGGGAGCGGCATAGACGTCGTTGACGAGCAGCGCGAGGCGATCGGCGATCACCAGCTTCTTGAAGAAACCCCACGCCATGCGGCGTAGCCCGCTCGCGATGAGGTCGGGGTCGGGATCGTGGTGAAGGCGGAACTGGTGGAGCAGGTTTTGCGGCCGCTCGATCGGTCCGGCGACGAGCTGCGGGAAGAAAAGCACGTAGGTCGCGAAGATCTTCCAGTCGCGTTCGGCCGTTTGGCGGCCGCGGTGGACCTCGATGACGTAGCTGAGGCTCTGAAAGGTGTGGAACGACAGGCCTACCGGCAGGATCAGGTCGAGGGTGGGCGGCGAAGGACGCCAGCCGGCCAGCGTTGCGATTCCGGCGAAGGTGGTCGTGAAGAAGTCGTAGTATTTGAACGTGAAAAGGATCAGGCAGGTGATCGCGATGCTCGCCACCAGCCACACCGTGCGCGCGGGGCCGCGGGAGGCCTCGATGCGTAGCCCCGCGGCATAGTCGACGGCGATCGTCGTCCCGAGCACCACGATGTACGCCGGCACGAACGCCATGTAGAAACCGGCGCTCGCCAACAGGAGCAGTGGAATACGGCGTGCCGGAGGCAGCGTGAAATAGGCCACGCAAACGGCCGGAAAGAACGCCGCGAACTCGAGCGAATTGAAAAGCATCGAGGCAATCCGTCTTCACGGGTCAGGCACCTGGCCGCCTGTTCCTCTGCCGCAAGGACCTCAGGCGAGGACCGCGCGGTAGGCGCGGTCGAATCGCGGCATGCGCGCGCGAAGTTCCAACGTGGCAGCGATGCCCGCGGTCGTCAGCAGCAGTGTCATGATCATCGCAGTAAAGAGTTCGGGATGACCTCCGCCGAGGGCGCGGGTAGCGCGGAAGATCGCCTGCAGCGCCGCGATCTGGATCAGATACGCGAGCAGCGAATGGCGTCCCAAGCCAGCCACCGCGGCTGCCGCAGTGGCGTTCGGGTAAAGGCACCGACCCGCCGCGTGGAGCGCCAGCAGAGTGATGCTCACCAGCACCGCGGTGAACAGGAACCCAGGCTCACCCCTTGCCAACAGGAGATGGAGCGCGCCCAGCCCGAGGAATATCAGGGGCGGGCGGCGCATGAGGGCCGGAATACGCGCAGTGGGCATTGTCCCCGCCAGCACCCCCAGAAACCCCAGCGCCGACAACTCAAGGTTGAAGGGCAGCGGCGTGAAGGATGCCCAAGCGGTGGAAGCGGCGAACACCGTCACGCCGAGCAACCGAAGGAACTGTCCTCCTTGTCGGCCAAGCGCCAGCGCTGCGCCACTCGCGGCAAGCACATACGCAATCGGTAGCAGGACGCCGAAAACGGCGGTGCGGACACCGCCCGGCCCGAGCACGACGTCGAGGCGCCCGATGAACTCCGCGAAATCGAGGCGGCGGTTGTAGCTTTCCGGCACCACCGCGTGGATCAGGAGATTGAGCGTCAGAAAAAGCACGAAAAGGCGTACACCCCGCAGCATGAGGCGCGCGCCTGCGCCGCGATTCCCATCCCCCTGCCGCGCAAGGTACACCCGGCTTACCACAAGCCCTGAGAGGAAAACGAATGCTCCCGGCAGGAAGCGCAGGTGACGCAACACTGTCTGGTCCGCTGCCGCGTAGTTAACCGCGTGATACACGATCATGAGGACAACCAGGGCTCCACGGGTGAAATCGAGGGCTGGGTCCCGCCCTGTCGAGATCGCCCCGGCCGGTAATGGGATCGTCGTCCTCACGGTTAGCCGCGGCCGGCAATCCGGTCCCAGGCCGCCGCCACCGGCAGGACCTCCGCCCCCGAGGCCCGCGCGAGTTGCACTGCGTGCTCGAGGAACTCCGGCGTCACGCCGTAGCGCGAAGGAGCCGTGGCGACGTCGTGCGTGGCCAGGATCAGCCAGCCGCCGGCCGAGGCGGAGCTGGCGATCGCCTCCGCCAGCGGCGGGATCGCCCCTCCGGCCTGCTCCAGGAAATATCCTCGGAGGTAGTTCAGGTCGATTTCCCCGGCGTTATGGGTCTGTCCGCCTCCGCGGCAGCAGAGGAAGCGCTCCGACATAAGGCGCTTGGTGGCGGCCCGCGGGGGGCTGACCGGATAGGAAAGGCTTCGGAAGCGCGCCCAAGGTAACCGAGCACGGAGTTCGGCTTCGTTTCGCCGCACGGACTCAGCGAACGCGGCCGGCCGCGTCTCCCAAGCGGGGCAGTGGGCGTGGGTATGGCAGCCGAGCTCGTGTCCCGCCGCGAGGATCTCGCGCAGGTCTCCTTCGACGAAGTGGCGACCGGAGGGACCCTCGGTGCCCGCGAGTCCGAGCGACGCGTAGTAGGTGGCAGATATGCCGTAGCGCCCTAAAATAGGGCCGGCGGCGAGCCAGGCGGAGCGGGGGAAGTCGTCGAACGTGAACGACACCAGCGGCCGCCCGGCGGGCATACGGAACGGCCGACGCGCCAAGCGCCGCGCGGTCCAGCGGGCGAGGACCCGCGACCCGCGGAAAAGCAACGGATGGTCGGACATTTCAAACGCACCGGCTGCGCCTAGATGGCGATCCCGCGGCGGAAATGGCGGACGGGACCGAGCGCCCGGCTGCGGGCCAGCAAGCGCCGACGCTGGCGCCGCTCCCAGAGCAGGCGGGCGCGGCGGATCACGCCGCCGTGAGGATGACGCCAGGTCCCGTTCATGAGATGCACTCCGTAGTGACCGATACGGTGCCAGTTCGACGGGTCGCACACGTCGCAACCGAGCGCGGGTTCCAGCACGGTCACGCCCGCTGAGGTATCGGGATGCTCGGCGAGGGTTCGCGTGAGGAGGCCGGGGCCCGTCGAGTTCAGCACGGAGAAAGCGGGCCTGACCCAGCGGGGAATCCCGCGGAACATGGGTTCGTTCCAGCCGGGATTCGAGGCGGCGCGGACGCAGTTGCCGATCACCGCCTCGAGGAACGGATGGCCCGGCGTGGCGCCGAACGCGTAATTGCCGATCTCCCAGTCGATGCCGTGCGCATCCCGCAGGTGGCGATTCAGCGTGAGCTCCTCGAAGGGAAAGAAGGCGCCGAGGGGCCGGAGCTCATCGAGCGGTTGCTCCAGCACGACGTCGAGGTCGAGGTAGACACCCCCTAGTCGGAAGATCGCGAGATAGCGGAAGAAGTCGGCGCGCTGCACTGCATGAGGAAAGGACTGCAGCACGGAGCGGTACTGCGGGAACTCGGCCGCAACGAACCGAGCGATGTCGGCATCGTCGAAGAACAGGTGCTCCCACCCCGGATGCTGCAGGCGCAACCCGGCGGACATCGCACGGTCCGACGGCGAGAGGGCCCGCGTGGGTGCCGTCTGGATGAGGCGGGGTGGAATCTGCGGTAGGGACGGCATGGGAAGATCAGGACCCGAGATGGGCGACGAGGTAGAGGAGCCCCACGGGCGTCATGCACGCGAAGTGAGACTCCGAAAAGTTGGCGACGAGCGTCGCCGCGAAGATCGCCACGCCTGCGACGGCCCAAGGCGTGGGGCGCGCGAGCGCGCGATGGAGACGCTGGCCCGTGCTGATGATCAGCAGACCCAGCAGGGCGACGCCGATGAACCCGCCGGCGAGGTAGACCTCAAGGTAGCCATTGTGCGCGGAGAAGGCGACCCACTCCGGCAGCCGCGCGCGGTAACCTGGATCGTCCCACAGGCTCATGAAGCCCGTTCCGATCAGCGGATCGGTGCGCAGGGCGAGCAACTCCCGCCACACTTCAGTGCGGCCGGTGAAGGTGAGGTCCCGGCCTAGGTCGCTCACGACCGGGCGGGTCCACTGGAAAAGCACTTCCAGTCCGACCAGAAAAACCACGCCGGCGAGGAGCAGCGGCACCATCCGGGTTGTAAGCCGCCGGGCGACCGGCAGGTGCGGCGACACCAGGAGGAGGGCGGCGGCGCCGAAGGCCAGCATCGACGTGCGGCTCTGGCTCAGCACCAGAAGCCACCCCCCGAGCACGAGGAGTGCCGGGGGGAGCCAAGCGGGTGCGATCGATTGTGTACTGGCCCCGCTGCGACGCCTTTCCAGCCAGTCGAAGAGCAGCACCAGCGCGCAGACCAGTACCGTCGCGCCGAGGGCGTTCTTCTGCGTGGTAACGCCGGTGATCTCGAGCCCGCCCGAATGCTGGCTGTAGCGGCGTCCCAGGTCGGGGAAGTGGCGGATGAGCACGACGGACAACGGCAGGAGGAGGCAGGCTGAACGTACCACCACGGCCCGCAGCGCCTGAACCGGATCCCGTTCACTCAGGATCACGAGGACGATCACGATATTCCCGGCCTCCTTGCCCCAGCGGCGCAGCGATACCAACGGCGAGTGCGCCCAAAAGACGGAGATGAGCAGGTACCCGTAGAACAGCAGGAGCGGCCAGTTGTGACGCGCGACGGAGCCCCAGGGCACCGCACGGCGCGAGAGCGTGAGGACGGCGGCCGTCATCAACGCGAAGAACACCGCGCGGTCGAGCGGGCTGCCCTCGAGCGTGCCGCCGCCACCGAGATCAAACCACAAAGAGAACGGTCGCGACGCGAGGATCGTCAGCCAGAGCGTCGGGATCCAGAGCGCGCCGGACACGTTTGGCCGGGAGTGCACGTCACGGCGGATCGCCCAGAGGCCGGCGACGATCGCCGCGGAGAGAATAAGCAAGCTCATCAGGCCTGATGCAGGAGTTGCGTTTCGATGAGTCGCAGGCTCAGGAGCTGGTGGAGCTCGAGCGTGCGGTTGGCGTGGCCCGAGAAGTGTTCAGCCGCGACCCTCGCGGTGGCACCGGGCTCGAAGCCGGGCGCGTCCCAACCGTCGAGGAGATCACGCACCGCGGGCGCCAAGGGATCGCGGTACCACAGGCGGAAGTGCGTGAATTTGTGCCGGCCGAGGAAGAAACGTTCCGGATGCAGGTGGCGCAGTCGGCGCTCAAGGGGCGCGACCCATCGCGGCAGCCCGTAGTCCCAAAGGTACTCCGCGCGGGCCGTCGACTCCCGCCAGAGTCGGGAGAACGCGGTGATCAGCGGGCGCGGCGGGTGCCGCAGGCCGCGATCGGAGGGGATGGCGGCCAACTCCCGCGAGCGGGCGGCGATGAGCCGGAGCAAAGGATCCGGGCTGTGCCGGCGTCCTGCCGGGGCCTGATAGCCCAGTGCCACGACGGCAGGGTCGAGGAAGGGCGTGCATGGTCCGAGCTCGGAACGCTCCACCGCAAAGCGCGCGCGGTGATGCCATGGCACCTGCTTGAAGGCGATGAACGTGAGCGGATGCGCCACGGATTCACGCGCAAGCGTGGCCAGGCCCTCCGCCGCCAGCCGACGGTACTCGGGCCGCAGCAACGAGGGATCGAGCGGCCTGGGTCGGAGCGCCACGTGCCCTCGCAGGACCTCCGAGCCGTAGTTGCCCGTCAAGCGGCGGCCGGCGATCCGCCGCGCCGCCCGGTTCACGTGCACTTCGACGGCGCCGGAGACGTCCAGCTCGCCGTCGCTGGCGATGATGGCGTCGGCGGCGAGTTGGGGAAACGCCGCGAAGAACTCAGGACCGACGCGCAACGTGGTATGCGGGCAACCGCGCGCCGTCGCGAGGCGACGAGCGATCGTGACGTCGGCACATTCCCGCAGCGGACCTCCGAATGTGTAGCACGGCAGGCCGCCGGCTGGGATCCAGGCGAGCACCGCCCGGCTATCGAGGCCGCCGGTGAGGGACAAGGCGGTGTCGGCTCCATCTCCTAGGCAGCGCGCGAGCGCCGGCGGAAAATCCTCGAACAGGCGCAGGTTATACTCGTCGGCTGGTAGCGACGGGAGTTCCTCCCATTGCGCCGGCGTGAAGTGCCGGGACGGCCGCACCGTGCCGTCCGGCGAAAGCGTCCAGGCGGATCCGGGCGGCAGGGAGCGGATCCCGGCATAGAGCGTTCGGTCCTGCAGGACACAGCCCGTGGCGAGGTATTCGGCGAGACCCTGGGGGTCGAGGCGGCGTGAGGAGGGAAGGACCGCAAGCAGCGCGCGGACGGAGGTGGCGAAGCGGAGGGTTTCGCCATCGTCGTGGACGAACACGCGGCCGAGTCCGTGCCGATCATTGCACAGGACAACCTCGCGTGAGCGGCGGTCGATCACGACCGCGCGGAAGGATCCCGTGAGTTCCCGGAGGGAGGCTACGCCGAAACGTGACCACCCTCGGGCGAGTTGCGTGGCGTGACTGGCCCCGGGGTCGTCTAGGATGACGCCGACCGCGCCGTCCTCGCTCCATATCGGACCAGGGCTCGCGGCCGGACACGCGACGGCGAGCCCGCCGTTGGCGAAGGCGACGATGCCCGCGCCCGGAGCGGCCGCGGAACACATGCGGGCGGCGACGGCGGCCGGCGGAGGGTCATCGTCCCCCGCGGGCGCGCGGCGCAGGAAGCCGGCGATGACGGTCATCGTGATGGAATTGGAGCCGGTGGGAGGAATCGAACCTGCCGTCAGCCGAAAACAAGTCGGCTGCTTTGCCACTAAGCTACGCCGGCGAAGGCGGGATTCAGGCCGCGGGGCGAAGGAGGCGCCGGGAAAGCGCGAACGCCCTCAGCTTGAGGAGAAAATCAAAAACGGGTTCCGGGATCAGCTCCGCCGCGGGTCGGTGAAACCCTCCCTTCAAGGCCAGGTGCCCGCGCCACGTGAGCGGGAAGTGATACCGAGGCACGCGGACCTCGCGGAAGCCGTTGCGGCGCTTGAACTCGGTCATGCTGCTCCCGTGCTTCCGGCCATAGACGTACTGGCCGTAGATGAGCCGCCGCGCCGGGATCCGGGGGCAGAGCTCCACGGCGGCGGCCAGCAAGGCCTGTGTGGCGAACGTGTCACGGCGGGCCTGCGCGGCGAGGATCTGCATGATGCGCGCCGAGGTGCCGACCCGCACCAGCTTGAGGAAGCCGACCAGCTCGTCGCCGAGGAAGGCGCCCAGGAAGTGCGAACGCGCAAGGTAGGTGGCGTTTTCCCGGCGGACCCGGGTGAGCGGCTTGCCGTGATGGGGAAACCGCCGGCCCTGACGTACGGGCGTCTCGTTGTACAACCGGCTTATCCCGGCGACCAACGGGTCGTCAAAGGGCACGGGGCGGACGATCAGCCCGGCCTTCCGCGCGCGACGCACGTGCTTTCGCGTTTCCTGCGGGAGCTCGTTCCACCACGGATCAAATTCCCCGGTGTCGGCGACCGCGAGGCTTTCCCAAGTAAAGGGAAGCGCATGCCGCGGCTCGGGATCCTCGACACTCTGCGCCACGGTGAACACGTCCGCGCGCATCCGCGAACCGCGCAGCGCTTCCGCGAGCTGCGCGGGGCCTGGCAACGGGGGCTCCAGCCAGGGTTCGTCCCGCAAGCGCGCGAGCCTTGGCCAGCGCCCGACGCACTCCACGGTGCGCCCGGCGATCTCAACGGAGTTTTCCCGGATCATGGTGATGAGCCTCACGGAAGGCGGGTCTTCACCGGCTCCAGTCCGAATGCCGCCAGCAGGCGGCCGACGTGGTCGCCGGTGCGGACGGCGAGCCGCATGAAGACGTGTTGGCCGCCGAGCAGGGAGGCCGGCAGTAGCAGGGCATAGAGGGGAAGGGCCGCGGCCGAGCAGGCCGTCGCGCGCCCGGGCGTGGGAACGACCCGGAGGCTGTCGCGGCCGCGCAGGAGTGCGCGGCGCATCAGGTACCGTCGGGTGCAGCGGTGGGGCGGCACGTACTCGTGCACGGCGGCCTCCGCACACCAGGCAAACTCATGGCCCTCGGCGGCGAGGCGGCGGAAGAGGTCGACGTCTTCCCCACCCGTGGCGAGGCGCTCGTCAAACGGAGTCGTGAGCCCGGTAAGGGCCGCGCGGCGCAGGAGAACGTTGCCGGTGCGGCAATTCGGCCAGGACACGCGGGTTCCGGTGGGGAATTCCGCGCGGTCCCAGAATCCGCCGAGGATCACCCAGCGAGGCGGGGGCGCGGAATAACAGGGGCGAACCGGGCCGAGCACTGCGGTCACGCCTTCGCGCACCGCGGTGCTGTACAGGCGGAGGAGCCAGTCGGATCCGGGAGTTTCGTCGTCGTCGATGAACGCGACGAACTCGCCCTCCGCCTGCGCGACCGCGCGGTTACGGGCCCGGGCGATGTTGGGCTCCGTTTCCCACGCGGACCGCACGGGGACCGGACTGCGCTCCGCGAACGCGCGGATCGCGCCGGCGGCCGAGCCCGCGGGATCGTTGTCGACCACGGAGATCGAATGCGTGCACGCACCGCCCGTTTCCTGCGCGGCAAGTTGGGCGAGGAGCTGGGGAAGTCGTTCGGAACGCCGGCAGGTGCAGAGGCAGACCGTGAGGTGCGGCCGCGTCATGGGCAGGTGCCCTGTGCTGAGGCCGCATCGGGCCGGCGCCTGCCGGCGAGGAGCTGGCGCAGCCGCGCCATCTGTTCGCCGCGATGGAAGGCGATGAGATCCCCCGGCACGGCCCGCGGAGAACGTCGGAGTGCCGACCAGAGGAAGCCGGCGAGAAAGAGGAGGCCGCCGGCCATCCGGGGGCGGCGCGGCAGGATCCACACGCCGCGCAGCAGGGCCCAAAGCGGATGGCTTCCGGTCGCGTACGCTTTCCGTCCGTAGTGGAACGGTACCAGCACCGCGTGGTGGGTGCCGGTTCCGAGCCGTCTCCGGTGAAAGCAGAGGCGCTCGGGAAAGGTGCGCGTCTCCCAACCTTTTTGCCGGGCGGTGGTGACCGCGATCCAGTCGACCGCGCCACCCTTCACGGGCATGTAGCCGCCGATCTCGTCGAGGCAGGAGCGGCGGAACATCTGGCAGGCACCCGAGACATGTCGCCACGTGGCCGAGCGTGGCGCGAATCCATGCGCCGCGACCGCGGCCTCGTCCTCGACGAACGGAGTTCCCGCGACGCCCAGTCGGGGTGCGCGCGCCATGCGATCGATCAGGAACTCGAAATAGTCCGGCCCGACGGTGATGTCGGCGTCGAGGTTTCCGATGAATTCGCAGTCCACTCCGGAGAGGGCCTCGCGGCCGGCGTTGAAGCAGCGCGCCTTGGCGGCAAAATGGCGATCCCGCCGCTCGGGGAGACGCAGGAGCCGGATCCAAGGGTAGACCGCGGCATGCCGGCGAACGATCGCGTCGGTGGCATCGGTCGAGCCGTCGCTCACGATCAGCCAGCTGACAGGGCGGTGGGTCTGGTCGATCACCGCGGACAGCGTGGCAGGAAGCAGGGCCTCCTCGTTGCGGGCTGGGGTGATGAGGGCGTAATCGGCCCTGGGGTGAGGCGCGGTCGGAAGGGAAATCATGGCGTGGCGGCGGCGGGCCGGCGGGCGAGGCGCAGGAGAAGATGCGCGAGGGCGTGGAACATCGTGGCTTGCCCCCAGTGGAAGTAGGGAGTCGACGCCCGGAGGAGGGGATAACGTCGGTAGATGAAGTGGCCGTCGGACGCCTGCATGTGCCGGATCGTCCACTCGGCGATCAGGCACGCCCGGGCGAGGGCGTCCGGATCGTCGTCGGCAAACAGGCAAAAGGTGTCGATCGCCTGAGCGGCGCACTGGATGTCAACGGGCCACGCTCGGTCGTGGTAGTAGCGGGGACGGCCGTCCTCCCCGAAAAAGGTGCGCCGGTAGTAGTCGTAGCCGCGCTGCAGGTTGGGGCGGAACTCCTCGTCGCCGGTCGCATCCACGTAACGCTTCAGCGAGTCGAGGTTGTAGGCGGTGTGGAAGCTATCGATCCACCGGTAATGCGGTTCCTCACCGTACCACCAGGCACCGTCGGGCAGCTGTCGGCGGCAGCTGTATTCGACGGCTGTGCGCGCCGCGGCGCGAAGCTCGGGATCCGGTCGCAGGCCCCAGGTTCGGGCGAGGAGTCCCGCACCGAGGAAGTTCGCGTTGTGAACCGAGCTCTGGCGCAACGGGAGGTAGCTCAGGCATGTACCCGTGGGTGTCTCCTCGCGTGGCAGGGACAGGATCCAGCGGCAGGCACCGACGGCGACGTCGAGAGCACGCGGCTCGTCGAGCAGCTCGTGCGCGTCGAGGAACGCGTGCCCGATCAGGCTCGTCCACACGATCGTCGGTGTGTGCGCCGGGATGCGGCCGCCGCGCGTGCTGAAGTCGAAGTGGTTTCCCCAGCATGGGCCGGCGCGGCCAGGTTCGGCGGCCGCCTCCAGCCAGGCGAGGCAGGCACGGGCCTTGGCGGCGTTCTCCCCGTCGCCCGTCGCGGCCGCGAGCCGCGCGTAGCCGCCCGCCATGAAGCCGCGACCCTTGGTCGACTCGAGCGGAGTGACGCCGACCCACGGACGCAGGTTGAAGGGTAACTTCCAGACGAGCTGCTGGAGGATCCGTTCGCCGAAAAGGGTTCCGAGCGTCAGCGGACGGAGGAATGACGTAAGCCCGTCACCTGGGTCGTAGCCGCGGTAATCGCGCGCCTCCACCCAAGCCTGCACGGAGCGCAGGCTGCCTTCGATCAGTTCGGCCATGGAACTTCAGGAACGAGGTCCACCCGTCGGCTCGGTAGCCGGAGCGACTTCCGACTGCTGGACTCCGCGCTCCGCGGCGCTGCCGTCGCGGATAAGCTCGTCGACCAGCCCGAGGTAGTCGCTGGCCCGGGAGGACCATCCGTGGCGCGCGGCGTAGTCGGCGGCCCGATTCACCCGGGACTGGGTGCCTTCCGTATCGCGGAGGGCGGTGAGCATCGCGCGGGCGAGGGATCCAGCGTCGCCGGGCGTGAAGAAACGCACGAGAGAGTCGTCAAAATAGTGGCGGTCAATCCGGGTGGCGGCGACGACGACCGGCACGCCCACGGCCATGAACTCCATGATCTTGGTGCTGTAGGCCTCGTTGCCGAACGTGTCGGCGCGCTTCGGCACGATGCCCAGGTCGGCATCGGCCATGATCTGCGCAATCTCGCGCACGGGCACGGGATCGTGGAAGGCCACGAGCCCGCGGCAGTCCAATTCGGCCGCCAGCGCGACGAGGGCGGGCTTCATGCTTCCGTCGCCGTAGAAATGGAGCTCGGCACCGGGCAGCTCAGCGCTCACCTCGCGGAAGGCCAACAGGGCGAGGTCGAGTCCCTGGTGCCAATGCAGGCTGCCGGGAAACAGGATGATCGTACGCCCGTCCCGGCGCCGGCGAAGTCCCGGCTGGAAGAGGCGGGTGTCGGCATGGTTGAGGAACACCGAACAGCGGCCCGCCGCGCCCGCGCGCGCCGCGTAGGTATTTCGCCACAGGTGATTCGAGACGATCACGTGGTCAGACATGGCGGCAGCTCCCCGTTCGAGCAGACGCAGGACGAGCCCTCCCGGCCCGGGCCTTCCGCCGCGGAATTTGGCAGCGTAGAACTCGGGCGTGAGATCATGGATGTCGAGGAGCACCCGGGCGCCGCGCCGCCGCGGGCCCGCGGCGGCGAGCACGAGGAAGTCGGGCATGTTGTGCACGTGCACGAGGTCGAACGGCCGGCGCGCATCTTCCTTGCGCAGCCAGCGCGCGCTCCGGCGCAGGAAACGCAGCGCGGGTCGTAGGTGGTCGAGGGGCGAACGCTCGCGGCGGGCGAACCGGTCGTCGAGCCGGTGCACCCGAACCCCGCCGAGGTCGGTGCTGACGGGGTCCTCGGGATGGCGGCGCAGGGCCAGGACATCGACCTCATCCCCGCGGGCCGCCAGCGCCTCGGCATACCGCATCACCCGGTTGTCCTGCTCGTAGCACGATTGCGCGACGAGGCAGACGCGGCGGGTCCGCGCGCAGGCCGGGCGAGGGTCGAGGCTGGTGGCATGCGCGGCGACATCGCGGGGCAACGCCTGCCAGGCCGAGGAACCGTGGCGGGCGCTCAGGTGCTCCAGCAGGGACGTGTAGCACGCGAGGGGATACGTCCGCGCCGAGGCGGGTTCCCCCGGGAACCGGAGGTAGTCGGGATGGACGTTGACCAGAGCCATGCCGCCATGGCCGGCGATCCAATCGAGCTTCCGGAGCCAGATGGCAGGCGACGGCTCCTGCAGGACCAGGAAGAGCGTCGAGTCCTGCGGCAGGGTGTAGGGCAGTTCCAGGTAGCCGCGGCCGCCTGCGGCTTTGCCCGAGGCCGGGATCCAGAACGGAAAGATGGTGCCGGCGCCCTCGGACTGAGGCTCGAAGGGATCGGTGTCGAAGGTCGAAGAATCCCACGTGATCGCCAGCTCGTGCAACCACGCGAGGTTGCGCAGCATGAAGCCGGAGCGGAAACCGACTGAGCCCCATTCCCGCAGGCGTTGGTTGATGCGCTGGGCGTCTTCCGTGAAGCGGGTGCGGGAGGAAAAGAGCTTCCCGTCATGGCGGAGGTCATGCACGCCCACCTCGAAACCGTTTTCCCGCAGCCAGTCCCGCAGCTCCGCCGGCGCCGCGTATGGGCCCTCCGGGATGAAGTTGAAGCACGACCGGAACCCGAGGCTCATCTCGAGCTCCGCCAGAGCCCGGCACTTAGCCAGCCCGGCCGGACCCTCTACGTCGTGCGTGATCACGAACGCGAAGCGCCGGTCCCGCGGCCAGCCCGGCCAGCCGGGCGGGGGACGCGCGGCCGTCGGATCCACCGGCCAACGGTCGGCGCAGCGCCTCCGCAGGATCCGCGCCGAAGCGCGACGCAGGGCCATCCGCAGCCGCCAGGGCATAAACGGCTTCAGCGCGTAGTAGCAGCGATGGGCGGCCATGGCCGATTGGTCAGGCGGCGGCGAGGTGGTCCTCGTGCAGGCGAACGGGCACGTAGCGACGCGAGCGGTTGAACACGATACCGGCGCGCGCACCGGAGGCATCGAGGAGTTGAATGGCGCGACGGGCCACGTCGCGGTCGGTGCGCTCCGCTTCGAGGACTACCAGGATCACGTCCATGAAGATCGCGAGCCGGGGTGTGACGCTGATCTGGCTGATCGGCGGCATGTCGAAGATGACGTAGTCGAAGGCGCTCGACTTCAGGCGAGGCACCAGGCCGCGGAAGCGGCGGGGCAGGTTCCGAGCGGCGGCGCCGAGGCCGGACTCCTCCGCGGCGAGGAATAGGTTACGGTCCGCGCCGTTGGTGGGTGGGACCGCGAGGATGTCCTCCAATCCCCCGACCGGCCTTCCCTGCAGGAAGCGGTGCGCGCCGCCGTGCGTCTCGGCGAGGCTCACGAGCAGGACGCTGCCTTCTCCGGTCTCGGACAGGCTGCGGGCGAGGCCGGCGGCGGTCGTTGAGACGCCTGCCCCGCGTCCGAGTCCCGTCACCGCGATGAGCTTCGGCTTGTGGGTGAGTCCGCGCGCGTCCAGGTGCGCGATCAGGCGGTCGCGGAGGGTCTCGTGGAACGGCCGCAAGGGATGCGGGGAGGGAGTCTTATCCGTCTCTCCGACGTCCGTCAGTTGCAGCAGGTGCGCCGAGTCCTCGAGTCGCCGACGAGACTGTAGCGGGATATCGATGAAAAGCGGCGCGCGCAGCTCACGTTCCACGTCGACCGCTCGTTTGAGCGACCGGTCCAGGTACCACTCGGTGAGGAAGGCCCACGCGAGACCTGCAAGCACACCTCCGGCGAGGAGCAGGCCGGCGGCCTTGCGCGTCCCCGACGCGTCCGCGAACGGCGGAGACGGCGCTTGGATCTGGCTGATGTTGGCCACGCGGCCGCCGCCGAGGGTCTGCCCGATGCGCTCCTGCTCGAGACTCGCGGCGTAACGGCGGAGATTGGTATCCTCGAGGTCACGTTGCCGGCGGAGCTCCTGAATCCTGCCCTCGAGTTCCTCGGCACGGGACGCCTCGGCGCGGGCTTGTTCCAAGCCCTGGGCCAGCACCGTGACCTTGGCTTCCAGCGCCGCCACCTGGGCGGCCGCCTCCTCGGTGCGGCCGGGGTCATCGACCCGCCGCGTGGCGCCAGAGTGCCCCGCCAGGCCGGGATGGGCCGCGAGCAGCGCGTCCCGACGGGCCAGCAGCACCTCGAGACGGTCCCGAACCTCGCGCACCCGGACGCTCTCCGGTGTGAATTGCGCGAGGAGCTCGCGTTCGGCCTGCTGGAGCTGCAGCGCCTGCTGGACCACGGCCTCATGGGAGTTGATCGCCTCCGCGGGCGGGGCGGGAGCATCGGCCGGGGCGACGGGCTCGCGGCGCCTGAGGCGTTCGAGGAATGCCGTCCGTTCCGCGAGCCCGGCCTGAGCTAGCAGGAGTTCCCGCCTCAGCCCCGCAACCCGTTCCGCGAGTTCACGCCGGGCATCCTCCGCCGAGATCACGCCGGCGGCGGCCATCACCCTGCGCAGGTCCTCCTCCGTCCGCGCGAGGCGGGCCCGCAGCCGGTCGGTTTCCTGCGTGAGGACGTCCCCGACGAGACCGTTGGCGGTGTGCGTCTCGACGTGCAGCTTCAGGTAGCGTGCGATGAGGTCGCGCAGCACGGGCTGGACGAGCTCATGATCAGGGTGGCGGAACGCGACGTGGATCACACTGGTCGCGGGTGCGACGCGGATCGCGAGGTTGTCGCGGACCGCTGCGACCGCGCCGGCCGGATTATTGCCTCCGCCGTAAGGGGCGAGGATCCGCGCCGGACCGGTCGACTCGGCGACTTGGCGCACGAGGTCGAGGCTGCCCAGGATCTCGGCCTCGGACTTCATGATGGTCTCGCCGCGCGCGTCGGGGGACTTGGCGCCGGCCTCCCCGCCGAGGGCGCGGCTCTCGGCGAGCACGTACCGCACCAGCAGCTTGGCCTCGGACTCGTAAGGAGGCTCCCCCAGGTATCGGACCGCGCCCGCTCCCACCGCACCGGCGAGAGCGCAAAGCAGGATCTTACCCTTGTGGCGAAAGAGGGTGTAGTAGACGTCGCCCGCGGAAAGCGCGGCAGGTGGGGACGGCAGGGCGTCGGTCGAGGAGGCGGTGCGGTGGGGTGCCGAGGGAGCGGTGAGCGGATTCATGCGAGGTGCGGATGGAGGGCGGCGCCCAAGGCGCGGAAGAGCGGGGAGGGCAGGTGGCGCAGCAGCGCGGCGGCGCGGCTGCGGGCGCGGTCCGGAGCCGGCAGGGCGCGACCGGAAAGGGGCGCAAGGCGGGTGTAGGCGATGGTACGCTCGGTCGCGCCCCAGGAGAGTTTGTAGCGACGGAGGCCCTCGGCTCCGAGCGACGTGCGGCCGAGGTCCAGCGTCACGCACCCGCTACGGGTGCAGCGCGCCGCGGCCCGTGCCATCACAAGCTGATTGGCGCGCAGGTGATGGCGCGTCGGGTCGGAGGCACCGTACTTGAAGACGGCCCGCGACCCGGCGAAGAGGAAGATCGCGCCGGCCAGGTCTTCCCCGCCTCGTGTCGCCACCACGGCGAAGCCGTTGCCCCTGACGAGCAGGGCCGATCTGAGTGCGGAGAAGAAGCGCCAAGGCGCGGGGGGCGCTCCGTGACGGCGGCGTGTCTTCAGGTACAGCCCGTGGAAGCGTCGCAGGAGATCCTCATCCGTACCGAACTCCACCGTGACACCGGCGCGCATGGCGTTCCGCACCGCCCGGTGGACCGCCGGCGCGGCGCCGGAAGGACAACCCGGGGCGGCCGGGTCGAGCTCGAGGTCATGGCCGTGGAACGTCGTCGTGGGCGCGAGGTTCAACGGAGCACTACCGCCGCGTAGCTCCCAGGTCCGCCAGCCTGCCCGCCGCGCATGGTCCAGGGCGGCGGCGTACAGGAAGCTCCGCGCCTCGGGGGTGCGCGCCAGAAGCGCGCACTCGTCGGCGAAGGGCTGAGAGACCGCGCGCGGGCGTCGGGGCCAGCCTCGCACTTCCGTCACCGGCACCGCCGCGAGCGCGGCGCCGGACGAATCCTCGGCGAGCAGGATCCTCGGGGAGAAACCGTAGGCGGAGTGCAGGGTCCTCGCCCAAGCCGCGGTGTGGAAGATACCGGCCCCGGGCAGCGTGCCCGCGGCGTCCGCTGCCTCCGGTTCCCGGAGAGGGTCGGCAACCCGCAGGCGTAGCGCGGGAGCGGGACGCGCGGCGTTCATTTGAGCGTAAGGCGCGGCGGATGCGCCAGCACATCGCGCAATTCCCGGGCGACCGTCTTTTGCTGCTCCTCGGTCAGCTCCGGAAACATCGGGAGGGAAAGGACCTCCCGCGCCGACTGTTCGGCCACCGGCAGCGCACCTTCGCGGTAGCAAAGTCCCCGGTAGGCTGGTTGGAGGTGAACCGGCACGGGATAGTGCACCCCGCAGTGCACGCCGCGCCGCGCGAGCTCAGCGAGGATCTCATCGCGCCCCGGCACCCGCACGACGTACAGGTGAAAGGCGTGCAACCGCCCCGGCGACGTCTCCGGCGCGGTGAGTCCGGGGGTGCCGTCCAGCAGTTCGGCGTACCGTCGGGCGTGCTGCCGACGCCGCGCGTTGCCGTCGGCTAGGCCCTCGAGTTTCACGCTGAGCACGAGTGCCTGCAGGCCGTCCATCCGTGCGTTCCATCCGATCCGGCGGTGATGATATTTCCGCGACTGCCCGTGCTCCCGTAGCGTGGCGACCGCCTCGGCGATTTCCGGACGGTCCGTCACGATCGCGCCGGCCTCGCCGATCGCACCGAGGTTCTTGCCGGGGTAGAAGCTGAAGCAGCCGACGTCGCCGAGCGTGCCGGCGCGGCGACCGTGGTACTCCGCGCCGTGGGCTTGGCAGGCATCCTCGATCACGCGTAGGTTATGCCGACGGGCGATCGCGAGGATCGGGTCCATGTCCGCCATCTGCCCGTAAAGGTGCACGGGGATGATGGCCCGGGTCCGAGGAGTTACCGCCGCCTCCACGGACTCGGGATCGAGCGTGTGCGTGCGGGGATCAATGTCGGCGAACACGGGTGTCGCGCCGCAGAAGGTGATCGCCTCCGCCGTGGCCATGAAGGTCGCCGGCGAAGTGATCACCTCATCGCCCGCGCCCACGCCGAGCGCCGCAAGGGCCAGCCAGATCGCCTCGGTGCCGCTGCCGACGCCGACGGCGTGCCGCGCGCCGCAGAAGTTCGCGAACTCCGACTCGAAGCGCTCGACGAACGGGCCGCCGGCGAACGCGCTGCGGTCAAGGGTCTCGTCAAGGGCGGCTCGGAGGCGCTCCCGCAGCGGCTCGTGCGCCGCGCGAAGGTCAAGGAAGGGTACGGAAGGTGCGGGCATGGGGATGGGTGGGTAGGGGACGGGCGGGGTTTCCAGCGACGGTCTCGCCGGCGGGAACGCTGCGGGTGACGACGCTGCCGGCGCCGACGACCGCACCCTCGCCGATGATGATGCCGCACAGGATGGTGGCGCCGGAACCGATCGACGCACCGCGCTTCACCAGCGTCGGCACGCAGTTCCAGTCGCCGGGCCCCTGCAGCTCGCCGCGTTGATTGGTGGCGCGCGGGCGCGGGTCGTTGGTGAAGTTCACGCCGTGGCCGACGAAGACTTCGTCCTCGAGCGTGACGCCCGCGCAGATGAACGTGTGGCTGGAGACCTTGCAACGCCGGCCGACGCGCGCGCCGCGCTGGATCTCGACGAAGGCTCCAATGCGCGATTCGTCGCCGATCTCGCAACCGTAGAGGTTGACGGTGCCGTGGATGAAGACGCGCTCGCCGAGCACCACGTCGGCCGCGGCCGGGGGAGGGGATTCAGGACTGAGGTTCATGGGAAAGTCGGGGCGCGCCCGGGGACGGGGGCGAAGCGGCCACGCGCCCGTGGAGGCCGTCGCCATTGCGTGCGGAAGCGGGGGGAGACGCCGGCGGCGGCGGGACGGGCGCGGGTTCGGGTGAAAGCCGCACGGACGCCCCGTGGTTGCGGAGCGACTCGCTCGAGGCCTCAAGGATCCGCACCACGTCGAGGCCGTGTGCGCCGGAGGTGAGCGGAGTCTGATCCTCACGGATGCACTCGATGAAGTGCAGGCACTGGTTCCGCAGCGGCTCCTCGTGCTTGATGTAAGGGCAGTACGTGTCGCCGTAGTGGTAGGCGTAATGGAATGCGGCGAACGTGTCGTAGAGCGGAGGCCGCTCGATCCGCACGTCGTGGATCCGGAGTTTCTCGGGGCTCGCGACGTCGTCGTAGACGATCATGCGAGAGCTGCCGACGATCGTCATCTCGCGCACCTTGCGCGGGTCGTGCCAGCTCGTGTGGATGATCGCGGACCGCTCGCGGGAGAAGTGGAGGCTCATCCAGGTGACGTCCTCCACGCCCCGGGTGATGTGCGAGCCGCCGCAGCAGTTCACCCGGTGGGGCATCTCCTGCATGATGTGCAGGATGATTGAGATGTCGTGGGGCGCGAGGTCCCAGGCCACGTTGATGTCGCGCTGGAACAGGCCTAGGTTGAGCCGGCGGGAGGCGATGTAGCGCAGGTCGCCGATGTCGCGGTGATCGACGATCTCGCGGATCTTCCGGATCGGCTCCGAGTAGAGGAAGGTGTGCCCCACCATGAGCACCAGCCCGAGTCGTCGGCTGATGGCGATCAGCTCCTCGCACTCGGCGGCCGAGGCCGCCATCGGCTTCTCCACCAGCACGTGCTTGCCGGCGAGCAGGGCCCGTTGCGCCATCGGGAAGTGGAGCGGCACCGCCGTGGAGATGACGATCGCGTGGAGTTCGGGATCCGCGATCAGCCGGGCGAAATCCGTCTCCCTTTCGATCTCGGGGTACAGCGCGTGCAGGTGTGCGAGGCGGCCTTCGTTGAGGTCGCACATCACCTTGAGGCGGCAGGTGGGAAGGGCCCGGAAATTGCGGATGAGGTTCGGACCCCAGTAACCGCAGCCGACGACGCCGACGTTGATCCTGGATTTCATGAATGGGAGGCGGGCGGCCGCGGGGCGGAGGCGAATGCGGCGGGCGGCTTAGGCCGCCTGGCGTCCGCGATCTCGCGCAGAAGGGCCAACGGGGTCAGCGCGAGGATCGCCAGATCGAGCGCAGGAGAGCGGCGGCGGACGTACCCGAGGTCGAGCGCAAGCATCGTGCGGAAGGTGGTGCGATTCTTCCCTTTGACCTGCCAAAGGCCGGTGAGTCCGGGATGCACCGAGACACGCATCCGCTGGGCGCGGGGGTGCAGTCCCAGTTCGTAGGCAAGGCAGGGCCGCGGGCCGACGACGCTCATCTCGCCGCGCAGCACGTTCACGAGCTGCGGAAGTTCATCGATTCCCGAGGCGCGCAGCAGACGTCCGCCCGGAAACACGCGGGCGTCGCGCGCGGAGTCCAACTTCCGCAGGGGGCCGCCGCCGGCTGTGAGCTGCGCGAGGTGCCGGCGGTGCGCTTGTTCGTCCGCACCGGCGTGCATCGTCCGGAACTTGTACAGCATGAAGGGCCGGCCGAGCCGGCCGACGCGCGTCTGCCGGAAGACGAGTGGCCCGGGGGAAACCACCGCGTGGAGCACGGCCACCAGCAGCGCGGCGAGCGCCAGCGCCGGCAGCGCCAGGGAGGCGATGACCAGGTCAAGGGCGCGTTTCCAGCGGGGCATCTTAACGGGGCGGTAAGGCGTCTCGTCCGGGCAAGGCTACCGCACCTGGCGGCTGAGCCAGTTCCGCGCTCCGGGCGGCGCGGGGCCGCCTCAGACGGCGCGACGGAGCGCAGGGCCCGCGATCGGAGCCTGCAGGAGTCCGGCCGGATATCGGATATCCGGTTCCCCGAGCGGCACCACCTGATGGGCGGGCAGGGTGACGTGCACCTCGCCGCCGAGCAGGTCGAGCAACACGCGCACGCGGTCGGACCGCGGGTCGAGCTGCACCATGCGCCCCTCGAGAAAACGGAAGCAGCCTGCGAGGACGCGTACCCACGCGCCCTCGCGCAGGATCGGCGAGGCCGACGCGCCCGCTTCGCCCGCGACTTCGCGTTGGAGGCCCTCCACGACGCTGTCGGGTACGGCCGGGGGCGTGCCACCGAAGCTGACCAGGCCGCGCACACCCGCGGTGCTCACCACGTGGCGGGCCTGTCGCTCGTAATCGAATCGGGCGAAGACGTAACCGGGGAAAAGCGACTCCAGGGTGTGGGTGACCCCACCGAGGCGGTTGCCGTGCACGGCGCGGATGCGCGGGGCGAAGACCTCAACTCCGGTGCGCTCGACCAGGTGCGCCGCGGCCACGTGCTCGCGCTTCACCTGCGACCGCACGCAGTACCAGCGGAGGGCGCCGATCGCGGCGTCGTCGCGGTGCGGAGGGAGTTCAGGTGCGGGCACGGCGACGACGATCGACCGCGCCGCGCGCGCCGCAAGGCGGGACCCTCCCGCGGGCCCGGAATCCGCTTTTCCCCGATGCGGCGGAGGGCCGTGCCACGGCCCTCGCGTCGGAAAAGCCAGCGGTATCCTTACTTCACCTACGTTTTTAGGAGCGTCTGGCGCTTAGCGCCCGCGGTCCCCGAACCCCTTGGGGTGGCTCGAGTGCCACTTCCAGGCCGTCCCCACGATCGCGTCGATGTCGGGGAAGCGCACCTTCCAGCCGAGCTCGCGGATGGCCTTGCTGGAATCGGCGAAGAGGGCCGGCGGATCGCCGGCGCGACGCGGGCCCTCCACGACCTTGACGGAACGGCCGGTGGCACGCTCGACGGCGCGGATGACTTCGCGGTTGGAAGTCGGGCGGCCCGTCCCAAGGTTGTAGAAGAACTGACCACCGCCGGCGGCGAGGCGGTCGAACACCGCGATGTGGGCCCGGCTCAGGTCGTCGACGTGCACGTAATCGCGCAGGCAGGTGCCGTCGGGCGTGGGATAGTCGGTGCCGAAGAGCTGGAGGTGAGGGCGACGCCCCGTCGCGACGTCGATCGCCAGCGGGATGAGGTGCGTCTCGGGGTCGTGATCCTCGCCGATCGATCCGTCCTCGGACGCGCCGGCGGCGTTGAAGTAGCGGAACACCGCGAAACTCAGGCCGTGGGCCACCGCCATCGCCTTCAGGGCGTTCTCGATGTCGAGTTTGCTCTGTCCGTAAGGGTTGATCGGCGCCTGCGGGAGGTTCTCATGGATCGGCAGGCTCGCCGGCACGCCGAAGGTGGCGCAGGTCGAGGAGAAGACGAAGCGCTTGACGCCTGCCGCCTGCATCGCGCGAAGCAGGTGCAGGGTCTCCACCACATTGTTGAAGTAGTACTTCAGCGGGTCGGTCACCGATTCACCCACGTAGCAGAACGCCGCGAAGTGCATGACGACGTCGATCCGCTCGGCGCGCAGCACGCGTCCGACCATCGCCTCGTCGCCCAGCGATCCTTCGTGGAGCGCCACGCCCGCGGGCACCGCCGCGCGGTGACCGTAGACGAAGTTGTCGAGCACGACCGGGCGGTGGCCGGACGCGATGAGCTGGCGGACGCAATGGCTGCCGATGTAGCCGGCGCCGCCGACGACGAGGACGTTCATGGCGAGCGTTGTATTGCTTTGCGGGACGCGGTGGCTAGCGATTTCCCTTCCTCCTCCATGAAGCCCGCGCGCATCGTCATCACCGGGATCGGCCTCACCGCCCCCAACGGCAACTCGCTCGCGGACTTCCGGCGCAGCCTGCTCACCGGCGTTTCCGGCGTGAGCCGCATCGACGTGCGCCACATGGGTCAACAACTGGCAGGTGTCTGCACCTTCGACCCGCTGAAGTACCAGAAGCGCAAGGAGGTCCGCGTCGGGACACGCGCCGGCAGCATCTCCATCTACTGCGCCCGCGAGGCCCTCGCCGACAGCGGGGTCGCCTTCGACGCGATGCCCAAGGACCGCATCGGCATCTACATCGGCTGCACCGAGCACGGGAACGTCGAGACCGAAAACGAGATCCACGCCATCTCGAAGTTCGCCTACGATACAAAGTACTGGTCGCACTACCACAACCCGCGCACCGTCGCCAACAACCCGGCAGGCGAAACTTCGCTCAACCTAGGCATCACTGGACCTTCATATACCCTCGGCGCCGCTTGCGCCGCCGGAAACCTCGGTCTCATCCACGCCACGCAGATGCTCCGCCTCGGCGAGTGCGACTTCGCCCTCTGCGGCGGCGTCAGCGAGAGCATCCACACCTTCGGGATCTTCGCCGGTTTCAAGTCCCAGAACGCCCTCGCCACGCATGACGATCCCGCGCGCGCCTCGCGACCCTTCGACAAGGCCCGCAACGGCATCGTCATCTCCGAGGGCGGATGCCTCTACACGCTGGAACGGCTCGAAGATGCTCAGGCCCGCGGCGCCCGGATCTACGCCGAGATCGCCGGTTACCACGTCAACAGCGACGCGAGCGACTACGTGCTGCCCAACCCGGTCCGTCAGGCCGAGTGCGTGCGCGCCGCGCTCACTCGTTCCGGCCTGGCGGCCCGCGACATCCACATCGTCAACACCCACGCAACCGCGACCCCGCTGGGCGACATCCAGGAGTGCGAGGCGCTGCGCTCGGTCTTCGGCGAGGGTTGCCCCGAAACCCACGTCAACAACACCAAGAGCTTCATCGGCCATGCGATGGGGGCGGCCGGCGCGCTGGAGCTGGCGGGTAACCTGCCGTCGTTCTCCGACGGCGTCGTCCACCCGACCATCAATGTCGACGATCTCGACCCGCAATGCGCGCTCCCGGGGCTCGTCCTCAACGCGCCGCGCCAGGCGGCGCGCGTCGACACCATCCTCAATAATTCATTCGGGATGCTTGGGATAAATTCCACGTTGATTGTTCGCCGCTTTGTCGCCTAGTTCGCGGCCAACTACACATGACCAAAGACGAATGCCGGAAGGTGGTGCTGGAGATCATCGCGGACATCGCGCCCGACGAGGACCTCAGCAACGTGAAGCCCGAAGTGAGGCTTCGCGACCAGCTGCAGCTGGATAGCATGGACTTCCTCGACATCGTCATGGAGCTGCGGAAGCGCCACGGGATCGAGGTCCCGGAGGCCGATTACATGCAGCTCGCCAGCCTCGATAGCTGCGCGGAGTACCTGACGCCCAAGTTCAACGCCCTGGCCGGGAAGAGCTGATCTTCCTGCCAGACCCGATTCCGAGCCGGGCCCCGCGCCCGGCTTTTTTCTGCCCAGTTCACCCTCCGCCGCGATGAACTCCCGCAGCCACTACGACGTCGTGATCATCGGCGCGGGCATGTCGGGCCTCGCGGCCGGCATCCGCCTCGCGCACTTCGGGCGCAGCGTCTGCATCTTCGAACGGCACAACGCCGTCGGCGGCCTCAACGGCTTCTACAGCATTGCCGGCCGGCGTTTCGACGTGGGCCTGCACGCGTTGACCAACTTCACGCGCCCGGGCGTCCGCGGTACTCCGCTCACGAAGCTGCTGCGCCAGCTTCGCATCGACCGCGCTGAACTCGACCTTTGCGAGCAGCGCGGCTCGCGCGTCACGTTCGGTTCCGCCGGGGGCGTCTCGCTGCGGTTCACCAACGACTTCGCCGTGCTGGAGTCGGAGGTCGCAGCCCGGTTTCCAGCGCAGATCGACGGCTTTCGCACCCTCGTCGCCGCCGTGCGCGCGTTCGACGACGTCTCGCTGGATGCGCCGGCGGAGTCGGCCCGGGCCGTCGTGCGCCGGCACATCACCGACCCGCTGTTGGAAGACATGCTGTTCTGCCCGCTGATGTACTACGGCAGCGCAACGGAGCGGGACATGGATTTCGGCCAGTTCGTGATCATGTTCAAGGCGCTGTTCCTCGAGGGCTTCGCGCGGCCTCTCGAGGGCGTGCGGGTGATCCTGCGCACGCTCCTCGCGAAATACCGTGCTGCCGGCGGCGAGCGGCGCATGAAGTGCGGCGTGCGGCGGATCGAGGCTCGGGGTGGACGCGTGGCGGCGCTCATCCTGGACGACGGCACAGAGATCACCGCGCGCCAGGTGATTTCATCGATCGGCGCGCCCGAGACGGAGCGGCTGATCGCGGGTGAGGTCCCGGCGGGGCAGGGGAGCACGCCCGCGGGCAACCTATCGTTCGTGGAAACCATCTCGGTCCTCGACCGCGAACCGGCGGAATTCGGCTGGGGCGAGGACACCATCGTGTTCTTCAACGACTCAGAGCGGTTTGACTACACCTCTCCGGTGGAGGACGTCGACACGCGGAGTGGCGTGATCTGCATCCCGAACAACTTCGTCTACGGCGACGGCCGGCGGTTGCCGGAGGGCCTCGTCCGCGTGACCTGTCTCGCGCGCCACGACCGCTGGGCCGCGCGGCCGGAGGCGGATTACCGCGCTGCCAAGGAGCGTTGGTTCGGGGCAGTGCAGGCCAGCGCGCGTCGCTTCCTGCCGGCGCCGAGGGGCCCGGTCACGCCCGACGCTGCTCTCGCGGCGACCGACATGTTTACGCCGCGTACGATCACGCGCTTCACCGGCCATCTGGGCGGAGCAATCTACGGGTCGCCGGTGAAAAACCGTCGCGGCCGCACCGCGCTGTCGAACCTCTACCTCTGCGGTACCGACCAAGGCTTCCTCGGCATCATCGGCGCCATGCTCAGCGGCATCTCGATGGCCAATCTCCACGTGCTGCAGGGTGACTCCTCATCCCCCGCGGCGTAGTTCGTCGCCGGGTTATTTCAAACTCTGGGTTGGCAAGGACGCGGGGAGCACCCACGTTTTTCCCTCCATGGCATACGACTGGCTCAAGGGCGTCGCGGATGAATACGACGTCATCGTCATCGGCAGCGGGCTGGGCGGCCTGACGGCCGCCAACGTGCTCGCGAAGGCAGGGCACCGCGTGCTCGTCCTCGAGCACCACTACCAGTTCGGCGGCCTCGCCACCTGGTTCACCCGCCGCGGAGGGCACATCTTCGACATCTCCCTGCACGGCTTCCCGAGCGGGATGATCAAGTCCTGCCGCAAGTACTGGACCCGCGAGATCGCCGACGCGATCGTCCCGCTGAAGGACGTCCGCTTCGTGAACCCGCAGATGGACGTGCGCACGACGTTCACGCGAGACGACTACACCCGCGTGCTCGTCGAGCAGTTCGGCGTCGAGCGGACCAAGGTCGAGGCCTTCTACGACCACCTGCGGGCGATGAACTTCTACGACAATAACCCGGAGACGACCGGGGAGATGTTCGAAAGATTCTTCCCGGGGCGCGACGACGTGAAGCGCCTCCTGATGGAGCCGATCGCCTACGCCAACGGCTCCTCCCTCGCCGATCCGGCGATCACCTTTGGGATCGTGTTCTCCAACTTCATGGGCGCGGGCGTCTACACGTACCGCGGGGGTTCCGACGACCTCGTCGAGAAGATGGCCGCGGAACTGCGGCGCAACGGCGTTGAACTCCGCAAGAAGGTCCTCGTGGAACGCATCCTGGTCGAGGAGCGCAACGGGCGTAAGGTCGCCGCGGGCATCGTCGCCAAGGGCGGCCGCGTGGTGCGCGCGAAAGCCGTGCTCTCCAACGCCAACCTCAAGAACACCATCCTGCGGCTGGCCGGGGAGGAGAGTTTTCCCGCAGATTTCGTGGCCGCCGCGAAGGCCGTGCGGATCAACACGAGTTCGTGCCAGGTCTACCTCGGCATTCGCAAGGGCGAGAGCATCCCGCACATCGGCGACCTCGTGTTCACCTCGGCCAACCCGCGCTTCAGCAGCACCGAGCTCACCGACCTTAACACCACCAGCCGGACCTTCTCGGTCTACTATCCGGACACCCGCCCCGGCGGCGACCGTTACACGGTCGTCGTTTCGCTCAACGCTCGCTACGAGGACTGGGCGCGGCTCTCCGACGAGGAATATGAGCGCGAGAAGCAGCGCCTGATCGACGAATCGATCGCAGCACTCGAGCGCTACATTCCCGGGGTCGGGGCGAAGATCGACTGGCGCGAGGCGGCGACGCCGCGGACGGTCGAGCGGTATACGACCCACTTCGGCGGCACGTCGTTCGGCACGAAGTTCGAGGGGCTCAAGGTCTCGATGGACCTGCCGGAAAAGCTGCCCGGCCTCTACCACGCCGGCTCCGTGGGCATCATCATGTCGGGCTGGCTCGGCACCATTAACTACGGCGTGATTGTGGCGAACAAGGTCGACAAGGCGCTCCACGCGGAAAAACGTCCCACGCCCGCACCCACTCCCGCATGAGCACGCCGCCGGTCACCGACCTGATCCCGCATCGCCCGCCCTTCCTGTTCGTCGACGAGATCGTCAGCTGGACCGACGACGGCCTGATTGCCCGACGCACCTGGCGGGCCGAGGAGGATTTTTACCGCGGTCATTATCCGGGTGCGCCGATCACGCCCGGCGTGTTGCTGTGCGAGGCGGTGTTCCAGACCGCCGGTTGCTACTTGGCGCTGAAGGCCCGCGCCGCCGGGATGGCGCCGGGGGAGGGCGTCCCGCTCATCGCGAAGATCAGCGACGTGCGCTTCCGTCAGCCCGTCTACCCGGGAGATGCGATCGTCCTCGAGGTGAAGAAGAAGGACGCGCTGGGCGGCTTCACGATGCTTTCGGGGGCGATCCGCAAAGCCGACGGGACGCGCGTGCTGACCGTGGATTTCTCGGTTGCGTGGAAGACCCCGGCGGGCGGCGCGGCGGCATGAGCGATTTCCTGCAGCTCGCGGGTCGCACGGTGCTGGTCTTCGGCGTGGCCAACCGGAAGAGCGTGGCCTGGGCGGTTGCGCGCACGCTGGAGGAGCAGGGTGCCACGGTGATCTACAGCGTCCGGTCCGAGGCGCGGCGGCAATCGCTGGCCACGACCCTCGCGGGCAAGCCCGTGTTCGTCTGCGACGTGGAGGACGAGGGCGCGGCGGTGCGCCTCGCCGCCGAGATCGCCGCCGCGGGCCATGGTCCCATCCATGGCATCGTGCACTCGATCGCCTTCGCCAATTACTCCGCGGGCCCACGGGCTTTCCATGAGACGACGCGGAAGGATTTTTTGCAGGCAACCGCGGTGTCCGCGTTCTCCCTCATCGAGATCGCCCGGGCCTTCAAGGGATCGCTCGCGAACGACGCCTCCGTGGTGACGATCGGGATCTCCTCGCTGCGGGTGACGCCGGACAACTACGGCTACATGGGCCCGGTGAAGGCCGCGCTCGAGTCGGCGGTCCGGTTCCTCGCAAAGTCCTTCAGCGCCGACAGCGCGGTCCGTTTCAACACGGTCGGCGCGGGCCCGCTGAAGACGAGCGCCTCGGCCGGAATTCCGGGGTACGTCGAGAGCTACCTCTACGCCGAGGGGCTCACGTTCCGAAAAAGGAACCTGGAGACGCAGGAGGTTGCCAACACCGCAGCGTTCCTCCTCAGCCCGCGCAGCAGCGGGATCAACGGCTCCACGCTGGTCGTCGACGCCGGCCTCGGCTCCAATTACTTCGACCGCGAGATCATCCGCCGCGCGATGCGGCCCGACCCGCAGGGAAGCAAGGAATGAGGTTCGAGCACGTCTGCATCGAGTCGCTGGCGGTTGCCTTGCCGGACGAAGTCTGGACCTCGGCGGAGATCGAGACGCGCCTCGCCCCGCTCTACGAGCGACTGCGATTGCCGGCGGGCAGGCTGGAATTGATGACCGGAATCCGGGAGCGCCGGATGTGGCCGGTCGGGACGAGGCCGTCGGACGCCAGTGCCGCCGCAGGCAAGGCGGTCCTCGCGCGATCCCGCCTGCGCGCGGAGCAGATGGACCTGTTCATCCACGCCGCGGTGAGCCGCGACATGCTCGAGCCCGCGACGGCATCGTTCGCGCATCGGCGGATCGGCCTGCCACCGACGGCGCAGATCCTCGACGTCTCGAACGCGTGCCTCGGATTCCTCAATGCCCTCACGCTCGCGGCCGGCCTGATCGAATCAGGTCAGATCCGCTGCGCGCTGGTGGCCTCCGGTGAGAACGGCCGCCCGCTGGTGGACGAGACGCTCCGCACCTTGAATGACGGCCGGTTGTCGCGGAACGACATCAAGCCGTACTTCGCCAACCTCACGATCGGCTCGGGAGCGGTGGCCGCGATCGTGTGCCACCGGTCGCTCGCGGGCGGGGCAGGGCACCGGCTACTCGGCGGGGTCGCGCGGGCCGCGACGGCGCACAGTGATCTTTGCCAGGGCGACACCCACGGGGCGGAAGCGCTCGCCATGCAGACCGACTCCGAACGCCTGCTCGTCGCCGGCGTGGAGCTGGCGCACGAGACCTGGGCGGAGTTCTCAAAGGCCCACGGCACCCGGTTCGATCGGTTCGTCTGCCATCAAGTCGGCTCCGTGCACCGCCGTAAGCTCTACGAGACCCTCGGGCTGGATTTGGCGCGCGACTTCTCGACCTTTGAAACGCTCGGCAACACGGGCTCGGTCGCGCTGCCCGCGACACTCGCGCTTGCCGCGGAGGCGGGGGCGGTGAAGTCCGGCGACCGCGTGGCGCTGCTCGGCATCGGCAGCGGCCTGAACTGCCTGATGCTGGCCCTCGAATGGTGAACTCGACGCAGATTCCCGGCTGGCTGGCGTCCGAGTATCCGTTCACTCCGCGGCGGTTCTCGTTATCCGACGGGACTAAGCTCAGTTTCCTCGACGAGGGCCCGCGGTCTGATTCCGCCGTGCTGATGGTGCACGGCAACCCAACTTGGTCCTATTACTACCGCCATCTGGTGAAGGCGCTGGCGCCGGCCCGGCGCTGCGTCGTGCCGGATCACGTCGGCATGGGTTTTTCCCAAAAACCCGAATCCCGCGCCTACACGCTCGAGCAGCGGATCACGGACCTCGAGGACTGGGTCGCGAGTCTCGGACTGCGGCAACTCGACGTCGTCGTGCATGACTGGGGCGGGGCGATCGGCTTGGGATTCGCCGGACGCCACCCGGAAATGGTCCGTCGTCTTGTGATCCTTAACACGGCAGCGTTTCCCGACGCGCGCATTCCGGCGCGGATCGCCGTCTGCCGGCTGCCTCTGCTGGGACCCTTGCTCGTGCGCGGGCTCAATGGTTTCGCCTGGCCCGCCACGCGGATGGCAATGGCGCGGAGGAGACTCTCGGCCGATGAGCGGCGCGGTTACCTGCTGCCTTACGGCTCCTGGGCGGATCGTGTCGCCGTGAACGCCTTCGTGCGCGACATCCCGATGGAACAGGGTAATCCGACGCGGGCTACGCTGGAGGCGGTCGAGGCGGGACTCGCCCGGCTGCGCGAGAAGGAGGCTGTGATCGTCTGGGGCGGCCGCGACTTCTGCTTCAACGACCACTTCCTCGAGAGGTGGCGCGCGATCCTGCCGGCCGCCGCCGTGCATCATCTCGCCGACGCGGGGCACTACGTGCTCGACGACGCGCGCGACGAGGTGGTTCCGCTCATCCGGACTTTCTTGGAGCGGCCGTGACCGCCGGCAGGCGACCGTGCAGGTCGCCGAGTTCCCGCAGGTACCCGGCCGTCTGGCCGTTGAGGCGCGCAAGTTCCTCGGCCTGGTACCGCCACGTCCAGTTGCCCTGGCCGATGCCAGGGGTGTTCAGGCGGGCCTCGGAACCGAGGCTGAGCAGGTCGGGCAGGGGAATCACCGCGAGGCGCGCGACCGAGGCGTAGGCTGAGCGCACGAAGTCCCAGCCGATCTCGCGGCCGCTGACCCGCAGGTAACGGCGTACGTGGTCGCGGGTGCGTTCATCGGCCGAGGCGTACCAGCCCAGCGTGGTGTCGTTGTCGTGCGTCCCCGGATACACGACCGAGTTCGCGGTCTGGTTATGGGGCAGGTAAAGGTTCGTCGCGTCGCCGCCGAAGGCGAATTGAAGGACGGCCATGCCGGGCAATCCGGTGGCCTCGCGCAGTTCGAGCACGGCGGGCGTGAGCAATCCAAGGTCCTCGGCGATGAGGCGCGCGCCGGGCAGGGCGGCCTGGATGCGGCGGAAGAAATCGAGCCCCGGGCCTGGAATCCATGAACCGGTCCGCGCGTTGGGGCGTCCGGCGGGCACGGACCAGTAGGACTCAAAGCCGCGAAAGTGGTCGATGCGGACGACGTCGCACAGCGCGAACGCCGCGCGCAGGCGGGCGAGCCACCAGGCGTAGCCGTCGCGAGCATGGACGGGCCAGTCGTAGAGCGGGTTGCCCCAGAGTTGTCCGTCGGCCGAAAAATAGTCGGGGGGAACGCCGGCGACGGCGGTGGGCCGAAGCGTGGAGGGATCGAGTTGGAAGAGCTCGGGGTCGGACCACACGTCGGCGCTGTCGAGCGCGGTGAAGATGGGAATGTCACCGATGATCCGGATGCCGCGGGAGGAGGCTTGGGCGCGGATCGCCTGCCACTGGGCGAAGAACAGCGCTTGGATGAAGACGTGGGCGTCGATGCGGGTGGCGAGGGTGCGCGGCAGGGAGGATTTCAGCGCGGCGGTGCGTGTCCGGGCATGGGTAGGCCATTCCCACCAAGGTTGGCCGCCGAAGTGCTCCTTGAGGGCGGAGAACAAGGCGTAGCCTTCGAGCCAGTACGCATTGCGCTCCCGGAAGGCGGCGACGTCCCCAAGGACGGCTAAAGCAGGTCGTCCGCAGCGCACCCAGGCCTCATGGGCGGCGAAGAGCAGGCGAGGCTTCTGGTTCCAGAGGCCGCCGAAATCCACGCGGTCGTGCGGTAGGGCGCAGAGGGGTTCCAGTTGGGCGGCGCTGAGGAGCCCCGCGGCGACCAGCGGTTGCAGGTCGATCAGGTAGGGGTTGCCGGCGAACGATGAGAAGCACTGGTAGGGCGAGTCGCCGAATCCCGTCGGCCCGAGCGGGCAGGTTTGCCAGTAGGTGAATCCGGCGGTCTGCAGGAAGTTGAGGAAATGGACCGCGTTGGAGTCTAGGACGCCGACCCCTTGGTTGCCGGGAAGGCAGGTCGGGTGGAGCAGGACGCCGGCGGCGCGATGGTCGAGCCAGGAGAACAGTGGCGGGACTTGGGACGGATTTGCCTGCATCACTAACTTAACATAATGTGTATTGTGCCTACTAGGCAAGCTTTTGCCGCTGACGGCCAATCACTTGGCCAAGCCCCAGTGGCGCGTGAACGGATAATAAACGACCACCGGACGACCCACCACGTCCTTTGCAGGAACCGTGCCCCAGTAACGTCCGTCCGCGCTGTTCGCGGAATTATCGCCGAGCGCGAAATACTCGTCCTTGCCCAGCTTCACGCTGCGCCCGGCGGAAAGAAGGCCTTCGTAGCGATACCCGACATGATTACCCTCGCGCTTCGCGTTGGCTGCGAACACCGGAGATCCCTCCGTAGGCTTGCCGTTGGTGAAGAGCCCAAAGTCTCGGATCTCGAGGGTCTCCCCCGGCGCCCCCACCAGCCGCTTGATGTAGTACTGGTCGCCGTAGGTCCTCGCGATACCCTCGATGTTGCCCGTCCGGAACACGAACCCGCTCCCGACCGCCGGCGGCACGAAATGGTAGCTCATCCGGTCAACGAACAACTGGTCGCCCGTCAGGATATCGAACGCCATCACGCGTTCGCCTTCGCGGACCGTCTTGCCGGTCCGGAGCATGCGGATTCGTCCTCCGTCCAGCGAGGGCGCGTCGGCCTGCTTCGCCAGCACCCGCGCCAGGTCGACGCCACCGGGCTCGTGCGAGGGGGTCGCGTTCGGGAAGAAGCAGTCGCGCACGGCCCACTCGAAATCGAAATCCATCGGCACCTTCACCGTCGCCGGCTTCCCGCCGACGTAGAGCGCGTACTCCTTGTAGGTCGTCGGAAAGATAAACCAGCTGCGGCCGGGCACTTCGCGGTACGGGATGTTCACCCGCGAACCGCCCGCCCCGACCGGAATCATGACTTCGCCCGATGCCGGCGCGTCGACCCGCTTCGGTTGCGCGCCGAAAAGCACGAAACGCACGCCGTTCATGACGTAGCCGGGCTCATCGGCCTGCCGCGGGAACGCTTCCGGCGTCATGCCGTTGTAGGTCGGCCACATCGAGTTCGTCGGGATCTTGAACGGCTGCAGGAAGTACGTGCGGATCCCCAGGATCACGATCGCGGCGACCAGGAAGAACTCCACGTTCTCGACCAATGACGACTTGGGGTAGATCGCGCCGCCCGTGCGGCGCAGCACCTCCTCGAGGCGCTCGATCCCCAGCTTCAGCTTCTCGACTCCGGCCCGCTCCTTCAGCAGCCCGCGCAGTCCCGTGGTCTCGCCCTGCAGCTCCGTCACCTCGGCGGCGGAAAGGACGTCGCGGCGGTAATGGTAGACCTTGTCGGCGAGCTCGAGCCAGTTGCCCGCGTTTTCCCGCATCTTGCGTTCCGGAGAGGCGAAGAAGCCGAACATGAGCGGAGCGGGATCAGTTGTTCTGCAGCACCTTGATGAAGGCGTCGGGCGGGATGGAGACCTTGCCGATCTGCTTCATCTTCTTCTTACCCTCCTTCTGCTTGTCGAGGAGCTTCCGCTTGCGGGAAATGTCGCCGCCGTAGCACTTCGCGGTGACGTCCTTGCGCATCTCGCGCACGTTGTCGCGGGCGATGATCTTGCCGCCGATGGCAGCCTGGATCGCGACCTTGAACATCTGCGGCGGGATGATCTCGGCGAGCTTCTCGCAGAGTTCGCGGCCCTTGGACTCGGCCTTCTCGCGATGGACGATGCTGGCGAACGCGTCGACGGGGTCGCCGTTGATCAGGATGTCCATCTTGACGAGGTCGGACGCCCGGTAGGCGCCGAGCTCGTAGTCCATCGAGCCGTAGCCGTGGGTGATGCTCTTCAGACGGTCGTTGAAATCCACGAGGATCTCATTGAGCGGCAGCGTGCACTTCAGCATCACGCGGTTCATGTCCAGCGTGTCGGTGTGGTCGCACGTGCCGCGCTTCTCCATGATGAGCGACAGGATGTCGCCCATGCTGTCGTTCGGAATGATGATCGAGGCGGTGATGGTGGGCTCGCGGATCTCGAGGATCTCGCCCGGGTCCGGCAGGTTCACCGGATTGTCGACCTCGATCAGCTCCCCGCCGTGGCGGACGACGTGATAGACCACGCTGGGATACGTCGAGATGATCTCCACGTCGTGCTCCCGGCGGATACGCTCCTGGATGATCTCCATGTGGAGCAACCCGAGGAAGCCGCAGCGGAAGCCGAAGCCGAGCGCGACGGAGCTTTCCGATGAGTAGATGAAGGCGGAGTCGTTCAGGCGCAGGCGCCCGAGGGCGGCCTTGAGCTTCTCGTAGTCGTCGCTCTCCAGCGGATAGAGTCCGCAGAACACCATCGGGCGGACCTCCTTGTAGCCCGGCAGCATCTCGGCGGCGGGCTTTTGCGCGAGCGTGATGGTATCGCCGATCTTGATATCGGCCGTGCTCTTGATGTTCGAGACGACGTAGCCGACGTCGCCCGCGCGGAGCACGTCGACCTTCTCCATCTTGGGCGTGAAGACCCCGACCTCCTTCACCTCGGACTTCACCCCGTTGCTCATCAGCAGCATCTGGTCGCCGGCCTTGATCGCGCCCGAAAACACGCGGGCGTAAGAGATCACGCCGCGGTAGGAATCGTAGAGGGAGTCGAACACCAGCGTGCGCAGCTGCGGGTAATCCGTCCACCGCGGCGGCGGCACGCGGGCCACGACCGCCTCGAGGATATCCTCGATGCCGATGCCGGACTTGCCGCTGGCGAGGATCGCCTCCTCGGCGGGTATCGTCAGGATGTCCTCCAATTGCCGCGTGCAGAGCTCGAGGTTGGCGCTCGGGAGGTCGATCTTGTTGATCACCGGGATCACCTTGAGCTTCTGGCTGAAAGCCAGGTGGGCGTTGGCGACGGTCTGGGCCTCCACGCCCTGCGCCGCGTCGATCAGCAGCACCGCACCCTCGCAGGCCGCCAGGCTGCGGGACACCTCGTACGAGAAGTCCACGTGCCCCGGAGTGTCCATCAGGTTGAGCTTGTACACCTTCCCGTCCTTCGCGTGGTAACGCATCGTCACGGGGTGGGATTTGATCGTGATGCCCCGCTCCTTCTCAAGGTCCATCGCGTCGAGGTGCTGGTCGGTCATCACACGCTGCTCGACCGTGTTGGTGTACTCGAGCAGGCGGTCGGAGAGCGTGGTCTTCCCGTGGTCGACGTGCGCGATGATGCAGAAATTGCGGGTGTGGCTGGAGTCGGACATCGGTTCAGGCGCTGACTTCCGGGAATTCGGCGAAGCTGCGGACGGCCCAGGTTTTCTCCGTGCGCCGGGCGAGGCCCGCGAGGACGCCTCCGGGCCCAAGTTCCCAGAACTCCGTCGCGCCGCCGGCGGCGGCCGCGCGCATGCAGTCCTCCCAGCGAACGGACGAGACGACCTGGGCGACGAGCGCCGCCTTGATCGCCGCGGGATCGGCGATGGCAGCGCCGGTGGTGTTGGTGAAGATCGTGAAGCGCGGCACCGCAAACGCGATCGGCGCGAGGAACGCGGCGAAGGAAGTCCGGGCCGGCTCCATCAGCCGTGAGTGATAGGCGCCGGCGACGTTGAGCGGCATCACCTTCTTCATCCCGCGGTCCTTGGCTCCGGCCACGGCGGCGGCGATGCGCGATTTTTCACCCGAGATGATGATTTGGCCCGGGGCGTTGAAGTTGGCGGCCTCGACGTCGAACTCGCGGCATAGTTCAGCCACCCTGCCCCGCTCCTCGCCGATCACCGCGGCCATCGAGCCTGAGGTCTTTTCACAGGCCTCCTGCATCAGGCGGCCGCGCTCGGCAACGATCCGCAGGCCGGTCGCGAAGTCGAAAACACCCGCCGCGCAACACGCGGTAAGCTCGCCTAGGCTGAGGCCCAGCGCCATCGCGGGCTCGCCGGCCGGTAACTTGCCGAGCTCCCGCAGGGCCGCGAGCGTCGCCAGGCCGTGGGTGAAAAGTGCAGGCTGGCAGACCTTGGTTTGGGTAAGCTCCGTTTCGGGCCCGGAAAAACTCACGCTCCTCAAGTCCCAACCCAACAGCTGGTTGGCCTCCGCATAAAGCATCCGGGCGGACGCGGAATTCTCGCAAAGCGACGCACCCATCCCGACCTTTTGGGCTCCCTGCCCCGCGAAAAGAAGTGCCAACGCCATGGTTAAACGGTCGAGAGAATCGCGCAAGGTGCGGAATCCAAGCCCTAAAAGCGTTTCAGGTGCTTGAAGAGCTTATCGTCGGTCGTCGGGCGCACGAATTCGGGCAAGGCGCCCCGCGAAGGCGCCGCCGGCACAGGACTGAGGGTAGGCGGAATGTATGATGAAAGCGGGGACGGCGCGGGCGCCGGCTCGACGGCACGGTTGGGAGCGGAGCCGGGAGAAAGGAACTGCAGGAAGGGATTCTCTGCCGGCTTCATCGACCGGGATCCAGTAGCCGGGGTGCCACCTGCGGCGGCCAGAAACGAAGTCAGGCTACCCTCCGACTTGGGGGCGCCGGGCATCTGCGGAAGCGCCGCGTCGGTAACGGGTCCGGACTCCCCCGACCGCCCCGCGGCGGCCGAGCGCCCCGACGCGAGCGTCGATTGCAGAAGTGCGTGGTCCTGGGGAGACACCCACGACTGCAGGTAGCGGGAAAACGGATTCAAGTCCTCGTCGCGGCGAGAGAGCGCACGCGGCCCCTCCTCTCGTGCGTCCTCGCGGCGGACATCGCGTTCCTCGAGCCTGCGCTCGTCGGAGGGATCGACCTCCTCACGCGATCCCTGCCGGAACGCCCCGACAGGACTGCCCGCTCTCCGCGGGGACTCCCCTCGCCTGCCGTCTCCATTTCGCTCCATCGCTTCAACGAGCCAATTACGCGCTGGCTGAGGCGCGATTGCCCGCTTGTCGGGCGCGGGTGGCGGTGGCTGGGCAGCGGGTGCGCCCGGCGCCGGTAACGAAGGAACGGCAAGCTGCAGTTCACCGAGCGCCGCCCCGCCCTGTTTCGGGAGGCGGGTTCCTTTGGCAGACTCCAGGTCGCGTCGCGCGGCCTCGAGCGGCGGAAGCTCGGCGGCGGGCTGGGGCCCGGCTGGTTCCGCTCCGCCGAGCGCGATGGGCAGCACGAGCGCAAAGGCACGCCGGACTGACCGCGACACCCTCACGTCTTGATGAAGATCCCCTTCATGTTCATCTCGAGCTGCTGGGGATTCGGGGAAAACTTCAGCGCGTCCTGTTTGCTGATCCGGCCGGCCTTCCAGAGGCGGTAGAGGTCCTTATTGAAGGAGAACGTCGCGCTGTCGGCATTACTCTCGAGGAGGCCCTGGATCTTCTCATTCTGTCCTTCGAGGATGAGGCTCCGTACGGTGGCATCGGCCACGAGGATCTCATTGGCGGGAACGCGTCCGGTCCCTTCCGCGGTGGGAACGAGCTTTTGGCAAACGAAGCCCCGCAGCGACCCGGCGATCGCGCGGCGGGCGGCCTCGACCTCGTCGGCCGGGAAGAACTCGAACAGGCGAGTCAGGGATTGGGCGACGGTCGCCGCGTGCATCGTGGAAAGCACCAGATGCCCGGTCTCAGCCGCGGCGATCGCGGTCTCGAACGTCTCGCGGTCGCGCATCTCGCCGACAAGAATGATGTCGGGATTCTGCCGGAGCACCGCCTTGATCGCTAACTCGAAGCTCGGCACGTCCATCCCAATCTCGCGCTGTTGGAAGAGAGACTTGTCGTCGACGAAGGTGTATTCGATTGGATCCTCGATCGTGACGATGTGGCGGTCGAGGTTGTGGTTTATCCAGTTGAGCATCGCCGCCATCGTCGAGCTCTTGCCGGAGCCGGTCGCCCCGCAGACCAGCAGAATGCCGTCCTTCGCCTGCGCGAGCCGCGTGAGCGCTTGTTCGGTCTGGCCCAACCCGAGCTGCTCGAAGGTCGGCACGGAATCCTTGATGTGGCGCAGCACCACGCTCACGAGACCGCGTTGGTGGAACGCGTTCACGCGGAACCGCCCGACCCCGGTGGACGCGTAGGCGAAGTCGACCTGGCCGTTGTCGAGCCACGACTGGCGGAACACCCGCGGGACGTGCTCCAGCACGAAGGCCTCCGCCTGTTCGGACGTGATCGGATCCATCTCCACGGCCTCGAGCTTGCCCGCGCGGCGCACGTAGCCGGGCTTGTTCGCTTTCACGATCACATCGCTCACCTTACTCTCCACGGCGAGCCGCAACAGGTCATTGAACAACTCCGTGTGCGGGGTGGATTGGGCGTCGGCCATGGGAAAAAAGCGTTGCGGAGCCAGTATGTCGGCCTGCTTTGTTCGGCAAGGCTTCATTGCCCGCTCCATGCCACGACGCCCGCTCACCGGCACTATCACCGCCCTCGCCACGCCGTTCACGCCCGACGGCCAGGTTTCCTATCCGGATCTGAAGCGACTCATCGCCCACCAGATCCGCGGCGGCATCGACGGACTCGTCCCCGTCGGCACCACGGGTGAGTCGCCCACGCTCTCCCACGAGGAGCATATGGACGTCGTCCGGTTCGCCGTGGAGCAATCAGGCGGACGGGTTCCCGTGATCGCGGGCACCGGCTCGAATTCCACGCACGAGGCGCTGGAGCTCACGCGGCTTGCGCACAAGGCCGGCGCTGACGCGATGCTCGTCGTCGCTCCGTATTACAATAAGCCGAGCCAGGAGGGTCTATTCAGGCACTTCGCCGAGATCGCCGAATGCACGGACCGACCGATCGTGCTGTACTCCATCCCCGGCCGCTGCGGGATCGAGATCAGCGTCGAGGTCGTGCAACGCCTACGGTCGAAGTACGCGCACGTTTCGACGATCAAGGAGGCGGGAGGGAGCGTCGACCGGGTCGACCAGCTCAAGCAGGCCATGGGGCGCGACCTCACCGTTCTCAGCGGGGACGACTCACTCACCCTCCCCTTTATGTCCGTCGGCGCCGAGGGAGTGATCAGCGTCGCGTCCAACCTCTTCGTGCGCGAGGTCCGCCGCATCGTGGAGCTCGCCCGCGCCAACGACTTCAGCGCTGCTTACCGCGTCCATCGGCGTATGTACCCGGCCTTCCGCACGCTGTTCATCGAGCCCAACCCGGTGCCGATCAAGTATGCGCTCAAGCGGGCCGGCATCATTGCCGGCGACGCTGTTCGCGCGCCGCTCTGCGAGATGACGGCTGGAAATCGCGCCCGCCTCGAGGCCGTCCTTGCCGCGCTAGACTGAATCATGCCGCTTTCCATCCACATCAACGGCTCGCGGGGGCGCATGGGGCGCGCCGTGGCCGACGCTGTTCGCGAAGCCGGCCTTGCGATCGCCGCCGAGACCGACGTCGGCGACGACCTTCGGGCCGCCATGGCCATGGCCGACGCCATCATTGATTTCAGCGCTCCCGGCGGAACGGAGGCGCTGCTGCAACACGCCGTCGCGCTCCGCAAACCGATCGTGATCGGGACCACCGGACACGAGCCGACCGAGCGCAGACGTCTGCTCCAGCTCGCTGCAGGTGTGCCGTGCGTCTGGGCCGGAAATTTTTCCGTAGGCGTAAACCTGCTCTTCGCCCTGACCCGCCGCGCCGCGGCGGTCCTCGGCTCCGACTACGACACCGAGGTCGTGGAGATGCACCACCGCTTCAAGAAGGATGCCCCCAGCGGCACCGCGGCCCGCCTGCTCGAGATCATTCTGGAAGAACGCCGGCTCGGCGCCGAGGCGCTCCGGCACGGCCGGGAAGGCCTCACGGGCGAGCGAAAGCCGACCGAAGTGGGCGTGCACGCCCTGCGGGGCGGCGACGTGGTCGGCGACCACACCGTGATGTTCGCCGCCCTCGGTGAGCGCGTGGAACTTACCCACAAGGCCAGCGACCGCGGGATCTTCGCGCGCGGCGCCGTGCGCGCGGCGCAATGGGTCGTGGGCCGCCCGCCGGGTGTCTACGACATGCAGGACGTGCTGTCGCTGAAGTAAGTGATCATCTCGATCCAAGGCACGCTCGCCGCTACCTCCCCGCTAGGGGCTGTAGTCGAGACCGGCGGTTTCGGCTATGAGGTGCACATGCCCGCGACTAGCGCCGAGCGGCTGCCGCGGCTGGGGACGACGGTGAAGTTGCACACCCTCGTGATCTACCGGGAGGACGCACAGACCCTTTACGGGTTCAGCTCGCCCGAGGAGCGGGACTTCTTCCGGTTGATGATCGAAAACGTCACGGGAGTCGGACCCAAGATGGCGCTGAGCATCATGAGCCGCCTTGCCCTGCCCTCGCTCGAGGCCGCCATCCGCGCCGGCGATATCAATTCGCTCTCCCGGTGCCCCGGCATCGGCAAGAAGACCGCCGAGCGCCTCGTCGTCGAACTGCGCTCCAAGGTCGGCGGATCCGACTCCGCAGCGGCGACCGGCATTGACACGGGAGAGAGCGGTGGGCCGGCCACGCCGCACCGCGATGCCGTTGCTGCCCTCGTGGCGCTGGGTTACAAGGCGGCCGACGCCGATCAGGCTGTGCGTCGCGCGGCCGTGGCGCTCGGCGCCGGCGCCGACACGTCAGCGCTCATCCGCCGCGCGCTCAACGGTTGAGCGCCGTCACTTCGCGAACCGGAAGGCTGTCATCTCGGCGGCTTCCGCCTGGGCCTTGAGCCCGAGTTGCCTCACCTCAGAGCTTTGGGGTGACGCGCTGTGGTTGAAATGAAGGGTGGCAGCGCCTCCAGCGACGGGAACGGTCGCTACCTGGAAATTGCGCAGCCACTCGAGCTGGTCCGCCGACGTGCGCGGCTGCATACCGCCACCGGCCTGGAGCCCGCTGGAAAGTGCCAGCGATTCGCCAACCAGCGTGAGTCTCGGCGCGGCAGGTTTGTCCGAGGCCGCCACCAGCCCGCGTTTCGGCTCATTTGCCGAGGGCGAGACAACGGCCAGCGTCGGCCCCGCAGCGGGCCGGGTGCCCGGCGAGCGCTGCCAAAGGACGAGAGCGACGGCAACCCCCGCCGCCACCAAGCCGAACGAAGCGAAGCCGGCGGCGGCCCAGCCGAGCCGCTGAACCGCGGGCTCCCGGACGGCCGCGGGATTTTCAGCGAAATCCGCCGCGAGAAGGGCGCACGCCTTCTGCATCCGGCAATACTGCCCATAGGTGCGGCGGCGCTCCGCATTCGAGCGGACCTCGGCCTCAAGCCGCGCGGCGTCGGCCGGCGAGATCTCGTGGTCAAGGTACAGGTTGAGAAGCTCGAGGAACTCACTGTCTTTCATTTGAAATCGTCTCCCAGCTTGGAGCGAAGGCTTTCGCGGGCCCGGGCGATGCGGCTCTTCACCGTGCCGACGGAGATGCCAAGGATTGTCCCGATCTCCTCGTACGAGAGGTTTTTAACGTTACGCAGGACAAGGATCTCCCGGTGACCGCTGGAAAGCCTCTCCATGCCCTTGGCGATCCGATCCACCAGTTCCCCGTTCACCGTTACCTCGTCAGGGGAATCAACCTCCGCCGGGATGACGTCGGCGAGGGTCATGTCAGTTTCTTCGCCCACCGGCGCGTCAAAGGAGACGGAGCGATCACGCTTGCGGCGCCACCAGTACCAGTACCGGTTGCGCGCCAGGTTGGTGGCTATCTGGTAGAGCCAAGTGGAGAAGGCGGCGTCGCCGCGAAAGTTCGCGAGGCCCCGATGCGCGCGGATGAAAGCGTCCTGAGTGACCTCCTCGGCGTCCTGGTGATTGCGCAGCAGCTGGTGGACGAGCCCGTAGATGCGATCGCGGTGGCGGGCCACCATTTCATTGAAGGCGGACTCATCGCCATTCTTGAAGCGATCCACCAGCACGCGATCCAGGGCAACCTCTTGGGCTTTGGCGCTCATGCGTTCCGCCCCGCTTTGATGCGTGTAGTCGGCGAAGGTTCCCACGATTTTGACTAGTTCGACGGATAATTCCGTCAGCGGTTCCGGTCAAATTCCTCGAGACAGGGGCGAAAATACTTGCCAACCCACCGGCCCGAAAAATCGTCATCCGCTTGGGCTGCGGGTCGATAGCTCAATGGTAGAGCAGCGTCCTTTTAAGTCGTTGGTTCTGGGTTCGAATCCCAGTCGACCCACCAGTCTACCCTCTCCCCATCAACCGCCACCACATGAAGCGACTTGTCATCATCGAGGACCAGACCGCGATCCGGGAACTACTCGCCGAGATTCTTCGTCTGGATAATACGTTCCAAGTCGTGGGAGAGGCCGGCGATGGTCAGGCCGCCGTCCAGCTTTGCCTCGACCTGAAACCTGACGTCTGCGTGCTCGATGCCAAGCTACCCGGCCTCAACGGCGTTGACGTTCTCCGCAGGATCGTTCCCCGACTGCCCGGGATGAGGGTTCTGGTCTTCTCCGGGCACGAAAGCCCGCAATTGATCCGAGCGATGCTCGAGGCGGGCGCCCACGGTTTTGTCGAAAAGACGGCTGGGCTGATGGAACTGCGGCGCGGCCTCGAAGCCATTGCCAAGGGCGGCACGTATTTCGGCCCGAGCGTGGCGGGTTTGCTACGCAGCGTCATCGCCGAGCCCGTAACTCCCGCCGGCGACGGCGCCTTGACCATTCGCGAGCGCGAGATCCTCCAACTAGTCGCCGAAAGCCACACGACGAAGGAGATCGCCGCCAAGCTGGGGATCAGCGCCAAGACAGTGGACAACCACCGCACCAATCTGATGCGTAAGCTCGACGTTCACGACGTCGCCGGGCTGACCCGGTACGCGCTGGAACACGGTATTGTCGAGGCGGGCGTCCAGCGTTGAGCGACCATCGCTAAAAGCCTTGCGACTGCCGCATCGGCTGCCCCATAGGTCTGGAAATCACTCGCGCCCTTCCCTCATGAAATTCACCCAGAAGTCACTCGTCGTTTCGCTGGCTGCCGCCGCGCTCGTCCTTTCGGGCTGCTCCAAGAAGCCGGACAGGCCCTACCCAGGGTCGACCGTGCTTGGGTCGCAAAACGCGGGCTCCTTGGCGCCGGCTGACGCCAGCTTCGGTCAAAACACGTCCGGCCTCGTCGATCGCGGCTCCGACTTCGACCCCAACGGCCACAACCGTACCGCCCTCCAGTCACAGGCCGTTCTCTTCGATTACGACAAGTCGGATGTCCGTGCCTCCGAACGCGAGAAGCTCAAGGTCGCCAAAGAGTACCTCGACAAGAACCCCACTCACCGCCTGCTCTTAGAGGGACATTGCGACTGGCGGGGCACCGCCGAGTACAATCTGGGGCTCGGCGACCGGCGCGCCGGGGCTGTCCGGAAATACCTGCAGTCCATCGGTGTCCCCGCGGATCGCCTTGAGACGCTGTCCAAGGGGAGCCTCGAGGCGGCCAAGAACGCCGACGATGCCACGATGGCCAAGGATCGTCGCGTGGACCTCGTGGTCGTTAATCCTTCCGCCGCCGCCCCCAAGGCATTCTGAACCCGGTCGACGTCTAGGTCTCCCCCGAAGCCGCGGATTGCTCCGCGGCTTTTTCCTTTACCGGATCACGCCTTGCCGGCGGCAAGTGCGTGCAGGATGCGGCGCGTTGTCTCCGTTCCCTTGCGCATCACGTCGAGGTTGAAGCTCTCGTTCGGCGCATGGAGATTATCCTCCGGCAGGAAGAGTCCCAGCATGATCGAGTCGAGTCCGGTCACGCGCTTGATCGACGCGATGATTGGCACGCTGCCTCCCTCGCGGAGGTAAAGCGGCGGCCGGCCCCAGACCTCGCCGACGGCCTGCTCCGTCGCGCGGAAGGCCCGCGCCAGCACGGGCGACTGGTCCTTGGGCGTGTTGCTGCGTCCCGGCGGCACCACGACGTACGGGTCGCCCTTGTGCTGGTCGACGAACTCCACCTTGACGCCCTTCGGCACCCGCGCGCGGATCGCATCCATGACGCGTCGCTTGATCACGTCGGGCTCCTGATTGGGGACCAGCCGGCAGCTGAGCTTGGCGAAGGCCTTGCTGGGAATGACCGTCTTGGTCCCCTCGCCCTGGTAGCCACCGCCGATGCCGTTGAACTCAAGCGTCGGCTGGAAGCGCGCCGACTCGAACGGATTGAACCCCGGCGTCGTGTAGAAGGCGTCGATGCCGAGGAACTCGGCATAGGCCTTTTCGTCGGTACCCAGCTTGCGCAGTTCCTCCCGCTCCCACGGGTGCACATCGAGAACCTCGTCGTAGAAGCCCGGCACGTTCACCCGGCCCTCGGGCGTGTGCAGCGAGGAGAGCACCTCGGCAAGCGCCTGGATCGGGTTGCGCAGCACGCCGCCGTGCAGGCCCGAGTGCAGGTCGCCCTTCGGACCGGTCAGGTGCACGTCGAAGAGCGTGAGCCCGCGCAGCCCGCAGGTGAGAACCACCTGATTCTCGTTCGGCAGGGCGGTGTCGGAGAGGAACACAAAGTCCGCCTCGCGCAAACGGGCGGCGTAGCGCTCGAGGAAGGCGGGGAAGCTCGGGCTGCCCATCTCCTCCTCACCCTCGATTAGGAACGTGATGCGCAGCGGCAGCCGAGGATTCTCCTCCAAAGCCAGAGCGACGGCGGCGATGTTCGCCATGAGCGGCCCCTTGTTGTCGGCGGCGCCGCGACCGTACATCCGGTTGCCGACGATCGTCGGCTCGAAGGCTGGCGTGCGCCACAGGTTCAGCGGGTCCGCCGGCTGCACGTCGTAATGCCCGTAGATCACCACGTGCGGCCAGGAGGCGTCGCCGCCCCGGTGGGCCAATACGATCGGGTGCACGTCGGTGCGCACGACCTCGACGGAAAACCCGATCGAGGAGAGCAGGCCGGAGACGAACTCCTGCGCGCCCTTCATGCCCTCGCGGGCGCCGGAGTCGGCGGAAATGCTGCGGTGGCGGATGAACTCCTTGAGCTTCTCGACGGGATCGAACATTTGAAAACCCTGATTCAGGTTCCGGTTTCCCGCCAACTGGAAATCTCGTTTTTGCCCCATGCCCCTTCTCGTCCGGTTCTCCCCGCTGTCCGCCCTCGTTTTCCTTGCCGCGGCCCTGTCGGCTTCGGCGGCCGATCGTCGCCCGAATTTCCTTATCATCATCGGCGACGACCTGAACTGGCGCGACCTCGGCTGCACTGGCAGCCCCGACGTGAAGTCACCCCACCTCGACCGCCTCGCCTCCGAGGGCATGAGCCTGCGCGCGATGTTCACGCCCGCCCCTACCTGCTCGCCGCTAAGACATGCCTTGTACACGGGATTATTTCCGGTGCGCAGCGGCGCCTACCCGAACCACACGATGGTCGACGCTGGCACGCGCAGCATCTTCGGCCACCTCAAGGAACGCGGCTATCGCGTCGGACTGCAGGCCAAGTCCCACGTGAGTCCCGCGTCCTCGTTCCCCTATGAGGTGATCAGCGGCGCGGCTGACGACGCGGCGGCCTTCCGCCATTTCATCGCGCGTGATCCGGCCCAGCCATGGCTCGCCGTCTTTGGTTCCAACGATCCACACAGCCCCTGGGACCGCGGGAAACCCGGGCTCTACGACCCGGCGAGGATCACGGTGCCGCCCTACTTGCACGACAACGCGGTCACCCGCCGCAACCTCGCCGCCTACTTCACAGAGATCACGGAACTGGACCGGCAGGTGGGCGCATGCCTCGCGGCGGTGGATGAGACCGGCCAGCGCGACCAAACAGTGGTCATCTTCCTCAGTGAACAGGGCAGCTCTTTTCCCTACGGCGGAAAATGGTCGCTCTACGACACCGGCATCCGCGCGGCGGCGTTCGTCCGCTGGCCGGGCCGCGTCGCGCCGGGCAGCACGACCGACGCCCTGATCCAATACGTCGACGTCACGCCCACCCTGCTCGAGGCGGCGGGGATCGATCCGCGGTCGATCGACACAGGCTGCGCCGATGCCGACGGTCGCCGCGGATTCGACGGCCGCAGTTTCCTCGGCGTGCTGCTCGGACGCGAGCAACGCCTACGCGACGTCGTGTTCGCGCAGCACACCACCGTCGGAATCAGCGGCTACAAGGAGCCTTACCCGATCCGTGCCGCGCGCGATGCCCGCCATAAGTACATCCGGAACCTCGCGCCGGAGAATACCTACCTGATCACCGGCATCCACCGCGGCGAGATCATCGAGTCCTGGCAGGCCGACGCCCGGGATAACCCGCTGCTCGCCGCCCGGGTTGCCTGGCTGTTCAAGCGTCCGGCCGAGGAACTCTACGACCTTGAGACGGATCCGTTCGAAACGCGCAACCTGGCCAAGGATCCCGCTCTCGGCGCCGTGAAGGAACGCCTCAGCCAAGCCCTCGACGGCTGGATGCGGCAACAGGGCGACAAGGGTATGGAGACGGAACTCGCGGCGCCCTCCCGGCAGCCGCGCTCTGCCAGCCGCGGCGAGCAGACGACGCCGAAGGAAGGCCGCAAGAAGGCGCGTTAGCTTCCCTCGCGACTATTCCACGTCAGCGCAGCTTCCGGAGGAGTTCCGGCAGCACGCGTCGCCAGCCCGCCTGCTTCGCGGTCAGCCAGACATCCTTTCCCGCGAGCAGCACCCCGCCCCAGAAGAGGACTTCGGCTGCAATGAAGAGGCCCGCTGACCACGCCGCTTTCGATCCGGCCGTTGGCGCGAGCCACGCGGCGATCGGCAAAGCGATCCACGGCAAGACCGAAGCCAGCATGAGCAGAACGCCGATTTTGAGGAGCATCGCGCGGACCTATCTTTCGGAACGTTCGAATCGGCAAGGCCTGCGGCGTGTGAACAAACCTGCGCGCACCGCCGGTCTTCGTGTCTCTAGAGTTTAGCTCCGAGGCGGAATGGTGACGCTGGCAGGCCGGCCCCGTTAAACAGAGTTACCTCAGGGAGGTTGGCCCAGGCGTAGCGCACGGCGACAGGCTTCGCCACCGCCTCCGCCGAAACCATCACCGTGTAGCCCGAAATCCGCGCCTCGGCCGGCGTCCACTTGCCGTCCGCCCCCGCCACTTCGAAACCGCGTACCGCCCCACCCTTCGCGTTCAGGCCGCCGTCCGCGTGCTTGAACCGCACCGTGACGCCTCCGCCGCGCACCTCGTGGCCGACGGGCAGAGGACCGGAGGTCGCCGGCACCGCGCGCCCGTAAACCGTTCCGAGCGCCCAGAGCGCGAAGCGGCGCCCGACCTCCTGTTTGTTCTTAGGGTGGATGTCCTTCTCCTCGCCGATGTCGATCGTGATGGCCATGCCGGTACGCGGCAGCGCGAGGGTGTTGCGCATCGCCTCGCGCACGGCGGGCCAGTCGCGTCCGGGGCCGGAGAAGTTCGGCAGCTGGGCCCACGCGAACGGGATCTCCCCGCCCCAGCGTGCCCGCCAATCCGTCACGAGGAGCCGCAGATGCGCCTCATAGAAACTCGCCTTGTCGGGGAAGGTGTTCGCCTCGCCCTGGTACCACAGCATGCCACGCAGGGCGTAAGGGATGAGCGGCGCGATCTTGCCATTGAAGAGCCCGCCGATGTCGGCCTTCCGCGAAGCCACATCCGCGGGATTCTGCGGACGGCGGGGCGCCTTACCGTTCTTCGCCTTCGCCGTCTTCGCGGCCTTTTCCCATTTCGCGAGGTTTTCTTCATACTTGCGCCGCTCTTCGTCCGAAACCGCAACCGGCGCGCCTTCCCGCGCCGCGAGAAACTCGTTCAGTGCCGGCGTGGCCCGCTGTGCCTCAGGGGCAATCCACGCTTCGATCGGCGTGCCGCCCACGGACGAATTGATCAGCCCGACCGGGACCCCGAGCTCCCGGTGGATATCACGGCCAAAGAAATACAACGCGGCCGAGAAAGCTCCGACTGTTTCCGGCGCGCACACGATCCAGCGCCCCTTGCCTTCCGTCTGCGGCCGGTCGGCGCGGGGCGACTCCTCCTTGAACATCCGGATTAACGGGAACCTCGCCGCCGCCTGCTCCTGCCCCGCATCCCGGCTGCGGGAGACGGTCATCGCCATGTTCGACTGACCCGAACCGAGCCAAACTTCACCTACCAGCACGTCGCGGATCACGATCTCATTCCTCCCCCGGATCGTCAGGCTTCCCGACTCACCCGAGGCCGGCAGCGGTCCTAGGTGCACGCTCCAGCGTCCGTCGGACCCAGCTTCGGCGGAGGCGCTTCTTCCCGCGAACGAGACGGTCACGCGCTCGCCCGGCGCCGCCGTGCCCCAGACCGGCGCGGCAACACCCTGCTGTAGGACCATGTGGTCGGAAAAAATGGCCGGCAGGCTCACATCCGCGCGCGACGACGCGCACAGGAACACGCTGAGGAGCAGGCACGCGGAGCGGGACGTAAGGGCTTTCATGGTCGGGGTGCCGAGGAGGAATCCGCAGGCGCTGGTCACGGGCAATCCTGAATCCGATCCGCACCGGATATGCTATTGACCCACGGGGAAGTGGACCGAAAGCATCCGCCTTTGGACGGTCCGCCGGCGCAGCACTCGCGCGGGAGCGCCGTTACTTAATCACTCACTTTTCCTCCCATGAAATACGGCCTGAACCTCCGCTCCGAAGGCGCCATCGACCTCCTGTCGCTGGGCGCGCTCGTCCATCGCCTCGATCCGGGCATCATCCCGTTCCGGAAGGCGAACCACTGCGACATCCATGTCAGCGGTGGCGAGTTCAACGTCGCCGCCAACCTCGCCGACTGCTTCCGGATGAACACCGGAATCGTCAGCGCGATGGTCGACTACCCGATCGGCGACCTCATCGCCGAGCGCGTGCGCGCGATGGGCGTGAAGCCGTACTACAAGAAGTTCAAGCACGACGGCGTGCGCGGGCCCAACATGGCCACGGTGTACAGCGACCGCGGCCAGGGCGTGCGCGCCCCGGTGGTGTTCTACAACCGCAGCAACGAGGCCGCCGGCCAGCTCAAGCCGGGCGACTTCAACTGGAAGGAAATCTTCGCCCCGGGCGTCCGCTGGTTCCACAGCGGCGGCATCTTCGCGGCCCTCTCCGAGACGACGGGAGAGCTCATCGTCGAGGCGATGCGCGCCGCCAAGGCCGCCGGCGCCGTTACTTCCCTTGACCTCAACTACCGCGCCAAGCTCTGGGACATCTGGGGCGGCCACTCCAAGGCACTGGATGTCCTCGGTCGCATCGTGCAGAACGTCGACGTCATCGTCGGCAACGAGGAGGATCTCCAGAAAGGCCTCGGCATCGAGGGTCAGGACGTCGAGGCGGCCTCGAAGCTCGATCCGACCGCGTTCTTCGCGATGATCGACAAGGCCGTGAAGAAGTTCCCGAACGTAAAGGTCGTCGCCACGACGCTGCGGGAGGTTCACTCGACCAACCGCCACTCGTGGGGCGCCGTCGCCTGGGTGAACGGCAAGACCTATCAGTCCCCGACCTGCGAGCTCGACGTCGTCGACCGTGTGGGCGGTGGTGACGGCTACGCGTCCGGCTTCATCTACGGGCTCCTGTCCGGCGCCTCGGAGCAGGAAGCGGTCAACCTCGGCTGGGCGCATGGCGCGCTGCTCACGACGTTCCCCGGCGACACCACCATGTCGACCGTCGAGCAGGTGAAGGCCTTCGCCAAGGGCGGCTCCGCGCGCATCCAACGCTGACGTTGACCGGCCGCACGGCCCTTCCAACCCTCTCAGGGCGGTCCCTCCGGACCGCCCTTTTTCATGCTCTACTACTCCCGCGGATCCGCCCAAGACGCCCTCACGACTGAAGACCTGCGCGCCGGCCTCGCCGCCGCCTTCGCCAAGCTCGGCGTGCGGAAACGGGTACTTGCGGTCCCGCCCGACTTCACGCGCTTCCACTCACAGGCCGGCCGCATCACCTGCCTCGTCCATGAGCATTTCGGGGCGGCGCTGACCGACGTCCTCCCTGCGCTCGGCACGCATTCGCCAATGACCGCGGAGCAGATCCATGAGATGTTCCCGTCCGTGCCCGCCGGGCTGTTCCGCGTGCACAATTGGCGCAACGGCATCACGACCGTCGGTACCGTGCCCGGCGAATTCGTGCGCGAGGTTTCCGGAGGCGCGGTGGATTTCCCGTGGCCGGCCCAGGTGGCCAACCTCATCGCGACCGGCGGCCACGATCTCATCCTCTCCATCGGCCAAGTCGTCCCGCACGAGGTGATCGGCATGGCCAATTACAACAAGAACATCTTCGTCGGCACCGGCGGCGTCGAAGGCATCAACAAGAGCCACTTCGTCGGCGCCGCCTACGGGATGGAGCGCATGATGGGCCGGTCCGACACCCCTGTCCGTCGCATTTTGAACTACGCGGGCGAGAAGTTCACCGCCCACCTGCCGATCGTGTACATCCACACCGTCGTGAGCCGGGACGCCGCCGGCGTGCTGCAGGTGCGGGGCCTGTTCATCGGTGACGACGCGGAGGTCTTTAACCGCGCCGCAAAACTGTCGCTGGAGGTCAACTTCGAGATGCTCGATGCGCCGCTCGACAGGGTCGTGGTTTACCTCGATCCCTCCGAGTTCAAGAGCACCTGGCTGGGCAACAAGGCTGTCTACCGCACGCGCATGGCGATGGCCGACCGCGGGGAGCTCATCATCCTCGCCCCCGGCCTGCGTGAGTTTGGCGAGGACCACGAGATCGACCGCCTGATCCGGAAGTACGGCTACCATGGAACGCCGCATACGCTCGCCGCGACGAAGGCGAATCCCGAACTACAGAACAATCTGAGCGCCGCCGCGCACCTGATCCACGGTTCCAGCGAGGGCCGCTTCTCGATCACCTACTGTCCGGGCCATCTCACACGGGCCGAGATCGAGGGTGTCGGATTCAAGTACGCGGACCTCGCCTCGATGACGAAGCGCTACGATCCGGCGCGCCTGAAGGACGGCTTCAACACCCTGCCCGACGGCGAGCGCATCTTCTACATCTCGAACCCCGCGCTTGGCCTCTGGGCCTACCGGGGGCGCTTCACCGGCTGAGCCGGACCCGGTTCAGCGGGCGACGTAGTCGACCACGAGGACCTTATCGAGCAGGCCCTTCAGCTGAGCACCGAACTTCTTGTGCTCGGGGTGAGGCAGGTAGCGTTCAAGCGCGGCCTTGTCCTTGAACGTTACGAAGAAGCAGTGGGTGAAGCCGTTCGCCAGGCCCTCGGGGCTCACGTTCGTGCCCCACTCCAGCGACTGTATCTCCGGGATGGATTTCTTCAGCGCCACGAAGGCCTGCTCGACCTTGGCCACCTCGGCCGCAGGCGCACCGTCCTTGAACTTAAAGAGCACGACGTGACGATAGGGGGCGTCGGCCGCGGCGGCGGCGATCACGGTTCCGAGGAGCATGGCGACGAGGGTGATGAGGCGGTGCATGGAGAAAGCGTATCCGACAAGGCACTCAGCCGGCGCGTTCGGAGGCGGCGCGGACTTCCGTGGCGACGCGGGCTTCAGCCTCGGCGAGCGGCACCTTCGCGACGTCCTTCGAGGCGCGCCACTTGAGCTCGATCACGCCTTCCTTCAGTCCCTTGCCACCCACGGTGAGCCGCAGCGGGATGCCGATCAGATCGGCGTCCTTGAACTTCACTCCGGGCCGCTCCGCGCGGTCGTCCACAAGGACATCCGCGCCCGCGCTCTCGGCCGCGGCGCCCAGGCGCTTCGCGAGGTCCATCGCCTCAGGCAGCTGGGGATCGAGCACACAGATCAGGACTTGGAAAGGCGCGCAATTCCACGGCCAGACGATCCCGTCGGCGTCGTGGCTCTGCTCGATCACGGCCTGCATCGTGCGGCTGATGCCGATACCGTAGCAGCCCATGACCATGAGGTGAGACTGCTTCTGGTCGTCGGTGTAGACCGCGTTGAACTTCTCCGAGTACTTGGTCCCGAGCTTGAAGATATGGCCGACCTCGATGCCGCGGCGGACTTGCAGCGGCTGACCCGACTTCGGATCGGGCTCGCCCACCCGCACGCGCCGGAAGTCGCCGAACCGCGTGATTGCGAGGTCGCGCGTCACGTTCACGTTGCGCAGGTGGAACCCGTCCTTGTTCGCGCCTGTGACGCCGTTGCCGATCAGCCGGATCGCGTGGTCGGCGAAGACGCCGGCCAGGGCGCCGGGATCCTTGATCGTGCCGCGCACCGCCCCGAGGCTGCCGGGCTTCGCGCCGAGCACGGGAGCGATCTCCTCCGGAGTCGCGGGGCGGAAGAGGGTGAAGCCCAGGCTGCCGAGCTTCGCCTCCTCCAGCTCGTCTCCGCCGCGCAGGATCACGAGGAACGGCTTGCCGTCGCCGACGTAGACGAGGGTCTTGAACTGTCGGTCGGCCGGGACCGAATACGGCGCCGCCTCCAGCGCCGCGATCGTCACCACACCAGGCGTGGCGAACTCCTCGATCGCTCCAGCCGGTGCGGCGTCGGCAAGGTCCGCCGGCACTAGGGCGCTGGTCGCCTTCTCTCGGTTGGCGGCATAGCCGCTCGCCTCGTTGTAGATCACGTCGTCGTCACCGACCTCGGCCGGGACCATGAACTCGTGCGAGAAGCTGCCGCCCATCACGCCGGTATCGGCCTCGACCGCGATCGCCTGCGTGCCGACCCGACGGAAGAACTTCTCATAGGCCGCCTTCATCGCGAGGTAGCTGCGGATGGCCCCTTCGTCGGTCGCGTCGAACGAGTAGGCGTCCATCATGATGAACTCACGGGCCCGCATCAGACCATAGCGGGGCCGGATCTCGTTCCGGAACTTGGTCGCGATCTGGTAGAAGTTCTTCGGGAGGTCGCGGTAGCTCGTGATCTCCGCCTTCACCAGCGGCGTGATGACCTCCTCGTGCGTCGGCCCGAGGACAAACTCCGGATCCTTCGCGGAACGTTTGCCGTCGCCGGCGCTGTCCGCCCGGAACATGATCTCGCGCGCGGCCGCCCAGCGCGGGCCTTGCTCCCAGAGTTCGGCCGGATGCACATGCGGCATCCAGAGCTCGATGGCCCCAGCGGTGTCCATTTCCTCACGGCAGATCTGCGTGATCTTCTGAAGGGACCTCAGCCCGAGGGGCATGTAGGTGTAGAGCCCGCCGCCGAGTTTCCGCACGAGGCCGGCGCGCACCAGCAGCTTGTGGGATGCGATCTCGGCGTCGGCCGGGCTTTCCTTCAGGGTCGGGACGAAAAACTGGGACCAGAGCTTCATAAAGCGGAGCAACGAAGCGCCCCGCCTCGGCCGCCGCAACGGTTTTCCCGGGAAAGGAATTTCCCGTCAGAGGCCCGTAGGTTCAGAGGGCCTCGAGCTTGCGCTCCTTGGCCACGAACCAGAGCGGCTGACCGGCATCATCGAGGATCGGCGTAATCGAGAGTCGTACCCGGTAGCGGGAGCCGTCTCGGTGATAATTGATCAGGGTCTCGGTGCACGGTTCCTTCGCGCGCAGCGCCCCGCGAATGCGTTCGACGGCGGCTTTGTCCGTATCCGGTCCCTGAAGCACCTCGCTGGGTTTGCGGCCTCGAACGTCGTCGATCGTGTAGCCGCACATCTGGAAAAAAGCCGAGTTCACCTGTTCCACTCGTCCGTCCGGGCCCGCCACCACCATGACCTCCGGGCCTTCGGCCTGCGTGCGGGACTCGAGCGCGACCAGCAAACGGTTCCGCAGATCCTGCGGGGGTTGGATGCGGTCCGCGCCGCGCGCCGCCAGCATCACGATGCCGAGGCGAGTGAGGCGCTCCACGTGCGCCTTCAGCTCATGGTGAAACTCCAGCACGAGCTCGAACTTCTCGCGCTCTGACGCGTCCAAGGCTCCGGTCACGTAAAGCGCGGCGCGATCCTGCAGGACTTCGGGAAGCATGATGGGTGAGGTAGTCGGAAGTGATGATTTTTCAAAGGGGGCGCGCATTTTTCGGTCAAGCCTGAGCAGCAGCGAACGGAACAAGCCGTGAATCGGCCCGTGGCCACGCGGGACAGGGCTTGAACTCCGGCGGGCCCGCGCACCCGATTCCAAAGCGACCCTCCCCTTCCATGCGACCGCTCTCCGCTCCCCCGTTGTTCGTCGCCGGTTCGTTTACCGTCGGCCTGCTGGTCGCGACGGCCAGCGCGGCCACTCCGTCCTCGCTCCCCTCCACCGGCGCGCTTGCCGCCGCGGAAGATCGCTCCGCCGCGATGGTCGCCGGGCTCCACCGCCATCTCGACGCACTCACCGCCGAAGTCGCGGCCAGACGAGCCGCGGACTGGGATCGCCGCGCAACCGCCGGGGAACGAGACTCTCTGCTTCACGCGACGCGCGCCGAGCTGGCCCGAATAATCGGAGCGATGGACCAGCGCGCCACCACGTCCGGATTCGAACTCGTCGCCACGCCGGACTTTGACGGGACGGTCGCCGGTTCCGCTTTGGTTCGGGTTCACGCCGTGCGCTGGCCCGTCTTCGAAAACGTCCGCGGCGAGGGCCTGCTGCTGTTGCCGAGCGGGGAGGCGAAGGCATTGGTCGTGGCTTTACCCGACGCCGACCAAACCCCGGAGGTCATCGCGGGGCTCGCCCCCGGCCTCCCGGAAGCACGTCACTACGCCCGGAGGCTGGCGGAGAGCGGCTGCGCCGTGCTCGTGCCTATGCTGCTAAGCCGCGCCGACGCCGACTCGGGGAATCCCGCGATCGGCCGCATGACGAACCAACCGCACCGCGAGTGGATCTACCGTCAGGCCTTTGCGCTCGGGCGTCACCCGGTCGGACTTGAGGTGCAGACGATCGGGGCGGGAATTGATGCCCTGCTCGCGCGGTACCGCGGACTGCCCGTGGGCGTGGCGGGCTGGGGCGAAGGTGGATTACTCGCGTTCCTCGCGGCCGCGCTGGACGAGCGGATCGGAGCAACGGTGGTCAGCGGGTACTTTGGCCCCAGGGAACTCCTGCACGCCGAGCCGATTTACCGGAACCTCTTCGGACTTCTGCGCGTCGCCGGTGACGCGGAAATCGCGCAACTCGTGCTGCCCCGGACGCTGATCATCGAGTCGTCGGACGCACCGCGTGTCGACGGACCACCGCCGTCGAGAAACGGCGCCACCGGGGCTGCCCCGGGGGTGATCACGACGCCGGCCATGGACGACGTGGAGCGCGAATTTGCCCGCGCCCGCCGGCTCGCCGGCCCCGCCGGACGCGCGCTGATTTCAACCGCACCCGCCCGAGACTCGAAACCCGACTTCATGTCGGACCCAACGCTGCGGAGCCTGCTCACGGCGCTCGTGCCCGGGACCGTACTGGCCGAGTCCGGGTCGGCGTGGTCCGACCGCCGGACGACATTTTCTCCGCAGGCACGCCAATCCCGCCTTGTGCGAGGTTGGCAGGATTTCCTGCAATCGCGGATCGCGGCTTCTGCGACGGAACGGGAGGATTTCCTTTGGAAAAAGATCTCGCCCAAAACTCCCGACGCTTGGGCTGAGTCGGTGCAGCCCTTTCGTGCCACTTTTCATGAATCGGCGATCGGACGTTCCACGTCCGCTAAGGCGGCGACCAACGCCCGGTCCCGTTTCCTGAAGGAGACGGAGGGCTGGACGATGCACGAAGTCATGCTGGACGTGGCTTCCGACCTCTTCGCATGGGGCTACCTTCTGGTGCCGAAGGGCATCGCTCCGGGTGAACGGCGCCCCGCGGTCGTCGCCCAGCATGGGCTGGAAGGCGTGCCGGCGGAGGTCGTGGAGGAAGATCCGGCGACGCGAGCCTTCGGCACCTACAAGGCCTTTGCGGTGCGATTGGTCGAACGGGGCTTCGTGGTATTCGCGCCGCATAATCCCTACCGCGGCCCGGACTTCCGCCAGCTACAGCGCAAGGCCCACCCGCTGGGCCTCTCGCTGTTCTCGTTCATCACCGCGCAGCACGAGAGCATTCTCGACTGGCTTGGTTCCCTGCCGCAGGTCGATTCCGGACGGATCGGGTTCTACGGACTCAGCTACGGTGGCAGCACAGCGATGCGGGTGCCGGCCGTGCTCACGCGTTACGCCGCCGTCGTCTGCTCCGGAAATTTCAACGAGTGGGTCTGGAAACTCTCCACCACGAGCTGGCCGGGCAGCTACGTCTTCACCCGGGAGTACGAGATGCCGGAGTTCAACCTCGCGGGCACCTTCAACCATGCCGAGATGGCCGCCCTCATCGCCCCGCGGCCCTTCATGGTCGAACGCGGGCATGTCGACGGCGTGGGAACCGACGAGTGGGTCTCCTTCGAGTACGCGAAGGTGCGCCGCTTGTACGAACGACTCGGGATTCCGGACCGCACGACGATCGAATATTTCAACGGACCTCACACGATTCACGGCGTCGGCAGCTACGCCTTCCTGCATCACCATCTCCGCTGGCCGGAACCCGTTCGCTGATTAAAACTCCCGTCCGCGGGCGGTGCCGAGGATGACTTCCGGAGCACGCTTCGCGGCTGCCCCCGGGCATAGGATGTTCCCTGCGCCGGAGCCTCCGTGAAGTTCAGACTTGGGGCAGCCGGACGTACGGGCCAAGCTTCGCCCGCCTCCGCTGCCCCCGGCTTTCACCCCTCCTCCCTCATGAGCTCCGCATCCCCCTCCCGGTTTTCGATTCGCGCCTGGCTTGGAGCCGTGTTGCTCCTTCCGCTCTTCGGCGCCCCTTTGTCCGCCGCCGGTTCGCTTACCGGCCTCGTCACCAACGCCGCCACCGGCGCCACGCTCCAAGGCGCGCGCGTCGTGATCAAGGACCGGAACCTTGAGGCCACGACCGACAGCCTCGGCTTCTATTCATTCGAGGACCTCGCGCCCGGCTCCGTCGTCCTCGTGGCTACATACACCGGACTCGCCCCGGCGGAGACCGCTGTCGAGGTGCCCGCCACGGGCCGCGCCCGCAAGGACATCAGCCTCACGGCCGACATCTACCGTATGAGCGCTTTCGTCGTGGGCAGCGAGCGCGAGGGAAACGCGAAGGCGATCACGCTCCAGCGGCTCTCCGACGGCGTGAAGAGCATCGTGTCCGCCGATGCCTTCGGTGGACTCGCCGGCAACCCGGCCGACCTCGCGGCGCGCCTGCCCGGAGTCGAGGGTGAGTCTGTCGGCGGCGACATGCGCTACGTTCGCATCCGCGGACTGCACCAGAACCTGAGCTCCATCACTCAGGACGGTAACCGCCTCGCTGACGCCGGATCGGCCGGCGCCACGCGCGAGTTTCAGTTCCAGACCGTCGGCTCCGATTCCGTCGAGCGCATCGAAGTCACCAAGTCGCCCACGCCCGACATGGATGGCGACTCGATCGGCGGCGTGGTGAATCTGATCTCGAAGAGCGCCTTCGACTCTTCGCCGGAACGCCGCATCCGGGCATCGATCGGCGCGATCTGGCGCGCCACCGACCCGCGCGATCCCTCCCGGCCCAACGCCTCACTCTCCTACTCCGAGGTGTTCCTCGGTAAAATCGGAGTGAACCTGAACCTCGCCTACCGCCCCCACGGCTCGATCATCGACATGTCGACGCAGGCCCACGAACTGCTGCCCGCCGACCGCACCGGACCGGCCTACCAGTATTCGCTGTCGCTGCAGGATTTCCGCAACGTCCGCACCCGTTCCGGCGCCGGCCTCCGGATCGACTACAAATGGAGCGACGAGGTGCGCTTCTTCGCGAATTACCAACTGAACAAGCACATCGAGCACTCGGACCATAACCAGGTCACGTGGCAGACCAATCAGGCCGTCGCCACGCTCGATGCCTCCGGCAGTCCGACCGGTACCAACGGAATCCTGCCGGGGTATACCGACACGGAGACCCGCGTCCGGGCGGTCACGGCGAGCACGGTCGCCATCAACTCGCAGGCACTCTACAAGCTCGGCGACACCAAGACGTTCAACATCGGCGCCGTGCACCGCCACCGCACGCTCTCGTTGGATTACGACGCCTACAAGTCGCAGTCCAAGGCGCTCTACCCCGGCAACAACACGTTCACCTATACGCTGCGTGGCGCGGGCTGGACTCTCCAGCGCGACGACCCGCTCTTCCCCCGCATCACGCAGACCGGCGGACCGGACTGGCTCAACCTCGCGAACTACACCGACAACCTGTATTCGAGCGCGCGCTCGGTCGGCTGGGATAATTACCTCGGCGCCTCGTTCAACGCGAAGCGGACCTTCACCTCGTTCCTTGGATCCTACCTCAAGGCCGGGCTGCGGTACCGTCGTCAAAGCCGTTACCTGGACAACACGCCCTACAACACCGTGTACGTCGGTCCCGACGGCGTGATGGGGCCGAACCCCGCGGCCGGCGGCCGCAACGACGACAACCTTGCGCAGTTCGGCCTGATGAACCGCCCCTATCCGAATACCAAGCTCGGCAAGTACGCCACGCCGCCGTTCCCCGCTCTCCAGGCCGTGGGTCGCATCGACGATGTCGACGGCGACATCGCCGCGAACCCGGGTTGGTGGCGTCCGCAGCTCGCCGCCAACCTCCAGGCAGAGCTCATCAACAACCAGCAGTTCACCGAGGAGATCCGCGCGGCCTACCTGATGGGCAGCGCCCAGTTCGGCCGCCTCAACGTGCTCACCGGCGCGCGGGTGGAGGACACCGCGACCGAGGGAGTCGGCTCGCTGCAAGTCGTCACCCCGGAGGAGAAGGCCCGCCGCGCCGCCTGGGGAACGGCCCCATTGACCGACGCGGAGATCATCCGCCGCACGCGCGAGGAGTTTGGACGTCGGCAGAAGCGCACCGGTGAATACCGCAGCGTGTTTCCCGGGGTTCACCTGAAGTACCGCTTCACGCCCAACCTGCTCGCGCGCGCCGGCTACACCGAGAACATCGGTCGCCCCGGCATCGGGCAGCTGATCCCGCGCACCACCGTGAATTACGACAACCAGACGGTCTCGACCAGCAACCCGTCGCTCGAGCCGCAGTGGGCGAAGAACTTCGACCTCACCGGCGAGTATTACTTCGAGCCGGCTGGCATGCTCACGTTCGGCGTCTTCGAGAAGCAGATCCGCAAGTTCATCTACACCTCCGGCGGCGCGACGATCGGGAGCGGAGCCGACAACGGATTCGGCGGCGAGTACGTCGGTTACTCGCTCACCACCCAGTACAACGGGGGCTTCGCCCGCGTGCGGGGCCTCGAGCTGGGCTACAGCCAGCAGTTCACTTTTCTGCCCGGGATCTGGAAGGGGCTTGGCGCCTTCTCAAACGCCACCTGGATGAATGCCCGCGGCAACTATGGTTCAGGCACGGCCATCTCGCTCGTGCCGAACCCGCGCATCGCCGGATTCAATCCGTTCATCGCCAATGTCGGCGTCTCCTACATCCGGTCCAAGCTCAACCTCCGGGCCAGCTTCAACTACCGCCACCACTACCTCTCCGCGTTCAACGCCAACGAGTCGCGCGCGGTCTACTTCGCGCGGCGGCCGGTGCTCGACCTGAAGATGCTCTACAACCTCAACCGGAGCTACAGCCTGTACCTCGACGTAAATAACGTCCTCACGCAGCCCGACCGCGAGACCCAGTTCGGCTACGGCCGCCCGCAGACCACGCACCTCATGCGGCCGCAGTTCATGTTCGGTCTCAACGGCCGCCTGTGACGCGACTGCGGGCCAGCCTCGCCCTCCTCTTCACGGCGCTGCCGGCCGCTCCGGCCGCCGAGCCGCCCGACTTCGCGCGCGAGGTGCGACCCATCCTCGCGGCGAACTGCTTCAATTGCCACGGCTTCGACGCCGCCGCCCGCAAGGCGGGACTGCGGCTCGATGACCGTGCCTCCGCCCTCCTGCCCGCCAAGTCAGGCTCACTCGCGATCGTCCCGGGCCGGCCCGACGAGGGCGAGTTGCTGAAGAGGATCACTGATCGCGACGATCCGATGCCGCCGGCCGAGACCGGCAAGCGGCTCACGGCCGCCGAGGTCGATATCCTCACGCGCTGGATCAGGGCCGGCGCCAACTACACGCCGCATTGGGCCTTCAGCGCACCGGTCGCCCGGAGCGCACCCGGGGTCGGGCTCAGCTCTTGGCCAAGGAACCCGATCGATTCGTTCGTGCTCGCGCGCCTCGAACGCGAGGGTCTTCAGCCGTCACCCGAGGCGGAACCCGCGCGGCTCCTGCGCCGCGTGAGCCTCGACCTCACCGGCCTGCCGCCGCGTCCGGAGGAAATGCGGGCCTTCGTCGAAGATCGCTCGCCCGGCGCCTACGAGCGCGCCGTTGACCGACTCCTCGCCTCGCCGGCGTATGGCGAACGCATGGCCGTCGACTGGCTCGACGCCGCCCGCTACGCCGACTCCAACGGCTTCTTCCGCGACAACACCCGCCAGATCTGGCCGTGGCGCGACTGGGTCATCCGTGCTTTCAACCGCAACCAGCCGTTCGACCAGTTCACGATCGAGCAGCTCGCCGGCGACCTCCTGCCCTCGCCGACCGATGAGCAGCGGATCGCGACCGGCTTCAACCGCAACCACATGGTCACGGGCGAGACGGGTGTCATCGACGAGGAATACCGTGTCGAATACGTCGCCGACCAAGTCGAGACCACCGCCGCGGTCTGGATGGGGCTCACCCTCGGTTGCGCGCGCTGTCACGACCACAAGTTCGATCCGCTCACCCAGAAGGATTACTACCGGCTCTTCGCATTCTTCGACCGCTCGGTCGAGAAGGGGTTGGTCAATCCCGACGATCCACCGCCCGTCATGGTGGTCACCACTCCGGAGCAGAAGGAGAAGCTCGCCTCCCTCACCGCGGCCCACGCCGCGGCGGAGTCAAACTTGGGCCGACTCACCGAGAAACTTCAGGACCCCGCCGCCACCTGGGCCGCTGGCCCGGCCCGCACGCTCCGGCCGCCTTCGGAGGGTGTGGTCACGCATGCGGCCCTCGACTACGACGTGACGGAGGTGACCGGTCCGGCAGCCCCGCCGGTGATCACGGGCGCGTTTTCCAACGACCACGGTGTCGTCGGCAAGGCCGCCGTCTATGGCGGCACCCAGCATCTCGCTTTCCCCGCCTCGCTACCGCTGGAGGCAGACCGGCCCTGGACGCTCGGACTCTGGATAAAGCCCTCGGCCAACCTCGTGGGCGTCCTGGCCAAGGTCCAACCCGATGAGGCCCGGCGCGGCGTCGAGATCATCTGGGCGAAGGGTCAGCTGCAGGTTAATCTTGTGCATCGTTGGGTGGCGGACGCCATCGAGGTCACGACGCGCCCCGCGCTGCGCGGATCCGATTGGCGCCATGTCGTGGTGAGTTACGACGGCTCATCCCGGGCGGCGGGACTCGCGGTCTTCGTCGACGGCCTCCGCCAACAGGTGCAGGTGACCCGCGACACCCTCCGCGGACCCATCGGCAACGACCAGCCCCTGCTTCTGGGCCGGCGCGACGCGGGCCTGGGCTACCACGGGTTGCTGGACGAGTTCCGCGTGCTTTCGCGCGCCGTGAAGCCCAGCGAGGCGCGTGACTGGTACTGGGCGGAACGCCTGCACGGCGCCCTGCAGCAGGAACCGGCGAAACGAGACGCCCGCGCTCGACGCCTGATCCTCGAAGCCTTCATCGAGCGCGAGGGCGACGCGGCGGTGCGATCGGCCCAGGACCGAGCTCGCGAATCGGCGGAAGCGGAGGCGGCGTACCGTGCCGGGATTCCCCAGACCCTCGTCATGCAGGATTCGCCGGCGCCGCGAACCACGCGCGTCCTCAAGCGCGGTCAATACGACCAACCCGGCGAGGAAGTCTCCGCCGGGGTGCCGGCCTGGCTTCCGCCGCTGCCGGCTGACGCGGCCCCCAACCGGCTCGCCCTCGCCCGCTGGCTGGTCGCTCCCGAAAACCCCCTGACGGCTAGGGTCGCGGTCAACCGCCTGTGGCAACAATGCTTCGGCGAGGGATTGGTGAGCACACCCGCCGATTTCGGCACCCAGGGGCAGCCGCCGCACCTCCCGGAGCTGCTCGATTGGCTGGCGGTGCGCCTCGTCGAATCCGGCTGGGACCTGAAGGCGATGCTGCGGCTCATCGTGACAAGCGCGACTTACCGGCAGGGCTCTGCCGCCACGGAGCGGCTGCTCGCGCTCGATCCGGAGAACCACCTCCTCGCACGCGGGCCGCGCTTCCGCCTTCCCGGTGAAATGCTGCGCGACCAGGTGCTCGCGGTTTCGGGACTCCTCGTTGACCGGATGGGCGGTCCACCGGTGAAGCCACCGCAGCCCCCGGGCCTGTGGGAGGCCGTTTCCTACAACGGGGAACTTTCCTACGAGCCCGACGTCGGCGAGGGCCGTTGGCGGCGGTCGGTTTACACCTATTGGAAACGGACCGCGCCGCCTCCGGGCATCCAGATGCTCGACGGGCCGACGCGCGAGACCTGCACCTTGAAGCGACCCCGCACCAACACCCCGCTGCAGGCGCTCCTGCTCCTGAACGACGAGATCCACGTCGAAGCCGCCCGCGCGCTGGCCGCCGCGGTCCTGCGGCGAAACCCCGCCGCCGACATCGAAGTGAACCTGACCGATCTTTTCACCCGCGCGACGCAGCGCAGTCCTGAGGCGGCGGAACTCGAAGTTTTGCGGGGCCTGCATGCGCGGTTGAAGGAACGCTACGCCTCCGCGCCGGAGGATGCGCGACGCCTGGTCGCCGTCGGTGCCTCAACGGCCGGCCGGGACCTTGACCCGCTGGTGCTCGCGCCGTGGACTGCCGTCGCCCAAGCGATCCTCAACCTCGACGAGGTCGTCACCCGCCGCTGACCCATGCCCGTCGCCGACCTCGCTCACCCGCCCCCGGCCGATCTGCGGCTCTCCCGCCGGCAATTCTTCGGCCGCACCTCGGCGGGAATCGGTGGCGCCGCCCTCGCCTCGCTCCTGGATCCCGCGCTGCTGCGCGCGGCCGCGGGGCCCGGCGCCCACTTCGCTCCGCGGGCGAAGCGCGTGATCTACCTGTTCATGCACGGCGGGCCCTCCCAGCTCGACTTGTTCGACCACAAGCCGGGACTGGCCGCCCGGCGCGGCGAGGAACTGCCCGACTCCGTGCGCGGCACGCAGCGCCTGACCGGCATGACGAGCGGCCAGAAGAATTTCCCGGTCACACCCACGATCTTCCAGTTCGCGCGCCACGGCGCATCGGGAATGTGGGTGAGCGAGTTGCTCCCGCACACCGCACGTATTGTCGACGAGCTGTGCGTGATCCGCTCGCTCCACACGGAGGCGATCAATCACGACCCGGCCGTGACGATGCTGCAGACCGGCCATCAGCAACCGGGGCGGCCCAGCTTTGGCGCCTGGACAAGTTACGGCCTCGGCAGCGCCAACCGCGACCTTCCGGCCTTCGTCGTGCTCACTTCCCGGGGGAGCGCGGCCCGCCCGGCGGACCCGCTGTACGCACGGCTCTGGGGATCGGGTTTCCTGCCATCCAGCCACCAGGGAGTCAGTTTCCGGAGCGGCGGTGATCCGGTCCTTTACCTCTCGAATCCCGACGGTCTCGGGTCCGCGTCCCGTCGCGACCAGTTGGATGCGATCGGTGCGCTGAACCGCCGTGCCGCGGCGCGCGAGATCGATCCAGAGATCGAGACGCGCATCGCGCAGTACGAGATGGCGTACCGCATGCAGACCTCCGTGCCGGGCTTACTTGACCTTTCGGGTGAAAACGCCGCGGCCTTTGAGGCCTACGGACCGCAGTCGCGAGTGCCCGGTACCTTCGCCGCCAACTGCCTCCTGGCGCGGCGACTTGCCGAGCGCGACGTACGTTTCATTCAACTGTATCACCGTGGCTGGGACCAGCATTACAACCTCCCGAGCGACCTGCGTCTCCAATGCGCGGACATCGATCAGCCGGCCGCCGCCCTCGTCCGCGACCTGCGCCAGCGCGGCTTGCTCGACGACACGCTGGTGATCTGGGGCGGCGAGTTCGGGCGCACCACCTACAGTCAGGGCAAGCTGGAGGCGTCCAATTACGGACGCGACCACCACGGCCGCTGCTTCACGATGTGGATGGCCGGCGGAGGGGTGAAACCCGGCCTCGTGTACGGCGAGACCGACGACTTCTGCTACAACGTCACCCGGGACCCGGTCCACGTGCACGACCTCAACGCCACCCTGCTCCACCTCCTCGGCCTCGATCACACCCGTCTGACGCATCGCTTCCAAGGCCGGGACTTCCGCCTGACCGACGTTCACGGCGAAGTGGTTCGCGGAATCCTCTCCTGAACCCCATGAAGAACCTTGTACGTCGTGCCGGCGCCGCCGTCCTGCTTTCCCTCGGCCTCACCGCCTGCCTGGCCGCGCGCCAGCCCAACATCGTCTTGATCGTGAGCGACGACCAAGGCTTCGACCTCGGGTGCTTCGGGAAACGCGAGTTCGTCACGCCTCACCTCGATCGCATGGCCGCCGAAGGCGTGCGCGGCACCAACTTCTACAACACAGCTTCGGTCTGTACCCCCTCGCGGAGCGGCCTCATCACCGGTCGCCAGCCACTGCGGAACGGCACCTATGAGATGATCCGCAACGACATGGTGAACTACGGCCACCGCTACACGCCGACCGAGTATGCCATGTCTCCGGAAATGACCCTCGGGCTGGACGTGCGCGAGAAGACCTTTGGCGACATCCTCCGCAGCGCCGGCTACCGCAACGCCGTCTTCGGCAAGTGGGACATGGGGCAAGCGCGCCGCTTCCTGCCGCTTCAGCGCGGCTTCGACGTGTTCGTGGGGCACGGCAACAACGGCATCGATTACTACACCCATGAACGCTACGGAGCCCCGTCGATGTTCCGCGGCAACGAACTCTCGACCGCCGACAAGGGAACCTACGCCACCGATCTTTTCCGCCGCGAGGCGGTGAAGTTCATCCGCGAGAGCGCCGCACGCCCCTTCTGCCTCTACCTGCCGTTCAACGCGCCGCACTCCGCGTCCAACCTCGAAAAGGATTCCAACCAGGTTCCGGAGTCCTACCTGAAGAAGTACTATCCGGGCCGCGATCCAAAGGATCCCAAGACCAAGTATGCCGGCATGGTCTCGGCGATGGACGAGGCGATCGGTGAGATCTTCGCAACGCTGCGCGAGCTACGGCTGGACCGCGACACCCTCGTCGTGTTCCTCGCCGACAACGGCCGCAACGGCAGCCAGATCGACGGCGTCCCGCTGCGCGGCGGCAAAAGCAGTCCGTTCGAGGGCGGCCTCCGCACGCCCTTCCTCGCGTGGTGGCCGGGAGTGCTTCCCGCCGGCGCCACCACCCACGAGTTTCTCACTTCCCTCGAACTGCTGCCGACCTTCGCGGCGGCGGCTGGTGCCAAGCTACCCGCTGACCTCGCCCTCGACGGGTTCGACCTGCTGCCGGTGCTGCAGGGCAAACGGAAGTCGCCGCGCACGGAAATGTTCTGGGACTGGCCGTCGGCGTTTCAGGTCGCGCGCGTCGGCGACCTGAAATGGATCTCCCATACCCCGCGCGGCCGCCGCGGCGAAGTCCCGCCAAAGGAGGAGCTTTACGATCTCTCGGTTGATCCGAGCGAAAAGAACAATCTCGCCGCATCACGACCCGCGGAGCTTGCCCGCGTGAAGGCGCGCTTCAGTGCGTGGCGGGCAGAGATGGAGGCCGTCGTGCCGCGCGGGCCGTTCCGCAACTACTGAGCCCCTCACTATGCCAGTTCCCAGCTTCCTTCGGCCGCTCGCGGTCAGTCTGATCGTTGCGGCTTCCTGCACGGGCGCCGAGACGGCAAAACCGCCGCGCTTCGCGCCGGAGATCGAGGACTTCGTGCGCAACTTCAAGCCGGGTGGGCAGGACCTGACAGGCCAAGGTCGGATCCTGGCGCCGGCCGACGCTCTCCGGGCGATGCGGCTTCCCGATGGTTATGCGGTGGAGCTCGTCGCCAGCGAACCGACCATCCGTCAGCCGATCGACCTCCGTTTTGACGAACGCGGCCGGCTGTGGGTCGTGGAGTTCATCCAGTATCCGTTCCCCGCGGGCCTGACCGTCACGGCCTACGATCAATACATCCGGGCGGAATTCGACCGTGTTCCGCCGCCTCCGCCGCGCCACACCCGCGGCGCGGACCGCATCACGATCCTGGAGGACCGGGATGGCGACGGGAAGTACGAGACCCGCCGGACCTTCCTCGACGGACTCAACCTTGCCACGAGCGTGCTGCCCGGCGACGGCGGCGCCTGGGTGCTGATGCCGCCCTACCTGCTCTTCTACCCCGACCGCGACGGCGACGACGTGCCCGACGCCGATCCTGAAGTGCACCTCGCCGGCTTCGGGCTGGAGGACACCCACTCGCTGGCCACAAACATGCACTGGGGCCCGGATGGATGGATCTACGGCGCCAAGGGCAGCACCACCAACCTCGAGATTCAGGGTGTGCGACTGCTCGGCCAGGGCATCTGGCGCTACCATCCCGGCACGCGCGTGTTTGAAGTTTTCGCCGAAGGCGGCGGCAACACCTTCAGCTTCGAGTTCGACCAATTCGGCCGCGCATTTTCCGGCACCAACAACGGCGCCACCCGCGGGCTCCATTACGCGCAAGGCGCGACCTACGTGAAGGGATGGACGAAGCACGGCCCGGCGATGAATCCGTTCATCTACGGATTCTTCGAGCACATGCGCCACGAGGGCTACAGTCCGCGGTTTCCCCAGACCTTCATCGTTTATGAGGCCGATACCCTTCCTGCTCTGAACGGCCAGATTGTCGTGGGCATGTCCCTCACCCACCGCGTGCAGGCCAGCCGCGTCCTGCCGGATACCTCCACGTTCCGCACCATCGACTCCGACGCGCTGATCACCACGGAGGACAAGGGATTCCGCCCCGTCGACATCGAGCAGGGACCTGACGGCGCCATCTACATCGCCGACTGGACCGATCTACGGCTCAGCCATCTCAACCCCGCCGACACCTGGGACAAATCCAACGGACGTATCTTCCGGATTGTCCCCAAGGATGGAAAACTCCCGCCCGTGCGCGACCTGCGCCGGCTCTCCGCGCGTGAACTCATCTCCACCCTTGCCTCGCCCAACCGGGAACTCCGAGAACAAGCGCGGCGGTTGCTCGGCCGGCATCCGGAGCCCATCGGCGCCGATTTGCGGACCCTCGTGCAATCCAATGCGCCGCCCGCGCTGGAGGCGTTCTGGACGCTGAACCTGCGCGGAGACCTTGATGAAGCAGCCCTGCGTGCCGCGCTCACGCATCCCAACGCGCACGTGCGGCGCTGGGCGGTGCGACTCCTAGGGGACAGCGGTAGCGTGCATGCGCCCACCGCGGCGGCGTTGGCGTCTCTGGCGCGCGCCGAAGCGGACGTTGAAGTCCGCAGCCAGCTTGCCAGTTCCGCGAAGCGCCTTCCGGCGGGCCAGGCAATGCCTGTCATCCGCGAACTGCTCCTGCGCGACGAGGATGCCAAGGACGTCCACCTGCCGCTGCTCCTGTGGTGGGCCGTCGAGAGCAAGGCCCTTACCGGCCGCGAAGAAATCCTCGCCTTGGTCCGCGATCCCGCCGTGTGGCGCTCCGCCCTGTTTCGCGGCCATGTCGCCGAAAGGCTGGGCATGCGCTTTGCCGCCGACCAGGGCCCGCGGAAGCACTACACGCTCCGGCAGGGCGTCTATTCCGGCTGGATCATCGACCGCGCGCCGGAATTCCTCGCCCGCAACCTCGACTTCTGCGGCCGCCTCCTCGAAGCAGCGCCGGGACCGGCCGAAGCCACGCTGCTGCTGCAGGGCATGGGACGCGGCCTTATCGGTCCCCGCGTCGACCTGGTGCCCGCGCTGCTGCGGGACCGCGTGGCCGCGGCTTGGACCTCCGGCGGCCGCGGGCCCGACGTGATCGCGTTCGCCGCTCGACTGGGTCACCCCGGCGCCGCCGAGGAAGCGCTCGCGCGGGTCCGCCAACCGGGCCTCAAGGAGGACGACCTGCAGCGCCTGCTCGACCTGCTGGCGTCGCTGCGCGTGCCTGAATCCCGTGACGTCCTCATCACGATGCTCGGCTCCGAGAAGAACGAGCAACGGCGCACGCATCGGCTCACCGCGCTGGGCGGTTTCGACGACGCGGCGGCGGCCGAAGCGGTGATGGCGGCCTACCCTTCCTTCCCTCCCCGCCTGCAGAACACCGCGCAACGCATGCTGAGCGAGCGCCCCGCGTGGGCCTCCGCGATGCTGCAACGCATGAACGCGGGCACCTTCAACCCCGGCGTACTGAGCTCGGCCAATGTCACGGTCATCCGGGGCCATTCGGATGCGCGCCTGAGTTCGCTCCTCACGAGCTATCAGCAACGCCACTCGGACAATCCCGAGCAGCAGGCGGCACAGAAGCTGTTCGAAACCGGACGCGCCGCCTACAACCTCACGTGCGCCCCGTGCCACCAGGAGTCGGGGACGGGCCTGGCGATGCTGGCCCCCTCGCTCATCGGATCGCCATGGCTGCAGCGGGGCGAGGAAGCGCTCGTGCGCATCGTGCTGCACGGGAAGGAGAATCCCGGCCGCGGCTTGATCATGCCGCCTTGGCAGCAGCTCGAGGATGCCCAGATTGCCTCGATCCTGACGTATGTGAACCGCGAGTTCGGCAACCGTCCCGCCGCCGTGACCCCGGCGCAGGTGGGCGCCATCCGCGCCGCGAGCGACAGCCGCCAGAAGCCTTGGAACGACGCCGACCTGAACGCCGCCCTCAGCCGCACGCGTTGAGTTCGCGCTCATCCTCTCCGCCGCCGGCCGCGGGCGCGACTTGCCTCGGCGGCCCGCCTGTGAGCCGCTGAAGCCATGGTGCTCCTTGTCGTCGTGTCGCTGCTGTGGGCCTTCTCCTTCGGGCTCATCAAGCGGCACCTGGGCGGGGTCGACTCCACCTTGGTCGCAGCGCTGCGCTTGGGCCTCTCCCTGCTCGTCTTCCTCCCCCTCTTGCGTCCGCAGAAGCTGCGCCTGGGCACGGCCGGCCGTCTGGTGGGCATCGGCGCCCTCCAGTTCGGCGTCATGTACCTAGCCTACATCGAGAGCTACCGTCACCTGCGAGCGTACGAGGCGGCTCTCTTCACGATCACGACGCCGCTGTTCGTGACGCTGCTGGCCGACCTCCTTGATCGACGCTGGCGCCCGCTTGCGCTGGTAGCCGCGCTCCTGGCCATCGCCGGCACCGGCTTCGTGGTCGCTCGCTCCGCGGAGCTTCGCGTCACGCTCGCGGGCCTGCTGCTCGCGCAATTATCCAATGCCGCGTTTGCCGCGGGCCAGGTCCTTTACCGACGCCTGCGGACACAGGAGCCGGATCTTCGTGCCCGCGAGGTCTTCGGACTTCTTTACGCCGGGGGCGCAGCGGTCGCCCTCGTCGCGCTTGTCTGGCGCGCGCCCTCGCTGGCCCTCACCGCGCCGCAATGGCTGACTTTGCTCTACCTAGGAATCGTCGCATCCGGGGCGGGCTTCTTTCTCTGGAATGTCGGTGCGACGCGCGTTTCCGCCGGGACTCTGGCCGTGATGAATAACGCCAAGGTGCCCCTGGGGGTCGCCGCCTCGCTGCTGGTGTTCGGGGAAACCGCCGACCCCGCCGCACTGGCAGGGAGCATGGCGCTTTTCTTGGCGGCGCTCTGGATCGCCGGCCGCGCCGAACGCGAACCGTCGTGAGCGGGCTGCGGTGCGTCAGCCCTTTGACGCGTAGTAGGCGTTGATCTTATCGGCGACGTCGCGGAAACCGATGTCCTCGCTGTAGATCGCCTTGAACTCCTCGATGGCGGCGTCCGGCTTGCCCATCTGTTCGAGGCAGGAGCCGAGTTCGTAGAGGACGTCCTTCTTGGTGTCGTCCATCGTGGAGAGATCAGCCTTGGCGAGGTTGAATTGGGCGACGGCGAGGTCGTGGAGCCGCTTGGCCTTGAAGCAGCGGCCGAGGCCCATGAGCGAGGAGACGCGCACCTGCGGCCCCTTCTGGGCCTGCTGGAACTGAGCGATGGCGGCGTCGACCTGCCCCGACTCCAGCAGCTGCACGCCCAGGTTGAAGCGGGCCGGAAAATCATTCGGGTACCGCTCGATATAGCGCTTCGCCTCCGAAAGCTTGAAGTCAGCCAGCTCCTTGCGCGCGGCGGCGAGCTTGGCCGCCGCGGCGGCGTCGCCGGGGGCCGCGGCCACGGCGGCCTCTGCGTCCTTCAGGTGCTTCTCGATGACCGCCGTCGCAAGTTCGGTCTCCTGCTTGTCGAGAGCGGCGTCACCCTTGCCGGCCGGCTGCTCGCGGGCCTTGCGCACCCACGCGAGGGCCTCCTCGAGGTTGCCCAGCTGACGGTAGGCCTGGGAAACGCTGCGGTAATGATTGAGGTTGTTCGGCTCCTTAGCGACGCGGCCGAGCGCCTCCTCCAGAACCCGCGACGTCGCGGAGTCACCGGCGACGATCTTGGCCGAGCGCTCGAGGGCCACGGCCTGCGACTCGTCGCGAAGCTTGTCCCGGAATCCTGCCTGGGTGTCCCACTTGTGCTTGTCCACGGTCTGGGCGACCGAGGCCTTGCGCATGAGGTTCTGGGCATCGGCATCCGTTGGGCGGTCGCGGAGAATCTCATCCGCAGTCTTGAGGGCTTCGGTGGGTTTGCCAGCGGCGAGCCACGCCTCGCCCAGCGCGAGGAGGTTGGCCTTGTTGGTCGGCTCCTGCTCACGGACCGCGTCGAGGGCAAAGGCGACCGTCTCGGGCAGCCCGAGACCCTGGGCCGCGTCGGCGAGCATCTTGAGGGCAGGCACGCTCATCGGATCCTTGGCCAGCAAACCTTCGGCGGCCTCCATCAACTTGGCCGGATCCTTCTTCGTCGAACCGAACATGAACGGCGCGGCGGACAAGCCACTGACCGCCTTGCCCATGAACCCGCCCGGACGGCCCTTCAGCCCACGCATCTGAGCGATGCGCTGCAGTTTCCGCACCGGGAGGCAGCCAGGCTGCATCCGCAGGACCTGCGCGGTCACCTCGAGCACGTAATCGAGATTGCCGCGGTCGAGCGCGATCCGCGCGTTCTCGATGAGTTTCTGGTGGCGGGGGTCGAGCTGGGCGACGGGGATCTCGGGCATGGGGAGAAAGTGAAGGGAGACGGCGGAAAAACTGCGGTCAACGCCAGAGTCCGCAAGCGACGGAAACGAACCAGCGGAGCCCGGGGGCTCCGCTGGCGGTAAGTCCTTCCATGCAGGCGATCACTTGTCCTTCTTGCGGCGCTTCTTCGTCTCGGTGGCGCCGGAGTACTCCTCCTTACTGAGCTTGCCGTCGGAATTCTTGTCGAGGGAGGCGAACTTAGAGGTGGCGCCGGCCTCGCCGAGCTTCTCGGTGAGCGCCGCGGTGAACTCTTCCTTGGTAACGGACCCGCTGCCGTCCTTGTCGGCCACCGCAAAGGCGACCGGTAGCGCCTCCTGCTGCTGGTTCTTATTGCGGCGCTCGGCCTTGGCGGCCTGCAGGGTAACCGGGCTGGCGACCGCGAGGGCGAGCAGCGGAAGGATGAGGTGGGACGTGGTCTTATTCATGGTGATCATTTTTTTGGGGAACTGGCGCCCACGAGGGACGTGCGTGGAGGAATGACGCACCCGGTCCCCCGCTGGTTTCAGAATGGATCAGGTGCGGCGCCTCGACAGGGCATCTCGATTCCGCACACTGCCGCGCACCCGCCGCCTCCTCCCCCATGAAACTCCGCTCACGACTCCTGACCCCGCTCGCCGCCCTCACCCTCGCCCTGCCCCTTCTTGCCGCCACTCCGGCCGCCGCCCTGATCGTCCTGGCCGCCGGTGAGCCCAGCCACGGTCCCGGCGAACACCGCTTTCCAGCCGGAGCCCGCGTGCTGGCCGACGCGCTGAACGCCAGCGGGCTTCCGGTGCGTGCCGCGGTGACCGAGGGCTGGCCCGACTCCGCCCTGCTGCGCGACGCGGCCTCGCTTGTCCTCTTCTCCGACGGTCTGGATCGGCACGTGGCCAACGGGCGCATCGCGGAACTTCGCGCCCACACGCGCGGTGGACGAGGCCTGGCAGTGCTGCACTTCGCAGTGGAGCCCTCGCCCGGTGAACTGGCTGATTACCTGCTCGAGACGCTCGGCGGCCGCTTCGAGACCGACTGGTCGGTGAACCCGCTCTGGACGGTCCGCGAACCGCTCCTTCTCCCGCACGAAGTGACCCGCGGCGTGGGGACGTTCGAGATCGAGGACGAGTGGTACTACCACCTGCGTTTCGCCCCCGGTGCGGTGCCGGTGCTCCAGGCACGGCCGCCGGTCGACACGCTTGGGCAGGATGGAGCTCGCTCCGGCAACCCCGCGGTGAGGGCGGCGCTGGCTCGCGGAGAACCGCAGACGCTCGGCTGGGTGCACGAGGGCGGAGGCGCGCGGGCGTTCGGCTTCACCGGAGGTCATTTCCACCGCAATTGGCGCGATGACTCGTTCCGCACGCTGGTCCTCAACGGCATCACCTGGAGCGCCGGCGTGCTGGTGCCCTCCCGCGGCGTGGCGAGCACCGCACCCGCGATCACCAAGTATCCCACGATCGACGAGGCGATCGCCCGCGGCGACCTCGAGGACGTGAAGACCCATCTGAAGCAGCGACCCGAGAGCGCGCGGCAAGGCAAGGACGCCGGCCTCGCGCCGCTGCACCAGGCGATCCTCCGCAACCGCACGGAGATCGCGTTGCACCTGCTCGAGGCGGGCGCCGATCCCGACGCCCCGGATCGCAGCGCGCGCTCCCCGCTGCACCTCGCCGTCGAGCGCGCCAACGTCGCCCTCGTCGAGGCCCTCCTCCGCCGCAAGGCGAAGCCCGACACCCTCGACAAGATGGGCTGGACCCCGCTCCACCACGCCGCCGCGAAGGACAAGGTCGCCGTGGCCAAGGCTCTGCTTGCCGGTGGCGCCAACCCGAAGGCCCTCAGCGAACGCGGCGGCACTCCGCTCCACGAGGCCGCGGCGAGCGGCGGAGCCGAGATGGTGAACCTGTTCCTCTCCGCCGGCGTCGATCCCTCGATCGTCTCCAAGCTCGGGGTGACCGCCCTCGACATCGCGCGCGAATTCAAGAACGAGACCGCGATCAAGATCCTGTCGGCGCTGCCGGCGGCGAAGAAATAACGCCGGCGCCGCTTGCTGCTCGCCCTGCTCAAGACCCTCGGTTGGCTCACCGCGCACACGCCGGAGCCCGTCCTGCGCCTGACCGCGGCGGCCCTCGGCGACCTCGTGTTCTTCCTGGGCGGCCGGCGCCGCCGCCTGGTGCGATCCAACCTGCACCACGCGTTTCCCGAGCGTGATCGGGCGTGGCGGGACCGCATCGCTCGGGAAAGCTGCCGTCGGCTGTTCGAGACGGGGCTGCTCTCGCTGGCCACGCCCTATCTTACAGCGGAGCGCCTGCGCGTGATCCTGCGGGCGTCGCCTTCGCTGGAGGCGGTCTATCGCCGCCACGCCGCCGACCCCGCGGCCACCCTCATCTGCTCGCCGCATCTCGCCTACTGGGAGACCCAGACCGCCAAGCCGCTCGTGCTGCCCACGCCCTTCCCTGAATTCGGGATCATCTACCGGCCCCTCGACAACCCGGCGGCCGACGCCTTCGTGAAGGGGGCGCGCGAACGGTTCGGCATGCGGCTGCTGTCGCGGCGCGACGGCTTCGCGGAGGCCCTGAAGATCCTGCGCCGGCGCGGCTTCGTCGGCGTGCTGTTCGACCAGAATGCCGGACTGCAGGGTGCGCTCACCACGTTGTTCGGCCGCGTTTGCGCCACGACCGAGCTCCCGGGGTTGATGGCCGAAAAGTTCAACGCCCGCGTCATCGCCCTCTTCCCCCGGCGTCTCGGATTCTGGCGCGTGGAGGTCGGCGCCGAGGAGATCCTCCACGACGGCACATCCGACGCCGTCACGATCGGACTCAACCGCTGGATGGAGCACACGCTGGCGGCCGACGAGAACCTTTGCGCCTCCTGGCTCTGGTCGCACGACCGTTGGCGGCACCAGGACATGCCCACACGGCGCCTGCGGCTGGAGTCCAAGCGGAACCTCCTCCCGACCGACCTTGCGGCCCGCGGCGCAGCGCGGCTGCCGCGACGCACCCGCATCCTGGTCCGCCTGCCCAATTGGCTCGGCGATGTGGTGATGGCGCTGCCCCTGCTGCGCGCGATCCGCGCCGGACGGCCCGACGCGGAGATTATCCTCATCGCACGGGCGCCTTTCGCGCCTCTCCTCCGCAGCTGGGAAGTCGCCGACCGGGTGCTCACCTTGCCGGCGCGCGGGCTGGGCTATTGGCGGTTTTTCCTCCGCCTCCGCGACGAGCATCCCGACTGCCACCTGCTTTTCACGAACTCGGTCCGCGGCGACCTGGAGGCCCTCCTGGCCGGCAGCCGGCAGCGCTTCGGGATCGTACGGGCGGGGCACCCGCGTCCACTCCTCTCCCATGCCTACCGGCTGCCGCCGAGCTTTGAGGAGGCGAAGACCCACCAGCTCCAGCTTTGGCGCGATTTCCTCGGACACTTCGGCCTGGAGGCCACGCCCGATTGCACGCCGATCTTCCCGGCCGGAGCGCACCGCGCTGGGCCGGTCGGACTCATCGCGGGCTCCGAGAACATGCCCGCCAAGCGCTGGCCCGTGTCGCGTTGGCGCGAGCTGATCAGCGCCCAGCCCGAGACTGCCTTCGTGCTGTTCGGCACCGCGGCCGACGCGACCCTCACGCGGGAGATCGCCTCCGTGTTCCCCGCCGGCCGTGTGACGGACCTCGCGGGCCGCACCGACCTGCCGGCCTTCGCGGAGGGTCTGCGAGGGTGCCGGGCCCTCGTCACCAACGACACCGGCGGCATGCATCTGGCCAACGCACTCGGCGTGCCCGTGGTCGCCCTTTTCGGCCCCACCAATCCCGTGCGGACGGGCCCCGTCTTCGAGGCGCCGCGCGTGATCTTGCAGGCCCCGGGTTCGGCCCCGACCGGTGGAGGCGACCTCGGACAATTGAGTGCGGAAACGGTGTTGGCAGCGGTCCGGCCGCTGCTTTCGTGACTCCCGCCGTGCCGCTCCTCACCGTCAGCGATCTCCGCACCAGCTTCCACACGCGCGGCGGCGTCTACCGGGCGGTCGACGGCGTGAGCTTCTCGGTCGACCGCGGCGAGACCCTCGGGATCGTCGGCGAATCGGGCTCGGGCAAGTCGGTCACCTGCTATTCGCTGATGGGCCTGATCCCGCAGCCGCCCGGCCGGATCGAGGGCGGTTCCGCCGTGTTTGACGGCGTCGACCTCCTCCGGTGTTCCGCGGCGCAGGCCCGCGCCCTGCGCGGCAAGCGCATCGCGATGATCTTCCAGGATCCGATGACGTCGCTGAATCCCTACCTGCGCGTCGCCGATCAACTGATCGAGCCGCTCCTGATCCACGAGCGGATGGATCGGCGCGACGCGCTGCGACGCGGCATCGAGGCCCTCGAGGCGGTGGGCATCAACGATGCGGAGCGGCGGATGCAGCTCTACCCGCACGAGTTCTCGGGCGGCATGCGCCAGCGCGTGATGATCGCGATGGCGTTGATCACCCGGCCCGAGCTGCTGATCGCCGACGAACCGACGACGGCCCTCGACGTGACGGTGCAGGCGCAGATCCTCGAATTGATCCGCGCGCGGCAGCGTGAACTCGGCATGGCCGTGATCTTCATCACGCACGATCTCGGGGTCGTCGCCGGGCTCTGCGACCGGGTGCAGGTGATGTACGCCGGCCGCATCGTCGAGACGGCCCCGACCCGTGACCTGTTCTCACGACCGCTCCATCCCTACACCCGCGCCCTGCAACGTTCGATTCCCGCCCTCCAGCGCAAGGGCGCTCCGCTCTACTCCATCGAGGGCCTGCCGCCTGACCTTTCCCGACCGCTGCCCGGCTGCGCTTTCGCCCCCCGCTGCGCGCATGCGACGCCCGCCTGCTCCGCCGGCTCCCCCACGCTGCGCCCGGCCGGCGGCGGCCACGCGCACGCCTGCGACCGCGTCCACGCTGGGGAAATTTGACCGCCATGCCTGACCCGCTGCTCGAGCTCCGCGACGTCAAGACGCACTTCCCCCTGCGGCGAGGCCTCATATTCCAGCGGGAGGTCGGGACCGTGAAGGCGGTCGACGGGGTCTCCCTCACCGTGGCGGCCGGCGAGGTCGTTGGCCTGGTGGGCGAGTCCGGCTGCGGAAAATCGACCCTCGCCCGCACCATCATGCAATTGCTCCCGGCCACCGCCGGGACCGTGTTCCTGGGAGGCCGGAACCTCACGGCCGGCACCGCCTCCGACCTGCGCGCCGCCCGCCGCGACCTGCAGATGGTGTTCCAGGATCCCTACGCGTCGCTGAACCCTCGACTCACGGTCTTCGACACGCTGGCTGAGCCGATGCGCGTGCACGGAATCTGCGCGCCGGAGGACATCCCCGCCCGGGTCTCCGCGCTGATGGAGCGAGTCGGCCTCGCCCCGCGGTTCCTCCGCAAGTACCCGCATGAGTTTTCCGGCGGCCAACGGCAGCGCATCGCGATCGCGCGCGCCCTGGCCCTCGAACCCCGGATCATCGTGGCCGACGAGCCGGTATCAGCCCTGGACGTCTCCATCCAGGCGCAGATCCTCAACCTGCTCGCCGGGCTTTGCCGCGACATGAACCTCGCGCTCGTGTTCATCGCGCACGATCTCTCGGTCGTGAAGCACATCTCCGATCGCGTCGCCGTGATGTACCTCGGGCGGATCGTCGAGATCGGTAATGCGGTGGAAGTGATCGAGCGGCCGGAGCATCCGTACACCCGCGCCCTCGTGAGCGCGATCCCGACGCCTGATCCGGAGCGTGAGCGCGGCCGGCAGCGCATCGTGCTCGCGGGAGATCCGCCCTCCCCGCTCAATCCGCCCGCCGGTTGCGCCTTTCATCCCCGTTGCGGGTACGCGACCGACACCTGTCGCTCCGCCGTGCCCGCCTTGCGCACCGCCGGACCGTCCCGCGAGGTCGCGTGCGCGCGTTTCGGGGAAATCTGACCGCTCGTCCGCCCTCAGCCGCTCCGGCCCCAGCGTTGCGCGAGCCAGCCTCCGACGAGGAGCTGGAGTCCATGATAAATCATGACGGGCACGAGGATGACCCCGAGCGCAGGTTGCAGCCCGAAGATGACCTTCGCCATCGGTACACCCGCCGCGAGCGTCTTCTGGGAGCCGCAGAAGACAGCCACCATCTGGTCGCCCCGTTCGAGCCCCGCGCGGCGTGCGGTCCAGAGCGCGACCACCACCGAAGCCGCCAGCAACCCACAGCTGAGGAAGATCACCATTCCGAGCGCCAGCGCGCCCTGCCTCGCCCAGACCTGGCCGGCGAAGGAATCGCAGAACGACGTGTAGACGAGCAGCAGCACCGACATCCGGTCGACGACCCCGAGCCCGGATTTACGGCGCTCCGCCCACTTCGCCAGCAGCGGCCGCAACGCCTGCCCAGCGAGAAGCGGCAGCAGGAGCCAGCGGGCGAGATCAATCACGACAGGCCCCAACGGACGCGCCTCGCCGGTCGTCGTCAGGAAAAGCGCCACCCACAAGGGCGTGAGCAGCACGCCCGCGAGGTTGGAGAACGTCGCATTGAACAGTGCCGCGGCGACGTTGCCCCGCGCGACCGCCGTCAACGTGATCGAGGAGGAGACGGTGGAGGGAAGCGCGCAGAGAAAGAAGACGCCGGCCCTCAGCTCAGGCGCGATCCTTCCCTCCAGGAGGGCAAAAAGGGCGATGCCGACTGCCGGAAAGAGAAGGAACGTCATTCCCTGCACGACCGCGTGCAGCCGCCAATGAAGTGCTCCGAGTCGTAGGGCGCCGAACGATAGCCGGAGGCCGTGCAGGAGAAACACCAGCGCCACCGCCGCCTTGGTCATCAGTTCGGGCCGTAGCCACCCGCCGCCGGCTCCGGGGCCGGGCGCCGCCCAGGCCAGCAGGACCGCCACGAGGATTCCGACCTGGAACCAGTCGAGCTTGCCGCGCATGCGAATCAACCTCCGCCGGCACGCCGGCGACGAAGCATTGCCAGCAGCTCCGCCCGGCCTTCGATCCGCAGGATCCAAAGCAGCCCGACGCAGACGGCCGCGCCGGCTCCGATCACCCCCGCCAGCAGCAAAGCTTCCGCAGCCCGGCTCGTTCCGGCGGACTGCGCCCCGACCTTCCACAGTCCGGCCACCACTCCCGTCATGAGTACGGTGGCCGCGATCACTTTGGCTAGGTCCGGCAGCACCGGCGCCACCCCGAGGGAGTCGTTCAACCGTCGCAGCTTGCTCTGCAGGTAGACCAACTGCGCGATTGTCGCGAGGTTGCCGGCAACCGCCAGGCCGACGGTGCCGAGAGGCCCCATCAGCAGCACACTGCCGCCGAGGTTCACCAGCAGGCTCAACACCGCCGCCCGAACCGGGGTCGAGGTGTCCTTCTGCGCGTAGAACGCCCTCAGCACGATGTTCGTCCACGCGAGGAACGGCAGGCCGAGCGCGTAGGTCACGAGCACCGGACCTAGGGCCGCCGTATCTCCTCCGTCGAACGCCCCGCGCTGGAACAGCACACGTACGATCGGCTCGGCCAACACCGCGAGACCCGCTGCCGCGGGCACATTCACCGCGAGGATGAGGCGGACGCCCTTGTGGTAAGCGGAGGCCAACTGACCCCAGTCCCCGGCCGCCGCGTGCCGGGCGATCAACGGAAAGACCACCGTCGAAACCGCCACCGTGAAGACGCCGATCGGCAGTTCCATGAGGCGCGTGGAGAGATTGAGCGCCGCCACCGCGGAGTCGTTCAGCGACAACCCGATGAAGCGCGAAACGGATAGATTGATCAGGTAAACCGCCGAGCCGAATACGGTCGGCCCCATCAGTCCCAGGATCTGCCGTAGCGGTTCACCGCGCCCGAAGTCCGCCCGCGGCCGCCACCCTTCCCGAGCCAAAGCGACCGCCGGTACGGCCATCTGGAAGAACCCGCCGATCAGCGCCCCTGCGCACAGCCAGAGCATCGCGCCGCGCGGCTCCGACGCCCAGCCGCCGTACGCGCCTCCCGCCAGCAGGCCGATCATCGCGAGGTTGAGCCAGATCGGGGAAAGCGCCGGCTCGAGGAAGCGTCCCAGCGTCTGCAACGCCGCGCTGAACGCCGCCGCCAAGCTCACGAACACAAGATACGGGAAAAGCACGACGCCCAGGTCCGCCGCAGCCAGCCAGCGTGTCCAAGTCTCCGGCGCGACGCCGTCGATCGCCGCCCGGGAGCCGATCTGGCCGAACACCCAGAGTCCGATCATGCCCACCGTCACCACGGAGGCGCTAGCCAACAGCAGCCAACTCAGGACCTGGTTCACCAGTGCGAAGGCTCCGTTGCGGCCGCGCCGTCGGATCTCCTCGCTCAGCGTCGGCACGAAGGCCGCCGTCAAGGCTCCTTCTCCCAGCAGGCGCCGGAAGAGGTTCGGCAGCGTGAACGCCGTATAGAAGGCCGAGGCGATCGCCTCGAGGCCGAACACCGCGGTCACCAGCATGTCGCGCCCAAGGCCCAACACCCGCGACACCATGGTCGCCGCCGCGACCACGCTGATGTTCTTGAGGTGCCTCGACACGCGCGGACTCTCGCGCGCCCCCGGCGGCGCGGGCAAGACTTACCCCTTGCCGGGAGGGCGTACCACCGCGGGCGCCTTATCCAGGGCGTCCAGGGCCGCGCGCGAGGCCTCCTCCAGCACGTTACCGGCCCGCAGGTCACCTTCGAACACATCAAGGCTCCCCGCCGCATTCGCCGTTCCCGCAACGGCCGCGCGCAGGGCGTCCGCCAGCGAGAGGCCGGCATTGAGGTAAAAGGGATGCAGCGCCGGTGTGAGGCCGTTGAGGACGTCCAGACGTCGCGCCAGATCGGCGGCCACTGCGGGCTCCGCCGCCCTCGAGACAACCTCCGAGAGCGGAACCAAACGATCAGCGTCGTCCGCGGCGCCGGCGTAAACGAAGCGCGCGAGCGCCAGCAAGGCCGCCTTCGACTCGGCCGCCTCCTGCACCGGGAGCACTCGAACCCGCCGCAGGTGGTGCCAGCCGGTTTGCCACCAGAGTTCGCGTGACTCTACGCCCTGAAAGCGCCCCGGATAACTCGACGCCACCGCCGCCTGCGGGTCCATGCCGGCGATCAGCCTTCGCAGGAGCGCCGCCCACTCGCCACCCGCTCCCGACTCCCCCTGGAGAAATCCCATCAGCCAGACCAGCGCCGCCGCTGCATCCGCATCGGGCTCCGCGTCGTTCGGCCAATCCAGGAGGCTGGCAAACGACGGTGGCGCGATCCGGGCGGCGCGGTACCGCGCGTCGTCTAGCCGCGCGCCGTCCGCCCGGGTGCGCCACCAGGCCACGCAGGCATGCTCGAGCCACGCCGCCGGATTTACCGAGGCGCCACGTTGCGAAACCCCGAGCCGCGTCAGCAGTCCACGCACGAGTGCCCGGCGCAGCAGTGCTTCCTCCGACGGATCCCCTCGCCACCACAGCGAAACGACTCCACCGGGTTCGACGTTCACCTCGAAGGCCGCCGTCCGGCCATCGCCGGGCGGCGGCAGCAGGCGGACGAACACCGGCGAAGAGAACGCCTCCGGAAGTCCGAGCGGCTTCGCAAGGTGTCGCCACATTTCCTCCGCCAGAGCGGCAACGGCATGGCCGGCGTTCGGATCGACGGTCGCGAACTCGAACCGGCCCGCCGAACTCTGCACGATCACCGGCGCCGCCGCGCGCCCCGGGCTAATCGCCGCACAGGCGAATCCGGCCGCGATCAGCGCAACGATGCGCGTCACGTTCACGGTAACCGCAGCCGAAGCAGCCCACCCTCGACGCGGGCGTCGGCCAGCTTCCGCCAATTCGCGCGCAGGTCCTCCGGAATCACGTCCAGAGTGCCCAGCTGGGACCGCACCATGCCGCGAACAAAGGGCAACGCACCGACCGGACACGATCCCAGGTAAATTTCCAAGGGATCGAAGACCCATCCTTCCGCCTTCTTCGCCATCCGGCCGCGGATCTGCGCTGTCAGGCGGAGGCCGAGATCAGGCATGGTGAGACGCACCGGCGCAGCCAGTTGGATGATGCCGTCGGCCAGCCGCACGTTCGGTTCCCCGACGGCGAACACGCCGGCGACCAAGACCTCCGGCACCGCATCCTTCTTACCCGCGGCGGAGGGCTTGGCCGGAGCGAAGAGCAGGTTCAACTCCTCCTCGCTGAGCGAGATCGACTGCCCTCCCATGAATAATTGCCGTTTGCGAACGGCCTCCGCCTGCCTGGAGGAATCCAGCCGACCCGGGACGTGGTAAACCGCGCCGCGCGGCCGGTCCTTTTCCGGCGGGAGTTCCTTCACCACCAGAACCGGCTGCAGCACAAGGAAAGCGACCCCGACGAATACGCCGAGCAGGACGCTCACGACCGCGGCGAACGCGATCTCGCCCGACCCCGGACCCGCTGGCTTCCTTCCCCTCACGCCCATTTGATCAGTCGTTGGAGGCCGGTTTCGAAGGAGCGGCGGCCGGCTTGGAGTCGCCGCCGGACTTTGCCTCACCGCCTCCACCCGTCTTCTTTTTGTAGTCGGTGATGTAGAATCCGGTGCCCTTGAAGATCAGTCCGGCCCCGGAACCCACGAGGCGCTTGAGCTTCTTCTTCTTGCACTTCGGACACTGCACCAGCGGCTCGTCCTTGATGGACTGGAACTGCTCGAACTGATGGTCGCAGCCCTGACACGCGTATTCGTAAGTCGGCATGATGGAACATGCCGGTGAACCACGAAACCCGTGAAACGCCACGCAAATAAGTGCCGGCCACGCGGTCGGCCACCGAACTTTACTCCGTCAGAACCGCGATGAACTCCAGCTCCCCTGTGGCTGCGCCTGCAGGCGCGGAACTGTCCCGAAGGGCAATACGCCGGCTTCATCTCCTCCGTCCAAATGAAGTCCCGCATCCTCCGTGTGAGCAGCCGTAGCCAAACGGGATGACCGTCCGAAAATCCGGCACGTCGGAAACCGGCTGAGCACCCGAGCCGATGCGGACAGGCCTGCAGGCGCGGACCTGTCCCGAACGGCGTCACGCCGCCAGCACCCGTGCGTAAAGTTCTTCGTACCGGGGCACGACCGATTCGGCCGAGAATAATTCACCCGCCCGGCGCCGAGCCGCCTGCCCCATCGCACGACGCCGGTCAGCATCGTCCAACAAAGCTCCGAGCGATCGGGCCAGCGCCTCAACGTCCCCGGCCGGCGCCAGCAGTCCTGTCGAACCATCCGCCACCACCTCCGGAACGCCGCCGACCGATGTCGAGACACTCGGCACACCCAGGAACATCGCCTCAAGGATCCCGAGGCAGAAGCTCTCGGAATCCGAGGTGAACAGCCCGACATCCGCCGCGCCGACGTAGTCCTCCACGTCGAAGACGTTCTCCCGCACCATTACGCGATCGAGCACTCCCAGCCTCCGCGCTTGCTCCGCGAACGGGCGGAAGTCTCCTCCCGCCAGCACGAGGAGGCGGAAGTCGCGTCCAGCCAGCGCCCGGGCAACCGTCTCCAGCAGCACGTCGATCCGCTTCACCGGACGGAGGTTCGACACGTGGACGACGAGCGGCAGTTCACCTACCCCTAGTTCCTCCCGCACCGCCGATCGGCTGCGGGTAGGAGGCCGCGGCGTGAAGAAGTTGGGGATCACCTCGACCGGCCGGGTCACGCCGAGCAACCGGACCGTCTCCTCCCGCAACCAGCCCGAAACGGCGGTGACGGCGTCGGACTGGGTCAACGCGTGACGGATCGCCGGGCCGTAACCCGCGTCGCGGCCGAGCAACGTGGTGTCCGTGCCATGCAGCGTCGTCACCACCCGCGGCTCACGATCCGGATCGGACATCGCGCGCGCGAGGATCGCCGCGGTCGCGTGCGGCACGGCGTAGTGCACGTGCAGAAGGTCGAGCGCGTGATCCCGGGCGACCTCCGCCATCTTCACCGAAAGCGGCAGGGTGTAGTCGGGATACCGGAAGAGCTCGTAGTCGTTGATGACGACCGGATGAAAATGAATCCGCGGCGCTTCAGCCGGCAGGCGGAACGGCCGGTCGTAACTGATGAAATGCACCTCGTGGCCGCGACGCGCCAGCTCCTCTCCGAGCGCGGATGCCAGGATGCCCGAGCCGCCGACCGAGGGGTAGCACGTGATCCCGACCCGGAAGCTGCGCCGGCCGGCCATCGTTTCAGAAGCGTCGCGCGGAGCGTCCGAGCGCGGCCAGCGAGTCTACGACCAGCGGCGACGCCGGGAAAAGCGGCTGGGCGTATTCGACGCCCGCGGTGAGTCCGTGGAGACGAGCCCGGGTGAGTTGGAACTCGACGTAGTCGCGCGTGCGCAGCTGAGAAGCGTGGGCCTTCATCGCTGCGATCCACGCGGCCCTCACCTCCGACCCGGAGACGTCCACCAGCACGCGCCCGCCGGTCGCCGGCTCGGCGTCGTGCGTCACCGCATAGAAGAACAACTGCCCCACCGCGTGCGGAGCAGCCTTCCGCAGTTCCCGCAATCCGCCGAAGCGCGCCAGCCGGCAGGCGTCGCGAACCAACCGGCCAAGCACCGCATGGTCCGGGTGCTGATTCTCCTCCGTGGACGGAGCCAGCACGACCGAGGGACGAACCTGCCGAATCACCGCCGCGAGTCGTATCGCGTGGGCCGGTGCCACCGCGAAATGGGCGTCACCTCCGAGGTCGATAAACCGGACGTCCGCGCCCAGCTCGCGGGCGGCCTGACGAGCCTCACGAGCTCGCGTCGCCGGCGTGCCATTGGAGCCCGCTTCGCCGCGCGAGCACACCACAAGGTGGGCCGGCCGGCCGCGCTGGACCTCGGCGGCGATGACGCCGCCGCAGCCGAACTCGATGTCGTCGGGATGGGCGCCGAACGCGAGGAGCGGATTCTCAGTGGTAGGCTTCATCGGCGCGTTCGATCGGGTCGCGGTTCACGAACGTGATTTCAGGAGCATCCTCGCGACGCAAGTACGCCCGCTCGCCGGCGCCGGCGATGTAATGCGTGCAGCGCACGGCCGCCTGCATCCAGCGCAGCCGCGCATCGCGGGCCGGCGTGACCTGCTCGTCGGAGAATTCGCACGGGGGCAGCGTGATCTCCTTTTCGCCCCCCTCGTGCAAACGCAACGCGCCGTCCCGCCAGCGGGCGCGCACGATCTCCCCCTCGTACGGAACGTCGACGAAGAAATCAGCGGGGCGTCCGCCCGCGCGCCGCACCGCCGGGTCGCTGGAGCGCACGACGCGGACGCCGTCGAGCAGCCCCATGCGCGCGTACATCGTGAGGCAGAAGTCGGCGATGTTGCCCGCGGCGACCGACTTGAATTCCTCCACCCGCGCGGTCGACACGTAGGCGCCGAGCTGCCGCACCATGCCGGCCGGCCAGCCCGCGGGCACGCGCTTCAGGTGCAAGGGCGACCACTTCCGCTGCAGGCGGTTCTCGAAGGTGAAGTTGAGCGTGGCGACCTGACCGGTGTGCCGGTGCCGTAGCAGGGTCTGCGTTTCGCGCGGATCATGGTCGCTGTCGTGGTAGAAAAACACGATCTCGCCGCCGAGTTCCGAACGCAGACGGCGGGCAGTCTCTATCTTCGCGAAGAGGAAACGCCGGGGGAAGAACCCGCACGGCTGCTGCCCGAAGCAGATGACCGGCCCTGCGCTCACGCTGCCCCACCCTCCTCCGCGGGCCGGGGCAGGAACAACTGAAGCAGGAGAGCCAGCAGCACGCACGCCGCGCAGCCGATCAGGTTGTACCACAGGTACGAGATGCTGAGGGTCGCGTAGAGCGCGATCACCAGCGCCTGCGCGAGCAAGGCTGCGGCGAACACCGCGGTGCCCCCGACGCGCCGTGCGAAGAAGGCTACAAGGAAGATGCCGAGGACCACGCCGTAGAAGAGTGACCCGAGGATGTTGATGGCCTCGATCAGGTTCTCGGAGAAGCTCGCAAACAACGCGAAGCCGATCGCGAACAGTCCCCAGAGCGCGGTGAACGCCTTCGCCGTGCGGACGTTCCGCGCCTCGTCGGCCGCCGCCAGCGGCCGAAACTGCCGCCAGAGATCGATGGTCGTCGTGGTGCCGAGCGCGTTGAGTTCACCGGCCTTCGAGCCGAGCGCGGCCGCAAACATCACCGCCACCAGCAGGCCCACCACCCCCGGAGGCAGCTGCGTCAGGATGAACGTGATGAAGACGTAATCGGAGTCCTTGGTCTTCACCCGCGGATCGGCCGCAGTGAGCGCAGCCTTAGCTTCCTGGCGCACGGCCTCCACCCGCTTCTGCGCCGCAAGCATGGCTGCCCGCGAAGCTTCCGCGACCCGGGGATCGCCGCCGTCGCGCGCCTCAAGCCACGCCTTCGCCGCCGCCTTTCGCTCCGCGTGGACGACCGCGTGCCGCTCCTCGATCGCCTTGAAGGTTGCCCCGCCCGGGCCCTCGGCCCGCTGGCGCCATTCGGCCTGATTGAAGAACACCGGCGCCCGCTCGAAGGTGTAGAAGACGAAGACGAGCGCCCCGAGCAGCAGGATGAGGAACTGCATCGGGATCTTCAGGAGTGCGTTGAACACGAGTCCGAGGCGTCCCTCGCGCAGCCCGTCCCCGCCGATGTAACGCTGCACCTGCGACTGGTCGGTGCCGAAGTACGAGAGTGACAGGAAAAACCCGCCGAGGAGCCCGCTCCAAAGGGTGTAGCGACGATCCGGGCTCAGGGAGAAGTCGATGGCCTCCAGCCGACCCATCGCGCCGGCGACATCCAGCGCACCCGCCGGCAACTTGAGCAGCAGCACCACGAACGCGGTGCCCATCCCCGCGAAGATCACGCCCATCTGCCATTTCTGCGTGAGGCTCACCGCGGCGCTGCCCCCGGTCACCGTGTAGAGGATGACGAGCAGACCGGTGCCGAGGATCGTGGGTTCGACCCGCCAGCCCAGCACCGTCGAGAGGATGATGGCCGGCGCGTAGATCGTGACGCCGCTGGCCAGCCCGCGTTGCAGGAGAAAGAGTCCCGCCCCGAGCAGCCGCGTCTTCGTATCGAACCGTTTGCCGAGGTACTCGTACGCCGTGTACACGCCCAACCGGCGATAGATCGGCAGGAACACCGCGCAGACGAGGATGAGCGCGAGGGGCAGGCCGAAGTAATTCTGCACGAAACCGATCCCGCTCTCGAAGCCCTGTCCGGGGATGGAAAGAAACGTGATCGCGCTCGCCTGCGTCGCCGCGACCGACACCCCGATGGTGAACCAGCCCGTGCCGCTCGATCCCTTCAGGTAGGTGTCGAGGTGACTCGTGCGGCGCGTGCGCCACGTGCCATAGCCGGCGATGCCGAGCATCGTCCCCAGCAGCACGATCCAATCGAGGGTCGTCATGCGTAGGCCCGCGTGAAGAGCGCCAAAGCCACCACGATCGCAACAAAGGTGATCACCACCAGCAGGTAGACCCCGCGCCACGTGCGGAATCCGGGGAGCCGCGGCGCATCCCCACCCTCTTCACCATGAGCCGGACCGCTCATCGCGCCTCCCCCAGCGCGAGCAGGTTGGCGAACAGACGATACGCCCCCGGCACGCCGGCGGGCAGCTGCCGGAAGAAAGCCAACCCGGTGTAGACGGAGTGACCTTTGCCGTGGCGCGCGACCAATAGGCTGCTGCGCAAGGGCGCCTCGCCCGGGTCGCTCATCGCGAGCACCGCCTCGTGCCGCGCTTCATCCCAGCTGCTCGGGAAATAAGCGCCACGCTCCTGGACCCAGCCGTCGAAGTCTCCCGCGCCGATGCGGTTTGGAACGTTCAGGACGCGGTGCTCCGGCAGGAGGAACGTCACGGGCGCCGTCTCATCGGTCACGCGCAGCTGCGGCGCTGACCCCTGGATGGAAAGATCATAAGGCCCCAGCTTCGGCGCGGCGAGCCCGTTGGGCCGGTTGTACTGCGCGATCACGGTGCCCCCGCCCTCAACCCACGCCCAGAGCCCGGGTAGATTCTCAGCGAGATCGTCGCGTTCATTGAAGGCACGCACGCCGATCACCACCGCCGAAAGGTCCTTCAGAATCTCCGGCTTCAGGTCCGCGCCGCGCAGCGTGCGCACTTCGTGTCCCAATTGAACCAGGGCGCGCGCCACGTCATCCCCCGCCCCCGGCAGGTAACCCACGCGGGAGGGTTTCGAGGCGACGTCGGTGACCACCAGCCGCACCCGCGCCTCCGGCTGCAGGAGCAGTACCGGCAGGTGCGGGTAATCGATGACCACGCGCTGCCGCGTGCAGGCCACGCCGCCGACCTCCGCCTCCGCCACGAGCGCCGCGGAACGCACGTCCGCGGGGGCCTTCACGTCGAAGGCCACGCGGATCGTCTCACCCGCGCGCGTAAGCTGAAATGGAACGGCCTCCGGACTCGCGCTCCAACCCGGCGGCAAGCGCAGCCGCGCGCGGCCGGAAGCGGCCCGCGCCGCCTCGATCTCCACCTCGATCCGCCGAGTCGCGCCCCGGGCGAAGAGCACCACTTCAGCCGGCAGGCGTAATGAGACCGGCGCGATGATGTCCACCGGCCGCCGGCGCTCGCCGCCCTTTGCTCCAGCGCTGAAGGTCGCCAACTCGTCCTCCACCAGCAGCTTCTCGCCCGCGACCTCAAACTCGTAGGTGACAGGCAGCGACGGCGGATTCTCCGGGAGACCGATGAGGGCCGCGTCGCGCACCGTCGAGATCCCGCTGCGCCCTTCCTCGCGGAGCCAGTAAGGTTGTGAAACCGGCAGGTTCGCCGGCACGCGGCCGGAGTGTTCGACGGTCGCTCCTGACTTCGTCGGACTCGTCACCGAAGTCGGTACGGGAACCGCGGAGCCCCACGCCATAAGGCCTGTCCAACGCACCGCGACTCCGCCGCCGACTGAAGCCCGGAATCGCGCCGCCAGAGCCTCGCCCGGCACCACTTCGGAATTCGCCGCCTCGCTCCGCACGCGGATGCCCGCGGCGGACTGGATGATGGCGTCGAGCTGACGTCGACGATCCACCACCAACGGTTCGGAAGGTAATTCCGCGAGTGCCGCGCGGATCCTGAATAACGCCGGTACGCTTGCGCCGGGGTCGTCCCTCCGGAACGCGCGGATCGCTTCTTCGGTCAGCCGCGCGACGACCGCACCTTTTTCCCCCAGCCGAACCCACGTGGTGTCTACGCCATCAAACAGGTCCTGCGCAGCGGGCTCTCCCTCAAGCAGGATGAACGATTGCTCATTCGGTCCCTCTCCCGAGCCGCGACCGCCGAAGCCTCCGAATCCCTGCGTGATGTGTTGCCCGCGGCTCCGACTCGCGATTGCACCGAGGCCCTCGCCGGTCGCCGGATCACGTCCGCCGATGTCGAACTTGAGCGCACCGGCCGGAGCTGCGCTCCCGCGTCCCGGTCCGCCGGCGTTAAGCATGACCCGCTTCGGCCGCCAGGGAGTAAGGCCCTCGCGCAGCTGCTCCGGATAGGCAGCCGGGTCGCCCGCGAGCTTTGCCGCCTCCAGCCCGAGCAACCCCGAGGCCGTGTGGTGACCGTGCGTGCCGCCCCCGGTCGGTGAAAATCGCGTCACGATCACGTCGGGCTGGAAGGTGCGGAGCACGCGCACGACATCCCCGAGCACCTCCCGGCGGTCCCAGAAGCGCACCGTCTCGTCGACGGTTTTGGAATATCCGAAGTCGATCGCGCGGGTGAAGAATTGTCGGCCACCATCGATGCGCCGTGCGGCAAGCAACTCGTGCGTGCGGGCGAGACCGAGCTTTTCGTCGAATTCCCTCCCGATCTCGTTCTGCCCGCCATCGCCGCGGGTCAGCGAAAGGTAGGCCGTGCGGTAGCCGCGGGCCCGGGCGAAATAGGTAATCAGCTGCGTGTTCTCGTCATCGGGGTGTGCCGCGACGTGCAGCAACGTCCCGGTGGTCGCGAAGCTCCGCAGCTGCTGGAGGATTTCGGCCTGCTCGGGGACGGCGGCAGAGGGCGCAGGCACGGCGGCCGAGAGGGATGCGGCGGCGGCGAGAATCAACGGGGGTAGCGGGCGCACGGGAAAGGGCGTCCGCCGGAGGGACGGGAGCGAAAGCACCCGAGGATCCGGCGAGCGGGCGCAGCGTGGGGAACGCCCCGCGGAAAAACCAGCCCGGAAACCCGGCGGCCGCCTTAGGCGACCTTCTCGACCGCGGCCTGCGCGTCGCGCGTCGAGGCGACGACGTGATCGACGATTCCGTAGTCCTTGGCCTCGGTCGCGCTCATGTAGTAGTCGCGGTCCGAATCCTTCTCGACCTGCTCCACCGGACGACCGGTATGGCGGGAGATGGCCTCGTTGAGTGTCTTGCGCCAGCGGAGGATCTCCCGGGCCGCGATCGCGATGTCGGCCGTCTGGCCGCCCGCGCCGCCGCTCGGCTGGTGGATCATGACGCGGCTGTTCGGCAGGGCGAAACGCTTCCCCTTGGTGCCGGCGGCCAGCAGCACGGTGCCCATGCTGGCGGCCATGCCCACGCAGTACGTGACGATGTCGCACTGCAGGAAGTTCATCGTGTCGTAGATCGCCATTCCGCCCGTGACGACACCACCCGGCGAATTGATGTAGAGGTGGATGTCCTTCTTCGCGTCCTCCATCTGGAGGAAGAGCATCTGGGCGATGACCAGGTTCGCCACCACGTCGTCGATCGGCGTGCCGATGAAGATGATCCGGTCCTTCAACAGGCGCGAATAGATGTCCATCGACCGCTCGCCGCGGCCGGTGTTCTCGAGGACGATGGGAACGTAGTAGCTCAAGGGAGGAAGGGCGCGGCTCAGGCCTTCGGCGCCACGGTGGACACCTTAGCCTTGGAGACGACGAAATCAACCGCCTTGTCGAAGAGGATCGATTGCTGCACGCCGCGCAGCTGCTCGCGGTCGGAGGCGAGCGCCTTCGCCACCTTGTCGGCGCTCTGCCGCGAACGCACGGACTCGCGGTAGATGAACTCATTCAGGTCCTCATTGCCGACGGTGATCTTCTCCTGCTCGGCGATGCGGGCGAGGATCAGCTGGAGGCGGACGCGGTTCGTCGCCGCCTTCTTAGCGCCCTCGAACAACGTCTTCTTGTCCTTCTCGAACTGCTCGGCGGGCACGCCGCGGCGCATGTTCTCCTCGATGAACTGGCGGAGGACGCCCTGGGTCTCGGAGTTCACCATCGACTCCGGCGCCTCGAACTCGACCGCGGCCGCGAGCCGATCGGTGACCTGACGGCGCTGGGCGATGCGGTTATCGTGCTCCTTGCGGAGGCGCAGGTTGGTCTTCACCTGGTTCTGGAGACCGGCGAGGTCGTCGACCTGGTGGGCCTTGAAGAACTCGGCGTCGAGCGGCGGCAGCACGCGCTCCCGCACTTCCTGCACCTCAACGGAATAGGTTGCCTGCTTGCCGGCGAGCGCCGGGACGGGCGCGAAGTCGGCCGGGAAAGTGATCTTCACGTCGCGCTTCTGGCCGGGCTTGAGCCCGGCGATCTGGGCGCCGAGGCCGGGGATGACGCCCTCGTTGGTGCCCTCCACCTCTTCCCAGGTCTGCGGGACCTTGCCGTAGAGCTCCTTGTCGGGCGCCAGCTCGGTGATCGGCTTGCCGTCCACCTGGCCCTCGTAGCCGAGCTTCACGTAGTCGCCCTTGCGCGACTCGCGGTCGGCGGCCTTGAAGTCGGCACGGTCGGAACGCAGTCCCTCGATCACCTGGGCGATCTCGGCCTCGGTGGGCTCGGTCGGGGCGATCTCGGTCGGCAGGTCGACGTAGACCGGGAGCGTGAACTCCGGACGCACGTCGACGACGAACGTCACGGTGGCGGCTTGGCCGGGCACGAAGTCCGCTCCGTCGACCTTCACGAGGCTGAGGACGTCGAGCTTCTCCTTGTCCATCGCACCCTGGTACGCGTTCGCGGTCAGCTTCTGCTTGAACTCGTCGGCGATCTCCTTGGCGAAGCGTTTCTGAACCAGAGCGAGCGGCGCCTTGCCGGGCCGGAAACCGGGGAGGCGCGCCAGCTTGGCCACTTCGCCGGCGACCTCGCGGTGGGCGGCGTCGACTTCGCTCACGTCGAGGCTGACGACGAGCTGCTTGCGGGTGACGGAGGCGGCGGTGACTTGGACGTTCACGACGGGATGCGGCGGGTGGTTATGCGAAAAGAATTGGTGACCGTACGGCGCACCTCTGACCGGTCAATGCCGATTCTGGAAACGCCGCCTCCGAGGCGCCAAGTCCCCCGCCCTTCGCGCTTGAGCCCCGCGAACCTGCGGCGGAAGTCTTCTCCAACCCCATGCGCTCCGGATTCGCCCGCCGCTTTCCCCGCGTTGTCCTCACCGCCCTCGTCATCCTGCCCGGCGCCTTCGCCGCAGAGAAGAATACCAAGACCATCCGGCCCGGACCGCGCGGCGACGCTCCCCGGCCGAACATCGTGCTGCTGATCGCAGATGACCTCGGTTACGGCGAACCCGGCTGCCAAGGCGGCCGCGATGTTCCCACGCCGAACCTCGACCGGCTCACCGCCGAGGGCGTGCGCTTCACGCAGGGCTACGTCACCGCCTCGGTCTGCGCCCCCTCGCGGGCCGCGCTTTTCACCGGGCGATACCAGACGCGCTTCGGCTTCGAGGGTAACGCGATCGGCGCCGCGAACGCCGATCCCAAGGTGGGCCTGCCGGCCGACCAACGTACCCTCGCGCAGCGCCTGCGCGAAACGGGCTACGCCACGGCGCTCGTCGGCAAATGGCACCTCGGCGGCACGGCGCCGTACCATCCGCTCCGCCGCGGTTTCGATGAGTTCTTCGGCTTCCTACACGAGGGACACTATTACCTACCGCCTTCCGCTCCGCGCGTCACCACGTGGCTGCGGAGGACCGCCTTGCCCGACGGCGGCACGGGCCGGTGGACCTCGCCCGACGGCCGCGTGATCTGGAGCACGCACCTGGGAAACAAGGAGCCCGACTACGATGCAGACAACCCGCTGCTGCGTGGCAGCCAACCGGAGGCGCCGGAGGCGCACCTTACGGACGCGTTCACGCGCGAGGCGTGTGACTTCATCCGGCGCCACGCCACCCAGCCCTTCTTCCTCACCCTCGCCTACAACGCGGTGCACAGCCCCATGCAGGCGCTGGACCGCCATCTCGAGGGGTTCAGCCACATCGCCGACATCCACCGGCGGGTCTTCGCGGCAATGCTCACCCATCTCGACGAAAGCGTCGGCTCCGTCCTCGCCCAGTTGCACTCCAACGGGCTCGAGGAGAACACCCTGGTGGTATTCTTATCCGACAACGGCGGCCCCACCCGCGAGCTCACCTCGGGCAACGGCCCGCTGCGCGGCGAAAAAGGCACGTTGTTCGAGGGCGGAATCCGGGTCCCGTTCCTCGCCCGCTGGCCCAAGGCCCTTCCGGCGGGCAAGGTCGTCGATACCCCGGTGATCTCGCTGGACCTCGCCGCCACGGCGCTCGCCGCGGCCGGCATCACGCCCGCGGCCGGCGAAATCGACGGCACCGACCTGGTTACGCTGGTGAAGGCCCCGCCCGCCACGCCCCGCACCCTCTTCTGGCGCATGGGCCAGCGCGCGGCCCTCCGGGAGGGAGCCTGGAAGATCGTGCGCGACGGCGGCCCGCGACAGGCAGGGCCTTGGCGACTGTTCAACCTCGCGACCGACGTCGAAGAGGCCAACGACCTCGCGGGGGCGGAACCGGCCCGGCTGGAAACCCTCACCAAACGCTGGGAGGAGTGGAATTCCCAGCAGCAGTCGGCGCGTTGGTGAACCGGGCAACCACGGGGCGCCCCCGGATCGTTGTCCGTTCAGGAGCCGGTCGAAGGCGCAGTACGGTGCACGTGCCGCGCCGCCTTACTTGTGATCCCACGGCAGCTTCACCTCCAACCGCGGGTGCTTCCAAACCTCGAAGGGTTCGAACATCTTTCCCGGATTGAGGATGCCGCGCGGGTCGAGCGCCCGCTTCACGGCCTGCATCGCCTTCACCTGGGCCGGCGAATGCTGGATCCGCAGAAAGGGCGTCTTGGCCAGACCGATGCCGTGTTCCCCCGAGATCGCCCCGCCGAGCGCCACCACCTCGCGCATGAGGCGCTCCACGGCACGCTCGGCTGCGCGGCACTCTGCGGGCACCGCACGCCGGTACATGATGTTCACGTGCAGATTGCCGTCGGCCAGGTGTCCGAACGTCGGGATGTGCAGGCCGCTCTCCCTCTTCAGACGTTCCAGGAAACGCGCCAGCTTCACATAGCTGCGCATCGGCACGACGACATCCTCGTTCAGCTTCGCGTCGCCCAATTCAAACATCGCGCCCGAGCACTTGCGGCGCACGGCCCACAATTCCTCGGCCTCCTCGCGCGAGCGCGCCGCGCGGTGCGCCGTCGCCCAGTCCTCCGCCCAGGCCAGCACCGCGGTCCGTTGCTCGCGGACGTCGGCCCGTGAGCCGGCGAATTCCAGAAGGATGACCGGCCGGCCCGCCTGACCCGCAAACACCGCGCGTCCCGTCGCGCGCTCGGCGCAGAGCACGCTCCCACGATCGAGGTACTCGCAGATCGCCGGCTGCACGCGCCGCCGGAACAAAGCCAGCGCCGCCTTCAGCGCGGCCGGCTCGTCGCGGAACGAGGTCAGCAGCGTCCAGCGCTCTGCCGGGCGCGGGATGAGCTTCAGCACCGCCCCCGTCACGACCCCAAGCATCCCCTCGCTGCCAATCCAAAGGTCGCGCAGGTTGAAGCCCGCCGAGAACTTCTTCGTTGCCGTGCCCCAGGTGACCGCCTCCCCCGTGGGCAGGAATCCGCGCAGGGCCACCACGAAGTCGCGCGTCACGCCGTACTTGCCCCCGTGCATGCCCCCGGCGTTGCAGGCGATGTTGCCTCCGATCGTGCAGTACTCGCGCGACGAGGGATCCGGCGGGTAAAACCAACCTTCCGCGTCCGCGGCGCGCTGGATGTCGCCCACCACCGCACCGGCGCCCACGTGAGCCAGGCCCGCCTCGCCGTCGATCGCGATGCCGTTGAGCGCGCGGGTCTCCAGCACCCAGCCGCCGCGCCGAGGCGCCGCCGCACCGGTGAGCGTCGTGCCGCGCCCCCGGGTCGTCACCGGCACGCGGAACTCGTTCGCCAGCGCCAGCGCGACGCCCACGTCCTGCTCGCGCCGGACGCGCACCACCGCCAACGGGTGGAAAAGGATCTTACTGCTGTCGAATCCCGCCTCGCGCAGCGAGGCGGCGTCGGTCGCCACCACCTTGGCGCCAAGTTTCCGTTTCAACCGCGCCGTCGCGCGCTGATGCGAAGTCATGCGTCGAAACTGCCGACCGCCGCGCCGGGCGCAACCCGTGGGTTCAGGCGGGAGCCTGCCACAGCGGCGCTCCCTCAAGCCGGTGCGGCCTGACGCAGCTGTGGGAACAAGATGACGTCGCGAATGCTCTCGGCGCCCGTCAGCAGGATGCAGAGGCGGTCGATGCCCACGCCCATGCCTCCGGCGGGCGGCATGCCGTGCTCCAGCGCGAGCAGGAAGTCCTGATCGATGTTTTGACGTTCCTCGCCGGCCTGCGCCTCGAACATCTGGCGCTGCACGTCGGGGTCGTTCTGCTCGGAGTAGGCCGGTGCCACCTCCATGCCACCGATGATCAGCTCGAAGACATCGATCGTCGTCGGGTCGTCGCGGGTGATCTTCGCCAGCGGGCAAAGCTCCTTCGGAAGATGCGTCACGAACGTCGGCTGGATGAGGTTCGGCTCGATCTTCTTCGAGAAGATCTCGTTGGTGATCTCGAACTCCTCCCAGGCCGGGTTGATGCCGAGCCCGAGCCGCTCCGCTCCCGCGATTTTATCGGCCTTGCTCCGCTCGAACCAATCGGCGTCGCCCGTCGCCTCGCGGATGAGGTCCTTGTACTTCACCTCGCGCCACGGCGCGCCGAAGTCGATGTCCTGCCCGCTCGCCGCGTGCTTCAATTTGAGTGAGCCATCGACCGGGCGCACCACGTCGCGCACGAGTGACGTGAGCAGGTCGCGGATCAGCTCCATCATGCCGCGGTAATCCGAGTAGGCTTGGTAGACCTCCATCATCGTGAACTCGGGGTTGTGCTTCCGCGACACGCCCTCGTTGCGGAAGATGCGCCCGATCTCGAAGACACGGTCGAAACCGCCCACCAGCATGCGCTTGAGCCGCAGCTCCGTCGCAATCCGCAGATAGAAATCCACGCCGAGCGCGTTGTGATGCGTCTTGAACGGCCGCGCCGCCGCGCCGCCCGCCGTGGCCTCCAGCACCGGGGTCTCGACTTCGATGAAGTGGCGCGTCTCGAGGAATCGACGAATGTGCGAGATAACCCGCGGCCGCAGCAGCAGCCGCGCGCGCGACTCCGCGTTCACGATCACGTCGAGGTACCGCTGGCGGTAAACCTGCTCCGGATCGCTCAGGCCGTGCCACTTTTCCGGCAGCGGACGCAGCGCCTTCGAGACGAGCACGTAGCTGTCCACCCGCACCGTCACCTCGCCGGTCTTCGTCACGAACAGTGTGCCGCTCGCGCCGATGATATCGCCTAGGTCGAGCTTCTTGAAAGCGGCGTAGGCATCATCCCCAACGACGTCCTTCTTCAGGTACAACTGGATCTGCCCCTGCTGGTCGAGGATCTTGACGAACTGGCTCTTGCCCATGTCGCGGATCGTGACGAGCCGCCCCGCGACCGTGACCGGCACCACGTTGTCCTGCCCGGGCACGTAGGCCTTGATCGCATCGGCCGAGAAATGCGTCGGGCTGACGTTGGCCCGGAACGGATCGACTCCCCCGGCACGCAACTCGGCGAGTTTCTGCCGGCGCACGGCATGTTGATCGTGGGAATTGTCGGAAACGATGTCGCTCATGGAACGGAACGGCGACCGTGAGCCGCGCCCCGAGGAGGGGCAAATGGAAAGTCGGAGCAGGCCGGCAGCCGGGCTCTCAGGGAAAATCGTAGCGGTGATTCATCGAAAAACGCCGTCGTCGAAAGCGAGGAAACCCGTTCCAACGTGGCGCATGGCAACTGTTCTCACCGTCCTCGCCGCCGGCTTCGAGGAAATCGAGGCCGTGTCCCCGATCGATCTTCTACGCCGATCCGGAGTCGAGGTCACGGTCGCGTCCCTCGGTCCGGACCTGGAGGTCGTCGGCCGCTCCGGAATCCGCCTCTGGGCCGACGTCTCGTTGGCCGAGGTCATCCACCAAACCTTCGATTGTCTGCTCCTGCCCGGCGGCCCCGGCGTGAAACACCTGCGCGCGGACCCACGGATCGTGCCCCTGGTGCAGCGCCACGCCGCCGCCGGCTCGTGGGTCGCGGCCATCTGCGCCGCTCCTACGGTCCTTCTCGACGCCGGACTTCTCGCCGGCCGCCGGTTCACCGCCCACCCGTCGGTCGCGAGCGAACTACCGGCAGCTTTGTCCGCGGAACGCGTCGTTCAGGACGGCCGGATCATCACCTCCCGCGGCGCCGGCACGGCCGTGGACTTCGGACTCGCCGTAGTCGAAGCACTCCAGGGCAAAGCCCGCGCCGAAGAAGTGCGCCGGGCCATCTGTGCTTGATCGCGCACAACCGCGGAACGCGCCGCATGGGCCGGTCTAGCGCCGCGCGCAAAGTGGCGGCTCCTTACCTTCTCGCAGGACGAGTTGGCCGCGAAGAGGCACATGATACGCAAGAGGAAGTCGCTGGCCGACCCGACCCGCAGCTCCTCCCCTCACTGCGCCTCTTGGCGGCAAAACACCCCCTGACTTTCGTGGCTCACCTCTCCCAATCGAACACCGAGCCGATTCTAGGGTTTACACCCTAGTCCCGCGGGACCTTTTTGGTGAGGCAGATCGCCCGCGGGTCACTTTCCGCGCCGGAAGTGACGAGGCGAAGCCGTGCCCGCTGCCTTGCATTTACAAGCGGGCGCCCCTCTGGCGCTTACGGGACCCTCTCCCTTTCCTCTCCTCTAGTCCCTACCAACCCATGTGCGGCATAGCCGGCCTGATTGACCCTTCCCTCGGACTTGAGGCCCGGGGCGCAGCCGTCGACCGGATGTGCGGCGCGATGGTCCACCGAGGACCCGACGACGGCGGCATAACGTCCGTAGGCGACGCCACCCTCGGCATGCGGCGGCTCGCGATCTTCGATCCAGCGAACGGTCGCCAACCGATGCAGTCGCCCGACGGACGCCTCACGCTCGTCTTCAACGGCGCGATCTACAATTTCCGCGAGCTCCGCCGTGAACTCGAGGGAGGCTGGGAGTTCCGGACCCAATGCGATACCGAGGTACTCCTCGCTGCATTTGCCCGCTGGAACGAAGCCTGCTTGCCCCGCCTCCGCGGCATGTTCGCTTTCGCGGTTTGGGACCGCGACTCGCGCCGCCTCTTCCTCGCCCGCGATCCCTTCGGGATAAAGCCGCTCTACTACCGCCCATTGGGACGCGCGCTGCTCTTCGCGTCGGAGCTCAACGCGATCACCGCCTCCGGAATCGGCCCCACGGAAGTAGATCCCGCCGCCGTGGCTTCCTACCTCGCCTGGATGGCCGTGCCGGCGCCGCGCACGATCCAACGCGGAACGTTTTCCCTGCGACCCGGCGAAGCCGTGCGTTTCCGCGAGAGCCGGCTCGAAATCGCCGCCGGCTGGCGTTTTTCCACCATCCCGCCGTCCGCACACGTCTGCCGTACCCGGGACGAATTCACCTCGGAGCTCCGCGCCCGGCTCGACGACAGCGTGCGCGCCCACGTCGTTGCGGACGTCCCGGTCGGCGCCTTTCTTTCCGGTGGACTCGACTCCGCCTCGGTGGTCGCGCTGATGCGCCGCGAAACCCCGGGCCGGCTCCGCACGTTCACGATCGATTTCTCCGAACCCGGCTACTCCGAAGCCAAGCCGGCCGCCGACACCGCGACGTTTCTCGGCACCGACCATCACACACTCCGTCTGTCCGGTGCCAAGTTGGCCGCCGATCTCGATGGCTACCTCGCCGTGCTGGACCAACCTACCGGCGACGGGGTCAACACTTACTACGCCAGCAAGGCTGCCCGCGAAGGTGGCGTGACCGTCGCGCTGTCGGGACTCGGCGGCGACGAACTGTTCGGCGGTTACCCTTCGTTCCGGACCACGCCTCGCTTTGGACGTCTGCTTCCAACGTGGCGCGCCCTTCCGCTCGCCACCCGCCGGTTCGTGATCCGTCGGCTCCGCCGCGGCGACACTCGCCGCCGCAAGCTCGCCGACGTTCTCGAACACGCCGTGGACACCGTGCAAGCCGGCGCCCTGCAGCGTCGCGTCTTCTCCACCGGCACAGCCGCCGAAGCGCTTGCGCCCGATCTGGTGAGTGCCGTTTCGGACGCGCCGGCGCTTCATCCTGCCTACGCCGATCTCGCCGCCGACCTCGATCCTGAGGCGGTGTTCGAACTCGTAAGCGCGTGGGAATTGCGGACGTACATGGCCGACGTGCTCCTGCGCGACAGCGACGTCATGAGCATGCGGCACTCCCTCGAACTGCGCGTACCCTTGGTGGACCGCCCGCTGATTGAGTGGCTCTGGCGCCAGCCGGCATCGTTCAAGCACGACCCACGTCAGCCCAAGTCTGCGCTGCATGCCGCCCTGCGCGACGTCCTGCCACCAGCGCTCGGAAGCCGCGCGAAGTGGGGCTTTTCCCTACCGATGGATGCCTGGATGCGCCGCGACCTGCGTCCGTTCCTCGAGGATGTATTCTCGGATTCCAGCATCGCTCGCAGCGGCCTCTTCAACGTGCCCGCGGTCCAAGGCTCATGGCGCGACTACCTCACGCGGCAGGACAACCGCGAATGGTCCCGCGTCTGGAGCCTCGCCATCCTCATCGCCTTCCTCAACCGCCGCCCCGCTACCACGAGCAGCCGCCCTTCCCCCGCTCCCGTCGACCTATCCTCCGCCCTGCCACCTCTCGCCTCTCGCCTCGCGCCTCGAGCCTCCGCCTGCCCCTCGCCTCTCGCCTCCCGAATCACCCTCCTCGTTCCCGAGATCTTTTCCTCCGAAGGCGGCATCCAGCGCATCATGCGCGCTTACCTGCGCGCACTCGCGGAACTTGCGCCGCAGCCAGGATCGGTCCGGCTGCTTTCCCTCAACGACGCGGCCATCAGCCCCCGCCATCTGCACGCCGTCGAACAAGTTGCCCTAGCGTCCGCCACCGGCTGCCAGCGTCGAAAGGCGTTCCTGTTGCGTTCGTTGCTTCTCGCCGCCCGGCAGACCGACCATGTCATCTGCGGCCACATCTTCATGCTGCCGGTCGCGTGGCTCGCACGTCGCCTGAACCCGCGGCTGACTTACTCTCTCGTCGCCCACGGTATCGAGGTATGGCGTCCCTTTAACACAATCGAGCGCACCGCCCTTCGTGGCGCCTCGCGGATTCTCTGCGTGAGCGACTTCACCCGACAGGAACTCCTCCGGCATTGCCCGCTTCCTGACGGACGCGCCGTGGTGCTGGCCAACTCCCTCGATCCCGACTTCGAAATCGCGGCCGGACGCCCGCTGGCCGAGTGCCCACCGCACATCCTCACCGTCTCACGACTCTCACCGACGGACCGCTACAAGGGCGTCGAGACCTTGATCGAGGCTATGCCCGCCGTCCGCGCGCAAATCCCCGCCGCCCGCCTGCGGATCGTCGGCCGCGGTGGCGACCTGCCGCGGCTGATGAACCTTGCGCATAAACTCCAGGTCGCCGACGCGGTCGACTTCCTCGGTTATGTCGAGGATGCCCGCCTGCGCGACGAATTGAGGAACTGCCGCCTCTTCGCCCTGCCCAGCCGCAAGGAAGGCTTCGGCCTCGTCTTTCTCGAAGCCATGGCCCACGGCCGACCCTGCCTCGGCGCCCGCGCCGGAGGAATCCCCGAGGTCATCTCGCCCGAGACCGGCGTCCTCCCCGAATACGGCGACGTCCCCGGCATTGCCCGAGAAGCGATCGGAGCACTCAACCGCGACTGGGACGAACAATCCCTGCTGAGCCGCGCCCAGGAGTTCTCCTACGAGAACTTCCGCTCCCGCCTCGCCAGCCTACTGCGTAAGGAGCCCCGGACATCAACGGCCGAATAGAGCCACCGCTGAGGCTCAAAGTTTAGCTCGCCCCTCCGTCGGTCCCCAAGACGCCTCCCGAACTTCGGTTTTCCCGTTTCCCAGTTTTCCACTTTCGCAATTTCGCGATTTTCCACCCCCTCTCGCCTTTCGCCTCTCGCCTCCAACCAAATGCCTTCACCCTCGGCTCAATCGCACGAACTGGTCATCGAAGCCGGCCGCACGGAGCGCACGTACTGGCGCGACCTCTGGCGCTACCGCGAATTGCTGGGGATGCTCGCTTGGCGTGACGTCAAGGTCCGCTACTCGCAGACTCTCCTCGGCGCCGCCTGGGCGCTCGTCCAGCCCCTCGCTTCCGTTGCCATCTTCACCTTCGTTTTCGGGCGCTTGGCGAAGATGCCGGCCGGCAATGAGCCCTATTTCATCGTCGTGATGACCGGCCAGATGGCGTGGCAGCTGTTCGCCAACGCACTCGGTAACACCAGCGGCAGCCTGGTCGGCAGCGCGCATCTGATCTCCAAGGTTTACTTTCCCCGTCTCGTCGTGCCGCTGTCGACACTGCTCGTCGCCCTCATCGACTTCGCGATTGTGCTGCTCGTGTACGCTCTGGCGGCTGGATGGACCGCGACCCTCCCGAGTTGGAAAGTCATATTTCTGCCGGCATTTATTATGACCGTGCTCCTGCTGGCGTTCGGAGCCGGAATCTGGCTCGCCGCCCTCACGGTGCGCTTCCGCGACTTCCGGATCGTCGTGCCGTTCCTGCTACAGATCGGCGTGTTCGCGACCCCGGTTGGCTACCGTACCGACAACATCCCAAACTGGGTCGACCTCCTAGCCCTCAACCCCATGACCGGCGCCATCGACGCCTTCCGCTGGAGCCTCTTGAGCGTGGACCAATTCCCCTGGGACAGCTTCCGCCTCACCCTCCTCTGGACCACCGCTCTGTTCACCACCGGCATCTGGTACTTCCGCCGCGTCGAAAAGACCCTCGTGGACGTCATCTAGTAATCGCTCCGCGGCTAAACGCAAAGACGCAAAGCCCCAAGCCAAGATTCGCGAAGCCTCGGTCGCCAGTTTCCCAGCTTTCCGGGCTTTCGCCCCCTGCCCCGTTCCACAGGGCTCCAAATCCCCCACGTTCCTCACATTTCCGCGCCCTCCCGTCTCCCACTATTCCGACAACCCTCCCTCCCGCTTTTCCGAACTTCCCGTCTCCCAATCTTCCCGGTCTCGCACGTCTCCCACTCTCTCCCTAGCACCCCATAGCGTCTTCTCGCTTAACCTCTCGCCTCTAGCCCCTCGCCTCTCGCCTCCCCACCGTGCCTTCGCCTACTGTCATCCGCGCTGAAAACGTCTCCAAGAAATACGTCATCAGCCACCTCGCCAAACAGCAGACCCTCCGCGACGCCATGCATCACGGTCTGCGGCTCGTCTGGCGCCGACTGCGCTGGAACGCTCGGCTGAACCGCGAGGAATTCTGGGCCCTCAAGGACGTCAGCTTTGAGGTCAAGCAAGGCGAAGTCCTCGGCATCATCGGCCGCAATGGCGCCGGCAAGTCGACCCTCCTCAAGATCCTCTCCCGCATCACCGAACCCACCACCGGACGCATCTCGATCAACGGCCGCGTCGCCTCCCTCCTCGAAGTCGGCACTGGCTTCCACCCTGAGCTCACCGGCCGCGAGAACATTTTCCTAAACGGCGCCATTCTCGGAATGAGCCGCGCCGAAGTACGCGCCAAGTTCGACGAGATCGTCACCTTCGCAGAGATCGATCAGTTCATCGACACCCCGGTGAAACGCTACAGCAGCGGCATGTACGTCCGCCTCGCCTTCGCAGTCGCCGCGCACCTCGAGCCCGAGATCCTCATCGTCGACGAGGTCCTCGCCGTCGGCGACACCGCGTTCCAGCGGAAATGCTTAGGGAGAATGGAACAGATCTCCGCAAGTACGGGCCGCACGATACTCATCGTCAGCCACCAGATGACGGTGATCCAGCGTCTAGCCCGCCATTGCCTGTTGCTTGAGCGCGGACGACCACGGTACTTTGGCGTAACGGGCACCGCGGTCCAAGTCTACTCTGCAAACGGCAACGGTGGCGGAGGCGTCTTCTTCGACGTGACGAGGACCCCGCGCGCGTTCCGCGGCTCGGGTGAAGCTCACATTCGCAGTCTTCGCTTCGATCAGGAGACGCCCCACTTCGACTCCGGTAAACCTCTGTGCTTCGTCCTCAGCTGCACTGCCGTCAAAAACCTGCCGCGCTCGCGGGTGAGCCTAACGATCTTCGCCGGGGACAGTGCGCCCGTGGCATCGGGTTTCAGCCCGGAGTGTTTCGACCTGCGCGCCGGACCGCCGCAGACTATCCGTATCACGATACCGAGCTCGCCGCTCGCGCCAGGAAGATACTTCTGCGGCGTGGCGCTGGGTTCCGGCCAGCCAGCGACCGGCCATCGCGACTACGATGTCGTTCTCGAGACGCTCCACTTCGAAGTTCTTCCGTTGGAGAACGAACTGGGAGTTGCGACGGCATGGCCCCAAAACTGGGGGCACGTGATATTACCGGAGGTCCGGGTAGAGGATATCTAGCCGCAGTAACTCTCATGTCAGATTTCGATTACTCTCTGCATTACGAGCGCTTCCACGACGGGTCACCGGAGCACACCCTGCGGATGGCGGCCTGGATCGGCAGTCTGCTGGGTCCCCACCTCCCGGAAGATAAGGACGCTCCGCTAATCGATGTCGGCTGCGGCTACGGCTTCGCACTGACCGCCCTCCGCTCGTTGGGCTATCGCAACATTCGGGGCGTCGAGGTATCAGCCCAACAAGCGGAGCGTTGCCGACGCTCCGGCTTCGACGTGGAGGTGACGGATGACACCGAGGCGTGGCTGCAGGCCCATCGCGAGTCCTTCGCCTTTGTCGTCCTTATGGACGTGCTCGAGCATGTTAGGGTTTCCGACCAAATTCGATTTTGCCGATCGATTCACAACGCTCTGCGACCGGGTGGAAGGGTTTTCGTCACTACGCCGAATGCGAATTCCTGGCTAGCTACGCGCTGGCGTTACATCGACTACACGCATCACTCGAGCTTTACTGAACACTCCCTGCATTTCGCGCTGCGAAACGCCGGTTTCTATGAAATCGCTCTCGACAACAGCAAGGGCCTGGGTCCGATGCCCAAGACGCTCTGGCGCAGAGAGGGCCGGGAAAGATTTCGGAAGTGGTGCGTGCGCTGGCTGCTGCTGCAGATCTTCCGGGCTGAGCTTCCGTCCGAGAATATGAGAAGCATCAGCTTCGAGCTTAATCTTCAGGCCCTCGCTACCAAGGGATCCGATGATTCTCAGCGGCCGTGACCTGCGCCTCATTCGACGTTTTCGACACCTGCCTCACGCGCACCGTCTGCGCGCCCAGTGAGGTGTTTCGCCTACTAGGCCTACAAATCGGCACGAAGGCAGGCGTAGTGGCCCCCGAGGCCTTTGCGCGCCAGTTTGTCGCCTGGCGCATCGAGGCGGAGCGGCGCGCCCGTCTGCACGCCAATAGCGAGGAAGTGACCCTAGAGCAGATTTGGATAGAAATGCGTGGCCTTCTCGAAGTGTCGGGAATGGCGCTTCCGGACGGTCCGCAGCTAGAAATGAAGGCGGAAAGTGACATGCTTGTGGGGGTCGCTCAGGTGCGAGAACAAGTAGCCAGCGCCCGCGCCTCCGGCAAGAGAGTCCTGTTCATCTCCGATACCTACCTGCCAGCCGTTTTCGTGCGCCGGTTGCTCCGGAGACACTGCTTCGCCGAGCCGGCCGACCATGTCTACGTTTCTAGCGAAACTGGTCTTACCAAACACACTGGAAACCTGTTTCGGCACGTCATCGCTACCGAAAACATACCGGCGGCCGAACTCCACCACATCGGAGATAATCCTGCGGCCGATGTGTTCGTGCCTCGCTCGATTGGTGTCCGGACGACCCATTTTGGTGCCGGAGCGCTAACGGGATCAGAGCGTTTACTGCTGACCCATCTTTCTAACGTGACTGCGGGGCCACGTACGGCTGGCCGGCTGCGGGCTGCGCGACTCAGCCTCGCGAACCCGGTCCCCTCCCGGCCGGGTATCGTGGAGCTAGTGAATGAATTCCTTGGTCCCTTGCTGGCCGTCCTGGGCCGCTGGGTAATCCGTCGCGCCCGGGCGGACGGAATGGTTCGCCTTTATTTTGCGTCCCGCGATGCGCGTCTGTTATGGACGGTCTGTCGCTGCGTTGTGGCCGAGATCGATTGCCCGATCGATTGTCGGTATCTGCACATTTCCCGCCGCGCGCTGCTCTTGGCCTCCAGTTCAGAGGTATCCCCGCGCGACCTTGCGTGGCTACAAAGGGATTTCGAGGTGCCTTCTCTACCCCGACTGCTGGGAAAGCTCGAGATTCCGTTCGAGTTGTTCCTACCGACCTGGCATCGCATCCAGCCCGCGTGGGGAGAGGAGCAGCCACTGGCAACGCCCGAGCACTGGCAGGCATTTTGGCGCGAACTCGAGAAACCAGAAGTGCATGATGCATTGATGGAAACGATCATCCGGAAACGGTCGACCGCGAATGCCTACCTCGGCCAAGCCGGCCTGTTTGATACGGCTCCGGCAGGCTTTGTCGATCTCGGCTGGTTTCTTTCCTGCCAAGCCGCACTCAACCGGCTTCGCGCGGGATCAGGGCAGACGCCGTTGAGAGGTTATTTTCTCGCCCTGCTGCAAGGGCGGCTTGGACCCGGTGAGGCAGGCCCCGCCTGTGCGCTCTTCGAGCAAGCGGCTGCAGACTTACCTCAGCCAGTCTCTCAGCGATGGCTCAGGCGCAATCACCTCCTTGAGCATGTGGCGGGAATAGCCGAACATGCATCCGTAACCGGCTACTCCGCGGAGGGTCAGCCGCTTTTCAGCCACACCGAAGGAACCGCACATCTCGCGCTGTTCGCGGCAGTGGAGGGCGCCTTACTGCGCTATGAGGCTACGAAGGGGCGGCACTGGAGCCCGATCGCCGACGACGATGAAGCGGCGCAGGCGTTCCTGAGTGCACTGCTCGACAATTTCTTCGACCACCCCCCGGCGCAAGTCGTGGCCGAGCTCGCGGGCGTCATGAGTGACTCAGACCAGACTCGTCACGACACGGAGGAATTGGCGCGTCCTTATTCTTGGGCCGAGGTGCTCGCCGCGTGGCTGCCCGGAAATGGAGTGGCCGCGCTGGACCACCGTATCTGGCCCGAGGCCAGCTCCGTTGTTACTCCGCGCTTTCGCCGTGCCATTCACCGCCGCTCCGCCGCGGTACAACACGTCTATCACCGCCTCGGGCTAACCTGAATCCAAGATGCTATCCGTCCTCATCTGCACTCACAACCCGCGTCAAGCGATGCTGACTCAAGTCCTCGAGGCGCTCCGGCGCCAGACGGTGCCAACCAAAGAGTGGGAGTTGCTTCTCATCGACAACGCCTCCGACGAGCCACTCGCCTCCCTCTATGACCTCTCGTGGCATCCGCGGGCTCGCCACGTCAATGAGCCCCGCCTTGGGCTCACGCGCGCTCGGCTACGCAGCATCAAAGAGGCCGCCGGCGATCTGCTTGTGTATGTAGACGACGACAACGTTCTCGCGCCCGACTACCTCGCTCGAGCCGCCGAAATCGGCGCAAAGTACCCCTTCCTTGGCGCTTGGGGCGGACGAATCCTCTGTGACTACGCAGTGTCGCCCGCTCCGTGGATGATCAGATATCTCGGCATGCTCGGCCGAGACGTCACCCGCGACGTATGGAGTAATCTCACCCACACCTCGATCACAACGCCGTATGGTGCCGGCATGTGCGCACGCGCAGAGGTGGCACGACGCTACGCCGCCCGCGTCGAGTCGAGCAGCCTGCGGCAGAAACTCGGCCGCAATGGCAAAGATCTTTCCGCAGCCGAGGACATCGACCTCGCCTACACCGCCTGCGAGATGGGCCTAGGCAACGGCCTTTTCACCTCGCTCGTCCTGAAACACCTCATTCCAGCGGAACGCCTGACCCACAGCTACTTTGTGCGCCTCTCTGAAGCCATGGCCTTCAGCGAGGGCATCCTGCAATACCTCTGGTCCGGAACGGTCGTTAGCTGGGAAGTCTCCCGAACGGAACGCATCTTTCGCCTCTATCGGGAGCTCCGCCAAGGACAGAAAATTCGCGCAATTGAGCAGGCCCGCCGCCGCGGCCTGACCCGGTCGGCCGCATTTGTCACCGCACTTCCTCCTGCCTGAACTTCATCGCATCCGCGGCTGTGCTCCCTCCTCCGCCCTCCTTGCTGCGCCGCTTCATCGGTCGTTTTCGGCGCGCCCGGCTCCATCGGCGCATCGCGGCTGCCCGCGCTCTCCTCGATAGTGCGGACGTGTGGTATGGGCTGGACCAACTGCGCATTCCCGGTTTCGGCACCGACTTGGTACGCATCGACTTCCTACCGGATGTCGGCCCGGATTTCGCCGCGCAGCGCTCGTCGCCTCGCCCTGCCGAGCTCTGCGAATTGTTCGACCGAGCGCTCCCAGCCGCCCGTCGCCTCCTGGCCGCTGTCCTGTCTCATGCTCCGGCGGCTGACACCTGGCCTCGGGTGCCTGACCCCGCACGGCCTTCGTTGCCCTCCTGGGAAAACTGGTTTCTCACCCCGGTCGACCTGGTCACTCTCTACGGTATGGTCGTGGAGTTCCGGCCTGCACGTTACGTCGAGATCGGATCCGGCATGTCTACCCGAACCGTCCACGCTGCCTGTCGCGCCACCGGATCAGCAACCGAGATTGTCTCGATCGATCCCTCGCCTCGCGTCGAGGTCGAGGCGCTTTGTCACCGCGCGGTTCGCGACCGGCTGGAGGATCATGTCGACCCTGTCGTCGCTCTCATGCGGCCGGGTGATTTCCTCTTCTTCGACGGCAGTCACCGCGCCTTTCCGGGCAGCGATGTCACGCGTTTCTTTGTCGATGTACTACCGCGCCTACCGGCTGGTGTCTTCGTGCATATTCACGACATCTACTTGCCCGACGATTACCCCGCGCGCGCATGGGATCGGCTTTGGTCCGAACAATACCTGCTCGCCGCCTGGCTTTTGGGCGGGGCACGTGGCATCGAAATCATCCTACCTTGCGCCGAACTTTGCCGGGATCCCTCGGCGCTGGAATTGCTTTGTCGCGTGCCTGCTTTCGCCGAAATTCCGCAGCCCCTCGCGTCGTCCTCGTTCTGGCTGAGGACGACACTGCGCTGATCTGCACCGCCGCCACATGGTACTCCGCCTTTTAAACTCCCTACGCTGCCGTCTCGCCGCCTGGATCCTCCGCTCCTCCTCCGACCACCCCTACGCACTCGCGCGCAGGCTGAAGGAATGTGTCGCAGAGGCGCTCTGCTAAGCCGAACCCTCGCAGGGTACTATTCTCCGACGGTAGCCATCGCAGTTTCCAAGGCAGCGATTCCACCGTTTTATTCCTGGCCATTCTGCCCAGCCTCCGCACGGAGTGCTGGTTCATACTCACGATATACCTGAACACCGACTATCCCGCTGCTCTTCCTTCTCGCCTCCGGTCCGAGCAATACCTTTTGGCCGCTTTGCTGCTCGGAGGCGGAGCTAACATCTCCGTCCAGCTCCCGGCCGCCCTGCTCGCCCAGGACCGTCAGGCACTCGAAATTCTCCGGTCTCGGCTCTCCCCGGCCGCGGCCGCCGCCAGATTTCCGGCCTCGAGCTTTTGGTTTCGCGTTGCCGATTGAACCCTCCCGCGCATCGCCGGCCGACGATCAGCTCGCACGTTTGCTTCCCTGGTTTCGCCGTAATGTCCTCCGCTCGCCCCGTGGGCAGCCGGACTCTGTTGGAAAGACCCGTCGGCGCGACCGGGTGGGCAAAGCTTCGCTCTCCACCGTCCTGCTTATGACAACCGCCTTGCTGGTCCCGTGCTACAATGCCGTGCGGTTTCTTCCGCGACTGCGGGAGCAAGTCGATCGCCTTGCCCCGGCTTTCGACGAAATCCTGCTCGCCGACGATGCCAGCACGGACGACACCGCGGCGAGCGCCTCGGCGCTCGGTTTCCGGATCCTCCATTTGGCCAAAAACCTCGGGCCCGGCGGCGCCCGTAACGCGCTCGCCCGCGAATCCACCTCGGAATGGATCCACTTCCACGACGTAGACGACGAATTGGCGCCGGACTACCTCACGCGGGTCGCGCCGATGGCCAAGCCCGACACCGATGCGGTGCTGCATTTCACTGATTTCATTGACGAGAAGACCCGGGAGTTAGTGGTGCGCTGGGAACTCGACGCGGCGGAGCTGTCCCACGACCCAGCGGCGCACCTTTTGCTCCGCCCCTTGCCAACGATGAGCAGTTTCCTCCGACGCGAACAATTTCTCGCGATAGGCGGCTTTCACGCGACGCGGCGCTGTTTCGAAGACGGGGATTTCCATTTCCGCATCGGCGCCTCTGGCGCACGGCTCGCACTCGTGCCCGAGGTTCTAGAATGGAGCCTACGGCATGACAGGGGTGCGGGCGCTAACCAGCACTACTGCTTCGTATGCAGACTTGAGTTCCTTGAGGACTATGTCGCCCAACAACCAGTCCGCCTTCACTCCGTGATCGCCGCGGAGGCCGAACGCACCGCCATAAATCTTCTCCGGACCGGCGATGTGGCAGCGGCACGCCGCGCCATCACTCTCGCTAAAGATCTGGGCCGCAAGGTTCCCACTACAAAGCATCTTGGGCTCCGTGCATTGCGTTCGCTACTACCCGCTACCACCTTGCTTCGTTGGCAGGACCGCTGGCGTCGTGCCAACTGACTTTCTCCATCCCTTCCCTCACCATCGACCTCAACGACGGCCACTGGCCCACACCCGGGCCGTATCGGACCGCCTAGGCCGCCGCCACGCTGTCAGTGCAAAAGCGGGTTACCGCTGCCCTCCACTCCGCCAATCTCGGCAGATTCCATCCTGAGATTATGCAAGCCCTACTCTCCACTTTGATAGCTAGGGTTGACCGCTCAACGCCGCCCTCCGGTCTATCTGCGCTCTCCTGACCCGGTTTACCGCCTGCAACCCACTCAACGTACGTCCGTCTTTCCCACGATGTCGCTCCTCGAACGCAATTCCACCCTCCACGAAATTTTAGCGACCAAGACATCACGGACACCCACCGGCGAGTCAGTGCCACTCTCGTCCTTTCTCGACGTCACGCATGCAGAGGCGCTCTACCGCCACATCCGCGCGAACCGCCCCCGTACCTGCGTCGAGGTCGGCATGGCCAACGGGATCTCCACGCTCTCCATTCTCACCGCACTCGAGGAGAACGGCGGCGACGGCCGCCTGATTTCGATCGACCCCAACCAGAGCACGCAATGGCGCGACTGCGGCCGGGCCGCCGTCGCCCGCGCCGGTCTCGGCCACCGCCATGCCGTCCATGAGGAGCCCGACTGGTTCGCAATGCCCAAGCTGCTCGAAGCCGGCACTCACGTCGATTTCGGCTACATCGACGGCTGGCACACCTTTGACTACGCGCTGCTCGACTTCTGGTATCTCGACAAGATGGCTGGCGCGGGCGCTGTCCTTGCCTTCAACGACTGCGGTTGGCCAGGCGTGGAAAAGGCCATCGACTTCGTCCTCAGCCACCGACGCTACGCGGAACTCGATGTCGGCCTCCCTCGCGCCTACGATCGCCCCTTCAACCTCGGCATCTTCGCCCGCAAACTCTACCACCGCCGCTTGGGTGATTACTGGCGCCGACAGGAGGACCGGTATTTCCTGAAACTCGAGGCATGGGAACCCTCGTGGGATTTCTTCGCCCGCTTTTGAAACCCCGCCCCCGAACTACTGCTGTGTCCTCTCCGCGTCGCGTCATCCTCGGCATCGGCGGCCTGCTCGGCCACGATTCCAACGCTGCTCTTCTCGTCGACGGCGCGCTCGTCGCCTCCTCCCAGGAAGAACGCTTTTCGCGCATCAAGCACGACGGCGCGTTCCCGCGCCTCGCCGCAGCCGATTGCCTCGCCATGGGCGGGCTGACTCCAGCCGATGTCACCGACGTCGCCTTTGCCGAGAAGCCCCTCCAATGGCACCTTTTCAACCTCTCCGGCCGCCCGGGCAACGGCTTCACCCGCACGCTTTGCCGCGTTTTACCGGAATCTTGGGGTGGCCTCTACACTAGGCCCGCCCGCGCGCTCTTTCCGGCCGCGCGGTTCCACTATGGCTGGCACCACCTCGCCCATGTCGCCGCCGCCTTCCACACCTCCCCCTTCCCGCGCGCCGCCTTTCTCTGCATCGACGGCAAGGGCGAGGACTACTGCGCCAGTTTCGGGACCGTCGGTCCCGACGGCCTGCGGATCCGCGGCGAGCAAGCCTACGAAAACGGCCTCGGCATGTTCTATACGTTGATGACCGAGTTTCTCGGTTTCCACTCTTTCGGTTCGGAATACAAGGTGATGGGCCTCGCTCCCTACGGCCGCCCCCGCTTCGCCACCGCCCTCGCCGCCCTCTACACGACCGACGACCGCGGCGGCTTCCGACTAAACGCCCCGCTACGCATGACTTGGGACTCCATGTCCGCCGCGTGGGGCGATATTGCCGCCGCCGTCGGCGTTCCCGTCCGCCGTCCCTCCGCCCCCATCCGAGACGAGCACGTCGATCTCGCCGCCTCCCTCCAGCACATCTTCGAAACGGAGGTGATCAAGATGGCCCGCCACGTGCGGTGTGAGACCGGCGAGGAGCACCTCGTGTTCTGCGGCGGCTGCGCCCAGAACTGCGTCACCGCCGGCAAGCTCCGGGCCGAAAAGATCTTCGCAGGCCTCTTCAATTCGCCCGTCGGCGGCGACATGGGCTCGGGCCTCGGCGCCGCTCTGCTCCTCGAGCGCGAACAGCGCGGCGACGGCGGCTTCAAGGTCGACCACCGCGGCTTTTACCTTGGTAGTGAACCCGGCCCCGTACCCGCCGCCGCCGAGCCGTGGCGCGTGCCCGTCACCGGCGACTTCGAGACCGCCGTCGCCGCCGAAATAGCCGCCGGCAAGATCGTCGCCTGGGTCCGCGGCCGCATGGAACTCGGCGCCCGCGCCCTTGGCGCCCGCTCCATCCTAGCCGACGCCCGCCAGCCCGGCATGCAGTCGCGCCTCAACCTCGCCGTAAAGTTCCGCGAGTCCTTCCGGCCCTTCGCGCCCCTCGTGCTCGCGGAAGATTGCGCCGACTGGTTCGACACCGCCGAGCCGAGCGACTTCATGCAATACACCGCGAACCTCGTACCCGCGCGCCGTGCGCCGCAGTCCGCCCAGTTCGCATCCCTCCGCGAGCGCCTCGATTTTCTCCGCAGCGAGATCGGCAGCGTCATCCACGTCGACTACTCCGCCCGCCTGCAGACCATCCGCCGCGAGATCCACCCCGACATGCACCGCCTGCTCACTGCCTTCAAAGCGCGGACCGGCATACCGATCTTGATCAACACTTCCTTCAACGTCTCCGGCCAGCCCATCGTCCGCACCGCCGCCGAAGCCTGGGAGTGTTTCCTCAACACCGACATCGACCTGCTCGTCCTCGGCGAACAGCTCTTCCGCAACCCCTTCCTCAAAACCCGGGAGGAAAAACTCCTATGGCTCAAGCAATTCGCCAAATCGGCCTGAATATCCTCGTCGCGATCCTGCGCCTCGTTTCCCAACCCGCACCGCGCGGCTGGCAGCCCAGCCTGCGCCGCCCCGAACTCCACGGCCGCTGAGCAAGCCGCCCGCAGCATCGTCCTTGCCCCACCCCTCCCGCGCTAACTCGATCGGCCTGGCACGCCTGCTTCTTGCCGGCGCCGTGGTCTACGGCCACAGTTGGTATTTCGCCAACCGTGAGACGGAAGAACCTCTCTCCCGCTGGCTCTTCGCCGGGGCAGACGCGCCCGCTCCCATCGGCGTAAAGGGCTTCTTCCTACTGAGCGGCTACTTGATTCTGGGCAGCGAACAGCGACTCGAGAGCACCCGTCGATTCCTCTGGCACCGCTTCCTCCGCATCTATCCGGGCCTCTGGGTTTGTCTCCTTGTGACTGGTGTGATTTTCCCTCTAGTCGCCTGGTCGCTCGGGCACGGGGCGCCCCACTGGATTTCAGCTTGGCGCTATGTCGGCGCCAATGCCGTACTAATCCGCGAAACCTATTCAGTTGAGGGGCTTTTCGCTCACGTTCCCCGAGCCGGCGATCTCAACGGCTCACTCTGGACACTGCCGTATGAGATCGCCTGCTACATGAGCCTCGCTACGTTTGGGTGGCTAGGTTTCAATAGGCGTGGTTCGATCTGGCCTTGGTTGGTAGCGGCCAGCTTCCTTACGATTTTCATCCACGACCTCATCGCACCCGAAGCAGGATTGTTCTTCAAGAACGAGGGCCGCCGGCTCTGTATATGGTTCGTAGTCGGCGGCGCCGTTGCCCTAGCGGATCCGGCTTGTGTCCGCGCAGCCGCGCGCGGTCTTTGGGCAGTACTTGGCGTGGCCGCCTACGCGGTCGCCTGCCGTACCGTAGCGCCGCCCTGCTGGGGCCGTTCTTGCTCCTACCCTCGTTTCTTTGGCTGATGTGGGGCCTGCCGCAGCGCGACTTCGAGTCGCACGTACGCGGCGACTACAGCTACGGACTCTATATCTACGCCTGCCCGGTACAGCAGGCACTGGCAGCCATGCATCTCCATGAGGCCAACTTCCCCGCCTACATCGCGGCCTCGTTGCTCGTCAGCTTGCTCCTCGCGACTGCGAGCTGGCATCTTGTGGAAAAACATGCACTTCGACTGAAGTCGCTCGGCCGACGCTGACGCATGGTTCTTTCCGTCGTAATCCCCGCCCACAGCCCCCACGCCGGCCGCCTCGCGCGCACGCTCGACGGCCTCAGTGCTCAAACCCTGCCCGCCGGCCGCTGGGAAACCATCGTCGTCGACAACGCCTCCGTTCCACCGCTTTCCCTTTCCGCGCTCGCGCCCCACGCGCCAGCCAACCTCCGCCTCGTCTCCGAACCCGCTCTCGGCCTCACTTCGGCCCGCCGCACCGGCTTTCGCACTGCCCGGGGAGAGGTCGTCGTTCTCGTCGACGACGACAACATTCTCGCTCCCGGATACCTCGCGGAAGTGCTCCGGATCTTCGCCGCCGAACCCGCTGTCGGCGCCCTCGGCGGCCGCAGCCTACCCGAGTTCGAGTCACCGCTCCCCGCCGATCTCTACGAATTTCTCGGCCTCCTCGCCTGCCGCGATCTCGGCCCCACTCCGCGGACATCCGAGCTCCGGCGCGATCCTGTGTCGGGGCAAATCGAATACCCTACCTGCGCCCCTATCGGCGCCGGCATGGCCCTGCGCCACGCTGCCGCGCAAGCGTGGCTTGACGCCCCGGCCCACGGCCTCCTCTCCGACCGTCGCGGCTCCGCTCTCTCCTCCGGCGGCGACAACGACATCGTTTTGTCCGTGCTCCGCGCTGGGTGGTCCGTCGGCTATTTCCCGACCCTTTCGCTGACCCATCTCATCCCTGCCGGACGCGTGACTCCCGCCTACCTTGCGCGCCTCAATCGCGGCATCGCCGCCTCGTGGATGCAGGTCCTTGCCCGCCACGGCATCTGCACCTGGCCGCCCATCCGCCGGTGGACCGTCCCGCTCCGGCAGGTCAAGGCCTGGTTCACCCACCGCGCGTGGTCTTCCCGCGCCGCCTACATCCGCTGGCAAGGAGCCTGCGGGCACTTCGAAGGCCGTGCCACCCTGCCCCGAGCCGCACCGTGAGCCGACTCCGCACGTTCCTCGGCTTGCTCGCCCGCGGTCGTTGGCGTGATCTGCGCTCCCGCGCCGGCTACGCGCTCCGCCTGCGGCGCCTGCGCTCAGGCAGGGCCTTCCGCTACCGCCGCCACGGCTTCTCCTACATAGCGCAGCCCGACGATCCGATCTCCCGCGCTGCATTCCTCGACAAGGACCCCGACGACCTCGAATTGCGGCTTTGGCAGGCTTGGCTAGCCCCCGGCGATCTCGCCATCGACGGCGGCGCCAACGCCGGACTCTACACCTTCCCCGCGGCCGCCCGAGTCGCTGGCGGCCGCGTCCTCGCCGTCGACGCCGACGACCGGTTCTGTGCGACGATCGACCACAGCGCCGCCGCGCTAGGCCTCGGTGCCTCCTGCCGCGCCTGCGCCTGCGCCCTCGGCGCCGCCGACGGCGAGACGCAGTTTTTCTTTAGCGCCGCGCCGTCGTCCGACGCCGTTTTCCAGTCCCTACGTTCCCCCGGCGACGGTTTCCGGCCTCGCCGAGTCCCCCTCCGAACGCTGCGTTCGCTGGTCGCGGCCGAGGCTGCAGGCGTGGTCCCAGCCGCCGTGAAACTTGATCTCGAGGGCGCCGAGCCGCTCGCCCTCACCGGCGCGCCCCCGTCGTGGTTCGCCGCCGACGGCCCTGCGTGGTTCGTCGAAATCAACCCTGATGCACTTCGCCGCTTCGACTCCACTCCAGCGGACGTCCTCGCCCCGTTTTCGTCCGGCACACACATCTGCCTTGCGCTCGCCCACTATCCGCTCCGCCCCGTCCTCGCTTCCCCACAGGTGATCGCGCCCGAATCCGACCCAGACTGGTCCGCCGCGGTCTACCACAATGTGGTCGCTATCCCGCTCGGCCCCGCTGCCGCGCTTCGCCGCCATCGCTTAGTTCCCCTTTTGCCTGACGGCTTCGCCCGCCACCTCGCATGAACGCCCCCGTTGTATCCATCGTGATTCCTGCGTTCGGCCGCATCGAACCGCTGAAGTTCACCCTGCGCAGTGCCGCCGCCGCGGCCACTGCGTTGGGTGAAGCGGTCGAGATCCTCGTCGTCGACGACGGCTCCACTCCACCCTTGGCCGAGGTCCTCGTCGGCTTTGAGGTCAGTCACCCCGTGAAGTTTCTGCCCCAGCTCAACTCTGGCTCCATCGTCGCCCGCCGCACCGGCTTGCGCGCCGCTCGCGGCGAATACGTGCTCTTTCTCGACTCCGATGACCTGATACACCCGGACAAACTTCGCCTCCAGATCGCCGCCATGCGCGCCGCGGCTGCGGATGTATCCTACTCAGACACTGCGCGAGTCACCATTGGCCCCGACTACTCCGCGCTCGATTACAGTCCGGCCGCACGCCTCGCAACAGCGACCACGGCCCATTCGCTCTTCCTCTGCGTGCAACCGCTGCCGCATGCGCCCGTCTACCGCCGGGACTACTTAGCCCGCTCCCTCGCCGATCCCATCGTGCCCTTCGAACGCCGCATGGATCCGGTCGGCGACGTATGGCTCTACTACAATCTCGCGCCCTTCCCGTCCCGCATCGTCCACGTCAGAGCTCCTCTCTCCGCAATCGGCCCCCACGAGGAAGTTCGTTTCAGCCGGCATTGGGAAAAACTCTCCGTGGCCGCCCTCCACGTCGCCGAGGCCTTTGCCCGAGAATGCCCGGACACCCCGGCCACTTTGGCTGCCCGCCAGGAAGCCGGAGTAACCGCGTTCAACAGCTGGCGCCGCCTGCCCCGCGGTTACCACCCGGGCATCACCGCGCGCACGCTCGGCATCTGGCGCCGGCTGCCCCGTGCGCCGTACAACCGCCTCGGCGGCCCACTTTTCCACGCTCTGGCGCGACTTTTCGGTCCCGTCGCCGCCGGACGCCTTCTGCGCCTGCGGAACCGCAGCTACGCCTCTTGCCGCACAATCGATCCCGTTGAACTCGGTCGGCTCGTCGCGTTTTCCTGATACGCCCGTGCTTGGTCGTCTCATTTACCATTCATGGTATCGACCGCGTGCCTGGCTACGCGACGTAGCCGCCCAAGGCGGCCCTCAGGAAACCTGGCGCACTGCCCGCGGCCGCGCCACCATGGAGCAGGCGGCCTTCGCCCTCCCCCTGCCGCGTCCGCCGGCCGTGTCTGCTGCTCCGATTGAACTGCACCTGCTCACCGGCCGGCGTTTCTGGTATCAGACCGCGTTCTGCCTCTGGACTTTCGCCCGGCATGCAGCCCGCCCACTAGCGCCCGTAATCTACGACGATGGTTCGCTCGCGCCGCGGTGGCGCGCCCCGCTCGAGCGCCTCTTTCCCGCGACCCGTTTTGTCGACCGCGCCGCCGCCATCGCCCGCCTGGACGAATTTCTCCCCGCAGCCCGCTACCCGCACCTGCGCGAACGCTGGCTCAACTATCCCAACATCCGGAAACTCATCGATCCCCACCTCGGCGCCTCCGGCTGGAAACTCGTCATTGACTCCGACCTGCTCTTCTTCCGCCGCCCCGAACTACTCGTGGCGTGGTGCGACCACGCCGACCGCCCGCTCCACGCGGTCGATTGCGAGACGTCTTACGGCTATTCGCGTCCGCTCCTCGAAGCGCTCGCGGGCGCACCGCTGGCCGAACTCGTCAACGTCGGTCTCTGCGGCCTGCGCAGCGACTCGCTCGACTGGGACCGGCTGGAGAACTGGTGCCGGGTCCTCATCGAGCGCGAGGGCACGCACTACTTCCTCGAGCAGGCGCTCGTGGCGATGCTCGTCGCGGGCCGACACTGTGACGTCGCGCCGGCCGCGGACTACGTCACCGGACCGGTCCCACCGGAGGCCGACGAGTGCCGCGCCGTGATGCACCACTACGTCGCCGACTCGAAACGCTGGTATTTCCAGCGCAACTGGCGCAGCGCCGCGGAGGTCCCCACATGAGCCCCGGCCTCGTCAGCATCATCATCCCCTGCTTCAACGCCGCGCGCTACGTGGCCGCCGCGATTGAGTGCTCGCTCGCGCAGACCTGGCCGCACTGCGAGATCATCGTCGTGGACGACGGCTCGACCGACGATTCACCCGCCATCGTGCGCCGCTTCGAGTCGCGCGGGGTGCGCCTCATCACCCAGCCCAACCGCGGCGCCGCCGCGGCGCGGAATGCCGGGCTCCGGGTGGCGCGCGGCGCCTTCGTGCAGTTTCTCGACGCCGACGACTTGCTCGCGCCGGACAAGATCGCGCTGCAAGTCGCCGCATTGCCAGACGCGGCCGGCGGCATCGTCGGCGGCCCGTGGGGTGCCTTCACGGACGATCCGCGGCGGGCTGTGTTCACCGCGCAAGCAGTCTGGCGGAGCCTGCCCGCGGCCGAGTGGCTCGCGGTCGCGTTTGCCGGTGGCGGCATGATGCCGCCCGCCGCCTGGCTGGTAACCCGCGCCACGCTCGACGCCGCGGGCGGGTGGAACGAGGCGCTCTCGCTTGACGACGACGGCGAATATTTCTGCCGCGTGATCCTGCGCGCCGGTCGCGTCGGCTTTGTTTCCGGCGCCCGCACCTACTACCGCCGGCATGGCGGTCCGCGCGTGAGCGGCAGTCGCGGACGCCGCGCCGCCGAATCGTCATTCGCTTCGTGCACCTCTAAGGAGCAGCACCTGCTCGCCGCGGACGACACTCCCCGCGCGCGGCACGCGCTCGCCTGCCATTGGAGCAGGTTCGCGTGGGAGCAACTCACCGCCGCACCCGATCTGACCGCCGCCGCCGAGGCCCGCTGGCAGGCGCTCGATTCGACGGTCCCCGCACCGCGAGCCGGTCCGCTCTACAATCTTGCCGCGTCGCTCCTCGGCTGGCGGCGCGCGCGGCGGCTCCACCTGCTCAGTTTGTGCTGGCGCAACCGATGAGAATCTTTCTCGCCTGCCAGCAATCGCCGCACACCTACGTGATCCCGGCGTATCGGTTTTGGCGGCACTACCTCTTCCACGGATTGGTGGAGGCCGGCCACGAGGTGCTCGAAGCCGGGACGGTGGACTGGGCGCGTGGCCTGACCCTCGCCCAGCCCGCGGAAATCTCGGCCTGGCGGGCCGACGCGTGGGAGCGCACCCTCGAAGCCGTCCGCACCGCGCACCAATCGGCGCCCGTCGCTCTCTTCCTCGGCTACCTCTATCCGCACCAGGTTTCCACAGAGGCCGTGCGCGCCATACGCACGCTCGGCGTGCCCTGCGTAAATTTCTTCTGCGACAACGTCCGCGAATTCCGCCACGTCCCGGAATCCTACCGCGCCTTCGATCTCCACTGGGTCCCCGAAGCCAAGGCACTGCGCCTCTACCGCGACGCCGGCCTGCCGCACCTCCACGCGCCCATGCCGTGCTGGGTCGAGCCACGCCACCGCCACGCGGAGCACCCGGAGGAGTTCGTCCCGACGTTCCTCGGCTCGCACGACGGACTCCGCGCCGAACTGCTCGGCACCGCGCTCGCCCGCGGCGCCACCCTCACCATCCGCGGCCACGGCTGGTCCGGCGAAACATCCGCGGCGCCACCGCCGCGCGCCACCGGATTCGGCCGCGCCCTTGCCAACCAAACCGCCTTTGTCGCCAAGCACGGCCTCGCTGCCTGGTGCCGCAAGACCGCCCGGCACTTCACCCCGCCGCCTCCCTCCGTTCCGGCCGCTGCCGTCGCCCAGCGCACTTCCGACGAAGACTACGTGCGCGTCACCCAACGCGCCTCCGTCACCATCGGCGTCAACCGTTACCCTTCCTTCCGCCATCCGCTCGCGCGACCCGACACCTACTCGCGCCTGCGCGACCTCGAGGCGCCAATGCTCGGCGCGTGTTACCTCACCGAGTGGACCGAAGGCCTCGACCAGCTTTACGCGCTCGGAGACGAAATCGAAACCTTCCGCACGGCCGACGAACTCGTCGCCAAGCTCCACCTCCTGCAAGCCGATCCGGCCCGTCGCCGCCGGCTCCGTCTCAATGCCCAGCGCCGCGCCCTGCACGACCACACCATCGGCCGCACTCTTTCGCGCCTTGCCGCCGTGCTCGGGGCCGGCCCCTGAGTCCACCCCACCACCCCATGCGATTCCTCGACTTCGTCCGCCAGACACACACCTGGTCGCTCCTGCGCGATTGGCGTTACCTGCAACGTCACCGGGAACGGCGGAACTTTTACCGGCAGTTCGTGCCGCGTGGCGGCCTCGTAGTCGACATCGGAGCCAACGTCGGACACTACACCCTTTTCTTTCACAGCCTGGGCGCCCGGGTCCTTGCGGTGGAACCGCAGTCCGCGCTTGTCACTCAACTGCGCCGCCGCTTCGCCGGCCGCCGGAACATCGAGATCATCCAGACTGCCCTGGGCGCCGCACCCGGCACCGCCGTGCTGCACAAGGCGCCGGGTCTTACCGAGGTGGCATCGCTCCGCGCCGACATCGCACAACGCAGCCGCTTCGCCCAAAGCCACCCGTTTTCCGAAACCGAAACGGTGCCCGTCGTCACCCTCGACAACCTCCTCGCCACCCGCGTGCCCCCCGATTTTTGCAAGATCGATGTCGAGGGATTCGAGCTCGCGGTGCTCTCGGGGCTTAGCCGGCCCGTGCGCGCCATCAGCCTCGAGTTCAATCGCGAATTCTGGCCCGATACGCTCAAGTGCCTCGAACGCCTCGGCGAAATCGCCGACTACCGATTCAACTACGCCGTCGGCGAGAGCAACAATCTCGCCACACCTCGCTGGCTGACCGCCGATCGCGTCGTGGCCGCCCTTGACGCGCATTCCGATCCGCTTCTCTGGGGCGACATCTATGCCCGCGTCGCTCCGCCGGACGCTTCCGGTCCATCCGCGTGTCCGTCCTGATCTTCCATCCCAGCGTCGCCCCGCTCGTGCAACACGCCGCGCGCGCCCTGCACGAAGCCGGGCAGCTCGATCATTTCGTCACCACGCTGCGGGATGATCCGGCGCGCGGTCACCGGCGTTTGCTGACCGCCCTCGGCCGGCTCGCGGGCCGCGATGGCGCGGCGCAGTTCCGGCGCCGCGAGGTCACGGAAATCCCCGCGGCGAACGTCGCCACGCTCCCGTGGGGCGGGTTGCTTCGACTCGCGGCCCGCCTCACCCGCAGCCGCCGGCTGACCGACCTCGTATGGGAACGCACGGAGCACCGTTTCGACCGACAGGTCGCCGCGCGGCTTCCCGCCACCCTCACCGCGGAACACCTGCTGCGCGTCGCAGCCGGCCCCGCCGGGCCGGATCTCGTGGCCCACGCGGAGCTCCGCGCGCGCTCGCTCGGGTCGCCGCGCTTCGCCCCGCTCGGCGGCCGCGCCTTTCGTATCACACGCCGAATCGTCGGCTGGAAATGCCCCCGTCGCCTCCAGATCGCGGCCGGCCACTTCGCCGCCCCACGCCCATGACGATCTCCCCGGCGTCCATCTTCGGCTCTCCGGCCCTCCTCTCGACGACGCCCGCGGCCCAGAGCGCCGCCCGGCGACTCGCCAGCATCGAGGCCGCGCGGGGCGCCGCCTGCCTCGCCGTCGTCCTCTATCTTACGCTCGGCTCGCTACCCGCGGCCGAATTGTCGCCGGTGTTGGCGCTGGCGCTGGGCGCCTTCTGCCACGGCTGGCTCGGGGTGCATGTCTTCTTCACCCTCAGCGGCTGGTGCATCGCCGAGCGGCTCGCGCTGGCGCACCGTCGCCGCGAGTCCCTTCCCGCCTTTCTTGCCGACCGCATTCGGAGAGTTTTCCCGACCTACTGGTGCGTGCTTTTCGTGGCGCTCGTGCTGGTGGTCGCCGCGTCGCCTCTCAACGGCACGCCGGTTGCCGCCGCTTTTCCCGCAGGGGCCGCGGGCTGGTTCGGCGACCTCACCCTAACCCATCTGCCGCTGGCTCAGACCCCGCACCTTTTCGTCAGTTGGTCGCTGTTCTTCGAACTCAGTTGCTATATCGCCACCGCCCTGGCCTTGGCGATCTTCCATTGCGTCGGCGCCCTGCGGTCGGCCGTGCTTCCCCTCGGCGCGATTCTGTGCCTCTGGCCGCTCACGGGTTTTCAATTCGCCCCGCTTCTCGCCCTCGACCGCTGGCCCGACTTCTTCTTCGGCGCCCTCGCTTGGCGGCTCGTCCGCGCGCCGGCGGATGTTTCCGCCCACCTCGCCCTCCGTCTCTCCGCCCTCTACCTCGGCCTTCTCGCCACGCGCGACCTGCCTGCCGCTCCCACTCTCGCCGCAATGGCCACAGCCGGAGCGCTCTTCCTCTCCTCCCGGCTGTCGATCGCGCGTTCGCACCCAGCGTGCTGGTCGCCCTCGGCCCAGTTTCCTTCTCTCTACCTGCTCCACGTCCCAGTGCTGTCGCTGCTGGTCAACCTCGCTTCGCGCCTGTTTGCCAAGTCCTCGTGGGCCTTTGCGCTCTCCTGCCTCCTAGCCCTGGCCTCCGCCGTCGTGACCGGCTGCCTGCTCCACCGTTTCGTCGAGCGCCCATTCGAGGCCTTGCGCCGGCGCCGTATCGCCCCCGCCCGATGAGCGTGCGCATCTTCCACCCCACGGTCGCGCCGTTCGTGCAGCAGGCCGCGCGCGCCGTCCACGAGGCCGGCCAGCTCGAACGCTACATTACCGGCATCCGCTGCGATCCCACTAGCCGCGTCCAGCGCTGCGCCATCGCCGCCGCCCGGCTTGTCCGCTACGACCTCGGCCGGCAACTCCGCCGCCGCACCGTCACCGAAGTCCCCGCCGACCGAGTGGTCTCGTATCCGTTCGGCGAATATCTCCGACTCGCCGTCGGCCGGCTCGACCGCGACGGCCGCGCCACCGACTTCGTCTGGGAGCACACCGAGCACCACTTCGACCGCCGCGTCGCCGCCGGCCTCCACCGGGGACTCTCCGGCGTCTACGCCTTCGAACACGCCTCCCTTGCCACCATCACGCGCGCGCGTGAGCTCGGCCTGCCCGTCGCCTACGATATGCCGGCGCCGGAATCGACCTTCTCGCAGGCGATCCTCGACCGGGAGACAGCCCGGTTTCCGGAGCTGGCCACCCCGTGGCACCACTGGACCGCCGCGCGCGAGGCGCGCCGCATTGCCCGCCGCCACGCCGAGTTTCGCGCTGCGTCCGTCGTCATCGCCGCCTCGGAGTTCACGCGCCGCAGTTTCGCGCCCGCCGGACTCGACCCCGCCAAGGTCCGGGTTGTCCCCTACGGCGCCCCGCCCGTGGCCGCGCTCGACCTCGCCGTCCGGGGCGGCCAGCCCGACCACGCGCCGCTCACGCTGCTTTGGGCCGGCACGTTCAGCGTTCGGAAGGGTGCCCACTATGTCCTCGACGCCTGGCGCACCGGCGAACCCGGCCGCCACGCACGCCTCCTCGTCTTCGGCGCCGTCGCCCTGCCCGACCGCGTCGTCCATCCGCTCCCGCCCGGCATCGAGCTGCGCGGTTCCGTGCCCCGCGACGAACTGATGGAGCACTACCGCACGAGCGACGCCCTCCTGTTCCCGACGCTCTGCGACGGCTTCGGCATGGTCGCGACCGAAGCCTGGTCGCGCGGCCTACCCGTGATCACCACCGACCACGCCGGCGCGGCGGACCTGCTCCGCCCCGGGAAAAACGGCCTCCTCATCCGCGCAGGCGACTCCGCGGCCATCGCGGACAACGTTCGCTGGTGTCTCGACCATCGAGCCGAGCTCCGCGCCATGCGCGAATCCGCCCATGCCACCGCCGCCGCTTGGCAATGGCGGAACTACCGCGGCCGGCTGACCGAAGTCCTGCGCGAGGCGGGCCTGTTTTCCTCCTGAGCATGCTCCGCCTCCTCCCCGAGTCTCTGAAAGCGAAACTCCGGCGCCGCGCCGGCGCGATCACCTTGGCCGACCGCCTCGCCAATCTCCGCGCCGCCGGTTTCTCCCCGCGGAAGATCATCGACGCTGGCGCTTACCGCGGCGAATGGGCGCTACTCGCCGCGGCGGTTTTTCCGGCCGCGTCGATACTCCTCGTCGAGCCGCAGCCGCACCTCGCTGCGGCGCTCGCCGAGCTCTGCCGCACCCGTCCGAAGTTTCGCTTCCGCTCCGCACTCCTCGGCGCCGAGCCCGGCACTGCCTGTTTTGTGTCAGAGGAAAGCAACAGCCGCATCATCCCCGCTGACTACCGCCCGCTCGCGGCAGAATCGGTGACGACGCTCCCCATCGTCCGGCTCGCCGACCTCGCGCCGGCGGAGGGCTTCGGCGATTGCGATTTCCTCAAGCTCGATCTGCAGGGTCACGAACTAGCCGCGCTCGCCGGCGCGGGTCCGCTCTTCGGCACCGCCGAGGTAATTCTTGCCGAGACGTCCTGGCTGCGCATCGGCCCCGTGCCCCTCGTCCATGAAGTGATCGCCGCGTTCACCGCCCGCGGCTACCGCCTCTACGACGTATTTGGCTTCAACTACCGACCGCTCGACCGCGCGCTCTGGCAGACCGATTTTCTCTTCGTCCACGCCGATTCGCCGCTCCTAGCCTCGACCAGCTGGGCTTGATCGTCCGATGTCCCGGAAAAACGCCCAACGCATTTGTCTCGTCACGCCGGGCCATCTCACGTCGACGCCGCGTCTGCTCAAGGAGGCCACCGCTCTCGTAGCCGCTGGCTACCAGATCCACGTCGTCTCCGCCGACCACTATCCGCCCAACTCCCCGCTCGACCGCGCTCTTCTAACCGAGACCGGCTGGCCGGCCACGCAGCTCCCCCGCTCACCGCGAGCGCTCGGAGTCTTGAGAAGCGGCCTCCAACGCATCGCCCGGAGCCTGCCGGGCCGCCTGCGGTACCGCTCCCTCCTCGCGCGCGCTCAGTTCGCAGATTCGGCCCGTCTCTCCCGCGCCGTGGCGAGCGTGCCGGCGGACTACTACATCGGCCACTGTCTCGCTGCTCTACCCGCCGTCGCCCATGCCGCCCGACGACGCGGAGTCGGCTTTGGATTCGACCTGGAAGACCACCATGAAACGGAAACCGTGGACGTCGAACGCTCCCCGGTGCTGCGCGCGACGGTTCGGGATATCATCCGCACCTACCTACCCGCCGCCCGCCACGTCACGGCGGCCGCCCCGCTGATCGCCGATGCGATCGCGAAAGACTACTCAGTCCGGCCGTCAGTCATCCTGAATGTATTTCCCCTGGATCAAGCCCCGGCTGCCCCCGCCACTCCGGGGCCCGTCGGCCGCGACCGGCCGGCGCAGCTCTACTGGTTCAGCCAGACCGTCGGGCCCAATAGGGGTCTCGAGGAGATGATTCCGGTGCTCGCGCGCCTCGCGACACCGTGCGAGCTCTGCCTGCGGGGCCACGTCGACCCTTCGTTCGTGCGGCAACTCTCGGCGCTGGCCGCAGCCGCGGGGCTACACCGCCCGATCCGCTTTCTCGGCTTCGCGCCTTCCCGGGAGATGGTTCGCTTGGCCGCCACCGCCGACCTCGGTTTGGCCTCCGAGCGGTGCGTACCGGAGAATCGCAACCTGTGCCTCACCAACAAGGTTTTCGTCTATGTCCTCGCCGGCCTGCCCCAGGTACTGACCATCACGCGAGCCCAGCAGCAGCTCGCAACAGATCTAGGCCCGGCCGGGATGCTGGCGGATCTGGCCGATCCCGCCTTCGCCGCCGCCCAAATCGACGCCTACTTCGCCTCGCCCGAACGCGTCGCCGCCGCCCGCCAGCTAGCCTGGCACCTCGGCCAGACCCGCTACAACTGGGAGCGCGAGCAGGACCTCTTTCTCCACGCTGTCCACGCCGCCATCGGCGGCCCGTCCACCCCGTGACGATGCTCCGCCCCGAGCCCCCTTCGCCCCGGACGCCGAAGCTGGCCACCGCCCTCGATCTCCGGCGCAACGCCTTCGCGTTCCTCCGCCTCGCGCTCGCTCTGGTCGTAATCGCCGGCCACAGCTGGGAAGTGGGCGGTTACGGCCGGGATCCGTTGCACTCCTTGGCCGGTGTCACGCTCGGCGCGCTTGCTGTGCACTGCTTTTTTGTCGTCGGCGGCTTCCTCGTCGCCGGCAGTTTCGAAAACTCGCGGTCGGTCCGGGGCTACTTCATCAAACGTGCGCTGCGGATCCTGCCCGGCTTCTGGGCCTGCCTCGCCGTTACAACCCTCGTGTTCGTGCCGCTCGGCCTCGCGCTGTCGCCCGTGGCGTCGGCCTCAGCGACGGATACCCTCGCCTATGCCGCCCGTAACGCCGCCGTCCGCATCCTGCAGCCGGGCATCGGCACCCTCTTCGCGGACAACCCCGCCGCCGGCGTGGTCAACGGCTCCCTCTGGAGCCTCTTCCCTGAGCTCCTCTGCTACGCCGGACTTGGCCTTTTCGGCACGCTCGGCCTGTTGCGGGCCGGGCGGCGCCGGGTTCTGCTCGGCATCACGCTCTGCGCCGCCGTTTTATTCGCCACTTCCCCGTGGTTGCTGGCGCGTTGCGCCGGTTTTTATTGGGAAAACAGGCTCTGGTATCTGCTGCAACTCGCCGCGCTTTTCGCGTTCTTCATCGCCGGCGCCTGCCTCTGGGTGTTCCGTACAGCCCTACCCTTCGGTCCGTCGATCCGTCGGGGCGCATTCGCCGCCGCGGTGCTCATGCTCGCCGGCGGAGCCTATCCGTTCGTCGGCCCGGTGCTGCTGCCGTTCGCTGTCCTCGCCCTCGCCGTTTCGTTGCCCTGGACCGCATGCGATCGCTTCGGCGATTTTTCCTACGGCCTCTATCTCTACCACTACCCGGTCCAGCAGCTTTTTATAGCTGCCCACCTCCGGCCCTCCTCTCCGCTGTTGTTTTTTGTCCAGACGGTCGCGGCTACGCTGCCGCTCGCGTGGCTCAGCTGGCGCTGGGTCGAATTCCCGGCGATTCGCCTGAAACGCAACAGCCCGGAAAAACCGGCTTCCGCCTGATGCGCATCCTTTTCACCGCAGATCCGGAAATCCCCGTGCCACCAGTCGGCTACGGAGGGATCGAGCGTATCGTCGACGCTCTAGTGCGCCACTTCCGCACGGCCGGCCACGAGGTCGGACTCGTAGCGCATCCGGAGTCGCGCACGCCTGCGGCCCGCCTCTTCAGCTGGCCGGGGCGCCGCTCCGCCTCCCGTCTCGACACCGCGCGCAATGCCCTCTTCCTCCGGCACACAGTCCGCGTCTTTCGACCCGACGTCCTGCACAGTTTCTCACGGCTAGGTTACCTGCTACCGTTGCTGCCGACCACCTTGCCCAAGGTCATGTCCTATCAGCGTCACACGGGCGGCCGCGGCCTAGCTTTGGCCGCCCGCCTCGGGAGCCAATCCCTGCGTTTCACCGGTTGCAGCGAGTTCATCTGTCGCATGGGCCGTCCGCGCGGCGGCACCTGGCACGCGGTTCCAAATTTTGTCGAACTCGACAAGATCACCTTCGTCCCACGCGTGCCGGCCGATGCTCCGCTCGTCTTTCTCAGTCGCGTCGAGTCGATCAAGGGAGCGGATGTCGCTATAGCGGTCGCCCTCGCTGCCGGCCGCCGGCTGCTCATCGCCGGTAATCACGCCGAAACCGGCCCGCAACGCGAGTTCTGGAACCGTGAGGTCGCACCGCATCTGGGCCGCGACGGCATCGACTACGTCGGTGAAGTCGACGACGCCCGCAAAAACGCCCTCCTCGGTTCCGCCGCGGCCATGATCGTGCCGATCCGCTGGGACGAGCCCTTCGGCATCGTCTTCATCGAGGCCCTGGCCGCGGGGACGCCCGTCATCACCTGCGCTCGTGGCGCAACGCCGGAGATCATCCATCCAGGACACACCGGATACTTCATCAAGGGTCCGGAAGAGGGCCCCGAGGCCGTGAGGGCGGTTGAACGGATTTCCCGAGAGGAATGCCGCCGCAGTGTCGAGGAGCGCTTCACCGTCCAAACATGTGCCGAGCAATACCTCGCGCTTTATCATCGGCTCATCGAATCCAGCCGTCCGCCGCAGCGCTCTTAGTTCCGTCGAGAATCCAGCACCAAAGAGCTCTGCTCCCCCTTCCTCCCACCGTGCAGCGCCACGAGGCTCCGCGTTCGTGAATCCCAAGTCGTATTGTCCACCCTCCGAATTCCGTGACTCCTGAAGACACCACGACGCCTCCGGCTGATGAACTGCGGCGCGCCGAGGCGGGCATCTCCTTGCCTACCGATCGGCTATTCACGGGCGGCGTTATCATCACCCTGGGTCTGCTGATCTATTACGGCGCCACCTCCAAACTTGGGGAACCACTGCACCTCTACCTGGGTCTGGCCATGCTGGCGCTGGCAGTGGTTCCAGCGTTGGTCTGGGCACGTAAAGGCGCCAAGGGCCTTCCGGCGTTCGAGGTCTTTGTTCTGATGACCGCCAATGCCTACGCCCTTCCCCTACTGTCGGGCCATCTGGCCGTGCGCGCCTACGATATGGAGGTAATCACTGAGTCAGCCCTCACACTGATCGCGTTCCAACTGTCGGCGATCTCCGCGTTCCTCGTGACCCGCGGCTGGCCGGGGAAATCATCCTTTTTCACCAGCGAAGTACTGACCAAGGACCTGCAGAAGTTCGTCCTGCAAGGCATGGTTGTCTCCACCGCTTACGCCTTCATCAGCACTTTTTATCCAAGCCTCATACCCTACGAATATAACAGCGCGATCCGAGCCGTAGCCTTTGGGGTTGGAATGGTCACCATTTTCTCCGAATCCCGGCGCTGGGGCCTCGGAGAAATGTCTCTTTCGGAAAAGGGCTTTTTCAGCGTGATGCTCGCCGTGCAGGTGGTCTCCAGTTTCGCCACGCTTTTCCTCGTTACCGGCATGTCGGTCGTGGTGCTAGCCCTCGTGGGCTATGTGACCGGTGCTCGCAAGCTCCCTCTGGCGGCAACTGCCGTGGTGTTCGCCGTGGCCGCCCTGCTGCACAACGGAAAATCCACGATGCGGGGCAAGTATTGGAACAACGAAGAAGTTTCCTCACGGCGCGAGGTACAAGACCTTCCGGGATTTCTTACCGAGTGGATCGAAGCCGGACTTACTCCCTCGCGCGAGGAGGATGAGAAGGCGATGGCGAAGAAGCTTCTGGAGCGGTCCTCCGTCTTCCACATCCTCTGCCTTGTCGTCGCCAATTCTCCCCATCCGCTCCCCTACCTCGGAGGAGAAACCTACCGGTACGTGCCCGGGCAACTAATACCGCGATTTTTCTGGCCCGACAAACCGCAGGCGCACATCGCCACCGATATCCTCTGCATCTACTATGGTCTTCAGGATGAAGTGACCGTGCGAAACGCAACCATCGGTTTCGGGATGATCTGCGAGGCCTACGCCAACTTTGGCCTGACCGGCGTCATCGTCTTGGGACTCCTATTCGGCTTTCTATTCCGTAAGGCCCAGCGTGCTACGGAGAACTCCCCCCTCCTATCCTATGCCGGAATGTTCATGATCGTCCTCACCGCCTGGTCCTTTCAGACCGAGGCCAACCTCGCAATCTGGCTCAGTTCCATGTTTCAGGGTCTGATCGCAGTGCTCGGCATCCCATTTCTGATCCGCAATATCGCTCAATGAACGGCTCCCAAGAGGGACGGATCGGTATTTTCCGGGAAAAAAGAGCACGCCTTGGTTAGTCTCAATCAACAGCCAAAAGTCGAGGCATCCGATTCGCCCAAGCTACGCCTCGCCGTGGTCCTGTCGCACCCGACGCAATACTACAGCCCGTGGTTCCGGTTCGTGCGGGCGCAGGGCGAAGTGGAGCTACGTGTATTTCATCTCTGGGACTTTGGCGTAACTAGGAAGACTGACCGGCAATTCGGGACGGCGCTGTGCTGGGACGTCGATCTGCTCTCAGGCTACGAGAGCGAATTCGTACCCAACGTCGCGACAGATCCCGGTACGCATCATTTCCGCGGACTGGACAACCCCGACCTGACCAGGCGCCTCGCTGCGTGGCGGCCCGACGCGATCCTGCTCTTCGGCTACACGTGGCGCAGCCACCTCCGCGTCGTGCGCTGGGCGCGGTTCCGGGGGATTCCCCTGCTCTTTCGCGGCGATTCCCACTTCATCGGCCGCGGACCTCCGGCTTGGCCCAAGCGGCTGCTGCTGCGTTTACTTTATCGTCAATTCAGCGCCTTCCTGACGGTCGGCGCCGCCAATCGCGACTACTTCCGAGCGCTCGACGTGCCCGAAAGTCGTCTGTTCTTTGCGCCCCACGCGGTGGACGACAACCTCTTCGATCCGGCGCGTGCAGATCACCAACGCGCGGTCGAAGCGCTCCGTGCCGAACTGGGCCTTTCAAATGAGCGGCTTGTGATCCTCTTCGCTGGAAAATTTCTTCCTGCGAAGCAACCCGTCGAACTGCTGCGGGCCTTCATCGAACTCCACGATCGCGCCTCGACACTCCTCTTCGTCGGAGATGGTCCTCTGCGGGATGAACTGCGTGCGCTGGCCAACTCCCATCCAGACGCCGACGTGAAGTTCCTTCCGTTCGCGAACCAGAGCGAAATGCCCGCGCGCTACCTCGTCGCTGATCTTTTTGTGCTGCCCTCACGCGGCCTATACGAGACCTGGGGCCTCGCGGTGAACGAAGCGATGCACATGGGCGTGCCGGCACTGGTGAGCGAACGCGTGGGCTGCCAACGGGACCTTGTGACCGAAGGTGAGACCGGCTGGGTCTTCCGTCACGACTCGACGGATGAAATGCGGGCGAAGCTTGATGTTGCCCTGAAGGCGATGCGGTCGCCAGAAACCGCTGCGGCGATGAGGCGCCGCGCACGAGACCGGATCGCCCATTACACCTACCCGCAGACGACAGATGGTCTGCTGACCGCCCTCCGAGCGATCGCATCCCCCGGAAAATGAGGATAACGATCGTCATGGGTTTTTTTCTGCCGGTGCCGCCGGTCCGAGGCGGGGCCACGGAAAAATCCTGGGATCGGCTCGCCCGCCTGCTCGCGGAGCGGGGACACGAGGTCACCGTGATTTCCCGCCGTTGGCCCGGTTGGGCTGATGAGGAGACCCGCGACGGAGTCCTCCATCTGCGAATCGGAGGGTTCAACCACCGGCGAACGCTGGGCCTCAACCTCGCCCTGGACGCCGTGTGGAGCCTTCGCGTCACCCGGCAGCTGCCAGCAGCGGACATCGCGATCGTCCATGCGGTGACTCTGCCGCTACTCCTCCGCGGAAGGCTCCGAAAACGCAGTAAGCTCGTGTTGATGCCTGGGCGGATGCCAAAGGGGCAATATCGCCTCTACCGCAACGTCGACCGGGTGCTGGCCACCAGCTGCGTGGTCCGCGATCAGATAGTCCGGGAAAACGCGTCCTTAGCGCCTAACATCCGTGTCGTAGGGTATCCCATCGACTGCAGCGCCCTGTCCGGGATGCGCCGAGAAAAGGCCGCGACGGCCCCGATCACGATCGGCTACGTCGGACGGTTGCACCCAGAGAAGGGTGTTGGCCTGTTGGCGGAAGCAGCGGTCAGGCTGCAGGCAACCGCGGGACTTCCCGACTGGGAGCTCACCCTCTGCGGGCCGACGGAAGTTTCAGCCGGCGGCGGCGGCCCCGAATACATTGCCGGGATCAGAGCCCTGCTTTCTGAAAACCTGCCGGCGGGTCGATGGCGGATCGAGCCGCCCTGCTTCCAAGGTGACGAGCTCGCGAAACTCTACTGCTCAATCGATGTGTTATGCTATCCCAGTCTGGCCGCCCAGGGCGAGACCTTCGGCGTTGCGGTGGCGGAGGCCATGGCGGCAGGGGCAGTACCCGTTGTATCGTCTCTGGCCTGCTTCCGGGACCTCGTGGAAGATGGCGTTTCTGGACGCGTGTTTGATCACGAAGGCCGCGACCCAGCTGGTCGCCTCGCTGAGGTAATCGCTAGCCTGCTGCGAGAGACCCCAGACGCTCGGATGAAGATGCAGGCGGCGGCTTCTGCCGTGGCCCACCGGTACGATTTCCCCCGTTACGCCGACTCCCTGGTGGCAGACCTAGAATCACTACTCGCCACCGAAGCCGAAACGGCGAGAAAGGCCTGACCACCTTGGCCGCCGAAGCTCCCGATTGCCGACCCTACCTTGGGATGAAGTGCCGAAGCCCTTCATCCCGCGGAGAGCTTATCCTCCGATGGATCTGGCTACTGGTCGAAGGCTCGCTCTTCCGCTGGAGTCCCCGCCCGTTTCACGCGTGGCGGGCGGCCCTGCTGGCACTGTTCGGCGCAAAGATCGAGTCCACACGCGAAGTCGTGATTTTCCCGACCGTTCGGGTCCATTTCCCGTGGAAGCTGGAACTCCAGCCCCGCTCCATGATCGGGCCCCGCGTCACCGTCTACAATCTGGCGCCCGTCACCCTCGAGTACGGGGCGAACGTGAGCCAGAACTGCCACCTGTGCGCCGGAACGCATGATTTCAACCGCTGGAGCATGCCGCTCGTGGCGCAGCCCATCACCATCGGCCGCAATGCCTGGGTCGCCGCGGATGTCTTCGTCGGTCCCGGGGTGACAATCGGTGAACTCTGCGTGGTCGGCGCCCGGTCCGTCGTGGTGCGGGACTTGCCGCCGCGCACGGTCTGCGCAGGACACCCTTGCCGGCCCTTGCACGAACGGTCGGAACCCGAGGCGGGATGATCATCCGGCAGGTCGTCCCCAGCCTGGAGCGGCAGCACGGCGGCCCCAGCCGTTCCGTGCGGGCGCTGGCACTTGCTCAGGCAAAGCTCGGCCACGACGTCCGCCTGCTGGCTACGGATCCCGCGGCATCCAAAGCGGGCACGCCATCCTCCGTAGGTGCTCTGCGACTCAGGATATTCCGCCGAAACTGGCCTGGACGCCTCAGCTGGTCACGAGACCTTAGAGAGAACCTGAAGGCCGACCGTGCGGACGTGGTGCATCATCACGCGCTTTGGCTACGGACGCTACACTACGCGCACCAGGCAGCGCGCGCGAACAGGGCCCCGCTCGTACTTTCGCCCCGCGGGATGATGAGCCCGTGGGCTTGGAACCATCATCGCTTCAGGAAAGCCCTCGCCGCCCGCCTGCTGCATCCCGGCGCCCTCGAGGCCGTCAACGGCTGGCACGCCACGAGTGAGCAGGAGGCGCGCGACATAGCCGCCTTGGGTTTCCACCATCCCGTCTGCGTGGCGCCGAACGGCGTAGACGCTCCCTCCGCGGAAGCGACGGCTGCCGCCCGCGAGCACTGGAAAGCGCGCATCCCGACGCCAGAAAACGGCCGCGTGGCGCTCTTCTACTCCCGCCTGCACCGCAAGAAGCGGCTGATGGAGCTGCTCGAACTGTGGGCGCAACTCTCACCGCCGGACTGGCGCCTGCTCATCGTGGGGATACCTGAGGAATACTCCGTGGCCGAGGTTTCGGCCCGAATCAGCGCGCTCGGACTCCAATCCAGGGCAACTGTCCACGATGGCACGGCGGCGCCGGCCCCTTACGTATGTGCGTCCCTTTTCCTGCTGCCGTCCCACGACGAAAATTTCGGCCTATCGATCGCGGAAGCCATGGCCGCTGGTCTGCCGGTCGTCGTCACGGACACGACGCCTTGGAGCAAGGTTAATGCGCAAGGCTTTGGTTGGTGTGTACCGTGGCCGACCTATCCCACTGCCCTCAGCGCGGCCCTCGCGTGCCACGCGGCGGAACTGCGGAACCGCGGCGAACAATCGCGAATCTGGGTTCTGGAAAACTTTTCCTGGGAGACGTCGGCCTCCAAGCTACTCGGTTTTTATGCGGAATTGCGTCGATCGCTCGCTTCCGAAGCGCGCGCGTAGTCAAAAATAATGTCTCCTCTCCTCAGCTTTACACCGACTTCCAAAGCTCGGAGCACGCCTCCAGCGCGTGTCGCCACAAGACTCTGCTGAAGGCGTGAAGAAGTCCCCTTGAACGAGCCTCCTCGATTCTCTGCCAAACCGTTCCGGGAACCGGAACCGCCGGTCCTCGACTGGCTCGAAGGCGCCACGGTCGCGCACGTCGGCTTGCTGGTGCTCGCCGTGACGTGGGCGTTCGGCGGGCAGGCGGAAATGGTGCGGGTGCCCCTTACCGTGCTCGCGAGCGCCGGGGCGCTGATCACCCTCATTGGGCTGACTCGGGAAGCCTTCTGGCGCACGACCCGCTCGGTGCTCTGGCCCTGCCTGTTACCCTTCCTTGGATTCTGTTCTCTGGTACTGGCCGGTGGCCTGCAACCCTCGCTGCGCGAGATACCCGCCAGCGGCGGCAACATGCTCGCGCTGACCGAAGTCTCGCACTGGTTCCCTTCGTCGGCCCGACCAGAGTTAGGACGGCAAGCCTTGTGGTATTTCGCCGCCGTATGGCTGTCGGCATGCAATCTCCTGCTTTTCGTCCGCCGCGGCCGCACCTTACGCGGCCTTCTGCTGCTCCTCGCCTTCAACGCCGTAGTACTCGCCGTGCTGGGCACCCTGCAGAAACTATCGGGTTCCTCCGGCATCTACTTCGGTGCAGTTGCCGTGCCGCAGCCCCGCTACTTCGCGACGTTTGTCTATCATAACCACTGGGGGGCGTTCAGCGTGCTCATGCTGGCCCTGATTCTGGGGCTGGGCTGGCACTACGTGCGCACGATCCAATCGAGGGATATTTTCCAAGGACCGCTCGCGTTCGTGACCTTCTGCGTGCTGCTGGTCGCGGTCACGCTGCCGCTGAGCGGCTCGCGGAGTTGCACGCTTCTGGGACTTGGTCTGCTGGCCGCGGCTTCGATTCATACCACGGTGCATGCGGCGCGACGGAGGCGAGAACGCGGACTCGGCATGCTGCCGCCGTTTCTGCTGCTCGCGGTGCTTTGGTTGGGAATAATCGGAAGTGCGTGGTTCGTGGGGAGCAGCACCATTCTCGACCGCCTTGCGACGAGCCGCAGCCAGATCGCTGAGATGCAGGCGATGGGCGGCGTCGGAGACCGCTCCTTGCTCTACCACAACACGTGGCGGATGGCGCGCGATAAGCCGCTGTTCGGCTGGGGAATGTCCTCCTACCCCCACATCTTCTACGGCTTCTACAACACCCGGAAATCACCGGACCGGCTACCGGTTTTCTACAACGACGCCCACAACGACTGGCTGCAGGCGCTGGCCGAGCACGGCTTCATTGGCACGGCGCTGCTCGCGGCATGCGTCGCAACTCCTCTTTGGCTGTGCCGACGGAGCATCGCGAGGTCCCTGATAACCGGCTACCTCTTGGCGGGGCTCGCGATCGTTGTCGGCTACGCCCTGATCGAATTCCCGTTCGGCAACCGTGCCAACGTGCTGGTGTGGTGGGTGCTCTTCTTCGCTGGACTGGCCTACGCGCGATCCCGAGAGGCTGCTCCGGAGGATTCCAGCCACCAACAACGGCAGCCTGAGTCCTCGTGACATCCGCCGGCGCCCCGTTCTCAGTCCTGATCCTCACCCTCAACGAGGAGAAAGACCTACCCGCCTGCCTCGAGTCCGTCGCGGGTTGCGATGACGTGGTGATCCTCGATTCGGGTTCCTCCGACCAAACCCTCGCGATCGCGCGCGCCGCCGGCGCCCGGACCTTTCACCGCGCGTTCGACACGTTCGCCGACCAGCGGAACTTCGCGCAGCGGGAAATCCGCTTTCGTCATCGGTGGGTGTTTCACCTGGACGCCGACGAACGCTTCACTCCGGCCCTGATTTCCGAGTGCGGGCAGGCAGCTCTCCGCGAAGACGTGGACGGTTTCTACGTCGCCCCCCGCATGCTATGGTGCGGCCGCTGGATTCCCCGCTGCACGGATTTTCCGGCTTACCAGGCGCGGTTTACCCGAATTCCAGATTTTGAGTTCGTCGAAGTCGGCCACGGTCAGCGCGAACGTCCCGGCACGCGCATGGACTGGCTGAAGGAGGGCTACCTGCATGATCTTTCGTCGGGCGGAACCGAGGAATGGCTGGGAAAACATCGCCGGTACGCACGCGCCGAGGCTGCCGCCCACCTCGGCGCCAGCGCGAAGTCGTCCTGGCGCGGGCTTTTCGGCCGGGACGCCTTGAGCCGCCGCCGGGCCATCAAGCGTCTGAGTTTTCACCTGCCCGCCCGCCCGCTGCTGCGGTTTCTCTATCAATTCGGGTGGCGGCGAGGGTTCCTCGACGGAGCCGCCGGGTTTGAGTACTGCCGTTTGCTGGCTCGTTACGAAGGCTTCATCGCGGAGGAGATCAGCCGGCAACGGCGGTCAAACGCGGCGGATCGGAGCGACCGGTGAGAGTCCTCTTCGTCAACCGCTTCTATTGGTCGGAGACGCCGGCGACAGGACAGTTGCTGACAGATCTGGCGGAGGGGCTGGCCGCGGCGGGACACGAGGTCGTGGTGATCACGGCGGCACACCGGCCGGGTGTCGCAGCTGAAGAGTTACGCGCGGGCGTTTCCATCCGGCGAGTGATCCAGCAACCGCGGTCCCGCGCGGCCAAGCTCGCGGCGTTTGTGCTCTTCCACGCCGCGGCGGCGTTCGCCGTGCTGCGACGGGCTCGGCGGGGCGACGTCGTGGTCGTGATGACCGACCCGCCCTTGATCGGCGTCACCGCCGGAGCGGCAGCGTCGCTGCGAGGCGCCCTCCTCGTCCATTGGGTGCAGGACATCTACCCGGAAATCGCCGCCACGCTCACCCGCCACCGGTGGGTCGGCGTGTTATCCGGATTACGGAACGTTTTCTGGCGACGGGCCAAGGCGTGCGTGCCCTTGGGCACCGACATGGCCGCCGTGCTGGCCGAAGCATGCGTCCCGGCGGAACGACTACTCGCGTCGCCCAACTGGGCTCCCGCTGGAATCCGCGCTCTGCCACGCGGCGAGCCAGCGGAGTTAAGAAAGACGTGGGGACTGCAGGGGAAGTTCGTCATCGCCTATTCGGGTAACCTCGGGCGCGTGCATGACCTGCCGCCGGTGCTCGACCTCGCGCACGAGCTGCGGGACGTCCCAAACTTCACGGTGCTGATCATTGGCTCAGGAGCGGGCGAGGCCGACCTTCGCCGCAACGCGGAGGAAAGGCAGCTGACAAACGTACGGTTTCTCCCGCCGCAGCCCCGCGAGCAGTTATCGGAAAGCCTCGCGGTGGCGGACCTGCACCTCGTGACGCTGCTCCCCGGCTGCGAGCGACTGGTATTCCCCAGCAAGCTTTACGGAATCACGGCGGCCGGAAGACCCCTGCTGTTCATCGGTCCCGAAAAATGCGAAGTCGCCCAGGTGGTACGGGAAAATGGACTGGGGTTGACCGCGGAGCGCGGGGCGATGTCGGCCGCGGCAAAGGCAGTCCGCGAACTCGCCTCCGAGGCTCGACGCTGGGAAGGCTACGCATCGGCGGCGCATGCTTTCGCCGCCCGTCACACCGCGGCGGCCGCGGTTTCGCGCTGGAGCGAAATTCTTCGCCAACTGGACGGACGTCACGATGCGCCGACGGCACGCTTGCCGGGCACGTCGGGCCTGCAACCCTCCCCCTGATGCGCCGCCGCTACACGACGTTCACCCTGCTGCTGCTAGACGTGGCCTGCGGCGTGGGCGTCTTCAACCTCGCGTTCATGCTGCGCGGCGTCGGGGAACCCGTGCTCGCCGCTCTGCTCCCTCCCCTCGCGGTGACGCTGATCGCCCTGTACCTCGTCGACGGCTACAACCCTCGCGGAGACATGCTGAGCGTCGACTACGCCAGCCAGCACCTCGTCGCGTTCGCCGGAGCCACGTTGTTCGTGCTGCTCATCACCCACGCCGTGGCGAGCGGAGGATATGCGCTGCAAACCAGCCGTTTGGTCACCGCGCTGGCCATGACCGGCTACGCCGCCATCTCGCTCGGTTACCGTCGCAGCCTTTACCTGCGCCGCCTGCGGCGCCGCGAGGCGCGCAGCCTGCTGTTCATCGGCGATGAGGCGAGTTTCCGCACCTTTTCCGGCGAGTGCGACCGCAACGGCCTCGGGCTCCGCCTGCATCCGCTGCACACGGCCTCCTCTGGCTCGGGAAGCCCCCTCCCCCTCGGCGATCGCCTTGCGGAGATCGCGCGCGAAGGTCGTCACTTGGAGGCAATCGTAGTCCGCGAGTCCGCCACCGGACTCAGCGAGGCCGACTCCCGCCAGTTGTCGGATTTACATTTTTCGGGCGTGCCCACGCTGACGCTGGAGTTATTCTATCAGGAGTACTGGCGGCGCATTCCACTCTACCGCATCAACCCGACCTGGTTGTTCCAAGAAGGGTTCAAAGTGGCGCGGGAACCGGTTTACGTGCACCTGAAGCGCCTCAGCGACGTGGTGCTCTCCACCGTCGGGCTCCTCGCCGCGGCGCCGCTCATCGCCGCCGCCATGGTGGCGATCCGCCTTGAGGACGGCGGTCCTGCATTCTTCGCCCAAAACCGCGTGGGTTTGAACCAACGACGCTTCCGCCTCTTCAAGCTGCGGACAATGCGCGTGGCGGAAGGCGGCTCACTATACACCCAGCCCGGTGACAAGCGGATCACGCGCGTAGGCGCCTTTCTGCGCAACAGCCGCCTCGACGAATTGCCGCAGCTTTGGAACGTGTTCCGCGGCGACATGAGCCTGATCGGCCCCCGGGCAGAATGGGAGCGGCTGGTCGAAACCTACGAACGCGAGATCCCGTGCTATCACTTCCGCCATCTCGTAAAACCCGGCATCACCGGGTGGGCCCAGGTGAACTACCCCTACGGCGCCAGCCTTGAGGACGCCGCACGGAAGCTGGAGTACGACCTCTACTACATCCGCCACTTCTCGTTCACACTCGACGCCGCGATCGTGCTGAAGACCGTGCACACCGTGCTTGGAGGCAAGGGACGGTGAAGCAAGCGGACAGGAGAGGAAATTACCGCAGCCTCGACCTTTGGAGGGGATTCGCAGCGCTCTGGGTGACGCTTTTTCATTCATTCGGCCCATGGATCGAAGCGCATCCGAAGCTCCTTCCTAGTCCCATAGGGGCATTCCTGATGCATGGATGGCTCGGGGTTCACGTGTTTTTTGTGATCAGCGGATACTGCATCGCCGCACGACTATCAGAAGATTTGAAGCGCGAGGCTGGCCCGGCTGCCTTCATCGGCGACCGTTTGTGGCGCATTTTCCCGCCCTACTGGGCGGCTCTTTTTCTGACGGCCACAATCGGCATCTTGGGTACCGCTTTCAACAAATTGCCAGTCTTCGGGAGCCCGACATCGCCCGGAGCGCTCCCTAGTTCTGTAGTCGAAGCGGCCGCAGCCTTTCTTGCCTTGGAGCCTTGGTTCGGGATGAGCGGCTACCTGCTGGTTGCCTGGACGTTGAGCTACGAGATTGGATTCTACCTCATCGCCGCCCTCATCTTCCAAGTCACCCGATCCCTGACGAGACGCAGCGTCGGTATCATCCTTGCAGGACTACTGGCGCTTTGGGCTTTCGTGGCTCCAGCATGGCTCACACCGGGCCCAATCGCCCTCTGGCCTCACTTCGCGCTCGGCATAGCGGTCTGGGTGCTGCTCGCCACCAAACGCAGGCTGATTCCTCTCGTATCATGGTCGACTCTCGCCACTGGCACTCTCCTCTTCATGGTAGGGGAGCTTGGACGGATTGATCTAGGAATCACGGCTGCCGTGCTCACCGCCTACGCCCTAACCGTCCTTCATGCGATGGACGACAGCGTCACCAAAATCCGCTCTCTCGGTTGGCTATCGTGGTTGGGCACAATCTCCTACTCGTTGTATCTCACCCATGTACCGGTGGCAGGAAGATTTCGTAATCTCATGACTCGGATGTGCCGACAGGACGATTGGACATTCATGTGGGTGCCGGCTGCAGGCACGGTTCTAGCAGTTGGAGTTGCGGCCATTTTTTACCGAACCATCGAGGCTCCAAACGAATCACTCCGCCGGAAGTTTCGTCACAAAGCGCAACAACGGTCCCTTTGAAAACCTACGACTTCATCGCCATCGGCGGGGGCAGCGCGGGGTTTAACGCCGCGCGCGTTGCGGCGGGGCTGGGGATGAAGACCGCCGTCGTCGACGGTGCGAAGGAGCTCGGCGGGCTCTGCATCCTGCGCGGCTGCATGCCGTCGAAGACCCTCCTCTACATGGCAGAGGTGCTCCATTTGGCGCAGCATGGAAAGACCTTCGGACTGCGCATACCGTCGGCCCGCGCCGACCTCGCCGCGATGCAGAAGCGGAAGCGGCGCATCATTGCCGACTTTGCCAACTACCGCGAAAAGGCGCTTCATGCCGGAAAGTTCGACCTGATCCGCGCTCACGCGCGGCTCGCCGACGCCCACACGCTCGAGCTGTCCGACGGCGGTCGCATCCGCGGCCGGCACATTTTGATCGGAACCGGGTCGGTCGTCGCGACACCGCCCGTGCCCGGCTTGGCTGACGCAGGAGCATGGACCAGCGATGAGGTACTCGACCTCGATTTCGTCCCGCCGAGCGTAATCGTCCTAGGCGGCGGCATCGTCGCCTGCGAGCTCGCCCAGTTCCTGAGCCGCATCGGGTCGCGCGTAACCCTGATCCAGCGAAGCGACCAACTGCTCCGCGACCATTCTCCCGAAGCGGCCGAGGCCGTCCGCGCCGCGCTGACAGCCGAGGGCATCGAGATTCTCACGGGCACAAAGCTCCTCAAAGTTTCCCGCGGCCAACGCGGCTTCAGCGTGACCTTCGAGCACGAAGGCAGCCGCGTCGTCCGCCGTGCGGCCCACTTGTTCAACGCGCTTGGCCGTCGGCCCAACACAGATCCGCTATCCCTCGGGGCGGCCGGGATCCGCACCTTGGCCGACGGACGCATCCAGACGAACCGCTGGCAGCAGACGAACCAGCCACACATCTACGCGGCCGGCGATTGCGCGGGTCCGGTCGAGATCGTACACGTCGCCATCCAGCAGGCGGAACTAGCCGCCCGCCACGCGGCCGGGCGCCGCGGGCTCAAACCGGTCGACTATTCGCTCCTGCTGAACGTCGTCTTCACCGATCCACAGCTTGCCACCTTGGGCCTGACCGGCCGCCAGCTCCGCGATAAGGGTGTGCCCTTCCTCGAGGCGAGCTACCCGTTCAACGACCACGGGAAGTCGATCCTGATGGAGGCGAACCACGGCTTCGTGCGTCTCTTCGCCGAGCCGCGACGTGGCCGCCTCCTTGGGGCCGAGGTCGTCGGCAAGGACGCCGGCGAATTGATCCACGTGCTCACCGGTCCCCTCGCGCTGCGCGCGACCGTCCACGACCTGCTGTGCGCCCCGTGGTACCACCCCACCCTCGCGGAGATCATCACCTACCCGCTGGAGGAAATCGCCGACCAGATCGGCGCGCAGCGCGCTTAGCGCGCGAGAGAAAGCAGGTCCGGCAGGCTGACGCGCTTCTCGTAAAGCGCCTTGCCGACGATGACGCCGTCCAAATTGGAGTGACGCTGCGCGAGCTGCGCCAATTGGACCACGTCCTCCCGCCGGCTGACGCCGCCGCTCGCGATCACGCCGAATCGTCCGGCTGCGAGCATCGCCTCCTGCGCCGCGAAATTCGGGCCCGTGAGCATGCCATCGGTGCCGATATCGGTATGGATGATTGTGCCGACGCCGAGGGCGTCCATCCGGCGGGCCAACTCGATCGCACCGAGCGGAGAGGTGTCGACCCAGCCCTTAACGGCGACGCGGCCGTCCTTCGCGTCGATGCCAACCGCGATCCGGGCGCCGAAGGCCTGCACGAGTTCGCCAACGAAGGCCTCACTCTCCGCGGCACGCGTGCCGATCACGACGCGGCTCACCCCGAAACCCAAGGCGCGCTCCACGGTGACCCGGTTCCGCAGCCCCCCGCCCAGCTGCACCTTAAGGCCGAGATCGGCGATCCGCCGCACCACCTCGAGGTTGCGCGGCTCCCCGGCGAACGCTCCGTCGAGGTCCACCACGTGCACCCAAGCGCTGCCCGCGGCACGAAACTCCGCCGCCACCGCGGCGGGATCCTCGCCGTAGACGGTCTCCTGGTCGGCGCGGCCCTGCAGCAGGCGCACGCAGCGGCCTCCCTTGATGTCGATGGCGGGATAGATGGTCATGAAGTCAAAGTGACGAAAGCCGGCACGAAGCGGAGGAGCGTGGCCGAGCGCTGGCGGCGGCCAAGGAATTTTGCGCTTTGCGCGGAGTTTCGTTTCGGGTTCCGGTGACGGCATGGCCTCCTACCAGGTTCCCGCCTTCCTTTCCGAACTGCTCCACGCCCGCTCGCCCTCCGGCTACGAGGCCGAGGCGCAGGCCGTCTTCGACCGCCACGTGAAGCCGGCGGCAGACGCGTACGCGAACGACGCCCTCGGCAACCGCATCGCCACGCTCAACCCCAAGGGCGACCCGGTCCTCATGTTCGCCGGCCACATGGATGAGCTCGGTCTCATCATCACCTACGTCAACAACCACGGCTACCTCTACTTCGACACGATCGGCGGCCACGACCTCAGCGTGATCTCTGGCCGCCGCGTCCTCATCCAGACCACGGCAGGCATCGTCAAGGGCGTCACCGGCAAGCGCGCCATCCACCTGATGGACGACGAGGATCGGAAGAAGGTCCCGAAGAAGCACGAGATCTGGATCGACATCGGCGCGCGCGACAAGGCCGACGCCCTCGCGCGGGTGAGCATCGGCGACGTGGCGACCTACGACCACGAGCTAGAGCTCATCAACGGCAGCATCGGCACCGCCCGCGCGTTCGACAACAAGGTCGGCGCCTACGTCGTCGGCGAGGCCCTCATCCGACTCTCTCGCGAGAAGAAAAAAACCGCCGCGAAAGTGGTGAGCGTCGCGACGACGCAGGAGGAGATCGGTGTCCGCGGCGCCACGACGTCAGCCTACCTCGTGAATCCCCACATCGCCATCGCCGTCGACGTCGCGCATGCGACCGACCACCCCGACTGCGACAACCGGAAGTTCGGCGAGACGAAACTCGGCGGCGGTCCGATCATCTGCCGCGGCGCCAACATCAACCCCAAGGTCTTCACCCGGTTGATCGCCGCCGCGAAGCGGCTTGGCCTGCCGCACCAGATCGAGGCCGATCCGCGCCCGACCGGAACCGACGCCCGCGCGATCCAGATGGGCCGCGGTGGCGTCGCGACCGGATTGGTCAGCATCCCCCTCCGCTACATGCACACCCCCAGCGAGGTCGTTGACCTCGAGGACGTCGAACGCTGCGTGCAACTGCTCGTCGAGTTCGCCAAGGGCGTCGAAAAGGGCGACTACCTGCACTGGTAGTGCCCGCGGGGCGGTGGAATAAGCCCCGGCGGGGGCTGGTGAACCTCAGGCTGCGTCCTGCCGGCTGACGGCGGACTTGGAGACGGAGCGCAACGAAGGCTTGCGGCGACCGGCGACAACTGCGGCGTCGATCACGACCTCACCGACATCGTCGCGGTGGGGAAGCTCGAACATGACCTCGAGCATGAGGTTCTCCATGATGGCGCGGAGGGCCCGGGCGCCGGTCTTGAGCTCGATGGCCTTCTGGGCGACGGCCTTCACCGCGTCGGGGGTGAACTTGAGTCGCACGCCGTCCATCGCGAAGAGCTTCGAATACTGCTTCACCATCGCGTTCCGGGTGCGCAGGAGGATTTTCTCGAGGTCGGCCACCTGGAGCTGGTCGAGAACGGAAACCACAGGCAGGCGCCCAATGAACTCCGGGATCATGCCGAACCGGATCAAGTCCTCCGGGGCGAGGGACTTCATCATGCGCTCGGGATCGAGCGCCTCCTCATGCTGGGCGCGAATCGAGCCGAAGCCGAGGCTGCGGGTGCCGAGCCTCCGCTGGACGATCCCGTCGAGCCCGACGAAGGCGCCGCCGCAGATGAAGAGGATGTTGGACGTGTTGATCTGGACGTATTCCTGGTTCGGATGCTTGCGGCCGCCCTGGGGCGGGACGTTGCACGTCGTGCCCTCGAGAATCTTGAGCAGGGCCTGCTGCACGCCCTCGCCCGAGACGTCGCGGGTGATGGAAACATTCTCCGTCTTGCGGCCGATCTTATCGATCTCGTCGATGTAGACGATCCCGCACTCGGCCTTCTTCACGTCGAAGTTCGCGGCCTGCAGGAGGCGAAGGACCACGTTCTCGACGTCCTCGCCCACGTAGCCGGCCTCAGTGAGCGTGGTGGCGTCGGAGATCGCGAACGGCACGTCGAGGATGCGCGCGAGGGAGCGTGCGAGCAACGTCTTGCCCGAACCGGTGGGGCCGACGAGGAGGATGTTGCTCTTCTCGACCTCGACGTCGTTGAACTCGGGGGCGAGCGTGCCCGGCTCCTTCGCGTGGGCGCCCTCGAACATGAGGCGCTTGTAATGGTTGTAGACCGCGACCGAGAGCACCTTCTTCGCGTGATCCTGCCCGATCACGTGCTCGTCGAGCGACTTCTTGATCTCGCCGGGCTTGATCAGGCGGAACGCCGGCCGCGCGTCGACCGCCGGCGTCTTCACCTCGCGGTCGATGATCGTCTTGCAGACGCCGACGCAGGAATCGCAGATGTAGACCCCGGGACCCGCGATGATCTTACGCACCTCCGCCTGCGACTTTCCGCAGAAGGAGCACAATGTCATGCGCGAGGACTTGGCCATGGGGCGACCCTGCCCGCGGTCATCCGCGAGTCGAGTCCTGATTGGTCGGCGCGGGAACACCCTCCGCATTCCCCGCGCCCCGGCCCGAAGCGGGGTCACTACGAACTAGCCGCGGCCGCGACGCCGGGCCGCGAGCCAACCCTCCACCTTCGCCAAGGGCCACGTCGTGATCACGTGACGCGGCTCCAGCCATCCCTTGCGGGCGACATTCACACCCGCGCGCACGTGGCCGAGGCCGACGATGTCATGGGCATCGGGGTTGATCGCGCAGAGCAACCCGCGCTCCGCGGCCTTGCGCCAGTGGCGCCAATCCATGTCGAGGCGCCACGGACTCGCGTTCAGCTCGATCACCACGCCGTGCTCGATCGCGGCGTCGATGACCTTGCCCGCGTCGACCTGGTAGCCCTCGCGCCGCAGCAGCAGACGACCCGTGAGGTGTCCGAGCATCGTCACGCTTGGATGCTCGAGGGCACGGATGATGCGGGCCGTCATCACGGCCTCGTCCTGCGCGAACCCTCCGTGGACGGAAACCACGACGTAATCCAGCGCCGCCAGCGCGGCGTCATCGAGGTCGAGCCGTCCGTCGACGAGGATGTCGCATTCCACGCCCGCCAGGACCTTGGTGCGAAACCGACCCGACGCATTCAGGACCCGGATCTCCTCAACCTGACGGAGCAAGCGCTCCTCATTGAGCCCGTTGGCCTGGAAGCTCGCCTTCGAATGGTCGGCGATGCCCAGGTACTCCCAGCCGAGCTCCTGCGCCGCGGCGGTCATCTCGGCGAGCGTGTTGCCGCCGTCGGAGGCATGGGTGTGGTTGTGGAACGCGCCGCGGATGTCGCCGGCCTCGATCAGGCGCGGTAACGGTCCACGTTCCGCGGCCTCGATCTCGCCGAGACCCTCGCGCAATTCGGGCGGCACAAAGGCGAGTCCCAGCGCGGCGAAAAGATCCCTCTCCTCAAACACCGTTGGAATCGGAGCTGCCGCTGAAGCCTCTCCCGTCGCCGACAGCCCCCACTCGCTGAGACTGAAGCCCCGCGCGAGCGCCCGCTGCCGCATCTCCACGTTGTGCTGCTTGGAACCGGTGAAGTGGTGCAGTGCGAACGCGAATTGGGCCTCTGGAACGATGCGCAGATCAGCCTGCAACCCACCCGCGAACCGCACGCTCGCCTTGGTTCCGCCCTGGGCGGTGACCTCCTGCACGCCCGGCTGCGCGATGAACCAGGCCACGACGGGCGCGGACTCCTCGGCTGCCACGATGAAATCGAGGTCACCCACCGTCTCGAGCCCGCGGCGCAGGCTGCCCGCCGCCTCGCAGCGCTTCACCTGTGGAAGCGCGCGGAGGCCGGCCACGATCGGACCAGCGATCTCCGCCGCCTCCCACCAGAGGTGGCGCTTCGCGTAGGCCTCGCGGTTGCGGATGCCGGCGAGGATTTTTTCCTGCGTCTTTTCACCGAAACCGGACAAGGTGGCGACGCGACCCTCAGTGCAGGCCGCCGCAAGGGCCGCGATATCGGTGATCCCGAGCTGACTGTGCAGGGCCAGGATCTTCTTCGGGCCAAGACCGGGGATCTGCAGCATCTCCACCAGCCCCGGCGGCACCGAGGCCCGCAGCTTGTCGAGGAACTCCAGCCGCCCCGTGAGCCGCAGCTCGGAGATTTTCTGGGCCAGCGCCTCTCCGATCCCCTTCACCGACTGAAGCTCACCGGCATCAACGAGACGGGAAAGCTCCCCCTCCTCCACGCCCTCCAGAGCGCGCGCACCCGACTGGTAGGCGCGGATCTTGAAGGGGTTCTCCCCCTTCAGCTCCAGCAGCGTGGCGATCTCGGCAAGGGCTCCGGATATCTCGTTCTTGTTCATCGGCACGTCACAAGGGACCGCGCCGCCCCTTCATCCGCAAGCCGCGGAGGACAACATAAGACCATCAGCCCCGATCATCCTCGCGAAGGCGAAGCCGGTCAGGCGGCACGGGGGAGGCGGAATCCGAGACCGGCGTCCGCTGACTACCGCCGGAGCGGGTCCGGGCGGCGTAGTAGTCGTAGTTACGCGTGTAGTAACCGTAGTCCTCGCCGGCATCAGGGGGAACCCGGTTGAGCACCACGCCGACGAGAGGGGTCTTCCGCTCCTCGACGATCTGACGCGCCCGTTGCACCATCGCGCGCGGGTTCCTCCGATGCTGGATCAAAAGGACCGCGCCATCCACCACGCTGGCCAGCACGCTGGCATCGCTCACGCCGATGATCGGCGGTGAGTCGAACAAGACCTTGTCGTAACGGCCGCGCAGACCGGCGATCAGCTCGCGGAGCCGCGCCACATGCACGAGGCTGAGGGTGAAGCCCGGCAGCCCACCAGCCGGCATGAAATCGAGTCCCGGCGCCACATCCTTTTGCACGACATCACCGAGGTCGGCCTTGGCGGCGAGCAGCTCGGAAAGGCCCGGCTGACGCGACCGACCGAGCAGGCGATGCTGCGTGGGGCGGCGCAGGTCGGAATCGATCAGGAGGATCCGCTCCCCGTTGCCGGCCATGAGGCGGGCCAGGCGGCCGAGGGTGGTAGACTTTCCCTCGCCCGGACCGGCTGAGAGGATCACGAGCGCGTGCAGGTCGCGCCGCGGCAGGGTCAGGTTCAGGTTGGTGTGGAGCACGCGGAACGGCTCCAAGGACGCGGGATCGTCCGTAGCTGGCGCGTCCGCTGACTGGAACGGCACGACCCCGAGGACCGGCAACCGCAAGCGGGCCTCGACCTCCGCGACCGAGCGGAAGCTCGTGTCGAAATACTCGAGCATGACCGCGACTCCGACCGCGAAGACCGCCCCGAAGAGGCAGGCAAGCGTGAGGTTGAGGGGCCAGCTCGGCCGGCTGGGGGCACGGGCGGGTTCCGCGGTGTTCAGGATCTCGATCGTCTTCTTGGGGACCTGGAAATCGATCTCCCGCTGGCGCAGCGTGAGCTTCAGCGTCGTGAGCAGCCGTTGCTCGTCATCCAGTTTCTGCGCGGCCTCCTCGAAGGGCCGCATGCGATCCCGGGCCGAGAGGATCTGATCGACCTTCGCCTGCGACAGCTGGCGCCGGAGCTCCGCGACGCGGGCCTCGGCCTCCTTGTGCGCGATCTCGAGGGAGTTCTCGTAACCCTGGAGCTGGGCGTCGAGCTGCTCCCGGATCTTCAGGCGGGCGTCGACCGCGGCTACGAGGTCCGGATGGGCCTCGCCGAGGCGGGACTTGAGCTGCGTCACCTTCTGGTCGGCGACGAGGTAGGCCTGCAGGAGGTTCTGGATGTTCTGGTCCGGGATCAGCTCGGAGTTGACGAGGCTCACGCGTTCGGCCGCGGCGATGGAGCGGAACCGTTCCCAGCGGGTCTTGCGGCCGATGGCGTCGACGCTGAGCGCGATCAGGGTGTTCTGCATCTGCCGCAGGGTCTCGATCTCCATGTCGGAATAGCGCGCATTGAGGTCGACTCCGGAGATGTTGAGGTCCTTGCGGAGCTTCTCGACCGCGTCGCGCTGGCGCGAAACCACGGACTCCTGGGCGCCGAGTTCCTTGCGGAGCTGCGCGAGGCCCTCGCTTTGGTCGGAAGTGGCGACCGCGATCCGGTCCGCCGAGTAGGTGCGGGCGATTTCGTTCGCGATGTCGGCGCCGAGGCGGGGATCCTGGGAGAAGACGTTGATCTCGATCAGGGAGGAACTCCGCTGCGACTCGACCCGCAACATCGTCTCGACGAGGTAACGGTAGGTGATGGCCGAGGGAAGCGGGGCGGTGGCGCCGAGGAGCGGCGCCAGGCGCGCATTCAGTCCAAGGCGCTCGATCACGGGATAGAGCACCTTTTCCGACTGCATGATGCGGAACTGGTCCTGCAAGAAATAGGGATCGTAGCCCCCGCCGCCCTGGGCTTGGAACAGCTTCACCTCACCTTCCGGCTTTTCCACCCGCACCTTCGTGGTGGCCAGGTACCAGCGGGGCAGGAACGCGGTGACCGCAGCCGTGGTTACGACCACGAGAGACAGCAGGAGCGCGATGAGCGCCCTCCGCTGCCGCAGGATCTGCAGGAAATCCGCAAGGGATGCCGTCTGCTGGGTCTCGGTCGGCGCCTCCATGTCAGCCCGGGTCGTCACCACGCCGCTCAGAACGAACGCGTGGCGTTCACCGAAACGCGCGTCCGGCGGAGGTTGCGCACCGCGTCGTCGGAGTCAGCCCGGTCGAGGTCTACGCTGGCGGCCAGCAGCCACTTCGGTGTGGGAAGGTAGGAAAGCGTCACCCCCGTGCGCACCGTCGTCTCGCTGACGTCGGCCTGCCCCCGGCGGCCCTGCAGGGTCGAGGGCTCGAGACTGACGGAGCCCGAGACGACGATGAGAGCGGTCAACGGATGCTGCAGGGTAATGAAGGCGCGCAGAGCCTGGGAGTCATTGAACCGCGCGGTGTCCGACGTCTCTTCGAGCGAGTACCCCACCCCGCCCAGAACGAAGGCCCGCTGGGCGTAGGCGTATTTGCCGGAAAACTCCGCGTACGGCGCGATCGCGCTCCGCTCGCCTTGGCGGGAACGCCACTCAAGACCTGCGCGCCCGCTCACGGTTAGCTTGCGTGCGAGTTCGTAGTCGGCGCCCGCCATGACGTAATCCGATCGCTTGTTCTTCAGCTCGCCGAGCTTCGAGTAGTGGATGTCCTGGTGCCGGTACTCCGCGACCGCCTTCACCTCAGGCAGGACCGCGTAGTCGGCCGCGAGGCCCAGCAGGTTCTCGATCCGGTCGAGAGACCGGGATAGATCGGAATCACGATACTCGTAGAGGGCCGAGCGGACCTTGGCCGTGCCGGTGGCCTTGGGTGCGAGCGGCACGGTGAACCGTCCGTCGAACTGGTTGCGCAGGAAAGACTGGTCGGCGTTGACCTTGACGCCCGCGAGGAGGGACTCGGGGTTGCGCGCGACCATGAAGGCGTTGTTCAAATCCAGCACCGTCGACTGCGAGAACGCGTGGGCGAGCCGGAGCGAGGCGTCGTGGCTGTCGAGGAGCTTGTCCCCGGGCCGGCGGTCAAACCGGTCGAGGGTTAGCGCGTAGGACGCAGACAGAAAGGTGCGCTCCGTCAGGGAGCGGTTCCAGTTCACGCCGGGAGCCACGGTGTAGACGGCGGAGTCGATCGCACCGCTGGCGGCGCCGAACAGGTTGCTGTCGTGCGCGATCGCGGTCCTCACCCTCACGACAAGGTCTCTGCCTTCGTCGGTTTCCGGGACCGGGGCGTAGGCCGCCCGCATCTGGGTCAGCGCCGCGACGATCAGGCAAAAGAAGGTGCGGAGGGCTGGGTTCATCCGATCGAAACCGAAGCTAGGTTCCGCCCATCCAGCGGAGCAATTACTTTCCCCCCGCGGGCGGGAGCGCGGGGTTGAGCAGCACATAAAGGTTGTCCGCAAGTTTCTGCGCGGAGTTCAGCGGGAAGCCACGCGGGAGCGAACCGGTGAGCAGACCTCCGTAGATCTCGCCCCATTCGCCGAAGCGATTCCGATCGCTGGAGAGGAACCCCGGACCGGGGGCCGGCCTTGCGCTGAGGTCGCTGAGAAAAGGACGGTCGAGCGTGCGGGGGGAAAGGAGTAGGCCACCGATCGGCTGCTCGAGCGTGATGGCGTGGAAATCCTTGAGGCGCAGCGGCTGGGCCCAGACCCGGGTCCCGCCGTACCAGGCGACGCCGGCCGGGACGTCGGCCATCAACCCGAACCTTGGGGCCGCACTCCGCTTCTCGAGCTCAAGTCGCATTCCGGTGAAAAGGGCGGGAAAGTATGGCGGGTACTGGAAATGGAGCCGTCTCGGCTCAAGCGCGCTGTGCGCCAGCGGCAGGGCCTGCAGCCCCAACAGGAGGGCCAGCGCGGCGCGGGGCCAGCCGACGACCAGATCACTGCTCGCGAGCAACACGCCCACGAAGCCGGCGCCGAAAACGATCACAAGCGGCGCGAGCCAGACGGCGGCCGGACGCTCCAACTCGCCTGAGTTGCACGCCGCCTGAACCACGATCGTCAGCGCGAGCCCGGCTGTGAAAAGCCACCGCAACCGGTTAGCCGCACCACTCCGGAAGGCATACAACCATCCCGCCACGAAGAATGCGGTGAACCACATGCCACCGCCGGACCAAAGCCGAGCACGCAGGCTCTCCTGCACCGAGGAAAGCAACTTGTTACCGAGCTTGCGCAGGTCGACGCGCGGGGACTCCACGGACAACGAGGCGCGGAGGTTCGCGGGCTCGGCCGTGGGATCACCCGACTTCAGCGCGATGTCGTCGCGGGCGAGACTCACAGGATGCCCGGTGAGCGCGAGATTTCGCGCGATCCAAGGCCCGCCGATGAGCAGCATGCCGGCACCGATGCCGACCGCCGTGAGCCACTTCGAGCCGCGCGGCGCGAGGGCCGGCGCCACCGCCCAAGCGAAGAGCCCAAGCACCCCGGCCGGGTACTCCGCCAGGAAGAGCAATCCACCTACCCCGCCCAGAAGCAGTGCCGCAAAGGCCAGCCTCCGCCGAGAAGCGCTGATTCCGAAAGACGCATCAAGGGCCAACCAAGCTTCGAGGAACACCACCGCCAGCAGCATCAGGAGTGGAGATCCGTTCAGCGCCACCGTCGCTTGCCAGATCGGCTGCGAGAGGAGAATCCCGCCGGCCGCCAGCAGGGCTACCCGCGCACCGAATAATTTCCCCGCGAGGCAAAACGCCCGCCACGCGGCCAACCAGAGCAGCACGATATTCAACCCAAGCACGAGGTAGTCGGGCGCAAATCCATCCGGGGGGACCGGCGGTGTCGCGAACCAGCGCGCGCGGATTTTCTCCGGCACGCACACCAGTGCGGCAGCCACCGTCAGCGCGTAGAGCGGGGACTGGTGCAGTTCAGGATAGGGCTTCGACGGATCGAACGCGACTCCCCGGCCATGCAGCACGGCCGCGGTCTGCGGGTGATTGACCCCGGTCGCGAAGCCCTGCCCGTCCGCAATCCGCCGCCCCGTCTCCAGCTGGGCGAGCGTTGCCTCCGTCTGCGGCCCCCGGAACTGCGTCCAGCCGACGCGAAGGGAAAGCACCAGCGCCAGCGCCAGGAAGGCCGCGCGCCGCAGCCAACGGGCACCCTCCCCCGCATCGAGCCAATGGATGAACTCCTGCGCGGTCCGCGGACGGCTCATGCGCGGCGGTCGGCGGCGATCACCGGTCGACGACGTCGAGTTCGGGCCACTGGGCGATCTTTCGATGCAACGTGCGCCGGCTCACGCCCATGAGTTCCGCGGCCTTGGTACGGTTGCCCCGCGCCTTGAGCAGGGCCTCCCGCAGCAGCCGCTTCTCGTTCTCCTCGACCGAGAGCGAATTTCCCACGGGGCCGCCGCCCGTTTGGGCGGGAGCTCCGGAAGGAGCAGAGCCAGCCGCAACTTCGCCGCGGAATCTGGGCTCAAGGTCGTATTCGGTGAGACTGCCGCCGCGGCGGAGGACCACGGCGTTCTCGCAGAAGTTGCGGAGCTCGCGGATATTCCCCGGCCACGCGTAGGCCTGGAGGGTACGGATCGCACCGGGCTCGATCGTCAGCGCCGACACGCCATTCTCCTGCGAGAAGAACCGGATGAAGTGCGCCAGCAGCAGCGGGATGTCATCCGCGCGTTCGCGTAGCGGCGGCATCCGCAGTCGCACCACGTTGAGCCGGAAAAACAGGTCCTCGCGGAATTTCCCTTCGCGCACTTCTCGCTCGAGATCGCGGTTCGTCGCCGCCACTAGCCGGACGTCGAGCTCGATCGGGCGCGAGCCGCCCACCCGCTCGATAGCCTTCGTCTCGAGGAATCGCAGCAGCTTCACCTGCGTCGACTGTGAGATCTCGCCGATCTCATCGAGGAACAGCGTGCCTCCGTCAGCCGTCTCGAAGCGGCCCAGCCGCCGCTCGGTCGCGCCGGTGAAGGCGCCGCGCTCGTGGCCGAAGAGCTCGCTCTCCAGCAGATTCTCCGAAAGCGCCGCGCAGTGGACGGCGACGAAAGGACCCCGCGAGCGTGGACTCGATTGGTGCACCGCCTGCGCGATCAACTCCTTACCCGTGCCCGACTCACCTTCGATCAGGATGGTCGCGCGGGAGGGCGCCACGAGGCGCATCTTGTCGATGACGGCTTTCAGCGGGGCAGAAGCCCCGATGATTCCGTCCAGACGGAACTTTTCATCGAGCCGCTCGTGCAGTTGCTGCACCTCGACCTCCAGGGTCTTCGTCTTCAGTGCCCGTTGCATCAGCACCTCGAGGCGCTCGATGTTCACTGGCTTCGTCAGAAAATCCACCGCGCCGCGCTTCATCGCCTCCACCGCCGTCTCGATGTTGCCGTAGGCGGTCATCATCAGCACCGCGGGCCGGTTCGGCAGCGACAGTGCCTTGTCGATCACCTTGAGGCCCGATTTTCCGGGCATCCGCAGGTCCGTCAGCACAATGTCGAATGACTGTGCGTCCATGAGGTTGAAGGCCTCGTCCGCGCTCGCCGCCACCGACACGTCGTAGGTGTCCGCGAGCGCCTGCTGGAGCCCCTCGCGGGTGTGTTTCTCGTCGTCGACGATCAGCACGCTGGGAACCATGGCGTTATGAACCGGCGACGCGGAGGCGCGGTCAACGGGAAAGCTGGCCACACCCGCGGAGCTTCACCCTCAATTGAGCAGGAGGTGCTGCACGCGCAGCGCGGTGCCGGCGCTGTCGGCATGCCGCCCCTCGGCGATCCGCACCCGGAAGACATGCCGACCCGGCGGGAGCGTGTCGTCCAGCATCACCACCCACGGCAGGTGCAGGGTGCGGCTCCAGCGCGTGAAGGTGTCGACGTTCCGCCAGGGCCCGCCGTCCACGCTCCACTCGATCACGCCGGCGTCGGGCCCGGAGGTGATGAAGAGTCCCGCTCCCCTGCCCTCCATCTCGAACTCAAACTGCGCACCCGGTTCCGAGCCGACCAAGGCCGGAACGTCCACGAACCCTGCGCGCGTTCCCTTGGGCGCATCGGCCGGACGCCAGGATGGCTCCAGCCGAAAACCCCGCGTGATCCGCGCCGCGCCGGGTCCGACCATTCGGGCGTTGAAGTAGCTGCCTGGATCCAACGGCTCCGCCGGGAGCATGTGCGGACGAGGCCGCTGGGCCTCTCGGACCGCGGCATCGAGTATCCGGCCGATGCTGTCGGCGTACACGCCATGACCAAACGGCGAAGGGTGGAGATTCCGGAAATCCCGTTCCCACGTGAATTGCCCCGCCGCGATCCGCTCCGTGACCTCGCGCGCCAGATCGATCGACGGGTTTCCATAAGCCACCGCCACCCGCTCGTGCCGGTTGATCACTTCCGGCACGCGACCGGCCGAAAACTCGGCCATGTGTTCCGGCATGACGAAATGCAGTTGGACGATGTCGGTGCGCGGGTTCACCCGCCGCGCCTGCCGGACCACGCCCTCCATGCCGCGCAGCATGAGATCAGGCCGGCCCGGCATGTTGCTCGCATCGTTGACCGCGGCCTCGACGAAGAGGAGGTCGACCGGCCCGCGCGCGAGCACGTCCCGCTCCAGCCGGAACGCATGCGGCACCGAACCGAGCGAGCCGATCCCCGCGCCGATGAAGTCGAACTTCGTGGCGGGAAACCGACGCTGGAGGTCGGCCATCACGCGCTCCCGCCAGCCCGACATCGCGGTGATCGAACCGCCGAGGAAAGCCACGCGTCCTGACTTGGTCTCCGTGAAGGCCGCGAAGGAGTTCGCCAGCCCGCCGCGAAGCTCGAAGTAGTCTGTCCCTCGCGGCAGATCGGCCGACCGATACGACGGCGGTGGCCCTGGGTCGGCCGGGACCGCGGCGATCAGGCCGCCCGATGCCGTCGTCACCATGAGCACGAGCGCGGTGATCCGCCGGATAGCGGGCTCTGGAAATGCCCCGGACCTCATGGCAGCCAAGGAAACCGCGCGGCGGCGGGACGGCGCTTCTCACGCTGCGCCGTCATGAACTCCTTCGCCTCCTCCGTCATGTAGTAGAGCATCGTCGCGTTACCCGCGAGTTCCTGGATCCCCGCCTGACCATCCAGCTCCGCGTTGAAGGCGCTCTTCAGCATGCGAATGGCGAGCGGACTTTTACCGAGGATCTCCTGCGCCCACTTCACGCCTTCCGCCTCGAGCGCTGCCACGGGCACGACGGTGTTAACCAGCCCCATGCGCAGGGCCTCCGCCGAATCGTACTGCCGGCAGAGGAACCAGATTTCGCGGGCACGCTTCTGTCCCACTACCCGCGCGAGGTAACTGGAGCCGAAGCCCCCGTCGAAGCTACCCATCCGCGGGCCCACCTGGCCGAAGATCGCGTTGTCGGCCGCGATCGTGAGGTCGCACACCACGTGCAGCACGTGCCCGCCGCCGATCGCGTAGCCGGCCACGAGGGCAATCACGACCTTGGGCATCGAGCGGATCAGTTTCTGCAGCTCGAGGACGTTCAGGCGCGGCGTGCCGGCGGAGTCGATGTAGCCGGCGTGGCCGCGGACGCTCTGGTCCCCGCCCGCGCAAAAGGCGTACTTGCCGTCGGCATGCGGTCCCGCGCCGGTGAGCAGCACCACGCCCACCGCCGGGTCTTCCCTGGCGTCGGTGAAGGCATCGATCATCTCCGTGACCGTCTGCGGACGGAACGCATTGCGCTTCTCGGGGCGGTTGATCGTCACCTTCGCGATGCCGCCGGCCTTATGGTAGAGGATGTCGGTGTAGGTCTTGGCGACCTTCCATTCGGGAATCATGCGAACGCAGCGTGGTCGCTTCGGCGGGGCTTGTCACGCGCGCCGACGGGTTTCCAACCGGGGAAAAGCAAGCTGATTTCCCGCCGGTCGGGAAACTGCTTGGACCGAGAGACGATTCCACGAGACTCCGCTGCCATCCATGAGCAGTTCCGGGCAATCGCCCCGCGGCACCGCCGCCCAACTGGCCCTCGGCCTCGGCGCGCTCGGGGTCGTCTTCGGGGATATCGGTACCAGCCCCCTCTACACGATCCGGGAATGCCTCCACGCGCTCCCGCCGGCGGAACACCGCACAGCGGTGCTCGGGGTTCTCTCACTGGTCTTCTGGTCACTCATCCTCGTGGTGAGCGTGAAGTATACCCTGTTTGTGCTGCGGGCCGACAATCGTGGCGAGGGCGGCATCTTTGCGCTGCTCTCCCTGGGCCGACTCGAACCCGCGACCCGCATCGGCTTGAATGCCGGCACGCTCGTCGTCCTTGCCGGCGCCGCCATGCTGTGCGGCGAGGCGGTGATCACCCCGGCCATCACCGTCCTGAGCGCGGTCGAGGGTGTGAAGGAGATCTGGTCGGGAGCTGACGCAATCGTGGTCCCGGCAGCCTGCCTCATCCTGGGGGGACTGTTCGCGTTCCAGAACCGGGGCACCAAGGTCATCGGCTGGTACTTCGGACCGGTGATGCTGGTTTGGTTCGTCACGCTGGGAGGCCTGGGGCTCTGGCGGGTGATTGAAAACCCCGTGGTGCTGAAGGCACTCGATCCCATGCTCGGCCTGCGGCTCATCGTGGAGCATCCCTCGGAGGCGTCGGTTCTCCTCGGCTCGGTGGTCCTCGCTTTCACCGGGGTGGAAGCGCTGTACGCGGACATGGGACACTTCGGGCGGCGGGCGATTGTGGGCGCGTGGTACGGCGCGGTCCTGCCCGGGCTGGTGTTGAACTACTTCGGCCAGGGCGCCTGCTTCCTTTCCGGCCGCGGCTCAGCGACCAATCCCTTCCTTTCCATCGCCCCCGAGGGCCCGGTCCGGCTCGGACTCCTGATCCTCTCGATGATCGCGGCGGTGATCGCCAGCCAGGCCCTGATCTCCGGCGCCTTCTCCCTGATGCGGCAGGCGATCCAGCTCGGATATTTTCCCCGGCTGATGGTGCGGCACACGAACCCCGATCAGCGCGGCCAGATCTTCCTTCCCCTCGTGAACGTCGCGCTAGCCTTGGGATCGATCGCCACGGTGTTCGGCTTCAAGTCGAGTTCGTCGCTGGCCGCCGCCTACGGCATCGCCGTGACGGGCACCATGATCGTCACCACCGTCGTCCTCTACGTCGTGATGCGCCGCGCCTGGGCCTGGTCGGCATGGCGCGCGCTGCCGCTGTGCGGCGCGTTCCTGTTCCTCGACGCGGTTTTCTTCCTGTCAAACCTGCACAAGTTCCGCGACGGCGGCTGGCTCCCGCTCGCCATCGCCGCCGGCGTCCTCGCGATCATGGCGACGTGGAAATTGGGCAAGTCGGAGATCTTCCGCCGCGTCTACGCGAACGAGATCACGGAGGACGAACTTTGCCGCATCGCCTCGAGCCATCACATCAAGCGGGTGCGCGGCACCGGCGTCTTCATGGCTGGAAATCCCTCGGGCACCCCGCTCGTCCTACTCCATCACGTTAAGGCCAACAAGGTGCTCCACGAGACCGTCGTCCTGCTCAGCATCCTCACGGAAGAAGTCCCCTATGTGCCTGCAGGCGCCCGCCTCGAGGTTCGCGAAATCGGCGAAGGCATCTGGCGCGCGGTCGCCCGCTACGGTTACATGGAGTCCCCCGACGTCACCGCGCTCATCGAGGGCATCCGCGAACGCGGCGTGCCGCTGCGTGCCTCGGAGGCCACCTACTACTTCAACCGAGAGATGGTCATCACCGGCGGCGATTCCCGCATGTGGGAATGGCAGAAGCACCTTTACGGTTTCCTGAGCCGCAACGCCCGGCAGGCGCGCGACTACTACCACCTGCCGCCGATGCAGATCATCGAGGTCGGCCTGCCCATTCAGCTCTGAGGGCCCCACGGGGCCATCCCGGCCCCTCAGCCCAGTCCCGCGGCCAATTCGGCGAACACCCGCTTCCGCCACGCCGCGTCCCGCTTGCGGTCAGTGCGCAACTCCAGCACGCGGATCCCGGCTGCCGCCGGCTGGGAGATCAGCTCGGAAAAGTGCTTCCAATCGCGCACCAAGGTGTGCGGCACGGCATGCGCCGCACAGAGCACCTCGAAGTCCACATCCTGCGGCGTCGCGAAGAATTCCTCGAACGGCGGATCAAACGCCGCCACCGGGAGATGCTCGAAAATCCCGCCGCCGCGGTTGTTGATCAGCACTACGGTGAGCGAACCCCGCAAACGCGGCCGGAGCAGCAGGCCGTTCGTGTCATGCAGGAACGCAAGGTCACCCGTCAGCAGCGTCACCGGCTCCGAGGCTCCATGCGCCAGTCCGCAGGCGGTCGAGAGCGTGCCGTCGATGCCGTTGGCCCCGCGGTTGCAGCGCGGCGTGAGCGCGCGATCGCCAGGACAAGCGACATACTCCAGGTCCCGCACCGGCATCGAGCTCGCCACGGCAAGGACCGCGCCCGCCGGCAGCATGCGTGACAGCAGCCAAGCCGCCTTCGGCTCCACGAGCGCCGCTTCCGATTCCAGCCGCGCATCGAGCGCCGGGCGGGCCTTCGCCTCGAGACGCGCCCACATGCGTTCGTAGCCGTTGGGTTCGGTCGCCTGCGGCAAAGATTGCGCGATGAACGCCAGCGAACTTCCGATCCAGCGCGAGCGGCCGTGCAGCGCGTCGCGGTTGTCGCCTCCGCCACCGGCCATCCAGACCGGGGCGCCGCTCGCCTCGAGCCAACCACGCAGGACCTTGCTTGTGGGCCAATCTCCAATGCAGAACACCGCTTCCGGACGCAGGCGCTCCGCCGCGGCCGGATTGCGCAGGATGAGATCGTAGGTGCTCACCAGGCCGGGGATCCGCCCGGCGTGGAAACGCGCCGGCGAGGCTCCGTCCGCCAGCACGGGCCAGCCCAACCGCCGCGCGATCTCGCCAACCTCGGCGGCGAAACCGGCGGGATCAGACGGCTGCATCGGACCCACGACGATCACGCCGTGGACGTCCGGTTGCAGCGGCGGCACCGCAACCACCTGTGCGGAAGGCTCCGCGGGCCGAAGGTGCGCGAAGAACAGGTTCCAATCGATCGTCGCGGCCAGAGCTCCAGCCACCCCGCCATCGGGAATCGGCGACAGCGGGTCACGGAACGGCAGGTTGAGATGCACGGGCCCCGGACCCGGACGCATCGCTCTTTCGACCGCATGCGCCACGGTCTGCCGCAGGTAACGCAACCGGGACTCGGTAGCTTCCGGCACGGCCACCTCATGGAAGAAATTCACACGGTGCCCGAAGAGCCGCACCTGGTCGATCGTCTGCCCCGAAGCGCAGTCGCGCAGCTCGGGCGGACGGTCGGCCGACAGCACGATCAGCGGCACGCCGGATTCATGCGCCTCGATCACCGCCGGCAGGTAATGCGCCGGAGCCGAGCCGCTCGTGCACAACAACGCGACCGGCCGGCCCGCCTGCCGCGCCAGCCCGAGCGCGAAGAAGCCGGCGGAACGCTCGTCCAGCACCGGGATCGCCTCCAGTCCCGCGTGCGTCGCCGCTGCCAGCGCCACCGGAGTCGAACGCGAACCGGGTGACACCACGATCGTCTCCACCCCGCAGCGTAACAGAGTCTCCACGAGCACCCCCGCCCAGAGGGAGTTCACGTTGCGGGCGTCGGGTGCGAAAGAGAGGCTCACGGCGAGGGGGCGCCGATCGCGCCGAGCATGGCCCTAAGCTTGAGGTCGGTTTCCGCCAACTCCTTTTCGGGCGCGGAGCCCGCCACGATGCCCGCGCCCGCATACAGCCGTGCGGCATTACCCTCGATCAGCGCACTCCGTAGGCCGACGAAGAACTCCCCGCCACCGCGCGCGTTGAGCCAACCGAGGGCGCCGGCGTAGAGACCGCGCGGAAACCCCTCGAGTTCGCCGATCGCCGCGAGCGCCGCACTGCGCGGGCTCCCACCGACCGCCGGCGTCGGATGCAGCTCGGCCACGACGTCCAGCGGATGCGCCCCGGGGCGGAGATTGCCGCGCACCGGCGTGTGGAGGTGCTGGACGTTCGCCAGCCTGCGCACCTGCGGCGCGGCCGGCGAGTCGAGCGAGGTCGTGAGGGGTTGCAGGCGCGCACGGATGTCGGCCAGCACCTGCCCGTGTTCCCGCTGATCCTTGTCGCTCCGGGCCAGCGCCGCAGCCAAAGCCGCGTCCTCACTCGCACTGCCACCCCGCCGCGCGGATCCGGCGAGCGCCTCTGTCTCGAGCACGCCGCGGCTGACCCGCAGGAGACGCTCCGGGCTGGAGCCGATGAAGCTCGGTCCCCGGCCCGCGCTGAAGGAGAAGGAATAGCAGTCGGGAAAGCGTTGGCGCAGGCGGTTCAAGACAACGAGCGGGTGCAGCGGGTGATCGGCGGTCAGATCCACCGCCCGCGCGAGTACCACCTTACCCAGTTCACCGGCTGCGATCCTCGCCAAAGCCCGCGTCACCGCACCGCGGTAATCACCGGCCTCGTGTACCGAGAACCGCGCCGGTTCCTGCCGCGAAGGGATAACCACCCCCTCGCCCGGTCCCTGTTCACTCAGCCGCCGGTGGGCGCGCCACACACGGAGAGCGAGGGCGTCGACATCGGAATCCCCCGAAACGAGGAGGTTTGCCACCGCCGTGCCGGTGTCTCCCGCGAGCCCGACCTGCCAGCGGGGCACAAACGCCGTCGCGGCGGGAAAGGGCTGCCCGGACTCCGGTTCGTCGCGGAAGGCGAGCGCGGTGAAGAAATGTGGACCGCCCAGCGGGGCGTGCACGTCGCCCACCGCGATCGTGTGCGCGAGGACCTCCTCGCTCCAGTCGCGCAGCTCACGGTAGCGACCCGGACCGGAGGCCTCGCGCCGCACCGCCACCTCCGCACCCGCTAACGCGGTGCCGATGGAAGGACGCTCGGCGTAGAAGTGCGGCTCGGCGGGATCGAAGATCAGCTCGAGCACCGCCAATGGATCGGGCGGCGGCAGGGCCAGCGATATGCTCACCAGCTTTTCGTGGCGATCTCGCGCCGCGGCCTCGCGGCAACGCAGCAGGAAACCACGCAGCGCGTCGGGTGAAGACGCATTCTCCGCCGGATGGAGGGGGAGTATCTCCATGCTGCGCCGCCCCGCGGTTCAGCCGCCCGTGGCCGCCGCCGGCGGCGTCGGACGCGGGAAAAGGACGAGTGAAGCCGCGACCCGTTTCCCCGCGAGGCGACCGCCCCAGGCAAGTTCATCGCGCCAGATCGGCCCGGGGACGTGTCCCAGCACCTCGTTAATCCGCCCCGCGGCGGCCGGCATCACATGCTGCAGCAAGGCGACGGCGAGCCGAAGCGCCTCGGCCATCGTGGCAAGCGAGGTGCGAAGCAGTTCGCGGTCGGCCGCCTCCGCCGATTTCCCGAGTTTCCAAGGGGCGCGCTTCTCGACGTAGGCGTTGGTCGCGGCGACGAAAGCCATCGTGCGCTCGAGCGCGGTGTGGAACTGGAAGCCCTCGGACAGGGCGATGCACTCCGCAGAAGTCCGCTCCCAAAGTTCGCGCAACTCGCGCTCCGCATCACCCGGCGCCCCGGCGGGAGGCACGACGCCCTCCGCGAAGCGCGTCGTCATGTTGAGCGTGCGGTTCACGAGGTTGCCGAGGTTGTTCGCCAGCTCCCCGTTGTAGCGGGCAAGGAACTGCTCGAGCGTGAAGTCACTGTCCTGCCCCACGTTCATCTCGCGCATCAGGAAGTACCGGAAGGCGTCGGAACCAAACTGGTCGACCAGGTCGAGCGGGTTGAGCGCGTTGCCGGTGCTCTTGGACATCTTGGCGCCGCGCTGCAGCCACCAGCCGTGCG
>JBBAVH010000004.1:0-265841 GCA_040397825.1 Opitutaceae bacterium
GGCCGCCGTGGGTGTTGACGAAGTACGGGAAGCGCGACGAGCAGCCGATGCCGGCAAACGTCACGATCTTCTCGTGCGGGTACTGGAGCTTCTCGAGGACGCGGTAGAATGACGCGAGGACGGCGAAGTCACCGCAGCCGGGGCACCAGGTCGGGTGGTCGGCGGTGAGGATCTTCTTGGTGAGCGGGGCGCCCGCGGGGGCGGGAGGAGTGGCAACGGCGGAGGACATGAGTTTTCCGGATTCGGGCGGCGGAGGAGCGGGGGGGGTCAGCGGGCGGCGAGGGCGCTGGCGCGCGCGGTGCCGACGGACTCGGTGAGGGCGGCGTGCCCGAGGTGGCGGGCGACGCCGGCGACCAGCTCGCTGACCTTGAAGGTAAGGCCGTCGGTCTTGCAGACGCTCACGATCGCGGGGTTGGCGTAGCGGGCGCGGAGCATCATCGCGAACTGGCCGAAACCGTACACGCCCTCGTCGTTGAGCTCGGCGACGACGACCTTGCGGAAGCGGGCGAATGTCCCATCGAGCCCGTTGGGCAGCGGGTGGACGTGTCGGGCGTGCATGTGGCCGGCCTTGACGCCGGCGTCTCGGATTCGGTCGAGGGCCTCGCGGCCCGGGCCCCAGTTGGAGCCCCAGGTGACGAGGAGGACGTCACCCTCGGCGTCGCCGGAAAGCTCCGGAGCCGGGAGCGTGGCGGCGAGCGCCTTGATCTTCTCGCGGCGCTTGGCGTTCATCTGCGCGTGGAGCTTCGGGCTGCCGGTCGGGTGGCCCATCTCGTCGTGCTCGAGGCCGGTGACCGTCGGGTACTTGCCCGACGCGATGCGCGAACCGGCCGGAGCATGGCGGGTGATGCGGTCGAGCGGGTAGGGCTTGAAATCGGCGGGCCGTTCCGAGCGGTCCACCTTGGCGTCGATCATCAGCTTCGGCAGCTCGGGCTCGTCGAACGCCTCGATGCGGGAGGAGAGGCCCTGGTCGGTGAGGAGCAGCACCGGAGTGGAGTATTCCCTAGCGATGCGGACGGCCTCCATGGCGGTATGGAAGCAGTCCTCGACGTTCTTCGGGGCTAGGACGACGCGCGGCGTGTCGCCGTGGCTGCCGAAGATGGCCTGCATGAGGTCGGACTGCTCGACGTTGGTCGGCATGCCGGTCGAGGGGCCGCCGCGCTGGACGTTGACGACCACGATGGGCAGCTCGGCCATGGTGGCCCAGCTCAGGGCTTCCATCTTGAGCGAGAGACCGGGTCCGGCGCTGCCGGTGATGGCGACGCTTCCAGTGTAGGAAAACCCGAGGGCGGTGGAGATGGACGCGATCTCGTCCTCGCACTGCACGAAGATGCCGCCGTATTTCGGCAACTCCGTGCGCAAGGTCTCCATGATGGAGGACCATGGCGTGATCGGGTAGCCGGCGCCGTAGCGGACGCCCGCGGCGATGAAGCCGTAGGCGATGGCGGAATTGCCATCGAGGGTGACCTGCGGCCGACCGGAGCGGGCGACGGCCTGGTCGATGGCCTCAAATCGGTAGAACAGGTCGCGGAGGTTGTTCTGCGGCCACGCGTAGCCGGCGTCGAAGCCGAGCAGGGCGTTGCGCACGATGTCCTCGTTCTTCCCGCCGAAGCGCTCGCGGATGAGCGTCGTCAGTTTCGCGACGTCGAGGTCGAAGATCCGCGCGATGAGGCCGAGGACGAAGATGTTCTTGCCCTTGTCCTTGGCGGTGCCGCCGACGGCCTCGATGGTGCCGGTGGTGATCGGGCAGGCGACGGCGGTGAAGCGGTTGTCGCCCTCGACGGGCTTCACGTGGTCGCTGTCGTAGAGGAGTACTCCGCCCGGTCGCAGGGAGCCGATGTGGGCGTCGTAGCTGTGCTGATAGAACGCCACGAGCATGTCGGCGCGGTCACCGGCCGACAGGATGTCGCCGGTGCCCATGCGCACCTGGAAGATCGAGGGCCCGCCGGAGATGGTCGACGGGATCGTCATGTAGGTCATCACATCCTGCTCGCTGCGTCCCGCGAGGCGGGCGAGGAAGCCGCCGATGGCCTGGATGCCATCCTGCGAGTTTCCGGCGAGTCGGATGACGACGTCCTTGATGGATCGGGGCGTGACCGAGGATCGCTCAGTGCCGCCCGGGGTTTCGGGAGTATTGGGGCTAACCATGAGGTAGGCCCGGAGGATGGCAGCGAGGCACGCCGGGAGTCAACGGAGCGAAGGGCCTCCGCTCAGCGATTAGCAATTTATGCGCGGCCGACAGCGGTAAGAAGGCACGGTTATGCCGGCTCCCGGACCCTTCGTTTGGCGACTGCCTTCAGCCGCGGAAGGCGACGCAGATGCAGACCGGCACCTCGGCCGTATGCGGCGTTGGCGTCAGCAAGCCGGTCTTCTCGTCGACTTGGAAGACGGTCAGCAGCGGGGTGTCCTGATGCCCGCACACCAGCCAGCGGCCATCGGGTGAGAGCGCGAAATTGCGCGGCGTGCGCCCCCCGCTGGGGAGGGTCTGGATGGGCCGCAGCGCGCCGTCGGGCGCTGTTACCTCGAAGACCGCGAGGCTGTCGTGCCCGCGGTTCGACGCGTAGACGAAGCGGCCCGAGGGATGCAGCCGGATCTCCGCCGCCGTGCTGGCCCCGGAAAACCCCGCGGGCAGCGTCGGCGCCGTGCCAAGCATGGAGAGTTTCCCCGTCGCGGCGTCGCCGCCATAGCTCGTGATCGTGTTGTCGAGCTCGTTGACCACATGGAGCCGGGTTCCATCGGCGGCGAACACCGCGTGGCGCGGACCGGCCCCGGGGGCCGCTGCGACCGAGGCGGCCGCCGCTCCGAGCGTGCCGTCGGGCTGAAGCGGATACGAAATCACCCGGTCGGTCCCGAGGTCGGCGACGACCACGTGGCGGTTGTCGGGCGAGATCGTGACCGAGTGCACGTGCGGCTTCTCCTGCCGCGTGGGATGAATGCTCCGGCCGGCGTGGCGGGTGATCTTTGGCGGGCCGAGGGTGCCATCAGCGAGGATCGGGAGCGTCGCCACGAAGCCCTCGTGGTAATTCGCGGCGACGAGGACGCGTCCGGTCCGATCGACGGCGAGGTGGCACGGCCCCGCCATGCCGCCGACGACAGGCGCCGCGCCGATCAGCTCCAGGGTTCCGCGAACGTCGTCGATGCGGTACGCCACGGCTTGGGCGGGGGAGGCGTGGACCGCGTAGAGGAGGCGGCGGTCGGGTGAAAACGTGATCCAGCCGGGGTCCGGCGCCTCCGCGGCGAGCACGGGTGTTTCCAGCCGCCCGGTCTCGGGATCCATCCGCACGGCATAGATGCCGCGGCTCGCTCCGGATCGGGTGTAGGTGCCGAGGAAAATCAGGTGAGGCGAGGGCATGTCAGCGTGGGCCGTGGGCGTCGGGCCGGACGGTGATGCGGCCGGCGAGGGCGTCCTTGAAGTGGCGGCGGCAGGTGGCGACGTAGCGGTCGTTGCCGCCGATCTCGACCTGCGCGCCCTCGCGGACGCCGCGACCCTGCCCATCGACGCGAAGGTTCATGGTGGCCTTACGCCCGCAGTGGCAGATCGTCTTCAGCTCCGTGAGATCGTCGGCGATCCCCAGCAGCGCCGCACTGCCGGGAAACAGCTTCCCTTGGAAGTCCGTGCGCAGGCCGTAGCAGAGCACGGGGATTTCGAGCCCGTCGGCTATGTCGCTAACCTGCCAGACCTGATCGGGGGTGAGAAACTGGGCCTCGTCGACGAGCACGCAGGCGACGGGGGCGCGGGCGTGCTGGTCGCGCACCCGGGCGAGGAGGTCGTCGGTGGCGGCGAGTGGAAAAGCGTCGGCCTCGAGCCCGATGCGGGAACGGATCCGGCCGGTGCCGTGGCGGGTGTCGATGGCAGGGGTGAAGAGCAGGGTGCGCATGCCGCGCTCGCGGTAGTTGTGGCTCGACTGGAGCAGCACCGTGCTCTTGCCCGCGTTCATCGCGGAGTAATAGAAGTAGACCTTGGCCATGCGCGACGCCGGCACCGTGGCGCGGCGGCCGGTCCAACGCCAGCCCGCGGTTCGCCCGGGGTCGTCAAACTAACCCCGGGCGAAACCCCGCCCCCGCCCGCTCAGGGTACCTCGTAGATTTCGACTAGGGCATCGCCGCGCGCGACGCCGCTGCCGGCGGTGATCTGCATGGTGTAGCTGCCGGGGTCGAGCAGGGCGAGGGTGGAGGCGTCAGCCGATCCGCCGGCGAGGGCGAAGGCGCCGACGAACTCGCGGGCGGTGAGCATCTCCGAGACGAAATCGGCACTGTTCCAGTTGTTGTTCACGAGCACGGTGCGGTTGCTCGAGTCAAAGATCTCCAGCTGCGGGTCGACGATCGCGTTCTCGACGCCGAACGCGGCGAGCTGCGGGCCGATGCCGCGGGCGAGGAGGGTGCGCTTCCCCTGGCCGGCGATGTTCAGACCGAGGATGAGGGTGCTCTCGTCGGTGCCCGTGGGGCCGCGGACGGAGACGTTGGTGAACTTGCTTGCGCCGGTGACGTTGCCGGCGTCGTACACCTCGAACAGGACGATGCCGCCCCGTCCGTTGGCCGAGAAGGCGTGGATGGAATAGCCGCGGCCGGCGTCGAGCTCGATCACGATGGCGGCGTCCTTGCTGCCCGTGGGAAGCCCGAAGGCGCCGACGGCGTTGAAGACGGTCGCGATGGAGGCGCTCCAGTCGTTGTTGGAGTTGATCCGGGTGCTGCCCGAGTAGACCTCCAGGGTGGGATCCTCCATGGTCCCGGGCACGCCGAAGGCGGCGAGTCCCGGGCCGATGGCGCGGATGAGCACGCGCTTGCGGCCGGTGCCGGAGATGAAGAAGGCGGGAATCACGCGATCCTCGCCGCCGATCGCGATTCGGCCGGAGAGGTTGGAGAGCCGGGAGGCGTCGGGGTTGAGGGTGACGTTGGCGGCGTTGCTGTTCACGGTCGCGCCGCCGCCGGTGAGCCGGACGGTGTACTGGCCGGCGTCGACCGCGTTGACATTCTGGCGGAGGAGGATGGCGCCGGTCTCGCCCGCGAGGGCCGTGCCATTGCGGAGCCACTGGTAAGTGACGCCGCTGCCGACGGCGGAGGTGGCCAGGGCGAACGTGCCGCCCGGGGCCACGACCTTGTCGAAGGGCTGCAGCACGATCTGCGGAGCGGTTGCGCTGGCGGGAACGGCCACGGTCGCGGCGGTGAAGGTCTGCGTGCCGCCGGGGCCGGTGACCCGGACGGTGTAAGTGCCGGCGCTCGAGATCAGGACCGTGGGCAGCACAAAGGGGTTGGCGGTGGCGCCGTTGATGAGGGCGCCGTTGAGGAACCACTGGTAGGTGAAGGGCCCGGTGCCGGAGACCGTGATCGGGATGACAAGCCGTCCGCCCGGGACGATCGAGAGGGAGGCGGCCTTGAAGCCCGTGGGCAGCGCCGGGGCCGTCGCGGCCGCGGCCGTCGTGAACGCGGTTCCGGTCGACCCGCCGAACGAGAAACTTCCGCTCCAGGCGCCCCACGAACTGGTTGTCACCCCGTTGCGCGTGGACGCCGGGTAGGCTGACTGCCCCGGCAGGAGTGTCACGGCGACAGTCTTCGTCTCGCCGACCGCCACCACGCCGGCGTGCACGGCGGCGCGGGCGAGGCTGGAGTCGTCGGTGTAGACATCGGTTCCCCAGACCGAGCCGCCGGAAGCGCCGGTGAGGGTGAACTCGAACGATTCGCCGACGCGGCTACGGTAGCCCGTGAGGGTGGCAGGTGCGGCGATGGCGGTCGCAGGCACCGCGGCCGCCGTGTTCTGGCCGGTGGCGGCTGACCCTACCGCCGTGCCGGTCGACAGGGAGGCGATCTCAGCCGCGGAGAGGGCGCGGTTGTAGACGCGGATCTCGTCGAGGTCACCGGTGAAGAGGTCGAGGTTATTGTCGGAGCCGGCGACCATGAGCATCGCTGATGAGAAGGTGCCGAGCGCACGCCGGTCCGGCGTCGTCGTGCTCAGCGCCCCGTTGACGTAGATGCGGGTGGTGGTGCCGTCGTGGGTGACGGCAAGGTGGGTCCAGTTGGTGGCGGCGGTGCCGGTCGTGACGACCCCGGCGGCGGAATAGGCGGGAGGGTATGAACCGTTGCCATCTTGGAGGAAGCCGACGCGACGGGGACCGGTGGAGGTGCCGTCGAGGAACAGCCCGTAATAGTGGGAGGATCCGCCGCCGGGGCCGACGGCGACGAGGCGGGGATTCCAAGCTCCTCCGGCGGTGGGGCGCACGAACAGGGAGAGGGTCGCGGTCGGAGCGGAGAAGGAGTTGTTCACGAGCGCGCGCAGCCGGACGCCGGCGGTGCGCAGGGCGCCGGCGCCGATGCGGCCCGTCGTGGAGGAAACCACGCCGAGCACGGCTGTGAGGTTGAAGCCACGTCCGGAGTCGTCGCGCAGCAGGTTACCCGCGTTGTCGAAGGAGTAATGAGCGAGCAAGTCCGCCCCCGCCGTACCGCCGCCCCCGGTGGAGCCGCCGCCGCCCGTGGAGCCGCCGCCGGAGGATCCTCCGCCGCCGGACGCCGGAGTGAAGCCGGTGCTCGGGTTGAGGCGGAACTGGGTGGTGCCGTTGCCGAGCACGTCGCCATAGCCCGAGCTAAGGGTGGTGCCGGAGATCGTGGCGGAGCGGATGCCGAAGGAGGCGATGCCGGTTCCGCCGGTGAACGAGACGGCGCCGGAGGCGGAAACGGTACCGGTGAGCACCCCGCCGCTCACGTTGATCTCGCCGGTGGCGTTGACGACGGCGAGGTAGACCCCGGCGGGGGCCTCGATGGTGCCGATGACCGGCGCGGTGACGCGCGAGTTGATCGTACCGTTGTAGGTTCCGGCGAACTGGGCCTGGGCAACGAGCCGGGAGGCGCACGACAGAAGCACTGCCAGCGAGGCGGTGCGCAGCAGCATGGGGAGCGATTTCATGGGTTGGGTGATTCCGGTTGGAAAAAGGAGGGGGAGTGGCGGAAGGAGGGCGTGTGAGAACGCGCGGCGGTCGATCGCCGCATGTAACCCGCGCGAAGCTTATACCAGGCCTACCCGAACCGGGAATACGCAGGCGTGCGTAGCGGGCCCGATCCTCAGGGGCGCGACGGACGGAGCAACTCCAGGGCGATGACGGTGGCCGCGTTCCGCGACTCGCAGCCCAGCTTGCGGAAGAGGTTCTCGACGTGCTTGTGGATGGTGCGGACGCTCGCGCCCAGAATGACGGCGATCTCGCCGTTCGCCTTACCCTCGGCGATCCAGAACAGCACCTCCGCTTCGCGCGGCGTGAGCCCCAGCGCGAGCAGGGTGGAGGGCCCCGGCTGGGCGGCCCGCTCCTCGAGCACCAGGGACGCCAAGTCATCCCGGCCGGCTTCAGAGAAGCGCCGCACCCGGAGGGGGCCGGTCGACGTGCCGAGCGCGGCGGGAAGCGCGGCGCCGTCCCAGCCCGGGAAGTGTCGGTGCAGCAGCGAGGTCGCCAGACGGGTCGCGAAGACGACGCGCCCGGAGCGGTCGGCGAGGACGACGGCGCGATCCAGCGTCTGGGCGAGCTGGTGCTCCGCATCGATGCGCAGCGCCAATTCGTCCTCCAGGGAACGCCGCAGCGAACGGATCTGGAGGTGGGCCGAGACGCGCGCGAGGACCTCCGGCGGGTGCACGGGCTTCGTGATGTAGTCGATGGCGCCCGCCGCGAGCGCGCGCACCTTCTGCTCCGGATCGTCGACGGCCGTCATGAAGAGCATGGGCACATCGCGGCAGCGTGGGTGCGACCGCAGGCGGCCGCAGAGCTCGATGCCGTCCATGCCTGGCATGACGAGGTCGAGCAGGATCAGGTCAGGGGACAGGTGCTCGAGCACCGCGAGTGCGCTGCGGGCGCTCTCGGCGACGCTGAGCGCGTGGCCCGCCTCGGAAAGGGCGTCGAGCAGCAGCGCAAGGTTGGCGGGCGTGTCGTCCACCACGAGGATCCGGGCGGGAGCGGGCTTCACGCGGAGGAGGCGGGTTTGGGCGCGCCGGCGCGGAGCGCCTCGCGGATCTGTTCGAGGCGGTAGCCGCGGGCGAGCTCCTCCAGTCGATCCAGCAGGGGATCTTTCCCTGCCGCACGAAGTTCCCTGAGTCGGTTGCGGAGCGGGAGGATTTCCCCGCGTTCCGCGAGCGAGAGCAGCTCCGCGCGGACCGTGGCGTCCAGCGAGGCCGCGCCGGTGGCGCCATTCGCTGCTACCACCGGTGCTCCTTCGGCTATCCACTCCAGCCTTAGCAGGCGCCCGAGTTTCTCCTGTAGCTCGATCTCGCGAAACGGCTTGGGGATAAAGTCATCGCAGCCGGCGGCGAACGCCTCGTCGCGGTTGAAGGTCAGGACCGAGGCCGACATCAGGATGATCTTGATACGTTCCCCGTCCCGTACCGCGCGGAGGCGGCGCACGAGCTCCAGTCCATCGAGGTCGGGCAGGCGGAGGTCGACCAACGCGGCGTCGGGCGGCGGGCAGGTGAGCGCCTCGGTGGCAGTGGCGGCCAAGGTCACGTCGAAGCCGAGGGGAGAGAGCATCTCGACGAGGAGGCTGCGGTTCACGGCGACGTCGTCGACGACGAGCACCGATCGCCGTGGGCCGGCGTAGCCGGAGACGCTCCTTTCGCTCCCTTTCGCGGGCGCCGCGCCAGGACCGAGGGAGGTCAGGTTGACCTCGACGGAGAAGCGACTCCCGGCACCCGACTGCGAGGCGAGCGTGATGCCTCCGCCCATGATTGCCGCCAACCGCTGGGCGATCACCAGGCCCAGCCCGGTGCCGGCCTCCGGAGGACGGCCGTCGGCGGCCTGCCGGAATGGCTGGAAAAGTCGGGCCTGATCGGCCGGTGAAATGCCCACGCCGGTGTCGGTCACATGGAAGGTCCACCGGTCGTCGACTGGCGGCGGCACCGCGAGGACGACGGAGCCCCGCACGGTGAACTTCAGGGCGTTGCCGAGCAGGTTTTCGAGGATCTGGCGCAACTTCTGCGCGTCCCCGAGCACGAGGTCCGGCAGAGCGGGTGCGGCCTCGAGCCGGAGATCGAGGCCCTTTTCCTCGGCCCGAGGTCGAGCGACGGCGATGACGTCCTCGAGCAGCTGCGGCAGATGGAACGGCGCCGGCCTCAGCTCCATGCGACCCGCCTCGATCTTGGAGAGGTCCAGCACCTCATTGATCATCCGGAGCAGGTGTTCCCCGCTGGCCTGTACGACCCGGAGGCGCTCGCGATTGCGCTCCGACAGCTCACGGTCGCGGCCGATGACCTGCGCGTAGCCGATCACGCCGTTGAGCGGGGTGCGGAGCTCATGGCTCATGCTGGCGAGGAAGTCGCTCTTCGCGCGGTTGGCCGACTCGGCCTGCTCCTTCGCCACCGCGAGTTCTCCGGTGCGGGTGGCGACGAGATCCTCAAGGCGGCGCCGCTCGCGTTCGGCGGCGCCGAGCCGCCACCGCACGTAGCCGGCCACGAGCGCGAGGCCCGCGACGGCGTAAGCGGTGTAGGCCCAGCCGCGACGCTGCCAAGGCGGGCGCACGGAGAACACGAGCGAGCCGACGGGACCGGGCGCCCCGAATGGGTCGACGGACCTGACCTCGAAGCGAAAAGGGCCGCCCTCGAGGTTGGTGTAGACCGCCTCCGCCTTGGCGGAGGCTGCCGTCCAGACGTCGTTGAAGCCGACCAGCCGGGTCTGGAACCGCTCGAGCGCGGGATTGGCGAAGGCACCCGAGACGAAGCCGATCACGATCGGCTCGGCGGAGGCTTCGAGTCGGACTTCCGTGGCGGTGGCCGTCGGGAGCGGCCGTTCGCGCCCTTCCGCGGAAAGGCGCCGGATCAAGGGCATCGGCGCGGACGCTGAGAGTCCCGCGTGCGACGGTTCCATCCTGACCAGGGAATGCTCGCCCTTCGCCCACAGCACGCTGCGGCCCGAGGGCCCTGGCTCATGGAACATCCGGTGCGCTCCCGACGGATGGAACAGTTCCGAGATCGCGCGCGGCGCCGGTTCCGCCGACACCGTGCCGTCCTCGGCCCGTCGCAGGCGCAGCACCGGATAGGGGATCTCCTTCGTCATCAGGATACCGTTGGTCCAGACCTCGCCCTCGCCCCCGGCGACGAGCGGGTTGAGCACCACCTTGCGTTGCTCGAACGAGGTCAGGGACGCGTAGGCGAGGAACCTTCCCGCCGCGGCGTCGAAGCGGTAGATGCCCTCCGCAGTATCAAAGAGCAGGCCAAGGCCCGTGGCGCTGAGGTAGATCGCCCCGTGCTTTTCCGGCAAGCCGTCGGCGGGCCCGTAGCGGCGCACCGTGGCGCGGCGCCAGTCGCGGTCCTCCGCGGGGCGGGTGACGCGGAAGACTCCCCTGCTGACCGTCGCGACCCACAATTCGCCTCCTATCTCGACCACGCCGCAGTTCTCCGCCTCGACGCCTGGAATCGCGCCCTCATCCCGCCACTTTCCCTCCCCGGTGAAGACGCCCGTCCCGACGCCGCGGGAGTGCCCGAGGTAGAGGCGTTCCGGCTGGACTGCCGAAACGGCGACGTCGCCCACTCCGTCGGGCCAGGTCTGGAGGACTTCCAGGCCGCCGGGTGCCAAGCGCTGCAGCCCGCGGCCACCGCCGAGCAGCAGGCCCGCTGGATGCGAGGTCAGCGAGGTGAGGCTCGACTGCAGGTCTACCCTTGCGTCGCGCTCGAATCGGGCGGGGATTCCCGGCTCGCGGGACGGAACCAGCCGGTAGAGCCCGTCGCTGCTCAGGTACCAGAGCGAATCCTCGTGCCGGACGAAGGCTTGGGCGCGGGCGTCGGTGATGCCTGATTGCGTGTGGTCAAATTGGGAGACCGGCGTCCGCCAATCCACCCGCGCGGGTCCCTGGCGGGTGCTGACCCAGAGATTGCCGTCCCGGTCCTCCAGGAGGGCGATCACCGAGGAATGGGGCAGGCCCGAGTCCCGCGTGACCTGCTTTCGCAGCGAACCGTCGGGAGCAAGGATCACGACGCCCTCGCGGAGCGTGCCGATGGCGAACGCGCCGTCGCGCAGCCGCCGGCCGCACTGCACCGCGGCGCGGCGCAGGATCCCAGCCGCGTCATTGGGCCACGGGCGCAGCGACCCGTCACGGAGAACGAAGAGCCCGTCGTGCTCGAGCCCGACCAGCAACGTGCCGGGCTCCTGACCCTCGACTACGAAGACGGAACCCTCCTTCCGCAGTTCCGGCGCACGGCTCATCTCCGAAAACCCCTCGCCGTCGAAACGCAGCAGTGCCTCGCCCTCCCGATGAAGGAAAAGCTGGTCGGCCACGCGGAACAGGCGCTTGCGGCCGTTCCCTTCCAGCTGCCACGAGCGGAAACGTCCGTCGCGCCAGGCCAGCAGGGCCCGGTCGGTCGCGAAGAAGATCGCATCCCTCCAGGCCGTGATGTCGCGCACGAAACCGAACGGCTTGGCCGCCGCCGGGACCTCCGCGAGCAGGGAGCGGTGGGTCACTCCGCCGTTGGCGTCCCGCTCGATGACCCCGATGGCCTCCTCATCGCCGACGTAGATTGCGCCGCCGGGTCCCGGCGCCATGGCGCGCGTGAACGGCTGCGGGATCCGTAGCACCCGCCATTCGCGGCCGTCGAACTCCAGCACGGCGAGCTGGTTTCCGAAGTAGAGCAGGCCGGACTCCGACTGGAAAGGGGCCCAGAACTGGGCGTGGGCCTTATGCTCCAGCCGGCCGTAGGCGCGAACCAACGGGCGTCCCAGTTCATGACCGTGAGGCGTGGACACCGCCCCTGAGGCGACTGATCCGGCCAGGACCAGCAGGGACACCAGAGATCCGAGGGGACGCCAGAGGCCGGGAGTGGCGCCGGTGGATCTTGCGAGTGCGGAGGGCACGTTTCGTTCGGCCGATCTAGTATCGGATCGGCGGATGCAAGCGTGCGTCGGAACAGGTGGGCAAGCCGTATCCTCACGGCGAGCACGGGTTTCCGGCCCGAGCCTGCGCTCAGGGTGCCTCGTAAATCTCGATCAGGGCGACGCCGGTCGTGCCGCCGACACCGCTTAACTGGGCGGTGTAGGACCCGGGCTGGAGCGTGACGATCAGCGCGGAGTCGCGGCTGAAAGAGGAGGTCAGTGCGAAAGCGCCGACGGCGCGGAAGGCAGCCGCGAGGTCTTCGCCGCCGCCCCAGTCGTCGTTGTCGGCGACGACGTTGGGCCCGCGGTAGATCGCAAGGATCGGGTTTGAAAGCGTCCCGCTGACTCCGAACTGGGCGAGGCCTGGGCCGACGCCGCGGATGAGCACACGCCTCGGAATATTCCCGGAGAGCGTGAAACCCGCGATCAGGATCCCGTCTCCGGTGCCGACCTGGGCCCGGGCGGAGACGTTGGCCAGCCGGGCGCGGCCGGTGGCGTCGGTATCGTAGAGCTCGGCCAGCGCGATGCCGCTCGCCGCGCCGCCGCCCGAGACCTGCATGGTGTAAGGTCCCGGGGAGAGCGTCCGCAGCAGCGCCGCGTCGGCCGAGCCGGCCGGCAGGGCGAACGCGCCGGCGGCGGCAAAGACGGGGGCGAGTCCCGGAGTGCCGCCGGGTTGCGTGCCCCAGTCGTCGTTCCCCGTGACAGCGGATGAACCGGAGAAGACCTGCAGCGCCGGGTTGGCGAGCGCGCCGGCGACGCCGAATCCCGCAAGCGCGGGGCCGACCGCGCGGAGAAGGACGGGCTTACCGCCTTCCCCACCGACGGCGAAGCCCACCGTGAGTGTCTGCGGGCCGGTGCCAGCGGCGGTGCGCACGGAGAGGTTGGTGAGCCGGCCAGCGTTGGCCGGCTCGACCGTGACGGCGGCGGCCTGCGACTCGAGCGTGCCGTCGGGTCCGAAGATACGCACGAGGTAGGTGCCGGCGGTTGCGGTGGTGACGACCGGAACGGTGAGCGCGGCCGCGGTGGCGCCGGGGACAGCCACCCCGTCCTTGAACCACTGATACGAGAGCGGCCCGCGGCCCGAGGCGGTCACGCCGAGCGTCACCGGCAGGGTAAGCACCGCAGCCTGGGAACGCGGCTGGCCGATGATCGCGAACGGCTCGTCGATCGCGCGGCCGGTGCGACGGGCGTTGTGGCGGTACTGCGGCCAGGGGCCGGCGGTGCCGGCGCCGATGTCGAATGCATAGATCCCGTCGTCGTTGGAGCCTACGTACAGCATGGAGCCGCTGATGGCGGGCGAGGACCGCACGATCCCGGCGGTGGACCACGTCCGCTTCAGCGTACCGTCGGCGTGTATCGCGTAGAGAAGCCCGTCGTAGCAGCCGACGTAGATGACGCCGTTGGCATCGACCGCGGGCGAGGAGGCGCGCACTTCCTTGCCGAGGGTGAAGGTCCAGCGGGCGGTGCCGTCGGCCGTGCGCACGGCGTGCAGCTTGCCGTCGTAGCCGGCGAAATAGACCGTTGCCCCGTCGGGACTCAGCGCCGGGGACGACGACGTGCCGATGGTCGCCCCGGTGTACACCCAGCGTTGGCTGCCGTCCGCGGTGGCCGAGTACAGCCGGCCCGAGGTCAACGTGCCGTAATACACGTGGCCGGCGGCGTCGATGGCCGCGGCCGTGTAGACCGCGTTGTCGGTCGGCAGCGACCATTTGATCGCGCCCGTGGCGCCGTTCACGGCGTAGAAGCGGTGACGCGTGGCGGCATCGTCGGATCCGAGATAAACCGTGCCGTCGGGGCCGACGACGGCCGACGCGTAGGATGAGCCGGGAATGATCACCGACCATTTCAGCGCCGCCGACGTCCCGTTGTCCGTATACGCGAACAGCCGGGAGGCGGCGGGCGTGGCGGCCTCATGGTGGAGGTAGAGCGTGCCGTCGTCGCCGACCGCGACCGCGTTGTTGGCGTTGAATCCGGTGCCCACGACGATCTCCCATTTCTTCGTCCCGGTGGCGCTGTCGTAGGCGAAGAGCCGCGCGTCGTTGCCGGCGACGGTGGCGCCGGCGCCGAAGTAAAGGGTGCCGTCGGGCCCGAGTGCTGCGGCCGAGGTGTCCTGCGCGGCGTCCAACTTGATGGCGGGCCAGCGTCGCGAGCCGTCGGCGTTGAAGGCATGGAAGACGCCGTCGGTGCTGCCGACATACACGGCGCCATCGGGCCCCACCACGGGCGCGCAGGTGACGCTGCTGCCCGCGAGGCCCTGCCAGACGGAGTCGTTGAGCGTGAGGGTGAAAGGGGCGTTGGTGGGAGGCACTCCGCCGGTCGCCTTGCCGTCGACCTGGAAGTGGTAGGTGACGCCGGCCCGGGCATCGACCGTGACGAGCGCGGTGGTCGAGGGCAGGGTGCCGCGGGTCTGGGTGTCGGCGTTGTCGCTCACCCCGACGAGTGTGAGCGCGTTGAGGGCCGAACCGGTGTAGACGGCAAGCAGCGGGTCGAAGCCGTCGCTGCGCGCGGCGGCTTGGAAGCGGCCGGACGCCGGCGCGGTCCAGCGGTACCAGAGTGACTTCCCGCCGGTGAATCCGAGGATGCGGGGTTCGCCCGGCTCCAAGGTGGCCTGAGCGTTTGCCGATTCGATCACGGCAGACCTTCCGGTGATGACCTGCCCGGCGGCGAACGCGTCGTTCGGTGCAATGGCCCCGATGTCGAGCAACACGAGCCCTTGGCCGCCGCCCTTGCCGCCGACCACGATCTGGTACGGGGTGCCGGCGGTGGCGGTGAATTCCACCCGGGAGGTGATGAGCCCCGGTTCGTCGTCGTTCGCGGCGACGGGTGTCAGCCCGTCGAGCGAGGAGCCCATGAAGACGCCTAGCAGGGTGTCGAAGCCGCTGCCTGTGGTGGAGATTCTCACGTTTCCCGTCTGGGTGGGCACCCATTCCCACCAGAGGGTGGCGGCGCCGGAGTGCCCGGCGACCGTCGGCTCATTCTCGGCGGTGGCGCCGATGCTCACGTTGCGCACGGCGAAGTTGTTGCCGGCCAGGCGGGAACGGTGCGCGAAGTCGTCGTTGAAGGGACGATTCTCGGTGGAGCGCAGGGCGCGGTCGAGGTTCAGGCGGCCGCCCGTCTGCACGCGCCCGCGGAAGGCGGGGACCGGGTCGACGGAGCGCAGCAGGCGGTTGATGAGCTGGCGGTAGGTGTCGCCCGGGAAATGGGCCCGGAGCAGGGCGAGCGCGCCGGCGACGTGCGGTGCCGCCATGGAGGTGCCCGAGCGCAGGGCGTAGGGTGTCGCGGTGGTGTACCAAGTGGACCAGATTTCGGTGCCCGGCGCGAAGAGCTCGACCGAACCCGCGCCGAAGTTGGTCGAGATGGAGGCGTCGTCGCGGCCCGTCGCGTTCGCCACGGCGATGACGTTCTCCAGGCGGTAGCTCGCCGGGTAATGAGCGAGGAGCTCCATGTTGGCGGCGTCGTTGCCGGCGGCGGCCACGAAGATGATGCCGGCGGTGCGGGCGCGCAGGATGGCCTCGCGTTCGGCGGGGTCGAATTGCGTGACGGGTCCGGCGGCGGCGCCGTAGCTGCCGTTGATGATGTGGGCGCCGTGCCGGATCGCGTAGTCGATGCATTCGATGCCGTCCGACGTCGCGCCGCGGCCGGCGGTGGTGCCCGTGCCGCCGCGGAGGAACTTTAGGGCCATGAGCCTGACCTTCCAAGCTACGCCCGCGATGCCGATTCCGTTGTTACCGACGGCACCGATGACGCCGGCGACGTGCGTGCCGTGGCCGAGGTCGTCCATCGGGTTGCCGCCGTTGGTGATCGCGTTGATCCCGAAGACGTCGTCGACGTAACCGTTGCCGTCGTCGTCGCGGCCGTTGCCCGGGATCTCCCGCGGGTTCGTCCACATGTTGGCGGCGAGGTCGGGGTGATCGTATTTCACGCCTGAATCGATCACGGCCACGACGATCTCGGAGGCATCGGTGCGCACGTCCCACGCGCGCGTCGCCCCGATGTCGGCTCCGGCGATGCCGTTGTTGGAGCCGTCGTTGCGCAGCGGCCACTGCCGCGTGGTGAAGTCGGGGTCGTTGGGCGTGGCGGTGGCGGCGCGGATCGTGTCGCGCTGCACGAACTCGTAGCGGCCCGTGGCGCGCAGACGCGCCTCGGCCTGCGGGGGCGTCTCTCCCGGCGGCAACTCGAGCAGCCGCATGCCGTCGAAGCGCTCCCATTTGCGGCGCACTCGCAGGCCCTCGCGCGCCTCGGCGGCCTCGGCCGAGGCACGGTGCGCGGCCCGGGGCTTGGCGATGACGAGACCATCGCGGAATCCCTGGGCGATCTCACGGTCGGTGAAGGGCGCGGTTTCCCGGCCGGGCGCGGCACCGGCCCGCGGAAGCGCGGCGGCCAGGAGCAGCAGGAGGAGAGAAAAGCACGGTTTCACGCGGGCGCGGAGGTGGGGTTCCAGTGGGCCAAGGGGCGGACGCACGGTGTGACGCGAGGTTAGCCTGCTTCCCGCAGCTCCTGGAGGAGCGTGAGCACGCGCGCCTCGAGGAGCGGCAGGGCGTCGGCGGGGGCGGCCGCGTCGATGTCGTGGATGCTCCAGTACTCCACGCGGTCCTCCCAATCGGGGAATTGCTCGCGCATGAGCGGCCGGTGCTCGGCCTCCTTCAGGGCGACGGTCCGCCGCGCGCCCTCGAGGTCGGCCAAGGTCAGGGCCGCCGGGGCGGCTCCGGTGTGCCGGAGCGGGATCCCGCGGACGCCGAGGGCCTCGCGGGTGTGGGGCGAAAGGTCGCCGGCGCCGGCGACGAGATGGATGGCTAGACCCCGGGAGAACGCGCGCAGCGGGGCGTCGAGCCGCGCGGCGTGGAAGTTGAAGACTGCCTCGGCGAAGCGGGAGCGGTAGTAGTTGCCGGAGCAGACGAAGAGGAGGGAACGCATGCGGACGACGGCGCGACAAAAGCGCGATCAACCGCGGGTGCAACCGCGCCGGCGGGGGGCTTCAGAAGGTGCCCTTGAGCCCGAAGGTCCAGAGGGAGCCGAAGTCCTCGCGTTGACGGAACTGGGCGTGCGGCGGCGTGTTCGGGCCGTAGCGTTCGATGTCCTCGGTGGCGTCGCGGACGTTGCGCATGGAGCCGAAGACGCCGATGCGCTTGTGGAACATGTATTCGGCGCTCAGATCGACGTAGAGGCGCTTGCTGCGCCAGTCGAAGGAACCGGGCTCGACGCTCGCGCCGGTGAGCGCGCCGAGGCGGGCGCGGCCGCGGTAGTTCCAGTTGGCGCGCAGGGTGTACTTCGGCCGGGAATAGCTCAGGCCCCAATTGTAGGTGCGCGGGGTGAAGCCGGAGAAGTTCGCCGTGGCGTCGCCGGTGGTGCGCAGCGCGGAGACGTTGGCGAAGGCCTGGACTCCCCGCAGCCACGGGGCGAGCTGCCCGAGCGACTGCTTGTAGTCGAACTCGAGGCCCTCCATGCGCACGCGGGTGCGCAGGTTGTAGTTCGTGGCCACGGGGTACTCGCCGTAGGTCTCGGGATCGAGGTCGTAGAGGGCGAGGAACTCTTCGCCGGCGGTGGGATAGGTAATGCTGGCGAAGAAGTTGCTGAAGTCGCGGCGGAAGGCCTTCACGGATAGCTGCCCGACGCCCTGGGTGTAGTACTCGAGGCGGAGCATCATGGAGTTGGCGGTCCATGGCTTGATGCCGGCGTTGTTGACGGCGATGCGGTTGCTGCCGGGGTTGGGGGCCAACTCGGTATCCGGCAGGGTGAGGCCGCCGGCGTACTGGTCGAATCCGGGGCGGCCGATCGAAGTGTAGAGGGAGCCGCGGAGGATGAGGTTCTCCCGGAGATCGAGGCTCGCGTTGAGGTTGGGGAACCAGCGGAGGTACTCCTTGTTCACCCGCTGGCGGCGGTCGAGGTAGGTGAGCCGCGAGACCGCGAGCGCGTTGGAGATCGTGCCGGTGCCGGCCGGGTTGGGGATCGTGGCCTGCTCGATGAGCGCCGGGAGCGGCGTGCGGCTGGCGCCGGTGCCGGTGTAGAGGATGTTGCCGGCGGCGTCGCGCCGCGGGATGACGTTCCCCTGGGCGTCGCGCTGGAAATTGCCCGTGGGATCGGTGAGGGCGCCCTGCGCGCGGATGTTCGTCTGCTCGGCGCGGATGCCGCCCACGATCTTCAGCCGCCGGAAGAACGCGGCGTCGAAGCGGAAGTAGGCGGCGGAGATGACTTCCTCGGCGTACTTCGACCGGCCGACTCCGTTGCGGTAGATGGCGTTCTCGTCGATCGTGAAGTGGGCCGGGTTGGCCTTATAATACTCCCAGAGCGTGAAGTTGCTCGGGTACTGGATCTGGGGAAATCCCCACGGTCCCATGCGCTGCGAGAAGATCGGGTCGAGGGCGAAGCCGACGCCGTCGTCGCTGGTCGGCAGGCTCGCGTTGGTGCTGGCGACGCGGTCGCGGCCGACGTGGCTGTAGGTCGTGACCCCGCCGCGGATGTCGCGGATGGAATTGCGGACGTGGAAGCCGGCCTTGAGCGAAAGCGGCACGTCGCGGACGAGCAGGTCCCGGCGCAGGTTGGCGAACGCGCTGCGCTGCACGTCGAGCGATTCCCACCAATCGCTGGAGGCGGAGGTCAGGGCGTACGTAGTGAGCGAATACGGGTCGACCGGGGCGCCGGTCGTGCCGTCCGTGACGCGGATCACCCGCGGGCGCAGGTAGAACATGTCCTCGAAGGCCACGGTGACGTTGGAGCGCTGGGTGGAGACGCCGTTGAAGAAGCCCTTGTCGATGTCGCGGTAATGGTTGCTGGCCTGGGAGTGGCCGAGGCCAGCGTCGATCTTCCAGACGCGGCCCTCGTGGAACCAGCGCAGCGAAGGCATGTAGGTGGTGCCGGCCTTCTGGCGCGCGCCGTTGCCGATCGTGATGGTACCGAAGCCGGCGGCGCCGTTGGTGAGGGTGGGGCTGAAGTCGCCGGGGTACACGCGGTTCGTGTTGAAGCCCAGGGACCGGTTGTTGAAGTACGCGTCGAAGAATGCGTACTGGAACGAGAACGCGAGGCGGCTGTGGGTGGAGAGCTTGTAGTCCAGGGTTGCGCCGGCGGAGGAGCGGGTCGTGACCTTGGTGCCGTCGCGGATGGAGAAGTTCGACAGGTACGGGCGGTCGGGCGTGGTGGCCGGGTAGCCATTGGTGGCGTTCGCCGCGACGGTCGTGGCGTTGCCGGCGCCGCGCCACGTGTTCGCGAAGTAATCCTGCGGCGTGTACTGCGAGGTGTAGCCGCCGGAGAGCGTGAAGCCGAAGCGCTTGTTGACGGGCACGACCCACGAGAAGTCGAAGCCCGGGTGGATCTTGTGGGTGGCTTCGCGGATGGGGCCGGGGGTCTTGCGCAGGCTCTTTTCCGCGTCGCGGAACAGGAAATAGGCGTTGCCGCTGAACTGGGGGCGCGCGCGCTCGAAGGCGCCGCGGGGCACCATGTTCACGCCGCCGGCGAGCGCGGAGCCCGGCGACTCCGGCGTCGGCGAATGGTAGACCTCGATGCGGGCGATATTGTTGATCGAGACCTGCTCGAGTTCGACGGTGCGGCCGGTGCCGGAGGAGGCGGCGCTCGCGAGGTCGAAGCCGCCGATGCTCACGGGCACGTTGCCGGAGGGCACGCCGCCCATCGAGATGGTGCGGGCGTCGCCGCCGACGAAGTCGATCGACATGCCGGGAAGGAACTTCAGGAACTCGCCCACGTTGCCCTCGGCGACGTGGCCGAACTCATCGGCGGCGATCACGTTCACCATATTGGCGGCGAAGCGCTGCTCGTTGATCGCGATGGCCGCACCATCCATCTCGCGCGAGTTGGCGACGATGAACTGGTCCAGCTTCACCACCGAGCCGTCCTTGCCCGTCGGGGCGGGCCTGGCGCCGGAGTCCAGCAGGTCGAAGTCCCTCTGCACGGTCCCGCCGGCCGGCACGGCCACGGAGACCGTCTGGGCGAGCAGGCCGGTGTGGAACGCGCGCACCCGCGCGGTGCCGGCGGGGACGCCGTTGAGCCGGTAGACGCCGGTGGCATCGGTGAAGGTCTCGAGCCGCGTGCCTTCGACGGTGACGCGGGCCTTTTCCAGATATTCCCCGTTGCGGGTGTTCAGCACCCGGCCCTCGATCGTGCCGGTGACGGGCTGGGCCTTCGCGGTGGCGAGCACGGCGAGGAGCATCAGGCAGCGCAGGGCGGTGCCGTAGGTGGGACGGTGCATCATGGCGGGGTGGTGGGGAGTCGGCGGGCGGAAGGCGACGCCGTCGCAGGGCGCGGAACGTCTCAGCCGTCGTGCCCGCGGGCAAGGCTGCTTGTTCCGGCTCGTCCCCCCGCCGGGCCGCGGCGCTTGCGAATCGGGGCGCCGCCCCTACGGTCTGCCGCCATGAAAATCCTCACCGCTCTCCTCGTTTCCCTCGGGCTGGCCGGCGCCGTCTTCGCGAAGTCGTCCAAGGTGCCCGACATCTCCCACGCCGACCTCGAGAAGGCCGTGGCTGCCAAGGCGGTCGTGCTGCTCGACGCGAACGGCACGGACTCCTTTCAGGAAGGCCGCATCCCCGGAGCCATCGACTACTCCGCCGCCAAGGCGAAGCTCGCCGCTATGCTGCCCAAGGATAAGGGCGCGCTCATCGTCGCCTACTGCGGCAACGAGTACTGCAGCGCCTACCTCGCCGCCGCCACCGCCGCGATGGACCTCGGCTACACCAACGTGAAGCACTACTCGCGCGGCATCGACGGCTGGAAGAAGGCCGGCGGGAAGCTCGACAAGAGCTGAGCCTCCAAGGCTTCGCCCGCAAAAAAGCCCCGACCGCGCGGTCGGGGCTTTTCGTTGCGCGGGATCAGCGCGACTCTTCGTCAGAACTTGGTCGATACGGAGAGGATCACGTTCCGCGGGTCGCCGAATGCGGCGAAGCCGCTCTCGCGGTACTCCTTGTCGCCCAGGTTCTTCACGTTCAGCTGGGCGCGGGCGTCCTTGCCGCCGAGCTTGAACCGGTACTGGACCAGCAGGTCCACCGTCGTGTAGGCGGGCATGGTCGCGACCACATTTGGATCGGCCGCGAAACGCGCCGCCGAGCTGTCTCGCAGGCCTCCGCCGACGGACCACCCAGCCAGCGCGCCCGTGCGGAAATCGTATTTGGTCCACAGCTGCAGCACGTCCTTCGGCACCGCGGCGAGCGGCAGCCCGAGCCGGGCCGGCACGGTCGAGGCGACGGTCTCCGCCTTGGTCATATGGGAATATCCGAGGATGACCTGCCAATTGGCCGCGGGATTATACGAGACATCGACCTCGATGCCCTGCGACTCCTCCGCGTCGCCGTAGATGAACCACGGCTGGCGGGCGCTTGAGACTTCCCGCGCGCTGTCGCGTGAGGCGATGTTCTCGCGCTTCACGCCGTAGAATGAAACCGAGCCGGCGAGCCGGCCCTCCAGGAGGGCGGTCTTCAGGCCGAGGTCGTAGCCGCGCCCGGAAACCGGCTCGAGGCCGCGGCCATCGGCGTCGGCGCCCAATTGCGGTTCGAGCGACTCGGAGAACATCGCGAAGGCCGAAAGCTGGGGGGTGAGCTTCAGCAGCGCGCCGAAGAGCGGGGTCGTCTTCGTCGTCTTGGGCGTGGCGATCTCGGGATTGGTGACCGTGCGCTCGTAGGAGCTCACGCGGGAGTACTCGTTGAGGCGCGCGCCGACGATGGTGCGAAGGCTTCCGCCGAAAAGTTCCGACTGCAGGGCGAGGTAATAGCCCAGTTGTTTCTCCGCGCGGCGGCGGTAGATGTTCCAGGTTTCCGCGCTGGCGGCGCGTTCCGCGGGAGCGCTGCGCAGCGCCTGGGTCTTTGGATTCCAGACGGCGAAGGCGCCGTAGCGGCCGTCCTGGAAGCGGCTGGCGGTGTCGAACCAGCCGGGGGTGTCCTGATTGACGCGTTGGGATTCCTGTCCGAGCGAGGCGGTGTGCTGGGAATCACCGAGGCGGAAGCGGTAGGTGAGCTTGTTATCGAAGTTGTACGAATCGCGGTAGTTCGCGAAATTGCCGAAGCGGAAGCGCACCGTGCCGTCGGCGAACGGTTCCTGATCGCCTCCGATCGACCGCAGGATCTCGAAGTCGTCGATCGCGAAGTTCCACTGCAGCTGGTACACGAGGTTGGATCCGATCTTCTGGGTGTAATCGAGGTCGACCGTGTACGATTGATAGAAGGAATAGGTCTCCTTGCCCATCGTCGCCTTGCGACCGTACGGATCCCCGGCGCCGAACACCGGGGCGAACATGTCAAAGGTGGGCGCGCTCGCCAGGCCGTTGGCGTTCAGCCAGGCCCGGGGCGCCAGGCCGCTGGCGATCGCCGCCGTATTGCCGAGGTAGCGGGAATTGCTGCGCAACACGGCCGCCGACTCGCGGTCCTGGTTCACCCGGCGGACCGTCTCGAGGTCGAGCGTGACGAGGCCGTCCTTGAAGACCTTGGCGGCGAGGGATCCTCCGAGGTACTGCTCGCGCTTAAAGTCGTTGTCGCGCCAGCCACCCGCGTCGATCCCACCCGCGCCCACCCGCGCCGCGACGGACTCCCCGCCCAGGTTGTAGTTGATCTCCGCCTTCTTGAAGTCCCAGCTGCCAAAACTGATCTGCGTGTCGCCGCCCTTCGTCCGGAAGTCCGGCTTCCGGGTGATGTAGTTCACGACGCCTCCGGGACGCACCAGGCCGAAAAAGATCGAGGATGAGCCCTTGATGACCTCGATGCGGTCCATGCCCCAAGTGGAGTAAAGCTGCCGGCGGTATTGACCGTTTCGGTACGCCTGCAGCCCGTTGAATCCGCGGATGATCATTTGCGACTCGTAGTTCGGGCTGGTGATGACGCCTGGCACCAGGCGGAGGACCTCGCTCTGGAGGTTCGCCCCGTAGTCGGAAACGAACTCATTCGTGAGCACGTTGATCGTGACCGGCACGTCGAGGACGTTGGCCCCGAAGCCCGTCGCCGTGATCGCGCTTTGGGCCCGGTAGCCCGACGCGCGGTCGGCCGAAACGTTGAACTCGGACAACGTGATGGTGCCGTCGCCCGCCTTCGCTCCGGCTTGGGCGACCGCGGTCGAAGCGAGCAGGGTGCCAAGCACCAAGCAGAGCAGGGATCGGGTACGATTCTGATTCATCATGGGTTTTCTAGGGTTCTGATTTACGAGGCGTGGGGTTTTGCTGCCGGGGTGGCAGCACGGCTGTGACTGTCCGGCCCGGCAGACGGGCGCAAGTGATTCCCCGGGGCCCGGTGTCGGCGCCAACTTTTCGCCTAGGGCATCTTGCGGCGCTCAGGTCTTGCTTACCGTTGCGGAATTCCTGCTGCGCCCCGCCCGCTATTTCTCCTCGGTGTTCGGCGTCGTCGGCGCCGCGGAGGGGCCGGATCCGCCCACGGGAATCGACGGGCCCTCGGAGAAAGCCGCCGGCGAGGCGGATGAGGGAGGAGAGCTGGCGAACGAATCGTTCGCGGGGGAAGGGGAAGAAGCGGCGGCCGAGGAGGAGGATGAGGCGGACCGCGGGGAATCGGAAGAACTCGATGAGTTGCCGGAAGATGGACGGTAGCTCCCTTCGGAGCGGTACCGCCCGTAGTCCTCCGCGGTGCGATTGCCGCGTGTGTCGCTCGCGCTTGCCTGGAAACGGCTCCAATCCCGATCGGTCGAGGTGCGTGGGCGGTCGGTGCGGGCGTAGCTGCCCTGGGTCGATGTGCCGGCCGCCGCATCCCCACCGCGGGGCTGATTTTCCTGACGGAACGAGGCGTGATCTTCCTGACGCCGCTGGAGTGCGAACCTTCGCACGTCGTCCGCGAACACCAGTTCCCGCGGATCGGAGGTCGGATAGGCTCGGAGGGCAGCCGTTTGGAGGGTGGGTTCCGCGGCCGCAAGCAACGCGGGCCGCGGGTCATCCGCCGGGGGCACGGGCCGCCGGAAAGGCGAGGGGTCCTCCGGCCGCCGCGGGTGCCGGTGATCAGACGCGAGCCCCGGCGGGCAGTCGCCCTGGGATGGTTTCGGCCGCCGTGGGTTCAGCGTCGGAGTCGCGTAGGTGTAGCCGTCGAAGTAGGTGTTACCGTATCCGTAGAACGCATCGTATGCGAAACCCGGGTTGAGGCTGCTCCACGAGTAACCGCCCCACCCGAACGGATATGGGAACGACGAATGGCTGGCCATGAGGGGCGAAGGCGGGGAGAGCACCGCGCGCTGATCGTTCACGCGCACACCCACGATCACCGCCTGCCCGCGGTTCTCGGGGTCCTGCGGATCGGGAAAGAAGTCGATCCGCAGGATGCGGTCGGCGAGCCCGATCTCCGTCACGAGGACCATGCCGTTGGCGGCGAGGGCGCGCGCGAAGGTCGATTGGATCGCCGCCCACTGGGACGGGGAGGGGTGCAGGCCGTCGCGAAGGGTCACCGCCAAGGCGTAGGCCGCGGGACGGGGCCGCGCCGCCGCAGCGGAGCGCGGCGCGTGCTGGCAGCCGGCGACGAACGAGCAAAGCAGGAGGGAGAACGTGCCGGTGAAGAAGGTGCGCATCGGGGCGGGGCCGACCGCGGACCCGTGGGCAGGACGTCCGGCGGCGCCGGACGTTGCGGATCAAGTCTTCTTCCTCCTTGTCCAGTGACGGAAGGAGGGAAGGTCCTTCGCTCAGCGGCCCGCCTCGAGCCAGTCGAGACCGAAGCGCGCCGCGGCGATGTCGGAGCCCTTCTCGTAGAGACAGAGGACGGTGCCGTCGGGCAGCAGGGCGAGGTCGGAATAGGCTGAGGGACCCGCGTCGAGCGTGCGGTTGACCGGCCAGGTCTTCCCGTCGTCGCGGCTGAGCTTGATCGAGAGGTTTTCGCGGGCGCTCTTGCCGCCGGGCTCGCTCGGAAGCGTGTGCGGATTGGAGAAGATCAAGGTGCCGGGCCGGGCCGGATGCGACGTGATGCTCGCCATGCACCGAGGTTCCCAGAGCTGGTCGTGGAAGGAGGGTTTTTCCCAACGCGTGGCGCCGTCGGGGCCGACGGTCACGAGCTTGCGGTTCGCCTTCGAAAGGCTGCGGGTGACGAGCATCACGCGGCCGTCGGAGAGTTCGGTGATCATCGTCTCGTTGGGGCTGCTGAACTCTCCGGCGTTGGGCACGGCGATATCGCCGGCCTGCCAGGTCTTGCCGTGGTCGTCGCTGAAGATTGTGCCGGCGGCGGAGGGGCCGTGGTCGCCGACCCCGCCGTAGGCGAGCCAGATGGGCACGACGAGGCGGCCGGAGCGGAGCTGGATGCCATGGCCGGGGCCGGTCGCGATGACCTTCCAATCGTAGTGGCGGCGGAACGGCTCGAAGGTCCGGGTGATCTCGACCGGGTCGGTCCAGGTGACGCCGTCGTCGGTGCTGCGCATCGAGAAGCAGCGGGCGTAGTTGACGCAGTACAGGAACTCGATCGCGCCGGTTTTGCGGTCGACGATGGCGACGGGGTTGTTGACGGTCTGCTCGCGTTCGCCGCCCGTCTTCTTGCGGGGATTTCCTTCCATGCGGGGCCCGCGATGGGCGATCTGGCGCGGGGCCTCCCAAGTGCGGCCGCCGTCGGTCGAGCGACGCAGGTGCACCTCGATCTCGCCCCAGTCGGAGCTGTTGTTGCGCCGCGCCTCGCTGTACGCGAGGACGGTGCCCTTGGGCGTGACGACGACGCCCGGAATGCGGTAGCGGGCGACGCCGCCCATCTTGACCGGGAAGACGGAGGAGGTTTCGGGTGGCGCCGCGTGAAGGGCGGCGGCGCACGCGGCGGCGAACAGGAGGAGGAGCGGGGTTTTCATGATGGAGAAACGGTGAAAGCTCACGGCTGGAGCACATCTTCCGGCCGGAGTGCGTCGAGCAGCCAGCGGAGGCAGACGACGGCCATCAAAACATCCTCGCGCGGGTGGCGGGAACCGCCCTCAAAGGGCAGGAAGACTATGCCCTCGCTGGCGATGCCGCGTCGGCCGACGCCTAGGTTCGGGCAGGCGCGGAGGATGATGGCCGGCCGGATCAGACTCCGAAGCGTTGGCAAGGAGGGGCGGAGCGGGCGGTTCATGGTCGGGTGGGCCGGCGTGTTCCCGCCGCGAGCAGCGAGGCTTCGAGGCGGGCGCGCATCGCGCGGGCGCGGTCGGGTCGCGACTCCGCGAGATCGGCCTGCTCGCCGGGATCGCGGTCGAGGTCGAAGAGCTGGTCTCGGCCCGTCTCGTAGTCGTGGATCAGTTTCCAAGGTCCCGCGAGGATCGCGGACTGCGGTTGGGTCCGGCTGACGGCGAAGTCATCCGTGCCGATGTGAGGGAGCGCGCGGCCGTACGCGGCCCCTTCGGGGTGATAGTAGGGAAAGTGCCAGACGAACTCGCGGTCCGGGTCGGCGGCGGCCTCGCCGAGCCAGAGCGGGAGCAGGTCGCGACCGTCGAACGTCACCCCGGCTGGCAGCGGCACCCCGGCGGCGTGACACAAGGTGGGTAGCAGGTCGGTGCCGACGAGTGGCGCGTCGCTCGTCGCGCCGGCGCGCACGCGGCCCGGCCAGCGCACGAGGAAGGGAACGCGGAGGCCTCCCTCGTGCAGGTTCCACTTGCCGCCGCGGAGCGGACCATTGGCGGAATACTGCGGATGGCCGCCGTTGTCGGAGGTGAAGACGACGATCGTGTTCTCGGCGAGGCCTAGTTCGTCGAGGGCGCGCAGCACCTCGCCCGTGAGGTGATCGAGGACCTCGACCATGGCGGCGTAGGCGGCGCGCCGCGGGTCGGCGCCGGGCGGGAGACGGGCGGCGTACTTTTCGACGAGCCACTGCGCGCGGGTACGGATCGGGTCGTGCACGAAGTAGTGCGAAAGGTGCAGGTAGAAGGGTTGGTGCCGGTGGGCGCGGAGGAATGCGACCGCCCTCTCCGTGAGCGCGTCGCGGCCGTGATCGCCCTTGGCAAACGGCCCTTGTTCCCCGGCCGGGCGCGCGGGGTCGCCGTAGGAGTGGGCGCCGAAGTCGCCCGCTCCCTCCGCGAAGCCCTGCTGGAGCGGGCCGTGCGTCGCCGACCAGCTCAGGTAGGTTCCAGCGTGCTGGTTGAGGTGCCATTTGCCGAAGAAGCCCGTCGCGTAGCCCGCGGGATGGAGCAGCTCGGCGAGAGTGATTTCCGAGAGCGGCAGTTCGCGCGGGTAAGGGGGCGGTGCGAGCGGCAGTCCCGTCGGCGGCTTTGAGCCCGGATCCTTGACGACAAACTCGAAGCCGAGCCGAGCGGGCGAGCGACCCGTCAGGATGGCGGCCCGCGAGGCGGAGCAGATCGGCGCCGGGGCGTAGGCACGGGTGAACCTCGTGCCCTGGGCGGCTAGCCGGTCGAGGTTCGGCGTGTCGTGCCACGGGTTCCCGGTGCAACGAAGGTCCCGCCAGCCGAGATCGTCGGCGAGGATGAGGACCACGTTGGGCCGGCGCAGTTGGTCGGCGCCGGCGACCAAGGCGCTGAGAAGGAGGAAGGTGAGCAGGCCTTGGCGCATGGATGCCTTGTTGGGCGGCTTTGGCCGGGCCTTCAACCCGCCTGCCACTCCCGGCCCGCGTCGATCGTGTAGCGGAACCACGAGGCGACGTAGTAGATATCCCGATCGTCGAGGAGTTTGCTGACCTTGAGAGAGGTTCACGGGCCGGGAGGCGACCTTGACGCGGTAGCCCGCGATGGCGTCGAAGCGCCACCAAGCTGGCAGCGGGCACCAGTTAGGCTCGTTGCGGGCGTTGGCGTTCGTGAGATCGCGGGTACCGGTGTAGACGGAGCCCAGGCTGAGCGAGAGTCCCTGTAGCGCGCCGCGGCCGAAGGTGTAGCGGTTGAAGAGCGTGCCCCGGGAGCGGGGCTGCAGGTCCTCGATCGGCATGTTCATGCGGGTCACCTCCGCGGCGTTCGCGGACGGGTAGCCGATGTCGCCGAGGTGGAGACCTCGAAGACGGAGAGGCGCACGGCCTCCTCCGTCGCGGCGGGAGGGCGTGCCGGGGCGGTCTTGGCGGTGGCCGGCTGCAGAAACGCCGCGGCGGCGAGCAGGGCGACGATCAGACGGGCGGTGGGGATTTCGCGGAGCATGGGGTTGAAGTGAACGCAGGCTCACCGCCCCCGGATTGACGGCGCAAGCCGCCCGGGTGGTTCCCGAATGGAACCAAGGTCAGCTATCCGCGCGGACGACGCCGTCCCCGTGGTCGAAACGGGGCAGCAGCCGCACCCGCCGCTGGGCGGGAACACCGTCGCGGAGCACCTGGGTGACCGATTTCCCCATGTTTCGCGCGAAGGCTTCGGGATCGAAGCGGTACCGCGGCGGCCTCGGCGTGAGAAAATTCAGGAATGGATCGTCGTCCCGCGAGATCGCGGCGATTCCGGACGCGCGTCTCGGCTGGGTGGAGAGCCAGGTGGTGATCGCGATGAGGCGGTGCGGATTGGCAACGAGGAGTCCGGTGGGCGCCTCGCGGCCCCGCAACGCGGCGGCGATCGCCCGCACCGCGCCCTCGCGGTTGTCCTCGGTGTGGAGGATGGAGGCCGCCGCGGGGCGCGATGACTCGCGGGTCGCCGCGAGGAATCCGTCTGCCGTCTCCAGGTCGCCGGCGGAGCGCACGGGTTTCAGCAGGATCGCGAGCCGGCGGTGGCCGTGTGCGAGCAGCATGCCCGCCGCGTGGCGGCCGGTTGCGGCGTGGTCGATGTCGACCGACGGCAGGTCGATCCCCTCGAAATTGGTTCCCGCGATCACGCAGGGCCGGGCCTCCGCCGCGAACCACTCCTGCATCGGCTCGCTCGAGAGCACCGGGATCCAGCAGGCGGCTGGCTGCCGGATGCACAACCGGGAGAGCGCCTGCGCGGGGCGCGGCCCGTAGCAGGATGGCGCGCAGTGCACCTGCAGCCGGCCTCCTTGATCGGTCAGTTGCTCCCGCAGCCGGTCGATCCACTGGATTGTGGTGGGCCTAAGGAGGCCGAACGCATGCGGCACGATCAGGCCGACGGTCGGGGCGGTGGCCGCGTGCCGGTTGCCGGGTCGGCTGGTGATACGGTGGCCCCGGTTCCGTTCCGCCCGCACAAGCCGCGCGCGGCGCAGCTCGGCCAGCGCGAGGCGCAGGGTGTTGCGACCTACCGATAACTCCCGCGCCAGGATCCTTTCCGCCGGCAGCCACTCCCGCCAGCGTCCGGACGCGATGCCGGCCCGCAGGCACGCGGCGGTCTGCAGCACGAGGGATTGGCGCTGGGGTAGGAAGCTCAACCGAGTCGTGTTTGTCCGGTCCGACACCTGGGACTCAATCGGTTTCTCGCGCAACGGGACGCGTGGTTTGCCTGCCGGGGCCGCGCGATCGGCCGGTTGGCCGATGGGCGCCGCGCGCGGCGAGAGATATTCTTCCGGGCATGGCCAATACTCATTCCTCATCGTCGCTGGCGACCGATAAGGCCCCGGCGAAGCGCAAGCGGGTCGGCGCCGCACTGGCTTTCCCGTTCCGGAAGCTCAGCTCGCGCCTGCGACCGTCTCGGCCGTCATCCACCACCGCACCGACCAAGTTCCCCGAGCCCGAAAGGCCGGCTGATCCGCCGGCGGCTTGAAGGAGTGCGCCGCGCAGGACGCGAAATCGCTGACCCGCGCCGGCGAAAGCCATTGAGCGATTACCCAAGGTGGCTTAGCGCTCGGCCCTCATGGATCCGCGGCGCATCAACCGCATCTCTCTCGCCTTGCTCGTGCTCGGCTTGGGGGCGGCTGCGTGGCTTTACGTCCGGCCAACGGCCGAGGTTGCGGATCCGCTCGGAAACCTCCTCCGGCAGAAGAAGCATATGCACGAGCTGCGAGTCATGGGTGGCAGCGCGAACGTCACGCTGGCGGAGTTCCAAGCAGGGTTGGCGGGACTTTGGCGGGGCCGCGCCCTCGCGGGCACGGTGGCGGTTCTGACCGTGGCGGGTACGCTGGTCTTCCGGTTCGTCGCTCGCCACGCGCATCTGTTTCACCCGCACGGTCCATCCGAGCCGCCGACCGGATCGGCTTAGAATTCTGCTGGCCGGCCCTGGTGTCTTTTCGCGTCCGTCCGAGGGCGGCAGTAAAGGCGATGGGGCCCTCGGTGGTTGGACCCTAGCGCTTGGGGTCGATCGAGACTGACCACAAGATTTCCGGCATTCTGAGAAAAGTTTTCACTCGCGAGTGCCCACGAACGGGGTGCCCGTGCCATGATGGCGTTTCTGCCCCGAATCCGGGGATGTGGTGGGCGCTCGTTGGCGCGTGGTAGAATAATGTTCCGAAGGGCCGATTTACAAACTGTTGAACATCATTTATATAGAATCTGATGATTTATCAATTATTCATAGTAGAACTCCCTATCACTAAGGGAAAAATCGTACCCGACGCGATCCATCGGGTAGGAACATGGCGTACTTCTACGGAATCGTCCTTGCTGTCCCAGTGCGTGTGAATTCGGTCCGAGCATGATTTCGCGGTGCCGGACTCAAATCATGGTCGTGGAGGATAACCCCGGCCTAAGGCAGTTGATCGTGGATATCCTGTCCTCGAGTGGCTTTCCGGTCGTGGCGTTCGAGGATGCTGGCTCGGCTTTGGCCGCCGCCCGCCGACGGGAACCGCGGCTGATCATCTCCGATATCGAGATGCCGGGGCAGTCAGGCTTCGAGCTCATCCGCGAACTCCGCTCGGACAAGTCCCTCAAGAAGGTCCCGGTGATCGTGGTATCGGGCTTCGGAAGCCGCGCGCACGTGCGGGCCGGCATGGGGCTTGGCGCCGACGATTTCATCCCGAAGCCCTTCACCCGAGAGGAGCTCATGCAGTCCGTGCAGGCCCGGCTCGAGCGACGGGAACTGATCGACGAGCTTGATTCCTTCGCCCACACCGTCGCTCACGACCTCAAGGGTCCGCTCGCCGTCCTCAAGGGCCGCCTCGAGTTGGCCGCGTCCGCGCTGTCCGAAGCGGAGGCGGCGAAGGCGGCGGTAAACCTCGATCACGCGACCCGGAGCGCCGAGCGTCTTTCGACGATCATCGACGAGCTCCTGCTCCTTTCCGGGGTCCGCAAGGCCAACGTATCGATCGGAGCGGTGGACATGAACGCTTCGCTGCGCGAGGCGCTCGACGGCTGTGAGGTCGTTTTCCGCCAGCACCGGGCGGTGTGTGCTCCCGCGCCTGACCTGCCGCCCGCGGCCGGGCATGCTCCGTGGATCACGCACGTCTGGACCAATTTCCTCAGCAATGCCGCGAAGTATGGGGGGCCTTCCGCGCAGATTTCGGTCGGTGCCGGAATCAATCCGGAGACCGGCCGGGTCCGCTATTGGGTCAAGGACTGCGGCGACGGCATTCCGCATGATCTGCAGTCTTCCCTCTTTGTGCCCTTCGCGCGCATCCGCAGCGACCGGGCGGAAGGGCATGGGCTCGGCCTCTCGATCGTACAGCGGATCGTGGGACGGCTTGGCGGCAGCGTGGGATTGGAAAGTGCGCCGGGTCAGGGCGCTCTCTTCTGGTTCGAGCTTCCGTCGCCGGAAGTGAATTCCGGGAACTGACTGCTTTAAGCCGCAATTCGGGCTTCAGCCCGCGTCCCGCGGGCGCTTGGCTCCGAGGATGAACCCCGCGAATCCGACCGGCCCTGCTTCTCCGTCATCCCGCCGCGCCTTCGTCGGCCGCACGCTCGCCGCGGGACTGGGCGCCGCCTGCGCGCTGCCGGCGCGTGGGGCCGCTCCGGTCGCGACCGCGCGCGCCGTGCGCCACGGCCGCATCAACCAATCCGTGGTGCCGTGGTGCTTCCGCCCGATGACGCTCGAGGAGCTCTGCGACCATTCGGTCGCGCTCGGGCTGCGTTCGGTCGAGCTGGTGGCCCCCGACAAGTTCCCCGTGCTCAAGCAGCGTGGCTTGGTGTGCGCGCTGACCGGCAGCCATGGCTTCTCGAAAGGCTTCGCCCACCTCGAGGAGCACGTGGATTGCCTGCGGGTCCTGCGGGAGCGCATCGACGCGACGGCCGCGGCGGGGTTTCCCGCGGTCATCACGTTCTCAGGCTTCCGGCGCGGCGTGTCCGACGAGACCGGGATGCGCAACATGGTCGATGGCCTGAAGCGGATCGCCGGCCATGCGGAGGCCAAGGGCGTCACCCTTTGCCTCGAGATGCTGAACTCCCGCGTCGCCGAGGAGATGAAGGGCCATCCGGACTACTTCTGCGATGACATCGACCGTTCGGTGGAGATCTGCCGCCGCGTGGGATCCCCGCGCGTGAAGGTCCTCTTCGACATCTATCACGTGCAGATCATGCACGGAGACGTCATCACCCGCATCCGCCGGCACAAGGATTGGATCGGGCATTACCACACCGCGGGCGTGCCGGGCCGCAACGAGCTCGATGATACCCAGGAGGTGAACTACCCCGCGATCATGCGAGCGATCGTCGAGACCGGCTACCGCGGGTTCGTGGGGCAGGAGTTCATTCCCCTGCGGGACAAGGTGACATCGCTGGCCGAGGCCGTGCGGCTGTGTGACGTGTGATCCGGCGCGGTCGCCGGTTCATTTCCAAACGGCGACCACGTCCTCCTTGCGGACCCAGCCGGTCTGGCCTCCCTCGAACGCGAGGCGGTGCCAGCCGAGGAAGGATCGTTCGATCAGCGCGAGGCCGCCTGCGGCGAGCGGCGTGGTCTTCTGGGTCGTGTCGGCCTCCGTCGGGATGGAGCGTAGCGTGGTCGGTCGGGCGACGATCGCCGCCTCCGCGCGTGCGGCGGGGCCGTAGGCGAGGATTCCGTTCACCGCGACGGCGGCGATGACGACCGCTCCGGCGGCCGTGCCGCGGGCGACCCAGATCCATCGGCGCGGTCCGGCGCGGTAGGCGCGCAGCAGCGTGATCGCGAGCGCGGCGGCGAGGAGCCAGCCGGCGGCGATGAGCCGCCTCTGCCAGTCGGCCGGCGACGCGTCGCGGGCCAGCGTGCGGGAGAAACCGGGCGTGATGAAGCCCGCCAGCGGCGAGGCGGCCGCGCCGAGCTTTTCCGCCGTACGGCCGAAATGCCAGCGCACCGCCGGTTGGGACGGGTTCTGGATGAACGCCACGGCGGCGTGGGCCGCGGCCTCCGCGGCGCGGTCCTGCTGTTCGAGCGAAAGGGACAGGTTGTGCCGGTTGCTCCAGTCGAGGGGGGTGCGCTTCACCGCCTCGCGCCAAACGCCTTCCGCCGCGGCGAAGTCGGCCTTGCGGTAGGCGACCGCCCCGTCGACGGCGGCGGCGTGGAGCGTCACGAGAGCGAGGGGAAGCAGCAGGAGCGCGGCCGCGAACGGCATCAGGTTGCGCGGCAGGAAAAGGCGATGGAAGCGGAACGGCAGCGTCTTCCTGCGGACGAGCGCGTCGCGCGCGCGGGCGACCCAATCACTCGCCAACGCGCCTTGCCTTCCGTAAATCACGCGGTCGGCCTCTCGCCAGAGCGTGCTCCATTCATCCGAATCAAAGGCATCCGCGGCCGGCGCTGCCGAAGCGATGTCCCAGAGAACGGCGGCATCCCGCTGCCACGCCAGCAGCAGGCTTGTCCTCCGTTCGGCCGGGGCGACGTCGAGTTCGCGCAGGGTGGCGTCGAGACGCACGCGCGCCTCACGCTGCGGCCGCGCGGGATCGGTTTCGCGGGCACGCCGCAGCGCAAGCCAGAGCCAGAGCAGGAGTGTCAGCGCGAACGGCGCCGCGAGCGCAGCGGTGAGCGTGCTGGCGGCCAATGGCGCCCGCGCGGGCGGGGCGGATGGCAGCGGGTCGCGGGGGATGCCGGCGGGCGCGGCGGCGGCGACGGGCTTCGCGGGGGTTGCGCTGGTCTCCGGCGCGCCCCCCGGCGGCAGGTTTGATCCCGTCTGGGAAGGAGGGGTGAGGCTGAACTGCGGGGCCGCGGCCGCGGTGATGACGAGGGTCGTCTTCGGCGTCGTGATCGTGCGGTAGGTTCCGGCCTGAGGGTCGAAGTAAGTGAGCGTGACTGGGCCGAGCGTGTAGTTGCCGGCCTTGGACGGCACGAGGACCACGTCCTCGGTGAGCGTGGCGTCGAACAGCTTTCCCTCCGCCGGCGTGCGCCGCGCCTTGGGCTGCACCACCTTGAAGTCGTTCGAGACGTTCCTCGAAGAGAGGCCGGAGATCTCCGGCCAGTTACCGGTGCCGCTCAACTCGAGCGTCCACGTGACGGGCTCGCCGAGCGAGGCCTTCTCGGGCACGACCTTTGAAGTCAGCTTGAACTGGCCGACCGCGCCGCTGAAGCCCGCCGGGGCGCCGGAGGGCAGCGGCTTCACCTCCAGCGTCGGCTGATCGGAAGTCACGGAAACCTGTTCCATGCGCGGCTGGGAGATGATGCCGAAGCCGATCGTGCCGGTCTGGACGCTGATCAAGTGGGTGGCAGCCTCGAGCCGCAGCGTGTTGGGCGTACGGGCCACGGCGCGGCTGCGGAAGACGACGTTGACGCGCCGGTCGCCGCCCGCGTTGCGCTCGGTGACCTCGGGCTTGGACCAGTCCTCGGAGACCAGCGGAGCCGGGCTCCAGTCGAAGGTCGGGCTGATCTGCGGGTTGGTGCGGCGCGCGGCGGAGAGTTCGTAGGAGATCCCGAACACCTCGCCGGCCCAGACGCTCCGCTTCTCCGGGACGAGACGCGACGTCGCGAGGGAGTCGATCGCGACCGCGGGCTTCGCGGCGTCGAACGCCTCGACGCGCAGGTCGCCCTTGTTGGTCCGGACGTTGAAGGCCGGGATGCGCAGCGGCTGGTTCTGCGGGGAGCGCACGGCGTAGGACAGCGTCACGCTGCGCGTCATCTGGAAGTTCACGATGTTCACGCTCTCCGAGCGGCCGGCGAACGAGAACGCCACCCCGGGGATCGAAGGCAGGGCGGGCTGGCCGTCGGGTTCGCAGGTCTCGAACACGAGGGTGAGGTTGGTGCCGAGGGCGCCTTCGGCCTGTTCCCAACGGACGGATTGCGCGGCGGCGCCGCCGATGAAGGCGAGCAGAAGGGCGAGGTTGCGGATCAATCTCATGGCTTCACCAGCTCTTGCCCGTGCGCGGGGCGGTCTTCCGTTCGCCCTTCCGGTCTCCTTCCATCAATTGGAACAATTGCGCGGGCGAATCGAGGTTCCGAAGCTGGTCGAGCTTCTGGAGCGGGAGCGCGAGTGCGGGGTCGGCCTGCTCCTGCTGCTCCTCGGGCTTTTTCTCCGGGGCGCCGCCGACCTGCTGCATGTTTTCCGGCGGGGGGGGCGGCGGCTGGTCCTTGCGTGACATGTCGCCGAGCTCGGATCCCTCCTCGGGCTTGCGCTCTTCCGGTTGCTCCTGGGCGGAGTCCTTCTTCTCGGAGGATTTGTCCTGCTGCTGCTTCTGTTGCTGCTGCGGCGAGTCCTGCTGCTGATCGTTCTTCTGCTGCTCGCCTTGCTGGTCCTTGTCCTGGTTCTCCTTCTGCTCCTCGGACTTCTTTTGGTCCTTCTTCTCGTCCTGCTTCTGTTCGTCCTTCTTGTCCTCGCGGTCCTTTTCCTCGAGCAGCGCCTCCAGTTCACTCCGCAGCTTCGTCCAGTCGGTCGCCTTGGCGTCGAGTTTTTCCCCGAGTGACACGCCCGCGAGGGCGTCGTTGACGGGCCCCGGCGCGACCGGCTGGCCCTGCGATTGGATCCGCGAGCCCCAGGTCACGGTTTCGCCGGCCAGCTCGGCCCAGTCGCGGGCCGAGGGTCGGGTGGCGGCCGAGAGGCGGCCGACGATGCGGCCCAACGCCGCGGGATCACCGGGCGGCGTCACGGCGCCGGGCTGCGCCGAGGGCATGGGAGAAGAGGAGGCGGTTGGCGCGAGCTTCGCGGCCGCGGCCAGTTCCCCCGGGGTCGCTCCGGCGAGCGCGAGGAGGAGCGCCGCAGCGGCGGCCGGGCCGGCGGCGGCGCGGTTCGGACGGAGGGTGATGGCTCGGTTTTTGGGACGCACGGGAAACTCGTGGTAAAGGCTGACGAGCAGGCACCAGAACGCGAGCGCGAGCGGCCATTGGAAGCGTTCCACCTGCCTAACGGTGCTCGTCTCGACGAACTCCCCGCGGCGGCCGGTGTCGACGGTCTCCTTGACGAGGCCGGCGACATCGATCCACGCGCTTGCGTCGCGGTAGACCCCCTCGGTGGCGCGGGCGAGCTCCTGCAGGGTGGCGGGCTCCAGCCGGCTGAGCACCACCGCGCCGCGTTCATCCTTCAGGAAGCTGCCGTCGCTCTCCGGAATCATCCCGCCGCCCGCGGTGCCCACGCCGAGCCCGATGACCCGCACGCTCTTCTTTCGGAGCGCCTCGATCCGGTCCTTCCACGCGGGGTCGGTGGCCTCGCCGTCGCTCAGCACGATGAGGAAGCGGTCGGCGGCCCCCGAGGCCCCGAAGGCCTGGACCGCGGTCTCGAGCATGGCGCCGTAATTCGTGCCCACTTCCGGCAGGAAGCCCGGGTTCAGGTTCGGCAGGAATTCCCGCAGGATCTCGTAGTCGGCGCTCAGCGGCACCTGCAGGAAGGAGGTGCCCGCGAAGACGACGAGGCCCACCCGTTCTCCGGCCAGCTTTTCGAGCAAGGACTGGATCAGCAGCTTGGAGCGCTCCAGACGCGAGGGCTTCACGTCGGGCGCGAGCATCGAACGCGACAGATCCACCGCCAGCAGGATTTCCCGCGACTGGTCGAAGACCGGCTCCTCCAGCCGGCCCCATTGCGGCCGGGCGAGGGCGGCCGCGGCGAGCGCGAGGCCGCACCAGAGCCATGGGCGGAAGCGCGGCGCACCGCCGGCCGGCGCGCCTGAACGGGAAGGTGCCAGCGTGACCGAGGACGGGCCCGCCTCGGCGCGCAGGATCCGCGGATGGGAACCAGCCCCTTGGCGGCGACGGCGGGCGAGGTCCCAGGCGGCGAGAGCGACGGGCACGAGGAGGAGCCAGAGGAGCCGGGGTTCCGCGAAGGTCATGCGGCGGCCTCCCGTCTCAGCAAGGGGCGCGCGAAGGCGGCACCCGCGAGGAGGGCGCCGAGCCCCGGCGCCGCGGCCCACCAGAAGAGCTCCGTCGTCACGAGGTGGCTCTTCGCTTGGAATTCGATCTTCTGCGCCCGATCGATCGCCCGGAAGGCCTCCTCGATCGTGCCGGTGTCGGCCACGCGGAAGAAGCGTCCGCCGGTCTGCGTCGCGATCTCGCGCAGCGTGCCTTCATCGAGGTCGGAAAGCATGCGCTGGTAGCCGCGCTTGCGGCCCTCGTCGTCATAGACCGGCACCGGCACGATGCCTTCCTTGCCGGATCCGATGGTGTAGACGGGAATGCCGCGAGCCTTGGCAAGGCCCCCGGCGTCGAGCGGCGCGAGCGCACCGCGGTTGTTGGCGCCGTCGGTCATCAGCACAACGAAGGCCCCGATCCGCTTTCCCGCGCGGTCGCGTTTCGCCTGCTCGAGGCGGGTGAGGGCCACGCCGAGGCCGTCGCCGATGGCGGTTCCGTCCTCGATCATGCCGATGCGCACGCGTGAGAGCTGCCGCGCCAGCCAGTCATGGTCGAAGGTCAGCGGGGCCATCGTGTAGGCGCGGCCGGCGAACAGCACGATGCCGATGCGGTCGGTCGGCCGGCGCTCGATGAACGCCTGGATGACCGGCTTGATCGCCTGCAGGCGGTTGATGCGCTCGCCGTCCTTCTCGAAGTCCTCCGCGCGCATCGAGGTGGAGAGGTCGATCGCGAGCACGATGTCGTAGCCTTCGGAGCGCACTTCGCGGCGGTCCTCCACGCGCTGCGGGCGCGCCAGCGCGACGACGAGCAGGGCAAGGCCGGCAAAGGCGAGCCCCGCGGGCCAGCGGGCGGGTGCCGCCAGCGAGGGCCGGTGCCAGGCGGCGGCAAACGGCACGACGAGGACCGGCACCTTGCGGCGACCGCGCAGCCAGACGAGCAGTGGCAGGGCGGCGAGGGCCAGAAGCCAGAGCGGGTCGTGGAGGATGATCCGTTCCATGGCGACTCAGCCGCGGCCGGTCCGCATCCGCGCGTGGAAGAACCGCACAAGCGCGTCGAGGCGGTTCTCCGCCGTCGAGACCACCAGCCGCGCGAGCGGATCGGGGAAGAGCCCGAGCCAGGCGGCCTCGCGTTCGCGCACCCAGGCGGCGTGGGCGGCGCGTTCGGCGGAGCCGCCGTCGAGCGTCACCAGCCGCCCTGCGGCCGGGTCGTAGGCGGCGAGCCGGGTGGCGGGAAACTCCCGCTCCCATGGATCATCCACACGGAATCCCATCGTTTGGTACCGCCGCTGCAGCACGGTCCAGCCGTCCGGCTGGGGACCCCGGGGCCCGCGCGCGACCGGGGGGAAGTCGCCGAGCCAGATCAGGATGCTGTGCTTGGGCGCGGCGCGCGAAAGGAAGCTCCAGGGCAGGACGGGCGGCGGAGCCGCCGGATCGGGCGCCGGCCGCGAGAGTAGGCTGGCGGCGAGGTGCAGGATGCGGCCGCGCCCCCGCACGGGCTCGCGGAACAGCGTGCCCTCCGGGGCGGCGTGGACGAACCCGACGCGGTCGCGGTTCACCGCGCCCAGCAGCATCACCAGCCCGGCGAGCTCGAGCAGCGCCTCGCGCTTCGATTGCGCGCCGGAACCGAAGTGCAGCGAAGGCGAGTCCTCGAACACCAGCAGGAGCGTGACTTCCCGTTCCTCGACGAACTTCTTGCGGTACGGCTCCCCGAGGCGCGCCGTGACGTTCCAATCGATGTCGCGCACGTCGTCGCCGAACTCGTACTTCACCACCTGGTCGAATTCCATGCCGCGGCCGCGGAAGGCCGAACGGTATTCGCCGCTCAGGACGTTCTCCACGGCATGCCGCACCCTCCACTCGAGCTGCCGGAGCAGCGCGAGCGGGTTCTCCAGCTTGGAGGAAGGTCCGGTGGTCGCCATCGCTGCGCGTGCGGGCGGGTTCCCGCGCTCAGACGACGCCGGTCGGGACGGGGGTCCGCTCCAGCACCTGCGTGATCACCCGGTCGGCCGTGATCTCCTCGGCCTCAGCCTCGTAGGTGAGGCCGACGCGATGGCGCAGGATGTCGCGGGCGAGGTCCTGGACAAGGGCGGGGGAGACGAAGTCCTGCCCGCGGAGCCAGGCGAGCGCGCGGCCGGCCTGGTAGAGCGCGAGGGAGGCGCGCGGCGAGGCGCCGAAGGTGAGGTGGCGCTTCGCGTCGCCCGACTTCTCCGCGAGGGCGCGCGTGCCGCGCACCAGCGCGAGGATGTAGGCCTGCACCGCGGGAGAGACGTGCACCTGGTCCACCGCGGCGCGGAGCGTGAGGAGTTCCTCGCCGTTGGACACGGCCGCAAGCGCCGGCTGCCGTGTGACCTGACCCCAGCGCTGCATCATGGCGGACTCCTCCGCGGAGGACGGGTAATCGACGAGCAGCTTGAAGAGGAAGCGATCCGTCTGCGCCTCGGGCAGCGGGTAGGTGCCCTCCTGCTCGACGGGATTCTGCGTCGCCATGACAAAGAACGGACGGGGCAACGGATGGGTCTGCCCGCCGATCGTCACCTGCCGCTCCTGCATGCCCTCGAGCAGCGCGCTCTGCACCTTGGCCGGGGCGCGGTTGATCTCGTCGGCAAGCACGAGATTGGCGAAGATCGGGCCGCGGTGCGCGGTGAACTCCCCGGTCTTCGGCTGGAAGATCATCGTGCCGACCACGTCGCTCGGCAGCAGGTCGGGCGTGAACTGGATGCGCTCAAACTGCACGCCGAGCGCGGTGCCCAGGGACTTGATGAGCAGCGTCTTGGCCAGGCCCGGCATGCCCTCGAGCAGGACGTGGCCGTTGGCGAGGAGCGCGACGAGCAGGCGCTCGACCACGGCGTCCTGTCCGATGACGGCCTTGCCGATCTCCTCGCGGAGCTTGCGGGACCATTCGGGACCTGCGGTCAGGGAAGTGGACGGATTGGACATGCGGAAGGTTGGCGCGGTTTGACCCCGGATGGACCGATGGGTTTCACTCGGAGGTAAAGGAGCGCGCGATGGCTTTACCAATCCAAATCGAGGAACGTCTCGCCGCGCTCGGTTGGAGCGTCGCCGAGGTCGAGGAGGCGTTCATCCGCGGTTCTGGCCCGGGCGGCCAGAAGGTGAACAAGGCCAGTTCGACCGTTACCTTGCGCCACCGGCCGACGGGCACCGAGGTGCGTTGCCAGCGGGAACGTTCCCAGTCCGCGAATCGCGCGTGGGCCTGGGAGGAGCTCTGCCGACGGCTGGAGGCGAGGGCGGAGTCTTCCCGGCGGGCGGCGGTCGACGCCGCCGAGGCGGATCGCCGCCGTCTTCGCCAGAAGTCGCGCGCTCAGAAGCGCATCATGATCGAGTCGAAACGCCACCGGGCCCGCCGCAAGGCGTCCCGAGGTCCCGCCTTCGACGGCTAGGCCGCCCGGTCAGTCGCAGACGGCGACGGGATCGCCGACCCGGATCAGCCCTGGCGTGGTTTCGGGAATCACGTTCTGGCCGAAGTTCACGTCCTCGGGCTTCGCCGGATCGCGACGGTACTCCGCCAGGGTGCGCAGCGGCTCGGTGCCCCGGGCGGCGGTGGCCTGGTCGGTGGTGATGACCGTGCATCGGGCGCAGGGGCCGGCGGCCCGGAAAACGGCGCTCCCGATCCGCACCCGCTTCCAAGTGTCCTCCGCGTAGGGAGCGGCGCCGGCGATCACGAGATTGGGGCGGAATCGGTTCATCGGCGCCGCCTCCTCTCCGCGTTCCGCCAGCCGATCGTTGAGGTCGTTGAGTGACGCCTCGGTCACGAGTAGACCGGGGAAGGCGTCCGCGAAGCCCACCTGCCTTCCCTCGAGTCCAGCTGGCGCGCGGCGCACGGGCCTCTCGAAGGCGGTTCCGGCGCGGACGAGGCGGCAGCGGGTGCCGAGGAAATCGCTGAGCCAGCCGGCGGCCGCATCGCCGCAGTCTTCGGCGGCAAGTCCCTCGCTCCGCCACACGCTTACCTGGATCAGCCGGGCGCCGGGCTGGCCGTCGCGCGGCACGCGGATTTGCCCGTGGCCGGCGGCGGCCAGGGTGAGTTCGGCGGCTTCCAATCGCGTGGCGATGAGCGCCATGCGGGGGAGCGTGCGTTGGGTGAGGAAGCGTCCCTCGGGATCGACGACCATGAACCGTCGGTCGCCGGCGATGCCCCTTTCGTCGATCGCGGCGGTCTCCACGGTGCAGCCGCGCAGGGATTTCACGGGATAAATCAGGAGGGCGGAAAGGTGCACGCGCGTGGATTGCGATGTCACGGAGCCGTACCCCGGCCGAGCCCAATCTTCGGTCAGGCGGTCGCCGGCAGGGCGGCATCCTCCGCGCGCCTCAGCCGGTGCCGGGGTTGATAGGCGGCGGTCAGGAGTCCGTAGCCCGGGCGTTCGACGCCGACCGGGGTGAAGCGAACGTATCCCTTCTGGGCGGCCATGCGCACGAGCTCGCCGCGGTGCTGGACGCCGAGCTTGCGGTGCAGCGTCCGCCGGACGGTCGCGATCGTCGATGGGCTCAGCCCGAGCTGGCCCGCGGCGGTGAGGTCGTCGCTGCCGTCGCCGATCACGCTCAGCACCACTTGCTCAAAGTCCGTCAGGATCCGGAAGAGCGCGCCGGGCGAGGCGGCGAGTTGGCGCAGCCGGGCGGCGGCGCCGGGGCTCCAGTGGCGCGAGCCGCGCACGATCGCGGGCAGGGCCGCGGCGAAGGCCGCGGGCGTGTCTTCAGCCGGGTCGAACAGGCCATCGACGGGCAGCGATCGCAGCGCCGCGAGCACCCGGTACTCGTGGCGGTCAAGCAGCACCACGACGCGTCGCGCCTGCAGCGGCGCCCGCTTGCACTGCGCGACGAGATCGAGCGCATCACCCCCCGCCGGCTCGGCGAGGCCGGTCAGGAACAGGTCGAATGGCACGCGGCCGAGGAGCTCGCGGGCCTCGGCCACGGACGACGCGACGGTGGTCCGCACGCGGGGGAAGGCGTGCCCGACGTTCTGGCGCAGGATCTCGGCGTAGAGCCGGTCCGACTTGAGGATCAGGATCTGCAGCGGGGTCGTGTTCACGGGCCCCAGCGGAAGGCGGCGGGGCGGTTACGCCGACGGCCGCGGTGTAAGTTTTCCGTAAGTTAAGCGGCGATCGGGAGCAGTCAGCTCCGCCCTCCCGGCTGCGGCCGGGCATGATGCCGGTAGCCCGCCTTCGGGATGACCTCGACCCAGTCGCGCACTTCGATCCCGAGCGGTCGGCACGTGGCGGTGAGCTTGCCGAGGAGGACGCGAAGGTTGCTGGTGTCGCCGCGGAACCGGCGGCCGAGGATCTCCGCGTAGAGCGTGTCGTAGGTGACGACCTCGCCCGGCCGCGCAGCGAGCACCTCCGCCAGCTCCGCCTCGCGCGGCGTGAGCGTGAGGGTCCGGCTTCCGTGCCGTAGCGTGCGGTCGTCGGGCCGCAGTTCGGCGCCGGCGAAGCGCAGCCTGGCGGTCGACCTCGGCCCGGGTCGGCCCTTCCCCGCATCCCGACGGAGAAGGCGCGAGAGATGGGCCAGCAGCACCTCGGTCCGCACCGGATCACGCAGCACGCAGTCCGCGCCGAGCAGCACCAGCCGCGCCTCCTCCGTGGCGGGCAGCGCCGCGCCGGCCAGGACGATCAGCCGCGCGGCGGTGCCGCGCGCGTTGCCCTCCGGGCCGCTGAGAAGGTGATCGGCGTGACCGTCGTCGAGCGCGTGGCGGGCGACGACCACGCGCGCCTCGTGGCGGAGGAGGTGGCGCCGGGCGGCGCGGAGGGATTCGGCGGGCGCCGCCACCCATCCCGCGCTTTCACAAAGTGTGAGCAGCGCGGAACGCTCCCGCGCCGAGCTGGAGATGATCAGGATCACGGCGTCTCCCCGCGGACGGGCCGGCTCACACCGGCAGGACGAGCACCAGTTGGAACCTCGACGCCTCGGGGGCCACCGCGGCGCCCAGCGCCCCGCGGCACTTTCCGATGCCGCTCAGGAGGCCGCGCGGCGTGATCGCGGTGAGCGGGGCATGCTCTCCCTTGAGCCAGTCCTCGAGTTCGGTCGGCGTGAGCGACGGACCGTCGGCGCTGAGCGTGACCACGAGTGCCGGCTGGCTGCCGAGCGCGCGGCGCCGGTTGATCCACAGAAGGCGCCGCCGCTGGGGGTCACGCGTGACCGCGTCGATCCGCGGAGCGAAGTCGAGGTTCACCCCCACGGTCGTGCGGGGCGCCGCGCAGGCGAGGGCGGCCCCGATCGCGGGGATCACCATCAGCAGGAACTCGATGCCGGAGATGCCGCGGACGACCACCGCGCGTTCGGTCGGCCGGAAGTCCACGCCCTTGCCCTCGGCCTCGGCGCGGCCGCCGCGGAGCGCGATATCGATCGCGTGGCGGATGCCCTCGTTCGGCTGTGCGGGCGAGGCGTCGCGGCTGCCGTACGAGGAGTCGAAGAAGCCGCCCGTCGCCGTCATCGCGGCGTCGGCCGTCTTCCGGGCCTCCTCCAGTCCCCGCAGGATGGGCGCGAGGCCCGGCTCGGTGCGGCTCCGAGCGGCCAGCTGCGTCGTGGCGGAAACGAGGTGCGCGTGGATCGTCGTGAGCAGTCCCGCGTTCTGACGCAGGACCTCGCGGGCCGTCTCCGAGACCACGATCTCGACGTCCCGCTCCAGCCGCGCGGCATCCCGGTCGTCGGCGATGGTGCCGGCGGCGCGGGCAAGTTCCTGTTCACGGCGGCGCTCGCGGGTGCGTTCCACCCAGCCGGCCAGCCGATCCTCGAGATCTGCCCGCGACCCCAGGGGCTTCGGCAGGAAGTCGTACACGGACAGCGGGATGGCGCGCTTCAGGTTGTCCGTGGTGTCAAAGGCGCTGAGCACCACGAACCCCAGCCCGGGGTCGAGGTCGCGGGCGGCGTCCACGAACGTTAGGCCGTCCATCCGCGGCATGTGGATATCGGTGATGCAGAGGTCGAACCGCGTCTGCCGGATGCGCGCCAGCCCCTCGCGCGCGTCGTGGGCGGAGACCAGCTCGCAACGGTCGCCGATGCGGAGACGTAGCGACGCGTGGATCGGTCGTTCGTCGTCCACGATCAGGACGCGGGGCGGCAATAGCTGCGCGGGGTCGGTCACGGGGTCGCCTATACGCAGGAGGGTTGCGCCCTTGGGTCAAGGGATGCGCCCGCTGGCGGTGCTTGCTCGGAGTTAGCGGAGCGTCCTCAGCGCAGGGCGTGCAGCGCCTGGAACCGCTGTCCCATCCCGGCCGGGTGCAGGAGCTGCAGCAGGGCGAGCTTGCGCGCGCTGAGGCGGCCGGCCTCGGCCTGCGTGGCAAGGGCGAGGGTAGGGCCTGCGTGCCGCACGAGGAAGGTTTCCTGGAACTCGATCCGCGGTTCGGTGAATCCGTGGCGCCTGAGGGCCGCGCTGATCCAATCCCAGCAAACGTGGCACGTGAGGTCCTGCTCGCCGGGTCGCGCCAGCAGGTCGTCCGAGCGTTGATGCCGGTGGTAGGCGCGGGCCGTGCCGGCGGGCGTGTGGTCGCGCAGCTCGGCGAGGGTCTTGCCGTAGTCGAAGGCGAGGAAAAGCCCGCGCCAGGGCTGCGCCGCGATTCCCGCGGCGATTTCCGCCGCCGCCAGGGGACGGTCGAAGCGGTAGCCTTCTGCTGCGGGCACGTCGCCGCCGTCGAAGGGCAACTCGATCTCGACCAGCCGGTCTCCGTCCAGCGCGACGCCCATCTGCCGCCACTCACCTGCCCGGAAGACCGTCCGCGCGAACGGCTGCGCGTCGAACAGCTCGTTCGAGAAGACCACGCAGTCGCCGGACAATTCCGGGGCCGCGCCGATGCCGATTGTGCGGACCGCGCCGAAGGGATGGGCGACGCCCGCGAGCACGCCGCCGCCGGGTTCCGCGCCGATCTCCACGAACGTGTGCGCTCCGGGATCGCGGTCGCCCAGCAGGTGCGCGCAGGCCGCGGCGACGAGCTCGCCGAAGACCGGCCCCAGGCTCGTCGCGGTGTAGAAGTCGGTTCCGCGCCCGCGGCCCACGCGCGGCCGGTCCCTCCGGTAGTAGCCCACCTCCGGATGGTAGAGCGCGAGCTCCATGAAACGGGCGAAGGTGAGCGTTCCGCCGGAACCCGCGGCGGCGCGGAAGACGGCGAGGAACTCCGGCGACGGCGGCGCTGGCGACGAACCCATTTACAAGGGGTTCCCGATGCCCACTGTGACTCCCATGTTCAAACGCTTTCTCACCCTCGCGGCCGGGGTCGTCCTCGGCGCCGTGCTGGTGGAGGCGTGGCCGCGGGTCGCGGCGGCGTGGAGCCTCTGGCCGGACCGCGGCCTGTCGCGCGCGTCCGCGCGGGTGCGTGAGGTGATGAAGCTGGTGCACGAGAACCATGTCGACGGTGCGGCCGCCGGCTACGACCGCCTCGCCCGCGAGGCGTTGCACGGCATGGTCGAGTCCCTCGATCCGCATTCGGAGTTCCTGGAGAAGGAATCGCGCGCGGGATTCGAGGAGGACCTCTCGGGCGAGTTCGGCGGCGTCGGGATCCAGGTCGAGACGCGGCAGGATCGCATCATCGTGATCGCGCCGGTGGCCGGCGGGCCCGGGGAGCGGGCGGGCATCCAGCGGGGGGATGAGATCACGAGCATCGACGGTCGGCCCGCCGAGGCCGGAGGCCTCGATGGCGTGGTGGGGCGCCTGCGCGGTCCGCCGGGCACCAAGGTCAACGTGGGGCTGCTCCGCCCGGCCACGCGTGCCAGCCTCGCGGTGACCGTCACGCGGGAAATCATCCGCATCGAGAGCGTGCGCGGCGTCCGCGTCCTCGGTGACGGAGTGGGTTATGTGCAGCTCACGGAGTTCACCGACCACACCGGCGAGCAATTCCGGCGCGCCCTCGGCGGCCTTCTCACGCAGGGAGTGCGCGGGCTCGTGCTCGACCTGCGGAACAACCCCGGCGGTGTGCTCGAGGCGGCCGTGGAGGTCGCGGAACCGTTCTTCCGACGGGGGGAGCGGGTCGTTTCCATCCGGGGACGCTCGGCGCGTGACCAGGAGGAACTGCTGGCCTCGGCCGAGGGGCCGCCGGTTTCCCTGCCCGTGGTGGTGCTGGTCAATGCCGGTAGCGCCTCCGCGGCGGAGATCGTCGCCGGTGCGCTGAAGGACACCGGAAGGGCCGTGGTGGTCGGCGAACGCACGTTCGGCAAGGGCTCGGTGCAGACGGTGTTCCCGCTCGACGGCGGTGAAGGGGTGCGGCTGACGACCGCCCATTACCTGACGCCTGCGGGCGAAAGGATCCACGAACGGGGCGTTACCCCGCACGTGGAGGTGGTGATGACGCCCGAGGAGGATGCGCGGCTCGCGCGGCAGCGCGCACGTCCGGACCTCGCCGATGCGGCGGCCTTCCGGGCGCGCTTCGGGGAGGAGCCGGCGGCGGACCGACAGTTGGAGGCTGCGCTGGCGATGCTGGAGGGACTGCGCTGGTTCGCTGCCCGCGCCGGGGGAGGAACGGTGCCGTGATCCTGGCGCTGGAGAGCTCGTGCGACGAGACGGCGGCGGCCCTTTTCGATCCGGCGCGCGGCCTGGTGGCGGAATTGGTCCGCAGTCAGGTGGCGCTGCATGGCCGGCATGGCGGGGTCGTGCCGGATCTCGCGACGCGCGAGCACCTGCGCAACCTGGGTCCGCTGCTCGCGGAGTTGCGCGAGCGGACGGGCTTCGCGGGTGTCACCGAGGTCGCGGTCACGCATGGGCCCGGCCTCGCGGCCTGTCTGGCGGTGGGGGTGGCCGCGGCGAAGGCGCTCGCCTTGGCATGGCGGGTGCCGGTTACGGGCGTGAATCACCTGCGCGGCCACGTGTGGTCGCCGTTCATACCCGTGCATGCGCGCGGGCCGGCCGGCTTCGCGGATGCGATGACGGCGGCCTTGCCGCACCTCGCCCTGGTTGTTTCGGGCGGCAACACGATCCTGATCCGCGTCGACGCCGACCGTTCGCTGCGCGTGCTCTCCTCGACGCGCGATGATGCGGCGGGGGAGGCGCTGGACAAGGGGGCCAAGCTGCTGGGGTTGGGATACCCCGGCGGTCCCCTCGTCGAGCGGCAGGCCGCGGGCGGGAATCCCGCGGCGTATCCGTTTCCCCGCGGCATTGGCCGGCGCGACGAGCTCGATTTCAGCTTTTCCGGCCTCAAGACGAGTCTGCGTTACCAGATCGAGGGAATGACGGCGGAGGAAGTCGCGGCCCGCATGCCCGACCTGTGCGCGAGTTACCAGGCGGCGGTGATCGATGCCCTTGCGCGCAAGACGCGGGCTGCGCTCGCGCAGGCCGAGGGGAGCTACCGCAGCCTCGGCGTTTCGGGAGGGGTGGCGAACAACGCCGCGTTGCGCGCCGCACTCGGCGACGTGGCGCGCCGCGCTGGCGTCGCGTTCCTGGCCGCGGAACCGCGGCACACCGGTGACAACGCGGGCATGATCGCCTTCGCCGCCTGGGCTGACCCGGCGGGATGCGACCGTTCCGGGCCGCGTGCGCTGCGCATCCGCCCCGACGCCCCGCCGGCCTGAGGCGGAGAATTACTTGTAGTCGCGCCGCAGGTTGCTGGGCAGCAGGCCGAGCTCCTCGCGGTACTTGGCCACCGTGCGCCGCGCGATCTTGATGCCGCGGGCCATCAGCTTCTTGACGATGTCCTCGTCGCTCAGGGGACTCGAGCGGTCCTCGATGTTGATGAGGTCGGCGATGAGCTCCTTCACGCTGGTGTTGGAGACGGCCGTCCCGCCCTCGGACTGGTAGCCCGGGGTGAAGAAGTACTTGAAGTCGAACACGCCGTGCGGCGTGCGGATGTACTTGTTGGCGATGGCGCGGCTCACGGTGGTTTCGTGCACGCCCACGACGTCGGCCACCTGGGTCATGGTGAGGGGCCGGAGCGAGGATACGCCCTTCTCGAAGAACTCCCGCTGGGCGTTCAGGATCTCGCGCGTGATCCGCTCGATCGTGCGCTGGCGCTGCTCGATCGAGTCGATCAGGAACTTGCCCGAGCGCATGCGCTCGCGGAGGTAGTCGCGGTCCTGCTTCGACAGCGAGCCCTTGGCGATCATGTCACGGTAGGCGCCGGAGATCCTCAGGCGCGGGATGTAGTCGCCGTTGAGGATGATCTTCCAGTCGTCACCGTCGCGCTCGACCGTCACGTCGGGAACGACCACGCGGTTGTTGTCCTCCGCGAAGCGCCGCCCGGGGGCCGGATCAAGGCGGCCGATCTCCTCGATGGCCGATTGGATGTCCTCCGGATCGGCGTCTAGTTGACGCGAGAGCTCGGGGATGCGGCGGCGTTTAAGCAGCTCGAAGTGATCGCGCACGATGGCCGCGGCGGTCGACTCCCCGCGCCCCTTCGCGGCGAGTTGCGCCAGCAGGCAGCCCGCGAGGTCCTCCGCCCCGATTCCCGGCGGCTCGAAGGTCCGGAGCACCGCGAGCGCCTTCTGCACCGCTTCCAGCGGCAGGCCGGTTTGCAGGGCCACGTCGGGGGGCGATTGCGTGAGGAAGCCGCGGTCGTCGATTCCGCCCACGAGGTGGCGCATCGCCGCCATCTCCCGCTCGTCGAGGTCCGCCAATTCCGCCTGCCGCATGAGGTGCTCCTGCAGCGAGGTCTCGCCCACGATCGACTCGAGGAAGTGCTGGCGGCGTTCCGCGTCCTCCGCGGTGTGAGGCTGACCGCCCGCCTGCGCGAGGTGGTCCCGCCAGTCCTGGTCGATCTTGCCGAGGATCTCGAACTCGCGGTCGCGGCTGAAGTCCATCTCGTCGTGCCGCTTCTCCGGTTCGGAGTCCCCGGGAGGCGGCGCCTCGTGGCTGTCGTCCTCGCCGGCCTCGGGAGTTTCCCCGTCCTGATCGAGGCTCTCGCCTTCCATGGGCAGCTCCTCAAGGGTCGGGTTGGCCTGCAGCTCCTCCTGGATCACCGAGCGCAGGTCGAGCGCGGCGACCTGCAGGATCTTCAGCGACTGCCGCAGCTGGGGCGCGAGGACGAGCGACTGCGTCTGCCGCTGGCGCAGTTCATGGCTGAATCCCGGCCCGCTCATGCGCAGGTTGGCTCCTTCAGTTCGGAGCTCGTCCGCCCGGAACCGGCAGGGCCGGGTCCTGGATGCCGAGCAATTTCTTGAGGTAGACCGCGAGCTTCTCGTTGGTCGGGCCGTAACCGTCGCCGTAGATGTACACCTCCAGCGCGGTGAGCATCTCCAGCGCGGACTGGTAGCGCTTGTCGCGATCGCGCTCGAGGGCGCGTTGGATGATGGCCTCGAGCTTGGGATCGATGTCGGGACGCAGGGAAGCGAAGCTCGGGATCGGGAGGTGGAGGATGTTGTGGCGCGACCGGAGGCGGTCGCCGGAACGGAAGATGTTCCGGCCAAGCAGCAGCTCAGTGAGGACGATGCCGAGGGGAAAGAGGTCGGCGCGGGCGTCGGTGATGCCGTAGTTGGCCTGCTCGGGTGACAGATACTCGTCCTTCCCCGCGATCACCTGACCCTCCTCATTGTACATCAGGTCGAGGGCCTTCGCGATGCCGAAGTCGGTGAGCTTCACGTCGCCCTCGAGGGCCATCAGGATGTTCTTCGGTCCGATGTCGCGATGGACGATGTTGAGGTGACGCCCTTCGCGGTCGCACTTCGTATGCGCGTAGGCGAGCCCGCGGGCGACGCGGGAAACGATGAAGACCGCGAGGTCTACAGGGATCGGGATCCGCTGCCGGCGATGCTGCTCGATGAACTGCTCGAGGTTCACGCCGCGGACGAACTCCATCACCATGAAGTATTGTCCGCCGACCTTTCCGAGGTGGTAGGTCTGGACGATGTTGGTGTGGATCAGGTCGGCCACCAGCCGCGCCTCGCCGATGAAGTTCTTCTGGAACTCCTCGATGGCCGAATACTCCCCGCGGATCAGCTTGACGGCGACCGTCTTCCGGAAGTTGCCCGCGCCCAGCTGCACGGCCTCATACACCAAGCCCATGCCTCCTTCCGCCAACTTCCGGACCATCTCATACCGCAGTTCGTCGGTGACTTGCTGGATGACGCTCATGATAGGGAAGCATCGGTTCCGGCGGCAGGTAGGCAAGGCTGCATCATGAAACCGGCGCGGAATTTGCTGTAGCGTTCGTTGACAGCCGGTTGGGCGGGGCCACCTTCCCTTCATGATCACGCTTTCCCCCCGCGCCGCCCAGCAGGTGCGCCGGATGCAGGCCGAGCTCAACGCCCCGCAGAAGCGCCTCCGCGTCCTGGTCGAGTCGGGCGGTTGCTCGGGTTTCCAGTATGGAATGTCCTTCGACGAACCGAAGGGCGATGACGCCGTGTTTGAGAGCGAGGGGGTCCCGCTTTTGATCGACCCGACCAGCCTGGCCTACCTGCAGGGTTCGCAGATCGACTTCGACGACGGCCTGCACGGCAAGGGATTCGAGATCAAGAACCCCAACGCGCAGAGCACCTGCGGGTGCGGCAAATCCTTCAGCTGACCACGGGCGACTTGGTCGCCGAGTGGAGCGCGACGATCCCGAATGTCATCGGGGTAGCGGTGATTTCCCCGAATCCGGCCGCCCGGATCTCCCCGGTTATTTCCTCCCTCGTCGGAAAAGCCCCGATGCTGTCGCCGAGGTAAAGATAAGCCTCGCGGTCGCCGGTCAGCCAGCGCGCGAGGCCCGGCAGCACGCGTCGGAGGTAGAAGTAGTACAACGGACGAAACCAAGCCTGCGGCTGCGAGAACTCCAGGATGTGCAGTCGGCCGCCCGGCTTGAGCACGCGGTGCATTTCCCGCAGGCCGCGCTGGCGGTCGGCCAGGTTTCTCAGTCCGAACGCGATCGTAATCGCGTCCCGACTGGCATTCGGGAGGGGAATCTCGAGTCCGTCGCCCAAGGTGAAGCGCACGTTTCCCGCTCCAGGGAAACGGCCCGAGCGCCCCTTGGCTTCGGCTTGGTCAAGCATGGGTTGGCAGAAGTCCATGCCCGTGATTTCCGGGGCGGGACGGACGCCGCGGGCGATCGCGAAAGCCACGTCGCCGCTGCCGGTTGCGAGATCCAGCACGGTGCGCGGATGATGCCGGCCGACGGCCCCGACGAGCCGCCTCCTCCACCAGCGGTCTATTCCCGCGGAAAGCATCCGGTTGGCGGTGTCATATCGAGGCGCGATGCGCCCGAACATAGAGTTTACGGCCTCCGGATCCGGCATGATGGTTCGGTAAGGGGCGGTAAAAGTGCCCCGACCGCAAGCCGGTCATAAGGGTTGACGCCCCGGCCTTTGCGAAATTATCTCCGTCTCACCCACATCCTTCAGCTCAAGCAAAAGGAACCCCATGGCCAACCTGACGAAGCGTGAGATTGTGCTGCAGATCTACCAGCAGTCGGGCTTCCCCCAGAAGCAAATCGTAGACACGGTGCAGCAAACCCTCGACATCATCCAGGCGGCCTTGGCCGCCGGGCGGAACGTCGAGTTGCGAAACTTCGGCGTCCTCGAGGTGCAGATCCGCAAGCAGCGCATCGGGCGAAATCCCAACAAGCCTGAGGCGGAGGTCATCATTCCCCAGCGCGCGGTGGTGAAGTTCAAGTCGGGGAAGATACTCAAGCAGCAGCTCAAGGGGCTCAATCTGAGCCAGCTGCAGCCGCCGGTTCCCCCGGCTTCGCCGGCGACCTGAGCGTCGCTTCCGCGCCTCGGCGCGAATCCTTCCCAAGCCGCGCCCGGGCGCGGCTTTTTTGTTGGCGCCGTCCTTCGATGTCGCGCAACCATCGGCGGCCATGGCCAATTTCCAGACCTTGCCGGGATTCCGTGAGTTCTACCCCGAGGATCTCGCGGGTCGGAACCACATCTTCCGGCTTTGGCGGCAGACAGCCGCCAGCTTCGGGTTCGCCGAGTACGACGCGCCCGTCCTGGAACCGCTTGAGCTCTACAAGGCCAAGTCGGGCGACGAGATTGAGGCCCAGCTCTTCAGCTTCACCGACAAGGGCGGGCGTGAGGTGGCGTTGCGGCCCGAGATGACGCCCACGGTCTGCCGGTTGGTGGGCGCCCGCGCCAACGCCCTCCGTCGGCCGATCAAGTGGTTCAGCATCGCCGAGTTCTTCCGCTACGAGCGGATGCAGAAGGGAAGGGGGCGCTGCTTCTTCCAGTTCAACGCCGACATCTTTGGCGAGCCCGGCCCCGAGGCGGAGATCGAGTTGATCGCGTTGCTGGTGCAGTGCCTGTGCGCGTTCGGACTTGGCGAACAGGATTTCTATGTCCGCCTGAGCGACCGCAACCTCTGGTTCCACTATTTGGGGGCGCTCGGGCTCGAAGAGCCGCGCATCCGGGCGGTGCTGACCGCCGTCGACCGCCACGAGAAGCACGGCGAAGCGGCTTTTTCCGCCTATTCCGAACAGTTCGGCCCGCTGGATCCGGCCATCAAGGCGCGCGTGATGGAGTTCCTCGGCATCAAGTCGCTGGCTGCGCTGGAGAAGGCCCTGGAGGGCGTGCGGGATGAGCGACTCGCGGCTCGGCTGGCCGACTGGCGCCGGCTGCTGCGCGCGTTGGAAGCGATGGGCCTCGCGCGCTTCGTCGAGGTCGACCTCGGGGTCGTGCGCGGCCTCGCGTACTACACGGGGTTCGTGTTCGAGGCCTTCGACCGGAAGGGCGACCTGCGGGCCCTCGCGGGCGGCGGCCGCTACGATGACCTCGTGCAGAAGCTCGGCGGCCCGGCCCTGCCGGCGGTGGGTTTTGCGATTGGAGACATGACCTTCGCGCTGCTGCTGCAGCAGCGGGGGCTCATGCCTTCCATCATCAATGCGCCCGACGTCTTCTGCGTGGTCGACGGTGAAGCGGGGCGGCTGGCGGCGTTCGGCGACATCCATGCGCTGCGCTCGGCGGGCTTCCGCGTCGAGTATCCCCTGCGCGACGCGCCGTTCGGCAAACAGTTCAAGGCCGCCGCCGAGTCGGGCGCGCGGCTCGCCCTCATCTACGGGGGAGACGAGGTTTCCCGCGGCGTCGTCAAGGTTCGCGACCTCGGGCAAAGGTCGGAGACCGAGGTGCTCAAGGCGGAGGTCGCGCGGCACGTGCGGGATTTCCTGGCCGGGCCCTGACCGCCCCGGCCGCGGCTTGACCGGCGCGGCGGGAATTCGCCACCGGCGCGGGCGGTCGCCGAAAACGGATTTGCTTTCGCCTTGGACGAGGGTTGCCGTTGCCCGGATGTCAGCCGCCGCCGAACCTGAACTGATCAGCCGCACCAGCCTGCCGGATTCCGGCGGGCATTTCGGGCGCTACGGCGGGGTGTTCGTGCCCGAGACGCTGATGACGGCGCTGTCCGAACTGGGCGCGGCCTACGATGCGGCGCGGGCCGATCCCGCCTTCGGCGAGGAATTGCGTCTTCACCTGCGGGAGTTCGCCGGCCGGCCGACGGAGCTCTACTTCGCCGAGCGTCTGACCGCGCATTGCGGCGGCGCGAAGATCTACCTGAAGCGCGAGGACCTGCTGCACACCGGTGCGCACAAGATCAACAATGCCCTCGGGCAGGCGCTGCTGGCCCGGCGGATGGGAAAGCGCCGCGTGATCGCCGAGACGGGCGCCGGCCAGCATGGCGTGGCGACCGCCGCGGTCTGCGCGAAGTTCGGCCTGCAGTGCGTGGTCTACATGGGCGCGGTCGACATGGAGCGGCAGGCGTTGAACGTCTTCCGCATGCGTCTGATGGGTGCTGAGGTGAGGGGCGTGGAGGCCGGGCAGCGTACGCTCAAGGAGGCGATCAACGAGGCGATGCGCGACTGGGTGACGAACGTGCGCGGGACCCATTACATCCTCGGATCCGCCCTCGGTTCGCACCCGTATCCGATGATGGTGCGGGATTTTCACCGCGTGATCGGCCGCGAGGTGCGCGAGCAGATCCTGGCGCGGGAGGGACGTTTGCCCGACGAGATGATCGCCTGCGTCGGCGGCGGTTCCAATGCGATCGGCTTCTTCTTCGAGTTCCTGGAGGACGCCGCGGTGCGCCTGGTCGGCGTCGAGGCGGGCGGGCGGGGCATTCGGCGCGGGGATCACGCGGCCCGCTTCGAGGGTGGTAAGCTCGGCGTCCTGCAGGGCTGCAAGACCTACATCCTGCAGAACGACGATGGACAGATCGAGCTCACGCATTCCGTCAGCGCGGGCCTCGACTACGCCGCCATCGGCCCGGAGCACGCTTTCTACCGCGACCGGGGCCGCATCGCGTACGCCCACGCCGGCGACGACGAGGTCATGGAGGTCTTCCAGCTTTGCTCGCGCCTCGAGGGAATTATCCCGGCGCTCGAAAGCACCCACGCGCTTGTGCATGGGCTCAAGCGGGCGCGCGAGATGCGCCGCGACGAGATCCTCGTGATCAACCTGTCGGGACGCGGGGACAAGGACGTGAACCAGGTGGCGCGAATCCTGGGGGTCACTCTGTGAGAAGCATGACCGGTTACGGCCGGGAGTCCGCTCCGCTGGAGGGGCTTTCCGTCGCCGTCCAGGTCACTTCTGTCAACCGGCGCTCGCTCGATCTCTCGATCGGCCTGCCCGACGAATGGCGCGAGTTGGAGGCCCCGCTGGCCGAACAGGTGCGCGCGGTGGCGTCCCGCGGGCGCGTGAGCGTGGTGGTCGAGGTGGATGCCGGGGTACAGTCGGCCGGCGCGGGTTGGGACGATGAGGCCGCGGCCGCGGCCCTCGATCGCCTGCAGGCCTTCGCGGCGCGGGAGAACGTGGACTTCGCGCCGACGGCTGACCTGCTCTGGCAGATCGCCAACGCGCAGCGGACGAAGGTGCGTCTGCCGGCCGCCGAGGTGGCGCTGCCGGCGGTGAGCGAGGCTCTGGCCGGCGCCCTGCGGGCCTTCGCGGCGATGCGAGCCCGGGAGGGGGAGGCTCTGCTGATCGATTTCCTGCGGAGGGTGCAGCTGCTGCACCGTCAGGTGGAACTCATCTCGGCCCGTGCGCCCATGGTGCCGGAGGCCTACCGCGGCCAGCTTATGCGGCGCCTGCGCGAGGCGGGGCTAGAAATCGATCTCGACGACGAGCGCGTCCTGCGGGAGATCGCGCTGTTCGCGGACCGGTGTGACGTCTCCGAGGAACTCACGCGTCTCCGGAGCCATCTCGACCAGTTTTCCCACCTGCTGAAGTCCGAGTCCGAGATCGGCCGGAAGGCCGAGTTCATCCTCCAGGAAATCGGTCGCGAGGTGAACACTGTCGGAAGCAAGGCGAACGACCTTGCGATCTCCCGTGCCGTCATCGAGCTGAAGAACGAGCTAGAGCGGGTGCGCGAGCAGATGGCCAACGTCGAGTGATGGCCGCCGCTCAGCGGGCCTCGGGTGAGGGCGCGCGCAGCGAATGTCGGAGGTAAAGCAGAACGCCCACGCAGATGCCCGAGTCGGCCACGTTGAAGGTCGGATAAATATAACTGCCGAAGTGCACATCGATGAAGTCGACCACGTGCCCATGGGCGATCCGGTCGATCAGGTTGCCGGCTACGCCGCCACAGAGCAGGCCGAAGGCCGTCTGGCCGGGGCGGTCGCGCAGGCCCAGCGAGTGACGCCACAGATAGATGCCGGTCAGCGTGGCCGCGGCGAGGAAAGCGAGCAGCAGGCTGCGTCCGGAAAGCATGCTCCACGCCGCCCCTGTGTTCCCGACGTGGATCAGGTGGAGGAACCCGGGCACGACTTCGACCGCGTGACTGGGCGCGTGCGAGTGAAGCGCGTTGTAGGGAAGCTTCGCGATCACCAGCAGCTTGGTCGCTTGGTCCGCCGCGAGCACGGCCGAGGCGAGCGTCCAGAAGCGGCGGTAGGACGCGAGGCGACTGAAAAACGGGATGCCGGTAGGCTTCCCGGCGGAATCCGGTTCCGGCGCGATAGGCATCGGCAGGACGGGGATGAACCAGCGCCGCGTCTCAGTCGTCGCCGCCGCCGCCCTCGTCCATCATCTTCCCGCCCTCTTCACCCATCTCGCCGAACAGGCCGGCCTGGGTGCGAGAACGCAGACGGTTCCGTTCGATGTTCTTCTGGGCCTCGGCGGAATAACGCGTGAACGGCACGGCGAGCAGGCGCTCCTTCGCGATCGGCTTCTGGGTGATCTCGCAGACGCCGTAGGTGCCGTCGTCGATTCGCTTGATGGCCGCGTCGATCTCGGCGAGCGCCTCCTGCTCGCTGGCCACCATACTCAGCGCGAAGTCGCGGTCGAAGGTGTCCGTTCCGGCGTCGGCCATGTGCTGCCCGTAGGCGGAAAGGTCGCCGGCGTCGTCCTTGGAGGAGCGCTTCAGCGTCTCCTCGGAGTGGCGTTCGATGTCCTCGGTGAGGTGCGAGCGGAGGTCTATGAGCAGCTTGTGGTAGCGCTTGAACTTCTCGGGGACGTCCTTGTCGGAATACAGGGGCGCGGTCTTTCCCCGCTTCGGGTTGAAGCCCAGGATGTCGGCGAGTGACGCGGCCTTGACGTGCTGGGGTTTGGCCTTGGGCGCGGCGTTAGCGACGGCGACAGCCTTGGCGCCGGCCTTGGCCCCGGGTTTCGCGGGAGCGGCGGAACCCACCTTGCTGGTAACGGTCTTCGCGATGGCCCGGACCTCATCGAGGCTGAAGGAGATGGGCTTCGTGGTCGCCTTTCGCTTCAGGATGCTGTCGCGCAGGGCGGTTTTCTTGGAGGTCTTTTCCATGATTGGAGATTTCGGGCCGGGAGCCGGGGCGGAACCTCCGGCGGCCTTTGCTGCGGGGGTGGCGGGCTTGGTCTTCGCCGGCGGCGACGCTTTCGGTGATTTTGCGACCTTCGGGGTGGGCGTGGCGACGGGTTTTCTTTTCGGTGCCATGGGGTTTGGGGTGATTCAGGGCTTCGCGGACGCCAAGGCCTCGGCGCAGCGGGGACAGGTGTGTTGGGCTTCGTCTCCTCCAAGGGTCGGCACCCAGCGCCAGCAGCGCGGGCAGCGGGAAAGGGCTAGATCGCCGCAGGGCTGAACGGCGACGGAGAGCTCGGTGCCCGCGGAGGATTCGACCTTCACCTGCGAAACGATGAAGAGTTCCGGCAGCAGGTCCGGGTGCCGCTCCAGCGCGGCCGCCTGCGGACTGCCGGCCGGCGCGGACAGCGTCGCGGCGGCGTCGAGCGATTTCCCGAGGCGTCCGGCGGTGCGCAGCGGCTCGATCGCCTCGTTGACCTTGGCGCGGACGCGCAGGAGTTCCGCGACCTCGGCGGCGAGCGGGGCGGTTTCCCAAGCCGCGGGGATCTCCGGCCAATCCTGGAGGTGCACCGAGCCGTCGGCGTACTCGCCGCCCGAGGTGGCGTAGCTCCACGCCTCGTCGCAGGTGAAGGTCAGTACCGGGGCCAGCACGCGCACGAGCGCGTGGAAGATGTGGTGGATCGCGGTCTGGGACGAACGGCGCTGCTTCGCGTTGGTCGCCAGCGTATAGAGGCGGTCCTTGAGGATGTCGTGGTACGTGGCCGAGAGCGTGACCGCGCAGAACTGGTTGCAGAGCTGGTGGACGCGGTGGAACTCGTAGGCGTCGTAGGCCGCGCCGCACTCCCGCACGAGCTGCGCCGCCTGGTGCAGGGCCCAGCGGTCGAGCGTGTCCATCGCCTCCACGGGCACGGCGTCGCAGGCGGCGTCGAAGTCAAAAAGGTTGGAGAGCTGGAAGCGGAAGGTGTTGCGGTAGAGACGATATGCCTCGCCCACGTTCTTCAGGATCTCGTCGTCGACCGGGATATCGTCGCGAAAGTCCTGCGAGGCGATCCATAGGCGGATCACGTCGGCGCCGTGCTGCGCGACGTAGGCATCGGACGTCTGCGGCTTTTGGTAGGTCGAGCTCTTGGAAATCTTCTGGCGAGCCTTGTCGACGATGAAGCCGTGAGTGAGCACCTGCCGGTAGGGCGCCGCGCCGTGCGCGATCACGCCGGTCCAGAGCGAGGACTGGAACCATCCGCGGTGCTGGTCGCTGCCCTCGAGGTAGAGGTCGGCCGGCCAGTGGGTGCCGCCCTGGCCGCGCTTGAGCACGGCGGCGTGGCTCGAGCCGGAGTCGATCCAGACGTCGAGCGTGTCACGGCCGCAGGTGAGGGCCGAGGGCGCCGGCCATCCGGCGGGCAGCGGTATGCCTTCGAGAATCTCCGCGGCCGGGGCGCTGTACCAGAGGTTGGAACCGCTCCGCGCGAACTTGTCGGCGATCGCGCGCGCCACGCCGGCGTCGAGGTATGCCTGCTTGCGCTCGTCGTAGAACGCCGGGATGGGCACACCCCAGGAACGCTGGCGGCTGATGCACCAGTCGGGCCGCGATTCGATCGCACCGCGGATGCGCGCCTCGCCCCATGCGGGAACCCAGCCGCCCTCCGAGGCGACGCGGGTGATTTCACGGAGCGCGAGCGCGCGGTGGCCGGCCTTGTCGAGGGAAACGAACCACTGGTCGACGGCGCGGAAGATGATCGGGGTCTTGGAGCGCCAGCAATGCGGGTAGCTGTGCGTGAACTTCTGCTTCGCCCAGAGGGCGCCTCCCTCGGACAGCTTCCGCAGGACGGCGAGGCTGGCGGGTGCGGGGCGCTTGGCCGCGAGGTCCTCCGTGGTCTCGAGCGTCGAGAGCCCGACGAGGTCGGCCGGCACGCGGCCGTCGTCGAGGTAGCGCCCGTCGTCGCCCACGGGGCAGTAAATCTCGAGGCGGTAACGCAGGCCCGTCTGGTAGTCTTCGGCGCCGTGGCCCGGGGCGGTGTGAACACAACCCGTGCCGCTGTCGGTCGTCACGTAGTCGGCCAGCACCACGGGGGAGGGACGGTCGATGAAGGGGTGGCGGGGGGCGAGCCCCTCGAGCGCGGCGCCGGGCATCTCTGCCGCGACCGCCGCGGGTTCGGTACGGCCGGCGGCGGCTAGGACGGAGGGCAGGAGCGCCTTCGCGACGATGACGCGCTCGGCGCCGGCGTCGGCCACTACGTATTCGATCTCCGGATGCAGGGCGACGGCCAGGTTGGCGGGCAGCGTCCAGGGCGTGGTGGTCCAGATCAGGATCGAGAGCGGCTTGTCGGCCGGCAGCGAGAAGCGGGCGGCCTCCGCGGCGGGCACGGGGAAGCGCACCCAGATCGAGGGGGAGGCGTGCTCCTTGTACTCGATCTCGGCCTCCGCGAGGGCGGTCTCGAACGGGATGCTCCAGTAGACGGGCTTCTTGCTGCGGTAGACGAGGCCCTGCTCCACGAAGGCCGCGAAGGTGCGGAGGATGTCGGCCTCGAAGGCCGGGTCCTTGGTGCGGTAGCCTGCGGCCCAGTCGGCGAGCACGCCGAGGCGGCGGAACTGCGCCGTCTGGCGCGCGATCCAGCCTTCGGAGAATTCGTCGCACCGCTCGCGGAGCTCGGCCGTGCCGAGGGAAATCTTCTTCTCCTGGAGCTCGCGCGAGACCTTCTGCTCGATCGGCAGCCCGTGGCAGTCCCAGCCCGGCACGTAGGGCGTGCGGAAGCCGCGCATCGTCTTGTAGCGGGTGACAAAGTCCTTGAGCGACTTGTTCAGCGCGGTGCCGATATGGACGTCGCCGTTGGTGAAAGGCGGCCCGTCGTGCAGCACGAACGCCCGCGGGCTCGCGGCCCGGCGCTCCTGGATGCGCTCGTAGAGGCCGAGCTTCTCCCAATGGGCGACGCGTCCCGGCTCGCGCTGAGCCAGACCGGCCCTCATCGGGAAGTCAGTGCGCGGCAGGTGCAGCGTATCCTTTAAGTCGAGGGCCATGCCGGAAACAAAGGGGCGGGAAGCTAGGCGGGGTGGGGGGAGAGTCAAGGGTCGCCTCCCCTCGACGGGCCCTCGGGAAATCCCCATCGGGCGGCGGGCGCCGCGAAGTCAGCTCCGCCAACCGGTCACGGTGCCCACGAGCGTCTCCATGCATTCAATCTTCGCCTCGGGCGTGATGCCGTGGCCGAGGTTGAAGACGTGCCCGCGCGTGCCGCGCATCGCCTCCAGGATCCGCGTGGTCTCGCGGCGCACGATCTCCGGCGTGGTGGTGAGCAGGATCGGGTCGAGGTTGCCCTGAACGGCGACGGTGGGCGGGAGTGCTCGCCGCACGGCGGCGAGGTCGGCGGTCCAGTCGACGCTGATCACGCGCACGTCGGTCGCCGCCTGCGCGGCGAGGTGGGGCAGCGTGCCCTTGGCGTAGAGGATGACGGGGAAGTCGGCCGGCAGCGCCGCGACGATCCGGCGAATCCAGCGCAGCGAGGCGGCCTCGTAGTCCTGCCCGGCGATGATGCCGCCCCAGGAATCGAAGATCTGGATCGCGTCGGCGCCGGCCGCGATCTGCAGGCGGAAGCAGGCGATGACCGCCTCGGTGAGCCGCTCGAGCAGGGCGTCGAACGTGCCGCGGTCGGTGTAGAAAAGCTGCTTCACGCGGCCGAAGTCCTCGGAGCTGCCGCCCTCGACCATGTAGGTCGCGAGCGTCCAGGGCGAACCGCCGAAGCCGAGGAGCGCCTTCTTTCCCGCGAGCTCGGCGCGGATGAGGCGGAGGGCGGCGGCCATGTATTCGAGGCGTTCCGGCACGGCCGCCGCGGGAGCAAGGGCCTCGACGCGCGCGCGGGTGTCGACGCGTCCCTCCATCGCGATCCCGCCGCCCTCGCGGAACTGGTAGCCCTGGCCCAGCGCCTCGGGGATGACGAGGATGTCGGAGAAAAGGATGGCGGCATCGAGGTCGAAGCGCCGCAGCGGCTGGAGCGTGACTTCGGTGGCGAGCGCGGGCGTGCGCACCATCTCGAGGAAGGAGGAGCGCGCCTTGAGCGCGCGGTACTCGGGCAGGTAGCGGCCGGCCTGGCGCATCACCCAGAGCGGCGGGCGGTCGAGCGGTTGGCCGGAGCAGGCGGCGAGGAAGCGTTCGCGGCTGTTCATCAGATCCAGTCCCTCGGGCGGAGGAAGACCTCGTGCAGGCGCGCCTCGGGCGAGCCCGGCTCGGGCTGCCAGCCGTAGTCCCACCGCACGAGGGGCGGCAGCGACATCAGGATCGACTCGGTGCGGCCGCCGCTCTGCAGGCCGAAGAGCGTGCCGCGGTCCCAGACGAGGTTGAACTCCACGTATCGCCCTCTGCGATACAGCTGGAACCTGCGCTCGCGTTCGCCCCAGGGCTGGGCCTTGCGTCGGGCGACGATGGGCCGGTACGCCGGCAGGTAGGCGTCGCCGACCGCGCGCATCAGCGCGAACGAGCGTTCGAAGCCCAGCTCGCTGAAATCGTCGAAGAAAAGCCCGCCGATCCCGCGCGGCTCACCCCGGTGCCGCAGATGGAAGTATTCGTCGCAGGCGCGCTTGAAGCGCGGGTAGAGCCCGTCGCCGAACGGCGTCACGGCGTCGCGCGCGGTGCGGTGCCAGTGCACGGCGTCCTCCTCGAAACCATAGTAGGGCGTGAGGTCGAAGCCGCCGCCGAACCACCAGACGGGCGAGTCGCTCCCCGCGCCGGCGACGAAGCAGCGCACGTTGGCGTGGCTGGTCGGCACGTAGGGGTTACGGGGATGGATGACCAGCGACACGCCCAGCGCCTCCCAAGGCTTGCCGGCCAGCTCCGGGCGGTGCGCGGTGGCCGACGGCGGCAGTGTCTTCCCGCTCACGTGGGAGAACGCCACGCCCGCCTTCTCCAGCACCGCGCCCTCGGCCAGGAGGCGCGTGCGGCCGCCGCCGCCCTCGGGGCGCTTCCATTCATCCGTCTGGAATCCCTCCGCTCCGCCGTCCTCCTCCGCGAGTCCCGCACAGACGCGGTCCTGCAGGTCGAGCAGGTAGCGGCGGACGGCGGGAAGGTCGACGGTCATGCGGCGGAGCGGAAAACCTGCGGCGCCGGCGGCGGGAGGCAATCCCCGTTCGCCAACGCTTGACGGGTTTGCTAGGTTTGCCGTCGACACGGCTCCGCGCCGGGGCCTGCCTTCCCGCTCCGCATGCAATCTCCCGTCCTCACGACCCTCGCCGCCACCGGCTTCTCGGTGGCGTTCTTCCATGCGGCGATCCCGACGCATTGGTTGCCGTTCGTGCTGGTGGGGCGGGAGCGGGGCTGGTCGCGGGGGCGCACGATGGCGGTGGCCGCGTTGGCGGGCCTCGGGCACGTGGCGCTCACGAGTATCCTGGGGCTGGCGATTGCGTGGTTTGGCTTCCAGCTGGAGGAAAAGGTGGAGGCGTTTCCTTGGATCGCGGGCGGGGCGCTGGCGGGCTTTGCGGCTTACTATGGCTGGAGGCAGCTGACCGGTCGTGGCATCTGCCATCATCACGCCTCGGGTGGCAGCCACCAGCCGGGCGAGCAATGCCACGGCGAGCACGCCGAGAGCCATTGGCACACGGAGCTGAAAGACTCGGCGCTCGTTTCCGCCCGACGGGGGGACTGGGCGGCCGTCAGCGGCCTCTTCCTCATGCTCACCCTTTCGCCCTGCGAGGCCTCGCTCGGCGTCTACCTATCCGCGGTGCAGTTCGGCTGGACGGGGTTCTGGGTGTTGAGCGGCATCCTCGCGCTGGCGACGCTAGGTGGCATGAGCCTCTTCACGTGGCTGGCCCTGCTGGGCTTCAATCGCGTGAGCCTGCGGCGCTTCGAGCGCCACGAGGCGGGATTGCTGGCCGGTGTGTTCGCGGCGCTCGCGGTGCTGGTAATCCTCTTCGAGCGGGGCCACGCGCATTGAAGCTACCCGGCCGGCCGCGCGCGTGAGCAGGGAGACAGCTTACGCCTTCGGCCAAGCGAGGGGAAGGCCGGCGGCGGTGAGGCGGGACTGGAAGTCGGCGAGAAGGGCGGGGCCGTTGCGCACGGCGGTCGGGGTATGGCGGCCGGCGAGGCAGAACGCGGCGAGCTCCCCTGCGGCCTCACCGATGTTCCACTCGACCGGGTGCAGGCGGTAGCAGCCGTTGGTGAGGTGGGTCGTGCCTATGTTCTTGCAGGCGGCGAGGAGGTTGCCGACGCGGCGCGGCAGGAGCGCACCGAGCGGGATCTGGAAGGGTCGGGCGGGGAAATCGATGTAGTTGTCGCCTCCGCTGCTCGGGTGCAGGTCGATGTTGTAGCTGCCGATGCCGACGGAGTCGGCGAACACCTCCGAGGTGGCCTCGGCCGGCGATTTCGCCCCGGTGGCCCGGGCGCGCGCCTCGGCGCCGACATGGAGCTCGGTGACGGTGAACTCGGCGCGGATGCGGCGGCTTTCGCGCACGTAGGGGTACTTGGCAAGGCCGTCCTCGGTGCCGGTGATGTCGGGCCGCAGGCGGAGTCCCTTCCAGCCGGTTCCGCCGTCGGGGCGCGGGCACTCGGTCTGGAGCCAATAGAGCCAGGAGAGGCTGAGCTGCTTGCCGCCCTCGAGGTGGCGGGCGGCCTCCTCGGCCGGGACGTCGAACAGGTTGCCCAGCATGTAATCGTTCTGCGGCCAATTCACGAGGGTGACGTCGCCCGCGTAGGTGCCGGGCGCGAAGTTGGTCCGGTCGATGATGCGGCGGTAATGGAAGAGCCCGGTGGCCTTGGCCGGGTTGAACCCCATGTTGAACGGCTGGAGGGTGCGCGGGGAGGAATAGAACAGGCTCAGCAGCTTGCCCGACCACGGCGGGGTGAGCGGCGGAACATGATCCCGCCAGAACGTGTAATCGCGGGGCCTTTCGATCGTGTGGTCTTCGCCGTCGAGGTAATCCATGGCGAAGCAACAGGTGAACGCCTGGTGGTTGGCGGGCCGGGCCTCATCGGTGGCGTGCGGTTCGCCGGTCTCCTTCCGCGACTCGGAGCCGGAAATGTACTCCGTGCGCGTGAGGGGCAGCAGGTCGCCCAGTTCGGTCGCATCGACGAAGAGCGGCGCCCGCAGCACGAGGTCGTGGCCGGTCTCGAGGCTGCGCACCCGCACGGCCTCGACGCGGTCGCCCTGCGTGGCGGCGTCGACGGGGCGATGGCGCAGCAGGATCTCCACGCGCCGGCCCGCGACGTGGGGTGCCAGCATCTCCGTGAGGACGGCGAGCGCCACGCGGGGCTCGTGGCAGAGGCGCGAGACGCCGCCGTTGCCCGGATTCAGGCGCGGGTTGGCGCGGGCCTTCTCCGACAACGGGAAGTTCCGCGCGTAGAAGTCGCGGATCCGCTGACGCAGCTCGAGGTAGGAGCGGGTCCCGCCAACGGTCTCGATGAGGGCGTTCTCGTCGGGCGGCACGGCTTGGGAGGTGAGCTGGCCGCCGATCCAGTCGGTCTCCTCCGTCATGATCACGCGCAGCCCGCGCCGCGCCGCAGCCAGGGCCGCGGCGCATCCGCCGAGGCTGCCGCCGATGATCACCAGGTCGGCCGCCAGCTCCCGCGTCCGGGCGGCGCGTGATGTCGTCGGCGCTGGCGCGGCTCGGCCGCGCGAAACGCCGGTGGCGGCAAGTGAAGCGGCCGCGAGGGTCGCGGACCGCACGAGGAAGTAACGTCGGGAGGAGGCGGTGGGCATGGGGGGGGCGGGCCGCGCGCCGGGCGGCGTCGCGGGAAGTTTCCGAGGAACCGGCGGGCGTCAAACGCGCCGCCGCGGATCAGTAGTTGCCCTTGATCGCGAACGTCCAGGACCGGCCCACGGTCTCGTTCCGCGTCAAGGCGGTCGGCCCCGTGGCGAACCGCTGCAAGTTGACGTACGGGGTGTCGAGGATGTTGCGGACGCTGACGGACAGCGAGTAGGTGTTGTTGAGGCGCCAGCCGCCTCCGGCGTCGAGGTTCGTGCGGTGGCGGCGGTACGTGGTTCCGGCGACGTTGGTGTTCACGTCGTCGGACCAGTTCCAGTTGGCGTAGACGTTGAAGGGACCGTAGGTGTAGTTGAGACCTCCGCTGGCGAGGTGGGGCGTGAGGTTGGCGCGGGGAATCTCGGCGTAGAGCCGGGTGTAGGCGGCCCGGGCCGAAAGCCGGCGGAAGAGCGGGCCGAGCGCCGCGAGGCTCTGGCTGTACTCGAGCTCCATGCTGCGGATGCGGATCCGCCCGGCGCTGTTGTCGAAGGTGATGAACTCGTAGTTCCCGAACTCGGCGTCACCCGCGTAGCCGAACTCCGCGGCGGAGAGGCGGTCGGTGATGAAGAGGTTCTCGACACTGCGCTCGGTGAACGTGGCGGCGAGCACGCCGACGGGCTCGAAGTAGTAGGCGGCGCGGGCCGAGTAGTTCTCGGCGGTCTCGGGCTTCAGGCGCGGGTTCGGCGCGGTGACGGTGAGCGCGGTGTCGTTGACGATCCAGACGCCCGAGAGGTTCACGTAGGAAGGCCGGCGAATCGTCGAGCTGTAGCCGAAGTGGAGGTCGAGGTTGCGGCGCACGGCGTACTTCAGCGAGGCGCTGGGGAACAGGTTGTCGTAGCTCCCGGTGCGATTGATGCGCGGCTGGGAGAGGAACTGGTACTGGATGCCTGGGATGGTGGTGGCGCGGCCGGCGGCGTTGACCGGGAAGCCGGCCGCGCGGAGCTCAGCGGGCGTACGGGTGTCGGCCTCGTTCGCCTCGGTGGTGGTCTCCTCCCAGCGCAGGCCGGCGCGGGCGGTCACGCCGCGGAATGAGGCCGTGCCCATGAGGAAGCCGGCGTCGATGCGCTCGTAGTAGCGGCGGCGGCGGGCGACGTAGGACTCGTAGAAGTTGTCCGCGTTGGTGCCCCAGTTCTGGCGGAAGCTGTCCGGACTGGCGCGGTAGAGCTCGGCCAGTCCGCGCAGGTTGGGCATGAACACACTGCCGCCTGAGAGGGAGCTGATGCCGCCGCCGTTCATCCCGAGGTCGTATTCCCAGGGTGAGCGGTAGGAGGCCCAGGCCCCGGTGGCCGGGCCGCCGACGTAGTCGAAGCGCTTCGCGAGCTGGTCGTCCTCGAACTTCTGGATCTGCTGGCGGGTCTTGGCGCCGGCCTTCCAGATGATGGGCAGGCCCCGCAGCGTGCGGAGCGTGGCGTTGGCCTCACCGCTGAAGAGGACCGTGCGGCCGAAGCGCCCGTCGTTCACCGTGATGCTGGGGTTGGAGAAACTCGCCCCGTTGGTGAGGTCGGGGCCGGCGACCTGCGTGAACTGCCAGTCGGCCGAGAGGAGCGAGGAACGTTGCGCGCGGAAGGTGACGTTGCTGGCGGTAGGCGAGTTGGTGTCGCGGATCGAGTTCCGCCGGCCGAGCGGGTCGTACCAGCTGGTCGAGTCGGAGTAGGCGGCCTTGCCCTCGATCTCCAGGGCGCCGCGCTTGAAGGCGACGCGGGGCAGGAGGGTGAACGTCTCGCCCATCTTCGAGACGGCGACCGGGTTCGCCTGCACGGTTCCCGTCGGCGCGGAGGTGAAGCTCAGCAGCGGGTCGGTCCCGGTGACCGCCGTGCGGGTGCTGGCGTTGAAGATGACGGTGCGCTGGGGCGTCCAGAGGTCGGCGTAGTTGTAGATGATGCCGAGGCCGGCGTTGAGCTCCGGCGAGAACTTGTAGTCGGCGGTGAGCGTCGTCGCGAACCGCTTGTTGAAGCGCGGGGCCCACTGAAAGTTCAGGGTGCTGGGAACCAGCGGGCGCGGATCGGCGGCGGTGGGCGTCGCGTTGTAGGCGAGGGAGGTGATCAGCGCCTCCTGGTAGACGTTGGACTCGCTGAGGTTGAGCACCACGCCGAGCCGCCGGTTCAGGAAGACGTCCGAGTATTCGAAGATGCCGCCGGGCCTGATTTTGCGGGAGGCGCGGTCCTCGTCGGGTCCGACGCGGGCCCGCAGGTTGAACTCCTCGGAGTGCGCGGTGAGGTTGGCCTGCCAGGAGACGCGGCGGCCGGCCCGGTCGAAGGCGCGCTTGGTGCGGAGGTTGATTGTGCCCGCCGGGGCGTTGGCGTCGACGTCGGCGCTGATCGTCTTCGAGACCTCGATCGACTCCATCGAGTTCAACGAGGCCATCTCCATCGTGAAGGAACGCGCGGCGCCGGAGCCGCTGTTGTTGGCGTCGACGCTCGCGAGCGCGACGCCGTCCATCGTCACCGACGTGTACTCCGAGGCCAGGCCGCCGAGCCGCACGGTGCGCACCTCGCCGTAGAACAGGTCGAGCTCGACGCCGGGCAGGTGTTTCAGGAACTCGCCCACGTTGCCCTCGGGGTTGTCACCGAAGGTGTCGGAGGCGACCGTGTTCGTGATGTTCATGGAGTTGCGCTGGTCCATGATCGCCTTGGCGGAGCCCTCGCGCTCGGTGGAGACGGTGAACGCGTCGAGCTTCACGACCGAGCCGTCGGCCGCGGCCGCCTGCAGGGTGCTCACGAGGTTGAAGTCGCGCACGACGGTGGCGCCCGGCCCGACGTTCACCGTCGCGGTGGCGGTGCGGTAGCCGGTGAAGGAGACCACGATCGTGGCCGTTCCCGGCGGAACCGGAAAGAGGCGGAACTCCCCGCCGCCCTCGGAGATCACCGCGAGCGCGGTGCCCTCGAGGCTCACCTGCGCGTTGCGCACGTATTCGCCGGTGGCGGGATTGAAGACTCGCCCGGTGATGGTGCCGGGGGCCGGCTGGGCTTGTACCAACGGGGATGCGAGAAAGATCCCGACGAGGATCCTGAGCAGGGTAGTTTGCATGGCGGGGTGAGCGTTGGACGCGTGTGCGTCGTCGGCGTTACGAGCCCAAGCCCGCCTGAGGACCGGGTCAAGCGGGTGGTCCGCCACATTATTGGCGCCGTGGAAACCCAGTCGGGGGATGACGGGATTTCGCCTTGAGCGCGGCGATGGGTTTACGCTTCCTCAAGTCGTCGGTCGTTTCCCCTCCGACGCAAACCGCAACCCCACATCGCAAGAGGACTCCCATGAGGACTTCGTCTGGCTCAGCCATGTTGTGTTTCCACGTCCGGGCCCTGGCCCGCATCGTGTCCCTGGCCATGCTGCTCGCAGCTTCGGCCCTGCCGCTCGCGGCGGCTGATTCCTCCGGCTCCGTTTCCGGATCCGTCAGCAACGCCGCCACCCGCAACCTGCTGCAGGGCGCGAAGGTGGAAATACCGACCCTCGGCCTCTCCACGTTGGTCGACGAGACCGGCCGCTACGTCCTCGCCTCCGTCCCCGCCGGTACGCACGAACTCGTCGTCAGCTACATCGGACTCGATACCGTGCGCGCCCCGATCTCAGTGGTCGCGGGCCAGCGCGCCGTGCGGGACTTCGACCTCACGACGGGCATCTATAAGATGGACGCCTTCAAGGTCACCGGCGAGCGCGAGGGTGGTGCGGCGGCGATCACGGCCCAGCGCAATGCCCCCAACACCATCAACGTCGTGGCCATGGATTCCTTCGGCCATCTCCCGAACATGAGCGCGGGCGAGGTGCTGATGCGCCTGCCGGGCGTCGCGGGCAGCCCGACGGACGAGGGCCTCGCCTACAACTTCAATATCCGTGGCATGCCCGCCGGCCTCAACACCGTCACCATCGACGGCGGTCTCGTCACTCCCTTCGGCACCAGCCGCGCCTTCGAGATGCAGAGCATCTCGGGCGCGTTGTTCGACCAGCTTGAGCTGACGAAGGGCCATCGTCCCGACCGCAACGCCGATTCACTCGGCGGCACCGTCAACCTGAAGACCCGCTCCTCGCTCAACATGAAGGAGCGGCGGCGGCTCACCTACAGCCTCTCGGCGCGCATCGCGCCTTCCTTCCTTGGCTTCGAGCAGGTGCCGCTCCGCGAGGATCATCCGGCCCATCCGATGATCAACTTCAGCTATCAGGAGCTCTTCGACGTGCTCGGTGGATCCCGCAATCTCGGGCTTAGCGTCAACGCCTTCTACTCCGAAAATGCCGTCGGCTTCTTCCAGACCGACCGCGACTACCAGAACACCACCACCCAGCCTGCCTACGTGTGGAGCTACCAGACCTTCGATAATTACAACAACCGCAAGCAGGCGAGCGTGAGCATCAAGGCCGACTACCGCGTCTCCCAGAGCACGCGCATTTCCCTGAACGCCACCGCCAACGACAATTACGAGGCTTTCCGGCGTCGCTACATTACCCGCGCCTACAGCAGCCAGAACCAGAACACCGTCCCCTCGGCGACCACGAGCGTGGTGCCGGGTTGGACCGACAAGATCACGGTCATCCGGCCGGTCTCGACCTCGTTGATCGAGATGCAGAACCGTGGGCCCAACAACTACGACACCCGCCAACGCCGCCTGGATTTCACGGCCGAACAGGACTTCGGTCCGCTGCAGCTCGACTACGCCGCCACCTATGCGCGCAACAATCTGAACAACGGCAACGGCCAGGGCGGCGAGCTCACCATGCGCATCGCCGGCACCGGCTGGATCCTCGATCGCACCCAGTCCGAGCTGCATCCGAAGTTCATCCCCAACGGCGGCCTGGATTTCACCGATCCCTCCAACTACCGCCCGACCGGTGCCCTGCAGTGCAGCGACGGCGAGAACGATCAGCGCGTGCGCGATCTCCGCTTCAACGCGCTCTACAAGCTGCCGACCGCCGTGCCGCTCGCGGTCAAGGTGGGCGGCCAGTGGCGCGAGACCCTTGCCCAGACGCTCAGCAGGAGCCGCCGCTATAACTACCTCGGCACGGGCCCGCTGGCGCCCGACCCGGGCATTGTCACGTTCGACCAGGTGAAGACCGGTCGCATGATGCCCCAGTGGACGACCTCCATGTTCATCAACGAGCGACGTCCGGTTGATCCGACGCTCTGGCGCGAGGACGAGTATTATCGCCTGCAGCAGGCCTACACCGGCGCCCGCGACATTACGGAGACCGTCACCGCCGGCTACTTCATGGGTCAGGGTAAGTTCGGACGTGAAGGCTTCCTCGGCCGCACGAGTTTCCTGGGCGGCGTCCGCGTGGAGAACACCGAGGATGTTGGCCGCGGCTGGGTCCGCGCCCGCGTCGGCAGCACCACCGCCCAGCAGCAGGCTGATCCGGTCGGGTCAGTCACGCGCGATTACGCCAACACCCGGCGCACGATCGACGGCAGCTACACCAAGGCCTTCCCCAGCCTGCACCTGACCCACGACATCACCCAGAACCTCAAGGCCCGCCTCGCGTGGTCGACCAGCTTCGGACGTCCTGGCTACGGCGAACTGCTGCCCAGCGAATCGGTGAACGAGACCGCCAGCTCCCTTACGGTCAACAACGCGGCCCTGCTTCCGCAGAACGCCCGCAACTGGGATGCCTCGATCGACTATTACTTCGAGCCCGTCGGAAATCTCTCCGTTGGCTTCTTCCACAAGACGATCTCCGACTTCATCGTCCGCAACATCAACATCGGCACCGTCGCCGCCGGGAACGACAACGGGTTCAACGGCGAGTATGCGGGCTTCAACCTCTTCACCTCGGCGAACGCCGGCACGGCCTACGTGCAAGGCTGGGAGTTCAGCTACCAGCAGCAGTTCACGTCGCTGCCGGGTCTCCTCAAGGGCCTCAGCGGTTCGCTGAATTACACGATGATCAACACCCGCGGCAACTTCGGCTCGACGACCAACATCACGGGCCGCGAGGTGGTGGGCTTCATCCCGAAGGCGGCGAACGCCATGCTCTCATGGCGCTACAAGAAGTTCAGCACCCGCCTGCTCTACAACTGGACGAGCGACTACATCGTCGAGTACTCGGCCGCCACCGTGGGCCGCAACCGCTGGCGCGCTTCGTTCGACACCCTTAACGTGGGCTTGGCCTACCAGTTGCGCTCGTCGGCCCAGCTCACGCTGGATGTCTCCAACATCCTGAACGCCTACCAGGAGATCTACCGTGGGTTCCGCAACCAGCCGTCGACGATCAACTACAACTTCGTGACGATCAACGTGGGCGTGAACGGCCGCTTCTGATCCGCCGGCCAGTCCGGTTTTTTCCCGGGGCGGGGTGGCGACACCCCGCCCTTTTTGTTGGGACCGATGGTGATCTCCCGGCAGAGCCGGGCTTGAATCGGCCGCGGAGAGGCGGGCTTCGCGTTCCGATCTTCCCCGCGGTGCGGATCGCGGGTACCGCGGGAGGGTTTGCGAAATCGCTGGAGTGAAGGTTCCGGGTCTTTGCGGCCGTGGGGCGCTCGGCGCGGCGACCTACCCCATTCCGCGGTCCTCGGTGATGGCCGCGCCGATCAAAGGATGCAGTCCCGACGAATCGCTGCGGCTTCAGCAGAGTTTTCCGTCTTGGGGAGAAGACGTTCGTCAGCCCCCGGGAGTCTGCCTGCGAGCTCCTCAGGCGCGGGACTTGGCGGAAGCTGGCGGAGAGGGGGGGATTCGAACCCCCGGTAGGTTTTTACGCCTACAACGCTTTAGCAAAGCGCCGCTTTCGGCCACTCAGCCACCTCTCCATCAGGTGGGCGGAGCGAATCGCCGGCCTCCCAAAGTGCAAGGGCGGATTTCGCCCCGCCCGTCAGTCGGAATCCTCGTCGTCCTCGTCGTCGGGCCGGGCGAGCTCTTCACGGCATTCCGTGATCACCCGCAGCCAGATTTCCCGGAGGTCAAAGAGCCGCGCGCGCGCCTCCTCGCACCACGCCGCCACCGCCGGATGCCGGCAGGTCTCCGGCTCCGCCAGGGTGGCCAGCGAATCGTTCAAGGAGCCGAGGGCTCGCTTCAAAAGGCTGACGGCCATCGCGTAGTCGCCGAAGTCGACCGCGTGCACCGCCTCCATCGCCCGTCCGGATCCCCGGTGGAAGGTCTGCAGCAGGCGCATCGCCGCGGTGGGAGCCACCTGGGCGGGGTCAGCCGCGAGCGTCGTCCACGAATGTTCGAGGCTCGCGTAGATCGCCTTGGTCGCGATGTAGACCGGGTTCTTGTGCAGCGTGTAAACGTCGTCGTCGGCCGTGGCCGCCGATGTCTCCTCGGACTCCGCTCGGCCGTCGTCCTCCGTCCAGCCTTCCCCGTCCCAGCCCATTTTTTCCGCCACGACGTCGATGCGGTCAGCTTGGCCGCGCGCCGCCTCGTAGTGGCCGAGGTAGCGTCGCACCGCCTCGTCCTGTCCGCGCAGGTAGCGCTCCCAATCGAACTCCGTCCACGCCAGTTCGCCTTGCTCGTCCCAAGGCCCTTCGGAACCACCGCCCGATTCAAAGTTACTCATCGGTTGCGGCGAACAGAGGCCCGCGTTTTTCCGAACGCAATTAAAAATCCGGAAAGGCGCGGCCGAGATTGGCGGTTGAACGTGCCGCCGGGGCGCGTACGGTGCCGGCTCATGGCAGAGGTCCACCACGCCATCGTCACCTTCAGCGGCCACGTGCAGGGCGTGGGGTTCCGTTTCACCACGCGGCAGGTCGCGCAGGAGTACGAGGTGGCGGGCTACGTGCAGAACCTCGCCGACGGCCGCGTGCGGCTGGAAGCGGAGGGCACCGAGCGTGAGGTCGACGCCTTTATCGGCGCGGTGGAGGAACGCATGCACGGCCACATCCGTAAGGTGGAGCGCGCGGTCGCCCGGCGGGCGCCGGTCTTCGCGGGCTTCGAGATCCGCTGAGGATGGGCGCGCCGGGGCCAGAAGCGTCGGCGAGGGAGGCTCCCGCGATTGAGATCCGCGGGCTGGTCAAGGACTTCGCGGTCGGCCTGCGGGGGCTACGGCTCCGCGCGGTGGATCATGTCTCTCTGACGGTGCGGTCGGGCGAGGTCTTCGGGCTGCTGGGACCTAACGGGTCGGGCAAGAGCACGACGATCAAGGTGCTGCTGGGCCTGCTGGAGCCGACGGCGGGAACCAGCGCCGTCTTCGGCGTGGGGAGTGGGCGGGTGGAGGCGCGTCGCGACGTCGGCTACCTTCCGGAGGCGCCCAATTTCTACCGCTTCCTCAGCGGACGCGAACTGGTGGAGTTCTACGGCCGGATGTGCGGGCTCTCCGGCGCGGCATTGACGGCGCGTGTCGGCGAAGTCGTCGCTCTGGTGGGACTGGCGGGTGCGGCTGACCGGCGCGTCGGAACGTATTCCAAAGGCATGCTGCAGCGCATCGGCTTGGCGCAGGCGTTGGTACATGATCCGCGGTTGCTGATTCTCGACGAGCCCACGGCGGGCGTCGATCCGGTCGGCTCGGCCGAGATGGCTGAGCTGATCCTGACGCTGAAGGCGCGGGGCAAGACGGTGCTCATCACCTCGCACCTGCTCGGGCAGATCGAGGAGCTTTGCGACCGTGTCGCGATCCTCGACCGCGGGCGGTTGGTGGCCGAGGGGCCCGTGGCGGAACTGGCGGGCGAAGGGGAGCGGATGGCGTTTGAGACGGACGCGCTTCCGCCCGCGGAAGTGGCGGCGCTGCGCGACTGGCTGGCCGCCCGCGGCCATTCGCTGGACGCGGTGGCGCCGGCGCGGCGGCGGCTTGAGGAAGTGTTCCGCGCGCGCGTCGGCGGGCGGCGCGGATCGGAGGCGGAAAGGTGAGCCCGATGCGATTCTCACTAGGGCGGACGTCGCTGATCGCGCGCAACACGCTGCGCGAGGCGTCGCGCCAGCGCTTGTTCCAGTTCCTCGTTTTGCTGGCGCTGGCGCTCGTGCTTGGGGCGCGCTGGCTGCGGGACTTCAACTTCGGTGCGCCGGAGCTAAAGTTCCTTGCGGACTGCGGATTCGGGGCGATGGCCTTCCTCGGATCGGCCCTCACGATCGCGGCGACGGCGCAGCTGTTCTTCAGCGAGATCGACAACCGCACGGCGCTGACGCTGCTGGCGAAGCCGGTGTGGCGGGCGGAGTTCATCCTGGGCAAACTGCTCGGCGTGGCGGCGTTGACGGCGGTGTTCTGCGCGCTGCTCACCGGCCTGCTTTCGCTCGTGCTGGCGTGGCGGGAGGCGGAGCTGGCCGCGCTCGCGCCCGAGGCGGTGACGACCGGCGGCGGCGTGAGCCACGCGATGGTGGCGCTCGGCGGGCTGATGCAATGGTTGCGGTTGTTGGTGCTGGCGGCGTTCACGCTGCTGGTGGCGAGCTTCGCGCAGTCGCAGCTGTTTTCCGTAGTGACGGGCTTCCTCGTGTTGGTGGTGTGCCACCTGCAGCACCTCGCGCAGGAAAGCTACGCACGAGCGGGTTCGGCGGCGGGGATGCTGCTGAGCGCGCTGATCTCGGCGGTGTTTCCCAACTTCCAGGTGTTCCTCCTGGTGGACTCGCTGTCGGGCGCGGACCTGCCGGCCGTCGGCGACGTGATCCGCGTCGTGCTCTACGGGGCCGGCTACGCGGCGGCAGCGGCGGCTTTGGCTATTCTCAGTTTTCGGAGGCGTGAGATCTAGGCTCGCCATCCTTGCGGTCACGATCGCCGCGCTGGCCGCCACGGGCGGCGCACTCCGGCTGATGGTGGCGCCCGTTTGGGACGACCTTCGGGCGCGCCAGCCGGCGCTGCGACTCGATGCCACGGGGGCGGGGCAGGGGGCCACGCTGGCGATCCTCGGTGGCTTCCGCGCGCTGGTGGCTGACCTCGCCTGGATTCGCATGTACGCGCTGTGGGAAAAGCGAGATCTGCCCGCGACCGAGACGCTGCTGCGCGTGGTCACCACGATCGATCCGCGGCCGGTCTACTTCTGGCTGAACGCGGCCCGCATCACGGCCTACGATTTCCCGTTCTGGCGCGTGCTCGCGGCCGGAGGCTTCGCCGTCGTGCCGGACGATGTGCAGACGCGCCTCTCCCACGAACAGGCGCGCGCGGCCCTCCGTGGGCTGGAAACGGCGATGCGCTACCATCCCGGGAGCGTCGAACTGTGGGTCGAGCGGGCGAACATCGAGTTGAACCGCCTTGGAGAACTTGGTGCCGCGGCGGAAAGCTATCGGCGGGCGTGGGAGTTGCCCGGGGCGCCCCATTACGTGGCGCGTCTGCGGGCCGAGGTGCTCCGGAAGGCGGGGCGCCGCGCCGAGGCGCTGGAGTGGCTTGCGCGCCTGCACCCCACGCTTTCCTCCGACGACCCCTCCGCCGCGGCCGACATTGTGCTCGGGCGCATCCGCGATCTGGAACGCGAACTCGGCGTGCCGCCGGAGCGGTCGTATCGGGCGGGGCCCGCGCGACCATGAAATGATTGTGCGGACCTCGTGGCGGCCTCCATCCTCGATTTCGAAAACGCCCCGAAGGTGATGGATATCTCCGTTCTCACTCTGGCCGGTTTGCTTCTGTGGACCCCGCGCCACTTGCTTGCCGCGCTCTTTTCCGCGGTGCGGGGCCGAAGGCGCCGCAGCGGCCCCGGCCGGATCAATGACCCGTGGAAAGGCGGTGGACCTGATGCGCGTTCTCTGAACCCGCGCATCGAATTTCTCAAGCCGCTCAACTACCTTGATATTGCCAGGGCCGCTACCGGTGCGGCCCTGCTTTGGGGTGGCTTCGGCCCCACTTCGATGTTCGACGGGGGCGCGCCCGTACCCATCCTTTGGCGGGTGGGCGTGGTTCTTATAGGTATTCCGCTGCAGACGCTGAGATTCGGCGGCGGGCGCGTGCGTCTGTTCCCGCCGGTCTTCTTCCTCGGAGGCGTGGTGCTTGGGGTGGCTGGATGGAAAACCGCCCTGTTCGCATTCGTGCTGAGTTGGACGGTTAACCAGATGCTGCCCAGCGCTCAGGCCTTCCTGTTCGTAAACTCGTGCCTCGTTTATGCGTTTGGTTCCCTCTTCGGCTCCCCGCTTCGACCGGCCGTGATCGTTTCGGCGTTATTCGTATTCTTCCCGTTTCTGATCAGTCTGCTTGTGGGGCGTCCTCTGCAGAGCCAAGCCTCTCGCGAGACCAGGTGATGCCCCGGTTGCTTCCCGCAATGATCTGGATCGAGGCCGCGCGCCCGCGCACGCTGCCCGCCGCCGTTGCCCCCGTCGTCGTGGGCTCCGCGCTCGCGTGGCGGGACGGATCATTTCAGCCTACTCCCGCGGCGCTCTGCCTGGGTTTCGCGGTACTGGTTCAGGTCGGCACCAACTTCGCCAACGACTTTTACGATTTCCTCCGCGGCGCCGATAACGCCGAGCGGATTGGTCCGCGCCGGGCCGTCGCGGCGGGGTTGGTCACGCCGGCCACGATGCGCGGGGCGATGATCCTGACCTTCGCTGCCGCGTTCGTGCTTGGACTCGGGCTGATCGCTTGGGGTGGACCGTGGCTGCTGCTGGTCGGGCTCCTTAGCATCCTGAGTGGAGTCGCCTACACCGGCGGACCGTATCCGCTCGCTTACCACGGTTGGGGCGACGTCTTCGTGTTCCTGTTCTTCGGGCTCGTTGCCGTCGCCGGGACGCACTTCGTGCAGGCTGGGAACGTCAACGCAGGTTCGATTCTGGCGGGCGTCCCCATCGGCCTCCTTGCCGCAAACATCCTCGTCGTGAATAATTATCGCGATGCGGATACCGACGCGCGGGCTGGCAAGCGCACGTTGGTCGTGCGTCTGGGCCGTCGCGCGGCCCGGATCCAGTTTGGATTTTCCCTCGTGGTGGCTTTCGCCGTTCCCTTCTTGTTCGTGGCCCGCGGCTCCTCGTGGCCCGTGCTCTTGCCGTGCCTCGTGGCCCCGTGGGCCTGGATCCAGGCGACGCGACTGCGGGAGGCGCGGTCGCCGGCTGAACTCATCGCCCTGTTGGGCGACACGGGCCGGTTGCTTGCGGCTTACGCGCTCCTCTTCTCCGCCGGGCTCAGCTCTGCAGGCTGAAGTTTTCCGAGCCCGGCGGGGCGCGCGATGCAGCCACGAATGCGGCTGCGGAAAGTTGGCCGGCGCCCAGAACGGGACTACGCCGGCCCGGTGCGGATCAGCGCGGGCTTCAGCCGAGGTGCGGCGCCAGCTTCGCCTTGAGTCCCGCCTTCGGCATCATGCCGACGAGCGTCTCCACGACCTTGCCGCCCTTGAACAGCAGCATCGTCGGGATGGCGCGCACGCCGTGATCGGTCGCCGCGGCGTCGTTCTCGTCGATGTTCACCTTCGCGATGACGATCTTGCCCTCAAGCTCGGTCGCGAGCTCCTCGAGGATCGGCGCGATGGCCTTGCAGGGGCCGCACCACGGGGCCCAGAAGTCGACTAGGACGGGCAGGGCGGAGGAGGCGACGGTGCTCTTAAGCGAATCGGTGGTCAGGTTGGTGATCTTTTCGGACATGGCGTCAGTGGTTCAGTAAAAGCAGGACGGAAAAGAAGAGGGAGCCGACGGCCGCTAGCCCGCAGAGCCCGACCAGCCACGAGGGTGGTGGCGCGGGAGGGGCTTCCTCGCTCCGCGGTTCCCGGCGCATCGGCGGTCAGCGCGGTCGAGACCGGTCGATGATCTCGGCCAGCTCGCGCTGGTCGACCGTCTCAAGCGCCTTGTCGCGGCGCTTCAGCTCCTCGAAGGTCTTCATCATCGTCTCGGTCATCACCTCGTGCGTCTGCTGGGAGCCGCCGACGAGGACGAACTTCTCGCCCGTGGTGATCCGTTTGTGGCCGTCCTCGTTATCGAGTCCTACGCCGAGGATGCCGCCGACCGCCGGACGTGGCTTGCGGCGCGCGGGCTTTTTCGGAGAGTCGCTCACGTGGTCACCGTGGGAGGGTTGGCGGTCGTTTCAAGCGGGTTTTCCCCGGGGGTGCCATCAGGCGCGGACGCCGCCGCCGGTGGGGACTCGGACAGCCCTTCCAAGTGGATGTCGGTGAACGCCTCGTCCTGCCGGATGCGGAGGCGCTTGATACGCGTGAGTTCCAGCATCGCGAGGAACGTCGCAACGAGCCGGCGCAACGTGACTCCCTCAGGAAACAGCGAGGAAAAGACGCATCCGGAGCCCGGAGCGACGCGCGTGAGCAACCACTCCATCTGGTCGGCGACGGTGACGACCTCGTCGTGGATCTCGCCGACGACGAGTTTCTCCGCGAGCCGGCGCAGGACGGTGTTGAAGGTGTTCCAAAGATCGATCCGGTCGACGCCGCGCAGCGGGCGCTCGGAGTCGGGTCCGGCCGAGGAGGGCAAAAGGCGCGGGAGAAGATTCTGTCGGTTCTCGATGAGCTGCGCGATACCGGAGGCGGCGTCCTTGAACTTCTTGTACTGGATGAGCTGGTGCACCAGCTCCCAGCGCGGGTCGACCTCCTCGTCGTCCGCGTTGGGATCGACCGCGTGCTGGCCCTTCGGCAGCAGCAGCCGGCTCTTTATCTCCATCAGCGTCGCCGCCATGACGAAGAACTCGCCCGCCACGTCGAGGTCGAGCTGCTGCATGGCGTGCAGCGCGTCGATGTACTGCCGCGTGACCGACTCGATCGGGATGTCGTAGATATCGAGTTCGTTCTTCCGGATGAGGAAGAGCAGCAGGTCCAGGGGGCCCTCGAAGACCTGGAGCTTGATGCGGTAGTCGGAGTCGGGAACCACGGTCGCGCGATGGTTGGAGGGGCCTCGGACGCGGCAAGGGAATTCAGGTCCGGCGCAGCCGCGCGACGAAGAAACCATCGGTGTCGTGAACCGCCGGCCGGATGGCGAGTCCGAGAGGGCCCGTCGCGCAGCCGAAGTCGCGGGCGGGCGGCTCGACGGCGAAGGCCGGATTTTCCGCGAGGAACGCCGCGACGAGTTCCTCGTTTTCCCGCCGGCTGAGGGAGCACGTCGCGTAGACCAGCATTCCGCCGGGGCGCACGTGGATCGAGTACGCCGCGAGGATCGCGCGCTGGCGGGCCGAGTGGGCGTCGACGTGCGATTCGGTCGTGGTCCACTTCAAGTGCGGGGCCCGCCGCCAGGTGCCGCTGCCGCTGCAGGGCGCATCGACGAGCACTCCGTCGTAGCCGGCGGGATCGGGTCGGCTGACGGTGCGGACGTTGCGGAGCCGGGCGCGCGCGACGCGCGTACGGAGTTCGGCGAGGGCCTCCGGCCGGATGTCGTGCGCATCGACACGGCCGTCGCGGCCGAGGAGGCGAGCGAGTTGCAGGGACTTGCCGCCGGCGCCGGCGCAGGCGTCGAGCCAGCGCCCGCCGGGACTGGGGGCGACCGACTCCAGCACCAGCTGCGAACCTAGGTCTTGCACCTCCACGTGGCCTTCCTGCCAACCGTGCGTGCGCGTGACGTCGACGTCGCCGGCCAGTTCGACCGCCCCCGGCAGGAGTGCCGAGGCGCGCCAATTCCAGCCGAGGGATTTCCACTCTTCGAAAACGGGGGCTGGATCGGCCGCCTGTAGCCTCAGCCACAGGGGGGCGCGGCGAAACTGGGCGGCGAGTTCCGCGCCCGCAAAGATCTCGGGGCAATGACCGCGGAACCAGCCGGGTAGGCATTCGGCCGGATCGCCGGCCGGCTTGCTCCCAGTGGCGAAGGCCTCACGGAACGCATGCGTCGCGGGAAGGTCGGCGCAGAGCCAAGCGAGGCGGCGCGCAGCCTCGTCGGGCGAGGTCTCCAGCAGCGGCTCGAGCCACGGCAGATACCGGAGCGCGGTGAACGCCAGTTCTCGGTAGAGACGACGGTCGCGGGAGCCGAAATCCTTGTGCGCCGCGAGGATCGCCCGAAGTCGGCCGGGCAGTGCCGCGTCGCGGTGCCAATGAGGCCGCAGTTCCGCGGCGATCCGCAGGAAGTTCCGGAGCTGGTTCGCGGCGACGCTCAAGCGAACTTCAGAAGCGGACCGCGTCGACGCGAACGTCGAACCCGAAGTTGCTCTCGCGCCGGCGGCCGGAAAAGACGCTGACTGAGTAGGTGACGATCCACGTGTTGGCGAGCGTGTGGGCCACGCCGTAGGTCTGCTCGTTGAAGCGGCGCCGGCGTTCATCGTACTGGAGCCGCACCAGAGCCGAGAGGCGCTCGTCGAGGCGCCGGTGGACGTGCAACGTGTAGTCCTGCAGCTCGCCGCGCAGGAAATTGTTGCCGAAGCGCACGGACCACTCGCGGCCGTCGCGCAAGGTGAAGCCGCTGTTGAACTCGCGGAGCGTTCCGGTGCGCGGCGACACGCTCTGGTAGAGGTCGGCCTGTACCCAGCCGGCCGGATTGGCGATGATCTCCGCGTGCAGCTCGGAGAGATCGCGTTCGCCGGGCCGCCGGCGAAGGCGCACGTCGGCCGCAAGGTTCGCGAGGAGCAGGTCGCGCGATCCTTGAGCGGCGTCGCGGGTCTGCAGGGTGTTGTCGAGCGACAGGCGCAGCGTGTGCGAGGCGCGCAGGTCGTCGACGTGGCGTGCGGCGGCCAGGCCGAGCGGCGGGAGGTAGGTCGCGAACGACTCGCGGTCGATGCGCGGGATCACGCCGTCGCCGCGGGTCGACTCCGGGATCCAGCGGTAGCCTAGTCGCGGGGTGAGCAGGTGCCGGAGGCCGTCGACGCGCCAACGGGGAGACTTCACGTCGAACGTCCCGCTCAGGCGCAGCGCGGCGTCGAATCCGGCTTCACCGAGCCAGCGGGTGCGCGTGCCGCCGCCCGTGTTCGCGTAATGGGTGAGTCGCGCCCCGGCCACCGGCATGAACGTGAACCATTCCGCGGGCACCATGGGTCGCATGATTTCATAAACGGCGTCGAAACGGTCGCTGCGCAGCGCCGGGCCCGTGCCGACCGGTGCCTCGCGGAGCGCGGCGAGGCTCGCGCCGAAGCCGTGGAAAAACCCTCCGCCCGCCGGACGAGGCAGCAGGTCGTAGCGCAGTTCCGGCAGGCGCCGCTGCACGTGCTGGAAGTCGTTCGGTTGAAAGCGGAAGAACAGCGACGTGATCGCGTCCGTCCCGCGGTGCACCGCCTCGACGAACGTATCCGGTTCCTGCACCGGGAAGAAGGCATCGGGCCGGAAGTCCCGCAACACATCGGAATCCTTCCACCAGTTGAGCTGGGCCTGCAGCGTCACGGCGGGACCGATCACGTGGCTGTGGCTCCATTCAGCGTGGCCACGGTCGACGGGGATAGGGCGCCCCAGGATGTCTTCCCGACGGTCGCCGCGGTCGCGGATGAAGCCGGAGCGCAGGGATCCCGACCATGCGTCGCCATCGCCGCCCGACTCATATCGGGCGGCCGGGCCGGCCATCAGGCCGCGGCTTGTGTAAAGGCCGACGTCGGCGCCGACGCGCAGGCTGCCCGAAACGGGAAGGAGCAGCAGCGCGCCACCGAACGCCCCGAGCGTGCGCCGGAAGCCGGCCTCCACTTCGACCGTGAGCGGCAGCGGCTTCGCGATGTCGTGCTCGAAGTGTGGCAGCGTGAGCGGCTGCGCGCGGCCGATGCCGGCCGCAGCCCCCTCGGTGCGGAGTGACTTGCCGGGGGCGAGCGTGATCACTTCGGCCGTGACGGTCGGCTGCCAAGGGCCTGGCTCACCGTAGGTGACACGGGCCTTGCGGAGCGTGATCTCCTCGCGCGTACCTTCAGCTGAGGCTGCCTCGGCGAAGTAGGGCGGCAGACCGAGGCGGATGTTCGTCGCGGAGAACCGGCCGTCGGTGCGGCGGTAATCGAGGCGGTCCGCGAGCAGGCGAGTCTCGCCGCGGGTGAAGGTCACGCGTCCCGTGGCGACCACGGTTTCGGTGGCGGCGACGTAACGGAGCTCGTCGGCTGCCAGCAGGAGTCCCCCGCTGCGGAAGACGGCGTTACCCCGGTAAACGCGGTCGCCGTCGGCGCCGAGCGAGGTGTCGAGGATATCGCCGGAAATCTCCGCACCCGGTTCAGCCGCGCGCAGCGGCGCCGCGAGCAGGACCAAGATCAGGCGAAGGATCGGACGAGGCACGCGCGGAGCAAAGTCCGCGTCACTTGGCCTAGCAAGCCCCGCGGGCCGGATCGCCGGGCGTGAACTCCAGCCTTGCTCGGAGAAACCGGGCCGCGGCTGGACCCGTGACCTTGCCCTGGTGTTGCCCGTGCGATGCCGCGCGGCCGCCCTTCCGCGCCGGCGTCAGGCGATGAGGTCCGAAACGACTTTGCCGTGCACGTCGGTGAGGCGGAAGTCGCGGCCCTGGTAGCGGAAGGTGAGGCGCTCGTGGTCGAGGCCGAGCAGGTGGAGCACGGTGGCGTTGAGGTCGTGCACGTGCACGGGGCGCTCGGCGATGCCGTAGCCGAGGTCGTCCGTGCGGCCGTAGGTCACGCCGCGTTTCACGCCGCCGCCGGCGAGCCACATCGTGAAGGCGTCCTTGTGGTGGTCGCGGCCGGGCTTCGTGGCGGCGCCCGCGCCGGAGTCGGTTTGGCTCATCGGTGTGCGGCCGAACTCTCCGCCCCAGATGACGAGCGTGTCGTCCAGCAGCCCGCGGCGCTTCAGGTCGGTCACGAGCGCGGCCATGCCCTGGTCGACGTCCTTGCACTTGCGCGGCAGGCGCGTGGCGAGGTCGGCGTGGTGGTCCCAGTCGGAGTCGTAAAGCTGCACCATGCGGACGCCCCGTTCCACAAGCCGGCGGGCGAGGAGGCAGTTGTTGGCGAACGAGGCCTTGCCGGGCTGCGCGCCGTAGAGCTCGAGCGTTTCCTTCGACTCGCGCGAGATGTCCATGAGCTCCGGCACGGAGGTCTGCATCCGGAACGCCATCTCGTACTGGCTGATGCGGGTGGCGATCTCCGGGTCGCCGACGTCGGCGAGCTGGGCCTCGTTGAGGGTGCGGACGGTGTCCAGGACCCGGCGCCGGTCGGCCGGCCCGTGGCCCTCGGGATTGCGGAGGAAGAGCACGGGCTCGCCACTGGAGCGGAATTGCACGCCCTGGTGCACGCTGGGCAGGAAGCCTGGACCCCAGAGGCTGGTGCCGGCGCCGGCGAGCGGGCCGGAGACGAGGACGACATACGCGGGCAAGTCGGCGTTCTCCGAGCCGAGCCCGTAGGTGACCCACGATCCCATGCTCGGCCGCCCGAGCCGGCCGAAGCCGGTGTGGAGGAAGAGCTGGGCGGGCGCGTGGTTGAACTCGTCGGTGTGCAGCGACTTCACGAACGCGAGCTCGTCGGCGACGCCCGCGAGGTGCGGCAGCAGCTCGGAGATTTCGGCACCGCTTTGCCCGTGGCGGCGGAACGCTTGGCGCGACGCGGCGATCTTCGGGTGGCCGCGGAGGAAGGCGAAGCGCTTGCCCTTGATGAACTCGTCGGGCGCCGGCTTTCCGTCGTACCGTTCCAGCGCGGGCTTGTGGTCGAAGAGATCGAGCTGCGAGGGCGCGCCGACCATGTGCAGGTAGATCACGCGCTTGGCGCGCGGGGCGAAGTGGGTCTGCAGCGGGGCACCGCCGGCCGCACCGAGGGCCTGGCCCAGCAGGCCGCCGAGCGCGGCGGCGCCTAGGCCGACGCCGGAGCGGTGGAGAAAAGCGCGGCGGGTCTGGTCGCGCCAATGGGCTTCGATCGGGTGCATGGGTTCAGCCCTTGGTGATCATTTCGTCGAGGTTGAGCAGCGCCGTGGCGACGGCCTGCCACGCTGATTCATCGCCGCCGGACGTCCGTTGCGCCTCGAGGAGGGCGCGGAGGGCCGCGAGCTCGGCGGGGTTGGGCGCGCGGGCGACGCAAATCCGGAAAGCGTGGCTCAGCCGCTCGTCCGTCCCGGAGGAGGGCAACTCGGCGATGACCCGGCGCGCGAGCGCCTGAGCCGCCTCCACGTAGACCCGGTCGTTGAGGAGCGTGAGAGCCTGCAGCGGCGTGTTGGTACGGGACCGTCGCACGGTGCACGCGGTGCGGGCCGGGGCGTCGAAGTTCATGAAGCTCGGATAGGGCGAGGCGCGCTTCCATACCGTATAGATGCCGCGGCGGCGGGCGTCCTCGCCGGTGCTCACTTCATAGGTCACACGGTCGCCGCCGACCTTGCTGTCCCACAGGCCGGGCGGCTGGTACGGCCGGACCGGAGGTCCCCCGAGCTTGAGGCTGAGCAATCCGGCGGCGGCGAGCGCGTTGTCGCGGATGCCCTCCGCGTCGAGGCGGAACCGCGCGCCGCGCGCCAGCAGGCGATTCTGGTCGTCGCGTGCGAGTAATTCCGGGGTGAGGCGGGAGGACTGGCGATAGGTGGCCGAGAGCGTGATCAGGCGGTGGATCCGCTTCATGCTCCAGCCGCCCTCCATGAACTCGACCGCGAGCCAATCGAGCAGCTCCGGGTGCGTGGGCGGCTCGCCCTTCACGCCGAAGTCCTCGGGGGTGCCGACGATTCCCCGGCCGAAGAGCTCGGACCACCAGCGGTTGACCGTCACGCGGGCGACGAGCGGGTTCCGGCGGTCGACCAGCCAGTTCGCAAGGTCGAGGCGGTTGCGCGGTGAATCAGTTTCCGGCCGATGCAGGCTGGCGGGCATGCCCGGTTCCACCGGTTCGCCACGGTCGAGGAAATTGCCGCGCTGGAGGACCGCGGTCGGCCGCGGCTGCGGCAGTTCCTGCATGACGAGCGTCCGCGGGCCGGTCGTGGCGGCGAGCTCCTGGGTGATTTTCTCCCTTTCCGCCTTCAGGTCGGCCAGGGTGCGGTCCCCGGCGAGGAAGTGGTCGCGCAGCCTCCTCGTCTGCGCGGCGGTGCGACCCGTGGCATCCGCGCGCAGCGCCGCGGCGACGTCCGCCGGCAAGGGTTCGCCTCCCGGATCGCCGGTCAGGGCGGAGAGCCGCAGGCGCCCGAGGGTGCGCGCGCCGCCGAAGTTTTGCTCGAGCTGGAAGGTGAGTGTGGTCCCGCCGGATTGCCCCAGCGGGCGCTCGGTGACGAACAAGGCCCAGTGGCTGCGCTTGAACTGCGGATGAATCGCCCAGCCGGTCTTGGGGTCGGACTCGGGCTTGAGCAGGTTCTCCACCGGGTAGCTCGCCTGGGAGTAGGAGGCGGTGGCGCGGGTGAACTTGACGGGCGCGGGGGCGCCCGCGCCTTCGGAAGCGGTCACCCGAAAGGTGTTCAGCACGAAATTCGGACGTGCCGCCTCGCCTCGGCCGGGACCGGTGCCGGGCAGCGAGGCATCCGTCAGCGCCTCGAGCTTGAGGGCCGTGATGCCGGTGAGGTTGGTCCGAACGGTGATGACGTAGGTGTCGCGGTCCGGCGCGTCGTCGACGAGAAGCACGGACTTGTCGGCGAGGACGCGATGGTTCGATTCGCCGAGGGACTCGAAGGCGGTGATGCCGAGCACATGCTCCTGCGGGGCGGCGTCGAGGCGCAGCAGGGCGGATTTTTCCCAGGCCGCCTGGTCCGCGGCCAGTTTCGCGGTGCGCGCCTTGAGGCGGGCGTCGAGGTCGCGCGCGCGTTCCTCGAGCGCGGGTCGGCGCGCCTCGAGTGCCGGGTCAGGAAGGGTGAGGTACGGACCGGTGAACTTCAGCGCGGCCATCGCCTTGGGCGTGGTGAAGTCGGTCTCGATGGCGGTGCCGTTGAAGAAGGCGAAGAACCGGTAGTAGTCGCGGATCGAGAACGGGTCGTACTTGTGGTCGTGGCATTGGGCGCACTCGAGCGTGGTCCCGAGCCAGACGGCGGCGGTGGTGTTCACCCGGTCGAAGACCTGGTTCACGCGGCCTTCCTCCTGGTCGGTACCGGCCTCGACGTTCGTGGGCGCCGCGCGGTGGAACCCGGTGGCGATCAGCGGGTCGAGATTCCGCCGCTCCTTCGCCTCCGGCAGCAGGTCGCCGGCGATCTGCCAGGTCGTGAAACGGTCGAATGGCAGATCAGCGTTGAGCGCGCGGATGACCCAGTCGCGGTAGGGCCACAGGTCGCGGAGATCGTCGCGCTGGAAACCGTGGGAATCGGCGTAGCGCGCGAGGTCGAGCCACGGGCGGGCCCAGCGTTCTCCGTAGTGCGGCGACGCGAGCAGGCGTTCGACGACGCGCTCGTGGGCCCGGGTGCCGCGGTCAGCCTCGAATGCCGCGACTTCAGCCGGCGTCGGTGGGAGCCCCGTCAGGTCGAGCGAAACGCGACGCAGCCAGCGGGCCTTGTCGGCCGCGGGCGAGGGACGCAGCCCCTCGGCCTCGAGGCGTGCAAGCACGAAGCGGTCGATCGGGTTGGCCGGCCAAGCGACATCGCGCACGGCGGGCAACGGCGCCCGCTGCGGCGGCTCGTAGGCCCAGTGGCGCAGGTTCTCCGGCCAGACGCCTCCTTCCTCGATCCAGCGTCGGAGGAGCGCGACCTCGGCCTCTGTGAGGCGTGGGCCTTTCTGGGGCATGACGTCCTCCTCATCGTCCGTCGTGACGCGTTTCAGCAGCAGGCTGGCGTCGGGGCGTCCGGGAACAAAGGCCGGCTCCCCCGACTCGCCGCCCTTCCGGGCGTGCGTCGCCTCGTTCAAACGAAGGCCGCCTTTGGCCGTCGCGGGACCATGGCAGTCGTAGCAGCGCGACGCCAGCAATGGCTGGATTTCCCGGGCGAAGTCGACGGTCGCCGCGGGGGCGAGCTCAACGACGAGACCGAGCACGGCGGCTAGGAAGGGGAAGCGGAGGATCGCGGTTGAGCGCGGCATCGAGCGGGGCGGGGTGGTCCGAATGAAGCCTCGCTGGAGTCCGCTGCCAAGTTCCAAGGACGGGAAAGGTCGCTGGCCGCCCGTTATTCCTGAGCAATGCTTTTCCGAACTCCTTACCAACAGGTTTCCACGGCCCCCGCATCGGTGATGTTTGCGTCCCGGGTGATTAGAACGAGGCGGTGCACCCGGGCTGTGGCGGTGATGATGCGGTCGAACTGGTCGCCGTGCGGGAGGGCGAGGCCCGGCGCGGCGAGGGCGATCTCAAGGTTGATCGGCAACACCGTGACATAGTGCAGCAGCGAGCCGAGCACGGCGGCCGGCGATCCGGCGAATGAGATTCGTCCGGAATGCACGAGCAGGCCCACTTCCTGCAGAGTGACGTCCGAGATAGCCAATTGCTCGTACGGCGTGGTGGCGATCACCCGTGCCGCCTTGAGGCTCAATTGATCCTCATCAGTCGCCGCCCAAAGGAAGGCATGAGTGTCGAGCAGGTACTTAAGCCGCGCCATCAGAGCGAGGGATTCCAGGCCTTGGGGGGTAGGGTCGGCTTTGTGAGATCGGCGTGGAAAACGATCCGACCCTTGGCGGCGGCCAGTAGTGATTTTCGCGGTGTGGCGGCGGTGAATATGAACTCACCTTGCTTGTCCTGCACCCTCACCGTTTCGCCCTTGCGGGCGCGGGATTTAAAGGCCGCGAAATCGCGGAGAAAAGTGCGGACGTTTGTGACCATGGAAAAATGGTGTCAGACAAAACGAAAACGGTCAATCAGACCGTCCGGGTACCCGCGGTTCCCGTTGGTTTTTCCAGCTCAAATCCGCCGGAACCCGTGGCGGCGGCCGAGCGCCAGGCACTCTTCGGCGGGGGCGACGGCGTTGGAACACGTGCCGTCGCGCAGGGAGGCCGCGGCGGTGCAGACGCCGAGTTCCAGGCAGCGCTGCATCGGCCAGTCCTCGTGCAGTCCGTAAAGCACGCCGGCCGCCAAGGCGTCACCGGCGCCGACCGCGCCCACGATTTCCGCGGCCGGCATGCGCACGGCGGGCTGCCAGCTGAGTTCGCCGGCGGCCGAGCAGGCGCAGACGCCTTCGGGGAAATGGATGAGCGCCCATTGCCGCACGCCGCGGGCGATCAGATCGCGGGCGGCGCGCTCCACGGCGGTGCGGTCGAGGGTCTCGCCGCGGCCGAGCGCGAGCCCGGTGAGTTGTTCCGCCTCGAAGTCGTTCGCGAAGAGCACGTCGGTCTCGGGCAGGGCGGGGGCGACGATCTTGCCGTAGAGGTGCGGGCGGGCGCTCACGCAATCGACGGAAGTGCGCAGCCCGGCGGCGCGGGCGCGGCGCAGGACTTCGACTGACCGCGGTTCTCCGTCTGCGCCCGGGGCGTCGAGCGTGTCGAGCAGCAGGAGGTAGGCGAGGTGGAACAGCCGCGCGCGCGTGCGGGAGAAATCGAAGTGGTCCGGGGCGAGCAGGGCGTTGGCGCCGGGGTCGTGGAAGAAGGTGCGTCGGCCGTCGGTGCGCACCGTCATCACGTCGGTGTAGCTGGTGGCCGCGGCCGGTGTGACGTGCAGCTGGGCGGCGTCGATCCCGTGCGCCGCGGCGTCGGCACGGATCGCGCGGCCGTCGGCGTCGTCGCCGAGGAGTCCCACGGCTTCGAGCGGGAAGGGCGCGCGGAGCTTGGCGAGGTCCTTGAGAACATTGTAGGGCCCGCCGCCGTTGCCGGCGGTGCGGCCGAGGATGTGGGCGAGGCCGTCCTGCGGCGGCCACTGGTCGATCAGCTTGACGTGGTCGACCAGCCAGTTCCCGCCGGCGATGATCCCGGAGCGCATGGCGCGGTCAGCGGCGGTAGCTGAGGGCGGTCGTGGTCAGCTGCAGGTCCTGCGTGAGGCGCCGGTGCGGCTTCACGCCGAGCTTCTCGAGCACGGCGTGGTAGGCCTTCACGGCCTCCGTCGGTGCGATCTCGCCGTCGACTATGCGGCGCAGGAACTCGATGAACGCGAGCGGGTGCTCGGAGTGGTTGATCTTGCGGCCGAACAGTGCGACCCGTGCGCCGTGCTTCTGGGCGTCGTGGATGAGCTGGAACGCGTCGAGCGTGGTGCCGCTGCCGCCGCCGAGGATGCCGACGATCAGGTTGGGGTCGTAGGAGACCAGTTCCTCGAGGGGGCTGGGGCCGTTGTAGGGGATCTTGAGGAACACGGGCCGACCCGCCGCGGTGACGCCCGCGAGCGTCCGCACGATGTGGTCGTTGAGGAAGCCCGGGATGGCGTCGGGCTTGATGCCGGGATCGACGTTGGGGTTGAACACCTCGAGGAAGTAGCGGAAGCGCTTGGCCTCGGCCTCGAGGCGGAACGCGGCGAAGTCCTCCAGCGCCCGATGGTCCCAATCGATGTTGTTGGTGAAGGTGATCGAGTAGAGACCGAGATCGGCGCCGGGGTGCGGCGCGTTGCAGTCGGCCTGCATGCGGCCGTACTTCATGTGCTCGATCGTGGCGGTGCGGAAGGACCGCGACGGCAGCGAGGGGTAGCGGCCACCGCGCACGACCCAGATGTCGCTCGTGTCGTTGGCGCGGGCCGCCGGCGTGATCGGCGAGCCGGCGAAGAGGCGTTCGTTGATCGCCAGTTGCTCCACGTTGGAGGCGGAGAGCAGCATGATGTCGACGATGTCCTGCCGGATCACGGCGCGGATCTGCTCGCGGTAGTCGGCGAGGGACTTCCAGCAGCCCTGCGCCTCGTGCTGGCGGCCGGGCAGGCACGCGCCGGGTCCGGGCGCCGTGACGCCGAACGCCATGTCGGCGTCCTTGGCGTCGGCGATGATGAAGTCCCGGCGCGTGGCCGTGCCCGCGCGCATGCGGGCGATCTTCTCGTCGAGTCTCTTCGGGGCGGGCATGGGGGGCGACGTTGGGCGGCGGGACGGCGGGCGTCGAGCGCGGCGCCGCTCAGGTGGGGAGTTCCCAACCCTTGCGGTAGTCGCGGCGGAGGAACGCGTCGGCGGCGCGGGTGTTGGTGACGCGCGCGGCGGCGGCGTCCCACTCCAGCCGGCGGCCGGCGCGGAAGGCGACGTTCCCGAGGTGGTTGGATTCGGTGAGCCAGCCCGAATAGGAGAAGTCGGCGAGGGCGCGGCCCTGGCCCTTGCAGGCGTTGATCCACTCGAGGTGGTGACTCTCGGCCTTGGGGAAGACCTTGGGCGGCCGTTCGAAGCCCGCGAAGTCCTTCTCGGGGAGGAGCACGTGCTTACCGTAGTCGGAGAGCAGCATGCCCTTCTTGCCGATGAAGACCACGCCGTCGCGCCATTGCGGGATGCCGCCCTGCTTCCAGATCTCGGGGCGCTCGTCGCCCTGATGCCACGTCACGCGCACGGGCGGCAGGCTGCCGCGGGCGCCGAACTCGTACACGGCGCGCATGGTGGCGGGGGCGATCTCGGGGTGGGCGGGCGGCCCGAAGGCCTCGACCGCCAGCGGGGCCTGGAGCTGCAGCGCCCAGAACGGCAGGTCGTTCCAATGCGAGCCGAGGTCGCTCATCGTGCCGTTGCCGAAATCCCACCAGCGGTACCACTTCGGCCCCGGGAAATAGACCTCGTTATACGGCCGGAATGGCGCCCCGCCGATCCACAGGTCCCAGTGCAGGCCCTCAGGCACCGGCATCGCGGGGGGGCGCGAGGTCACGAAAACCCGGTCCTTCGCCGCTTCCGCGGCCTGCTTGCTTTGCAGTCCCCAGGCGCGTGAGACCCACACGTGCGCCTCGGTCACGGGTCCGATCGCGCCGCCCTGGATCAACTCCACCACTCGACGGTAGTTCTCCGTCGCGTGGATCTGGATGCCCATCTGGGTGACGACGCCGGCCTTGGCGGCGGCCTCCCGCACGAGCCGCGCCTCGTGGACATTGTGGGTGAGCGGCTTCTCGCAGTACACGTGCTTGCGGGCCTTGAGCGCGAGCAGGGTCGCAAGGGCGTGGGTATGCTCGCAGGTGCTGACCACGACGGCGTCGAACGCCTCGGGGCGGTCGAACAGCTTCCGGAAATCCACCTCGCGACGGGCCTGCGGATGGGCCGCGGCGGCGGTCGCGAGGTTCTTCTCGTTCACATCGCACAGGGCGACGATGTTCTCCGAGGAGACGCCCTTCAGGTTGCCGCCGCCACGGCCGCCCGTGCCGATGACGGCGATGTTCATCTTGCCGTTGAGATTCTGCCCGCGGAGCAGGGCGGGCGCCGAGAGCACGGCGGCGGAGGCGAGGGTGCGCCGCGCGAATTGGCGTCGGGTGAGCGGGGTCGGGGTTTTCATGGGGAAACGATCGCCGCGCCTCAGGTGAGGCGCAGCAGTTCGGCCGTGCGGGGCACGTCCTTGATGATCTGGGAGGGCTCGGGACCGACGCCGAGGTAGCGCAGGTTCGGCAGGCGGTCGTCGGCCGGACGTGAACCACCTTCGTAGGCGACGTCCACGATGGAGCGCATCATGGCGGCGACGTAGCGGCGGGCGTTCGCGGGCAGGTCGCCGAAGCGCCGGATCCGCGAGATGTCCTCGGTCCAGCCGGGATGGAGGCTGTAGACCGGCCGCAGGTTGCGCCGCACCGCCTCGTTGCGCGGCACGTGCGCGAAACGCCGGCCGGCCGCGTCCTCGTAGGCCGTGCAGATGCGCAGGTCGCCGCGCCACTCGCCGCCGTGGGTGAGGGCGTCGGATTTGTTGATCATCACGTCCTGGAAGCCGCCGTAGCGGAGGGCGTCGCCCTTCTCCACCGCGTCGAACCAGCCCACCATGCGCTGGCGGCCGGTGCTGGTGCCGAACTCGATCCGCTTAAGCCGGTCGGCGAGCGGGTGATCGTCGTCCATCCGCGTGATGAAGGTGTGGGTGCCGACCTTGGTGTCGTAGGCCTTGGCGACGCCGAAGGTGTGGATGCGCTGCACGGGGACGCCGGCGCTCTCGAAGAACTCGGGCGTGTAGGTGTGCGAGGCGGTGACGTTGGGCGAGAAGCCGTGTCGCTTGTCCAACCAATAGGCCTGGCCGAATTCGCCAATGATCGTGCGGCCCGCGGCCATTTCGCGCAGGATCAGTTCACGCACCTCGCCGATGTTGCGGGCGAGCGCGGTGCCGGCGGTCCAGTACGCCTCGGTGAGCGCAGGGAGGTTAAGCGTGAAGGGCTCGGGGCCCCGGAAGCGCGTGAAGTCGAACTCCGCCGGCGTGAACACTCCCAACTCGATCGCCTCGGCGTTGGCGCGCAGTTCGGCGGCGCTGAGCTTGTCGAAGAGTCCCTGCCACGCCTCCGGACTCACGCGGCAGACGTGCTGGATCGTACGGCAGGCGCGGTCGGCGCGTTGGGCGAGCTTGCGCGCGAAGTAGTTCGGGCCGCCGAGGAAGTCGGCGAACGTGATCTGCTGTTGCCCGACCTCGTCGAGATACGCCGGGGTGATGCCGCGCCCCGTCGAACCGCGTGGTTCCTCGGCCAGCACGTTCACGCGGTAGTCTTCCCAGGCGAGGTCCAGCAGCCGGTGAGTGACGTCCGAAACCAGCGCTCGTTCGTCGATCAGCAGCCGGGAGAGGATCGCGTGGCCCTTGCGTTCCAGCGGACGCGTCTCCCACCACACCTTGCGCGGATCGGCGACGACCCCGCTGCCGATGCAGAGGTGCGCGGCGTCGGTCACGACGACCCCGGCGGGCAGGAGGTTCAGCTTGATGCCGCCGGCGGTGTGGCCCGAGTTGGCCCCGCCGTTGACCTTCAGCACGACCGAAACCGGATGCGGCGAGCCGCGCAACTCATCGGCGATCTCCGGAATGAGCCGCCCCTTGCCTTCGTCGCCGAAGGAGATGCCGACGTCGGCGATGAGCTGGCTGGTGAAGGGAATCAGGGACATGGTCGCGAATCGCAACCGGGCTCCACGTGAATCCCCGTTGCCGCGGAGGGAAAACGCGACGCTGCCGGCGAGGGCAACAGAAAAGGCGGCACCGGTGCCTCAACGGCGCCGGCGCGCGTGGTTGCGTGCCGAAACGTCACGCTGCCGGCTGCGGGTGGCAGGGGCGTCCCGCCCCTGACGAGCCTTCGGAAGCGCAGTCGTCCGGCCGCCGTTCCGCCGCTCAGCGCAGGAAACCGCCTAGGCCGGCCCGCGCCACGATCTGCCAGAGGTTGGTCGTAACGGCGCCGGCCGTCCCGCCCACCGTGAAGGCGTCGCCCATCGTCGCGTAGCCCTTGTCGTCGACCTGGCCCGAGAGCACGCGGGCCTCGTTCAGCAGCTGCTGGAGGTAGCCCTTACCCGCGAGGCGGAACTCGAACTGCAGCGGCCATTGCTCGAAGCCCTTGCCGGCCACGTGCGTGATGCGGCCGCGTCCGGTGAGGCGGGTGGTGGGGGAAAGGAATTCGATCGTGCTCACGTTGAGGTTCAGTGCGGCGTCGCGCTCCATCTTGAGCGTCAGGCCGTCGAACTTCATTTCCTCCAGCTCGCGGCCGAGCTGGCTCACGCCGCCCGCCGCCGCTGCCACGCGCTGTCCGCCGCCGGCCAGCGCTCCCGCCAGTCCGATCAGCGCCGTCGCGGTGCTCACGGTTTCACCTTTCTTGCCGAGGGCGCGCAGCACGCCCTTGCTGCCCGACACCTCGAAGGTCCCGTACGTGCGCTCGATCAGGTCCGTCAGGTTTGCGCCGCCGCCCGCCAGCTTCGCCGCGACCTTCACCGTCGTCTCCAACATGGGCTTGTCGTTGGGAGCCGCCGCGCGGAGCAGTTCGCCGACGTCGATGCCCGTGACGTCCACCAATCCGTTGAGCGCGTAGGGTTGCGGCTGCGCCGTGTTGAAGGCCACCGCCGCCGCCAGCTTGAAGGGGTTGTCGCGGAAGCTCCCCTCGAGTCCGTCCAGCGCCAGGCGCGAGTCCGTGATCGTCGCCGTACCCTTGATCGCGCGGATGGTGTAATCCTTTCCGTAGAGTACGCGGCGCAGGTCGACCTCCGCCCGGCCGTTCACGCCCGCCCAGAAGGGCTTCGTGTCGCGTCCTGCCGGAGCGGGCGTGGTCTTTGCCGGCACCTGCGCCGTCGGGCCGCGGTTGGTCGGCGGTGTCGCCGGGCCGGCCGGCTTAGCCGAGGGCTGGGCCGCCGTTCCGCCGGTGGGAGCCAGCGCCGCAAACGCCTGCAGGTCGTCCACCACCAGGTTCGCGCTGGTGAGGCGTCCGGTGAACGTGCGGGTGTTCTTATCGGCGGCTTTGCCGAACGCACCCTCGACCTGCAGGTCGGATTTGCGGCCCGCCGTGGTCACGGTCACCGGCGCGCTCACGCTGCCGCTGCCGTCCTCCTTCAGCTGGGCCGTGACGGTCGCGTCGATGTCGCCGAGTTCGCGGGGTTCGTTGCGGGTCGCCAGCCCGCGGGCGGTCACGACTGCCTTCGCCGACACCGCCTTGCCGGTGGTCACGTCGAACGTCGCGCCCACGCGACCGCGCGCGAGGTTGACGAGCCCGGCGAGCCCGGGCTGCCGGAGCAGGGCGCCGAGATCGGCATCAAATTTCCCCTTCGCTGACGCAGCCGCGGCCTTCGCGTCGAGCGAGACTTCGCCGGCCGCGGTGAGGGAGGCGAGGGCGGCCGCCCCTTGGCGAACCTCCAGCGTCGAGAGCTCGTAGGCGAGTTTCTGACCGCGCATATGCACTGAGAATCCCGCCGAGAGGTCGGCTCCTTCCACGAGTGGTCTTCCTTCTAGGGAGGCATTCACGCCGCGAAGCCCGACCGTCTCAGTCGTGCGCAGCGCGATGTCTTCCTTCGAACGCAGGGTGAGTTCGAGCGTGGCGCCGGAGAATTCACCCGCCAGTTTCGCGCCCGCGACATAAGGCTCGGCCCAGCTCAAGGGAATGGCTCCGGCGCGCACGCGGGCCGTCGGTCCTGCGTCCGATTCCGCGGCGAGCTGCCCCGCCTTCAGTTCTGCGCGCAGCGCCTGCAGGAGCTCGAATGAGGCGAGCAGCTTGTCGCCGTCGCGGTTTACGAAGGCCCGGGCCTTGGCCAGGCGAAGGACATCACCTTCGTGCCGTCCTTCCGACTCGAGGTTCACGGCGAGTGCGCCCGGATCGAAGGCGAGGAACGGCCGCGCGAGCGTCACGAGCTTCGCCTGCAGCCGTGCGCGGAACTCCGTCGCGGCCTTGGCGCCGGGGTTCGCGACGTCGGCCGCGATCTCGCCGGACAGGCTGTCGCCAGTGGTCATCGCCAGGCTGAGGTTTGCGAGGCGGGCGGTGAGCCGCGCGGGCGTGTAGTCCACCGAGGGGGCAACGGAGAGCGTGACCCGGTCGACAAGCTTCTGGTTGCGCGCGTCGCTCACCGTGACGCCGGCGAGCGTGAGCGGCGCGATGGAGCGCAGCTTCACCCGCGAGCCGTCCGGCTCGCCCTCGATCGCGAGGCGGACCGACAGGGTGCCGCCGTCGATGCGCAGCGGTGCGACGACCGGCTGGGCCCAGGCAAGGGGCACCGCGTCGAGCGTCAGCCGGGCCGCGTCGGCGCGCGGGTCGGGCAGCGTGATGCGGCGGTCGGTGAGCCGGTAGACCGCCTTCTGCAGGAGCGCGAGGTCCGCGAACGTGCGGCCGGTGCTGTCGGCGAGCTCCACCGAGAACGCCCGGATCTCCGCGGCATTGTCGGCGACGGCGCCGTCGAACGCGGACTTCACGCGCACCGAGCCCACGCCAGCCAGTGCGGGGGAGAGTTTGCCGAGTCCGGTGACGCCCGCCTCCAGGGTGCCGCTCGCGGAAGCCGCGCCGGCCGCGGGTTTCACGCCGAACTTTCCTGATCCCGACGCCGCGATCTCCGGTAGGCCGAAGCCGGCGAGGAGCGCCGCGAGTTGCTCGCTGCGCAGCGCGATTTCCCAGTCGCCGTTGATGTCGCGGGTGGCCGCGGCGTAGCGGGCCTTCGTCGTGAGGAGATTTTCAGTTCTTCCACCGCGCAGGATCGAGAGCGTCGCCGCGTAGTCCTCATCGCCTCCGTCGGTGCGGCCAATGCGCGCGTTGAGCTTCAGCTGGTCCGGAGGAAGGGATGGGCCCGAAGCGGCAAGATCGGCGTCGACCTCGGCGGACTGCACCTCGCGGGTGGCGCCGATCGCTAGGCCGACCTTGCCGGTCGTGCGGAGGGACCGGAGGGCCGCGTCGGCCTTGGGGTCGCTGTACTCGACCTTCCACTCGAGCCGCCCCTTGGCGCCGGTCGCGAGGTCAGCCCCAAGCACTTCGAAGTTTGTCTTCTGCCCGTTCGGCAGCAGCGCTGACCCGGTGGCGGAGAGTCGGCCGATGCGAAGTTCCACCGTTAGCCGCGCGGCCTTCAGCAGACCCTCGAAGGCCGCCGGCTTTTCGGGGGATTCGGAATGGGCGTTTGCGGCCTCCGGTCTCTTCTGGCCGGCCTTGGTGGTGGCGGCCTTGCCGTCCGCGCGGTCGGCGGTCTGTCCGGCTTTTGAGGGCGGAGTGTTGGTGGCCGGCCCCGGGCGCAGGTCGATGGCGATACCTTTGACCTCGATCTCATCGACGTCGACGCGGCCGCCGGTCAGGTAAGCCCACGCGGAGTAGCGCGCGGAGACGGAGTCCACCGCGAGGGACAGTCCCGGTTGTTTGATGCGTACGCCGCGGAGCGTCGCCGCGGAAAAGCCCGCCGAGACTTGGTCGACCTCCGCGTCGACGTCCGGCTGGCCGGCGAGGGCCTTGCGCACCGCCCACGTCTGGAAGCCCGAACTCAGGGCCACCGCACCGGCGGCGAGGACCAGCACGAACAGGGAACCGAGGATGATGACGGTGATCTTGGCGGCTTTCATCGTAAACCTGACACGGGTTCCCCAAGACGGTTGCAGCGACAAGTGAAAATGCCGGGTCCGGTTCCCTCCCGCGCAAAGGAGTCCGTCAATTGACGGACGGTTTAGGTAGAGCCGCTCGTGGGAAAAGTTACGCGGGAGGTGCGAGTCCGCGCGCCATGCCCGGTCCGCGCTTGCGTTCGACCGGGGCGGCCTTGTCCTGCTCGTCCCGCCGCCATGACGCTGAACCTGCCGAACATCCTCACGCTGTCGCGCGTGCCGCTGATGTTCATCGTCGTGGGGCTGATGTACGCGGATTTCCCCTGGTGCGACACGCTCGCGTTCTGGCTCTTCATCGCGGCGGCCCTCACCGACTGGCTCGACGGCAAGATCGCGCGGGAGCGCGGCATCGTATCTTCCTTCGGCCGGTTCATGGACAGCGTCCTGGACAAGGTGCTGGTGATCGGGCTGATGATCGCGCTGGTGAACGGCGATTACTTCGCCGGCTACTCGCTCGCCGCGATGCTGCTCCTGTTGTGCATCCTGTGCCGGGAGTTCGCCATTTCCGGGCTGCGCATGGCCGCTGCGATGCGGGGCGAGACGGTCGATGCGGACGCTGGGGGCAAGGTGAAGACCTTCGTGCAGCTCAATGCGATCGGCTGGTTGATGGGCGCGCGGATGCTCTCCCAGGACTACCCGGAGCTGTTCTCCGGTGACGGCCGCGACTGGGTGATTGGCGTGCGCGCGCTCGGCATGTTCCTCTTCGTCCTATCGGCCATCCTCACGGTCTGGTCGGGAATCTCGTATTTCCGCCGGTACGGGCGGGTGCTGTCGTCCTGAGGTTCCGGGCCGTGAGCCTCCGTCACCCGCGTTGGCTTTCGTGTTTGCCCTCCGGGCTGGTGGTGGCGTGCGCCACGCTCGGGCCGCTGGGTCGAAGGATGCCGGCCCCGGGGACCTGGGGCGCGCTGGCCGGCCTGCTGGCCACGGCCGTATTCCTGCCGCGGGCGAGTCCGGGTCTGGTCCTCGCGGTGTCATTGATCGCCGGCCTGCTCGCCGTCGGGGTGTGCGGTGAGGCCGAGCGACGACTCGGGCGGAGCGATCCGGGCGAAGTGATCCTCGATGAGTTCGTCGTCATGCCGCTTTGCCTGCTCGGCTGGAGGGAACTCGCGGGTTCGCCGCCGTTTTGGGTCGCGGCCGTAGCTGGCTTCGCGCTCTTCCGGTTTTTCGACATCCTGAAGCCGCTCGGCATCGCGCGGCTGCAGGAGCTGCCGGGAGGCTGGGGTGTGGTGGCCGACGATGCCGCCGCGGCACTCGCCGCCTGCGTCACGCTGCATGTCGGGGCGTGGGTGTGGTCGCTGATCTGAGGCCCGGGGAGTTCGGAGAACCTCAGGCGGGAAGCGATAGGCGCAGCGCCAAGGCCTTCAATTGCTCCCGGCAGCGGTCCGTAGTTTCTTCCGCGGTCGCCAGCACGAGGTCGGGACTCCGCGGCGCCTCGTAGGGCGAGTCCACGCCCGTCATTCCGTCCAGCCGGCCGGCCCGGGCGTCGCGGTACAAGCCTTTCGGATCCCGGCGTTCGCATACCTCAAGCGGTGCATTCAGGTGTACCTCGGCGAAGGGCAGGTGCCGTTCCCTTGCGCTGCGCGCAGCCTGCTCGCGGTCCGCGGCGACAGGCGAGATCAGCGCGACGATCACCACGACTCCCGCCTCCGCCAGCGCGACGGCGAGGGCCGCGGCGCGGCGCATGTTTTCCCGGCGATCTTCGGTCGTGAAGCCGAGTCCCCGACTCAGGCCGCGTCGCAACTCGTCGCCATCGACCACCGCCGCGAGCACCCGCGCGTCCAGCAGGTCGCGTTCGAGGCCGCGCGCCAGGGTCGACTTGCCCGCGCCCGATAGGCCGGTGAACCAGAGCACCGCGCCGCGGTGTCCGAGTAGCCTCGCGCGGGCCGTAGCCAGGTCCGCGTCAGGCATTGCCTCGGCCCTGGATGCCGACGGGCTCGGTCAATGGTCGCCAGCCGCGCCAGAGGCGGCGGAACGGCGATTCCTCGAAACGGTAGCCGAATTCGGCAATGTCCGACGCGTAGTGGCGCGCGACCCGCGCCCGGGTGACGTCATCGTAGTACCACGAATAGTGGAGGTGAAAACGGGCGTTTCGCCGCGGGAGGTGACGCTGGGCGAGGCCGGTGGCGGCGCGGATCCTTTCGAAGTCGAGGTCGATCGTCTCAAGCCGTGCGACGAAATCGACGGCGACACGTCCCTCGACTGAGATCCAATCCACCTGCGGGCTGAAGCGGCCGATGCCCGCGGAGACTTCGCCGCCCCAGGAGGAAGGCTCGCAGGAGCCGTCGCGGCCCATGGCGAGCGCCGCCCATTCCGTGAATTCGCGGCGGCGCCCTTCCGGATCCCGCAGCAGGAGGCGGGAGTCATCGGGCCGACTCTTGCGGAGCTGGTAGTTGTAATCCGAGAGGAGCCGCTCCCACGGGTTCCGCACGACGGCGAACTTGAAATATCCGGCGAAGACCTCGGTCGGCAGCTCCGCGCGGTAACGCGCGAGGTCCTTGTGATTTTCCCAGCTGACGCCGAATGCGCGATTGATGCTGTTCCCGGCGGCCTTCGGGATGTGCACGGAAAGACAGCGGTGACGATGGGAAATCATGCGCGTGCGCGAGGGATTACCCGGCTAGACGGGGGTGGCTGACAAACGTGTCAGAAAATCCACCGACGCGCGTCGAGCCCCGACGGGTGGTCGCCGTGGCTCGCCCGAACTCGAATGGAAACCTGTCAGCGTCCCGGCCCGAAACCCCGCAGCAGCTCGTGCGCCTTAGCCACGACGAGGTCTTCGGCGTCGTAACTGAAGCGGCCCGGATGATTGAGGATGCGGGTGTTGGCCGAGATGCCCTCGTAACCGCCCTCCTCGAGGACGCGGCGGCTGGGGAGGTATCCGAAGACGTCGTTGGTGTAGCCGGCGACCCAGACGGCGGCCGGGCCCGCCAGCTCGCGCTTCAGGCGGACCGAGTAATCCACCACCGCCTCGCCGCCGAGGGCGACGAGCGTGAGGTCGCCGCCGAAGCGCACGACCTGCACGGGGCAGGGAAAAGGCGGGGGCCTTTCACCGCGGGCCAGCATTTCCCTGAGCTTCTTCGCGCGCTCCACGACCTCCGGCGCATGCTGTTCGGGCGTGTAGGCTGCCAGTTCCGTGGCCGGAAGCGGTTCGTAGCCGAGCGTTGCATGTCCGAGGGCTGAGCGCAGGGGGCCGGCGACCGGGCGCGGACGCGCGGCGAGCGCGGCATGGACCGCGTGGGCGAGGGCGCGGCCGTGCTGCTGCGCGAGGTCCTCGGGGGTCTTTCCCGGCACCGTCGCGCCGCGCGGATACGGATTCTGGTCGCCGGCGCAGCCCGTGAGGAAGAGCGCGGCGGCACCGGCGTACGTCGATTCGAGCTCGCGTTGCGCGTGACCCGCGTAATCGCCGCTCACCTTGCTGCCGCCAAGCGTGGTGTTGTGGCAGGCGTAGCCGAAGAGCATTGCCCGGATCTTCCCGTCGGCGCCACTGACCTTGAGCACGGGCACGTCGTGGTCGACCGGTCCCGCCGGGTAGGGGTTATTCGAAAAAGTGCCGTTGGGCTCGGGGCGGCGGCGGTTCATCGCGAAGCCGGCCCTGGCTTGGCTGAAGTCCAACCGCGCCGCGAACGGCTCCCTCAGGCATTCACCCAACAGCTCGACCAACTCCTGCCGCAGCCGCGCCTGATAGGCGTTCACCGCGGCGACGTCCTCCGGTTTGGCGGCGCGGCGGAAGATCCGTTCCAACAGCATGCGGTCCGGCGCCACCTGCGGTCCGCTGTGGGTGTGCGAGGCGTTGAGCAGGAGTTCGTGGGGCTTGAGCCCGAAGCGGCGTCCGGCCTCCGTCTCGACGTGCGCGCGCAGCTCGGCGGTGACGCCGATGAGGTCCATCGTGACGATCACGATTCGGCCGCCGGCGCCGTCGTCCAGCAGCAGCCCCTTGGCGAAGAGGTCGGTCTCGACGCCGTCCGACGGCGCCGTGCGGTTGGCGTAGCCGGCCAGCCAGACGGGCCCCGGTGGGGTGATCTTGCGCGCCGCAACGCCGACCCGCCACGGGGCCGGCGCCGCCGCGGCGGCCGCGAGGGTGGGAGCCGCCAGCGCCAACGTGGCGAGCAGCGCGGCCAACGACCTCATTTCTTCAACGGATGCAGCTCGATGCGGCGGAAGAAGATCTCGGCGCCCTCCGACTGGAAGAGGAGCCGGCCCCAGGTGAAGACGCTGTCGCGGGCCTCGTTCACCTTCACGCCGTTGAGGAAGAAGGTGAGGTTGCCGCCGTCGACCACGGCCTCGACGAGGTTCCATTCGCCCACCGGTTTCTCAACGTCCTTGGGCCCGCGGTAGTCGATCGTGTCCTTCCACTTCGGATCGCGGTACTGCCAGTTGACGCGGCCGCGCGGCACCTCGCGGGCCGGGGCGGCGGGATCCCAGATGAAGGTGCCCTTCGGCTCGGCGTCGCGGATGTTGGCGGTGAGCTTGGGCGAGATCGGCGCATCGACGCCGCGGTCGTAGCCGTTGAGCACGAGGAGGTCGCCTGTGCCGCCCTCGATGATCTGGTACTCGAGCGAACGCAGCCATGGCGAGTTGAGCGCCTTGGCGTAGTTGCCGTCCTCGCCCTGGCCGTGGATGAGGATGCCCGAGTCGCGCGCGCGGTCGTCGCGCGGTTTCCAGGTCACGGGGCCCCAGCGGAACTCCAGCACCAGCTTGTAGTCGGCGTAGTTCGCCTCGGTGACGAATCCTCCCCAATGCAGGCCGCTCACCCGGATCGCCGGCGCCCCATCGATACGGTCGACCACCGTAAACACCTTGTCGGGGTCGGCGCGGCCGAACTTCGGCAGCCAGGTGTAGAAGCCGGAAAGGTCCTTGCCGTTGAAGAGGCGGATCACCTCGCGGGGGACAACCACGTCCTTGGGACGGTCGTTCGCGGCGGCGATCGCTTCGGAGAGCAGTCCGGCGGCGAGGGCGAGGAGGGCGGTCAGGGTTCGGGCGGGTGAACGCATGGTCGAGCAGGTGCGGGGTGGGTTGGCGGGGCGTGGGTTCGGGTTTGAAGTTGAGACGCCTCCCGTGCGCTTCAAGTTCGTTCCCCATGAAGCACGCCCTCGCCGTGACGCGTCTCCTCTTCGCCGCCGGTTGCCTCCTGCTCGCCGTCGCGGGGGTCGGCGCCGCCGAGAGGCCCCTTTCTCCCTCGCCCGAGGACGCGCGGCGCGCCTTCCGGGTCGCGCCGGGCCTGCGCGTCGAGCTCGCCGCCGCCGAGCCGCAGGCGGTCGATCCCGTCGCGATCGCCTTCGATGAGCAGCGCCGCATGTACGTCGTCGAGAACCGCGGGTATCCGGATCCCATGGACGGCAAGTCCGCCCCCGCGATCGGCCGCGTCGCCCTGCTGGAGGACCGCGACGGAGACGGACGCTACGAGACGCGCCATGAGTTCGCGACCGGTCTCACGTATCCGAACGGTGTGCTGCCGTGGCGCGGCGGGGTCTTCGTCACCTGCGCGCCTGACATTTATTACCTGAAGGACACCGACGGAGACGGCGTGGCCGACGTGCGCCGCGTCGTGCTCACCGGTTTCAACGTCACCCGCACCGCGCAGATCCGCGTGAGCCATCCCACGCTCGGGCTCGACGGCAAGGTGTACGTCACGAGTGGCCTCAATGGCGGCAAGGTGACCTCGCCGGATCACCCCGGGCGCGCGGCGGTTTCATTCAACGTGGCCGACGGCCGCTTCGACCCGGAGACCCTGGAGTTCGAGAGCCTCGGCGGGCGCGGACAATTCGGGCTCTCGTTCGACGCGTACGGGCGCCGCTTCATCTCCTCGAACCGGCACCCGGTCATGCAGGTGGTGCTCGAACCTTCCTGGCTTCGGCGGAATCCGCAGTTGGCCTTCGCCGAGTCGGTACAGAACGTCTCCAAGGCGGAGGCGGAGGCGGTGGTCTGGCCGGTGAGCCGCGCGCGGGTCACGGCCGACTTCATTCCTTCGCTCATGAGCAAGCCGCATACGGGGACGTTCACCTCGGCCAGCGGCGTGCTCGTCTTCGGCGGCACCGGCCTCGGGGCGGGATTCGACGGCAACGTCTTCATCTGCGAGTCGGCGCAGAACCTCGTGCAGCGCCAGGTCATGAGGCCGGATGGGGCCACGTTTCGCTCGGAGCCCGCGGCGCGCGGGGCCGAATTCCTCGCCTCGACCGACACTTGGTTCCGACCGGTCTCGCTGGCGAACGGGCCCGACGGGGCGCTCTACGTCGTCGACATGTGCCGCCGCGAGATCGACCACCCGGCGTACGTGCCGGAGGAGAGCCGCGGGCGGCTCGACTTCGCGAGCGGTGGCGACCTCGGCCGGATCTGGCGGCTGGTGGGCGGCGATTCGCGAGCCTCCGGTGCGCCGGATCTTTCAACCACGGGTCTCGTGGGTGCGCTCGAGTCCCCGCAGGCCTGGAGGCGGGAGCTCGCGCGCCGGTTGCTGATCGAGCGGTCGGAGACGGCATCCGTCGAGGCGACCGAGCAGGTGGCGACGAAATCGTCCCGCCCCGAGGCGCGCGTGCAGGCGTTGTGGGCCTTGGAGGGAATGGGGAAATTGCGCGGGGCGGTGGTTGAGGCGGCGTTGCGCGACCCGGTGGCAGGCGTCCGGGAGCAGGCGGTGGCTTTGGCCGGCCGGCGACTGGCGGTGGATCCGGCCTTGGGGATGCGGCTGGTTTCCTTGGCGGACGATCCGGACGCGCGGGTGCGTTTCTGCGCGGCTCTGGAATTGGGCTCATGGGCGGATGAGCGGGCGGTGGCGGCGTTGGCGTCGATCGCCCTGCGGGACGGGGCCGATCGTTGGACACGAGGGGCGGTGTTGAGCGGAGTCGGAGGGCGCGTGGAAGGCTTCCGGGCCGCGGTTTCCGCGCGCCGGGCTCAAGCTCCGGCGGAAGCGGTTGGTCCGGTGATGGAGGAATTGGGCCGGCTCGTCGGGACCTCGTCTTCTTTGGCGGCGGCGGGAGCGTGGCTGACGGAGGCATGCGTAGCCGGGAAGGAGGAGCGGTGGCGGATCCCCGCGGTGTTCGGATTGGCGGAGGGCCTTCGCGTACGGCCTGAGTTCAAGGGCAAGGCGGCCTCGGCGGCGCTTTCGTCCGTGGCGGAGGCCGGCCCCGGAGCGGCCGCGTTGGAGCGATTTTTAGCGGAGGCCGCCGCCACGGCGGCCGATCCGTCGGCGCCGATGGCGACCCGTACGGCGGCGATCGCGCTGCTCGGCCACGCTTCGTTCGAGCGCGGACTGGGTGCGCTGGGTGCGCTGTTGGATCCGCGGCAGGCGCCGGAGCTGCAGTTGCAGCTGGTCCGAGCGCTGGAGAAGGCGGGCGACCCGCGCGGCGCGGAGCTGCTGGCCGAGCCCATGCGTTGGTCTCGTTACACGCCGCAGGTGCGAGAGGCCGCGGTGGCCGCGCTGGCTTCGAAGCCCGCGATGACGAAGGTGCTCTTCGCCGCGATCGAGCGCGGCGGCATCCAGCCTACCGAGGTTTCATCGGTGCGGCGCTCGCAGCTGATGAAGCACGCCGATGCCGGGGTGAAGGCGGCCGCGACGCGTTTGTTCCAGACCCTCGAAGGCGGCGACCGCATGGCGGTGTACCGCGACCACAAGGCCGTGCTTGCCGCACCCGCTCAGGCGGACCGCGGGGCGCCCGTATTCACGAGGGCCTGCTCCGCGTGCCACTCCTTCCGGGGAGCGGGCGGCAAAGTGGGGCCCGACCTCACGGGCATGCGAAGCCAGCCGGGCGACGCGCTGCTGCTTCACATCCTCGTGCCGAACTACGAGGTCGTGCCCGCCTACCAGGCGATCACCGTGACGCTGCAGGATGGACGTTCGGTCTCGGGCTGCGTCACGGCGGAGACCGACGCCAGTCTCACGCTGCGCACGGCCTCCGGCGGCGAGGAGACCGTGCTGCGCGGTGCGGTGGCCGCGACCGCCTCCACTGGAGTTTCCCTCATGCCCGACGGCCTCGAGCAGACCATGACGCGCGAGGAACTGGCGGACCTGATCGCCTATCTGAAGAGCGATCCGGCGCCGTAGGCGGTCGCTTCGGAGCGGGCCAGGTTCAGCCGTTTTCCTCGGCGCGCTGCTGGGTGCCGCGTTCGCAGATGAACGTGTGCACCTGGTCGGCCAGCTTTGCGAGGAGCAGAAGGTCGTCGCGGCCGAAGTTGTCGGCGTCCTGGAACTTCTTGTTCTCGTCCACGTACGTGCGGCTGAACTTCACGCTGTAATAGGTCCGCTCATCGGCGGCGTTCTCCCAGACCGCGGCCTTGAGTCGGCCGAGGCGCAGGTTGCGGATCGGGGCGCTGCCGCCGTTGGAGGTGGGAGCGCGCGAGGCGGAGGGGTTTGAGGCGAATCGTGGGTTGTTGGTCTTCATGGTTGTTTGCGATGTGCGCCGGCGAAACTGCGCCTCCGAAGTCCCGGGCCAACGTGGCCGTGTACCTGGAATCAGGTACTCCGCGCCGTCGTTTTAGAGGCTGGGACAAGCTTTGTCCCACGGGGTCGACTATGATTCCCCGCATGAATCCACAAAACCGTCCCTGCTACGGCATCCTCCGCCTGTCCCCCGCCCATGTCCGCCAGGTCCGCCAACTCTGGGAGCCGGTGGAGATGTCGCCCCGCACCCCGGTCGCCACCGTGCCGGCCGTGTCCCTTCCGCTCCCGTGGCGGCGCGAGCGGCGTCCGCTGGCGGCGTGAGGGACCTGCCCATCGTTCATCCGACGAGTGCTTGCTCGGCGTGTACCGTATATCAAAATGATATACAGGCCGTTTGACCTCGCTTCGGCCGAAGGCTTCGACTGGGATGAGGGAAACCTCACCAAGAACCCGCAGCGTCACCAGGTCACCAATGAGGAAGCCGAGGAAATATTCTTTCAGCGACCGCTCGTCGGCGAGGATACCCGGCCGGGGGATGAGGAGCGGCGCTGGTTCGCGATCGGACGTTCCCGTTCGGATCGCGTCCTGCGGATCGTATTCACCCTGCGGGGGCGTCGCATCCGCGTGATTTCCGCCCGCATTGCCAGCCGCCGTGAACGCCAAGCTTATGTCGAAGCTTTACGTAAAGACTGACGGGTCGCGCCGGCCCTCGAACACTCGCGGCGCCAAGATAATGGAGTTTCCTGAGCTGAAGCCCACGTCCACGGCGATCTCGCTTCGGCTGCCATCGATCGTGCTCGCCCGACTCAAGGTCGCCGCCCATCGGCGAGGCCTGCCGTACCAGGCCCACATCAAGAACATCCTGGCTGAGGCGGTGGAGGTTAAGTAACGGGGGGCTTTCGGTCGCGTCAGTCACGCTGTCCGAAGCGTGCTTGAAACGGGGCGAGTAGCCTAGATGGCTACCGGCACAGCCTTCCGGGCCGCTTGACCAAGCCGCGGCTGGTAATTCCACAAGACGATGCCGAAGTTTTCCTTCAAGGCCGCTTCCGCCGAGGTGGCGCGGATCCGCTCCGCCGTGAGGGCGAAGCGCCTCAGCCTTTCCGAGTACCTGCGCCGCGCGGCGCTCCCGCCGGCCGCCTCCCCGCTTAAGCTCACGATGAAAGTGGATCGCGCCACCGGCCTGTCCCACGCGGTGATGCCGGCCGGGGCGCCGGTGCTGCGGTCGGCCGACGTGAAGCGGATCCTCGCGGACTTCCCGTGAAGTTCCTGCTGGACGTCAACGCCGCGGTCGCAGCGCTGCTGCCGGCCCACGCGGATCGGGACCGTTTCATCGCCTGGGCGCAGTGGCACCGGCTGACGGATCTAGCGCTCTGCGCCCTGTCCGAACCTGGGTTCATCCGGGAGGCTAACTCGGCCAATGTCCTCGATTCGCGTTGCGCAGGGTCGTCGCTTGCCGGCGGCCGCCGGCGCGCTCTTCTTCGCGTGATGAGGCTCGCGCGACTTTTCCCGTTCCGGCTTGGGCCGCTGCTGGTGGCGTTCCTGTCGCCGCTGGTGATGGTGGTGCGGCCCGTCACTGCGGCGGAACCCGTGGCGAAGGAGTGGAGGGTCGACGGCGTGCGGCGGGAGGCGCTGGTTCACCTGCCTCCGGGCGGCGGGCGGGGTGCTCCGCTCATCTTCGTGTTTCATGGCCACGGCGGATCCGCGCGAAACGCCGCGCGGCAATTCGCGCTCCACGTCCTCTGGCCCGAGGCGGCGGTCGTTTATCCGCAGGGTCTGAACACCCCTGGTCGGCTCACCGATCCCGAGGGCCGGAAGAGCGGTTGGCAGCACGGTGCGGGTGAGCAGGGCGACCGCGACCTGCGTTTCTTCGACGCCATGCTGGCGTGGTTTCAACGCGAGCATGGCGTCGATCCGTCGAGGGTTTATTCGACCGGTCACTCCAACGGAGGAGGGTTCACCTACCTGCTGTGGTCGCGGCGGGGAGACACGCTGGCGGCGGTGGCTCCTTCGGCCGCCGCCGCGACGGCGGCCCGTGGCAGACTCACGCCGAAACCGGTGCTGCATATCGCCGGCCGACGGGACGAACTCGTGAAGTTCGCCTGGCAGGAACAGACGATCGAGGCGCTCCGCCGGCTGAACGGCACGGGTGAGGGTCGGGAGTGGGCGAAGGACTGCACCGTCTACTCCTCGGAAAACGGTCCGCCGGTCGTCGCGATGATCCACGACGGTGCGCACGGCTTTCCCCGCGAGGCTCCGGCGCTGATCGTGCGGTTCTTCCGGGAACACCGGAAGCGGTGATCCGCATCCGCCCGGCGGCTCAAGCCGCGGGCACGTAGTCGAGGTAGGGGCCGAGCCAGCGTTCCGCGTCGGCGATCGGCTGGCCGCGGCGGGCGGCGTAATCCTCCACCTGGTCGCGGCCGATCTTGCCGACCGCGAAGTATTTCCCGTCGGGGTGGTTCAGGTAGAAGCCGCTGACGCTGCTCGCGGGATGCATCGCGCAGCTCTCGGTGAGGGTGATGCCCGTCGCGGCAGTGGCGTTGAGGAGGCGGAATAGCTCCGGCTTGTCGGTGTGATCCGGGCACGCCGGGTAGCCTGGGGCCGGGCGGATGCCGCGGTACTTTTCCCGGATGATGTCGGCCATCGCCAGCGACTCGGTGCGGCCGAACCCGCAGAGGTCGCGGGCCCGCTTGTGCATCAGCTCGGCCAAGGCCTCCGCCAAGCGATCGCCCAGCGCCTGGGCCATGATCGCGGAGTAATCGTCGTGGGCCGCCTTGAATTCCGCCGCGAGCGCCTCGACGCCGTGTCCGGCCGTCACCGCGAAGCCGCCGAGGTAGTCGAGCCGGCCGGAATCGCGCGGCGCGACGAAATCGGCGAGGCAGTGGTTGAACTGCCCCGCGGGCTTGTCGTGCTGCTGGCGCAGGCACGCGAAGGTCGCGAGGGTGCGGTTGCGCTCCGGATCGGCGTAGACCTCGATGCTATCGCCCACCGAGTTGGCCGGCCAGAACGCGATGACCGCCTTCGCGGTGAACCGGCCCTCGCACACGATGCGCTCCAGCATCCGCTGGGCATCGGCGTAAAGCCGGCTCGCCTCGGCCCCGATCACTTCGTCCCGCAGCAGGTCGGGGAAGCGGCCGTGCAGTTCCCACGCGCTGAAGAAGGGACCCCAGTCGATGAAGGGCGTGATTTCCGCGAGCGGGACCGGATCGAGCACCTGCGGGCCGAGCGCCTCCGGCACCGGGATGTCGACCTTGGTCCAGTCGAAGGTCTGCCGCCGCGCGCGGGCCTCGGCGAGGGACAACAAGGGGCGGCGGCCGGCGCGGGCGTTGAATTCCTCGCGGTGCCTTTCCTGCCGTTCGCGCACGTCCCGCAGGTAGGCCGGCTTCTGGTTCGTCGAAAGCAGCGAGCTCACGACGTTCACGACGCGGGAAGCGTCGAGGACGTGCACCACCCCGGGCGCGTACTCCGGGGCGATCTTCACCGCGGTGTGCGCGGCGCTGGTCGTCGCCCCGCCGATCAGGAGCGGGACGTCGAAGCCCTGCCGCGTCATCTCGCGGGCCACGTGCACCATCTCGTCGAGCGAGGGAGTGATGAGGCCGGAGAGCCCGATCACGTCGGCCTGACGCTCCCGCGCGGCCGCGAGGATCTTCTCGGCCGGGACCATCACGCCGAGGTCGGTGACGTCGTAGTTGTTACAGGCGAGGACGACGCCGACGATGTTCTTGCCGATGTCGTGGACGTCGCCCTTGACGGTCGCGAGCAGGACGCGGCCGTTGGGCCGGGTCGCGGTGCCGGCGGCGGCGAGGCGCCGTTTCTCCTCCTCCATGAACGGCGTGAGGTAGGCGACGGCCTTCTTCATCACGCGCGCCGACTTCACGACCTGCGGCAGGAACATCTTGCCGGCGCCGAACAGGTCGCCGACGACCCGCATGCCGTCCATCAGCGGACCCTCGATGATGTCGAGCGGGCGCGGGTAGGCTCGGCGCGCCTCCTCGGTGTCGGCGTCGACGTGCGCGTCGATGCCCTTGATCAACGCGTGCTTGAGCCGTTCCTCGACGGTGCCGCGGCGCCAGGCCTCGGCCTCCGGCGTGGCGGTGCGGGCGCCGGTCTCGCCACCCGCGGCGGCCTTGAGTTGGTCGGCGAAGGCGACGAGCCGCTCGGTGGCGTCCGGACGCCGGTTCAACAGCACGTCCTCCACGCGTTCGAGCAGGTCGGCGGGGATCTCCTCGTAGACGCCGAGCATGCCGGCGTTGACGATCGCCATGTCGAGCCCCGCGCGGATGCCGTGGTAGAGGAACGCGGTGTGCATCGCCTCGCGCACCGGGTTGTTGCCTCGGAACGAGAACGAGACGTTGGAGACGCCACCGCTCACGCGCGCGTGGGGTAGGGTGTCCTTGATGATCCGCGTGGCCTCGAAGAAATCGACGGCGTAGTTGTTGTGCTCATCGATGCCGGTCGCGACGGTGAGGATGTTGGGGTCGAAGATGATGTCCTCGGCGGGAAACCCGATTCTCTCCGTCAGCAGCCGGTAGGCACGGGTGCAGATGCGCACCTTCTCGTCGCGGGTCGCCGCCTGCCCCTGCTCATCGAAGGCCATCACGACGGCGGCCCCGCCGTAGCGGCGGATGAGCGCCGCGCGGCGGAGGAACTCCGCCTCGCCGTCCTTGAGGGAGATCGAGTTCACGATACCCTTGCCCTGCAGGCACTGCAGGCCCTTTTCGAGCACGGTCCACTTCGAAGAATCGATCATCACCGGCACCCGCGCGATCTCGGGCTCCGAAGCGATGAGGTTCAGGAACCGCACCATCGTCGCCTCGCCGTCGATCAGCGCCTCGTCGACGTTGATGTCGATGATGTTGGCGCCGCTCTCGACCTGCTGGCGCGCGATCGCGACCGCCCCGTCCCAGTCTCCCGCCTTGATCGCCTTCGCGAACTTCGGCGAGCCGGTGATGTTGGTCCGCTCCCCGATGACGAGGAAAGTGGACCCGGAGGCGCGTGGAGCGGTCGACGTCACGGGCGTCAGGCGAGGGCCAGGGGCTCGAGTCCGCTGAGGCGAAGGGCGCGGGCGGCCTGCGGGAGTTGGCGGGTCGCGCGGCCGCGCACGGCCTGCGCGATCGCCGCGATGTGGGGTGGGGTGGAACCGCAGCAGCCGCCGACGAGGTTGACCCAGCCGTTGGCCGCGAACTCGCCGAGGACGCGCGCCATGTCCGCCGGCGTCTCGTCGTAGCCGCCGAAGGCGTTCGGCAGGCCGGCGTTGGGATAGCAGGAGACGTAGCACTCGGCGATCCGCGCCAGTTCCTCCACGTACGGCCGCATGGCGTCGCCGCCGAGCGCGCAATTGATGCCGACCGAGAACGGCCGCGCGTGCGCGATGCTCGTGTAGAACGCGCCGATCGTCTGGCCCGAGAGCGTGCGGCCCGAGGCGTCGGTGATCGTGACGCTCACCATCACCGGCACGCGCGCGGCGTCACCGCGGCGCGTGAAGACTTCCTCGACCGCGAAGAGCGCGGCCTTGGCGTTCAGCGTGTCGAAGATCGTCTCCACCAGCAGCGCGTCCACGCCGCCGTCGAGCAGTGCCTCGATCTGCTCCGTGTACGCGGCGACGACCTGGTCCCACGTCACGGCGCGGTAGTCCGGACGGTTGACGTCGGGGGACAGCGAGAGCGTGCGGTTGAGCGGACCGATGGCGCCGGCGACGAAGCAAACGCGGCCCGGTGCGGCCTTTTCGGCGGCGACGGCGGCACGCCGCGCGCAGGCGACGGCGGCGAGGTTGATCTCCCGCACCAGCGGCTCGCACCGGTAGTCGGCCATCGCGATGGTGGTCGAACTGAAGGTGTTGGTTTCGACGATGTCGGCCCCCGCCGCGAAGTAATCGGCGTGGATGCGCTCGATGACGTCGGGGCGCGTGAGGCAGAGCAGGTCGTTGTTGCCCTTGAGGTCGTGCGGGTGGTCGGTGAAGCGCGAGCCGCGGAAATCCGCCTCGGTGAGCCCGTAGGTCTGAATCATCGAGCCCATCGCGCCGTCGAGCACCACGATGCGCGATGCGAACAGCCGCCGGAAGGCGTCCGCGCGCGCATCGGCGTCGGTCGGGGCGGCGGCATTCACCGAGCTTTTCATGGGCTTTGAGGTTGGATCGGGAGAACCCGCTGGCAAGCCTCATATCGACGCATCGCGATGCGTTGATGCGTGTTTTAACAAATGGGCTTGCGATGGTTCCGCATGCGGCGTGGGGTGCGCGGGTCCGGTTCTTTTCCTTTTCCGGGTGTCAGGGAAGGCCGTGCAAGCCGGCCACAGTCGCGCTGCGGTTACGCGTCACAAACCCCCAAGCGCTCCCCGTTCCAAGGGAAGCGTGCAAAGTCAGTCGTCGGCTCCGGCCGGTGGCGAAGGCGAGGGGCGAGGTGCGCAGGCAGGTGGGGTCCCTTCTGGGATTCCTGCCGGCCTGCGCGGAAATGCGGAGTCCGAACATCTGCCCCGGGATTCGCGCTCACGCGCGCGTGCCGCCGCCTTCGGGCGGATCCGCGGCCCGCGCGCCCTTCATCGCATCCATGAAGCGTGAGAGCGGCACCACGGCCCGCCGGCGGGAGGTTCTGCTCTTGGCTCAGTCCTCCTCCGCCTTCCATGCCTCTTTTCCTCCGGCCGGCGCTTGTCGCCGCCGTCCTCGCTTCCTGCGTCCTTCGCGCGCAGGGGGCGCCGCCTGCATCCGCTCCTCAATCGGCCGTCGCGCTGCCCGCCTTCGTCACCACCGCGACGCGCACCCCGGCTGATCCGCGCACGCTCGGCTCCGTCGTCGACGCCATCTCAGCGGAGGAACTCGCGCGGCGGCAGACGCCTTCGCTCGCCGCCGCCCTCGGCGGCCTGGCCGCCTTGCCGGCGTTCTCCTCGGGTGCCCGCGGCACGACGACCTCGCTCTTCCTGCGTGGCGCGAACTCCAACCAGACGCTCTTCCTCGTCGACGGGCTGCGGCTCAACGAGCCCAACACCGACTACGCCGTCTTCCTCGGCGGCGCGTGCGTCGGGGCGTGCGACAGCCTCGAGGTCGCGCATGGTCCGCAGTCCACGCTCTACGGCGGGGAGGCGATCGGCGGAGTGGTGGCGCTGCGGGCGCGGCGCGGTGCCGGCGCGCCTTCGGGGCGCCTCGCGGTCGAGGGCGGCAGCTTCGGCACGTTCCAGTCGGCGTTCTCCGCGCAGGGCGAGTCGGGCGCGAACGCCTGGAGCCTGTCCCTGCAGGGCGGCGAGACCGCCAACGAGCGTCCCAACAACCGCTTCTCCTCGGCCAACGCCGTCGCGCGCGTCGACCGCCGCCTCGGCCCGCGCGTCGCGGTCGGCGGCACGGTACGCTGGTTCCACGGCGCGTACGGCTCGCCGGGGGACCGCTTCGTCAACGATCCCGACAATTCCGAGCGGGAGGACAACCTGCTCGCGACCGCCTTCGCCGACCTGACGCTGTCGCGCGACTGGACCGCCCGTGCCCTGCTCGGGGGGCAGGATCGCCGTTTCGTGGCGGAGAGCCCGCGGGCCGGCCGACCGACGGCGTTCACCGTGGTGAAGAATCACCGCACCGTGGCCGACGTGCAGACGACGTGGACGGGAGCCGAGCGCCACCGGCTCACGGCTGGCGTGAACGCGGAGCGCAACCGCACCGTCAACACGGGCTTCGGCGCCATCGACCGCGGCCAGCGGCTGCTGGCGTTGTTCGTGCAGGATGAGTTTTCCCCGCGCGATGACCTCTTCCTCACGGCTGGCCTGCGCAACGACGACTTCGACACGTTCGGTCGCGCGACCACGGGCCGCCTCACGGGGGCATGGCTGGCGCCCGGACGGCGCTGGAAGTTTCGCGCGAGCCACGGCACGGCGTTCCGTTCACCGAGTTTTTTGGATTTGTACGGACGCAGCGCCTTCTACGCCGGCAACCCCGCGCTGCGGCCCGAGCGCGCCGGCGGCTGGGACGCGGGAGTCGACTTTCAGATGCCGCGGGCCGGGACGATCAGCGTGACCTGGCACGAGACGCGCCTGAGGGACCTGATCGCGTCGACTGCGGATTTCCGTAGTGTGGAGAACATTCAGCGGGCGCGGACGCGGGGTCTGGAGGTCTCGGGCCGAATCCTCGCGGCGGCGACGGAGTTGCGCTGGAGTTATGGCTACCTTGAGGCGGAAAACCTGACGACCGGTCGGCGCCTCCTGCGGCGGCCGCGTCATCGCGGAAGCTTTGATCTGTGGCGTGATGGTCCGGGCGGTTTTGGCGCGGGCATGGGCGTGACGGTGACGGCGCAACGCGAGGACGTGGACGCTCGGACCTTCCGCGTGATCGACGGCGAGGACTTCACCGTCGTGCGCGCGTACGGCGAGTACCGCTTCAATCCGCGGTTGGCCTTGAAGGCGCGGCTGGAGAACCTGCTCGGCGAGCGGTACGAGGAAGTGCACGGCTACCCGGCGACGGGCTTCGGCGCCTTCGGCGCGCTCGAGTGGCGGTTCTGAGCGGCTCGGTCCACGGAATACCCGGACGGGCACGGAACTCCTGAACTCCCGCAGGCTTGAGTGGGTTTCATTGCCGGATTCAGGGCTTTCGGCGTCTCGGCGCGGCGGTTCTGATGGCGGGATGATGCCGCGCATTCCCGCCCCTGAATTAGTCGTCTTGGCGCGGTCGCTGCTCTGCCGAGCCGGGCTCGAGGATGATAAGGCGCTCGCGGTGGCTGAGGTGCTCGTCGAGGCCGATCTGCTGGGGCACACCACGCACGGGCTCGCGCTGCTGGCGCCCTACCTTGAGGAGATCGGCCGCGGCGGCATGGCGAGGTCGGGTCAGCCCGAGGTCGTCGCCGACTTCCCCGCGGTCGTGACGTGGGACGGCTGCAGGTTGCCCGGACCTTGGCTCGTGCGGAAGGCGCTGGACCTCGCGATGGAGCGGGCGGAACGGAATGGACTCTGCGCAGTCACGATCCGGCGCAGTCACCACATCGCCTGCCTCGCGGCCTTCCTCCGGCCAGTGGCCGAGCGCGGTCTCGTCGCGATCCTCACGAGTTCCGATCCGGCGGTGGCGACCGTCGCGCCCTTCGGCGGACGAAAGGGATTGTTCACGCCTAATCCCATCGCGGCGGCGTGGCCGACCGATGCCGACCCGGTGATCTTGGATTTTTCGGCGTCGATCACGACCAACGCGCTCACGAAACGCCTCCATGCGGCGGGCCGGCGATTCCCCGGGCCGTGGGCCTTGGATGCCGCGGGTGTTCCCACGGATGATCCGGCGGCGCTGTTCGCCGAACCGCCCGGCACGCTGCTGCCGGCGGGCGGCGCGGATCACGGACACAAGGGCTACGCCCTGGCGTTGTTGGTCGAGGCGTTGACCTCGGCGCTGGCCGGACACGGCCGGTCGGATCCGCCGGAAGGCTGGGGCGCCTCGGTTTTCCTCCAGGTGATCAATCCGGCGTGTCTCGGCGGCGCTGAGGCCTTCCGTCGCGAGGCGGGCCACCTCGCCGCGGCATGCCGGGAAAACCCGCCGCGGCCGGGCGTCGAGCGGGTGCGCCTGCCGGGCGAGACGGGATTACGCCGCCGTAGAATACAGCTGGCCGATGGCGTGGAACTGCACCCTTCAATCCTGCCCGCGTTACGCCCGTGGGCGGAAAAGCTCGGGGTGGAGTGGAGCTTGGAACGCGCGTGACCTGGATACCGCCGCTCAGAAGTTGAACTGGTCGATGTTGTCCTTGTTGAAGGCGAACGGCTTCCCGAGGAGGATGTTGTCCCCCTGGATCTCGATGGCGCCGAGCTTGCGTGAGATGAAGGACTTGGCGCCGGGCTTGAGGGTGCCCTTGGCGACGGCGACCGCGGCCTCGATTGTGAGGTAGCCGAGGTCCTCGGTCTTCCAGAGCACGACGGTGTCGGTGACGCCTTCCTTCACATAGCGGCGGTTCTCGCTCGGCAGCCCGAGGCCGATGACCTTTACCTGGCCGGTCTTGCCGGCCTGCTTGACCGCCTCGGCGGCGCCGGGGACGGCTGGCGAGCAGATGGCCATGATGAGCTTCAGGTTGGGGTGCGCGCTCATGAGGGCGGTCGCTTCCGACTGGGCCTTGTCCTTGAGGTCGTCGCAGGGGCGGACGGCGACGAGCTTCATGCCGGGATACTTTTCCTTCCAGCGCTTCTCGATGAGCTGCTGCCATTCGCGCTGATTCGCCGCCGTGAGGGTAGCGAGGATGATGGCGAATTCACCTTGGCCGTTGAGGAGGCGGGCGGCGTCGTCCATCAGCGTGTGGGCGATGCCCTGCGGGGTGGCCTGGTTGACGAAGAACGAACGGGCGTCGGGCTGCGCGTCGGCGTCGTAGGTCACGACTTGGATGCCCTGCTTGCGGGCCTTGCGGAGGGCGGTGGAGATGCCCTCGCGGTTCTCGGCGGCGACGGCGATCACGTCGACCCCGAGGGTGATCCAGTTCTCGACGATCTCGTTCTGCTTGGCGGCGTTGCTGTCGGTCGGGCCGTCGAACAGCAGCTTCACGCCGAGGTCGCGGGCGGCGCGGTCGGCGCCGGCCTTGCAGGAGACGAAGTAGGCGTTGCCCTTGGACTTCGGCAGCATGGCGACGACGAGTTGCGGTTCGGCGGCACGGGCGGTGAACCCGAGCAGCAGCGCGGCGCAGGCGAGGAGGCGGCAAAGGACGGAGTTTTTCATGGGGAAGGGGAGGGTGGCGGGCCGTCGGATCCGCGGCGGCGAAGGCGGGGCACCATGCGAAGCGCGACGGCGCCGGTCAAGGCGAGCAGCAGGAGCGCGCCCGTGAGCATGCCGGCGATCTCCTCGGCGGCGTTGAGCTCCATCACCACCGGCAGGCAGGCGAGGCCGTTCTTGAGTACGGCGATGGCGGCGACGCCGAGCAGCGTGCCGTACACCGAGCCCGTTCCTCCGAAGATGCTGGTGCCGCCGAGGACCACGGCGGTGATGGCGAACAACTCGTAGCCGGTGCCGGCGTCGGCCTTCGCCTGACCAAGACGCGCGGTGTAGATGATGCCCGCGAGCGCCGCGATGGCTCCGGCCAGCAGGTAAACGCCCGCGAGCCGCGATGCGACCGGCAGGCCGGCGTGGCGCGCGCCCTCCGGCGAAAAGCCGATCGCGCGGTACGAACGCCCGAAGGTCGTGCGGTGCACCAGCAGCCAGACGGCGAGGGCGACGAGCGCGAAGAGCCACGCCTGCGTCGGCAGTCCGAGCCAGCGTTCCTGACCGAGGAACAGGAAGCCCGCCGGGAAATCCGTGTACGTCACCGACCCACGGGTGATCGCCTCGGCGAGGCCGCGGAAGAGCGAGTAGGTTCCCAGCGTGACGATGAGCGGCGGGAGGCGCAGCGCGGTCACGAGGACGGCGTTTACTCCGCCCGCCGCGGTGCCGATCACCAGCGTAAGGCCGGCCGCCACCGGGATCGGCAGTCCGCCGTCGTGCCAGAGCTTGCCGAACAGGATGGCGCAAAGCCCGAGCAGCGATCCCACCGAGAGATCGATACCGCCCGTGATGATCACCGGCGTCAGCGCGAGTGCCAGCAGCCCGATCTCGCAGGAGTGGCGAAGCACGTCAAACTGGCGGTCGAAGGTGCCGAATCCGATCACCATGCCGCGCCGGTTCACGCTCGTGCCGGCAAAGTAGAAGAACAGCCACTCCGCCACGAGCACGTACAGCAGGATCATCTCGTGCCGCAGGAGCAGGGCCTTCCAGTCGCGGGAGTTTGCGGCGGTTTGCATGGTTCAGTTGCCCTCGCGGCGGGAACGGATCCCGTCGGCCACCACGGCGAGCAGGATGATGGCGCCCTGGATCGCTTTTTCCCAGTAGGCCTCGACGTGCAGGTGGGTGAGGGCCGGTCCGACGCACGCGAGCAACAGCAGCCCCGCGAATGCTCCCCAGAGGTTGCCGCGGCCGCCCGAAATCGCCACGCCGCCGACCACCACCGCGGCGATCACCTTCAGTTCAAGTCCGCTGCCCGAGAGCGGCTGGACCTGCGGTGACTGCACGACGTTCATCATCGCCGCCAGGCCCGTCAGCGCACCCATGAGGGTGAATACGAGGAAGGTGCCCAGCCGCGGCCGGATTCCCGCGAGGCGCGCGGCCTCGGAGTCGCTACCGATCGCGTAGACGAAACGTCCCGCGGTCAGGTGCCGCAACGCGAGCGCCAGAGCGGCCAGCAGCAGTAGCGCCCCGCCGACCAGCAGCCATTGGCCGGCCGTTTGGCTCAGCCCGAGCCATTGCACTCCGTCGGGGAGGTTCACGAATTGCCCCTGCCGCGCGAGGTTCAGGCCTTGGCGGAGCGTGACCATCATCGCGAGCGTGACCACGATGGATGGCAGTCCGAGCCCGGCGACGAGCGCGCCGTTCACCGCCCCGAGCAATGCCCCGATGCCGATCGCCGCCGGCAGCGTCGCGGCCAGGGGCCAGCCGGCCGCGGCGAGCAGGCCCGCGCATACGCCGCACACCGAGAACTGCGAGCCCACCGAGATGTCGATCTGGCGCGAGATGATCACCAGCGCCATGCCGCACGCCACCACGAGCGTCGGCGCCTCGCGGGTCGCGAGCGAGAGCAGCGGCTGTGGCTGGAAGAACGCCGGCGCGACAAGCGCGAGCACCCCCAGCATCGCCACCAACGCCCCCGCCACCGAGAGTTCGCGGAAGTGGCGGTTCATGCCGCGCCTTTCGCCGGCTGGCCGAGCGCCGCCGCCATCACCACGGGCGCGGCGCTGCCGCCGGGCAGCATCGCGACGAGCCGGCCACCACGCATGACGCCGATCCGGTCGCTCATCCCCAGCACCTCGGGCAGGTCGCTCGAGATGAGCAGCACCGCCAGGCCTTCGCCCGCGAGCCGGCGGATGATGCGGTGGATCTCCGCCTTGGCGCCGACGTCCACGCCCTGCGTCGGCTCATCGAGGATCAGCACGCGCGGCCGCGTCGCCAGCCAGCGCGCGAGTGAGACCTTCTGCTGGTTGCCGCCCGATAGGCTGCCGGCCGGCGCCGCCGGGCCGGAGCATTTCACCGCGAGGTCGCGCACGAAGCCCTCCGCCAGTTCCTGTTCCGCGCCGGAGCGCAGCCACGAGCCCGGAAACAAGCGGTCGTGCACCGCCATCGTCACGTTCTCCGCCACTGCCATCTCGAGCACTACGCCGTGCCGCCGGCGGTCCTCGGGCACGTACGCGATCCCGTGGCCCACCGCGTCGCGAGGCGAACGCAGCGCGACCGGCCTGCCGTCCAATTCGATCGCGCCGGAGTCGGCCGGCGTGAGTCCGAACAACACCCGTGCCAGCTCGGTCCGCCCGGCGCCGACCAGTCCCGCGAGGCCGAGTACTTCGCCCGCCTTCAGTTCGAAGGAGACGTCACTCACGCCGCCCGCCGCGCAGCCGAGCCCGCGGACCGCCAACACGGTGCGACCGGGCGCGGATTCCGAAGGCGGGTAGATCTGCGCCACTTCGCGGCCCACCATGCGACGGATCAGTTCGGCCTCCGCAATCCCGTCCACGGCGCTGGTCCCGGTGCTTTGCCCGTCGCGCAACACCGTCACGCGGTCCGCCAACGCGAAGATCTCCTCCAATCGGTGGGAGATGTAGATTAAGCCCACGCCTTCGCGCCGGAGGTCGCGGACGACGGCGTGGAGCAGGAGCTGCTCCTTCTGGGTGAGCGACGCTGTCGGCTCGTCCATGATCACGATCCGCGCGCCGGTGCCGACTGCGCAGGCGATTTCCACGAGCTGCTGCTCGGGCATGGAGAGACGGCGCACCTCGGCGTCGGGGGAGAGCTCAGCCCCGATCCGCCGCAGGAGCGCGGCGGCGCGCTCCCGCCGGGCGGTCCATCCGACCCGGCGCAGGGGATGCCCTGACTCGAGCCGGAGACCGATGTTCTCGGCGACGGTGAGGTCGGGGAACAGCGCCGGCTGCTGGTAAATGCACGCGATCCCGAGCCGGCGGGCGGCGGCCGGGTCGAGGTCGGTGACGTGGCGGCCCGAGACGCGGATCGTGCCGGCGTCGGGCCGGTGGGCGCCGGTGACGATCTTGATCAACGTGCTTTTGCCGGCGCCGTTCTCGCCGAGGAGGGCGTGGACCTCGCCGGCCCGCAGGTCGAAGTCGACGCCCCGGAGCGCGCGCGCGCCGCCGAAGGACTTGGCCAGCGAGCGGATCTCAAGGAGCGGGGCGTCGGGCATGCGCGGCACGAAGTGTCGATGGCGCCCCGCCCGACGCGTCGAGTCAAATCACGCCCCGGGCTGACAGTCCGTGCCTTCGGCCGCGCGCAGCGGCGCGAGATCGGGGTCCGCGGCGGCAGCGTCGCGGAAACTCGGTTCTATCGCGATGGCGCGGTCGACGCGGGTGCGGGCGGCGGTGAGGTCACCGCGCTGGCAGGCGTAGCAGCCGAGGTTGAACTGGATCGTCGGCTCCTCGGGGAAGATTCGCTCGGCTTCGAGCAACACGGCTTCGGCGGCGGCCAGCGACTCGGTGCGGCGGGTGGCGTAGGCGCAGGAGATCCACGCGCCGGCGTCGGCGTCGCCGCGCGCGATGAGCATCCGCGCGAGCTCGCGCACCGCGGGCCAATCCTCCCGTCCGTGCAGCAGGAGCATCCGCACCGCCGCCACCGCGTCGGTGCTGGCACCCGACCGTTCCGCGAGCACGAGTTCGTTCTCCGCGTCGTTCAGCCGCCCCAGCCCTAGGTAGCCGCGGGCGTGCATGAGTCGTCGCTGGGGCAGCATGGTCGTTGGCTTCGTTCATGGCCATGATGCCGGCGCGGTTCAACTGCCGATCGGAATCGCTCTCCGATCCCTCCTCCGAGGGCCAACTCGCCGAACCGAATTCAGAGGCGACGAATGGAATAGCCTCACCGCCTGCAACGGGCTCCCGCCGGAGCTCGCTCCGCCATCCTTTGTGCCCTTCGCGCCTCGGTGTTTCAGCTGTGTTCGGAGCTGAGCTTGGATCAGGTCTGCTCAGTGTTTATGTTCGGATTCACCGCTGACCGTCCGATGTCTCGAGCGATGGACGGGGATGAGGAGCTCCTGGTGGCGTCCGGCCGCGATCAGCACCGGCGCGATGGCGACGAGGAATCCCGTCAGTCCCGGCCAGGGCTCCTGATCGATAGCCGTCCCAAGCCCGAGTACCACCAGCCCGAGCACAAGAAAGAAGGCCGGAAGGGACTTGAGCGCGAGCGTCATCGTTCCGGCAAGAAGCATCGCGGGCCAGGCCACTGCGAGAGGAAGCGCGGTAAGGACCACGGCGCCGATGAAAAACACGGGTGCCGGCTGCTTACCGGGTGAACGAAAGAGGAGCCCGCTGAGCACGACCGAGAGGTGCGCCGCCACGAGAGGAATCACTGGACGCGCCCAGTGGGCGATTTCGGCGTATCTCGGCCAATCGGTGGCTGCCTGGTCCAGGATCGTGACCGCGAACCAAGTCGCTCCGAGGCCGCGGACGAGTTCGGCCCAGTGCCACGGGAAGCGGGCCACGCGGCGCCAGACGCGCCACCAGCTCTCGTTGCGACGCTCGATGTCCAGTTCCACGAGGGCCCGGTAGCTGTGCCGCCGACTGTAGAAACCTGGAAATGGAAAAGCCAACACCCCCAGCGAGAGCGCGAGTAATGTCCATTGCGTCAGAGTCATCATCCAGGACAGTTCGATGTAAGCGGCGGAAAGGTGTCGCCCGTCTGTTTCGTAACAAGCAGCAACGCGTGGATTAGGGTAACTTTCCTCGGACGTCTGGGGAGAAGCGCTGGGGCTTGCGGCCACAGGCGGGCTCCGTCGAGTCTCCGTAACATAATGAACTCCGCTTCAGGCGAATGGGTGCTCGGTTTCGATGCCGATGATACCCTCTGGCACAACGAGAACATCTTCGAGCAGACGCACGAGCGTTACCGGGAACTGCTCGCCCGCTTCCACGATGCCCCGACGGTCGAGCGCACGCTTTTCGCGACCGAGATGCGTAACCTCGAGCTCTACGGCTACGGTGTGAAAGGCTTCACGCTCTCCGCCATCGAGACCGCGATCGAGTTGACCGAGGGCCGGATCAGCGCCGATGAGATCCAGCGGTTGATCGCCCTCGGCAAGGACATGCTCTCGCATCCGGTGGAACTGCTCGAGGGCGTGGAGGAGACGCTCGTTGAACTCGGCGCCCGCCACCGTCTGCTGCTCATCACCAAGGGCGATCTCCGCGATCAGGAGCGGAAGCTCGCGAAGTCCCGGCTCGCACCGCGGTTCCGCCAGGTCGAGATCGTGTCGGAAAAGGACGAGCCCACCTACGGCGGCATCTTCCGTCGCCACGGCGTCGAGCCGGCGCGCTTTGTCATGGTGGGTAATTCCCTCAAATCTGACATTCTGCCCGTGCTCGCGCTCGGTGGTGTCGGCGTCCACGTGCCCTACCACCTGACCTGGGCGGCGGAGCGCGTCGCCGAAGTCCCGCGTGCCGAGGGTCGTTTGTTCCGGATCTCCTCGATGCGCGAACTCGCCGGTGTGGTCGAAGCGGTGACGGGACGCGGGCGTTGACGCCCAGTGGGGCGGGGGTTTGCCTCGGTTCGCCCCACCATGATGATGCGACTCGCCCCGCTCGCGTTTGTCCTCGTCGTAGTCCCGTTCGCATTCGCCGAGCTGCCGGAGCTCAAGGTGCGTCCGCAGGTCATCGACGCCCAGATCAGGATTGGGTACGGCTTGGCGATCGCGGATGTCGATGGCGATGGACGCGTCGACATCCTGCTCGCCGATGCGCGTCAGGCCGTCTGGTACCGCGCGCCGAAGTGGGAGAAGTTCGTGATGGCGGAGAACCTCACCGAGAAGGACAACGTGTGCATCGCGGCCCGAGACCTCGACGGCGACGGCAAGGCGGAGGTGGCGGTCGGCGCCGAGTGGAATCCCAACGACACGCTGAAGAGCGGGGCTGTGTTCCTGCTTGAGGCGCCCGCCGATCGCACCGGGCGCTGGACCCCTCGCCGCCTGCCGCACGACCCGACGACGCATCGCATGCACTGGATGCGCAGCGCGTCGGGCTGGACGCTGGCGGTTCTTCCGCTGCACGGCCGCGGTAACCGCAACGGCGAGGGCGAAGGCGTACGGGTGCTGGGTTACGGTTGGCCATGGCGTGAGGGGAGTGTCGCCGTGCCCTTGGCCGCCGAGCCGCCGGCCCTTCACCTCACGCACAACTTCGATCTGCTGCCCGCGGCCGCCGGCCAGTCAGCCGAGTCGCTCTTGATCGCGGCCAAGGAAGGGGTGCTCGAGACCCGCTCTGCGGCAGCCGGATTCGCGCCGTTCCGCTTCATCTCGGTCCCGGTCGGGGAGGTCCGCCGCGGCACGTTGCCGGACGGAGGACGCTTCATCGCGACGATCGAGCCGATGCACGGCAATCAGGTGGCCGTTTACCGTGCGCCTGCTTCCGGCGGTTCCGGCAGCGCTGACTGGACCCCTTCGCGCCAGCTCCTCGATGAATCGCTCAACCAGGGTCATGGGCTCGCAACGGCAGACCTGCTGGGGGTCGGCCACGACCAGATCATCGCTGGTTGGCGCGGGACGCGCCCGGGCGATCGCGTGGGAATCCGGCTCTATGCTTCGGTCGACCGGACCGGCCGCGAGTGGCGGCAGCATGCCGTCGTGGACGATAACAAGATGGCGTGCGAGGACCTGAAGGTGGCCGATCTTGACGGAGACGGCCGGCTCGAGGTCATTGCCGCGGGTCGTGCCTCGCGTAATGTCGTCATTTACTGGAACGAAACGCCCAAGCGGTGACGCTCGTCTCCAAGCTCTTGCCAAGTCCAACTCCAACCAGATTCGAGAACTCCCCATGAAATCCCCCCTGCATCCCGCCCTGTCGCGTCGCGACTTCGTCAAACTGTCGGCCGCCGGCACCGGCGCCGCGGCTGTCACTGGCCTCACCGCTCCCCGCGCCCTCGGTGCCACCGGCGGGTCCGACCGCATCCGCGTCGGCGTCATCGGCTGCGGTGGCCGCGGCACGGGCGCGGCGAAGAACTGCCTCGAGTCGGCTCCCGGCGTGGAGATCGTCGCCCTCGGCGACCTCTTCGAGAACCAGGTCAACGCCGCGCAGAAGAAGCTCGGGCTGACCAAGGTCGAGAAGTTCTGGGGCTTCGACAATTACCAGAAGGTCCTATCGGCCGACATCGACATGGTGATCCTCGCGGCCCCGCCTGGATTCCGGCCGGTCCACTTCGAGGCCGCGGTGAACGCCAACACCGCCTCGCGGCGCATCCACATCTTCACGGAGAAGCCCGTCGCCGTCGACCCGGTGGGCTGCCGCCGCTTCATCGAAGCCGCACGGAAATCGAAGGCGATGGGAGTCGCGGTGGTGGCGGGAACGCAGCGCCGGCACCAGCAGAGCTACGTGGACACGATCAAGCGCATCCACGACGGCGAGATGGGGGAACTGGTCGGCGGTCAGTGCTATTGGAATGGCGGCGGGATTTGGTTCCGCGAGAAGAACGATCCGAAGAATCCGTGGCTCGCCAACGTCTCGGATTTTGAGTGGCAGTGCTGGAATTGGTACCACTGGGACTGGATGTGCGGCGACCACATCGTCGAGCAGCACATCCACAACATCGACGTGATGAACTGGGCCTTCAACGGCCCTCCGGTGAAGTTCACCGGCATGGGCGGCCGCCAGTCGCGCGGCAACATCCCGGGTAACATCTGGGATCACTTCGCCGTGGAGATGGAGTACGCCAATGGCGTCCGCGTGATGAGCATGTGCCGGCATACGCCGAAATCCACGCCGCGTATCGCCGAGCGGATCGTCGGTTCCAAGGGCTACGCTGACCTCACCCAGTCCGGAGTCGCCACGATCAAGGGCGCGAAGCCGTTCAATTATTCCGGCCCCACGCCTGATCCGTACGTGGTCGAGCACACCCACCTCATCGAGAGCATCCGTCGCAATCAGCCGCTGAACGAGGGCGAGCAGGTCGCGATCAGCACCCTCACCGCCATCGGCGGCCGCATCTCGGCCTACACCGGGCGCGAGGTCTCGTGGAAGTGGCTGATGGAGGGCTCGAAACTCGATATCTTCCCGAAGGAGTGCAAACCCGGTCCGGGGATCTTCCCGAAAGTTCCCAATCCGGGCGAGGTCGACCTCGTCTGAGGTCGCATCTTCGCGGTTCGTCTCAAAGCCCGGCGCTGCGGCCGGGCTTTTTGTTTGGTCGCCAAGGTAAGGGAATGGCGCCCCCTACCTTGCCTGTGGGCGTATCCGATCGAGACCGCCCACGCGGTCGATCCGAGGGGGCTTAGCCCAACGATCGATACAGGTGCTTATCGCGCACGGTAGGCGCGCCGTTCAAGGTAGAGGACGCCGTGCCCGGCGGCCCGCCATGATGTAGAAGTGTCGTACTCGGGTTTCTTACCGCCGATCGGCGCAGGCGGGGCGTCAGAGCCGACGATACTTTTTCGGCGGAATCTTGATGCGATGCCCCGAGTCGAGATCGGTGAAGATGTGCCAGGCGGCATCGTGGGTGTCGTGCACCGCAACCTCCATCCTGTGCCCCGCTTCGTACGTGTATTCTTCCATCGCAAAGCCGTGGTCCTCGTTGAGGACGGCGTCGCCGAGTTCGCCGCTGTGCGGCTCAGTGACCTCGATCTTCCATGTTTCCATCGGCGTGTTGGGTTTGACCGGCAAGGGGTTCACTTTTCTGCCGCGGCGCCGTTTCGACGGCTGCGTTCGGCGAGGATCCGCTGCGCCGCCTCGGGCGGCACTTCGGCGTAATGGTCGAACTGCTCGGCGTGCCGCCCGCGCCCGCCCGTGAGCGAGCGCACAGCCGTCCCGTAGCGGTGGAGTTCCTTCTGGGGGACGCGCGCCCGGATGATCTGAAAGTGGCCGGCGGTCTCCACTCCGAGCACCTGTCCGCGGCGCGAGGAGAGGTCGCCGAGCACCGCGCCCACGCAGTCGTCAGGCACGGTCACGCTCACCGATTGAATCGGCTCAAGCAGGCACGGTGACGCGGCGAGGAAGCATTCCTTGAACGCGTGGTAGCCGGCTACCTGAAAGGCTATGTCCTTCGAATCCACCGGGTGCATCTTGCCGTCAAAGAAGTCGACCTTCACGTCCGTGACCCGGAAGCCGGCGAGCACACCTTCGCGGCAGGCGGTCGCCACGCCTTTCTGCACGGAGGGAACGAAGCCGCGGTCCACGTTGTTTCCCACCAGCGACTCGGTGAATTCCACGCCATGGTCGCGGGCGGCGGGTTCGATCCGCATCCAGACTTCGGCGAACTGGCCCGCGCCGCCGGTCTGTTTCTTGTGGCGGTACCTCGATTCCGCCCGACCTCGGACGGTCTCGCGGTAGGGGATGGCGGGTTCCTCGAGGGCGACCTGCACCCCGAAGCGGCGGGCGAGGCGCTCGATGATCACCTGGAGGTGGATCTCGCCCTGGCCCGACGCGATCGTCTGGTGCACCTCGTCATCGACTCGGTAGAGGAATGTCGGGTCCTCGAGGTGCAGCATCGCGAGCCCCGTCGCGAGTTTGTCTTCCTCACCCTTGGAGCGCAGCCGCAGCGCGGCGTGGATGTTTTGGCGCGGATACTCCACCGTCGGCAGGCTCACCGGAAAGCGCGGGCTGCAGAGGGTGTCCCCGGTGTGAGTGTGGCGCAGCTTGACCACCGCGCCGAGGTCGCCGGCCCGCAGGGACGCTACGGGAGTGCGTTCATGGCCGTTGAGGACGTAGAGCTGCCCCATCCGCTCCGTCCCGCCGCGGGTCGTGTTGAGCAGCTCATCGCCGGTGCGCACCGCGCCGGCGAATACCCGGAACAGCGAGAGCTCGCCCACGCCGGGCTCGTTCATCGTCTTGAACACGAAAGCCACTGGTTCCGGATGGTCCAATGGCACCGTGCCCGGAAGTCCGCCCGCGTCGCGGGCCGGCACTTCGGCGCGGTCCAGCGGGGAGGACCCGTACTTGGCGATGAAGTCGAGCAGGCGTGCGACGCCGACGTTGGTTTCCGCCGAGACGGCGAAGAGCGGTACCACGACCTGCCTCTGGATCGCACGGTGCAGGCCCGCGCGGAACTCGTCCTCCGTGAGCAGTCCCTTCTCAAAGAAGCGCTCCATCAGGCCGTCATCCGCCTCCGCGACGTACTCGATCAGCTCGCGGTGCAAGGCCTGCACGCGGTCCGTCAGCGCGCCCGCGGGTTCCTCCGTGTAGGCGCCCTTGCCGCCGGACTGGTAAACCGCGACGTCGTTGCGCATCACGTCGAGCACGCGGCTGAAGCCCGGTCCCGCGTCGAGGGGCAGCGTCAGCGGGAAGACGTTCCGGCCGAAGTGCGCGCGGGCGTCGGCGAGGACTGCGTCAAAGTCCACGTGGGCCTTGTCGAGGGCGTTCACCACGATGATTTTAGGCAGGCCGAAGTGCGTGCAATAGTCCCATGCCGCGTCGGTGCCGATGCCGAGTCCGTGCGCGGCATTGATCGTGATCAGCGCGGAGTCGCACACCCGCATGGCGCCGAGGCCCTCGGCAAGGAAGTCGCCACAGCCGGGGCAGTCGAGCAGGTTGAGCTTCCGGCCCAGCCAATCGGTGTGGAGCAGGGAGCAGTGGACGGAGATGCCGTGCTGACGTTCGCTGGCGTGATAGTCTGAGATCGTGCTGCCCGCGGCGATACTGCCCATGCGGCCGATGCGGCCGGAGCAGGCGAGCATGGCTTCCGCAAGCATGGTCTTGCCGGAGGAAGCGTGGCCGACGATGGCGAGGCTTCGGAGGTCCTGCGACGTGGGTGCGTTCATCGACGGTTCGTAGGGAGAGGAGCGGTCCCGCGTCTAGCCGGCGGGTGGGCGTAAGCTTATGCGAAGCGCCCGTTCCGCGGCTCCGCGGACCTTGCGAGACAGTGCGCGGTCCTTGCCCGGCGTGCGGTGACGTCGGAAGACAACGCGGTTGATTGTTCCTGCGCCGGCGCCAACTTGGCCGCGTGATTCCTTTCCGGAAAGGGCGCCGCGCCGCGGCGCTGGCCGCGGTTTTGGCCGCGGTGGCTGCCGCGCAGGAGGCGCTGAATCCTCCCGTGCCGCTGTTGCGCGCCGCGTCGGGTGCCGTGTCGGCCGGAGAAGAGGCGGCGGCGCTTGTCACCGCGCGCCGGGCTCACGACCTGGGCCTGCCAGGTGTGGCGGCGGACCTTTACCGGAAAGTCCTGACGGCAGGCGCGAGTGAGCGTGGACCGGTCGCCCTCGCCCTGGTTTCAGCGCAACTGGACGCCGGGCGCTTGGAGGAGGCGGAACGCACGCTCGCGGAGTTCGCGGACCCACTCTCCTCGAGGTGGCGTCTGCGTTCCGGCCTGCTGGCGGCGCAGCAACGGCGCTTTGATCAAGCGCGGGCTGATTCCGCGGCCGTGCGCGAGGCGGATCTTCCGGCGGAGGAGGCGCCGTGGCTCCATTTTCTGCAGGCGGAGGTGCTGGCGGGGCAGGGGAGCGAACTCCCCCGGGCGCGTGAACTTTACGCTAAGGCTGAGGCGGCGGCCCGTTCCGAGATGGCCCGCGCGCGTTTCGCGCTCGCCGGTGAGGTCCTTCGTCTCCGGCTGGGTGCGCCGCGTGAGGCCGACCTCAAGGCTGCCAAGGATAATTACGAACGTTATCAGGGCACGCCCGTCGGCTATGGATTCGCGCAGAATTACGCGGTCGCCCTGGACGCCGTCGGCCAGAAGGGGCAGGCGGTTTCGTTCCTGCAGGGCGTGCTTGTCGGCCTGCCGCGGCAGGAGCGCGTCTGGTGGGACAAGCTGCGCCTCGTGCTCGGCGTCATCGGCGATCGCTCGCGGAACGGCGCGGGGCGCAACGCGCTCGGGCAATTGCTCGAGACCGGGGCCGACGCCGCGATGCAGCGGCAGGCCCTGCAGATCCTGATCGGGGAGTCTTCGGCCGAACCGGAGCGGGAACACTTCCGCGCTTTGCTCGGCCGACTGATCGCGCGTCAGCCGGATCATCCGGTCAAGGAGGCGCTGCTGTTCATGCGGGCGCAGCTCGCGTTGGCGGAGAAGGATTTCGCGCAGGCGGAGGAGGATGCCAACGGACTTTTGCGGCAGTTCGCCTTGTCCCCATTGCGCGCCCACGCGCTGGCGGTGCTTGCCCAGTCCGCATGGGAGCAGCGGCGATTCCGGCTCGCGGCTGATTTTTCCCAGCGCACGCGCGCCGAATTGCGGGGCCTTGCGGCGAACGGACCCGAATCCACCGCGAATCGCCGGCTGCAGTCGCAACTGGGCATCATGGAAGCGGAGGCGTGGTACCGCGCCGGCTTGGCCGCGGGCGACCGGGGGGATTTTCGCAGCGCCGCCGACGCCTACGCGGGCGTGCTGCGGGGTGGCGTGTCCGACCTGCCGACCCCGCGCGTGGGCGGTCTCATGCTGCAGCGCGTGTTGGCGGAGATTCGCGCGGGTTCGGCCGAGGCGGGCAAGGTGCTGGATGAGTACGCCGCCGACCAAGCCTTCGACGCCGCGAGCCGTTGGCAGGCGGAGTGGGCCTTGGCCCGTGCTCTACAACTGCGGGGAACGGAGGGCGTTCGCGAGGCCTACGACCGGGTGAACCGCCTTCTTGTCGCCGACGCGGCATCGCCCGCCGGATCGGCGGTAAAGCCCGAGCTGCGGGTTCGCATGTCGTGGCTGCAGGCGCGGCTGTCGTTCGACACGGGTGACCTTGAGCGCACGCTAGCCCTCGTCGAGCGCCTGGTGTCCGCTCCCTCGGCCGCGGATGCGTCTTTGCGGGCGGAAGTGGCCGGCACCTCCACCCTGCTGCGGGCGCGGGCGGAATTTGCGCTTGGGCGGGAGCCTTCGGCCCTCGAGACGCTGCGCCGCCTGCGCACGGATTTTCCCCGGAGTGACGCCGCGGCCTCCTCCTATTTGATCGAGGCCGAGCAGTATGCGGGGCGCGAGCAGATCGACAAAGCCCGCAACGCGCTGATCGCCCTGACCGACCAGCCCGACTACCGCAGCAGCGAGTACGTTCCCTTCGCGCTCTTTCGGCTGGCGTCCTTGGCCGAGCGACTGGGGCGTCCGGAAAACCTGCAGGAAGCCAACAAGCGTTTGGAGGAACTCGTGGCTCACCCGGCGGCGAACGGCCAAGCCGACCTCATCTTTGCCGCTCGGCTCCGCCAAGGTGACATTTTTCGCAAGCTCAACGACTTCGACGCTGCCGGCCGCGCTTACGAGGACCTCATTAACCGGTATCCGCGGCGACCTGACGTGGTTCTCGCCCAGCTTGCGTTGGCCGCAACCTTCTCCGCCCGCGTTTCCTCTGCCGACGGGGGAGCGGCCGGGCGTTCTCATGCGGACAGCGCGCAGCTGATATATGAGCAGCTCCGCGATCGTGTGGACGCGCCGCGGGACGTTCGGGTGGAGGCGGGTTACAATCTGGGGCTGCTGCTCGCGCGTCGTGGCCGACCGGAAGAGGCGGTCTTGGTCTGGTCGCGGGACGTCGTCGTGCCCTTTTTGCGGGAGGATGCCCGTCCCTTCGAGCCCGATGCCAAGCGGCCTTACTTCCTGGCGCGCACGCTCCGCGACCTGGGCGACCTTTTGGAAAAGCTCGGTCGCCTCGACGAGGCCCGCGAAGCCTATCGCCTGTTGCTCGATAAGCGGCTGCCGACCGGAGAGTCCGTAGCCCGTTCCCGGCTGCAGCAGCTCGGCGCGAATGCTCCGGGGAAATGACTTTGCCTGCGTCCGACTCCTGCCAAACCTGCCTGAAAAATGCCCGCAAACGACCTTAACCTGCTCGCCCGCGGCGGCCCGATGATGTGGGTCCTCGGCGCCCTCGCATTGGTGCTGTTCATGGTGTTCGTGGAGCGTGTCCTCTTCCTGCATCGGGGCCAGATTCGCCCTGAGGCTTTCCTGGAAGGCATCCGAAACATCCTCGCGCGTCGCCGCCTCGTCGAAGCGCTCACCGTCTGCGAGCAGACGCCCGGTCCGGTGGCGGCGGTGGTCAAGGCCGCGCTGCTGCACGCCGACGCCTCGGAGGAGCGGATGCGCCTGCAGGTGCAGGAGGCGGCGCTCAACGAGATTCCGGTGCTGGAGCGCCGGATCGGCGCCCTTGCGGTCATCGCGCAGGTCGCTCCGCTGGTCGGCATCCTCGGCACGGTTCTCGGGATGATCAACACCTTCGCCGCCTTCGAGCGGGGGGGGAATTACGCGATGGCGGCGGCGCTTTCCCGCGGCATGTGGGAGGCGCTCGTGGCCTCGGCGGGCGGCCTCCTCCTCGCGATTCCGGCCCACCTTTCCCACCACTTCCTTGCCGCACGGGTACGGTCGATCGTGCGCGACGTCGAGTGGTCGGGCAACGAGATCATGAAGTATCTAATCACTGAATACAAAGTCGCGTCCAAGGACGCCCCGGCCGGCTCCTGACATGATCACGCGCCCCCTTGACCTCGCCTCGCGCCTCCGGCCTCCGCCGCGCGGCCAGGAGTGGTTGTTCGTGGCCAACGTCGCGCTGCTCGCGCTCTTTTTCACGCTGTTCGGCTCGCGCTTCGTGCTGGCGCCGGGCCTCGGGGTCGACTTCCGCCTGCCGGTTGTGCCGGGCGCCGCCGCGGGCGCGCGACCCGCCTCCCATGTGATCTCGGTGCTCAACTCCGGCCAGGTCTTCACGCCCGACGGCCTTTCGGGCATTCCGGAACTCGGCCTGTGGCTAAAGGCTCAAGCGGCGCGCACGGCCTCCCCCCGGCTTCTCGTGCGCGCCGGCGCCGAGGTGCCGACATCCGTCCTGGCTGACGTAGCGTCTGCGGCCGCCGCTGCCGGGTTCGAACTCGTCTGGGCCGTGGCTGAGCCCGACGGGCGCCCCGGTGCTCGCTAGCCCATGAAGCTTCGCGGGAAGTTGCCTTGGGCCGTTTCCGCCTGCGTCGCGTTGCTGATCGTCGCGGGGGCCGCTTGGCTGCTGCGTCGCCCGCTGACGCCGAGTGAGGCTCCGCCGGTGGCGCGGCCGTTATCGCTCCAGCTGGCCCGTCCGGGAGCCGAGGACGGCGTTTTGCGGGAGGAAGCCATCCTCCGTGATCCCCGGCCGCTTTTTTTGCCCACGGACCTGAACTCCGCGCTGCCTGAACCGCGTCGCGAAGCGGGTCGCACGCTCTTCGAACTCGATCGCGCGGGCGACGAACCCGGGGAAACCGATGCCGCAGTGGTGCGGGATTTGCCGCCGGTAGCCTCGATCAACGGTCGTTCGCCCGACTCCGCCCGTGGAACTGACGCGCTGGCCGGTCCGGTAGAGGTCGGCGTGGTTGGCTTGGGGCGCGGCGGCCGCGTGGTGGAGCCGCTCCCGGCGCGTGGGGGGTTCCTTCAGGTCGTTTCCGCCGCCACTGGCGCCACTGTGCTCGCTGAAGCGCTCCCTCCGGCCCTCGGTCCCGCCGGAGGCAAGGCATGGGAACCGCTTGAGCTTTTCGCCGCGGTGGATGCTGGGGGTCTGGCGGCGCCGCTAGTGGTGGTCAGTACCTCCACCGTCGACGAGGTCGACTCTCATTTTCGTCGGATCCTTGCTCAGGATTTCCGGGTCGGGGAGCGTTTGCCGCCGGGCTTCTTCCTTCTCGTCGTCGGGCCCTGAGAATTTCGTAAATTCAAGTGAATTTGCTGTTGACGGTGCCTCCCTCGGATCGCACGTTTTTCAACTCTTTTCGTTTTTTCCACTCTCTCTTTCCGCCCAGATAGCTCAGTTGGTAGAGCACCCCCTTGGTAAGGGGGAGGTCGACGGTTCAAGTCCGTTTCTGGGCTCCAGGGTCACAAACCTCGTCGGCTAAGGCTCCTGCGACGCAAAACCAAGAGCCTCCTTTTCCTTCACCATCCAAACAACCGTCTCCCATGGCTAAAGCAGCATTCGAACGTAAGAAACCGCACGTCAACGTTGGCACAATTGGCCACGTCGACCACGGCAAGACCACGCTGACGACCTCCATCCTCGCGTGCCAAGCCCGCAAGGGACTCGCTGAAATGAAGTCCTATGCCGACATCGCCAAGGGCGGCACCGTTCGTGACGCGTCGAAGATCGTCACGATTTCGGTCGCTCACGTGGAGTACGAGTCGGACAAGCGCCACTACGCCCACGTCGACTGCCCCGGCCACGCCGACTTCGTCAAGAACATGATCACCGGCGCCGCCCAGATGGATGGCGCAATCCTCGTCGTTTCCGCGGCCGACGGTCCGATGCCGCAGACTCGTGAGCACATTCTCCTGGCCCGTCAGGTAGGCGTTCCGAAGATCGTCGTCTTCCTGAACAAGGTCGACCTGATCGACGATCCGGACCTGCTCGAACTCGTTGAGGAGGAAATCCGCGACTTGCTTACGAAGTATCAGTTCGACGGCAAGAATGCGAAGATCATCCGTGGCTCGGCCACCGCCGCCCTTGAGGGCAAGCCCGAGGGTGAGAAGGCGATCGCTGACCTCATGGCCGCCATCGACTCCGAGATCCCGGAGCCCGTGCGCGAGATGGACAAGCCGTTCCTGATGTCCGTCGAGGACGTGTTTTCGATCACGGGTCGCGGCACCGTTGCCACGGGGCGCATCGAGCGCGGTGTGGTCAAGCTCAACGACACCGTTGAGATCGTGGGTCTGCGTGACACGACCACCACCGTCGTCACCGGCATTGAGATGTTCCGCAAGCTTCTCGATAGCGGGCAAGCGGGCGACAACGTCGGTATCCTCCTTCGCGGTATCGATAAGGACGGTATTGAGCGTGGCCAAGTCATTGCTGCGCCGAAGTCCATCAACCCGCACAAGAAGGGTAAGGCTGAAATCTACGTCCTTTCCAAGGACGAGGGCGGTCGCCACACGCCCTTCTTCAACGGCTATCGTCCGCAGTTCTACTTCCGTACGACTGACGTCACTGGCGTCGTCAACCTCCCGAAGGGCGTGGAGATGATCATGCCGGGCGACAACATCGCGGTCGACATTGAGCTGATCGTTCCGATCGCGATGGAGAAACTCCAAAAGTTCGCCATCCGCGAGGGCGGTCGGACCATCGGCGCCGGCCGCATCACCGAGATCATCGAATAAGCCCGTCAATCACCGCTGTTCGGCGCCTCGCCGAGGCCCCCTGAAGGGGTCTCGGCTGCGTTGTCTAAAGGGAGAATTTCAGGCGCGTAGCTCAATCGGTAGAGTAGCGGTCTCCAAAACCGTTGGTTGGGGGTTCGATTCCCTCCGCGCCTGCCAGCAATCACCATGAAAAACCCGTTTCGCAGCACCCGCATCTTCCTTGGGGAGATGGTGGGGGAACTCCAGAAGGCGACGTGGCCGACCAAGGCTGAACTCCGCGACTCCACCCTCGTTGTGGTCGTAGCGGCGCTCATCATGGGAATATTCACGAGCATCAGCGATTTCTCGCTGACCCAAGTCGTCGTTCTGTTCACCGATTTGGTGAGCTGATCGCGGGCGTCTTCCTCCACATGCCTGCTCCTACGACAGCTCCCGCCGGATCGCAGTGGTTTGCGCTTCATACCCTCTCCGGACAGGAGTCTAAGGTTAAGCTCTATATCGAAAAGTTTAAGAAAGCGGAGGAACTCGACGAATTCATCTTCGAGATACTACTGCCCACGGAGGTCGTCTCGGAGGTCAAGGGCGGCAAGAAGTCGACCAAGGTTAGGAAGCTTTATCCGGGCTATGTCTTCATCCAGGCGAAGCTGTACGGTGAGGACGGTAAGCTTATCAACAAGCCGTGGTACTTCGTTAAGGAGACGACCGGCGTGATCGGTTTCGTGGGCGGAGATCGACCTGCCGCGCTCCGCCAGACTGAAGTCGATGAAATCTATGCGCGCATTGAGGCGGCCAGCGGCAAGGAAGTGCCAAAGGTTCAGTACTCGGTCGGCGAAGAGGTCAAGATTACCGACGGAGCCTTCGCTTCCCTGACCGGCCGGATCGACGAGGTCGATCCGGAGCGGGGCAAGCTCAAGGTCTCCGTCTCCATCTTCGGGCGCTTCACGCCCGTAGAGCTCGAGTACTGGCAGGTTCAGCGTCTCACCGATTGACCTGTTCTGATTGACCGACTGCTCCCGAATTACCCTCTCACACTTTCCACATGGCCAAGAAGATCCAAGGTTACATCCGACTCCAGCTGCCGGCCGGCGCCGCGAATCCCGCGCCCCCGGTTGGTCCCGCCCTCGGCGCGCAGGGCGTGAACATCATGGCTTTCTGCAAGGAGTTCAACGCCCGCACCAAGGACCAGAACGGGATGATCCTCCCGGTGGTTATCACGGTCTTCACAGACAAAAGCTTCACTTTCATTCTCAAGTCGCCTCCTGCCTCAGTGCTCCTGAAGAAGGCGGCTAACATTGCCAGCGGCTCCGCCAAGCCCAACCAAGACAAGGTGGGTAAGGTAAACAAGAAGCAGCTGCTCGAGATCTATAACATCAAGAAGAACGACATGAACGCCACCACTCCGGAGGCCGGCATCAAGGTGATCGCTGGCACGGCCCGCAATATGGGCATCGAGGTGGTGGACTAAGTTTTCACTGGCGGTGTCGGCGTGGTCCCCCGCGCTGACATCACCGCTGTCACCCAAACATCCCGCGGGAGTTCATCTGGACGTTCGTACCGCAAGGAGCAAACATGGCAAAAACGCACAGCAAGAGATACAACGGAGGCCTCAAGGTCGCCGACCTCACGAAGGATTACCCGCTCAAGGAGGCGGTGGAGGTCCTTTCCAAGTTTCCCAAGGCGAAGTTCGACGAGACGGTCGAACTTTCCTTCCGCCTCGGCGTGGACGCCGCTTCGGGTGAGCAGAACGTGCGCGGCACCACGCCGCTCCCGAATGGCTCGGGCAAGAAGGTCCGTGTCCTGGTGTTCACCGATGATCCGCAGAAGGCGATCGCTGCGGGTGCCGACTTCGCCGGCCTCCAAGACATGATGCAGAAGGTCAACGAGGGGTGGCTCGACTTTGATGTGGCCATCGCGACCACCGAGGCCATGAAGCAGGTGCGTACTCTAGCCCGCGTGTTGGGACCTAAGGGCCTCATGCCCAATCCCAAGGCTGGTACCGTGACCGACGACATCGTTGCCGGCATCAAGGCTGTCAAGGCAGGCCGCGTGGAGTTCAAGATGGACAAGACCGCCAACATTGGCGTCGGCATCGGCAAGCGCTCCTTCACGGCGGCCCAGATTCTTGAGAATGCGTCGACCGTGCTTGAGGCCGTGGGCCGGGCTAAGCCCTCCACATTCAAGGGCGGGCAGTTCATCAAGAGCATTACCCTTTCCTCGAGCATGAGCCCGGGCGTGAAGGTGGCCTCCACTGAATTCAGCAAGTACTGAGGAACCCGACCATGAGAGCTGAAAAACAATACCTGATCTCCGAGGTCGAGTCGCACCTCCGTAAGTCTGATTACGTCATCCTCGCTAATTTTTCCAAGGTCTCCGTCGCTGATACCGCTGAGCTGAGGAAGCGGCTGGCTGCGGAAAAGGCCGAGTTCCACGTCGTCAAGAACAGTTCACTCCGCGTGGCTGCCAAGGCCCTGGGCCTTCCTGACTTCGATACCTCCCTTTCCGGGCCGACCGCGATCGTGGTGGGTGGGAAGAATTCGGCCGGAGTCGCGAAGGTTCTGAAGAAGTTCTTCGAGGACAAACAGAAGCTCGAGGTGAAGGTGGGCGTGCTGGACAAGAAGCTCGTCAGCGCCGCCGACCTTTCCCGCATCGCCGACCTGCCCTCCTTCGAGGCGCTGCGTTCGCAGCTGCTCGGCCTCCTTACCCAAAACGCCGCGGCCTTCGTCCGCGTGCTCGACGCCAAGGTCAAGAAGGAGCAGCCCGCCGCCCCGGCGGCCTGATCCTGCCAAAAGTAAACCCTTTTGCCGCCCAGGGCCCAGCGCCCGCGTGCGGCGAAATCCAAAATCCATCCGGACCCGCTAGGGGATTCGTCTCTTAAACGCGTTTCCTCCCTGAAACCGCTAGCGGCTCCGAGGAGCCAGATACCATGAGCAACATCACTAAGGAACAAGTCATCGAGTGGCTCTCCAGCCAGTCGGTTCTCGAACTAGCCGCGCTGGTCAAGGACCTCGAGGGCAAGTGGGGCGTTTCCGCCGCCGCTGCCGTTGCCGCCGCCGCTCCCGCGGGCGGAGCCGCAGCCGGCGCTGCTCCGGCCGCCGAAGCGCAGACCGAGTTCACCGTCGTCCTCAAGGATGCTGGCGCGAACAAGATCGGCGTCATCAAGGAGGTCCGCGCGATCACCGGCCTCGGCCTCAAGGAGGCGAAGGATCTCGTCGAGGGCGCGCCCAAGAACGTCAAGGAGAACGTTCCGAAGGCCGAAGCCGAGGACATCAAGAAGAAGCTTGAGGCTGCCGGCGCCAAGATCGAGCTCAAGTAAGACCTCGAGACGCTTGGCGACTTCGTTCGCACCCATGCGTTTTGATCGGGGCGGGCCGCATCCTTGCGCGGCCTGCCCTTCTCCATTTCCGCGTACGTTCTCCTCAGCTCCGCTTATGCCCCTTCGGGCATGCGTGGCAACCTCCGCCTCCTAACCCTTTCGGGAATCCGCCATGGCCGACCGCAACCACACCGAACGCGTCAACTTCGGAAAGCTCCGCGAAGTTATCCAGCCGCCGAATCTCATAGAGATCCAGATCACTTCGTATCTGGAATTCCTGCAGAAGGGCGTTCCTGAGAAGCAGCGCAAGCCGCAGGGCCTTGAGGCGGTTTTCCGCGAGGTCTTCCCCATCCTCTCATACGATGAGCGTCTGACGCTTGAGTATGTTTCCTACAGCTTGGGCGAGCCCAAGCACTCCGAACTCGAGTGTCTGCGCGAGGGAATCACTTACTCGGTACCCCTTTACGTTAAGCTTCGCCTGCGCGAAGAGGACTTCATCAAGGATGAGGACATCTTCATGGGCGAGATCCCGATGGTCACCGACCGCGGGTCATTCATCATTAATGGCGCCGAGCGCGTAGTCGTCTCCCAGTTACACCGTTCTCCAGGCATCGCCTTCGAGGTGACGCCCCATCCAAACGGCAAGCCGCTCCATTCCTTCCGTATCATCCCCGACCGCGGTACGTGGCTCGAGGTGCAGTTTGACAACAACGACCTGCTCTACGTCTACCTCGACCGCCGCCGTCGCCGCCGGAAGTTCCTCATCACTACTCTCCTGCGAGCCATTGGTTACTCCAGCGACATCGATCTGCTAAACCTGTTCTACGAGATCAAAGAGCTCCGGGTATCCAAAGCTTTGGACATGGAGAACGTGTCCACTCTTGTGCTCGTCGAAGACGCCATCGACGCCCAGAAGGGCGTGGTCCTCGCGCGGGCTTTCGAGCCGCTGACTAAAGCCATCGTGCGCACCTTCGAGAAGCACGACATTTCGACGATCCGTGTTATTGACACCTCGATCGACGAGGGCGCCATCATTCGCGCCCTCAAGAAGGACCCGACTCGTAATGAGGAGGAGGCGCTGAAGGAGATTTACAAGCGACTCCGCCCGGGTGAGCCGCCGACCACCGCAAACGCCAAGGCCCTGCTCAAGCGACTGTTCTTCGACCCCAAGCGCTACGATCTCGGGCGTGTCGGCCGCTACAAGGTTAACCAGAAGCTTGGCCTGAAGGCTGAGCTTGAGCAGCGCATCATGGAAAGCGCCGACATCGTTGCGGCCACGAAGTACCTCGTTCGTCTCAAGAAGGGAGTGGGCGTCGTCGATGACATCGACCATCTCGGCTCTCGGCGCGTCCGCACCGTGGGCGAACTCCTCGCGAACCAATGCCGCGTCGGCCTGAGCCGCACTGAGCGCCTCGTGCGCGAGCGGATGACGATGTATGACCAGAGCGTCGACTCGATCACCCCGCAGAAACTCATCAATCCGAAGGCGCTCACGACCGTCATTCGAGATTTCTTTGCCCGGTCCCAGTTATCCCAGTTCATGGACCAGATCAACCCGCTGGCCGAGGTGACGCACAAGCGGCGCCTTTCCGCCCTCGGGCCCGGAGGCCTCAATCGCGAGCGCGCGGGGTTCGAGGTTCGCGACGTGCATCCCTCGCACTACGGTCGCATCTGCCCCATCGAGACTCCTGAGGGTCCCAACATCGGCCTGATCAACTCCCTTTCAACCTATGCTCGCGTGAACGAGTTTGGGTTTATTGAGACCCCTTACCGCGTGGTGAAGGACGGCCGGGTGAGTGACAAGATCGAGTACCTCACCGCCGATCAGGAGGAGGGCAAGGTCATCGCCCAGGCCAATGCTGAGATCGACGAGAAGAACCACTTCGTCGGCAAGGTTACCGTCAGGCAGGACGGCAACTTCCTTGAGGTGCCGGCCGGCGAGGTTCACCTGATGGACGTCTCGCCGAAGCAGGTTATCTCAATCGCGGCGGGCATGATCCCGTTCCTTGAGCATGACGACGCCAACCGGGCCCTGATGGGTGCGAACATGCAGCGCCAAGGGGTGCCGCTTCTCCAAGCCGAAGCTCCTTTCGTCGGCACCGGTATCGAGGAGCGCGTCGCCCGCGACTCCAAGATCGTGGTCGTCGCCGAAGAGGCTGGTGTTGTCGCCTCGGTCGACGCTAAGCGCATCGTCGTCACCAAGGACGGCGAATTGCCGCGTAACGTGCGAAATGATCCTAAGAACCACGTAAACGTCTATGAACTTCGGAAGTTCATGCGGTCGAACGCGGGAACCTGCTTCAATCAGAAGCCGATCGTGCGTCAGGGTCAGAAGATCAAGGCGGGCCAGATCATCGCTGACGGACCTTCGACTGATCGCGGGGAAATGGCTCTCGGCCGGAATGTCCTCGTGGCGTTCATGCCGTGGAACGGATATAATTTCGAAGACGCCATTCTCATTTCCGAGAAGGTGCTCCGCGAAGACATCTTCACTTCAATCCATATTCAGGAATTCGAGGTCACGGCCCGCGACACCAAGCTCGGGCCCGAAGAAATCACCCGCGACATCCCGAACGTTGGCGAGGAGGCCCTGAAGAACCTTGACCACAACGGTGTCATTCGCGTCGGTGCGGAGGTCAAGCCGGGCGACATCCTCGTCGGAAAGATCACTCCGAAGTCCGAGACCGAACTCGCACCCGAGGAGAAACTGCTGCGCGCGATCTTCGGTGAGAAGGCCGCTGATGTGAAGGACACTTCGCTTATCGTCCCGTCCGGAGTCGCGGGCATCATCATGGATGTAAAGGTGTCCTCGCGCGTCGATAACCAGGAGGAGAAACTGTCGCCATCGGACCGCCGCCGTCAGGCGAAGCAGATCCAAGAGGAGTACAAGACGCAGATGGATAAACTGCGTGAGGCCCTTACCGAGGCGCTCTCAAACATTCTCCTCGGCGAGAAGATCCCGCTCGACGTGATCAATGGCGAGTCGGGCGAGATCATCATCCCGGCGAACCGCAAGATCACGAAGACGTTGCTGCGCAAGCTGGCCGCGGTCTCCAAGCACGTGCAGATCGATCCTTCCCCGGTGAGGATCAAGATCATGGAAATCATCGGCTCGTACCAAACGAAGTTCGACGAGCTCGAGAGCGACAGAGAACGCAAGATCAACGCTATTGAGGCGGGCGAGGGCTCCGCCGACGGTGCCATCAAGCAGGTCAAGGTCTACGTCGCGACCAAGCAGAAACTCGAGGTCGGCGACAAGATGGCGGGCCGTCACGGCAATAAGGGCGTGGTTGCGAAGATCGTGCCCGAGGAAGACATGCCTTTCCTCCCCGACGGTACACCCGTCGAGATCTGCCTCAACCCGCTCGGCGTGCCTTCGCGAATGAACGTGGGCCAAGTGCTCGAGACCCATCTCGGCTGGGCCTGCAAACGCCTAGGGATCAAAGTTGCCACTCCTGTCTTCGACGGCATCCCCGAGAAGAAGGTTCGCGAGTACCTCAAGGAGGCCAAGCTGCCTTCGTCGGGCAAGAGCCCGCTCTTCGACGGGCGTACGGGCGACAAGATCGATCAGGAGGTCGTCGTCGGCTACATCTATATGATGAAGCTGAACCACCTTGTGTCCCATAAGATCCACGCTCGCGCTGTCGGTCCGTACTCCCTCGTCACGCAGCAACCGCTGGGTGGCAAGGCCCAGTACGGCGGCCAGCGCTTCGGCGAAATGGAGGTGTGGGCTCTGGAGGCCTATGGCGCGGCGCACACGCTGCAGGAACTGCTCACGGTCAAGTCTGACGACGTTCAGGGCCGCACCAAAATCTACGAGTCGCTGGTCAAGGGGGACAACACCCTGCAGGCCGGCACGCCCGAGTCGTTCAACGTGCTCATCAAGGAGATCCAGTCCCTCGGCCTGGACATCAAACTCCAGAAGCGCGACGCCCTGAGCTTCGGCTCCTGAGCGCCGTCCCAACCCAAACGTTACAGGGAGAAATCGCCATGATCCAACCCAACGACTCCGCCGGCATCAATCGCGACCAAACCCGGGAGGCCCTCGGTCTGGAGGAGAGCGCGTTCGACTGCGTGTCCATCTCCGTTGCCTCGCCCGACACCATCCGCAAGTGGTCCAAGGGTGAGGTCAAGAATCCGGAGACCATCAACTACCGCACGTTCAAGCCCGAGCCGGGTGGCCTCTTCTGCCAGAAGATCTTCGGTCCGGTGCGCGACTACGAGTGCGCCTGCGGAAAGTACAAGCGCATCAAGTACAAGGACGTCGTCTGCGATCGCTGCGGCGTCGAGGTCACCATCGCCCGCGTCCGCCGCGAGCGGATGGGGCACATCGAACTAGCCGTCCCGGTTGCCCACATCTGGTTCCTCAAGTCGATGCCGAGCCGCCTCGGACTACTGCTCGACATGACCGCCCGCTCCCTTGAGCGCGTGATCTACTATGAGAACTACATGGTGATCGACCCGGGCAAGACGCCGCTTGAGCCGCGTCAGCTGCTGACCGACACCGAGTATCGACAAGCCCTTGACGAATACGGCGACGACTCGTTCGTCGCGAAGATGGGTGCCGAGGCGGTGCGAGATGCGTTGGTCAAGACCGACCTTGAGGCGACCGTGGCCGAGCTGCAGGAGCAGATGCGCGCCACCAAGTCGAAGCAGATCAAGAAGAAGCTCTCGAAGCGTCTCAAGGTGGTGCAGGGCTTCATCCATTCCAAGAGCCGCCCTGAGTGGATGGTCCTCGAGGTGCTCCCGGTGATCCCGCCGGACCTTCGTCCGTTGGTGCCACTCGAGGGTGGTCGATTCGCCACGTCCGACCTCAACGATCTCTACCGCCGCGTCATCAACCGCAACAACCGTCTGCGGAACCTGATGCAGCTGAAGACTCCGGATGTGATCATCCACAACGAAAAGCGCATGCTGCAGGAGGCGGTGGACGCGCTTTTCGACAACGGCCGTCATGGCCGCCCGGTCACCGGTGCGGGCAACCGTCCGCTCAAGTCCCTCTCGGACATGCTCAAGGGCAAGCAGGGCCGCTTCCGGCAGAACTTGCTCGGCAAGCGCGTCGATTATTCGGGCCGTTCGGTCATCGTCATTGGTCCCGAACTGAAACTTCACCAGTGCGGGCTGCCGAAGAAGATGGCGCTCGTCCTCTTCGAACCTTTCATCATCCGCCGTCTTAAGGAGCTCGGCTTCGTGCACACCGTGCGCGGCGCGCGGAAGATGATCGAGAAGAAGTCCCCCGAGGTGTGGGACATCCTCGAGGAGGTCACCAAGGGCCATCCGGTGCTGCTGAACCGCGCGCCGACGCTCCACCGTCTCTCGATCCAGGCCTTCGAGCCTGTCCTCATTGAGGGTGAGGCCATTCGCATCCATCCGCTCGTCTGTACCGCTTACAACGCGGACTTTGACGGCGACCAGATGGCCGTGCACGTTCCGCTTTCCCTTGAGGCGATCATGGAGTGCAAACTCCTGATGATGGCGACGTCCAACATCTTCTCGCCGTCGTCGGGCAAGCCCATCCTCACCCCGTCCCAGGACATCGTCCTCGGCGCCTACTATCTCACCATCGAACCGCGGCGGAAGCCCTCGAAGAACGAGCGCGTCCCTCTGCTTAGCGGCCTGCAGGAGGTGCTGTACGTCAAGGCGGACGGCGCCCTCCGGATGCACGACTGGGTTGAGATTCCCAATCCGGACTACGGTCGTGAGACCATCTTCGGAGACTCCAAGCGCAAGTCGCTGCGCACCACGGTTGGCCGGGTGATCTTCAACGACATTTGGCCCTCGGGCCTCGGCTTCGTGAACTTCCCCGTTCCGAAGGCCAAGCTCGGCGACCTAATCCTCAACACCTACAAGATCTCGGGCAATCAGGTGACCGTCGAGACCCTTGACCGGCTGAAGGAGCTCGGCTTCCAGACCGCGTTCCAAGCCGGCATCTCCATCGGGATCGACGACATGATCATCCCTGACACCAAGAGGGAGATCGTGGCCGAGTCCCGCAAAAAGATCGCCGAGGTCGAGGCGCAGTTCCACAAGGGCATCATCACCGACGGCGAGCGCTACAACAAGGTGGTCGACATCTGGACCAGCGCCACCGACCAGATCGCCAAGCAGGTGTTCTCCAAGCTCGAGAACAACGATGGCCGCACCGAGGTTAACCCCGTCTATATCATGATGGACTCGGGCGCGCGCGGCAACAAGCAGCAGGTCCGTCAGCTGTGCGGCACCCGCGGCCTGATGGCCAAGCCTTCCGGTGAGATCATCGAGCGTCCCATCCTGTCCTCGTTCCGCGAGGGCCTCACGGTGCTCGAGTACTTCATCTCGACCCACGGCGCCCGCAAGGGCCTCGCCGACACCGCGCTTAAGACCGCGGACGCCGGCTACCTCACCCGCAAGCTCTGCGACGTGGCGATGGACGTCATCATCGCCGAGGAGGATTGCGGTTCGCGCGACGGCGTATGGAAGAAGGCCATCTTCGAGGGCGACGACGAGATTGTCGGCCTCAAGGAGCGCATCATCGGCCGCTTCTCGAGCGACGATGTGATGAACCCGATCAAGCCTTCGGAGGTGCTCGTTGGTTCCGGAGAGCTCATCTCCGAGGAGATCGCGGCCCGTATCGACGAGCTCGGCATCGAGCGTATCAAGGTGATGTCTCCGCTGACCTCGATCACGAAGGGCGGCATCGACGCCAAGTCGTACGGCATCAATCCGGCGACCAACAAGGTGGCGAAGATCGGCGACTCGGTCGGCATCATCGCCGCCCAGTCGATCGGCGAGCCCGGCACGCAGCTCACGATGCGTACGTTCCACATCGGTGGCGTCGCGTCCGGTGGCTTCAAGACGCCCGAAATCCGGGTTCGTTCGGCCGGCCGCGTGAAGTACCGCGGGCTTCGTCTCGTGGAAACCGCCGACGGCGGCTCCATCGTCCTCAACAAGACCGGCACCATCCAGATCCTCGACGCCGAGGACAAGGAACTCGAAGTCTACAATATCGTGGTCGGTTCCTACCTCCACGTGGCCGACGGCGGCAAGATCGACAAGGGTGCCGTACTTGCGCAGTGGGATCCGTACAACATCCCGGTCCTTTCGGAGAAGGGCGGTTCGCTGCACTTCAAGGACATGATCCCCGGTGTCACCGTGAAGCGCGAACTCGACGAATCGTCGGGCCGCATCGCCACGGTGGTCATCGAGCACAAGGAGGACCTCAATCCGCAGATCGAGGTCCGCGATTCGAAGAACAAGCCCCTCGCGGCCTACTCCATCCCCGTCGGCGCGCAGATCGCAGTCAACGAGGGCGACACCATCGCCCCCGGCGCGCTGCTCGCCAAGACGCCGCGTCAGGCCTCCAAGACCAAGGACATCACCGGCGGTCTTCCCCGCGTCGCGGAGCTTTTCGAGGCCCGTCGCCCGAAGGATGCGGCCGAGATGTCCCGCATCGACGGCATCGTGTCCTTCGAGGGCACCGTGCGCGGCAAGCGCAAGCTGGTCGTCAAGAACGAGGAGACCGGCCAGGAGGAGGAGCACCTCATCGCCACCGGCAAGCACATCATCGTGCAGCCGGGGGACGTCGTCCACAAAGGCCAGCACCTCACGGAAGGCGCCGCCGATCCGCACGAGATCCTCGAGATCCTCGGGCCTTCGGCGCTCTACGACTTCCTCATCTCGCAGGTGCAGGAGGTGTACCGGCTCCAGGGCGTGACGATCAACGACAAGCACATCGAGATCATCATCCGGCAGATGCTCCGCAAGGTGCGCATCACCGACCCGGGCGATTCCGAGTACTTCTGGGGTGAGCAGGTGGACCGTGCGGCGTTCCTGTCCAACAACCGGCGCATCGAGGAAGCCGGCGGCAAGCCCGCCGAGGCCGAGCCGATCCTGCTGGGCATCACCAAGGCCTCGCTCGAGACCGAGAGCTTCATTTCGGCGGCCTCCTTCCAGGAGACGACCCGCGTCCTCACTGACGCCTCGACGCTGGGCAAGGTCGACCTCCTGCGCGGCTTCAAGGAGAACGTGATCATGGGCCACCTGATCCCGGCCGGCACAGGCCTGCCGAGGTACAAGCAGCTCAAGATCACCCTGCCGTTCGGCGCCGAGCTCCCGCTCGACGAGGATAAGCCCGCCGAGGCTTCGGCCGGCTGATCAACTGAGTAAATTCGTCCTCCAACCGAAGCCGCGGTCGCCCCGCGGCTTCTTTTTACCTTCGTAAAATGCCCTTGATCCCGGGGGGCGATTCTCCACGTTCACCGGTCCTCCCGCCAAAAATCGAACGTCGAGCCTAGCTCCGTTCGGTTTTAACGCCCGCTCGCAAGAGCGGGCGTTTTTTTTGGATTTTCCTGGTCGTCACTTCAGCATCCGGACCTTTCCGGGCTGCTAGACGCCGAAAATTGGCTCGCAACCGCCTGCGGTGGACTGCGTCTTCTGGTTTCACCCCAACCGCCTCGTCCCCCTCTGGAATGAATTTCCTGCAAGGCGCTCTGCGCCGTCCGCTCACCGTCGTCGTCCTTGTCATTGCGGTCGTCCTGGCCGCCGGTCTCGCGATCCAGCGGATGTCGCGCGACATCTTCCCGCCGCTCGGCGTGCCGACCATCTACGTCGCGCAGCCTTTCGGCGGCATGGATCCGGCCCAGATGGAAGGGTACCTCACCTACCGGTACGAGTACCACTTCCTCTACATCGCCGGCATCTCGCACGTGGAGTCCAAGTCGATCCAGGGAGCTTCGATCATGAAGCTCCAGTTTCACCCCGGGACCGACATGTCGCAGGCGCTTTCCGAGGTCATCGCCTACGTGAACCGTTCCCGGGCCTTCATGCCGGCGGGCACTCCCGCGCCGTTCGTTACCCGCTTCGACGCCGGCAGCGTCGCCGTTGGCTACCTGGTGTTCTCCACGACCAACCCCAACCGCACGTTGGGCGAGATGCAGGACCAGGCGCTAAACCGCGTCCGCCCTTCGTTCGCGACGTTGCCCGGCGTCTCGGCGCCACCGCCGTTCGGAGGCAGCTCCCGAGGCATCATCGTCAACGTCAACCCCGAGCGCATGCGCTCGTACGGGCTTTCCCCCGACGAAATCGTCCAGGCGCTGGCCGAGGCGAACCCGATCAGCCCCTCGGGCAACATGAACCTCGGGGACAAGTATCCGATCGTGGAGATGAACTCGATCGTGAAGAACCCCAAGGAACTCGAGTCTGTCCCTCTCCGGCGGGGGGCGGACGGCGCTGTGTTCGTGCGGGACGTCGCGACGATCGAGGACGCCTCCGACGTGGTTACGGGCCACGCCCTCGCGAACGGCCTGCGCACCGTCTACCTGCCGGTCACCAAGCGAGGCGACGCTTCGACCCTCGCGGTGGTGGAGCTCGTGAAGCGGAACATCCCCGAGTTCCAGAAGATCCTGCCGGACGACATCAAGGTGAGCTACGTCTTCGACCAGTCGCCCGTGGTGAACCGTTCCATCCGGGACGTGCTGAAGGAGGGCGGCCTGGGCGCGCTGCTGACGGGTCTGATGGTCCTCCTGTTCCTGCGCGACTGGCGGAGCGCCTTCATCGTCGTCATCAACATCCCCCTTTCGCTGCTCGCGGCGGTGTTCGCGCTGTGGGTCAGCGGGCAGTCGATCCACCTCATGACCCTGGGCGGCCTCGCCCTGGCGATCGGCATCCTGGTCGACGAATCGACGGTTGCGGTGGAGAACATCCACGCGCGCCTCGCCCGGGGGGAACCGTCCGCACGGGCCGCACTGGAGGGCACGCGGGAGACGGCGTTGCCGCGCCTCCTGGCGATGCTGTGCATCCTCGCGGTGTTCATCCCGGCGTTCTTCATGGAGGGCTCTGCCAAGGCGCTCTTCGTGCCGATGGCGCTGGCGGTGGGGTTCTCGATGATCGCGTCCTACCTGCTTTCCAGCACGCTGGTGCCCATCCTCTCCGTCTGGTTCCTGCGCGGTCGCGGGGCGGGCATGCATGAGGCCTCGTATTTCGCGCGGATGCAGCGCGCCTACGCCGGCCTGCTGCGCGGTTTCGTCGCCCTGCGCTGGCCGCTGGTCATCGTATACCTCCTCGCTTGCGGAGGCATCATCTGGATGGTCGGCGGGCGGCTCGGCACGGAGATCTTCCCGAAGGCCGACAACGGACAGTTCGCGCTGCGCCTGCGCGCGCCGAGCGGGACGCAGGTCGACCGCACCGAGGCGCTGGCGAAGCAGGTGCTGGCCACCATCGCCCGCGAGGCCGGCGGCAACGACCGCATCGAGGTCTCCATCGGCATGGTGGGTGTGCACAACTCGAGCTTCCCCGTGAACCTCGTGCACCTTTGGAACGGCGGTCCCGAGGAAGGCTGGCTGGCGGTGCAGTTCAAGCCGGGCACCGGCATCCGCATCGAGGCCTTCAAGGAGAAGCTGCGTGGCATCTTCGCGCGCGAGTTCCCGGAGGTGCGCTTCTCCTTCGAACCGCAGGACATCGTCTCCCGCGTGATGAGCTTCGGTTCCCCCGCGCCGATCGAGATCGCCATCAGCGGTTCCTCGCTGCCGGTCAGCAAGGAGTACGCCGACCGCATCATCGCCCGGCTGAAGGAGATTCCTTACCTGCGCGACATCCAGATCGCGCAGACGCTCGATTACCCGACCGTGTCGGTGAACGTGGACCGCGAGAGGGCCGGCCTGCTCGGCGTGCGCGTCTCCGACGTCACCCGCGCGCTTGTCGCCGCCACGACTTCCAGCCGCTTCACCACGCCGATCTTCTGGGCCGATCCCGGTACGGGCATCAGTTTCAACCTGCAGGTCCAGATCCCCGAGGCGAAGACGACCTCCCTCGAGGACCTGGGCAACGTGCCGGTCAAGTCGGCGGGCGGCGACGCGGTGCTCCTGCGCAACCTGGCCACGATCACGCAGGGCACCGCGCCGGGGACTTACGAGCGTTACAACGTCGCGCGCCTGCTGAGCATCACTGCCAATCTCCACGGCTCTGACCTCGGCACCGCGATGCGCGATATCCGCGGTGCCGTGGAACGGGCCGGGGCGCCGCCCGAGGCCCGGACCAAGGTCGACTATCGCGGGCAGGCGATCCCGCTCGCCCAGCTGCTCGATGGTTTCCGCTCCGGCCTGATCATCGCGGTCGTGGTGATCTTCCTGATGATCATGGCGAACTTCCAATCGGTGCGCCTCGCCCTTGCCGTGATTTCCACCGTGCCAGCGGTGCTCTCGGGCGTGGTGCTGATGCTGTGGCTCACGGGCACCACCCTGAACATCCAGTCGGCGATGGGCGCGATCATGGCCGTCGGCGTGGCCGTGGCCAACGCCATCCTGCTCGTGACCTTTGCCGAGAAATCGCGCGTCGCCTCGGCCGATCCTTCCGGTGCCGCCGTCGAGGGGGCGAGCACCCGCCTGCGGCCGATCCTCATGACCAGCTGCGCGATGATCGCCGGCATGTTGCCGCTCGCGTTCGGGGCGGGGGAGGGGGCGGATCAGGTCGCGCCGCTCGGCCGCGCCGTGGTGGGTGGCCTGCTCCTCGCCACGTTCGCCACCTTGCTCTTTCTGCCCCCGATCTTCGCCCTGCTCACCGGCCGCAAGGTCGTATCCGCCTCGCTGGATCCCGACGACCCTGCCAGCAGCCACTTCCGACGGCCCGGCCAATCCTGAACCGACTTACCCTTCCGATGACACCCTTCCGACTTCCCGTCCTGGTCCCGGTCCTGCTGACCGCCTCCGCGCTTTCCGCCGCCCAGCCCGCCGCCGAGGTTCAGGTCACTTCGCCGCGGCGTGGTGATATCCACCGTTTCATCGCCTTGCCGGGGTCGCTGCGCGCCAATCAGCAGGTCACGCTCCACGCCAAGGTCGCGGGCTATCTGCGTTCCATCGCCGTCGACCGCGGCGATAGCGTGAAGGCCGGCCAGGTCCTGGCGGAGCTGGACCTCCCCGAACTCTCCGCCGAGCGCGCCCGCCATGAGGCCGAGGTCGCCGTGGCGCGTGCCGAGGTCGGCCGCGTCAAGGCGGCGCAGGCGAAGGCGCCCGATCTCGTGACGCCGCAGTCAGTCGATGCCGCGGCCGCCCGGCTCGCGGTGGCCGAGGCTGCCTTGCGGCAGAACGCCGCGCTCCTGGCCTATGGCCGCATCACGGCGCCTTTCGCTGGCGTGGTGACGTCCCGGCACGTCGATCCCGGCGCCTTCGTCCCGGCTGCCACCGCTGGCGCCAATCCCGCCGCCGCGGCCATCGTTTCCCTCGCCGATTACTCGGTGGTCCGCGCGGTCGTGGCCGTGCCGGAGGCAGAGGCGGCGCGGGTCGCCGTCGGCCAGCCGGTTGTGCTGGCGACGGACGCGCTCTCCGGCCGGACCTTCCGCGGGGTGGTCAACCGCCACTCCGGTTCAATCGATGAACGCACCCGCACGTTGGCCGTGGAGGCCGACCTGCCGAATGCCGACGGCGCTCTCCGCCCGGGCATGTACGTGAACGCCCGCATCGGCGTGGAACTGCATCGCGACGCACTGCTCGTGCCCGCCGCGGCGCTCGTGCGCGAGAAGGCGGCCGGTTTCCTTTTTCTCCTCGCCGAAGGGAAGGCGAACCGGGTCCCCGTGAAGTTCGGCTTCAACGACGGCGTCAGCGTCGAGATCCTTGAGGGGATCGCGGCCAACGCCCGGGTCATCATTCCGGGCAAGGCGACGCTCGCTTCCGGCCAGGCGGTCACGGCGGTGGAGGCGAAATGAAGCCGGTGATCGCACGCCTCCTCCTTGCCGCCGCCGCGTTGGGCGGAAGTGCTTTCGCGCTGGCTCAGACGGCCGCCGGTCCGATCGACCTGCCCACGGCGCTGCGCCTCGCCGGGGCTGATAACCTCGAGGTGAGCATCGCCCGGGAAAAAGTCGCCGAGGCCCGCGCGGCGGGTGACTCCGCCAAGGCGAGGTATTACCCGTGGATCACGCCGTCGCTCACGCTGCGGCGGCACGACGCGAACGTGCAGGCCGTCAACGGCCCGGTCATAGACGCCAACAAGCAGTCCTTCGCCGCGGGGTTGGCCTTGAACGCCCAAGTCGAGCTGGGTGAGGCGCATTTCCAGGAACTGGCCGCGCGGCAGCGTTTGCGCGCGGCCGAGGCCGCGCTGGTCGGCCGGCAGCGGGATGCGGTCCTGCGCGCGGCCGCCGGGTACTTCGAGCTTTCCCGGGCGCGTTCCGCCGTCGCCGTGGCCGAGGAATCGGCCCGGATCGCCGCGCGGCATGCCGAGCAGATCGCCGCTACCGCGGCGGCGGGCCTGACCTTCAAGGGCGACGCCGCCCGGGTACAAACGGCCGCGGAGCGTGCGCGGCTTGCGGTGTCCCGCGCGCAGGCCGAGCAACGGATGGCGGCCGCCCGTCTCGCCGAGGTGCTGAGGCTCGATCCCGCCCTTGAGCTTGTCCCGGCCGAGGCCGAGTTGGCCCCGATCGTGATCGTCGAGACAGGGGAGTCCGCGGGACCGTTGGTCGCGCGCGCCCTGGCGGCCCGGCCCGAACTTGATGAAGCGGCCGGTCGACTGGAGGCCGCGCGCACGTTGCGGCGCGGGTCAGAGGTGGCGCCCCTCGTGCCTACGTTGGGCGCCCAGGCCAGTTTCGGCGGCTTGGGTGGCGGCCCCGCGGGTTCCGGCGTCACCCGCGACTGGGACTACAGCGGCGATTACGCGATCGGCCTGAGTTGGCGCATCGGCCAGGGCGGACTATTCGATTCCAGCCGGCAGCGGGAGGCGTCCGCGCGCGAGCGTCAGGTCGCGTTGGAGCAGGAAAAGGTGCGCGACCTCATCCGCCGTCAGGTGGTGGAACAACACGTGCGCGCTCGTTCGCTCGCGGCCCAGGTGGAGCTGGCCCGCAAGGCGCTGGAGGCCGCCGACCAGACGGCCAAGCTCTCGCGCCAGCGGCGTGACACCGGGGTGAGCGCCGTCCTTGAGGACCTGCAGGCCGAGGAAGAACTGGCGCGGGCGCGCCGTGACTTCCTCGCCATCGTGGCGGAGCACAACGAGGCGCAGTACGCGCTCAAGCACGCCGTCGGCGGTTGAGGCGGCGGGGACGCTACTCGAGCGCGGCCTCGGCGAGCCGGCTCGCGGTGCGCAGGACCTCGATGCGGGCGTAGCGCTTGTCGTCGGCGGGGACGAGCTGCCACGGGGCGTGGGCGGCGTCGGTGAGGGCGATCATGTCTCCTACGGCCGCCTCGTAGGCGCCGCGTTTCCGGCGGTTGCGCCAGTCCTCGTCGTTGAGCTTGTGCCGCTTGTGCGGTGTGACCTCGCGGTCGCGGAAGCGCCGGAGCTGCTCCTCGTGGGAGATGTGCAGCCAGTATTTGATGACGACGACCCCGTGGTCGGCGAGCTGCCGCTCGAAGTCGTTGATTTCGGCGTACGCCCGCCGCCACTCCTGCTCGCGGCAGAAGCCCTCGATCCGCTCGACGAGCACGCGGCCGTACCAAGAGCGGTCGAAGACCGTCACCCGCCCGTCGCGCGGCACGTCGCGCCAAAACCGCCACAGGTAGTGGGCGTGTTTTTCCTCGGCGGTGGGCTTGGCGACCGGCACGACCCGGTAGTCGCGGGGGTCCATGGCGCTCGTGAGCCGCCGGATCGCGCCACCCTTGCCCGCTGCGTCCCAGCCCTCGAAGACGAAGACCACGGAACGCTTGGCCGCGAGCAGCGCGCGCACGGCGACGCTTAGCCGGCCTAGCCATTTTTCCCGCAGGGCGGCGTAGTCGTGTTCGGACAACTCCTGATCGAGCGGGAGTGCCTGCAGCCGGCGAAGGCCCGAAGGCCGCAGCGGTGAGACCTTCGCGGGCGCCCGCGGCGCGGCCAGCCGCGCGAATCGCGCTTCCTGCTCCCGGAAGCGGCGCAGGAGGAGCCGTGCCACCGCCAGGTCGCGGGCCCGTTCGTCCTCCGCCTCGATGGTCGTCCACCGCGCGCCGGGCCGGCTCGTGCGTCGCCGGATGAGCGCGGCCGTTTCGGCGAGGCGGTCATAGATGAGGTGGTGCTGCCAGTCCTCTTCGGTGACGCGCCAGGCGGTCGAGGGGTCGGACCAGAGGGTGCGGAGACGGCGCCCCTGCGCCTTCCGGGAGAGGTGCAGCCAGACCTTGATGATGAGGGTGCCGCCGTCGGCGAGGAGACGCTCGAAGCGGCGGATGCGCTCGGCCTCGTCGAGGAGGTGGCGGCGGGCCCGCTTGTTGCGGGCCTCCTCGCGGAGGGTCTCGGTGTACCAGGAGCCGGCGTAGAGGCCGATGCGGCCCATGGCCGGAAGGTCGCGCCACAGCCGCCATTGGTCGGGGTGCGCGCGCTCGTCTTCGGTGGGCGGATGGAAGGAGAACGTGTCGACGCCGCGGGGATCGAGCCACTCGGCGAGCGTGTGGAGGAGCTCGCCTCGTCCAGAGCCCTCGGGGCCGGCGAGGATGAGCAGCACCTTGAACGGCGCCTGCTTGAGGCGGAGCTGGAGCTGGATCAGCTCGGCGCGCGCGCGCGTCGCCTGCGTCTGGTAGGTCCGCTTGGACATCCTCTCCCTTGCCATGGGCGCCGAGCGTGCTTTCCGCGGGCGGCTTGTCGAGCCGGCGCCTGCCGGATGCGGCGGCCGGATGTGACGAACAGGTTAATTCCGTCGGGAGACGGCGTCGCGCGGGGACGGGTGCCTTGCGTTTGACCGGCCGCGACGTACGGGTGGCGGGAAGGAAAACCCGCCTGCCTCCCCGCCATGTCGAGCAAACCTCCCTCCGAGTCCAATTCCGACAAGCTCATCCGCCGCGTGCGGCAGGAGCTGATCGATGACTATGACGAGGAGCTGGAGATGGAGCGCGAGGATTGGGAACTGGACGCCGCGGGTGAACTCAAGCGGCCGGCGGGGAAGGAGGCGTCGCGGACGGAGCGCAACCGTTACTTCCGGGAGTTGTTCCGCCTACAGGGCGAGCTGGTGAAGATGCATGACTGGATCGTGGCGACGGGCCATCGGATGGTGATCCTGTTCGAAGGTCGGGATGCGGCGGGCAAGGGCGGCGTGATCAAGCGCATCACGCAGCACCTGAATCCGCGGGTGGCGCGGGTGGCGGCGCTGCCGGCGCCGTCCAACCGCGAACGCACGCAGTGGTACTTCCAACGCTACGTCGCGCACCTGCCGGCGGCCGGGGAGATGGTGCTGTTCGACCGCAGCTGGTACAACCGCGCCGGGGTGGAGCGCGTGATGGGCTTCTGCAGCGACACCGAGTACGAGGAGTTCTTCCGCTCGGTCCCGGAGTTCGAGAAGATGCTGGTGCGCTCGGGCATCCAGCTCATCAAGTACTGGTTCTCGATCTCGGACGAGGAGCAGGAGTTCCGTTTCCGCTGCCGGATCAACGACCCGCTCAAGCAGTGGAAGCTGAGCCCCATGGACCTCGAGTCGCGGAAACGCTGGGAGCTCTACACCAAGGCCAAGGAGATCATGTTCGAGCGCACGCACATCCCGGAGGCCCGCTGGTGGGTGGTGCAGGGCGAGCACAAGAAGAAGGCCCGCCTGAACTGCATCCAGCACCTGCTGACTCAGGTCCCGTACCAGCCGGTCACCCATCCGGCCGTGGATCTTCCGCCGCGGGTGCGCCACCCCGGATACCGCCGCGAGCCGATCTTGGCGGCGATGCGAGTGCCGGAGCTTTACTGAGCCGGCGGGTTCGGCCTCGGTCGAGGTGGAGGGCCTTCAGAGGCTCAGCCGAAGCCCAAGCGTGTAGGAAGGCGGCGGGTTCAGCACCGCTCGGAAATTCTGACCGTCGGGGTCGCGACGAAGCAGCGTATAGGGTGCCTGCTGGAGCAGGTCACGGGCGTTGAATTGCACCTCCGCCGGAAGGCGGCCGACCCAGCCTGGCAGGCGGGTCTTCCAGCCGAGCAGCAGGTCCGCCTCGCGGCGTATCTCGGCGTTGAACAGGACTCCCGACGCTCCGCGCCCGATGACGGGAGCGCTGCCGTAGCTCAAGCCGCCGCCCACGAAAAAACCTCGCAGGGGGCCGGAGCGGAAGTCGTAGCGCGTGAATCCGCGCAGCTCGAGCCCGCGGTGCCCGATGGTGCCCTGATTCTCAACCGCGGTCGTGGCCGCGAGCCAGCTCTCGTAGTTTGTGATTTCCTCGGCGACGGTGACTCCGGCGCTGGTCACGAGCCCGCGGGCGGCCGGGGTGCGCCAGAGGGGCAGCACCAGCGCCGCGGATTGGCGGGATCGCTTGAGGAGGTTGGTCTCCACCGAGGTGGAGCGGGAGAGGTTGAAAAGGACGCGCCACGCCGGAGTGGGATTGGCGGTGAGGTTCAGTTCACAACCCTCCGTCGCGAGGTCGAAGAGGTCGTGCGCGGCTCCGCGCAGCCGGATCACCTGGGCCGGCGCGATGAGGCCCGCCGCTGCCATCGCATCCATGATGCGGTCGTTGCGTTCACCGACGTTGTTGGCGCCGGAGGCCCGCGACTGGTCCACGGAGGCCGTGGAAAAGAATCCGGCGCGCACGAAGACTCGGCCTTCCATGAGGTTCAGCATCACGCCGGCGTCCTTCCCTTCGCCGGAGTTGAGCGGCAGCAGGGCGCCGTCCGGCAGCAGAGTGACCGTAGTCCCCGGGATCTGCGCGTTCTCCGAGTAGTTGTAGTAGACGGAAAGCCAGGTGACAGGCTTACCCACCACGCCGTACGAGATTCGCGTGAAGTCATACTCCGATCTCTCGGCGTCACCGGTGAAGACGAGCGGGCCGGGCGCGCTCACGGGGCTGGTCGGCCGCGCGAAGGACGTCTGCCGGGTGTAGCGCCAGCCGGCAGTCGTGATCACGCGTTGTTTCCACCAGCCGCTCTGCAGAGCCGCGAGCTGGCTGTCGGTGTGGCGCCATTGGTCGGCCAGTTCGTTGCGCGCCCAGGCTGTGGTGAAGGAGCGAGGCGCCGCTCCGGCGTCCATCACCGCGCTGAAGGCGCGCGGGATTAGCCGGAAATCCGGTGCGGCCCATTGCGAGGCGTCGGCAGGGTTCTCCACATAGCGGCGCGTCCAAAGCTGGTTGGCGGCGTTCTGCGGTTGCGGATTAAACGGCGCCCCGTCGGCGACAAGGAAGCCGACATGGCGCGGATTGCTCGAATAATCGCGGCTTGCGAGCGCGGCGAGGCTGTGGCGCCCGAACCGCCCGAGGTCGATCAGGTAGGAAGCCGTGGCACGGAAACGCTCCCCCGTGTTCCGTTCGTGGCGCAGTACCCAGCGTGAATCGACGTAGTAGCGCCCGGCCCACGGATTCACGGCGCCGTCGCGGAAGGTCTGACCCGGCTCCCCAAGCACGCGGAAGACGTCGTGGGTGGTGTCGTAGACATCCTGATCCCGCAGGTCGTGACCGGCGGCCAGCTCGATGAAGAGGTTTTTCAATGGTTCTGTCTCCAGGGACGCCGAAAGGCTGCGCTGGCTGAACACGCTCATCCCTCCCGGCCCGGCGAAGCTCGCCCTCCGTGGCCAGGGATTGGCTGGGTCGATGGCCGCCCAGTCTCCCGGAAGCAGCACCGAACTGGCGCGGGCTGCCGTGGCCTGGCTGAACACCGTCTGCTGGAAATTCCGGAAGCTGCCGTCATTTCCCACGAGGGTGAGGCGAGGGGTGACCGCCCGCTTGCCGATACCGAGTGCCGGGTTGGCGGCGGCGAGTCCGGGAACGAGCGGCGCGCCGCTCAGCTTCCAGAGCGACACGTTGTCGGAGGGAACGTAGGTCCGGCCCAGCGAGGTGCTGATGCGCCCGAACTCGGCGTCGAGCCGGAGCATGGTCGAACGGCCCGCGCGGTAGGTGGCGGCGAGGGCTAGCCGCCGGTTGCGGGAGAACTGGTGCGCCTGCCAGCCTTCGGCGTCTTGATCGAGCGCGTTGATGCGCAACGCCAGGTTCCGCGCCGGGGCGAGGTTGCCGTCGAGATGCGCGCGCCGGAGCTGGTCGTTGCCCAAGGTGACGTGGAAGGTCGCGAAGGACCGTCCGAGTCGCGCCTGCTTGGTGGTCGTGTTGAGGATGCCGCCGGCGCCGCCGAGGCCGAAGAGGATCGCGTTTGGGCCACGCGCTTCCTCGAACCTTTCGGAGTTAAACGTGTCGGGCAGGAGGGTCGACCCGAAGTAGTTGCGCGACCGCGAGGCGAGCTGTCCCCGGATGCGGTATTGGAAGACGCCGGTCTCGGTGTTGATGCCCTGCACTTGGGCGGTTTGGTCGGTGCGCTCGGGAACCGCGGCCGCCGAATAGCGCATCAGGTCGTTCTCTCCGAAGGCGTTCAGGTCAGCGATCAGCTCCGGCGTGAAGACGCTGATCGCGTTGGCGACGTCGGAGAGGTTCGTGCGGAGCCGGCTGCCCGCGAGCGTGTGGTTGGCGACGTAGCCGACCTCCTTGTCGGAGGACACCTGGAACGGCGACAGCTCGACCACTTCCCGGGTCGGAGACGAGGAGGTGCCGGACAGACTCTGCCCGGATAGTGAGGTGATGAGGAGTGCCCGGGCCAGACCAAGAACAAGGCAGGTTCGGACAACGGGACGGGTTGGAAACATGGGCAGGGGTAGGTTCGGCCGGTGATGGCAGCGGATCGGCGGGCGAGGGGAGGTGGCCGTCGGCGGGAGCCAACGGTTCGCTGCCGACCTCGTCAAGCGGCGGTCCCCTCGCCGATTTCCCGTCCTCGGCGTGCGGGTCTCGGGCCGGGTCGCCTTCGGCCGGTTCGAGCGGACCCGGGCGAAGGACCTAGTGAGCCGGCGCAGCCGGCGGGTTCGGCACGGCGGGTTCTGGAGCCGGTGAGGGATCGAGCGGCGCTGGCGCCGGAGCAGGCTTCACGTTCCGCGGCCTGGCAGGTCTGGCGGGCCGGGAGGGCGCCTTGGTGCCCTTCGACGCGCGGCGGGCCAGTTCCTCCTTCATCGCGCGGACGGCCTTGCGCAGCTTTTTCGCCGCCTGCTTGGCCTCACGGTAGTTTTCCTTGGCGGCCTTGTACGCGATCTTGGCGAGCTTCGCCTCGCGCTTGGCGGCTTCGGCTTCCTTCTGGGCCGACACGATGCGCGCGTAGAGGCCCTTGACGACGGCGGGGGTGGTTTTTTTCGGCATGGATCAGCGGGGGTGCAGCACCGAATCCCCGATCGGCCTTCCAGGCAACGGCCTGAATGTTACATTTTTTCCGCAGCCGCCCGCCATCCGCGACGCCCTCAGCGGGCTTGGCCGTCGATCTGCCGCCAGCGTTTGCCCGTCCAGTGGTCTCGCGCCGCGCCTTGCCCGACCGCCCGCATCAACGTGCAGACCTCGGCGCGAGCCGTCGGATCCAGCTCTCCCACCGCCGCCCGGGCGCTTATCTCGCGCCATAAGGTTGCCTGCGACACCGTCAGCAGGCCGTCCTCCTCCGCCGCCGACAGCAGGGCCTGCGCGGTCCGCGCCTCATCGTCTGAGAAAACCCGCCGGGTGGGGCGTATCACGGGACAGCGTCCCTGCGCCAAAGGTGGAGCCAATCGCGGAAGGTGATCAATGCGCTGCCTCCGGGAAAGAAGCGACTCAGCTCTCCCCGCAGCCAGCGGCGGGCCTCCGGGGCCGTCTCGCCACGGGTGGAGAGACCGCGGATCACGCTGCTGTGGGTGAGTAGGTTGCTGACATGATCCCCGAGTTCGACCTCGTTCCTCCGATCCCCGGAGTGAAACGCGATCTCCGTGAATCCGAACTCCGCCGCGCGCGCCGCGTCCAACGGATCTTGGTTCCGCGCCACGCGGGGATAGCGGACGCGGAACGTCTCGTCCCACCATCGGCCGAACGCGGGATCATCGGGCATCCCTCCGGTTGAACCCGCCTTGTAAAGCAGGAGCCAGCCTCCCGGTCGCAGGACCCGCGCGGCCTCCGCGAGGAAGGCGTCCTGGTCGAACCAGTGGTAGGCGGATGCGACGGTCACGAGATCGAACTCCGCGCGAGCGAAGGGCAGGGCCTCCGCGTGGCCCTTCCGGTAATCGACGCCGGGCGCGCGGCCGGCTTGGGCGAGCATGAAGGAGGATGGGTCGATGCCGGTGACCGTTCGCGCGTAGGGCAGGAGCGCCACGGTCGAGTTGCCCGTGCCGCAGCCGACGTCGAGCGCCCGAGCGACCGGCAGCTCCGGTCCCAGATGGTGTGGAAGAAGTTCCAGCAGCGCCGCGTGTCCTCGCGGCCGGCTGATCGCGTAGCGGGCCGCTGCCGCTGCGGAATCGAAATGATTTCGTTCCGAGGTGGCCCGGAAGGCGTGGATCGAGGGCACCGGCGATTCCGTCATGGCTCAGAGGGCAAGCCGCGCCGCGGCCGGCCGCAACCCGCGGGCGTGACGATCACGTCAACTTTCACGGTGCGGTGACCACTTCGACGAGCGCCGGCGCGCTGCAACCGGAGGGGGACGGAATGCCGAGCAACGAGGCGATCGTCGGTGCGATGCTCCCAGGGTCAACGGGCCGCGCGACCTCGCGCGGGCGCACGCCGGTTCCGGCGAAGATCAGCGGCACGAAGGTGTCGTAGTCGTGGGGGCTGCCGTGCATCGCCGCGTAACCCTCGGCATCCGGATAGAGGTACCAGTGGGGGGATTGGACGATCACGACGTCCCCCGACCGTTCCGGGTGCACGGAGCGGCGTACGCGCGCGAAGAGTTCCGAGGCAGGTCCGTCGGCCGCGATGACCTGGTCCCGCGTGAATGCGGCCATGACCCCGGGCTGGGTCCGCAGGTGGGAAACGAGCGCCGCGGCCACTTCGGACGACCGCCGTCCGCTGCGTCGGATCCGGGCGTCGTCGAGGAAGAAGCCGGGCGGGATGAACGCCGCGATGAGGTCTGACTCCGTTCCCAGGCTCGTGCGCAGGGCCGCGTTGGCGGATGAGCGTAGGGCCTCGGGGTTGAACCGGCCCGCGGGGAGGCCGGCCGTCAGCCGCGACTCCGGAATGTCGTCCACGCCATGGTCGGCGGAAAGCACGATCAGGCATCGACCGGCGCCGACCAGACGGTCGGTCAACGCGAGGAGACCGGCGAGGGTCGCGTCCAGTCGAAGCAGGTTGTCGGCGTATTCGGCGCTTTCCGGTCCCCACGCGTGCCCGATGTAGTCGGTCGCGGCCAGACTCAAGGACAGGTAGTCCGTGATCCCGCGCCGGCCCAGTTCCTCGCGCTCGATGAGCTCGGCGGCGAAGCGGGCGACGAGTTCGTCGGAGAACGGAGTGGATGCGAGGGAAGCGAGGAGCACCGCGTCGGAGCGGGCTGCGAGGGGATGAGGAAAGGTCCGGCGCAGCGCGGCGGGGAAGCGGGCGTGGGGATTCGCGGAGTCGGCGGGGGCCACCGAGCCTTGGAGGGGCCGCCAGACGGCGTCGCGGTAGTCGGCGAAGACCCGCCGCTGGTTCCAGTCCCCGGTCCAGGCGGGGAGCCCGTCGGGAAAATGGAAGGAGCTGGAGACGAAGGCGCCGGTCGCGTCGGAGAGCCAGAACGCGCGCCCCCGGCGGCCTGCGGGGATGACGGCGCTGCGGTCCTTGGCGGCCACGGCGAAGGAGCGGGCCTTTCCGCCGGAGGCGGTCACGATCTCGTCGCCGAGGGTCGAGGACGTGAGCCACCGGGGGGAGCGGCCGCGCCCCGGCCCACCGACGATCCTGGCCCCCTCGTCCTCCACGCAGTAGACCGGGCGCCCGCGCCCCCGGTCGTACCAGTCGTTGGCGACGATCCCATGCGCGGAGGTGGCGGCCCCGGTGACGAGCACCGCGTGGCCGCTGGCGGTGAGGGTGTTGGCGGCGGCGTGGTGGGCCCGGGTGAATACGACGCCGGTGTCGAGGAGCCGCCGGAACCCGCCGGGTCCGAACCGTTCCCGGAACCGGGGCAGCATGTCGCCGCGCAGCTGGTCGACGGTGATCTGCAGCACGAGGGCGGGCGGTTCGCCGGGGGAGGCGGCAGGCAGCGGTCCGGCGAGCAGGAGAAGCGAGGCGAGCAGGAGACGGGGGTTGGGCGTGGGCATGGCGGCGGGAGGGGCGGCAGCGAGAACGGTGGCGGCTCCGCAGGCAACCCGCCGCGAACGGCGGGTGTGAATTGTTCCCGTTTTGTAACGTATCCGACACCTGAATGCGACAACGGCTCTCCATGATGCGAACCCATCTTGAAGCTGGCTCTCGTTACCGAGACGTTTCCGCCCGAGGTCAATGGCGTGGCCATGACCTTCGGGGTGATCGTGCGGGAACTCGCACGTCGCGGCCATGCGATCACCGTGCACCGGCCGCGGCGGGACGAACTGCCCGCGGGACCGCCGACGATCGATTTCACCGAAGTGAAGTTTCCGGGCTTCACGGTCCCGGGTTACCGCCAGATCCGCCTCGGCCTGCCGGCGTGGGGCCGGCTCCGCCGGGCTTGGAAGGCGGACCGGCCAGACCTCGTCCATGTCGTGACGGAGGGGCCGCTCGGAGCCTCGGCCGTCGCCGTGGCTCGTTCTCTGGGCATCCCGGTGACCTCCAGCTTCCATACCAACTTCCACGCCTACGCCCGCCATTACGGGATCGGCCCCCTGAACCGGGTGGTGCTGGCGTGGCTGCGGCGAGTGCACAATCGCACGCTCCGGACGTTCGCGCCGACGGAGGAGCTTTGCGCGGAACTGGGTGCGGCGGGCTTCCGGAACCTGGCGTTGCTTTCCCGCGGCGTGGATACCTGGGGCTTTCACCCGGCCCGTCGCTGCCCCGCGCTGCGGCAACAGTGGGGCGCGGGACCGGATGATACGGTGGTGCTGCATGTCGGCCGGATGGCCCCGGAAAAGGACTACGACCTGCTCTTTGAGGCCTATGCGGCGATGCGGGCGGCGAATCCCGGCCTACGTTTCGTGCTGGCGGGCGAGGGGCCCCTGCAGGCGAAGCTGCGCAGCCGGCATCCGGATTGCCGCTTCGCCGGCTTCCTCCCGCGGGAGGAGATCGGCCGTTATTACGCGTCGGCGGACGTCTACATCCACGCGAGCCGCACCGAGACCTTCGGGAACGTGCTGACCGAGGCGCTGGCCAGCGGTCTCGCGGTGGCTGGCTTCGATTACGCGGCGGCGCGCCAGTTCGTGCGCCATGGCGAGAGCGGGCTGCTCGCGCCCCTGGGTTCCCGCGAAGCGCTGATCGAGGCGGCGGTGCTGCTGGCGACGGATGATTTCCTGAGGACGAAGCTGCGGGTCGGCGCGCGGGCGGCAGTGGAGGACCATTCCTGGGAGAGGATCGTGGCGGGATTCGAGGGCGAGCTGGTGGCCCTGGCCCGGGGCGGAGGGGTACCGGCGGCCCGGCTGGTTCCGGCATGAACGTGCGGATCCTGATCCTCACGGCGGGATTCGGCGAGGGACACAACGCGGCGGCGCGTGCCCTTGCGGCGGCGCAGGAGGAGCGCCACGGCGCTGGCAGCGCGCCGGTGGTCGACGCACTGGCGCTGGCCTCACCGCGGCTGAATGCGCCCGCCCGTTCCGCCTACCTGAGCATCATCAACGCATGGCCAGCCGGTTGGGGCGTGTTGTACCGCTGGTTGGACCGTTCGCGGCTCGTGCCCTCTCTCCTCGGAAGACTGCCCGCGGAGCGGGCGGTGCTCCGCCGGCTGATCGCCCATGAGCGGCCCGCGGCGGTCTGCTGCACCTTTCCCGGTTACGCCTTCACGCTGGCTTTGCTCGCGCGCGCCGGCGGGCTGACGGTTCCCTTCTTCAACGTCGTCACCGACTCCATCAGCATCAACTCGCTCTGGTGGAAGGCCGGCGCGGCCGGCTGGTTCGTCCCCAACGAGGAGTCGGCCGAGGTGATGCGCGCCGGCGGGGTGGACGCGGAGCGGGTCCACGTGACCGGCTTTCCCGTGGGGCCGGTGTTCCGGCGCCTGTCGCGGGAACCGGGGCCGCCCGATCTGGCCCGGGGCGGCCGGCCGCGGGTGCTCTACATCGTCAACTCGGGCCGGAGTCGCGCGCCCGAGACGGCGGAGTTGCTGTTGCGCGCGACTGACTGGGAGGTGACCTGCACGGTGGGCCGCGACGAGGGTCTGCGCCGGAAGCTGCTGCGCGTCGCGGCGCAGCGCGCGGCGCCGGCCCGGATCCTCGGCTGGACGGACGAGATTCCGCGCCTGCTGCGGGCGCACCACTTGGTGGTGAGCAAGGCCGGCGGGGCCACGACCCAGGAGGCCCTCGCCGCGGGATGTCCCATGGTCGTGAACCAGGTCGTGCCCGGACAGGAGGAGGGCAATTACGAGCTGCTGCGGCGGCACGGCATCGGGTCACTCGCCACCTCGCCGGAGAAGGTGCTGGAGGTCCTGCGCTCGGCCTTCGCGGGCGAGGGTAACGTCTGGTCGGGTTGGCGCCGCGCCCTCGCTCCGCTGAGCCGTCCTCAAGCCGCGGAGGACATCCTCGACCGGATCATCGCGACGGCGAATCCCGGGACGGCCCGGCCGGAGGCGGAGATCCTGCGATGAGAATGTTGTTCATCTTCAATCCCCACTCCGGCCGCAATCGTGCGCGGCCCGGTTTGGATCGCCGGATCCGCGACTTCATCGCGGCGCGAGCGCTGGACGCAGGGCTAAGCGTCACCGAGGGCCCCGGTCACGCGCGGGAACTCGCCGCGGCGGCGGCTGCCGCGGGCGCGGAGACCGTGGTCGCGGTCGGCGGCGACGGTACGATGAACGAGGTCGCGCAAGGGCTGTTGCGGACGGAGACCGCCCTCGCGCTGGTGCCATGCGGATCCGGCAATGGCCTGGCCCTCCACCTCGGCGTGCCCCGTGAGCCCGGCTTGGCGCTGAATCTGGCCACGGGGATCGGGAGCCGGGTCGTGGAAGTCGACACGGGGGAGGCCGACGGGCGCCCGTTCTTCAACGCGATGGGCGTTGGCATCGACGCGGAGGTGAGCCGCCGCTTCAACGGGCTGACGCGCCGGGGACTTTCCTCCTACGCGCGCGCCGCCGTGGGCTGCTGGCGGCGTCACCGGCCGCTTCGCTGCACCGTCGAGGCGGGCGGCGAGCGGCAAACCTTCGAGGCGCTCCTGGTCGCCGTCGCCAATTCCGACCAGTACGGCAACAACGCCCGGATCGCGCCCGGCGCGCGGACCGACGACGGCCGCCTTGATCTCGTGGTCGTGCGTCAAGCGGGCCTCCTTCGCACCTTCGGGCTCGTGCCGCGCCTATTTCTCGGATCGTTGGACCGCAGTCCACTCGTCTGGCGGAGGGCGGGCGCGGGATTCGTGATCGAGCGAGATGAACCCGGCCCGCTGCACACCGACGGCGAGACCCACGAGGCCGGCCGGCGCTTGGAGATCCGGGTGGTCCGGCGCAGCCTTCGCATGGTGGTGCCGGCAGTCACGCGCGTGGTGGCGGTCCGCGCGGACCCGGTACCCGCCGGATTTGCCCTGCTCCTCCCATGAAGCTCCAGGTCCGCACCGTCATCATCTCCGACGTCCACCTCGGCACCCCCGACTCCAAGGTCCAGGAGGTGAACCATTTCCTACGGAACGTCCGTTGCGAGAAGCTGATCCTCAACGGTGACATCATTGACGGTTGGCAGTTGCGGCGCGGCGGCAGCTGGACGAAGGCCCACACCCGCTTCGTGCGGATCGTGCTCAAGATGCTGGAGAAGCGGGATACGAAGGTCTTCTACCTGCGCGGCAACCACGACGACGTGCTGGCCTCCTTCCTGCCGCTGGAATTCGAGAACCTCACGGTGCTGGAGGAGCACGTCCATGAAGGGCCGGCCGGCCGCTACCTCGTGCTGCACGGGGACATCTTCGACACCGTCACGAAGAACTTCGTCTTCCTCGCCCACCTCGGGGACTGGGGTTACAGCGCGCTGCTGACCCTCAACCGCGTCTACAACGCGTGGCGGAAGTGGCGCGGCAAGGAGTACTGGTCGCTGTCGAAGGCGATCAAGGCGCGCGTCAAGGAGGCTGTCAGCCACATCTCCAACTTCGAGGACCACATCGCGGAGCTGGCCCGCCAGCGGGGCTGCGTCGGCGTGATGTGCGGGCACATCCACACTGCGGCCGACAAGATGATCGGCGGCGTGCACTACCTCAATTCGGGCGACTGGGTGGAGTCTCTCACGGCGATCGTGGAACACCTCGACGGCCGCTTCGAGCTCATCGAGTACGCGCGTTTCCTGGAGCAGTTCCCCGTCGAGGCGGAGACCGCTGGGGACAACGCAGTCCCGGAGCTCCAGCCGGCCGGAGTGTAACGGCGCGGTGTCATTCCCGTTCCGAAGGAGTGACGCGTGAACGTTTCGCGGCTTCCGGACGTCTTCCTCCGCGTCAGTCAGGGTTCTGGGTCAAGTGCAAGCGGGGCCGCCCCCTGGGGTAGGGGGCGGCCCCATTCGCGAGCTGAGCGGAGGCGGCCGTGGCATTACGGCGCGAGGCAGCCCGCTGATCAGAGGCCGAGCAATTTCCTGACCTGGGGCTCGAGTTTTTCGCCGCGCGCGTTGGTGTCCACCAGCCGGCCCGACTGATCGAGGAGGAACATCGCGGGAATGGAGCGGATGTTGAAACGCTGGCCCCATTCGTTGTCCCAGTACAGTCCGTCGAAGTGCTGCGGCCACGCCATGCCCTTCTCCTTGGCGAAGGCCAGCATCTTGTCCTTCGCCTTCGCCTTCTTCTCCGCGGCCTGTTCCGGCGTATCGAGCGGCTTGCCGGCGTTGCGGGGGTTGCGGAGGGCGGCCTCGTCGATGAGACCGGAGTTCTCGAAGGCGATGCCGATCACCTCGAATCCCTTTTCGCGATACGTATTGTAGACGCGCGTCAAGTTGGGGAGCTCGGCGATGCAGGGTCCGCACCAGGTCGCCCAGAAATCGATCAACACGACCTTGCCGCGCAGTTTGGCGAGGTCGACCTCGCGACCGTCGGCGGCGGTGAACTTCATCTCCAGCGGCCGGGTGCGCATCTCCGCGACCCGCAGTTCGCCCGCCGCCTGCCGCGCGGTCTCGGGGTTGCCGGAGGCGGCGAGCTTGCGCAGGAAATCCTGGGCGGAGGTAGGATCAACCTTCGCGAGCAGCTTCGCGTAACTGAATTCGAGGCCGGCGAGCGCCCGGGCCTGCGGGAAGCGTGCGGCGAGGGCGTCGATCTTCGCGCGCACGGCCGCCACGTCCGGAGTGTCGGCGCGGCTTTGGGCCGAGACCTCCATGGAAGCGTAGGCTCCCAGGATGGACTCGCGGAGCGGATCCCGAAGGTCGGGCTTGGCCAGCTCGGCGTCGAGGCGATCGTGGAAGGCCTTGGTGTAGCCGGCGCGATCGGTCTCGGGGAGGCGTGAGGCGATCCCGCCCATCGCGGGCAGCAGGCCGTTCACTCCCGGGTGATCGGGGAAGTTGAAGAAGAGGTTGAAGCCGGCCTCGAGGACCTTCGCGGCCTCGGGCTTGGCGGTGTTGATGGCGGCGCGGGCGGCGTCAAAGGCGCGGTCGCCCGCGGATTTTCCCGCGGGATCAGCGGCGAACAGCGAGGCGGCGGCCACGAGGGCCGCGGGGAGGAGGAGGGCTTTCATGGAGGGCGGTGAGACGACACCAGCGCCTCCTCCCGGCGGGCGCAACCGTGATCCCGCCGCGTCCGGCGGGCGCCCACCTCATTTTTTCGCCGGCGCGGGACGCCGGGCTTCGGCCGGCAGGAGCTCGATGAGCTCGTTGGGCCGCCCTGCGCGCTTCCGCAGCGTGAACGCGTCGTAGAGCCGGTTGGTCGCGGTGCGCGCCTCGAAGCGGAGCTCGTCGCCGTCGACGGTGATCACCTGATAGAGCTGGGTGTCCTCGGCGAAACGCACGGCCCAGCGGTCGCCCGGCGTGAGGTCGTACATCTTGGGCCCGCTCACTGAGACGACGTAGACGGTGCCGATCGCGGGATCGTAGGCCTGGTTGTAGCCCTTGGGCAGGTTGGTGTCGCCCACGATCCCGCGGCCGGAGACGTCGCCGCTGCGGGCGTAGGTGTGGTCGTGGCCGGTGAGCACGAGATCGACCTTGAATTCGTCGAGCACGGGCTTCCAAAGCTCGCGGAGCTTCGCGTTGTCGCGGTTGCGCGCCGGGGAAAACACCGGGTGATGGAAGGTGAGGATCGTCCAGCGCTGGTTGTTCGAGCGCAGCACCTCGCGCAGCCACGGCACCTGCTCCTCCTGGCGGGCGTTGGAATCGAGCGAGATGATGCGCGCGCCCTGGTAGTCGAAGTGGTAGGCGGTTTCGGTCAGTTCCGGCACGCCCTTCGGGCCGTTTTCCGGGAGGGTGAACTGGGGCCGCCAGTTGATGCTGAGCACCCGCGGGGACTTCTCGTCCTTTTCATCCAGCTTCGCGTACTCGTGGTTGCCGGGCGAGGGCACGACGGGGATGGTGGCGTTGACCCAGGCCGGCGCCCCGAACCATTCGCCCCACTGGCCGTCGTGGTGGGCGTTGTTGATGAGGTCCCCGGCGTGCAGCGTGAAGGCCGCGCGCGGCGCCTCGCGGAAAGCCTCGCGGAAGACCCTCGACCAGTGCGTGCGGATGTCGTTCTGCGCGTCACCGAAATAGATGAACGAGAAGCGCCGGGCCCCGCGCGCCGCGGTTTGGAAGTGGAACCATTCACTCCAGTTCACCCCGTCGCCCACGCGGTAGGCGTAAAGCGTGTCGGCTTCGAGTCCGGTGAATTCCGCCGAGTGGTAATGGGCCTCGCCGAGGCTTGACGTGTGCGGCGTGGTCACCGCCGCGACCGTGGTCCACTTCAGGTTCCGGCCGCTCTCGTTGGCCAGACCGACCTGCGCCTCGGCGCGGCGCACGCTGGGGTCTGTGCGCCAGGTCACCGCCTGAGACGAGGTGGGGTCGCCCTTCCACGTGAGCACCACGCGGTCCGGCAGCGGCCGTGGGGCATGCGCGGCCTTGTCCGGGTACGGCGCGTGGGCCGGCGATTCATGGGCGAGGAGCGCGGGGCAGAGCAGGACCGGGGCGCAGAGCGCGAGCAGCAAGGGTCTCATAGGGAGCAGTTCTCCTTTAGTCACAAGCGGCGATGGGTGCAAATGGCGCCTTAGAACCGGTACGAGACGCCGGCGGTGGCGCGCCAGGAGTACGTGGTGTAGTCCTCGGGGTTGTCCGGCCGCTGGAAACCCTGGTACGAGATCTGGGGCTCGTCGGTCAGGTTGTTCAGGTTGAGGAAGAGTCTCGTCTGGCGGTTGAGCTGGTAACTCGACTCCCAGTTCAGCGACTCATACGCGCCGAAGTAGTCGTCGAAATAGTTGTTGGCATCGAGGCCTTCGAGGAAGTCGGACCGGTAGGTGTACGACAGGCGGGCCCGGAAGCCGCCACCGGAGTACTCGAGGGCGGCGTTGTAGATGCGGTCGCTGAATCCGTAGGTGGGCAGCTCTTCCTCGAGGCGGCCGGGATACTTTCCGTCGCTCTTGGTCAGCGTGGCGGAGAGCGACACGCCGAGGCCGTTGAGCGGGGCCGGCAGGAACAGCAGGCGCTGGCGGGCGATCAGCTCGAGGCCGTAATTGGTCGCGCCGAGCGCGTTGTCGGTCGTGGTGTACAGCCGGGCACCATTGGCATCCGGGATCGGGTAACCGCTGGCGTCGGTGTTGGTGAACCGCAGGGTCGAATCGTAGTAAAATCCCTTCATCTTCTTGTAGAAGAGGCCGGCGGAATACAGACCGCCCTTCGGGGTGTAGTACTCCAGCTGCACGTCGAAGTTATCGGCCGTCGAGGGCTGCAGGTTGGGGTTGCCGCCGGAAATGTTGCCGGTGTCGACGTTGAGGTTGAGGCCGGCGACGAGGGAATTGACGTCGGGACGGCTGTAACTGCGGTTGTAGCTCTCGCGGAGGATGAGGTTCTTCGCGAGCTCGTGGCGCAGGTGCAGGCCGGGGAGCCACATCGTGTAATCGCGCTTGGCCTTGACCGGCGAAGGCACGGCCGGAGCGTTGCTGTTGTAGCGGTAGGTGAGGGACTCGAACGTGTTGCGTTCCATACGCACGCCGGTGATGAGCGTGGTGCGGCCGATCCGCAGCGTGCCCATGCCGTAGGCGGCCAGCGTGTCCTCCTGGGCGCGGTAGTCGTTGATCACGTCGTTCTGCAGCGCGCTGGTGGTCTGCAGGGCGAAGAGCTCCGGCCGGGTACGGCGGAGGTCATCCAGCTTGCCGAGGTCGGGATATTGGTAGATCGGCAGGGCGCCGAAGACCTTGTAGTCGGTACGTTGCAGGATGCTCGCGTAAGGAAACCCCGCCGCGTTGGTCCCGGTGAGGTAGACGATCGAGGCCTGGTCCTGTTCCTTCACGTTCGAACGGAACTTGCCGCCGAACTTGAGCGCGCCGCCGAGGCCGTCGCCGGTGAACTTCCTTTCCACGTCGAGGCGCAGGCTCGAGGCCTTCTCCGCGGCGTCGCGGGGCGAGTAGGTGAGGTCGCCGCGGCTGATGCCGGTGACGTCGTAGGGGTCCTTGCCATTCAGGATGGTGTAAACCGGCTTCCAGCGGATGGTCTGGTCGTAGCCGAACTGGTAGCCCTGGTTGCGGATCACGTAGGCGAGCGACCGGTCGCGGTTCGAGTCGTTGCCGGAACGGAACAGGTCGAAGTTCACGGTTGTGGCGCCCATCTGGTGCTGGCCGCCGAGCGAGGCGCCGTAGACGTCGTTGTCGACGACGCTGAAATCATTCTGGTAGCGCAGCTCGGTCAGGATCGTCGAGAGGCTGCGGCCGGTGTTGTAGGCGGCCTCGGCGATGCTCTTGGTTCCGGTCGCCGAGTTGAAGTTGTGATTCGCGTTCACGTAGTAGCGGGCGCGGGGCTTCTCCGAGTCGGTCTCCTGATGGCGATAGAAAGGCCGGAAGTAGACAGTGGTGGAGGGCCCGACGCGGTAGTCGAGGGACAGGTTCGCGCTCAGGGCGGCGGCCGTGCGGTAATTGGTCTGCGGGGCGGCGTTGGTGTGGAAATAAAGGGGAGCCGTCAGCCGCAGGGCGGGCTCGAACTGGGGCTGCAGGACGGCGTAGTCCTTATCGAGGTTGTCGTAGTCGCGCGAGGTCTCGGACCAGGCGAGGTTCACGCCGATGCCGAGGTTCTTGCGGCCGCCCCCCACGTCGAGGAGGTCGAGGTAATTGACGGAGACGTTGCCGTTCCATTTCCGGCGCATGTCGTAGTAGAGCCCGCCGACGTTGAGCTCGACGGCGCGGCCCTCGCGCTGGAACGCGGAGCGTGAGATCACGTTGATGATGCCGCCGAGCGCGTCGCCGTCCCGGTCGGGGGTGGCCGCCTTGATGACCTCGATGTTGGCCACGGAGTCGGCGTTGATCTGGCCGACGGAGAAGGCTCGGGAGTTCGCGGAGGAGGGCATGCGGTTGCCGTCGACCTGGACCGAGTTGTACTTCGCCTCGAGGCCCCGGATGTTGACTCCGGAAGGCTCGCCGTCCTCGCCCTCGTTGACGCTGAGGCCGGGCAGCTGCTGCAGTGTGAAACCGAGGTTGCCGCCGAGGTTGGTGCTGAAGGTCTCCTCCGAGACGATGTTCACCAGCCCGCTGGCCGTCTTCTGCTGGTTGATCGCGAGCGCCTGGCCGCGGACGGACTCGGCCACGGTGAACGCCTCCATCTTGAGCGTCGTGCTCTCGAGCCGGAAGTCGATGACAGCGCTCTCACCGGCGACAAGCTGCGCCTCGCGACGCTGGGTGTCCAACCCGACGTATTCGACCTCGACGGTGCGCGGGCCGGGAGGCAGGCCCGCGAGTGAGTAACGGCCGTTGGCATCGGAGTAGGCGACGCCGGACGTGCCGGTGGCGCGGATGACCGCGCCTTGGAGGGAGAAGCCGGTGCGGGCGTCGGAAACGCGGCCGGTGACGGCGGCGGTCTGGGCGGCGGCCGTGAGGGGTGCGATGAACCCCGCGAACACAAGCAGGGCCCGTGCGGAGCCTCGAAGGAGGGCAGAACGATGGTTGATCATGGGTGGCCGTGGAAGGTCCCATGCTCTGGTTTCATTCCGGCGTCGGCCTGGGGACGTCGACGTCACAACGGCGTCACGGTCCGGTTCCAACGGTGACGGCGGTGTGACGAAGGAAAATATCCAGTGACGGCGGGACATTCCCGTTGCCCGAACGTCGCGGGCCGGATGGCAGTCCCGACCCTAACTTCCCATGCGTCACCGTGCCTTGATCATCCCCTCCCGCGGCCTGCCTGCGCTCCTGATCCTCGTCGGCCTGCTGCGCCCCTCGCCGCTTCCTGCCCAGGCTGCACCGGCCGTGCCGGCGGCTGCCGCCGCGGCCGCCCCGACCCAGCTTGAGCGTCTCGTCGTCACCGGCTCCAACATTCAGCGGGCCGAGATGGAGAAGGTCGCGCCGGTGACGGTCTTGGACCAGGCTGCGATCGACGTGCGCGGCGGCCTGCTGCCGGTCGACCTGCTCACGTCGCTTCCCTCCGTCGTGAATCTGCCCGAGAACGAGACCCGGCTCGGCTCTTCGGGTGCGCGGGGTGACAACGCGAACATCAACCTCCGCAACCTCGGCGCCACCGCCACCCTCATCCTCGTCAACGGCCGGCGCATGGCGATCAACCCGATGACGGCGGGGCTTTCCCAAGCCGTGAACGTCAACCAGCTGCCAACGCGCGGCGTGGAGCGCGTCGAGGTCCTCCGCGACGGCGCCTCCTCGGTCTACGGCTCCGACGCCGTCGGCGGGGTGATCAACTACGTGCTCCGGCGCGACTTCGCCGGCGCGGAGACCTCGGTGCGTTTCGGTGCGCCGGAGGCGGGAGGCGGGGAGAGCCTGCAGGGCACGCTCACGCTCGGTACCCCGTTCGCCAACGGCCGGGGCCGGCTGTTCGCCACGGTGGAGGCGCTCTACCGCGACGCGATCTTCCTTGCCGAGCGCGAGTTCAGCCGCACGGCGGACAGTTCGGCCCGCGCCGAGCCTCCCTTCAACGTGGCCGGCGGCCCCTTCGACGCCCGTTCCGCCCGCGGCTACTGGCCGACCTTCCGCATCGGTACCGCGACGGCCAGCAACTACTTCCGTCCCGTCAACGGCGTGCCGACCCTGACCACCGCGGCGCCCTCCCGGGTGACCAACCCCGAGTTCTTCCTCGACCTTAACCGGTTCGGCATGGCCGCGCCGCGCGTGCGCCGGGGCAACGCCTTCCTTTCGGCCGAGCTCGACCTCACGCGGGAGATCACCGCCTTCGCCGACTTCGGATACTACCGCTCAAGCTCCACCATGCGGCGCCAGCCGATCAACTTGAACGCGCCGACTTCGGACCAGCTCGCGCTGATGCCCGTCGACAATCCCTACAATCCCTACGGCTCGCGCTTCTACCACGTGACCGGGGCGCCGAACGCCGATGGCTCCCCGCGCCTGACGGGCCAGCCCCGGACCGTGAGCATCACCGCGATGACTCCGCCTGGGCTGGACGCGGAGACGGTCAACACCCGCGCCGATGTGGTGCGCCTCGCGGCCGGGCTCAAGGGCCGGCTCGGTGGCACGTGGCGTTGGGAGACCTCCGGGTTCTTCAACGAGGTCGCGGGCGTCGATGAGGCCCACCCTGACGTTCGCGAGAGCAAGCTGCTCAGCGCCCTGGCCCGCACCGACGCCTCCGCGTACAATCCGTTCGGTTACACTTTCCGCGTGCAGGGCAACGCGGTCGTCGCCGACCGGCCCTACGAGAATCCCCGGGCGGTCGTTGATTCCTTCTCCGAGACCTACGAGCGCGAGGCGTCGAGCACCATCGCGAGCGGCGACGCGCGGGCGACGGGCCGGCTCTTCCAGATCCGCGGCACCGACGTGCTCGCGGCGCTCGGGGCCGAGTACCGGTTCGAGGACCTGAAGGATCTCCGTCCTCCGTTCAGCGGTGAGAATCCTCCCGGCTCCGGGCTCGACCCGACCAACAACGACTTCCTCGTGCACCCGCCGCGGCCCGACGTGCGCGGCGATCGCGACGTGACCAGCGTCTACGCCGAGATCGTGGTGCCGCTGGTGGGCGCGACGCGGCCGCTGCCGCTCGTCCACACCCTCGAAGTTTCCGGTTCCGCGCGGCTCGAGCGCTACAGCGACTTCGGCCAGACGACGCGTCCCAAGTACGGCTTGAACTGGCGTCCGGCGCCGTGGCTGATGCTGCGGGGCTCGCTCAACAAGGGCTTCATGGCCCCGAGTCTGGCGGCGCTCTTCACCAGCCCGCGCTGGACGATCTCGGCCGGCGCCGGCGACGTCGACACGTACCGCAACCCCCTGCTCAACGAAGGGCCGTACGTGCAGCGCACCTACTTCGGTGGCAACCCGGCCCTCAGGGCGCAGGAGTCGGAGGGCCGCACGTGGGGCGTCGTCATCGATGTTCCCGGCGTGCGCGGGCTGAGCGTCACGGCCGACGCATGGCGCATCAGCCGCACCAACCTCCTCGGGCAGCGCAGCGTGGCGCAGATCCGCGACAGCGACAACGCCCTGCTGCGGGCGTACACGCGGGCCCAGCTTTCCGCGGGCGTTCCCGTGGGCTCCATCGACGTCGGCAGCGGCACGGCGGCCTACAAGGGCGATCCGGACGTGGTGCGCTTCGCGCTCACGCCGGAGGATCGCACCGCGTTCGCGGCCTACAACGCCGCCAATCCCTCCAATGCGGCGGCGGCGGCCGGCAAGATCTTCTCCCTGAACCGTCCCTTCGTGAACCTCGCGACCAGTGAGCACGAGGGCTGGGACTTCAGCGCGCGCTACGTTCTGCCGCGTTTGTCGTGGGGCAGCCTCGTCGTGAACACCGACTGGTCCTACCTCGCCCGCTCCGAGTCGACGCTCGCTCCGGCCAACCTGCCCCCGACGGTGAACAACGGTCTCTACGCGGGCGGCGCCGCGCGCTGGCGCGGCACCACCACGGTCGCCTGGCGCCGCGGAGTCTGGTCGGCCTCCCTCGGCGCCTACTACGCCGGTAAGACGCACGACGCCGGGGCCACGACGTCCGCGGCCGTCTACGAGTCGCTGGGCCGTCCCTCGTACATCGAGCCGTTCTTCACCGCCGGCCAGACGGTGTACCGCCGCGTGATCGACCCGACCTTCACCTGCAACGTGCTCGTCGGGTACCAGTTCGGCGAAGCCGCCTCGGCTCTGCTCCGGCGGACCCAGCTCCGGGTCGGCATCACCAACCTCAACGACCTGGCCCCGCCCTTGGCGAGCTCGGAGGGCTTCAGCTACGATGCTTCGGTGAACCAAGGCCTGCTCCCGGGCCGCACCTGGACCCTCGAGGTCACGCGGCGGTTCTGAGCGGTGCACCTCCCATGTGCGGCATGGTCTCCGATTCGGCTCGCCTTAGGGATCACGTGGAAAATACCGCGTTCCTCGTGAAATCCGCGACTTTTCCGATCCTGCTGCTTTTTGCACTGGCGATCGACGAGGTTGCGGCTGCTGAGAGCCGCTCGACTCCCGCCGATGAGCAGCGCGCCTGGCTCGCGTCGCTGCCGTCGGCCCCGAAGCCGGAGTTGACGAAGCATGGCCTCGCCGCGACGGAGCTGCGCCGGTGGCGGCCGCGCGGGGCCAATCAAGGCGTCGCCGTCGATGATCGGCATTTTTACGGGATCGGGAATTTCGTCATCGGGAAGTACGACAAACGCACCGGCGAGCGGGTCGGCGAGTGGACCGGCTTGCGCGGCGGATCAATCATCCACCTGAACGGAGGTCTGGTGCAGGACGGGCTGCTGGTTCTGTCGCACTCGAATTTCCCCCAGGTGCCGATGGCCAGCTCGGTGGAGTTCTTCGATCCGGCCACGCTCCGTCCGGTCCGCAGCGTCAGCCTCGGGCTGCGGCACGGCTCCCTCACCTGGGCCGAACGTCGCGGCGGCGACTGGTGGGCGTGCTTCGCCCACTACAACGACCAGGGGTTCGAGCCCGGCCGGGATCAGCGCTGGACGCACGTCGGTCGCTTCGACGACCGATGGCAGATGCTGGAGTCGTGGCTGTTTCCACCCCAGGTGGTCGCGACGTGGGGCAAGAGCAGTTGCTCGGGAGGCAGCTGGGGACCCGACGGTCTCCTCTACGTGACCGGGCATGACGCGAAGGAACTCTACGTCCTGCGCCCGCCGCGCCTCGGCTCCGTCCTAGAGTACATCACGACGATCGACGTTCCCTTCGAGGGCCAGTCATGGGCCTGGGATCCCGCGGAGCCCCGGGTGATCTACGGGATCATCCGGCGCACGCGCGAGGTGGTGGTCGCCCGGATCCCAGCGGTGCCCTCCGAACTGCTCGCGCGATGACCCGCGGCGCCTTCCGACGTGGGACGCTGGCCGGTGCCGCCGCCACGCTCCTCGCCGCATGCGCGCCCGCGCCGCTTCCTGACCCCGATGCCCGGAACGAGCCGCTGCGACCGCGGGTGGTCACGGCTCCCGTGCCGCATGATGCGGACGATCCCGCGATCTGGATAGATCCGCGGGATCCCGCCCGCAGCCTGGTGCTGGGCACCGACAAGGACAGCGACGGCGCGGTCCACGCCTTCGACTTGCAGGGCCGGATTGTGGCGCGCTCGTCGCGTCTCCGGCGCCCCAATAATGTGGATGTTCTCACCGGTCTCCGGATCGGGGGTATGGAGCTGGACGTGGCGCTCGTGTCCGAGCGGGAGGCCGGACGCCTGCGGATCCTGCGCCTGCCGGACCTACGGGAGATCGACCGCGGCGGCATCATCGTCTTCGCCGGCGATCCGGTGCGCGCGCCGATGGGCGTCGCCGGCTATCGTCGCCCGCGGGATGGCGCGGCCTTCGCGATCGTGGGAGGCAAATCGGGGCCGCCGGAAGGTTATCTCTGGCAATACCGGCTGGAGGACGACGGCGACGGCGCGGTGCGCGCGGTGAAGGTGCGCGAGTTCGGTCGGTACAGCGGGCGCGCCGAGATCGAGGCGATCGCCGTGGATGCGCGGCGCGGCTGGGTGTATTGCAGCGACGAGGGATTCGGGGTGCGGAAATACCACGCCGACCCCGACCATGCCGAGGCAGCGCGGGAGTTGGCGGTCCTCGGCCGGGAGGGGTTCGCCCGGGATCACGAGGGCATCGCGCTGCGCGATGACGGCGGGGAGGAAGGCGTGATCGCGGTCTCGAACCAGCAGGCGGGCACGATCCGTCTCTACGCCGCGGCCGCCGGCCACCGTTTCTTGGGCGCCGCTCGGATTTCCGCCCGTGAGACCGACGGTTGCGACGTCTCGCCGGGACCTTTGCCGGGGTTTCCCGGCGGGCTCTTCGTGGCGATGTCGACCGACCGCACTTTCCATTTCTACGCGTGGGAGGAACTGCGGGCGGCCGCTCGAACCGGGGCTCGCGGGCCGTGATCCGGGCGCCTTTCGTTACGGCGGGATGACAGGAAGGTGATACTTCGGCGACGGAGGCCGTTTCCCTTTGCGGCCCGCGCTCCGGCGGGCGCCCGTATTCCGGATGCCCCTGCCGCGCTTCGCCCCCTCCGCTTCCCTGTTTCACCTGCTGCATTCCCCCGCGCTCCGGCCGCTCCAGACCTTCGTGCGGACCGTCGAGGAACGGCGGCATCCCGCGGCGCCCGAGCCCTTCCTGCCGGGGCGCAGCCCCGCGGTCGAGCAATGCGGCGCTCCCGGGCCTGCCGCGGAGGTGCGGCGGGAGCGCGGGCGCGGGCGGGTCCCGACGATCGTGCTCGGCGGCTTCGTGCCCGACTCGGGCGAACAGGTTTTCCTGCTGCGGCGCTTCCTGCTCGCCCGCGGCGACCTTTATCCGATTGTGTATCCGAAGGATGGATTCTCGTTGGATCTCATCTGCGCGCAGCTCGACGATCTCGTCGGCGATCTCCGGGCGCGGGGGGAGCGGCCGGTGATCCTCGCGGTCAGTTTCGGCGCCGGGCTCGCGCTGGAGTGGCTCCGGCGTTGCCGCGAACGGGGCGGGGACGCCGGCGTGGCGGGCGTGGTGCTGGTGAGCCCGGTCGCCTGCGTGGCTGACCTCATTCCTCCCGGTCCGGGGAAGCCCGCCACGCTGGTCGGCCGGGTACTGCGCCCGTTCCTGGATTCCCCGGGCGACGCGCCCGAGGCGGTGGTGGAACGCGCCCGGCAGGTTTTCGCGCGCATGTTCGAGGCCGGAGCGCAGAACCGGGAGGCCCTCGGGCGGCTGATGACTCCCTCCGAGCTCGGCCGGCTCCATACGGCCGTGATGAGCACGATCCGGGGGCTGACGGGCCGGGGCGCCCGCGAGCGCGTGGGGGTCCTAGCATCCCTGCGCTCGCCGCTCGACTACTTCTCGCCGGTGGTCCTGCCGCTCACGAGTGCGCCGGCCCTCGTTCTCTTCGCGGAACGCGAGGATGCGATGCTGGACGCGGGATCGCCCACGGCCTTCGCCTTCCGGCGCGCGCTGTCCGCTTATTTCCCGGCCGGTGCGACCGCAGAGGTTCGGGCCCGTCCGGGCTCGCCGCCGGTTCAGCATGCCTCGCTGATCTTCCACGTCGGGGAGTTCCTTCCGCCGCTGCACGCCTTCTATGGACGTCTGCCGGCGCGCGGCCTGCCTCTGGCGGCATGAGCCGAAGCCCCGAGACCGCCGATACGGCTGGTCCGCCGGCTTGGCCGCGTCAGCTCCTGGCCGGCGCCGTCTGGGGGAGGGCGCGCTTTCTGGCGAGCCGCCTGCGGGTTCCCGGCGGTGCCGCCGATGAGCAGGAGCGGTGCCGCCGGCGCCTGGTGCGCGGCCTGGCGGAGACGGCTTACGGCTGCTCCGTGGGCATCAGTCGGGAGATGTCATACGCCGAATTCCTGAGTTCGGTGCCGGTGCGGCGTTACGAGGACCTGGTGCCGTGGATCGAACGTGCGAAACGCGGCGAACCGGGTGTCCTCTGGCCCGGGCGCTGCAGCCACTTCGCGGTCTCCTCCGGAACCACGGCGGGGCGTACGAAGTACCTGCCGGTGACGACGGCCATGCTGGAGCACTTCCGTCGCGCGGGGCTCGACTCGCTTTGTCTGCACGCCCTCCGGCGCGGCAATCCCGGTGTCTTCCACGGGCGCCACCTGTTCCTCGGCGGCTCCACGGCGCTCACGCCCCTGCCCGGTGGGTCGCACCGTGCGTGGAGCGGGGACCTGAGCGGCATCTCGGCGCTGAACCTGCCTGGCTGGGTCGAGCGCCACCTCTACGAGCCCGGCCGCGGAATCGCGCTGCTGGAGGACTGGCCTGCGAAGCTCGAGGCCATCGTCGCGCGGACCCGTGACCGGGACATCTCCCTGATCGCCGGAATCCCGGGTTGGCTCCTGATCCTCGCGGAGCGGCTGCGGGCGGCGACGGGGCGGCCTAGCCTGCGCGCGATCTGGCCCCGGCTGGAGTGCGTGGTCCACGGCGGGGTGCCGCTCGGGCCGTTCGCCGATGAGTTGCGCGAGGCGGCCGGGCCGGGCGTGGACTTCCACGAAGTTTATCCCGCTTCGGAGGCGTTCATCGCGGCGCAGGAAGGCGAGGCGGCCGCCGGGTTGAGGCTGTTGACGGCCGCGGGCGTCTTCTTCGAGTTCACGCCCCTCGCTGACTTCGACGAGAACCGGCTGGAGGCCGCGGGAGCCGCGGCGTTGCGCTGCTGGGAGGTGCGGCCGGGAGTGGACTACGTGCTGCTCCTCACCACCCCGGGCGGGCTCTGCCGCTACGTGATCGGCGACGTGGTGCGTTTCGTCTCCACGGAGCCGCCGCGGCTGATCTACGCGGGGCGCACGCGGCTGCAGCTCAGCGCCTTCGGCGAGCACGTGATCGAGAAGGAAGTCACCGATGCCCTCGCGCGCGCCGCGTCCCTGTTCGGCGTCGCGGTGGTCAACTTCCACGTCGCGCCGCTCTTCCCGTCGGGAACGGGGGCGCGGGGGCGACACGAGTGGTGGATCGAAGTCCGCGCGGCGGGCGGCGCGGTCGCGCCCGCGGCTTTCGGCGCCGCGCTCGATGCGGGTCTGCAGGCAGGCAACGAGGATTACGAGGCGAAGCGTCGCGGCGGCGGGCTCGACGCACCGCTGGTTCGCATGGTCCCTCCCGGTACATTTGAACTCTGGCTCCGGGCGCGGGGTCGCTGGGGAGGGCAGAACAAGATGCCGCGCTGCCGGAGCGATCGCGGGATCGCGGACGAATTGGCGCGGCTGGCCGCGGCGCAATGAGACTCCTGCGTGACGGGAATGTGAATTCGCGGCGTCGGGACGGGTCCGTCCTTGCGCCCGGCCGCGGGTACGCCGTTTCTCCGCGCCCGTCAGGGTTTGTTCAGGGTAGTCAGGCATCAACGGCGGGCCGCTCCTGGGGTTTGGGAGCGGCCCGCCACCTTCCGGCCGCCGCGCCGGTCGCGCGCCATCGCCGACGCTGGCACCTGCTCCTGCTCGCCTCCCTGATCGCCTCGTCTTCCGGGCGTGCGCTCGCCGACCTCGCCCGCGCGATCGACTGCTACCACAGCCGCCGCTACGCCGAGTCCCGCGAGTTGTTCCGCGCCGTCGAGGCGGGACGGCCGCCTGACCCCGAGATCGACTTCCATCTCGGCCGGCTCGCGCTGTGGTTCGATGAGCCCGAGGAGGGCCGGCGGCGCTTGGAACGGGCCGTCGCGTCGCGACCCGCGGACGCCCGCCTTCGCCATGCGTTGGGCGACGCGTGCGGGCTGCTCGCGCAGCAGGCGCCGCTGGTCTCGAAACTCCGCTGGGCGCGGCGCTGCCGGGAGGAGTATGAGCGGGCGATCGCGCTGGATCCGGGAGCGGTCGAGGCCCGGTGGAGCCTGCTGGGATTCCTCGCGATCGCGCCTCGCCTCGCGGGAGGGTCGCTGGAGCGGGCGCGCGGGCAAGCGGCGGAGATCGCGAGGTTGGACCCGTTGGAAGGAAAGATCGCCCGCGCGACGCTCGCCCTCATCGAGGGCGCGCCCGCCGCGGCCTTCGCCGAGTTCGAGGATGTGCTGCGGGGGGATCCCGACCATTTCCTCGCGCTTTACCAGATCGGCCGATGCGCGGCGCTCAGCGGCAGGGAGGTGGGGCGCGGCATCGCGGCCTTGCGCCGGTGCCTTGAGCTCACCCCGCCCGGGGGCGACAACCGGCCCGGCCACGCGCATGTCCACCACCGGCTGGCGGAGCTGCTCGAGCGCGACGGCCGGACGGCGGAGGCGGCGGTGTCCCGGGCGGCGATCCGGCGGCTCGAGCCCGATTTTCGCGCGGAAAAGACGGCGCTCCGGAACTGACCCGCCGGCGGGACTGGGAGCGGAGCGCTCGCCGCTGGTGCGCCGTAACCTGATCTTAACCCTCCCGGCGATTTCGTTCCTTCCGCGTGAAGCCCGTCGCTTCCACCTTGGACCGCCGGCGGCGCCGATCGCCCCCGGATTGCCAATCCATTCCATCGCCGCGAACTTCCTCCCCATGATCTTTTCCGCCGCCGAGATCGAGCAGGAGGCAGACCGCCTGCTGCGGGCCCTGCTGCACGTGGAGTGCGATCCGCGGGGTCGGAAATGGAACCATGAGACCTGTCTCGGCATCGCGCCGCTCACGTTGGAGATCAACCGGCTCAAGGCCGAGCGGGGCGCCGTCGTGCTCGCCCACTCCTACGTGGATCCGGAGATCACCTACGGGGTGGCCGACCACCGCGGCGACTCCTACCTCCTCAGCCTCCGCGCGCGGGAGGCGCGGTCCCGCGTGATCGTCTTCGCCGGAGTCGTCTTCATGGCTGAGACCGCGAAGATCCTCTCGCCCGGGGCGGAGGTGCTCGTGCCCGATCGCTATTCCGGCTGTTCCCTCGCCGACTCGCTCACGGCCGACGAGCTGCGGCGGCTGAAGGCCCTGCATCCCGACGCGGCGGTCGTCTGCTACATCAACAGTACGGCCGACGTGAAGGCCGAGTCCGACGTGTGCGTCACTTCCGGCAACGTGCACGCGATCATCGCCGCGCTGCCGGAGCGCAAGGTGATCTTCGTGCCCGACCGGCTGATGGGGCAGAACGTCCGCGCCGAGTTGCGCCGCCGCGGCGTCGACAAGGAGATCATCACCTCCGACGGCACCTGCATGGTGCACGAGGAATTCGACGCCGCGGATATCGCCGAGGCGCGGCGGCTCTACCCCGGGCTGCGGGTGGTCGCGCATCCCGAGTGCACCCCGGAGGTGGCGGCGGAGGCCGACTTCGTCGGCAGCACGGGCGCCATGATGAAGTACGTCCGCGCGACGGCGGCGCCGTATTTCCTCATGCTCACGGAATGCGGGCTGGTGAGCCGCCTGGAGGTGGAGGACCCGGAGAAGCGTTTCGTGGCGGGTTGCCGGCTCTGCCCCTACATGAAGCTGAATTCACTGGAGAAGATCAGGCAGTGCCTGGCCGCGCCCTCGCCTGAGCAGGTCGTGACGCTCGAGCCGGACGTCGCGCGGCGGGCCGCGGGCGCCCTGGAGCGGATGTTTCAGCTGAATCCCGCCGACTGAGCCTACCCATGATCACCCCCCGTACCGACCATCTGATAGACTTGGCCCTCGAGGAGGACCTCGGGCTGGGTGACCTCACCAGCCGGGCGATCTTTTCCCCGCGGCACCGATCGCGGGCCGTGATCGAGGCGCGGGCTCCCCTCGTCGTGTGCGGATTGGCCGTGGCCGCGCGGGTCTTCGCCCGCGTCGATCCCGCGCTGCGGGCGGAACCGCTCCTCGCCGACGGGGCGGGGGTCCGCCCGGGCGACCGGGTGATGCGCGTGGAGGGGCCGACCGCCTCCCTGCTCGCGGCCGAGCGCACCGCGCTGAATTTCCTCCAGCGCCTGTCGGGCGTCGCGACCCGCGCCCGCGCCTTCGCCGATGCCGTGGCCGGCACGGGCGTCCGGGTGGTCGACACCCGCAAGACCATTCCCGGCTGGCGGGCCCTGGAGAAGGCGGCCGTGCGCTGCGGGGGCTGCGCCAACCACCGCTCCTCGCTAGGGGAGCACGTGCTGATCAAGGACAACCATGTGGCGGCGGCGGGTTCGATCGGGCGCGCCGTCGCCGCCGCACGTCGCGCGGCGCCCCACGTCGCCCGCGTCGAGGTCGAGGCCGGTTCGCTGGTCCAGGTACGCGCCGGCCTGCGGGCCGGTGCGGACGTCATCCTGCTCGACAACTTGTCCCCGGCCCGCGTGGCGGAGGCGGTGCGCCTGATCGCGGGGCGGGCGCTCGTCGAGGTCTCGGGCGGGATCACGCTCGCCAACATCCGCGACTACGCCCTGCCGGGGGTGGATGTCATCAGCGTCGGTGCGCTCACGCATTCGGCGCCCGCCGCGGACCTGAGCCTCGAGGTGATCGGAAAATGAGGCGGTGGGGGCAGGAGGGACCACCGAGGGACACGGCTGGTTACGGAGATCGCGCGGCGACCTCACCGGAGGCGAACGGATCGCCTGGAGTCCGCCGCAACCCTCCCGTTGCGGCCCGGATCACCCCAGGAAGGAGAGGGCGAAACGGATGAGGGTCGTGGAAACCGACTGCCTCGTGATCGGAGCCGGTCTGGCCGGCAGCGCGTACGCGTTGCGGATGGCGGCGCGCGGTTTCGCAGTGGAGCTCCTAGCCCTCGGAGCGCCGCTCGACTGCAATTCCGACTGGGCGCAGGGCGGCATCATCTATGACGCGGCCGGGGACCCGGCGCTGCTGGCGTCGGACATCACGACGGCGAGTGACGGCGCGGCCAATCCGGCGGCGGTTTCCCAGCTGGTGGCCGAGGGACCGCGGGCGGTGGAGGAAATCCTGCTGGGCGGCGCGGGAGTGCCGTTTGACCGCGATGCGGCGGGGGCGCTCGACCTGACGCGCGAAGGAGGGCACTCGGCGAGGCGCATCATCCATGCGGCGGACCGGACGGGCCGCGCGATCCTGTCGGCGGTGGCGGGGGACGTGGCCCGTGCGCCGCGCATCACCCGCCGCGGAGGCTGGGTCGCGGTGGACCTGCTGACGCTGTCGCACAACGCCGAGGATGAATCACGCCGGTACGAGCCACTCACGTGCTTCGGGGCCTATGTGCTCGACGCGGGAGCGCGTGAGGTGATCGCGGTGGTGGCGCGGAAGACGGTCCTCGCGACGGGGGGCGCCGGGCAGGTGTACCTTCACACCACGAACCAACCCGGCACGGTGGGGCATGGCATCGCGATGGCGTACCGCGTGGGCGCGCGGCTCATGGACCTGGAGTACGTGCAGTTTCATCCCACGGTCTTCGCCGGCGAAAACGCCCCGCGTTTCCTGGTCACGGAGGCCCTGCGGGGGGAGGGCGGCGTCCTGGTGAACCTGCGCGGCGAGCGGTTCATGGACGCGGTGGATCCACGCGGCTCACTGGCTTCCCGCGACATCGTGGCGCGCGCGATCCACCGCGAGCTGGCGGCGAGCGGGGATCCCCACGTGCTGCTGGACCTGGGCGCGTTGGATCCGGATTTCGTCCGCCGCCGATTCCCCGGGGTGCACGCGGGCTGCCGGGCGCACGGCGTCGACATTCCCCGGGAGCCGATTCCGGTCGTGCCGGCGGCGCACTTCCTCTGCGGCGGCGTGCATGCCGACCTGCGCGGGCGCACGAGCGTGCGAAACCTGAACGCGATCGGCGAGACTGCCTGCACCGGCCTGCACGGGGCCAACCGGCTGGCGAGCACGTCGCTGCTGGAGTGTCTCGTCGCGGCGCGCGCGTCGGCCGCGGCCGACGCGGAGGAGCTCGCGACCGCGCCGGCGAAGAGCGCCCCGCGGCCGCGGGCGTGGGAAAGCCCGGGTCGGGAAGCTGATCCGCTGCTCGTGCGGCAGGACCTGCTGCAGGTGCGGCACACGATGTGGAACTATGCCGGCATCATCCGCTCGCCGCGGCGGCTGAACCGCGCGCGGCGCATCCTGCTGGAGTTGCGCGAGGAGATCCAGGGCTTCTACCGAGGCTGCCGACTCACGCCGGAGCTGATCGAGCTGCGCAACGCCGTGCAGACCGCCCTTCTGGTGGTGCACGCCGCGTCCCTGAATCCCCGCAGCCGCGGCTGTCATTGGGTGGAGGACGGGCCCGACGGCGAGGCGGACCCTCGGCCGGCCGGAAAATGAAAAGGCCGGCCCGCTGGGCGGACCGGCCTGGAGGCGGTAGGGAGTCGCGGATCAGAGCTTCCAGCGCACGCCGAAATTGGCGGACACGCCGTACTCCTCGAACTGCACGAACCGGGCGCCGTTCTTCCCGAAGTAGACCCGGAAGGGCTCATCGGTGAGGTTGAGCAGCTCGGCGTACAGCTCCCAGCTGCGGCCAAGGCGGTAGTTGAGCGAAACGTCGACCTGCTTGTGGTCGTCGACCCAGCGGTCGGTCGCCGCGTCGCCCCCGAGCGGCTCGTCCTCCCGCAGGCGCGGCGTGCGGAAGTTGAGGGCGGCACGGAGGAAGAAGCTCCCGCGCTCGAAGGTAAGCGCCAGGTTGCCGATCTCGCGGGACTGGCCGATGAAATCGAGCGTCTCACCCGGCCGCGTGGGATACCGGGCCTCGCTCGAAGTCCGGGTATAGTTCGCCATCACACCGAGGGCGTTGAAGGGGGCGGGCAGGGCGCGGAGCTGCTGCTGCCAGGCCAGCTCGAGGCCGTTGATCCGCCCCTTGGGGCCGTTCACGAAGGTTGTGAGGGTGTATCCGGTCCCCGGATCGCCGCCCGGGATCTCCCGTTGGTAGGTGAAGTTCGAGATGTCCTTCCGGAAGACCGCCGCCGAAACCAGGCCGAGGGAGGGCAGGTATCGTTCGACGGACGCATCCCAATTGACGGACTCCAACGGAAGCAGGCGCGGGTTGCCCTCCGTGACGCGGCTGGCGGTCTGGTTGACCGTGCGCCGGAGCGCGCTGTCGTCGAAGGACGGGCGCGCGAGCGAATTGCTCCAGGAGGCGCGGATGACGGTCTGGCGGTCGAGGTCGTGACGGAGGTGGATGCCCGGGAGCAGGTTCTCGTAGCTGCGGCCGCGGGTGACGGCCCGGACCGTGGTTCCGACGAGCTCGTTGCCCCGGTTCTCGTACTGCGTGCGCTCCAGACGCGCTCCGGCCAGGACCTGGAGCCGACCGAAGGTGGCGCCGCCCATCAGGTAGCCGGCACCGACATCCTCGGTGGACTCCCAATCGTCCTGCACGCTCTCGGCGAGGAGGCGGTTGGGCACGAAGGCGCCGCGGTTCCCGTAGAAGGCCTGCAGAACCTTCGGGGCGCTCCCGCGGTAACCCGAGGAGAAGAACGGGTAGTCGTCCTTCGTCTGGCCTTCGAGCATCGTCGCGAACGTGAAGAATGCCGGGGCGGCGTGGTCGACGGTCTCGTTGGAGGCGGACTTGTCCTTGGCGCGGAACTGGAACCCGAACTTAACGTAGGCGGGAGTCTCGCCGAGGCGGAAGCTGCGGCGGGCGTTAGCGCCGAGATTGAGCTCCGCCTCCTCGCCCGGGGAGTTCACCAGCCGGAAGCGGCTGATCTCCGTGTAAAGGGAGGGGTCGGAGACGTTCGCCCCGGTCACGCCGAAGGTGGGCGCGTAGAGGCCGGGAGCGAAGGAGTACGTCCACGTGCTCGTGGCGCCGGGCTTGCGGAAGCGCACCGTGACCTCGTCGGGCCGCTCCTCCTCCCCCTTGGACCAGCCGAGGCGGGCGTCCAACTGCCACGGTCCCGTGTTGCGCTCCAATCCGGCGGTGAGGGCGAGGATGTTCTGATCCTTCTGCCGGTAGCGGATGTCGTGCCGCTCCCGCCGCAGGCCGGTGACCGTGGCCCCGTTGGGTGAAAGGGCGGAGACGGTTCCCTCGGAGAACGGCAACGTGTAGACGTACCGGATCTCGTGGTCGTTGAACTGGGAAAACGTCCCGCGGAGGTAGGCGAGGGTGCCGGCGTCGGGCTTGTACTCGAGCGCCGAGCTCGCGCCGTAGCGCGTGCGGGTGATCTCATACTCGCGGAAGGCGATGCCGAGCAGCAGCGGGGCGGTGGTGCCGGCCGGGGCGCCGGGCACGGGACGGAGGGCGTAACCACCATCCTCCTCGAAGTTGTTGGTCCCGAAGCGGCGGGCCTGCCAGTTCGGGGAGAAGATGAAACCGAGCTTTCCGTCCGCAAAGCGGTCGGCGTAGGTCAGGCTGAACTTGCTGCTGTGGCGTTCGGCGAGGTGGTTGTACTGGCCCTGGGCCGTGGCCTGCAGCTGGCGGCCCTCCGCGTCGAACGCGCTGCGCGTCCGGACGTTGATGCTGCCGCCGAGCCCGTCGGCGTCCATGTCGGGCGTCGGCACCTTGGTCACCTCGACGGCGGCGAGGGCGTCGGTGGGCAGCACGTCGAGCGCCACCACGCGGTCACCGCGCTCGGGCGTCGCGAGCGAGGCGCCGTTCAGGCGGACGCTGTTGAGGTCGGGCCGGATGCCGCGCACCACGATGAAGCGGCCTTCCCCTTGGTCGCGGTAGAGGGCCAGACCGGGGATGCGCTGCATCGTCTCCGCCACGTTCTGGTCGGCGAAGCGTCCGATCTCGTCGGAGGCGATGATGCTCGTGAGGGTCTCCGCGGCGCGCTGCTGGTTCAGCGCCCGCGCCGAGCCCACCGCGCTGCCCGTGATCACGAACTTGTCGAGCGCCACGACGTCGGTGCCGAACGCGACGTCGAGGCGGGCCGCGCGTCCGTCCTCGACCGTGACCTCGCGCGGGACCTCCGCGTAGCCGACGTAGCTGAACACGAGGCGCCGCCGGCCGGAGGGAACCTCGGGCAGGGCGTACTCACCCGCGGCGTCGGCGAAGGCGACGAGTGCCGTGCCGTCGACGGAGATCCGCGCGCCCGCAAGGGCGAGCTTGGAGCCCGCGTCGGTGACGCGGCCGGAAACGGTGCCGGCGGCGGCCGCGGGCAGGATGGGGAGCAGGAGTGCCGCCGCCAGGAGCAGCAGGCGCTTGGAGCTTGGTCTGGGCATGGTGGGTGTCATGGAAAGGTCGGGCGGGCTCGGTTCGCGTGCCGCCGCGCGAGGCGAGCGCGTCCCGGCCCGGCCGGTCAATCTGCGGCGCCGTCCGGCGCGCAGATGTCACCTTCCCGTCACCTGATCGTCACAACGTAGGACGAAACCGGATACTCACGGGGTTCGTCACCGTCCCGTCACCGATGTTACAGCGGCGTGACGCGGGCGTTAATTGCGCGTGGCGGCGGCACAATGCCGTTGATCGGGGTCGCGACGACGCTGCGTTGGCGACATGTTCCCGCCCGAGCGTTTCCCGTCGTTCCTCGTCCTCGCTGCCTGCGCGGCGTTCGCGTCGCCGCTGCGCGCCGCCGAAACGCCCGGCATCGTGGCGGGCCGCGTCGTCTCGGCGGAGACGGGCGCCGCCGTGGCGGGCGTCAGCGTCGGCATCGCCGGCGCCGCGCCGGTGGCGACCGACCTCGAGGGCGCCTTCCGGCTGCCGGTGGCGCCGGGTTTCCACACCCTCACCGCCTCCAAGCCGGGCTTCCGGCCCGCCTCCGTGACCGGGGTGATCGTGGTGCCCGGGGCGGTGGTGCAGACGGATGTCGCCCTGCCGGCCGCCGATGAGGCGGTGGTGCGCATGGAGGCTTTTTCGGTATCCGCGGAGGTCGTGCAGAGTTCCGGGGCCGGCCTGCTCGGGGTGCGGCAGAAGTCGGCCGCGGTGAGCGACGCCATCGGTTCCGATCAGATGGGCAAGCTGGGCTTCGGCACGGCGGCCGCAGCGATGAAGGCCGTCACCGGCGCCTCGGTCGTCGGCGGCAAGTACGTCTACATCCGCGGCCTCGGAGAGCGCTACAGCTCGACGATGGTGAACGGGGTCGAGGTGCCGAGCGCCGATCCCGACCGGCGCGCGGTCAACCTCGACATGTTCCCGAGCGACCTGGTGGACGCGATCGTGACGACGAAGACCTTCACGCCGGACAAGCCGGGCAACTTCACCGGCGGCAGCGTGGACCTGAAGACGAAGGAGTTTCCCGACCAGTTCACCTTCTCAATCTCCGCCTCGCTGGCGCACAATTCGGAGACGACGCGGCAGGACTTCCTGGGCTCGGGCGGCGCCGCCAACACGTGGGGACGCGACGACGGCTCGCGTTCGCTGCCCGCGGCGGTCGCGGGCCGCCGCATACCGGTGCGCTTCAGCTCCCCGACGGTCGACGCGGAGATCGGCGAGCTCACGCGGGCCTTCACGCCGGCGATGGCGCCGGTTCGGCGGTCGGCGCCGCTGAACCGCAGCTTCGCTGCGGCGGTGGGCGGGCAGCTGCCGTTGCTCGGTCGCAAGTTCGGCTACGCCGCGAGCCTCTCCTACGACCGCGCGTTCTCCAGCTACCGGGGCGGCGTCCTGGGCCGTTACGAGCGGCAGGGTGTGAATTCGCCGTCCCTCGCCCCGCTCGTGCAGCTCGATGATGCGCGGAGCGAGGACGACACCCTCCTGGGGTCGCTGCTGAACGTCGCCTACCAGTTTTCCCCCGAGCACCAGGTGAGCGTGAACGGCATGTACAACCAGTCGGGCAACGACATGGCGCGCCGCCAGCAGGGGATCAATGTCTCGGGCGGCGGCATCAGCGAGACGGAGGTCTTCGAGACCCGCACCCTGCGCTACACCGAGCGCTCGCTGCGCTCCGTCCAGGCCACCGGCAAGCACCTCTTTCCCGCCTGGCGCGACGCACGCCTGCAGTGGAGCCTCACCCGGGCAAGCACTACCCAGGACGAGCCCGACACCCGTTACTTCTCCACCTTTCGCACGCCCGACGGCGCCCAGTTCTTCGAGGCTTCGGGCCTGCCGCGTCCCGCGCGCTACTTCCGCGACCTCCGCGAGGACCGCGACGACCGCAGCATCGACCTCACGGTGCCGGTCGCCGGCCCGGCCGGCCGCGCCACGCAGCTGAAGGCCGGATTCGCGTGGGCCTTGACCGAGCGCGGCTTCAACGAGCGCCTCTTCGAGTACAACAGCACCGTGCTGCGCTACGACGGCAACGACGCCGCCTTCCTCCGGACCTCGCAGGTCGGCCAGGTCGACCCGGCCACGGGACGCCTCCGTCCCGGCCAGCTCTACCTCGTGGAGTCGAGCGCGCTGGGCAACAATTACCGCGGCGAGCTGGAGGTCGGGGCCTGGTACGCGATGATCGACGCCCCGGTGACGCGCTCGCTGCGCGTCATCGCGGGGGCGCGGCGCGAGTCGACGGCGCTGGAGGTGCGCAGCCTGGATCCGCGGCGCCGCGCCGGCCAGCTCGACACGGACGACGTGCTGCCCTCCGTCAGCGGCGTCCTCGCGCTCGGCGACCGCATGAACCTCCGTGCGGCCTTCACCCGCACGATCGCGCGGCCGAATTTCCGCGAGATCGCCGACTACACCTCGTTCGAGTACGTGGGAGACTTCGTCTACATCGGCAATCCGAGCCTGCGGCGCACCCGGATCACCAACTACGACCTGCGCTGGGAGTGGTTTCCGCGGCGCGGGGAGATCGTGGCGGTGAGCGTCTTCGAGAAGCGGATGACCGATCCGATCGAGCGCGGGGTGTTCTCGGTCGTGAACAGCGGTGAACTGCAGTTCCAGAACGCGCCCGACGGCCGCGTGCGCGGTGTCGAGGTCGAGGCCCGCAAGGGTCTGGGCTTCCTCGCCCCGTGGCTCCAGCCGTTCTCCGGCGGCTTCAACTTCACGTGGATCGAGTCCGCCGTGACCATCACGCCGGAGGAGCTGCGCTTCATCCGTTTCTACGATTCCGGCGCGGGCACCACCCGGGAACTCACCGGGCAGTCCCCCTACATCGTCAACGTCGACCTTTCCTACCGGAACGCCGGCACCGGCACGACGGCGAGCGTGTACTACAATCTCTTCGGGCGCCGGCTCTCGCAGGTCAGCCCGCCCGGCACGCCCAACGTGTACGAGGAGCCGTCCCCCACGCTCGACGTGATCCTCGGCCAGTCCCTCGGCGCCGGCTGGAAGGCCAGTCTCTCCATCAAGAACCTCCTGAATCCCGCCGCCGAGGAGACCTACACCTACCGCGGCCGCGACTACCTGAGGTCCTCCCGCGTCCGCGGCATCACCACCTCTTTTGGCGTCACGTACTCTTTCTGACGCGCCTTCCGCCTTCCTTCCAATCCTTCCCATGAAGCAACTGAAGCTACTGCCACTGCTCGCGGCCCTCGCCGCTCCCGCGGCCCTTTCCGGGGCCGACGTCGCCGTCAATGCCAACATCACCTCCAGCCGCACCTGGACGCGCAACAACACCTACATTCTCGACGGCCGGGTCTTCGTGACCGATGGCGTCACGCTCACCATCGAGCCCGGTACGGTCATCAAGGGTAAGGCCCGCGCCGCCCAGGACGCCTCGGCGCTCGTCATCGCCCGCGGCGGCAAGATCAACGCCAGCGGCACCGCCTCCGCCCCGATCATCTTCACCGCCGAGGCCGACAACCTGAACGGCAACCTCGGCCAGAGCGACCGCGGCCTCTGGGGCGGCGTCGTCATCCTGGGTCGCGCCCGCACCAACACCGCGTCGGGCCAGGGCAACATCGAGGGTATCCCGACGACGGAACCGCTCGGTCTCTACGGCGGTTCCGATGACAACGACAACTCGGGCACCGTCCGTTACGTCTCCATCCGCCACGCGGGCTCCCTGCTCGGGCCCAACAATGAACTCAACGGCCTCACGATGGGCGGCGTCGGCGCCGGCACCACGATCGAGTACGTCGAGGTCTTCGCCAATGCCGACGACGGGTTCGAGTGGTTCGGCGGCACCGTGAACGCCAAGTACCTCGTGAGCGCGTTCAATGACGACGACGCCTTCGACTGGGACGAGGGTTACCGCGGCAAGCTCCAGTTCCTCTTCACGATCCAGGATCCCGCGGTCGGCAACCACGCCTTTGAATCCGACGGCGGCACGACGCCCGAGGATGGCACGCCCTACGCGATGCCCACGGTGTACAACTACACCGCGATCGGTTCAGGCGCCGCGAGCGCGAACGCCCTCAGCATCGGGCCCATCTTCCGCGACAACACCGGCGGCAAGGTCTACAACTCGATCTTCCACGACTTCCGCGGTTACGCGTGGCGCATCGAGACCGAGAGCGCCCAGCGCGAGGACAGCGCCAAGCGCCTCGCGGCCGGCGACATCGTGATCGCCAACAACCTTTTCGGCACCTTCGGTGCCGGCACCGCGGCCACCTCCCTCTTCCTCGCTCCCAACGCCACGTCGGGCGGCCCCGCCCCATCCTCCAATTACACGGTGGAGCACATCACCGGCGCCGCGCGCCAGAATCGCATCAACACGGATCCCCAGTTGGTGAACATCAGCCGGGCCCGCGACGGGAAGCTCGATCCCCGTCTTAAGGCCGGCAGCCCCGCGCTCCAGGGAGCCGCCACCCCGCCCAACGACGGGTTCTTCACCGTCACCTCCCACCTCGGGGCCTTCACCACTTCGGGCAACTGGGCCTACGCGTGGACGAAGCTGGGCCGTGACGGTTACTTCGACGCCGCGAGCGCCCTCAGCGGCTCCGGCGGATCCGAGCCCGTCGTCGTCAATTCCGGTTCCACGACCAAGCTCAGCAACCTGTCGACGCGGCTCACCCTCGTGCAGGGCACTATCGCGTTCCCCGGGTTCTACCTGAGCGGTAACCAGTCCCAGACCGTGATGATCCGCGCCGTCGGTCCCGGCCTCGCCCAGTTCGGTCTCCAGAACATCGTCGCTGATCCGGTGCTCGAGCTGTTCTCCGGCTCCAACAAGGTCGGCGAGAACGACGATTGGTCCGGCGCGCAGGCTGCGCAGCTCGCCACCCAGGTCGGCGCCTTCCCCCTCGCGGCGGGAAGCAAGGACGCCGTGATCGTCGCCACTCTGCCTCCCGGGGCCTACACCCTCCAGGTGACCGGCAAGACCGGCGGCGGCGAGCTGATCATCGAGGTCTACGAGATCGATTGAGCGGTTCCTCACCCGGCCGGCTCGCGCGCGGCGTGGGCCGGCCTCCGTGGCGGTAAGTGAGGTTGTCACACATCCGTAACCTTAACGCCATCTTTCCGTAACATCGTTGTCACATAGTCGACAGCGATGTCGCGGCTTTTTTCTTTTGGTTTCCCTCGGAACGTCCCGTCCTGTCTCGCCGTCGTGATCTTGGTCCTCGGCGCGGCCCATGCTCCCGCTCGGGCCGCCGACAGCGGGGCGCTCCTCGATGCCCTGATCCGCAAGGGCATCCTGACCGATCAGGAGGCGGAGGACATCCGCGCGGACCTCGTCCGCGACAGCAACACGATCCCCTCGCAGGCGATGGCAGGCGGAAAATCGACCGATCGCCTGTCGGTCGGGATGCGCATGCAGCTGCAGTACGCGCACATCGACACGACGATCAACGGCGCCGCCGCGAAGCCGGTCTACGCCGACCAGCCCTTTACGCGCCGGATCTACCTGACGCTGAGGGCGGGCGTCGGCGGCGATTGGGGCGCGCAGTTCACGTGGGACTTCGCGTCGTCGTACTACGACGACGCCTTCATTAGCTGGGTGCCCGATCCCAACCTGCAGTTCAACTTCGGCCTGCGTAAGGTCGCGGTGGCGTACGAGGAGCGCTTCTCGAGCGGCAACCTCAAGGGGCTCGAGCGCTCCGGCGCGACGCGCTACTTCGTGGAAGGCAACAACGGTCGCCGGCTCGGCGCCGCCAGCTACCGCATCGGGGCGTTCCTCGACGGTAAGAAGGAGATCAACTCCACGACGCACTTGGTCTACACCGCCGCGGTCACCGATCCGGAGCGCGGCGAGACCGCCGCCGATGCGGCGTCCGCCGGTGACAGCACCACCAACCTTGTGGCGCTCTGGGGGACCCTCGGCGTCTACGGGCGGCTGCCGGAGAATGGCTACTGGACGACCGGCGTCGGCGTCGGGTTCCAGCCTGACCGGGGAGGGTGGGGCACGACCAACTTCGGCCGCGGCCATGATCTCACCCTGTATTCGGTTTACGTCGATCTCCAGGCCGGCCGCTTCGGGCTGATGAGCGAGTACCTCACCGCCGACGTCGAGCGCGGCGTCTCGGCGACGCGGGATGCCCGGCCGAAGGGTTTCTTCATCATGCCGACCCTTTACCTGAACGAGACCGTCGAGGCGGTGGTGCGCTACACCAGCGTGAATTCCGACGGCCGCGGTCTGCAGATGGGCGACGTCATGCGCTCGGCTCCCTCCGGCGGCACCATGAACACGTTCGACGAATGGTACGCGGGCGTGAACTGGTACCTGCGCGGCATCGACCTGCGCCTCCAGCTCGGCGCGATGACGGGCAAGACCCGGGAAACCGTCGCGGGTGCCCCCGCCGAGGCCAAGGCCACCGGCGCGCGTTCCCAGCTTCAAGTCCAGTTCTGATCCCATCCTTCCTCCACCTCACCATGAAAGCACTGCTCTCCCTCGTCGCGGTCCTCTGCGCCGCCGCAACCGCCTCCGCCCAGAAGCTCGTCATCAAGGGCTCCGACACCCTGGGGGCGAAGCTCGTCCCGACCCTCGCCGAGGAATACAAGGCGCGGAACGCCGGCGTCTCGTTTGAGATCGCCGCCGAAGGATCCACCACGGGCATCTCCGCGATCATCGACGGTACCGCCCAGATCGGCATGAGCTCGCGCCGCGCGCGGCCCACTGAGGTCTCGGCGGCCACCGCGAAGGGCGTCTCCTTGAAGCCGCTCATCGTTGCCTACGACGGCATGGCCGTGATCGTGAACGCGAAGAGCCCCATCGCCAACCTCACGCTGCGGCAGGTGGAGCAGATCTTCACGGGTGACGTCACCGACTGGTCCGCCGTGGGCGGCCGTCCGGGCAAGATCTCCGTCTACACCCGCAACACGTCATCGGGCACTTACTCCGACTGGAAGGACCTCGCGATGAAGAAGCGGGACTACGCCAAATCGTCCCAAAAGATGGCCGGCAACGAGCAGATCGCCGCCGAGGTGGCGAAGAATCCCAACGGCATCGGGTACGTGGGCCTCGCCTACCTGAAGGCCGAGGGCATCAAGGTCGTCTCAATCGACGGGGTGATGCCCTCGAAGGAGACCGTCCTGGCCAAGAAGTACGCCTACGCCCGGCCGACATTCTACTACACGAACGGCGAGCCCTCGGGTGAAGCGGCCAAGTTCGTCGCCTTCACCCTGAGCGATGCAGGCCAGCAGATCGCCGAGAAGATCGGCTTCGTGCCGGCCAAGTAGCGCGTCACGGTATTGTAACACCGGTCCGCTTGACCCGGCTCACGCCGGCGGGCGTGGTCTTTGAGAACACGAGTCCATGCCGAGACCTTCCGCCCCCGACGCCTCGCCGCTCTTCCCGATCCACAAGCGGCGGTTGCGGTTCCTTGGGCTCACGCTCGAGGACTGCATCAAGTCGTTCTTCGGCGGCAACGCGCTGATCTCCGTCGTCGTCCTCGGCCTGATCACCTTCTTCCTGGTGAAGGAGGGGTCGGGTTTCCTCGGTCAGAACCGGCAGAACCTCGCGATCTACCGCCTCGCGGGCCTCGAGTATGTCGATCACCTGCGGCGGCAGTCGGAGGACCACACGGCGCTGACCCGCTACCTCTCGGACCTGCGGCTGCGGACGCTCAACCACCTGACGAGGCCGGGCGGGCTTTCGCTCGAGGCGGCCAACGGGAAGCTGGCGGCCTTTGATGAGTTCGCGGGGAAGTTCGGTGACGCCGCCGATCCGCTGCGCGGACTCGTCTCGGACCTCTCGGAGGTCGCGACGGCGATCAAGACGAAGTTCCTCGTGAACGAGGACAAGAAGGAGGAACGGCGCCAGCTGCTCGCCGAGGGCAAGGTGGCGGAGGCGGGCGCGGTCGTCATCACTTCGGTCGATTTCCCAGCGGAGCTTAAGCCGCTGCGCGACGCCTTGCCGGCTTATCGGGACGCCAACCGGGAGTTCGCGGCCCGGCTCTCGGCGCTGCTGGCGGCCACCCCGGCCTTGCCCGACCCGGAGCTGCAGCGCCGGATGGAGCGGTTCACGGCGCTGGGCCGCGAGTTCGTCGTGACGTTTCCGGCGATCGAGCGCGAGCTCGAGTCATGGGACCACGCGCGGGCGGTTTCCGGCGCGGAGGCCTTCACCGCGTTCATCTTCGGGCGCCAGTGGCTCACGGCCAGCTTCTGGCAGGATTGGTACGGTGTCGTGCCGTTGCTCACGGGCTCATTCCTCGTCGCCCTCGTCGCGCTCGCGCTGGCCGTGCCGCTCGGGGTGGGGGCCGCGGTCTACGTGAACCAGATCGCCTCGGCCCGGGAGCAGCGGTTGATCAAGCCGGGGATCGAGTTCATTTCCGCCTTTCCCTCGGTGGTGCTCGGCTTCTTCGGCATCGCGGTGCTCGGCCAGGCGCTGCGGGCGATGTCGCAGCTGCCGTGGCTCTCGTGGGTGCCCGGCTTCCCCTACAGCGAGCGGCTCAACATCCTCACCGCGGGCTGCCTGCTCGCCCTGATCGCCGTGCCCACGATCTTCACCCTCGCGGAGGATGCGCTGAACAACGTGCCGCGGGCCCTCAAGGAGGCTTCGCTCGCCCTCGGGGCCTCGCGGCTGCAGACGACGATCCGCATCATCGTCCCCGCTTCGCTCTCGGGGATCATCTCGGCCGTGCTGCTGGGGCTGGGGCGCGTGATCGGCGAGACCATGGTGGTGCTGCTCTGCGCGGGCAACCGCATCGCCATCCCCGACTTCACGCAGGGGCTCGGCTTCATCGTGGAGCCGGTGCACACCATGACCGGCATCATCGCGCAGGAGATGGGCGAGGTCGTGCGCGGCAGCATCCATTACCGCGCGCTCTTCATGGTCGGGCTCGTGCTGTTCGTGCTTTCCCTCGTCATCAACTACGCCGCGCAGCACATCGTGCGCCGCTACCGCATCTCCGTCGGCTGAGCCCATGAACCCACCCGACCATCCCTTCGTCTCCCGGCCCGGCGGCGCCCGGCGGCTCGAGCGCATCGTCTTCTGGATCTTCCGCGCGGCGGCCTACCTCATCCTCGCCTGCGGGGCGGCCGTCTTCCTCGACATCGTCGCGAAGGGCAGCGTCACCGTGTTCCAGGCGCGCGCGCCTTTCATCAACACCGCCTTCTTCACCCAGGCCCCCGAGTCGCTCTACGTCTTCGAGTGGGAGGGTGGCCAGCGGCGCATGGGCGACCGGGAATTCCGGGCCTTCAAGGAGGCGAACCCCGCGGCCGCCGACGTGAAGGCCGAGAGCTACGTCTACTCCTCGGGCGGCATCTTCCCCTGCATCGCCGGCACCGTGCTCCTCGTCGTCGGCTCGATGACCATCGCGCTCTTCCTCGGCGTCTGCGCGGCGATCTACCTCAACGAGTACGCGCGCGACGGGCGCTTCATCCGCTTCGTCCGCCTCGCCATCCTCAACCTCGCCGGCGTGCCCTCGATCGTCTTCGGCCTCTTCGGGTTCGGCATGTTCGTGATCTTCTTCGGTTGGAACGTGTCCCTGCTCGCGGGCTGGTTCACCCTGGCGTTCATGGTCCTGCCGGTCGTCATCACCGCCAGCGAGGAGGCCCTCAAGGCCGTGCCCATCGGCTTCCGCGCCGGTTCGCTGGCGCTCGGCGCCACCAAGTGGCAGACCATCTGGCGCAACGTCCTGCCGTACGCGCTGCCCGGCATCCTCACGTCGTCCATCCTCGGCATCGCCCGCGTGGCCGGCGAGACCGCCCCCATCATGTTCACCGCCGCCTACGTCGTGCGCGACAAGCTGCCCTGGGAGGTGGAGCGCGCGGTGGACTTCCTCTTCCAGGGAGTGATGGCGTTGCCCTACCACATCTACGTCGTCAGCTCGAAGATTCCCCAGAACGAGTTCACCGAGCGCGTGCAGTACGGCACCGCGTTCGTCTTCCTCCTCATCGTCGCCTTGATCGCCACCACGTCGATCGTCCTCCGCAACCGCCTCCGGGCCCGCTACAAATGGTGACCGTCCCCCTCCGCATGGACTCCGCTCCCATCCCGCCCGGCACCCCCGCGGCCGGTGATCCCCCCGGCCGTCGGCCGGCCGTGAACGCCGCCGCTCCCGCCGCCGCGGCCGCCACCGGCCGCCCGCTCGTCGAGATCGACCACCTCGATTTCTTCTACGGCGCCACCCAGGCCCTGCGCGACATCACCCTCGGAATCGAGCAGCGCAAGGTCACCGCGTTCATCGGTCCCTCCGGTTGCGGCAAGTCCACCCTCCTGCGGTGCCTCAACCGCATGAACGACCTCATCGACGGCACGCGCATCGCCCGCGGCTCCATCCGCATCCACGGGGTCGACATCAACCAGCCCGACGTCGACGTCATCGAGCTCCGCAAGCGCGTCGGCATGGTGTTCCAGAAGTCCAACCCTTTCCCCAAGTCCATTCACGAGAACATCACCTACGGCCTCCGCCTGCAGGGGCTCCGCGATAAGACGAAGCTCGACGAGATCGTCGAGCGGTCGCTCCGCGGCGCCGCCCTCTGGGATGAGGTCAAGGATCGCCTCGGGGAAAGCGCGATGGGGCTCTCCGGAGGCCAGCAGCAGCGCCTCTGCATCGCCCGCGCCATCGCCGTCGAGCCGGAGATCATCCTGATGGACGAACCTTGCTCAGCCCTTGACCCCGTGGCCACGGCCAAGGTGGAGGAACTCATCCAGGAGCTGCGCTCGCGCTTCACCATCGTCATCGTCACCCACAACATGCAGCAGGCGGCGCGCTGCTCCGATCGCACCGCCTTCTTCTACCTCGGGAAGCTGATCGAGTACGCCGACACCCGCGACATCTTCACCAATCCCGCCAACCCGCAGACCGAGGCCTACGTTTCCGGCCGCTTCGGCTGAGTTCGCACCAGCCCATGACCCACTACGCCGAAGAGCTCACCAAGCTGAAGGAAAACCTCCTGGCCATGGCCAGCCATGCCGAGACCGCCGTCTCGCGTTCGATGCGGTCGCTGGTCGAGCGCGACGACTCCCTCGCGCGCAAGGTGGAGGAGGACGACAACATCCTCGACCAGTTCGAGATCGAGATCGACGACACCGCCATCCACCTGCTCGCCAAGGCGCCCCTCGCCACCGAGCTGCGGCTCATCACGGTCGCGATGAAGATCTCCCACAACTTGGAGCGCGTGGGCGACGAGGCCGTCACCATCGCCCGTCGCGCCGTGGAGCTGAACGCCGAGCCCCAGCTGAAGCCCTACGTGGACTTGCCCCGCATGGCGGCGATGTCGCTCGACATGCTCCGCGGCGCCATCACCGCCTTCGTGAACCGCCAGCCCGACGTGGCCCGCGCGGTCGTCCCGCGCGACGCGGAAGTCGATGAACTCAACCGCCAGCTGCACCGCGAGCTCTCCAGCTACATGATCGAGCGCCCGACGACGATCACCCGCTGCCTGCGGCTGATGGTGATCTCCAAGGCCCTGGAGCGCATCGCCGACCATGCGACCAACATCGCGGAGGAGGTCGTGTACCTCTACGAGGCGAAGGACATCCGGCACACCGACGCCAAGCGCTCCGGTCATGAAGCCGAAAATCCTGCTGGTTGACGACGAGCCCGACGCCCTCGAGGTGCTCGGTTTCCGCCTCCGCGAGGCGGGCTTCACGCCGATCCTTGCCAAGGACGGAGCCCGGGCCATCGCCGCGGCGCGCGACGAGCGGCCGGCGCTGATCGTTCTCGACGTGATGCTGCCCGAGGTCGACGGCCTCGAGGTCTGCAAGATCCTCCGCCGGGACCCCGCCACCGCGGGCATCCCGATCCTCATGCTCACCGCCCGCGCGGCCGAGATGGACCGTGTCCTCGGGCTCGAGCTCGGCGCCGACGATTACGTCACCAAACCCTTCAGCCCGCGTGAACTCGTCCTCCGCATCCGCAAGCTGCTCGCGCGCGTCAAGGCCGCGGACGAACCGGTCTCGCACCTCCGCTTCGGCGAACTCGAGATCGACGTCGCGCGGCACGCGGTGAAGATCAAGGGGCGGGAGATCGAGCTGACCGCCACCGAGTTCAAGCTGCTCGAGGTCCTCGCCCGCCGCCGCGGCCGGGTGCAGACGCGCGACCGCCTGTTGCAGGACGTCTGGGGCTACGAGAATCCGATCGATAGCCGCACGGTCGACACGCACATGCGCCGGCTCCGGGAAAAGATCGGCGCCGCCGCCGACTACCTCGAGACCATCCGTGGCGTGGGCTACCGGTTTCGCGCCGAGGAGTGAGCGACCTAAGGGCGTGACGGACGGTTGGTCTGCGCCTCGGTGCCGGTGAGATTCGGGGTATCCACGCATGAACACCAAGGGACACGAGTGCGTCGTGGACGAGGCTCCCCGCCTCTTCGTCGCCGACGCTTGTTATGCCGGAGGCTTCCTGCGATCGGGATATCACGCTCGGGAGCCCGGAAGCTTGGGCGGGAGGGTGACCGGTCCGACACTTGGCGGCTGGATTTTCCGCCTCCGTGGATGAAGTGTCCCGCTTAACAACCGCATGAACCTCGTCGCCCTGATCCTGCTGGCCGCGTTGGCGGTGGCGGTGCGCCAGCTCCTCCGCGAGCGGGCCGGCCGCCGTGCGCTCGAGGCGGCGCACGCGCGGGAGCTTGCCGAGCAGCGTTCGCGGCGGGAGGTGGAGCTGCGTTCCCAGGCGGAGCGCACCTCGGCCCTTTTCGACCGCATGGTCGAGGGCATCATCGTCATTGGTGCCGATGGTCGCATCCGGCTTTCCAACCGCGCCGCGGCCGGGTTCTTCGGCTTCACGCCGCCGACCGAGGGCCGCACGGTGCTGGAGGCGACGCGCCACCATGAGGTGGCGGCGATCGTCGGCCGGCTCGCGACCGAACCCGAGGTGCTCAACCACGAACTCCGGCTCGACGGCGTCGGCGGCCCGCGGTTCCTGCAGGTGAACGCCCTGGCGCTCCGATCCGCCGAGGGTGCCGCCGAGGGCGCCATCCTCGTGTTTCACGACCTGACCCGCCTCCGGCAGCTGGAGGCCCTCCGGCAGGAGTTCGTGGCCAACGTGAGTCACGAGCTGCGCACGCCGCTTTCCCTGATCAAGAGCGCCGCCGAGACCCTGATCGACGGCGGCCGCGAGGATCCGGTGATCACCGCGCGTTTCCTCGAGATCATCGACAAGCACGCCAACCGCCTCACCCACCTCATCGATGACTTGCTCCTGCTCGCGCGCTTCGACTCCGGCCGCGTGGAGCTCAACCTGGGCGCGGTCGACCTGCGCTCCGCGGCCGGAGACGCTCTCGACGATGCCGCGCTGATCGCGCGCGCCCGGGGCGTGACGCTCATCAATGAGGTGCCGGAGGGGGTCGCGGCCTCGGCCGACGCCGACCGGCTGCGGCAGGTGCTGGCGAACCTGATCGACAACGCGATCAAGTACGGCCGGGCCGACGGCCTCGTCGGTGTGCGCGGCCGGGAAGCCGGCGGCGGCATGGTGGAGATCTCGGTGCGGGACGACGGCCCCGGCATTCCGCCGGAGGCGCTGTCGCGGGTCTTCGAGCGCTTCTACCGCGTGGACAAGGCCCGCTCGCGCGAGCAGGGCGGCACGGGTCTCGGCCTAGCGATCGTGAAGAACGTGGTGCAGGCGCACGGCGGCGACGTGCGTGTGGAAAGCGCCGCGGGTCGCGGCACGGAATTCTTCCTCACGCTGCCGGCCGCGGGGCGCTGAGCGGGGCATCGCCCGCTCGCCCGCGCCGCCGGGCGATCACTTCAGCAGCATGTCCTTCACCGTCTTGCCGGCCGGGATCATCGGCAGCACGTGCTCGGTGTAGGGGACGATGACGTCGAGGACGTACGGGCCGTCGTGGTCCAGCATCTCCTGGATGGCGGCGCGCAGCTCGGACTTCTTGATCACACGGCGGCCCTTCACGCCGAAGCCTTCCGCGATCTTCACGAAGTCCGGGTAGAGGGCCGAAGGGTTGTCGGGACTGCCGACGTTGGACTCGTCGCCGAGGATGGTGTTGCCGCGCACGCTGCCGTAGAAGCGGTCCTCCCATTGCACGACCATGCCGAGGTGCTGGTTGTTGAGGATCATCGCCTTCGCGGCGATCTTCTCGATCTTGCAGGTGGCCAGTTCCTGGACGTTCATCACGAACGAGCCGTCGCCGTCGATGTCGATCACCTGCTTGTCGGGGCAGGCGACCTTGGCGCCCATGGCGGCGGGGTAGCCGAAGCCCATCGCGCCAAGGCCGAGCGAGCTGATGTAGCGGCGCGGCTCGTTGAACCGGTAGAACTGCGCGGCCCACATCTGGTGCTGGCCCACGCCGGTGGTGATGATGGCGTCGCCCTTGGTGAGCTCATACAGCACCCGCACCGCCTCCTGCGGAACGATGTGCTTGCTCTCCGGGCAGTGAAAGGGGTGGTCGCGTTTCCACTCCGCGATCTGCGCGTGCCAGGCCTTGGTGTCGGGCGGGGAGAAGCGGACGGCCGCGGCGAGCTCGTTCAGGCGGCTGAGGGCCTGCTTCACGTCGGCGGTGATCGGCAACTGGACGCGCTTGTTCTTGTTGTGCTCGGAGGCGTCGATGTCGATGTGGACGATCTTCGCGTGCGTCGCGAAGTGGCGCGTATCGCCGGTGATGCGGTCGTCGAACCGCGCGCCCACGCACAGCAGCAGGTCGCATTGGTCGACCGCCCAGTTGCCGTAGGCGGAGCCGTGCATGCCGAACCACTGCATCGAGAGCGGATGCGTCTCCGGGAAACCGCCCACGCCCATCAGCGTGGTGGCCACGGGCACGTTCACCTTCTCGGCGAACTTCCGCAGGTCCGCGTGCGCGTCGGCGGAGATGATGCCGCCGCCGGCGTAGAGCACGGGCTTCTTCGCCTCGGCGATGAGGCCGAGCACCTGCTTCAGCTCGTCGTCGGTGGCGTGGAAGGTGGCGTTGGCGTAGGCGCTGCGGAATTCGGCCACCGGCGGGAAGACGGGCTGGAACTTCGCCTGCTGCACGTCCTTCGGGATATCGATGATCACCGGGCCCGGACGCCCGCTGCGGGCGAGGTGGAACGCCTCCTTGAAGATCCGCGGCAGGTCCTGCGCACTCAGCGCAAGGTACGAATGCTTCACGATGGGGAGGGTCATCCCGTAGAAGTCAGTCTCCTGGAACGCCATCTTGCCGATGTACTTCGAGTACACCTGGCCGGTGATCGCCACCATCGGGATGGAATCCATGAACGCGTCGGCGATCGCCGAGACCAGATTCGTCGCGCCGGGGCCCGAGGTCGCCATGCAGACGCCCACCTTGCCGGTGGCGCGGGCGTAGCCTTCGGCCGCGAACGATCCGCCCTGCTCATGCCGCGGGAGGATCACGCGGATCTTGTCCGTCCGCGCCAGCGACTGATGCAGTTCCTGCGACGCCCCGCCCGGGTAGGCGAAGACGACGTCGACGCCCTCGCGGATCAGGCACTCGACGACGCAGTCGGAGCCCTTCATCTCGCGGCCGATGTCGGCCTTCGGGAACGCGGCGGGGGAGGTGGCTTTCTTTTTCATGACGATGAATTCCTGGGAACCAGCCGAAGAGCAAAGACGTCCGCCGCCGCTCGAGGCAAGCCCCGCCTTCGGCGTGTGCCCGGCCGGCGGTCGCCCCGCCGGGATCGGCCGGGCGGGCCCTTGACTCGCCGCATCCGCGGGAGTGCCATCCGGCGTCCGTGGTCCACCCCTTGCCCGCTTCCACGGCGATGCCCGCGGCTTCGCCGCAAAATCGAAACTTTCCCATGAATCCGCCCCGCGTCATCCGCCTCCTTCCTATCCTGGTCGCCGTGTTCCTGCCGGTCGCGGCGGCGTCCGCCGAAGGTGCCCTCACCGGCACGGTGAGCAATGCCGTCACCGGCAACCTCCTCGAGGGCGCCCGCGTCGAGGTGCCGGCGCTCGGCGTCTCGGCCCTCGCCGATAAGACCGGTCGCTACGTGCTCGCCGGGTTGCCCGCGGGCGCGCACGAGGTCGTTGCCAGCTACACCGGCCTCGACTCCGCCCGCGCCTCCGTGACGGTTTCCGCCGGCCAGCGCGCGGTGCGCGATTTCGACCTCAGCGCAGGCGTCTACCGGCTCGACACCTTCGTCGTGGCCGGCGCCCGCGAGGGCAGCGCCGCCTCCATCACGGCACAGCGCAATGCCGACAACGTGAAGAACGTCGTCGCCCTCGACGCCTTCGGCAACCTGCCGAACATGAGCGCCGGCGAGGTCGCCATCCGCCTGCCCGGCGTCGCCGCCGGCCTCGACGACGAGGGCAACGTCACCGGCCTCATCATCCGCGGCCAGGGCGCCGCCAACAACCGCGTCACGGTCGACGGGGACCTGCTCGCGAGCACCGCCAACCTCAGCCGGCAATTCCAGACGCACTCGATGACGGGGGCGATGTTCGAGCAACTCGAGGTCATCAAGGGCCACACGCCCGACAAGTCGGCCGACTCCGTGGGCGGCACCGTCAACCTCGTCACCCGCTCCCCGCTCTCCATGCGCGAGAAGCGCCGCGTGGCTTACAGCTTCGCGACACGCTGGGCGCCGTCCTTCACCGACCAGGTGAAGTTGCGCCGCGACCACCCCGCGCACCCGTTGCTCAACCTGTCCTACCAGGAGGTTTTCGACGCTCCCGGTGGCTCCCGGAACCTCGGCGTCGCGGTCAACATGTTCTACAGCGAGAACGTCTCCGGCGGCTTCCGCACGATCCGCGACTTTCAGAATACGACCAACCAGCCGGCCTACCTCTTCACCTGGGCCAACCAGGATTTCTTCAACAACCGCAAGCAGGCCAGCGTGAACGCCAAGGTCGACTACCGTCTCACGCCCGGCACGCGCCTCTCGTTCAACGCGATCTACAACGACGCCTTCGAGCCCTTCAACCGGCTCTACGAGGTCACGGCCCTCACCGCCCAGTCGGTCGCCGCGCTCGACGCCGCCGGCAACCCCACCGGTACCGGCGCGATCCTGCCCAACTTCTCATCGACCGTCACCCAGGCCCGCGCGCTCCCGGCGTCGGTCGTGCGCGTCAATGAGACCATGTTCTCCTTCCTCAATCGCACCCGCGCCGCGAGCCTCGGTGGCGTCCACGAGCTCGGCGCGCTGCGGATCGACTGGACGGCCACGTGGAGCCGCGCGACGCCGCACCTCGGCGTCGGCGGCGGCGGCACGCTCACCCTCGACCTCCCGGGCGTCGGTTGGCGTCTCGACCGCACCGCCTCCGACCTCTACCCGGCGTTCACGCAGACTGAGGGTCCCGATTACCGGAACATCGCCAACTACCGTCCCAACGGGCAGCTCAACGCCCGCGACAGCAGCCGTGTTTCCGAAGTGAGGGGCCTGCGGGCCGACGCCGCCTATGCGCTGCCGCTCGCGCTCAAGGCCTCCCTCAAGGCCGGCTTCAGCTGGCGCGAGCAGGTCTCGGGCATTTCCAACCGCGACCGCCGCTGGGCCTACGCCGGCGGCACGCGCCCGTTCGCCGCCGACCCTTCGATCGTGACGTGGATGAGCGAGCGCACCGGTTTCGCCCCGCCGATGTTTGAGACGGCCGCGCTCATCCGCGACTACGCGCCGGTCGACGCCGCGCTCTGGACCGAGGATAATTATTTCCGGGAAGCGCAGCGCTTCATCAACTCCCGTGAGCTCACGGAAGGCGTCACCGCCGGGTACGTGATGACGCAGGGCCGGGCGGGAGCGCTCGGCTTCCTCGGCGGCGTGCGGCAGGAACGCACGGAGGTCGACGCCTTCGGCTATGTGCGCGCCCGCGTGCTCAGCACCGCCGCGCAGCAGACGGCCGATCCGGCGGGTTCCGCGCGCCGCGACTACGCCGCCAACGGCCGCCGCATTCGGCGCGATTACACGGACGCCTTCCCGAGCGCGCACCTCTCTTACGACCTCACGCGAGCCCTCAAGGCGCGGCTGTCCTGGTCGACGAGCTTCGGCCGCGCCCAGCCCTCGAACCTCCTGCCCAACGAGACTCCCAACGAGGCCGCGCAGACGCTCACCATCAATAATCCCGGACTGAAGCCCCAGTATGCCCGCGAATGGGACGCCGCGCTCGAGTATTACTTCGAGCCCGTCGGGCTCCTTTCCGTCGGCTGGTTCCACAAGCAGATCCGCGACTACATCGTGGGCGGCATCGACGGCGGGCGCGTCGCCACCGGGGCCGACAACGGTTACAACGGCGACTACGCGAATTTCCAGATCCTGCAGAGCGCCAACGCGGGCTCGGCCACGGTCAACGGCTGGGAGATTTCCTACCAGCAGCAGTTCACCTTCCTGCCGGGGCTTCTCCGCACGCTCGGCTTCTCCGCCAACTACACCTGGCTCCGCACCCACGGGGTCTTCGCCGGCACGACCTACCTCAACACCAACCAGGTGGCCGGCTTCATCCCGCGGACCGCCAATGCGAACCTGTCGTGGCGCTACCGCGCCCTTGGCGTACGCGTGCGGACGAATTACCACGGTTCCTACATCAATTCGTTCAGCGCCGCGACCCCCGCGCGCAACCAGTACCGCTATGCCCGCACGGTGACCGATCTCGGCTTCACCTGGCAGCTGCGGCCCAACACCCAGCTCTTCTGGGATATCTCCAACCTCACCAACGAGCCGCAGGCGTTCTACCGTTTCGTTCCCTCCCAGATGGAGCGCACCATCATCAACGGCGTGACGTGGACGATGGGCATCAGCGGCCGCTTCTGAGGCCCTCCCCGCCGCTTCTTTGCCTTAACGACCATGAAGTCACCCCGCCTGTTTTCTCGCGTCGCCGCTCTCGCGCTCGCGTTCTCGACCGCCCGCGCCGCCGACGAGACGCTGCCGCGCCTCGCCTACAATAACCCCGGCGCGCTCGCCGACCTCGGCGTCGGGCTCTGGGCCTGGCCGCTGCCCATGGACTACAACGGCGACGGTCTGATGGACCTCGTCGTGGTCTGCACCGACAAGCCGTACAACGGCACGTGGTTCTTCGAGAACAGCGGCACGTACGATCCGCAGCTGAAGCTGCCGGTCTTCAAGCCCGCCGTGCTCATCGGGAAATCCGCTCCCTCGGCGGGCATCTCGTACGTCACGGGCGCTCCCGTCGTCACCGCGACGGCGTCGGTCAAGCAGGGCGAGACCTACCGGTTCCGCGGGAACGTTTTCCCGGATTTCCGGAAGTCGCAGTTCAACCAGCCGGTTCGGTTGGCGGCGCCGGAGGCGATCCACTCCCAGCCGGGCAATATCCGGCAGAACCAGTGGAAGCTCGTGGATTACGACGGCGACGGCGCGGTCGACCTCACGATCGGCATCGATTTCTGGGGCGACTACGGCTGGGACGCGGCGTTCAACGCCCGCGGCGAGTGGACCCGCGGGCCGTTGCACGGGTACGTGTACCTCATGCGCAACACGGGCACGACGGAGAAGCCCGCCTACGCCGCGCCCGAGAAGGTAATGGCCGGCGGCCGGCCCGTGGATCCGTTCGGCATGCCGTCGCCGATGTGGGGCGACTTCGACGGCGACGGCGATCTCGACCTGCTCTGCGGCGAGTTCCTCGACGGCTTCACGTATCACGAGAACACCGGTACCCGCACGCGGCCCGTTTACGCCGCAGGGCGGCCCCTCATGGCCGCGGGCGGCCCGTTGCGCATGGACTTGTGCATGATCACGCCGATCGCGGTGGACTTCGACGGTGACGGCGACCTCGACATCGTCTGCGGCGATGAGGACGGCCGCGTGGCGTTCATCGAGCACACGGGCAAGGCGGCCGGTGGCCTGCCGCAATTCCTGGCGCCGCGGTATTTCCGGCAGTTCGCGGCCGACGTGAAGTTCGGCGCGCTCGCCACGCCCTACGCGGTCGATTGGGACGGCGACGGCGACGAGGATCTCGTCAGCGGCAACACCGCCGGCTACATCGGATTCATCGAGAATCTGGGCGGCTCCCCGACCCGTTGGGCTCCGCCGGTGTACCTCTCGGCGGGAGGAAAGCTTATCCGCGAGGAGGCTGGCCCAAATGGTTCCATCCAGGGCCCCGCCGAGGCGAAGTGGGGTTACTCCATCCTTAGCGTGGCCGACTGGGATGGCGACGGATTGGCCGACATCATGACCAACGGCATCTGGGGCAAGGTCGTCTGGTACCGCAACGTCGGCACCCGCACCGCGCCGCGGCTCGCGCCCGCGCGGCCGGTCGAGGTCGCCCCCGGCACCGTTTCCCCCAAGCCGGCCTGGAACTGGTGGAATCCCGCCGGCCGCGAGTTCGTCACCCAGTGGCGCACCACGCCGCAGATGATCGACTGGAACGGTGACGGCCTCATGGACCTCGTGATGTCCGACCACGAGGGTTACCTCGCGCTGTTCGAGCGTCGCCGGGCGGCCGACGGCTCGCTCACGCTTTCCGCTGCCCAGCGGGTCTTCTGGAGCGAGGGCGCCTCGGTGTTCAACAGCAACGGCCTGCCTCAGAACAAGGAATCCGGCCTCCTGCGCATCAACGACGGCGTGAACGGCCGTGGTGGTCGGCGCACGTTCTGCATCACCGATTGGGACGGCGACGGCGTCGCCGACCTGATGATGAACAGCGCTCCCAACGTGAACTTCCTGCGCGGCCTCGGCCGCGACGCTCAGGGCCGCTGGCGTTTCCGGGACGAGGGGCCGGTCAGCTCGCACGTCCTCGCGGGACATGCCACGAAGCCGACCGCGTTCCGCCGCGCCGCCGGCGGGCCGGCCGATCTGCTGATCGGCGCCGAGGACGGATTCTTCTATCAGGTGAAAAACCCGCGCTCGCGTCCGTAGCGGGTACCCTTTCCGCTCCTGGCCACCCCTTCCATGCCCACCCCCGCCAACGCCGCGCGCTACGCGTGGTACGTCGTCGCGCTGCTTTTTCCTGTCGCGCTGCTCAACTACCTCGACCGGCAGATGCTTGCCACCATGAAGGCCTCGATGGTGGGCGACATCCCCACCATCGCGAACAAGGCCGACTGGGGTTTCGTGCTCGGCTGCTTCAAGTGGACCTATGCCGCGCTGAGTCCCTTCGGCGGCTACATCGCGGACCGCTTCAGCAAGCGCTACGTGATCGCGGGCAGCCTCTTCGTGTGGTCGGCGGTGACGTGGTGGACCGGGCACGTGACCACCTTCAACGAGTTGGTCGCGGCGCGCGCGCTGATGGGGATCAGCGAGGCTTTCTACATCCCGTGCGCCCTCGCGCTCATCTCGGAGTATCACTTCGGCTCGACCCGCTCGCGGGCGGTGGGTGCTCACCAGACCGGCATCTACATCGGTCAGATCCTCGGTGGTTTCGCGGGCTACGCGGCCGACTCCCCCGACCATGGTTGGCGCTGGGCCTTCTCCACGTGCGGGATGATCGGCGTGATCTACGCGCTGCCGCTGCTCGCGGCCCTGCGCGAGCCGCCGCGCGAGGTCACCGTCACGCCTGATGCGCCGCGCGAGCCTGCCTCCTCGGTGTTCCGCGGGCTGCTGGGCAACCGGAACTTCATCCTGCTCGTCCTCTACTTCACGCTGCCTGCGATCGCCGGCTGGGTGGTGCGCGACTGGATGCCTGAGATCCTGCGCGAGAAGTTCAGCCTCGGCCAGGGCAAGGCCGGCGTCAGTGCGATCCTCTACGTGCAGATCGCCTCGATCATCGGCGTGCTCATCGGCGGCGCGCTCGCCGACAAGTGGATGCAGACCACCTCGCGCGGCCGGATCTACACCAGCGCCATCGGGATGCTGCTGTTCCTGCCGGCGCTGTTCAGCGTGGGCAATGCCGACACCCTGACCGTCGCGATCATCGGCCTCGCGATCTTCGGGCTCGGCTGGGGATTCTTCGACTGCAACAACATGCCCATCCTCTGCCAGATCGCGCGGCCCGAGTGGCGCGCGACCGGCTACGGGATCATGAACCTCGTGAGCATCAGCTGCGGTGGCTTCGGCGACTGGGCCTTCGGTTGGCTGCGCGACCACGGCGTCGCTCTGAACCTCATCTTCGGCGTCTTTGGTGGCATCGCGCTCTTCTCCGGCGCACTCGTGTTACTCATCCGCCCGGCTCAGGAACCGGCACGAAACTGAGCCCAGACGCCGCTGGCGCTTTTTCCTGCTGCCGCCCCCTGATCGATCGATCCGGTGGAAGCCTCGCCGGGACCCGGGTGGCGGTTGCCCCGCGGGCCCGCCGACGGATTCAGGAATCGGGTCGACCTGGTTCCGGCTGTCCGCTTCGGGGTGGGGCCGAAGGCAAGGTTCCGCTGGGAGCCGCGCGGAATTCGATTTCCCGGGTCGAAACTCCATGGATGAAAAGGCGCGCCACGCGGCCGGCCTCGGAGTCGGAGCCTCCCGACTCCGTTCCGATGACCTGCGGGTAGAACGCGTGTGCACCGGGCAGATCCTCGACGTCCAGCAACTTGACCGGCGTTGTCCATGAGCCTGGATCGGCCAGGTCGCGCACGTAGGCGATGTAGATGCCGTCCTGGGCCCAGCGTGGGCCGCCGCTGGTACGGTTAAGCAACACCACGTGGCGTCGGAGGTGGGTGTTCCAGTGAACCGACGGACCCCAGAAGGACTGCGGATCCGCGTGGCGCCACGCGCGGGTCGCCGGTAGCACCGGGGTGACCTTTCCTCCGAGTCCGGGCTCATCCCATTCGCCGTCAAAGTACTTCCTCACCTTTCCGGCCGGCTCGAAGCGATCGTCGAAGGCCAGTCGGGCGAGGACCACTCCCTGCCGACGCGGCGGGCCGCCGTAGTTGGTGAAGACGAAGTAGAAAAATTTCCCCTCGCGGTCCGGCACCACCGTGAAGTCGCCGTGCCCGCCGGTGAAGTAGCCGTTCTCCGCGTCGTCATCCAGGGGGTCGCCGGAAGTGAGGATGAGGCCGAGGTCCTTGAAGGTGCGGCCGCCATCCTCGGAGACTGCGGCGCCGATACTCGGGGCCGTGAGCAGCGAGTCCTCGTACATTCCCCACGGTTCATGGTGGTACCAGGCGAGGATGGCCCCCGATGCATCGACCCAGGCGGACTCGATCCAGACAGTGCGGTCGGCGAGGTTGGTGAAGCGGATCTCGTGCGTTTCCCAGGTCTCGCCGGCGGCGGAGGCGTAGCTCACGCGCGGGGTCGCGCCGTCGGATGTAAAGACGACGAGACGTCCCCCGTGCCATACGATGGCTGAGTTCCCGTCGCTCGGTGCTGGCAGCCGCCATTCATCCGCCGGATGAAGCCGCGTCTCCGCCGCCGGCGAGGACGGGCAGCAGAGGGCGATCCCAGCAACGAGCGCAAAAAGGTGGCGGCGGATCATTCCTGACACGAAGGTCAGGGATGTTGCCCGGAACGCAAGCGTGGCAGACGTATCTTTCGACCGCGCGCTCGGGAATCAAAAGCGACCGCTGACTCCGAAGGTGACGGTCGTGCCCGGAATGTAGATCTGCGCCATCTGGTCGGGGATACCGCGGTACCAGCGCTGGCCCTCGTTGAATACGTTTTGCACGTCGACCGTGAAACCGATGGACGGCCGCCATTGGTAGGCGAGGCCGGCGTTCACGACCATACGGGCCTCGGTGTAGAGGTTCGCGCCGGAACCTACGGCGGTGAAGTTGCGGATGTAGTCGCCGACGCGGTTGGCGGTGACACGGGCGCTGAACGTGCGGTGGCGCCAGCCGAGGCTGACGTTGCCGGAGCGCGGGATGAAGCCCGGCACCTGGCCGGTCGTGCGCTGGACGGTGCCGCCGAAGTCGCCGCTGGTGTCGAGCAGGGTGTAGTTGACCGACAGGGACAGCCCGCGGAGCAACCCGGGCAGGAAGGTGAACTGCTGCAGGTAGCTGAATTCCCAGCCCTTGATGTTGGCGGTGCCCAGGTTGGCCTGGGTGAGGATCGTGTAGCCCGCGTATTCGCCACCGTAGCCGTTGTCGGCTCCGGTGCCGACGATGCCGTTCTGGATGCCGCTGATGAAGTAGTCGCGGATCGTCTTGCGGAACCAGCCGACGGAGAGGTTGCCCACGGGCTCGAAGTAATACTCGAGGGTCGTGTCCCAGTTTTCGGAGGTCTGCGGACGCAGGCCGGGGTTCGGCACCGTGAGGGTGCGGGCGGTATCGTTGGCGGTCTCGCTCGGGTAGAAGCCGCTCAGCGGTGGCCGGCCGAAGCTGTTGGACCAGGCGAGGCGGGCCTTGAGGTTGGGCATCAGGTCCTGCGTGAGGTGGATGCTCGGGAAGGACTTGGTGTAGCTGCCGCTCAGTTCGCGCCGGTTGCCCGCATAGTCCTTCTGGGCGGAACCTACCGGGTCGGCGAGCTGCTGCGCCGCCGTCGTGGGCACCCGTGACCGCACCCAGCCCCAGCTCTCGTCCTCGGTTTTCTCGGTGCGTACGCCGGCGAGGAAGCCGGTGCGGCCGATGTTGCCCTGCGTCATGATGTAACCGGCGGTGACGGTTTCGGTCGCGCCGCGGGTGTTGGTGAACTTCTGTTGTTCGGCGAAGTAGCGGTCCTCGGACCAGAGAGTGGCCTCGATCGGGGTGCGGCCCCGAGCGATGGCGTTGGCGCTCCAGGCGGGAATCTTCAGGCCGGTCTTGAGGTCGCCGTGAGTGATGATGCTCGGGTCGGTTGGCAGCTGGGCTGAGTTCTGTCCCGTGAAGTTGTAGCGCCGGGACTTGCTCCGATCCTCGACTTTCTCGACCCGCAGGCGGGCGCCGGTCTTGACCACGAGGTTCATCGCGACCGGCAGCTTGTACTTGAGGTTGGCGCGAAGCTCGCGCGGCTCGTGGATGGCTTTGGTGTCGGCGAAGTTGAAGCTATTGGGCCGGTAGCTGGCGGCGAGGCGCAGGTCGGGCCCGGCGGTTTGGATGAATTTCGGGAAGAGGTCCGATTGCGTGCGGTCGAGGATCCAGCCCACGGGGGCGATGTTGCGGTTGACGAGCACGCCGCCGTCGCCGCCGCCGCCGTTGATGTGGTCGACACTGAGGGCCCAGCCGTAGTCGGCCTCGAGGGGTCCCCACTTGTGCTCGACGTTGAGGTCGATGTGGCGCTGGCGATGGAAGAAATTCGACATCTGGGAGGTGATATCGACGGTCGAGCCCGCCACGGCGCGTACCTCGGTGACGCGGTTGGTGAAGCCCGGGACGATGCCGGAGGTGGCGTTCGGGACGACGGTGGCCGATCCGGTGAAGGCGCGGAAGCCGTAGCGCAGCCGGAAGCGCTCGAAGGCGTCGTTGTAGATCGTGTTGAGCGAGACCTTGGTCGAGGCGGAGAGGCGATAGTCGAACTTGGCGTTGATGCTCGATTGCTTGCGGTTGTTGTAATTGTCCTCGGTCGAATAGTCCCAGAGGTACGCAGGCTGGGTGGAGGTGGTCTGGAAGTTTCGCGCGGTGCCGAAATTGCCGACGGCCTGCTCGCTGTAGAACAGGTTGACCGCGACGCCGAGGTTGCGCTCCTCGCCGAGGACGCCGAACACCTCCTGCCAAGCGACGTTGAGCAGCGGGTGGGCGCGGTGGCGTTCGCGCATGGGGATCTGCTCCGTGAAGGAGGGCGCGATGCGGGTGGACAAGTTGAAGGTGACACGACGCTTCTCCTTCTGGTTGAGCGGTGAGCGGCTCTTGAGGTTGATGGTGCCGCCGAGCGAATCGGCGCCCTTGTCGGGCGTGTGGCCCTTGGTGAGCTCCAAGCTCTCGAACATCGAGCCGGTGAGGGTGTGGATGCGGGTGGCACGGGCGGCGCCTCCCTGGCTGCCGAGCAGGGCGCCGTCGACGGTGATGGTGTTGAGAGATGAGGCTACGCCGCGGATGTTCATGGCGTTGTAGTTGCCCTCGTCGTTGACGGTCCCGGCGACGCCCGGAAGCAGGATCGCGAGCTCGCTGGCGTTCATATTCGGCAGGTTTCCGTAGGCATCGATCGCCACGATGTTCTTCACGTTGGGGGCGTTCTTCTGCGCGGTCAGCGCGAGCGCATTGCCCTCGCGCTCACCGGTGACCTTGAACGTGTCGAGCTGGTACACCCCGCTGCTCAGGTCGAAGTTCCGCGTGGCGGTGGCGCCGGAGGCGACGGCGACCGCGGCCCGGAGCGGATCGAGACCGATGTATGACGCGGTAACCTCATGGGTTCCCGCGGGAACGCCGGTGAGGCGGTATTGCCCGCTGGCGTCGGTGAGCGCCGACAAACCGAGCGCGGCGACCTCCACCCGCGCGCCTTCGAGGAGGTTGCGGGTGACGGTGTTGCTCACGCTGCCGGTGATGATACCGGCCGGGGCGTCGGCGGCGCGGCTGGTAAACGCCGCGACGAGGGTCGCGACGAGACCGATTCGGATAAGGCGAGCGGCTGCGCGCCGCAGGGGCAGGGGCGTGGTCGGCATGGGGAAAGGGGCCTGACGATGTGCTGCGGCCTTTTGTTTCCGCTGTCAAAGGCGCGCCGGCGCCGATCGCCAAGGGCTTCGGTGCTTGGAAGGAAGCCCGGACCGCCTAGACGGGGGCATCGGCCCCCGGGCGGTCCTGCCGGTGTTGCCTATGGGGCCGCGTGACGGCCGGCGCCGCGCGGCGCGTCAGAACTTCACGCTGACCGAAAGGTCGTACTGCGCGGGCATCACGTACGAGTAGCGGTAGACGTTGCGGCCGTCGGACATCGTGGTGAAGCCGGTCTTGCGGATGCCGCCGTTCTCGAGGTCGGTGAGGTTGCGCACGCCGGCGCGCACGCGCACCTGCTGACCCCAGAGCTTCTGGTCGCGCATCACATAGGCGTTCACGAGGTGCGTGCTGCCGCCGATCATCTGCTGGCCGGCGGGCAGGCCGAAGAGGTAGTCGTCGCGCCAGACGCCGTTCACGCCGACGCGGATTCCGCGCAGGAGGGCGGAGTCGCGGCTGAAGCCGTAGTCGGCCACCCAGCTGGCGGACCACGGGGCGGCGCGGGCGCCGGTCGCCCGGTCGGCGATGTCGAGGGTGTCGAGCAGGAGCTTGGCGTCGGCGAGGAGGGAAGGGCTCTCGTTGCCGCGCTTCACAGCGGCTTCGTAGTAGCCGCGGAAGGAGGAGAGGTCGGGTTGGCTGAACACATCGGCGTAGCCGACCGTGAAGCGCAGTTGGAGGCTGCGGGTCGGCCGGAAGCTGAGCGTGAGGTCGGCTCCCTTGGACTTCTCGGTGGCGGTGTAATTGCGCGCGGCGCTGGCGGTGCCGGGCTCTCGGTACTTGTAGCGCGGGTCGCCGGGGAGGACGTCGTTGGGATTCATCAGGTCCTCGGTCTGGGTGTCGGTGAAGGGGATGATGTTGTTCCACGAGCGGACGACGTTCTGCCGGTCGATCTCGAAGAGGCCGAAGGTGAACGCGGCGCGGTCGGACCACAGGGCGCCCTTGAGCCCGATCTCCTTGGTCACGCCTGCGATGGGTCCGATCGTCACGCGGTCGTAAGTGCGGGCGTCCTGGAAACGGAAGGACTCGGAATAGATCGTGTAGAGGTTGATGTCCTTATTGAGCGCCACGGTGAGTCCGCCGGAGTAGGTGGTCTGGGCCTGGCGTAGCGCGCGGTTCTGGAGGTATTCGCCGGGCAGCGCGTCGGCGCGGTTGGGCGGCTGGATGTCCTCGGCCCAGCGGCCTTCCTTGCGCACGGCGTAGTAGTCCCAGGTACGGCCCCAGTCGGTGCGGGCGCCGGCGAGCGATTGCACGCGCCCCTTGAGGTAGCGTCCGCTGGCGGAAATGGAGGTGGAGTAGGTCTGGCGCCAGGCGGTGCCGTCGGCGGCCGAGGTCCCGGAGGCGAAGTACCGGAGCGGCACCATGTTCACGGCGGGAGTGGTGGGCAGACCGTCCTTCTGCATGCGGTCGAAGACGGCGCGGGAGTAGAACTGCGGATCGTCCATGTAGAGGCGCAGGACGAGGCGGTCGTTGGTGGTGTTGATGGCACTCGCGGTGCCGGCGAGGGCGGGGGCGATGTTGAAGTACTGCCAGCGCAGGTTGAGGGTCTGGTCCTCGCGGTATTCGGCGCCCGCGACGAGCAACTGCTCCATCCAGGAGAAGCGGTTGAACTTGTAGACGGCGGAACCGCGGAAGGAGTGAACGTCATTGCGGAACCACTTCCGGTCGCCGCGGCTGTCGATGTAGGGGCGGCCGTTGACGTCGACGCTGATGGTCTGGTCAAAGGCGTTGTCGTTCCGCTCTTCCTGCTGAGTCTGGAAATTGTAGGCGACCTCGGTGCTGATGGGTCCGAACTGCTGCTCGACCGTGGCGGACCAGGTGCGGAACGGGCGGCTGTGGTTGTCGAAGGAGCCGCGGATGTTGTAATGCTTCGGGAAGCCGTTGATGCGCTTCACGCCGGTGACGGCGCCGGCGGCGTTGAGCATCTTCACGTCGAAGAAACCGCCCTCGAGGAGCGAGGGTGAACCGCCCGAGGGGTTGAGGGAGGAGGTGCGGTCGGCGACCGGCAGGGTGGTCGAGATGATCCACTCCCGGTCGGAGGTGTAGTAGGTGCCGGCGATGCCGAAGGCGCGGCTGCGCGCGGAATTCTCGCGCACCCAGATGCCTGCGAAACCGCGCACGTTCTCGTATTCCCCTTGTTCGTACTCGATGCGCACGCCCGTCCGGCGGAAAGGCTGCCACGCGAGCGCGATCGTCTCGCCGCCGAAGCGGTAGTCGGACGCGTCCTGGAACGTGCGCTGGAGGCGGCGCACGGCGTTGACGCGGAGCGCGAGGTTCGGGCGCAGCTTGCGGTTCACGTCGAACTGGAAGCGGTACGCCCCCTCGCTGTTGTACTGGGCGTAGACCTCGCCGAAGTTGCGGAGGAGAGGGCGCTTGGTGAAGACGGCGCCCTGACCGCCCGGCTCGACTTCGCCGAAGATCAGCGAGTTGGAGCCCTTGCCGAAGTCGATGCGCTCGACGTTGTAGGTGTCGCTCGGGATGTACCAGCGGAAGTAGTTCCGGCTCACGTTGTTCGTCTGGGCGAGGCCGCGGAAGGAGAAGTTACCTTTGTGGTTGTCGTTCTCCATGATCGGCAGGGCGTAGACGTTGGCCACGAAGAGCGCGACGTCGTCGGCCGAGTCGAGGCCGAGGTCCTCCATGAAGTCGCGCGTGATCGCGTCGATGTTCACCGGCACGTCCTTGAGGGCCTGCTTCGTGCGGTTGGCCGAAAGGGTGTCGTTGGCCGACCAACCGGTGTCACGCTCGGTGGCGATGATGAACGGCGAGAGTTCGACGGTCTCCTCGCGCGGCGGTGGGGTCGGGGCGGTCTGCGCCGGGAGTGAGGTCGCGAGGGCGAGGAGCGCAGGTGCGAGGGTGAGGGCGAAGCGGAGGATCCGGGGGCAGTTCAGGTTCATGGTCGTCGGCTGAGGTGTGTAGGGACCAAAGCGGGTTCGGGGCGCGGTGCAACCGCGGGAAGAGCAGGTCGGTTGCAGGCGGCTCACGCCACAGGCGGGCGCCGCGAGTGCCAGGTCGTGGCCTGCTGGAAGGCCTGCGCGACGTGCAGCGCGCGGTCGTCGGCGAACAGCGGGGCGTGGAAGGTTACGGCCGTGGCGTTGCGGCGCGGGGAAGCGGCGGGTTGGTCCTTCACGGGCGTAAAGCCCGCCGGAACGCACACCGCGGGGTGGCCGGTGACGTTGGTAAGGGAGAGGTGGTCGCCGAAGGCAGGCGTCACCCAGGCGTCGAGTCGTTGACGCATGAACATGTCCTCGGTCGCCCGGATCAGGTCCGTGCGCACGCGGTTCGCCTGAATGTACTCCACCGCGGGGATGAACCGCGACTCGCGCATCGACTTCGCCCAGTTGCTCGGTCGCGGCTCTAGGATGTCGTCGATCTCGCCGGAAAGCGTGAGATCGGAGAACGCGGCGGCCGCCTCCGCGCTCAGGATGGTGCTCACGACACGTCCCGGCACGGCCGGTTTTTCCACGGGCACCAGCTCCGCGCCGAGGCTCCGCAGCGTTTCCAACACCGCCCGGTGCGCCTCCCGCCACTCGCCTTCCGCCGTGAACTGCGCCTCGACGTGGCCGATCCGCATCCCGCGCAGCGTGGGCACGGGACGCCAATCGAACGTCGCGTCCACCGCCGTCGGGTCCGCCGGGTCCGCGCCGTGGATTGCGGCGAAGATGAGGGCGCAGTCCTCGACCGTGCGCGCGATCGGGCCGATCTTGTCCATCGACCACGCCAGCGCCATCGCCCCGGCGCGGCTCACGCGGCCGTAAGTCGGCCGCAGTCCTGTCACCGCGTTGCGCGTGCAGGGGGACACAATGGATCCGAGCGTCTCCGAGCCGATCGCGAACGGCACCAACCCGGCCGACACCGCCGCGCAGGACCCGGCCGACGATCCCGACGAGGGCAGCGCGATGTTCCACGGGCACTTCGTCTGGCCGCCAAACCAGTCTGCCCCGTACGCCAGCGCGCCGAGCGAGAGCTTCGCCACCAGCACCGCGCCCGCCGCGTCGAGGCGCCGCACCACTTCCGCATCGGTGTCGAAGGTCTGTTCGCGGAACGTCCGCGCGCCCCAGGTCGTCGGGTAGCCCCGCACCGCGAGAAGGTCCTTTGCGCCCCACGGCACGCCATGCAGGGGGCCGCGCCAGCGCCCGGCCCGCAGCTCGGCGTCGGCGGCGTCGGCCTGTTGGAACGCCCGCTCCGGGGTCAGGTTCACGACCGCCTGCAGCACGGGATCGAGGCGCCGCAGGCGTTCGAGGAAAAGTTCGGTGAGTTCGCGGGAAGTCACCCGGCCGGAACGCAGCAGCGCCGCGAGGTGGGCGACGGGCAGGAACGCGAGATCCTCCGCTGACGCCGGTCGCTTGGCCTCGGGCGGACTCCAGTCGTGCTTAGCCGGAGCCGTTGCGGCAGTGCCCGCCTTGGCGGTTGAGCGCGGGTGGAAGGTCAACGCCGGGGCCAGCGCATTGGGCAAAGATTTCCGGCGCACCTCGCGGTAGGCGGCGGCGCGAGAGGCGACCTCGCGGACGAGCGCGGGGCGCTTGTCGGCGGGCAGGTCGATTCCTGCCACGCGTTCAGCTGCCGCCAGAGCTTCCGCGGTGATGTCTCCGGCGCTGACTCCCTTTGAAGCAGGTGCTTCGGACGCGGCGGCGGCTTGCGCGGCGCGCGGGGCGAGGGGGAGGGCGCCGGCGGCGGCGGCGCGGGCGAGGAAGCGGCGGCGTTTCATGGCGATGAGGGGGATTCGGAGCTGCTGAGGGCCGATCAAGCGGTGCCTTTGGCGGGAGACGAGCGCGGAAGCGGTCCCGCCTATTCGCGATGGGGAGCAGAGGCGCAGATTTGCCGATGCGCCAGCAGCCGCCGGCCTTGGAGTGACAAACCGGTCACGGCGAAATCCGGAGTCGACAACCCGCGTGACCCATCCTCAGTTGTTCACAAGCTACTCACATCCCACCGATGGAAACCTTGCGTGGGGCGAAGGCCCCCCTCTCGCGGTTAAAGGTATCGGCCAAGGTAAAGACCTTCGTGCTCGACACGAATGTCCTGCTCCACGACCCGCAGTGCGTCTTCAAATTTGAGGACAACAACCTCGCGATTCCCGTGGAGGTCCTTGAGGAGCTCGACGCCATCAAGGCCGAGCAGTCCACCGAGCGCGGTCGCAACGCCCGCCGCGTGCACCGGATCCTGCAAGAGCTGCTGCCCGATACCCGTTCGATGCACGAGGGCGTCGAGCTCGAGAACGGCGGCACGCTTTCCATCATCATCAATCCCTATCTGGCCGATCCGGGTCTGCGTTCTCCGGCGATGGACCGGTTGCGGGCCGTGCTGCCCGACCTGTCGAAGAAGGACAATCGCATCATCGCCGCGGCGCTGTTCGTGCAGGAGAGCTATCCGCCGCCCACCATTCTCGTCACGAAGGACGTGAACGTGCAGCTCAAGGCTCGCGCCGTCGGGCTCGAATCCGACGACTACCTGAATGACAAGGTTCCGGCGGCCGACGAGGAGGCGAGTTACCGGGAGATCACCGTTAGCATCTACGAGCTGCAGCGCTTCTGTTCCGAGGGAGCGTTCGAGATCGGCTCCGCCGCGGCGAAGCCGCTTTACCTCAACGAGTACGTCCTGCTGCGGTCCGACGAGGGCAAGACGATGCCGGCGCGCTACGGCGGCGACGGCGTGGTGCGGCGGCTACGGCTCCCCGATTTCGTGAAGGCCCCGGGCGGCATCCCGATCCGCGCGCGCAACCTCGAGCAGCAGTTCCTCATGGACGCGCTGCTCGACGACAGCGTTGCGATCGTCACCTGCTTCGGAAAGGCCGGCACCGGCAAGACCCTGCTGTCTACCGCCTGTGCGCTGCATCAGACCCATGACGAACATTCACGCTACGACGGCGTGTCGATCTCTCGGCCCGTGATCGCGCTGGGGAAGGACATCGGCTTCCTCCCGGGCTCGCTCGAGGAGAAGATGCGGCCGTGGTTGCAGCCCTACCACGACGCGCTGGAGGTGCTGATCCCGTCCAAGCCACCGAAGGACCCGCAGTTCGCCGCGAAGAAAGTTTCCCGGAAGAAGCAGAAGAAGCACGACGCGCATTTTCTTTCCTCGATGACCTCGCCCCAGCCGGCGCACGCGAGCGCGTCGGGCGGTGGGCATGGGCCGGTCATCAAGCCCTACGAGCGCCTGCTGCGCAGCGGGATGGTGGAGATCGAGGCGCTGGCCTTCATCCGCGGCCGTTCGATCGCGCGGCGTTTCTTCATCCTCGACGAGGCGCAGCAGCTCACGCCGCACGAGGTGAAGACGGTCATCACGCGCATCAGCGAGGGTTCAAAGATTGTGCTGATCGGGGACCCGGCGCAGATCGACAACCCTTACGTCGACTCGCGCAGCAACGGGCTCGTCTATACCCACAACCGCCTCAAGGGGCAGTCGATCGCCGCCCACGTGAAGCTCACGAAGGGCGAGCGCTCCAAGCTCGCCGAGCTCGCCGCCGACTTGCTGTAGCAGGCGGCGGTGCAGCGCCTTGTCCGCCGGAAACGGCGCTTCGGCTGGGTTGCGCAGCGGCCTGTCAGACCGGCCGCATTCCGTTCACGGCATCGTCTTCAGGCCGACCGCCCGCGCGAGTTCCCGCTGGTTTGCGTCGAACGAGAGGAAGATCCGGGCCTTCAGATGCGACGCCGCCGCCACGTGCAGGATGTCGAACGAGCGGTGTCCGGCTGTCTCGGTGTAAGCCGCTGAGAGCCGCTTCGCCTCGTGCATCACCTGCGTCAGGTTCGTCGGATCGAGGATCAGCTTCCCGCCCGCCAGGTCCGAGTCGAAGGCGGCGATGATCTCCGCTCCCGCGGTCGCGCCGATCACCCGCCGGAAGACCCCGAAGCGCACCGCGTTCCGCAGCTCGTAGTCGTTCAGCAGGGTGAGCGTCAGCGGTGCCGACAACTTCGTCACGAGCCCTAGCGCGCGTTCGGTGTGGGCGTCCCGCCCATAGAGCGAGAACAGGAAGCTCGTGTCGCAACAGACCACGGCGCCCTATCGGCTGTCCTGGCTTTCGGCCAGCAGGGCCGCGGCGTTGGCGGCACTCAGGCGGGGAAGGGCCGACTTGTTCATGCGCCGTGCCGCGCTGCTCCGCCAGTCCACTCGCCCGGACTGTTTGGCCGATTCGGGCACCAGCCGAGCAATCACGCGTCCACGTCGGCTCACTGCCACTTCCTCCCCGGCCGCGATCCAGCCCAGCAGCCGCGTGTAGTGGTTGCGCAGGTCGCGGACGGTCGCGGTCTTCATTGTGCTACAAAAATGTAGCCAGCGGCATGGGTGTCAATGACGGGTCCGGCCGTATGGGTTATAACCGCGGTTGTGACGCTCGGATCCGGCCGGGTGGCGAATTCCGCGGCGGAGCCGCGTTCAGCGGCTGGCGCCGCCGATCGCCGTCCGCACCGAATATAGCGAGGTCCGCGCGGTCATGAAGAGCGTGCGGCCATCCTCGCCACCGAAGCAAAGGTTGGCCGCTCCCTCTGGCAGGAGGATCCGGCCCACGCGCCGGCCGTCGGTCCCGAAGACCTGCACGCCGTCGCCGGTGCTCGACCACACCCGTCCCTCGGTGTCGACGCGGATGCCGTCGGGGCCTCCCTTGTCGATGGTGCAGAACACTGAGCCGCCCGAGAGGGTGCCGTCGGCGGCGACGTCGAAGACCCGGATATGGCGCGGCTTGCCGGAGTCGGCGACGTAGAGCCGCCGTTCGTCCGGCGAGAAGGCCAGCCCGTTGGGTTGGTCGAAGTCGCGGGCCACCGCCGTGATGCTTCCGGTACGCGGGTCATGGCGGTAGACGAAATTGCCCGGCTGTTCCTTGCCTTCTCTCCGTTTGGTCTGCGGGTTCGTCTTCAGGCCGTACTCGGGATCGGTGAACCAGATCGTGCCGTCGGATTTCACGACGACATCGTTGGGCGAGTTCAGTTTTTTCCCCTCGAACGCGTCCACCAGGGTGCGGAGCGTGCCGTCCTTTTCCGTGACCGCGACGCGCCTCCCGCTGTGCTCGCAGCTGAGCAGGCGGCCGGCGGCGTCGATGGTGTTGCCGTTCGTGTTGCGACTCGGCTGGCGAAACGTGGTCACGCTTCCGGAGGGCGTCCACTTGTGCAGAACGTCGCGGGGGATGTCGCTGAACACGAGGTAGCCGCCGTCCTTCACCCAGACCGGTCCCTCGATGAAGCCGAATCCGCCCGCGAGCTTGGTGACCTTGGCGTCGGCCGGAACGCAGCGCGCAAACTCGGCGGGTTGCTCGGCCATAAAATCGGCAGCGCACGCGATGACGTTGAGGAGCGCGAAGGGAATTAATTTTACGGAGGTTTTCATCGGCGAACAGTTTTACAACACGTTGATAGGAAGGAATTAAGAATTATACCGGACACGGTTCCCGTTTCTGCCGGAAAATTCCCTCAGATTTTTTCACAGCTTTTGAACGTTCGCAGGGGCGGGGCGTCTACCTCGTGGTAGTTCAATGGTTTGCTTGGTGTTAGGTGCGAGGGCCGCCTAGGGGTAGGCGGCCCTCACTCTTTTCCGGGATCGAGCTCCCGGAATTCCTTCAAAGGCAGGCGCTGATGCGCTGCAGGAGGTCGGGGTACGAGTTGAGGGCAGGGAAGCGGGGGAACTCGCGCACGACGTTCTCGGGCGCGTGGAACAGGAAACCGTGGTCGGCCTGACCCAGCATCGTCGTGTCGTTGTAGGAGTCGCCCGCCGCGATCACGCGGTAGTTCAGGGCCTGCAGTGCCTCGACGGCCCGGCGTTTCTGGTCCGGGAGCCGCAGCTGGTAGCCGGTGATGCGGTCCTTCTCCACGACGAGTCGGTGGCAGAAGAGCGTCGGCCAGCCCATCTTCCGCATCAGCGGCTGCGCGAATTGCTCGAAGGTGTCGGAGAGGATGATCACCTGCGCGCGCCGGCGCAGCTCCGTGATGAACTCGAGCGCACCCGGCAGTAATTCGAGTCCGCCGATCACTTCCTGGATCTTCCCCAGCGTGACGCCGTGCCGGTCCATGATGCCGATGCGGTAATTCATCAGCTTGTCGTAGTCCGGCTCCTCGCGCGTCGTGCGCCGCAGCTCGGGGATGCCGGTGCGCTCGGCGACGGCGATCCAGATCTCGGGCGTGAGGACGCCCTCCATGTCGAGGGTGACGATGCTCTGCTTCACGGGAATCGGCGCGGTCTCAATCGAGCCACGGCTCCTCCGGCTTCGGCGCCGGTGCGGGATTGCCGGCCGCGAGCTCGGCGGCGGCGCGTTTACTCGCCTCGAGTCGCCGGGCCATGAACGTCGCCATGCGCTCGCGCGACTCCGTGACGACCTCGGCGGGCGCATGGTGGGGCGTGCCGCTCCAGAACGGCGGGCTCGGCTCGTACTCGAGGGCCAGCTGGATCGTCTGTGCGGTGCGTTCGTCGACGGCCTGCGCCACGACCTGCAGGGCGAAATCTAGCCCGGCGGTCACGCCGGCTCCGGTGATGCGGTTGCGATCGACGACGACGCGCGAGTCCTGCGGCTCCGCCCCGAAGAGGGCGAGTTGGTCGCGCGACGCCCAGTGGCACGTGGCCTGGTAGCCCTTCAGCAGACCGGCCGCGCCGAGCAGCAGGGAACCGGTACAGACCGACGTGACCCATTTCGCCCGAGCCGCCTGGTCGCGAAGGAAGCCAAGCACCTCGAAGTCGTCCATCAGGTCGACCTGCCCGGGGCCCCCGGGCACGCACAGGAGGTCGAGCGGGGGGCAATCGGTGAAGGTCATCGTGGGCTGCAGTCTCAACCCGCGGTCGCTGTCGACGGGATCGAGAAACTTCCAGACGAGGTGGACCTTCGCCCCGGGGATGCGCGCGAAGACCTCGTAGGGCGCGGTGAGGTCGAGCTGCGTGAGCTTCGGGAAGAGCAGGAGGCCGATTTCCATGGCGTCGCGGCGGGCGTTAACTTCAGGGCTTTCCGGCGGGTTTTGCCCAAGTGTCCTTCAGGGTGATCGTGCGATTGAAGACCAGTGCCCCGGGGCGGCTGTCGCGGGAGTCGGGCGTGAAGTAACCGAGTCGCTCGAATTGATAGGCCTCGCCTGGAACGGCGGCGGCGAGTGAGGGCTCCAGCCGGGCGCGGACCACCTCGAGGGAGTGCGGATTGAGGTGGCGCTTGAAGTCGTCGGTCGCGCCGGGCTCCGGGACGGTGAACAGACGGTCGTAGAGGCGCACCTCGGCCTCCACGGCGCGTTCGGCGCTGACCCAGTGGATGGTACCCTTGACCTTCCGGTCGGCGTTGGGCTCGCCGGCCCGGGTGGAAAGGTCGGCGGTGCAGCGCAGCTCGGTCACGCGTCCGGCGGCGTCCTTCACGACCTCGTCGCAACGGATGATGCAAGCGTACTTCAGCCGCACCTCGCCGCCGGGCTTGAGGCGGAAATACTTCGGCGGCGGCACCTCGGCGAAGTCGTCCTGCTCGATGAACACCTCGCGGGTAAGCGCCACCTCGCGCTTGCGGGGATTCTCGTCCTGCGGGTTGTCGACGGCATGGCAGACCACCGTTTCTCCGGGAGCGAGGTTGGTGAGGACGACCTTCACCGGGTGGAGCACGGCGAGGCGGCGCGTGGCGGCGGCGTTCAACTCCTCGCGGACGGCGTGCTCAAAGAGGGCGATATCGGTGACGCTCTCGTACTTGGTCACGCCCACGGTGGCGGCGAGCCGGCGGATGGCGGAGGCCGGGATTCCGCGGCGGCGGGCGCCCGATAACGTGGGCAGGCGGGGATCGTCCCACCCCGCGACGGCGCCGTCGGCGACCAGCTGCAGCAGGCGGCGCTTGCTGAACACCATGTAGCTGATGTTGAGCTTCGCGAACTCGTACTGGTGCGGCAGGGTGCGCGGCAGGTCGAGGCTGTGCAGGATCCAGTCGTACAGCGGGCGGTGCACCTCGAACTCGAGCGTGCAGACGCTGTGGGTGACGCCCTCGAGGTAGTCGCTCAGGCAGTGAGCGAAGTCATACAGCGGATAGATGCACCACTTGTCGCCGGCGTGGTGGTGCGCGGTGTGACGGATGCGGTAGAGCAGCGGGTCGCGCAGCCAGATGTTGGGCGACGCCATGTCGATCTTCGCGCGGAGGCTGCGGGCGCCGTTGGGAAACTCACCAGCCCGCATGCGGGCGAACAAGTCGAGGTTCTCGGCCGCGCTGCGGTCGCGGAACGGCGAGTTGCGGCCGGGGTGGTCGGGCGCGCCGCGGTAGGCTTCGGTCTCCTCCGGGGTGAGGTCGCAGACGTAGGCCTTGCCGCGGCGGATGAGTTCCACCGCGTAATCGTGGATCTGCTCGAAGTAATCGCTGGCGAAGAACGGCTCCGTGCCGGCGCCAGGGGCCACGGCGCTGATCTGGAAATCGGGCCGGCCGCCGACCGCGCCGGCGGCGGGAACCGCGCCCTCCGGCTTGAAGCCGAGGCAGGTGTCCGCCCAGCCGTCGATCAGCCAGCGGACGTCGCGGGTGATGGCCTCGACGTATTCGACGTCCTCCTTGACGGGATTGGTGTCGTCGAAACGCAGGTGGCAGACGCCCCCGTTCTCGCGGGCGAGGCCGAAGTTGAGGCAGATCGACTTGGCGTGGCCGAGGTGCAGGTAGCCGTTGGGCTCGGGCGGGAAACGGGTCACGATCTTCGCGTGGCGCTTCTCGGCGACGTCGCGGGCGACGATGTCGCGGATGAAGTCGCTCGGCGCGCTGGGCGCGTCCGGTGCGGCGTTCGCGGTGGGCTCGGCTGACATAAGCCGCGAACGTGCCACTCGCCCCCGCGCGAGGCAACGACGCAGTTCGCTTCCGGCGAGTGGCCGGGAGCGAAATCGCGTTCATCGGGTGACGCGGCGCCTGCCGGCGGCCGGCTGGCCCGGCCGGCCCGGGTTGGCGCCCACGGCGGGCTTGACGCTCCGAGGCCGCCGGCGCTTCATGCGCGCGGTCGTCGCGAATGTAGCACAATGGATAGTGTAGTGGCCTCCGAAGCCATTGATCCGGGTTCGACTCCCGGCATTCGCACCACCGAACTGAAACTTGGCTGACCGCGGAATGCGGGAGGTGAGCCGGGGAAGCCGGAAGGCAGAAAACGAGCCGGGGGAGTTGGAACCCGGGAAATCAGGGACGGGCGGTTGCCGCGCGCCGGAGTCCTGCGGCTTGCGGCGCGGGCGATCGCGGGGACGGCTAATTCTTCGCGTTCTTCCCCGCCGGCTCTTCCCGCGGCTTCCAATCGGGCGAATCCGAGCGGGCCGTTTTCAGGTAGGCGTCGATCCGCGCGGCGATGTCGGGGTGGCGGGCGGCGACGTTGGTGCGTTCGCCGATGTCCTCACGCAGGTCGTAGAGGGCGACCGGGGCGGAGAGGGAGCGCTCGCGGATGCCTTTCCATCGGCCTTGGTAGAGGGCGGCCTGGCTGAAGCCGCGTTCGTGGAATTCCCAGTACAGGAACTCGTGGGTGCGCTGGTCGCCCTTGCCGCGGAGGGCGGGAGCGAAGCTGATCGAATCGAGACCGGCGGGCGTCGCGGTGCCCGCGAGTTCGGCGGCGGTGGCGAACCAATCGCCGAAGTAGGCGACGTGCCCGCTCACTCCGGGGCGCACGGTGCCGGGCCACCAGGCGATGGCGGGCACGCGGATGCCGCCGTCGGTCAGGCTGCGCTTGGTGCCGTTCAGCGGGCCGGAGGGCTGGAACCGGGACAGGTCGTGATTACTCTCGTTGTGCGGGCCGTTGTCGCTGGTGAAGAGCACGAGCGTGTTTTCCGCGAGGCCGAGCTGGCGCAGGTGGTCGAGCATGCGGCCCACGTAGCCGTCCATGCGCGTGATCATCGCGGCCTGACCCTTGTCCTGTTCCGGCCAATCCTTCCCGGCGTACGGCCCGAAGTCGGGCACGTGCGCTCCGTTGCGGAGCTCGCGCGTGCGCTCGTTGTTGGCGTGAGGGATCACCATGCTCCAATAGAGGAAGAACGGCTTGTGCTGGTGATTCGCGACGAACTTCAGGGCCTCGTCGGCGAGAAGGTCGTCGGCGAACAGGACGGCCTCGGTCGCGTAGCCGGCGCCCGGCACGGGGCCCACGGGGGTGACCTTGTTGGGCAACGCGATCCGCTGCTCGTTTCGCCAGAGGAAGTCGGGGAAGTGATTGTGGGCGTGGGTCTGGTTGAGGAAGCCGAAGAAGTGGTCGAAGCCGTGGCGTCGGGGGAGTCCGCTCTCCGCGGCGCCGACGTCGCCGAGCCCCCACTTGCCAATGAGCGCGGTGGCGTAGCCGGCGGAGCGCAGGGTGGCGGCGACGGTGGCATCGCCCTCGCGCAGGGCCTGCGCGGCGGGATTGGTCTGGCCGGCGTTGCCGCGCACGCGGGTGCGGCCGTGGTGGCGGCCGGTCATCAGCACGCTGCGGGAGGGGGCGCAGACCGTGGCGCCGGCGTAGAACTGGGTGAAACGCATGCCCTCGGCCGCCATGCGGTCGAGCCGGGGCGTGGTGGTGACCTTCTGACCATAGGAGCCGAGGTCGCCGTAGCCGAGGTCGTCGGCCATGATCCAGATGAGGTTCGGCTGGCGGGCTGGAGCGGCAAAGGCCGCGAGCGGCGCGAGCAGCGCGAGGAGGAGGGCGGATTTCATGGGCGTGGCGGCGGGATCAATCTGACTTTGCCTTCTTCTTTTTTTCCCCGCCCGAAGCCTTGGCGTTGGCGGCCGGCGGTTGGTACTGCGGATTGGGTTGGGAGGGAACGAGGGCGTTGGTGGCCTTCATCCACGCGAGCATCCGGTCGAGCAGTTCGTCACGCTTCGCGGGATTCTTCCGGGCGAGGTCATGGTGCTCGCCGGGATCCGAGCTCAGGTCGTAGAGCTCAACCGCGCGGTTGGTGGCGAGCGTGGCGCGGCCGCCGTCGAGCTGCCATTCCTCGTGGAACAGGTGCAGCTTCCAGCCGCCCTCGTTCATCACCGTGACGGGACGGGTGCGGAAGCCGTCGCGAACGTCGATGTCGCGCCCGCGGATGACCGGCTGGTTGAGGTAGCCGGGAAAGTGCCAGAAGATCGCGCGGCGCTTGAGCGCGCCGTCGCCCCGCATGAGGGGCAGGAGGGATTCGCCGTCGAGGACCTTGCCGGCGGGGACGGGTGCGCCGGCGGCGGCGAGGAAGGTGGGAAACAGGTCGAGGTTGATCACGGGCACGTCGCACTTCGAGCCGGGTTGGATGACACCGGGCCAGCGGGCGAGGAAGGGCTCGCGGATGCCTCCCTCGTAGTAGCCGCCCTTGTTGCCGCGGAGGGGCTCCTGCGACGAGGCCTGGGTGCCGCCGTTGTCGCTGGTGAACACGACGAGGGTGTTCTGCTCGAGGCCGAGGTCGGCGATCTTCTTCATCAGGATGCCGATGCTTTCATCGAGGTCGAACAGACAGGCGGCGTAGAGCGGGTTGTTGTGCTGCAGACCGGGCTTCTTGCGCTGGAACCGTTCGAGGGTCGCCGGCCGCGCCTGGAGCGGCGTGTGGATGGCGAAGTGGGGAAGGTACACGAAGAACGGCCGGTCGCGGTTGCGCTCCATGAAGTCGCAGGCCCCGCGGGTCAGCGTGAAGACTCCCTTGGGGTTGTCGGGCGCGTCGGCCTTGGCGTCGCTCCACGTGTGCATGGACTGGTGAACGGTGTCGAAGCCCTGCTCCCCGGGCTGGGCGCCCTCCGGACCGTCGAGGTGCCACTTGCCGAAGATGCCGGTCGCGTAGCCGGCCGCCTTCAGGGCGTCGGCCACCGTGACGTTGTCCTTCGCCAGCCCGCTGCGATTGGGGATGGGCACCAGCCGCTGCGATTCCTTGGGGCCGCGGTCGGTGCTCTGCACGGCGTAGACGTGGTGGCGGGGTGTGTAGTTCCCCGAGAGCAGGCACGCGCGGCTGGGGGCGCAGTTGCCGGCTCCGGCATAGCCGGCGGAAAAAACCATGCCCTGCCTAGCGAGGCGGTCGATGTTGGGCGTCTCGTGGAAATCGTTGCCCTGATAACCGACGTCCTTCCAGCCGAGGTCGTCGGCGAAGATCAGCACGATGTTCGGCGGACGGGTGGCGGCGGCGGCGAGGGCGGAGACGCCGGCGAGTAAGGCGGCGAGCGGCAGGAGGAGGCGGGAGGGCATCATAAAGAGGGTTCAGCGGATCTTCTGATCGGGGAGTTCCTGCTTGATGCCCGCGTCGAGGGGCATGCGGTCGGTTTCCGGCGTGAGGCCGACCTCGCGCATGACCTTGAGCAGCTCCCGCTGCATCTCGGCGACGACGGACGCGTAGCGGGGATGGTCGATCAGGTTGCGGCGCTCCTCGGGGTCGAACTCGATGTTGTAAAGCTCCGCCTTGTGCCGGTCGGTCCCGCCGTCGCCGTGCGGTGAGCGGGAGTACTTCCAGGAGTCGGTGCGCACGGCGCGGACGTTGGGCGTGTAGGGGAACTGCTTCTCGTAGTTGTAATGGTAAAGCCACGATTTGCGCCACGAGGGGTCGCCCTCCCGCACCAGCTTGGTCCATGAGCGGCCGTGAATTCCCGAGAGCGCCGGCGCGCCGGCGAGTTCAAGCAGGCTGGGGGCGACGTCGACGGTGAGGACCTGTTCCTCGACCACCCGCGGGCGATCCACGGGCGTGAGTCCGGGGTAGCGCACGATCTGGACGACCCGGATGCTCGGCTCGTGGGCGGTGCGCTTGTCGACCATGCCGTGCTCGCCGTTCAGGATGCCGTTGTCGCTCATGAAGACGATGATGGTGTCGTCGAGTTCGCCGCGCTCCCGGAGCAGCGCGTAGAGACGGCCTACGCTGTCGTCGACCGAGAGCACGGTCCCCCAGTAGGCGCGTGTCATGGCCTCGAAGTCCTTCACGGCGGCGGGGGAGTCGTCGGGGAATTTCTTCCGCCAGTCGAAAAGCGGTCCGTAGATGCCGTGCCAGGTGTGGAGCCGCTCGCGGATCCAGGCCGGCTTGTCCTCCAGCATGAATGCCGTCTCGGGGTACGGCACGGGCACTTGGGCGAACGCCTTCTCGTACCGCGGTTCGGGGAAGTAGAAGCTGTGCGGCGCCTTGTGGCCGATCATCAGGAGCCAGGGCTTGCCGTCGCGCGGGCGGCGTAGCCACTCCTCGGCCATGTCGGTCACCACGTGGGTGTAGTAACCCTTGACCACCTCGCGCCGCCGGCCGTTCAGGTTGAACTCGGTGTCGAAGTACTTCCCCTGGCCCTTGTGGGTGACGAACCAGTTGAAGCCCGGTCGTGGTTCGTCGTTGTCCTCCCCCATGTGCCATTTGCCGAGGTAGGCGGTGTCGTAGCCCTGCGCCTGCAGCACGCGGGGAAAGCTCTGCAGGGCGGCGGGGTATTCGGTGAAGTTGTTCGTGACGCCGTGGGCGTGCGCGTAGAGCCCGCTCAGGATGCTGGCCCGGCTCGGGGAACAGAGCGAAGTCGTGCAGAAGGCGTTCCGGAAATGGACGCCTTCGCGTCCGAGGCGGTCGATGTTCGGCGTCCGCAAGTGGCGGTGGCCGGCGAGGCTGAGGGCGTCCCACCGCTGGTCATCCGTGAGGATGAAGAGGATATTGGGCCGCTTGGCCGGCGCGGCGAGGGCGAGGCAGGGCAGGGCGAACAACAGCAGCAGGCGCTTCATGGGGCGGAGGGGCGAAAGGACGGAAACGGACGCGCCGGTGGCTGGCAACCGCCGGCGCCGGCTGAGCGGTGACTGGGGCGGGTTACTGCGGGATCGGGTCGCCGCGGCGTACGGTCTTCCCCTCCCAGACGGCCTCGTCGGTCTTTCGATCGTAAGTGAGGACTCGGCTGGCGCTGCCGGGGGCCGGCGGCAGGTCGATCTTCGGAAGCCATTTGCGATGCTCGGCGGCGACGGCCGCGAACTCGGGTCGGCCGATGACATTGGTCCATTCGCGCGGATCGGCGTCGTGATCGTAGAGCTCCTCGGTGCCGTCGGCGTAGCGGATGTAACGCCAGCGTTCGCTGCGGATGCCGTGGTTGCCCTGGTTGTGGCTGGTGATGGCGGGCCGCGCGCGCTTCGCGGCGGCGTCGCGGAGCTGCGGGACGAGGCTCAGGCCCTCGAGATCGTTCCGCGCCGGCAGGCCGCACAATTCGACGAGCGTCGGATAGATGTCCATCAACTCGGCCGGCTGCCGCGAGCGGCCGCCGGCGGTCACGCCCGGTCCCGCGAAGACAAGAGGCACGCGGGTGCCGTTGTCCCAGAGGGTGTTCTTGCCGGTGATGCCTTTTTCGCCGAGGTGCCAGCCGTGGTCGCCCCAGAGCACGATGACGGTGTTCTGCGCGAGGCCGGCTTCCTCGAGCGCGGTCATGATGCGCCCGACCTGGGCGTCGACGAAGCTGGTGCACGCGAGGTAGGAGCGCACGAGGTTGCGCCACTGGTTGTTTTCCCGGACCCACTTCAGCCGCGGTTCGGGCAGGTTCCAGTGGATGTACCAGGAGAAACGCGGGGTGTCGGCGCGGTCGTCGTCCTTGATGGGCGGCAGCACGCTGTCGTCGTCGGGGTAGAGATCGAACCACTTCTGGGTGGCGTAGCAGGGCACGTGCGGGAGGAAGAAACCCGCGCTGAGGAAGAACGGCTGGTCCTTCGGTGCGGACTTGATCTGTTCCACGGCCCAGCTCGCGACCTGGTAGTCGCCCTTGTCCTCGTCCTTGTGCGGGAACACGCCCCAATCCATCAGCGGGTTGTTCCCCATCGGGGTCTCGCCGATGAGCTTCTTCTCGGGTCGCACGCCGACGCCGGGGTTGGGCCCGATGACGTCGAACTCCTTCGGCGCACCGACGACGGCGGCGACCTTGGCGTTCTTGCCCTTGGCCTTGCCGCCCGCGCCGGGTGAGCCGGCGCCGCCGTGGTAGATCTTGCCGGCGGTGAGCGTGCGGTAGCCGTTGGCGGCGAAATGCTGCGGGAGCGCGACGCGGTCCTTCAGCTCGGGCAGGGTGCGGAACCACGGTGCGAGTCCGTAGATGCCGGTCGTGGTGGGCCTGAGGCTGAGCATGATGCTCGTGCGCGACGGGTTGCAGAGCGGCGCATTGCAGTGGGCGTTGAGCATCGTCGTGCCGCGGGCGGCGAGGCGGTCGATGTTCGGCGTCTTGGCCATGGGGTGGCCGCCCATGTGGCCGATCCAGTCGTTCTGATCGTCGATCGCGATGAAGACGACGTTGGGCCGGCGGGGCGCGTCGGCGGCGACGGCGGGCAGCAACGAGGCGGCGAACAGGCAGGCGAGGGTGCGGAGCGGGGTGATCATGGGGCGGAGAATGTCAGGGGGCTTCAGTCCTTGACCGGGGCGGCCTTGTGGTTGGCGAGGTGTTCGGGGCGGGCCTTGGCGTACTGGTCGAGGACAGCCTGGAGCCGCCGCGCCTCGGCGGTGCGTTCCGCCGGGAGGGCGGCGACGCGGAGGGGCTTTTCCTCGAACGGGTCGGCCAAGAGGTCGTACGTGGTGCCGTCGCGGTAGAGCTTGAGCGTGCGGCCTTGCGCGAACTCGAAGGTGGCTTCGCGGCCGCCGTTGCGCGCGTACCACAGGTAGTAGGAGTCGCGCGGCTGGCCCGGTCGGCCGAGGAGCTGCGGCAGGAAGCTCCGGCCGTCGATCCCCGGGGCGGCGGGTACGGCGGCGCCGGCGGCCTCGCAGAGGGTCGGCAGAAAATCGGCGCTGCAGACCAGGTCGTCGTTCACGCGGCCGGCCGGGATGCTCCCGGGCCAGTTGGCGATCAGGGGAACGTGGTTGCCGCGGGCGGTGCGGGTGCCCTTGCCGCCCTTGTACTCGGCGCCCTTGAACCGCGAGGTCACCTGCACGCCGGTGCCGTTGTCGCCCGTGAACAGGATCAGCGTGTTTTCCCGCAGGCCGAGTTCCTCCAGCTTCGCGACGAGCCGGCCGACCATCTTGTCCATGTACTCCGTCATGGCGGCGAAGTGCCGCACGTCGCGCTGCTGCTGCTCGCTCTTCAGGCGCGGATCCCAGTCGGCGCTGTCGGGCGTCGCCTGGAACGGGTCGTGGGTCAGGATCATCGGGTAGTAGAGCAGGAACGGGCGGGCGCGGTGACGCGTCACGAAGTCGAGGGCGAAGTCGTTGATCAGCTTCGGCCCGTACTCGCCGCCGTTGAAGTCGAGCTCGCGGCCGTTGTGCTCGAGCCCGGGGTTGGCGTAGCGCGGCGGGCGACGGGTGTGCTGCCAGAGGTAGGACTCGTCGAAGCCGAAGTGCTGCGGCAGGCCGGGGTCCTTGCCGAGTTGCCACTTGCCGCAGATGCCGGTGGCGTAACCGGCCTGCTTCAGCAGGTGCGCGAACGTCGTGGCCTTGGGGTCGAGCAGGCCGAATTCGATGTAGTTCCGGACGTTGTAGATCCCGGTCATCAGCTGCACGCGGGTCGGCGTGCAGAGCGGCTGCACGAAGCAGCGTTCGAAGCGCATGCCGGTGGCCGCGAGCCGGTCGAGGTGGGGCGTGCGGTAGGATTCGCCTCCGTTGGCGGTTACGCACTCGTAGCCGAAGTCGTCGGCCATGATCAGCACGACGTTGGGTTTCCGCGCGGCGGCGGACGCGATGAGGGCGCAGCTGAGCGCGAGCGCGGCGGCCAGCGAGCGGCGGACGAAGGTCGGGGTGTTCATGGTGCGGCGAGGATCGGGGCCCAGAGGCCTTCAGTCACGGGCGGGGTGGCACCCGAAGCGGGGAACGAGGCTTGGACGGCGGCGCGCAGCCGGCGGGACATTTCCGCGACGGTTGCCGCGTGCTCCGGTTTTTCAGCGAGGTTGGTGAGTTCGCGGGCGTCCGAAGCGTGGTCGTAGAGCTCACGGCCCTGCCGGCCGTCGTCCCACTCGGTGTAGCGCCAGCGGTCCGTACGCAGGCTGTAACCCGGGAACCGGCCCGTCCCGGCGGCGGCGGCCTTCGGCGCGGCCGGAGCGGGGGTGGTGGCGGCAGCCTTGGCCTTGCGCTTGCCACCGGCAGGGGCGGCCGCGGCACCGCCGCCGCCGCGCATCACCTGCGTGAGGGCCCAGCCGCGTCCGACGGTGGTCGGTTCGCGCAGGATCGGGGTGAGGTTCTGCCCCTGAAGGTTGGCGGGCGGGGTGACTCCGGCGAGCGCGGCCAGCGTGGGGAAAAGGTCAACCTGGCTCACCGGCGACGGCGCGACGCCGCCGGCCCGCGCGACCCCGGGCGCCACGATCAGCAGCGGCACCCGCGCGCTTTCCTCGAAGAGGCTTTGCTTCTGCCAGAGGCCATGTTCACCGGTGTGGTAGCCGTGGTCGCTGGTGAAGACGATGATCGTCTTCTCCGCGAGCCCGAGTCGGTCGAGCGCGTCGACCACCCGGCCGACCTGGGCGTCGAGGAAGCTGATGCTGGCGTAGTAGGCCTGCAGCGCCTGGCGGCGCAGGTCGTCGGTGAGCGCGTCCTGCTCGCGCTTGTAGCTCATGAGGCCGGCCGCGGGGATGTCGGCCTGGTCCTCCTTCACGCCCGGCACGACGCGCATGCGGTCGAGCGGGTAGAGATCATAGTACGGCTTCGGGGAGACGTAGGGCGTGTGGGGTCGGAAGAAACCCACCGTGAGGAAGAACGGCCGCTCCGGCTGGCGGGCGCAGCGTTCCAGCACCCAGGTGGCGTCGTCGGCCATCAGCCCGTCGGTGTGAAGACGGTCGCCTTTGGGCGAGGCGTACCAGCTGAGGGTTCCGCCGAACTGCCCGGGGGTGAGGCTGAAGATCTTCGGGTGTTCCTCGAGCCGGTCGACGCCGGCGGGGTTGAGTCCCAGTTCCCAGGAAGCGGGGTCATCGTGGCCGATGGTGCCGACTGAATTGGGGACGTTGTAATGGTAGGCTTTGCCGATGCGGGCGGCGAACCATCCCTGCAGGCGAAAAGCCTGCGGCAGGCTGTGCTGGGCGGGAATCGTCTGCCGGAAGATCTGTGAGTTCTGCAGGATGCCTGTGCTGTTGGGGTAAAGCCCCGTGAGCATCGAATTCCGGCTGGGGCCGCAGAGCGGGAAGGTGCAGTAGGCGCGGTCGAACCGCACACCGCGGGCGGCGAGGCGGTCGAGGTTGGGCGTCCGCGCCACCGGATCGCCATAGCAGCCGAGGAGGTTGTTGAGGTCGTCGGCGATCAGGAAGAGGACGTTCTTCCTCTCGGGGGCGGCGCCGGAGGCGGCGGCCGCGAACAGGAACGACAGGAGCGCGAGACGCGCGACGGTACGCAGGTGCATGGGGTGAAGGGGCGAGGAATTCGCCCTCCCCCCAGACGCCGAAGCAAGCCCCGAAGCTACGCCGCGCCGTCGGAAATAATCCGCCGCGCCCGTCGCGGGCTCACGGCTTGATCGTCACCTTCCGGATTATGATGGGCGTGACGGGGCTGCTGCGCGCGCCGTCCATGCCCGGGTTCATCGGCAGCTCGGCAAGGGCGTCGACCACCTCGAAGCCGCGGACCACCTTGGCGAAGATCACGTAGGCGGGCGGCAGGCGGTAATCCTGGTGCATGATGAAGAACTGGCTCGTGTTGGTGTTGGGCCCGCGGTTCGCCATGGCGACGACGCCGCGCCGGTAGCCGGCTTTGTAGAGGGCGGAGTTGGCGTCGATCTCGTCGGGGAAGGAGCCGCCCCAGGCGCTCTCGCCGCCGCGGCCGTCGCCGAGCGGGTCGCCGCCCTGCAGCATGAAGCCTTTGACCACGCGGTGGAACGTGAGCCCGTCGTAGTAGCCGTGCTCGGCGAGCAGACGGAAATTCTCCACCGCCTTCGGCGCCGCCTGTGGGAGGAGCTCGAATTCGATCTCGCCCTGGTCAAGCTTCAGCACGGCGCGGGTGCCTCCGGAGCTCTTCGCGCCGGCGGGAACCTTCGGGTTGCCGGTGGCGGCGGCCGGAGCGTCGGCTCCCTTGGGTTTGCAGCCGAAGCCGGCGAAGGCGAGGACGAGGGCGGCGGCGAGCGCGCGGGGGATGCTTTTCATGCGCGCTATCTTGAGCGGGTCTCCGGCGAGTCAAGTCGCCCGCCGCTCCGCGCTGGCGCTCACGGTTTTGCCGGCGTCGTCGGCGCGGCCGGTTCCGGGGCGGGCACCTTACGGTCCGCGGGAGCCTCCGTCATCGAGCGCAGCAGGTTCGTCGGCCCCATCGCGAGGGACCACGCGGGTTTCTCGAGCGTGCCCGTGAGCTTCACCTCCAGCACGGTCGACAATGGGGTGAGCACGGCGCCGACGACGGACTTCAGCACGTTGCCGCTTTCCTGGAAGGGAAAGACCTTGGCGTTGAAATTGAGCTCGTTGCGGCCGAGCAGGAAGTCGCCGTGGGCGTCGATGGCGGAGTTGGCGCCGCGCAGCTCCACCTTCGGAAAGAGGAGCCGCGCCCCGTCGATGCGGAAGTTCCCGCGCGCCTCCGTGAAACGCAGCGAGGTGAACGTGAACAGCTCCGAAAGCAGGCCGAGCAGCGGCACCTCGCCGAGTCCCGCGCCCCGCAGCACGGCGTTGCCGTCGCCCTTGAAGCTGAACGGGTCGTCGGGTCGGCCCTCGCCGGAGGCGGCGACGTCGAGGCGGACGTTGGCGCGTTCCTGCACGAAGCGGTCGGGCGGCGGCGGCGGCGCGCCGCGGCGACGGGCGAGGAAGGCCTGCAGCGTGCCGGCCGCGCGGCCGAGGGCCGCCTCATCAATCGCGACGTTGAATCCGAGTCGACGTCCGTCCCCTCGGCCCCACAGGCGGGCGTTGCCCGTGGCGGTGCCGCCCGCGAAGGCCGCGCCGAACTTCTCCACCGCGATCTCCTCACCCTTCATCCGCGCGGTGAACGTCGCATCCTCAAGGGGGAAATCGTAGAAGCTGAAGGCGCCGCTGGTCTCGACGGCGAGGTTCAGCTCGCTCGGCCGTTGATCGGCCGACGCCGGCCCCCGGAACCAACCGTCGGTACGGATGCGGGGAGGGGCGGCGACCCGGAAGGGCGCGAGCGGCGCGCGTCCGATCTCACCCAGCAGCCCCGCCACCACGGGCAGCCCCAGGGTCGATTCCCCGCGGAATTCCAGCGACGTCCAATCGACTCCGGGCACTGCCCGGTAGGTGAACGTCCCCTTCGCCGATCCTTCGTCCTGAGCGGCGAACAGGTCGAGCCCGTCGACGAAGCCCGGCCGGATCAGGAGCCGCGTCCGCACGCGGTCCAGCGCTACGCCGCGCACGACCGGCGCCTCCGCCTCCGCGGCCACGAACACCCGCGTCAGGCGGCCTTCCTTCCAGCGGCCGGCCACCTCCACGCTCGCGGCGGGAGGTTCCGCGGGAAACTCGAGCTGCCGGAAGAAGGCCGGCCACCAGGGACCGAACCAGCGTCCGATGTCGAGGGGCCGGAGTCGGCCCTCGAGCAGGAAGCGGTAGTCCCGCGTGCGCAGGTCGTGCTCGTAGGTGCCCCGGGCGAAGTTTTCCCCGACGCGGGCGAAGGCCTCCGGGGCGTAGAAGCGTCCCGGTTCCAGCTCCACCCGCGCGCGCCCGTCCTCCATGATCACCCCGTAGGAATTCATTCGCGGCACGCGCACCGCGGCCGTGAGGCGCTGGAAGCTCCAGCCATCGCCGAAGCGGGCCGCCGCCGATTCGACCTCGAGGGAATCGAAGGAGTAGAAGCGCCGGACGTCGACGCCCGCGCGCCGGCTGATCAGGTCCAGGACACGCGGGGACACCGAGCCATGGAACGCGACCTCGGCCCGGCCCGCCGACGGGTCGGCCCGGCCCCGCGCGGTGAGCGGCTCGCCGAGCAGCCGTAGCGTCGCCTCGCCCGAAACGCCGGGCAACGCCCCGAGGTCCAGCTGCGCGGAAATCGCGGCCGCCTCCGCTCCCTCTACCTCCAGCCGGTCAAGGGCGAGCTGAGCCCCGGCCGGCACTCGGTCGATTTCCAATTCGCCGGGAAACTCGAGGTTCACGCCGGTCGCGCGCCCGCCGCGGGGAAGGAGGACCTCCCGCGCCCCCAGCCGCAGGCCGGCGATAGGGCGGGCGGCCGGCAGCGTGAGCGTGGCGGAGAGGTCGAACTCACGCGCGGTGATCTCCAGTGGCGTGCCCGAACGGACTTCCCGGGCGAAGGCCTGCACGCCGACGACGATCGACTCCCCGCCGCCCGGGGCGAGCGAGAGGTCGATCCGCGGCGTGTCGCAACGAGCGAGCTCCCGCTGTGCCGCGAGGATCCGGCGGCACGTTTCCGGGAAGCGTTCGACGATGATCTCCGACCACGGCAGTCGGCGCGCCGCGCCGGTCGGCGGGAGGGGGAGCGATCCGTGGGCCGTGAAACTCAGGTCGGCGCTGCGGCCCGTCAGCCGGGCAACCCGCAGTTCCTTGCGGATAGGGAGCACGGTCGCGTCGAGTCCCGAGATGAGTTCCTCTCCCCGGCCGGAGGGGGTCAGCTGGGCCGGCGCGGTCAGCGTCGTGCCGGTGACGCGGATCTCGACGGGGTCGAGCGCGCCGGCGAGCAGGGATGCGCGGTCCAGCCGGAGGTACAGCGCCTCGATGCGCAGCACCGGTTCGGCAAACGCGGGAAGGTGGAGGCGGGCGTCCTGGACGAGGATGCGTCCCGTCGGATCGAAGGAGGTGGCGCCCACGGTGAGCCGCAGCCCGGATTCGGCGACCCGCTCCTCGAGGCGGCGGAGGATGAAGCCGGGCAGCGCGAGTTGGTGGGAGGAGACGACCCAGGCCTGCGCGGCGAGCCCGAGGACCAGGGCCAGCCAGAGGCTCCACAGCACAAATGAACCCGTTCCCGCGCAGAGGGAGCGGAAGGCCTGGGCGCAGAGCCGGATCCAGGCGGGCATCGGGTTTCCCGTCAGGGCTTCCTCTCCGGCGGCGGGCCGGGGTCGCGCGGGCCGTGGGTGAGGCTCCAGAGGGCGTCGATCAGGCCCTGCTCCGGCACGAACATCACGTCGAGCTCGCGGATGCCGGCGAACTGCTGGTCGCCGCCGGTGCGCTCGGTGAGGAGGATCGAGGTGGTGCTGGTCTGCTCGGCGCCGCCGCCGGCCGGCACGGCCACCGTGGCCTGGAGCTGGTAACGCCAGGGACGGTCGTCGCCGGCCGCGGTGACCTGCGCGGTGAACGGGCCGGGCAGGTAGCGGACGGCGCGAAGGGCCCGCAGCGAGGTGGCCGCGGATTTGAGGGCGGGCGCGTTCCCTTTCGCCACGGAGGGTTCCCCCTGCGCGGGAAAATCCGCCTCGGCGACGACCTCGCCCGAGGTGGAGTCGGTGAGCCGCAGGCGGCTGATGCGAGCGTTGGCGGGCAACGGATCGATGACCGCGCGGTGGCGCCACGCGGAGGGCGCGAGCGGCAGTTCATCGAGGATCTCGCGGCCCACGGCGTAGATCGAGTTGCCGGGTTCGGCGGCGGTGCCGAGGCGCGCGTAGACGTTGCGGCGGATGTCGGTGCCCAGCCGCAGCACGACCGGCGCGGGAGAACCCGAGACGGTGAGGGTGACCTCGCGCACCGGGCGGTTGAAGCCCCATTCCTCCAGATCGGCGCTGGTCGGGGCGTCGCTCTGGAACTTCTGCGCGCGCAGCCCGGTGAGCTGGGCGATGAGGCGCTCCATCGCCCCCGGGTCGGCGGGCTGCGAGCGCGGGCCCGCGGAATCCTCGCCGCGTCTCACGAGCTGCCAGTCGCGCGACGCCTCGCGCCCGGGTTCGGCCGGGCCGTCGCCGAGCCGCCGGAGGTCGCAGGGCACCGCGTTGGGCTGCACGGGAGACGAGAGGGAAATGGCGCTGATGCGCGCCGGGTCCAGGTCGGCCAGGATGCGCTTCTCGCGCAGGCTTTCCTGAGCGGTGCGGAGCGTCTCGAGGAGCGCCGCGGGCACCTCGACGGTGAAGAGGGCGCGGCGGCCCTCGAGCTGGGCGTAGAACTCAGTTCCCGCCCCGGGGGTGGGACGCGCGCCGGCGGGGGCCGGCACGGCCTCGCCGAGGAAGAGGGTCTCGAGCCGACCGTTGCCCTCGAGCGCGATGCGCAGGGCGGGCGCGGCGGACGGGGCCGTCGCGGGGCCGGAGGCGGGGAACGACTTCGCCCGCAGGGCGTTGAGTTCGTTGATCGCCAGCTCGAGGGCCTGGGCGCTGGCCCGCGCGCTGATCGGCGCGTCGAACGTCCAGCGCGCCCCTTCGCGCCGGATGCGGACGCGCACGCCCGCGGCGGTGGCGTCGGCCGAACGCGGCGCGATCTGCAGGCCGAGCGAGCGCGCCTCGAAGACGCGGACCGACAGGAGGCCGTCGGCGCGCAGCTGCTCGACGGGGACGTTCAGGCTGTCGGCGAGGCCGCGGTTGACGACGTGGATGCGCGCGCCGTCAGGCGAAAGCACGTAGAGGCGCTTGTTGTCGGGGGTGGCGTCGCCGATGCGCAGCACGGTGGAGCGCGGCGCGGCGCCGGCGGCGGGGCCTTCGCCCGAGGTGAACGAGACGGTGAGGCGCGGTTTATCGAGGCCGAAGTCGGCGACGGATTGCCGGTTCTTGGCGAGGTCGGCGACGGCGAAGCTGGTCTCGTGCTCGAGCAGCTGGAGGGCGTGGAGGAGGGCGTTGACGGCGTGGGGGTTGGCGGGCCAGCGATCGAGGGGCCGGGTGAGGAACCAGGCGTCGCGTTCGCGCGTGAGGGCGAAGCCGCCCCCGGCGGATCCGGTGAGCTCGAGCGAGCGGATGTTGGCCGTCTCGGCGCCCAGGACGAGGCGGCGGGCCTCGCGGGAGGCGGCCTCGGTGCGCCAGGTGCGCTCGAAGCGGAAGATGAAGAAGAACAGCGCGACGTTGAGGAAGAGGAGGGCGAGGGTGACTTTCGTGCGCATGGGGAGCGGGTCTCAGGAGCGGCGGGTCCAGTACACGAGCAGGCCGAGAAGGAGGGCGGCGCCGGGCAGGCCGAGCAGCACCGTGTAGCGCAGCCGGGCGAAGTCGGCCGCGCTGAGCGTGAGCTCGAACTTCTCCACGGGCCGGGGCGGGATGCTGAGCTGGCGGTCGCGGTCGACCGTCCAGTTCACGGCGTTGAGGAAGACGGCCAGGTTGCCCTGGTCGATGCGACCGTTCGCGATGAGGTCGCCCGTGCCGAAGACGACCAGCTTGCCGCCCCGCACGCTGAACGGGAGGTTGTCGCGCACGGCGAGCCGCTCCGAGGCGACGATGACGCCGAGGCGGTCGGCCGGTTCCATGCCGGGGAGGGGGCGGGTGTCGATGCCGGGATCGTAGCGGGGGATCTGCCCGCCGCGGAAGTTGCGCTCGCCCCAGGCGGTCCGGGAGGTGGCCGCGAGCGTCACCGTGTTCAGCCCGCCGCCGAGCGACCGGCCGGGATCGGGGATCACGGTGCGCGCGACGCCGAGGCGCAACGCCATCGTCCCGTAGTCGATGAGCAGCTGCGTGATCGGGTGGCGCGCGAAGGCGCGGATGATGAGGTCGCCGTTCTCGGCCACGTTCTCGGGGCCCTCGTCGGCGATCACGTCGTCCTGCACGAGCACCCCCCAGTCGAGCAGCAGGTCATCGAGCCCGAGGGAGGTGACGGGCGGGCCGGGGGCGAGGAAGAGCAGCAGGCGGCCCGCGTTGGCGCCGAGGTGCTGGCGCAGCAGTTCCTGCTCCGGCCGCGAGAAGCGGCTCTGGGGCGCGACGGCGACCAGCAGCGAGGCGTCGGCGGGCACCTGGCGCGCGGCGGTGAGGTCGAGGTCCTCCACCTCGAAGTTGCGCACCTTGAGCTGGTCGCGCGCGGCTGAAAGCCCGCGGTTCGGGTCGGTGTCGCCCGTCCGCAGTTCGCCGTGGCCCGTGAGGAAGTAGACCTTCTGCCGGCCCGGCGAGGAGACGTCGAGGATCGCGGCGGTGAGCGCCTGCTCGCCGCGGAAGGCCACGCGCTCGCGGCCCTTCATCGCGTAGAGCTCGCCGACCGTGACCACGCGGCGCTTGTCACCGGAGACGAGCACGACGATGTCGGGCTGGTCGACGCCGAGTTCCTCGGCGCGCCGGCGGTTCTGGTAAACGTCGAGGTACTCGCGCGTGATCCGGCCCGCGGGGCGCTCGTCGGTCGCGTGGACGTATTCCTCGAGCAGCCCGCGCACCTCCGGGTGGTCGCCCTCGGGCGAGAAGGTGAGGATGGCGTGGACGGGCCGGGGCAGGTTGCGGACGTAGGAAAGGGTCTCGGGCGAGAGCGAGAACTTGCGCGCGCGCGTCAGGTCGAAGCGGCGCGGGTGGTTCTCCGCGACGTAGTTGAGCCCGCCGAAGAAGGTGAGCAGCAGCACCGCCTGCAGCACGAGGTTGGCCGTGCGGAGCCAGCGGGTGGCGCGGAAGCTTTGCCAGGGCGACATGCGGGCGCGGTGGTCAGGCGTGCAGGAGCTTGGCCTCCACGGCGAGGATGCTGAAGACGAGCGCCAGCGCCGTGCCGCTCAGGTAGAAAAGGACGTGGCGGAGGTCGATCACGCCGCGGGCGAAGTCGTCGCGGTGCCCGAACACGTGCGCGTATTCCACCGCCGGACCGAGCGGCTGGAGCAGGCCCTGCGAGAGCCAGGGCGAGTCGGCCAGCGCGTTGCCGCCGAGGATGAGCGTGGCGAGCGCCACGCAGCCGAGGATGCCGGCCACCGATTGGTTGCGGGTCAGCGCGCTGGCGAGCACGCCGATCGCGACGAAGAGCAACCCCGAGACCGCGATGAAGAGGTAGCCGCCGAGCAGCGGCCCCGCGTCGAGGAAGCGTGCGTCGCCCGAGAAGCGGCGCAGCACCCAGAAGAAGCCCGCGGTCGCTCCCCACAACGCGGCGTAGAGGGCGTAGGATGCCGCGAACTTGGCGAGCACCACCTCCGCCGTCGTCACCGGCGTCGTGAGCAGCGTCTCGATGGTTCCGAGCCTGCGTTCCTCCGCGAGGCACTTCATCGTGAGCAGCGGCACCATCACGCACACCGGCAGCCAGAAGAGCTGGAAGTAGACGATCGCCGGCGAGGTCTCCTGCGGGCCCGCGCCGTACAGCTCCAGGATCTTGGTGAAGATCAGGCCCATGAAGCCGAGGAAGAGCGTCGCCGCGACATAGGTCGCCGGACTGACGAGCAGCATGCGGAGCTCGTGGCTGAGGAGCGTGGGGAAGTGGCGCATGGCTCAGGCGGTGCCGGCGGGAGCGGGGGCGGGCGGGGAGACGACGTCCCAGCTGCGGCGGGTGGCGGCGAGGAAGACGTCCTCCAGCGTCGGCTGCTCCCGGCCGAGGGCCCGCACGCGCACGCCCTGCGCCACCAGCGCGGCGAGCAGCGCCTCACCGAGGTCGTCGTTCCGGCCGGTCGTGATCCGCGCCGTCCGGAAGCCGTCGGGACCGGCCTCCCCGAGGCCCTCGCAGCGCGCCCCGGGATCCGCCGCCCCGAGCGCGGCCTCCAGGCGCAGGGAATCGCCGGCGAACTCCACACGGTACGCCTGCCGGCCGATGATCTCGCGCCGCAGTTCGGCGGGCGTGCCCTGCGCGACGACCCGGCCTTGATTGATGATCAGCACGCGGTCGCAGGTCACCTCGATCTCCGGCAGGATGTGGGAGGAGATGATCACGGTCATGCGGCCGCGCAGGCTCGCGATCAGGTCGCGCACGATCAGGATCTGGTGGGGATCGAGCCCGATGGTCGGCTCGTCCATGATGATCACCGGCGGCTCGGCTAGGATGGCCTCGGCGATCCCGACGCGCTGCCGGTAGCCCTTCGACAGCTGCCCGATGATGCGGTGGCGCACGCGCTTCAGGTCGCAGACCTCCAGCACCTCGTCGATGCGCGGCCCGAGCTTGCGGCGCGGCACTTCCTTCAGGCGGCCGCGGAAATACATGTACTCCGAGACGCGCATGTCCTCCGGCAGGGGATTGTTCTCCGGCATGTAGCCGATCCGGCGCTTGATCTCGGCCGGTTCGCTGGCCACCGGCAGGCCGCAGATGTGCACGCTGCCCGAGGTCGCCGGCAGGTAACCGGTCAGGATCCTCATGGTGGTGGACTTGCCCGCGCCGTTGGGCCCGAGGAACCCCACGATCTCACCCCGGCCCACCCGGAACGAGATGTCGTTCACCGCCGTCACGCCCCCGTACGCCTTCACCAGGCGGGAGACTTCGATGGCGGGGGGCGGCTGCGACATGGCGGAGGGAACGACGATTCGACTATTACAGACGCGGGCAAGGTTCCGTTGTTCCGCGCGCCTCCGGGCTCAGGCGGGCGGGGTCTTCTCGATCGTCACCTCGCCGGCCCGGAAGCGACCGATCCGCCCGCGGGCGTCGGCGAGCAGGAGCGAGCCCTCGTCGTCGACGCCCCGCACCACGCCCACGTGGCGGCGGCCGCCCTCGAGCAGCGCGACCGGCCGCCCCCGCAGGGTGTCGAATCGCGCCCATAGGTCGCCAAATGTGGCCAGGTGGCGGCCCTCCCGGAAGGCTTCGTACGCGAGCAGCACGCGGCCGATCAGGGCCGCCGCGAGGCGGTTGAGGTCCACCGGCCGGCCGCCGGCGTCGGCGAGCGTGGTGGCGCGGCCCGCGAGTTCCGCGGGCCAGCCGCGCGGGGGCGGGTTCACGTTGAGCCCGATTCCCAGGATCAGGTCGCTGATGCGGTCGGCGTCGATGCGCGCCTCGGTGAGGAGGCCGCCGGCCTTGCGTCCCTCGAACATGATGTCGTTGGGCCACTTGATGCCGGGTTCGACGCCGGTGATGTTGGCGAGGAGCTCGCACAGGTTGACGCCCATCCAGAGCGTGAAGGTCTGCATGCGGCCGGGCTCGACCTCGGGGCGGAAGCCGAGGCTGGCGTAGAGACTGACTGGGGACTCGCTGTGCCAGACGCGGCCAAGCCGGCCCTTGCCGCGGATCTGGCGGCGGGCCAGCACCGCGAACGGCGCCGGGCGGCCGGCCGCGAGCTGGCGGGCGGCCTCGTCGTTCGTGCTGTCGACTTCATCGAGCACCTGCAGCCAGAACCCGCGGCTCCGCACGCGCAGCAGCGCCTCGAGCAGCGGCTGGTGCAGCGTGGCGGGCCGGCCCGCGAGGCGGTAGCCGCGGGCGCGCACCGCCTCGAAGGCGAAGCCCGCGGCGCGCAGCCGCTCCATCCGCTGCCAGACGGCGACGCGCGAGATGCCGAGCCGAGCGGCGAGGGCGGCGCCCGAGACCCATGCGCCTTCACGGGCGAGGAGTTCGCGGAGGATCACGGTCTCGGTCTTCGGCATGGGCGGCGCGGGGCCTTGAAAACGGAAGGCGCGGCCGCACGCTGGCGCAAATGTCATTTGCCGAACTTCAGCTTTCGGTCGCGCGCGACGCCGGGCCCCCGGCGGACTGCTCGGACGCCCTGCGCGCGCTCTGGCACGACGCGCGCGGGGATTGGGAGGGCGCCCACGCTTGCGCGCAGGACGACCACTCGCGCGACGGTTCCTGGGTGCATGCGTATCTCCACCGCAAGGAGGGCGACTCCGGTAACGCCGGCTACTGGTACGCGCGGGCCGGCCGGACGGCGCCCCCGCGGGGCACCTCCCTCGAGGCGGAATGGGAGGCGATCGCGCGGGCGCTGACGTCGGGCTGAACGCCCGGCGTTATTTGTTGCGGTTGCTCCAGCCGAAGTCGCCCGAGCGCAGGTAGGTTTCCTGCGATTCGCGTCGGATGTACTCGCCGGCGGCGCCGTCGGACTTGGCCGCGTTGTTCGCGGCGTCGCGGAGGTCCTCCATGTTCCGCAGACGCTCGTCCTCGGCGTACATCGCGAGGGCGCGAGCCTCCTTGCTCATGCCGATGATGGGGATCGTCCAGCGATTCAACGCGCGGTCGGCCTCGGAAATGTAGCGCCGCATCGCGATCTCGGTGAGGCCCTTCTTCGTGTGAATGTCGCGTTCCCGGAAGATGGGCGGCTTCTTCTCCTGCACGATGTACTTCGGCAGCCGCACGATCGTGTTGCGCGGCTTGTCGACGTCGCGCAGGTCGGGCCGCTCCTCCTCCGGCTTCTCCTCGACGGGTTTTGGCGGCGGGGGGGGAGGGGGCGGCTCGTATTTCGGGGCGAAGGCGGCGAGGGCGGCCGCGGCCTCCCCGGAGATGACGCGGGAACGCCGCGGGGAGGAGGATGGAGTCGGGGCAGCGGCGGCCGGAGCGAGGACGGACTGGGCACCGGTGGGTGATGTCGCAGGCGCGGCGTTCTGGGCCGCGGCGCCGGGCGCCGCAAGGCCGGCGATTAACAACGGGACGAGGACGGTTCTAACCATGCGGGGTGTGATGGAAAGCTGCGCGGGGAAAGGGTTCCGCGCAAGCGCGCGAAAATCACGCGCGCCGCCGCCACTCGTGCCAGAATTCCCGGCCGGCGAAGAGCGGCAGGCTCTCGCCCGTCGGCACCGCGAACCGCTCCTCCAGCGTGAACTCCGGCCCGAAGATCGCGGCCGGCTCGGCGGGCGCCAGCCCGAAGGGCGGTCCGTCCTCCTTCTCGCCGAGGAAGTAGAATCCCAGGAGCGTGCCGCCGGGTCGTAGCAGTTCCGCCGTGCGGCGCGCGATCCGCGGCCAAGAGGGCGGCGGGTTGGCGCACAGGAACGTCCGCTCGTAGACGAGGTCGAAGCTGCCGGGCGCGAAGGGATGGGTGAAGAAGTCCGCCGCGATCACGCGGTCGGCGAGGCCGGGCCCAAGGCGCTCCCGTGCGCGGCGCACGGCGTCCGCGCTGAAGTCGATCGCGGTGACTTCGTGGCCCGCCGCCGCGAACGCCGCCACCTCGTGCCCGTGGCCGCAGCCGGGTATCAGCACCTTCAGTCCGCGGCCGGCCAGCGCGCCCAGCCGGCGCGCGAGCATCGGAGGCACGCCGCCGTGGTCCCACGGCGTGCGTCCCGCCGCGTAGCGTTCATTCCAGAATCCGGGCGCCGTCGGGTCGTCGGTCATCGGCCGCAGCCTTGGCGCGCCGAGTCTCGCCGCAAGCCGGCGGCGTCGGATGAGGTCGACGGCTTTTTCGGCTCGCCAGCGGGAGCTTGCGGCTAGGCTCTGGGCCGAACCTTCCATGAAATCCCCCCGGGTCAGCGCGATGCTTGTTTGCCTCCTCGATTTCTCCGCCGCCGCGGCGCGCGCTAACTGGCCTGCTCGCGCGATGAAACTCCGGTCAATCCTCGCGTTCGCGGCCGGCCTCGCCGGGTCGCTTCCGTTGGCGGCGGCCGATGCGCCGCGCGTGCTCATCCTCGGCGACTCGATCTCCATCGGCTACACGCCGGTCGTCACGCGGCTGCTCGAGGGCAAGGCGGCGGTGAGCCGTCCGAAGGCCAATTGCGGCAGTACGCAGACGGGGCTCGCCAACCTCGAGAAGTGGCTCGGGGACCAGCGTTGGGATGTCATCCATTTCAACTGGGGCCTGCACGACCTCTGCTACCGGCATCCGGAATCGAAGGTGCAGGGGAACCGTGACAAGGTGAGGGGCACGCAGGCCGTGTCGCCCATGGAGTACGAGCGAAACCTCGAGACGCTCGTCGCGCGGCTGCAGCGTACCGGAGCCCGGCTCGTGTTCGCCAGCACGACCGTGGTTCCGGAAGGCGAGGCCGGCCGCTTCACGGGTGACGAGGTGAAATACAACGCCATCGCCGAGCGGGTGATGAAGCGGCACGGCATCCCGGTAAATGACCTTCACGCCCTCTCGCGCGCCTTCGGGCCGGAGTTGTTCAAGGGACCGGGTGACGTCCACTTCACCCCGGAGGGCTACGCCCGCCTCGCCGCGCAGGTCGCCGCCGCCATCGAGCGGGCGATGCGGTGATTTGCGACCGCCTCCGCGCGCGCAGCTGACTTGCCCCGACCCGATGTGAACCTACGGTCGGCGGGTAAATGGCGACTCCGCTGCGTTTCGTTCTCACCTTGGTGACGCTGCTCCCGATGATCTCCTCCGCCGCCGTGGGTGAAAGGCTCCCTCGCGCCGACCGGCCTGGCTCCGCCTGGTCCGTGCGGGTGCCGGATGGGCCGCTTGTCTTCACCGGCGCCGTGACCGCGCCGTCGGGTTCGGACGCCGCCGCCGAGACCGCGGCCGCACTGGCGGAACTCGACTCCGTGGTGCGCGCCGCGGGCGGTGACGCGGCGGGAATCGCGCGGCTCAACGCCTTAGTGGCGGCCGATGCCGATGTACCGGTCGTCGAGGCGGCGGTCGCGCGGCGTTTTGCGGCGGCGCCGGTGGCCTTCACGTTGGTGCGCACGCCGCTGGCCACGGCGGGCCGGCGGGTGGCGTTCGAGGCGGTCGCCCCGGCCACGGGTACGCCGGCGGAAGTCCAGTTCCACGGTGATCGCGCCGCCGTTTTGCCCGCGGGCGGCAAGGTCTTCGTCTCGGGTCAGGCCGAAAAAGGCGCGGATGTCGCCGAGGCGGTGCGCCTCACGATGGCCGGCCTGCACCGCACGCTCGCGCACCTCGGCCTGCGCAAGGCCGACGTCGTGCAGATCAAGGCGTTCATCGCTCCCTTCGCCGACCATGCGGCCGCGGTGCGCGAGGTGGCGGCGAGCTTCGACGGCGGCCCGTTGCCGCCGCTGGTGCTCGTGGAGTGGCTGAGTTCGCTCCCGGCGGAGATCGAACTGGTCGCCTCCGCGCGCGCCTTGCCGACGCCCGGTGGGGACCGCGTCGCCTGGCTGCCGTTGCCATGGCTGACGGTTTCGCCGCGCTATTGCCGCGTCTCCCACGTCGGCGGCGGGGTTCCGCTGATCTTCCTTGGTGGTATCGACGGCGATGGCGGGGGCGATGGCCGCACCCAGATGAAGCTCATCTTCGAGCGCATCGGATCCGCGCTCTATGACGCCGGCTCGAGTTACCGGAACCTGGTCAAGGCGACCTACTATCTCGGCGACGCCAACGCGCGCGCCGCGCTCGGCGACATCCGCGGCGTATATTATGATCCCACCCGCGCTCCGGCCGCGTCGGCCCTTGAGGTCAGCAGCCTCGGCCGCGCCGGCCGATCGGCGCTGATCGACCTCGTGGCTTTCCCGGTCAAGTGACGCGGCGGGGCCTCAGGCCCCGCGGGCGGCGAGGGACGTGATGAGGCCGGCGAGGAAGGCGTGGTCGCCGGGCAGGCGCGCGAGCGCGGCCAGGGCTTCGTCGGTGCGTTCGCGGGCGAGGCGGCGAGACGCTTCGATGCCGTGCAGGCTGACGTAGGTCGCCTTGCCGGCGCGGGCGTCCTTGCCGGCCGTCTTGCCGAGCGTCGCGGTGTCGGCCGTCGCGTCGAGGATGTCGTCCACGATCTGGAACGCGAGGCCGGTGGCGCGGCCGGTCGCGCGCAGCGCGGCGAGGGCGGGCTCCGAGGCGCCGCCGACTTGGCCGCCCATCACGAGGCAGGCCTCGATCATCGCGGCGGTCTTGTTGAGGTGGATGAAGTCCAGTTCGTCGGCGGTGATGCCGGCGCGCTTTTCCGCGAGGACGTCCTCCATCTGGCCGCCGATCAGGCGCCGGCTGCCGGCGGCGTCGGCCAGCTCGCGCGTGAGGGCATGGGCGAGGACGGGGCGGTCGGCGTACGCGGTCGAGAGGATCACGAACGCCTGGGTGAGCAGGGCGTCGCCCGCGAGCAGCGCGGTGGCTTCGTCGAAGGCCCGGTGCACGGTCGGCCGGCCGCGGCGCAGGTCGTCGTTGTCGAGGCAGGGCAGGTCGTCGTGGATGAGTGAATACGTATGCAGGCACTCGACCGCGGCGGCGGCGGGCAGGGCGTCGCCGCGCGGCGCGGCGAAAAGTTCCGCGGTGGCGACGACGAGCACGGGGCGCAGGCGTTTGCCGCCGGCCTCGAGGCTGTAGCGCATCGCCGCGTGCAGCCGGCCCGGGCGGGTCGCGGCCTCCGGCACGTGGCGGGCGAGGGCGGCCTCCACTTCGGCGACCCGGCGGGCGAGCTCGGCGGCGAGGTTCATCAGGGTGACGGTACGCGCAGGCCGGCGCGGTACGCGCGGCCCTTCTCGAGCAGGGCGGCGACCTGGTCGTCTTCACCCGCCGCCAGCGCGTCGGCCGCGCGGCCGAGTTCCGCCTGGTAGCCGCGGAGGGCGGCGAGGACCTCGGTGCGGTTGGCCGCGAGGATGACCTTCCAAAGCTCGGGATCGCTGCCCGCGATCCGCGTGGTGTCGCGGAGCCCGCCGCCGGCGTGTTCGCGCCAGCGGGCATCGGTGCCGGCCAGGAAGGCGCACAGCGCCGAGGCCGCCACCTGCGGCAGATGGCTGATGTGGGCCACGATCCGGTCGTGCTCGGTCGGTGTGGTCGTCACCACCTCGGCCCCGAGCGCGCGCCAGAAGGCCGTGACGGCCCCTACGGCCGCGGAGGGGGAATCTGCCAGCGGCGTGACGAAGCAGGGCCGGCCCGCGAAGAGTTCCGCCGTGCCGTGCTCCCAGCCGGTCTTCTCGGATCCGGCCATGGGGTGGGAGCCGATGAAATGAGCGGCGGGACCAACGGCCTCGGCGGCCGCCTGGCAGATCACGCCCTTCACGCTGCCGACGTCGGTCACGAGGGTTCCGGGCCTCAGGTCGGGCGCGATCTCGCGCGCGAGCGGCACGATCCGGTCGACCGGGGCCGCGATCACCACCAGCGAGGCCGCCCGCACCGCTTCGGCGGGCGTCGGAGCGATGGAGTCAACCCATGGTTGCCCGCGGAGGGCTTCACGGGTCTCCGGCCGGCGCGCCCAGATCACGATGCGAGTGGCGGCGCCGCGGGCCCGGGCCGCGCGCGCGACCGATCCGCCGAGGAGTCCCGGAGCGAGGATGGCGAGCGTCGTGGCGTTGGCGGACACGCCGGGAGGCACGCAAAAACCGCGCGGGGTGTCGAGTGACGATCGCCGGAACGCGCGGGCCTCAGGCGCCGCCGCCCAGCCGCACGATGCGGGCGAATTCCGCCGGGGCGACCGGTTGCACGGAGAGCCGCGACTGCCGAAGGAGCACCATGCCGGCGAGGGCTGAGTCAGCCTTGACGTCGTCCAGCGTGACCGGCCGGCGCAGGGCCGCGCCCGCGCGCAGTTGGACGGCGACCCAGCCGGGTTCATCGGCGGTGGCATCGGGGAAGGCGGCCTTCACGACGGTGGCCGTGCCGACGACGGCGCGGGTGGTCATGCTCTCATAGAAGAGAACCGCGTCGCCCGGCCGCATGGCGGAGAGGTTGTTGCGGGCGGCGTAGTTGCGGACGCCCGTCCAGGCGGTCTCACCCTCGCGGGTGAAGTCGTTCCACGAATAGGTGTCGGGCTCTGACTTCACGAGCCAGTGGCGCCGGTCGGCGGAGGCCTTCTTGGTCATGGGCGATGGACTTGGCAGTCCGCGCGGCCCGGCGCCAGCGAAACCCTCCATTCCAAAGGGTCAGGGCGTTCGTTGTTCCCGGCGAATGGGTTTCGAGCGGCGGAAACAACGAGCGGCCTGAACCCGTTCGGGTGCGGGCGATTATCGGTTTGAAAAGCGGCCGGGGTGGGCGTTGTTCCGCGTCATGGAACCGACGGAGGAGGAAAAACGGCAGGCGCGGCGGGTGCAGTTGCTGCTGTACTGGATGATGGCGGTGATGATCGGCGTTCCGCTGGTCATATTCATCCTGCGGCTGCGCTGAACCGCGCGCCGAAAATCGGGTTGCATGCGCCGGAGGCGGGACGCATCACTCGGCCAATTTCCCGCATGGCGTTCAACCTCAAGAAAGTCCTGAAGGCGCTCCTGCTCTCCTCGGGCCAGCCGCTGTCGATCAAGGACATCCAGGCGGCCTTCACGCGGTTCCACGAACAGGCCCTGCTGCCGGCGACGGTGGCGGAGGAGGGCGCGTCGGAGGGTCAGCCGGCGGTCGAGGGCGGCGAACCGGCCGGCGTGGCTCAGGGTGAGACTTCGGCTCCGGCCCCGGCGGCGCCGGCGGAGGATTCGACGGAGGTCATCTTCGAGCCCGTGGCCGACGACCCCGAGCTTTACCACGACGTCCCGTCGCTCATTACCGCGACGCAGATCCGCGAGGCGATGGACGCGATCGCGGTCGAGCTCAAGCAGGCCGACGAGGGCCTGCTGCTCATCGAAGGAGGCAGCGGTTACCGGATCGTGACGCATCCCCGCTTCGGTCGCTGGGTGCGCATCCTCCGGCAGGAACCGCCGCCGGTGAAGCTGAGTCAGTCGTCGATCGAGACCCTCGCGGTGGTGGCCTACCGCCAGCCGGTGACCCGCACGGAAATCGAGACCATCCGCGGCGTCTCGGCCGAAGCCGGCATCAACAAGCTGCTGGAGCGGGACCTCGTCTATATCGTGGGCCGCGCCGACACCCCGGGCCGTCCGATCCAGTACGGCACCACCGACCACTTTCTGGAGTTCGTCGGGATCAAGTCCCTCGACGAACTGCCGGCGTCCGACGTCCTTTCCTCCCGCCAGATCGACGAATGGCTTAAGACCACCGCCAGCACGCGGCCGCCCACCGACACCGACATGGGGCTCGCCAACGAACAATTGCCGCTGGAGGCGGCGGCGCCGGCGGCGCCGCCCGCGGACAACCCCGCGGAGACGGCCTGACATGGACCTGGGCCCTATCCGGGAAAAGATCGACGCGCTGGACCTCCGGCTGGTGGAGCTGCTCAACGAGCGGCTCACGCTTGCCGCCGAGATCGGTCGCGTGAAACGGAGCGCGGGTGGTCAAATCTACGTGGCGGAGCGCGAGGACGCGGTGCTGCGCAAGGTCACGTCCCGGAACTCCGGCCCGATCCGCAACGAGGCGCTGCGCGCGATCTACCGCGAGATCATGTCGGCGGCGATCGCCCTGGAGAAACCGCTGGTCATCGCCTACCTCGGGCCCGAGGCGAGCAACACCCACGCCGCGGCGCTGCGCAAGTTCGGCGCCAGCGTGGAGTACCATCCAATGGCCACGGTGAGCGACATCTTCACCGCGGTGGAAAAGGGCGAGACCGACCATGCGGTGATCCCGATCGAGAATTCGACCGAGGGCTCGGTGCGCGAGGCGCTCGACAGCTTCGTGGAGAGCGACCTGAAGATCGTCGCGCAGATCTACCTGGAGATAAACCACGCGCTGATCGCGACCGGTCCGCTCGAGCGCATCGAACGGGTCTATTCCAAGGATCAGGCGCTCGCCCAGTGCCGGCATTGGTTGCAGCGCCACCTGCCCCACGCCCAGCTGGTCGATGCCCCCAGCACCTCGCGCGCCGTGCAGCTGGCCAAGGATGACCCGGGCGCGGCGGCCGTCGCCGGCGAGCTCGCCGCCGAACACTACGGGGTGCCCGTCCTCGCGCGGAACATCCAGGACAAGGCCGACAACACCACGCGTTTCTTCGTCCTCGGTCGGCGCCCCTCGGGGGCGGTGGGCAACGGCAAGGACATCACCAGCCTGCTGGTCTCGCTCGGCGATGAGGCCGCTTCGCACTCCGGCGCGCTGCTGCGGATGCTCATGCCGCTGGCCGAGCGCGGCATCAACCTCTCCAAGATCGAATCGCGTCCGAGCAAGAAGCGGCCGTGGGATTACTACTTCTTCCTCGACGTCACCGGGCACCACGACGAGCCGCGGATGCGCGAGGCGCTGGCGGAGCTCCGCAAGTTCTGCCCGATGGTGAAGTGGCTTGGGAGTTACCCCGCGGTCGATTGAACGGGTTCCCCGGGCGCGCGGGCGGCGCTAGTTCCGCAGCCAGCGCGCGAGGGTGGGGGCTTGGGCGCGGATCTCATCCGCGGCAAGCGATGCGACCGCCTCGGCTCCGGCGGCGGAGAAATGCGTGTCGTCCTTTCGTCCGTCGGGAATCTTCGGATGCGTCCCCGGGGCGATCCACATGAAGAAGCGGCGCGAGGGCACGTCGCCCTCGGCCTGCAGCCAGCGGGCGGTGGCCTGTTCCAGTTCCAGGAGCGGGGCCCCGGCCTCGCGGGCGACGGCGCGCACCGCCTCGGGGTAGGCGCCGTGGGTCGGGACCAGCTTCCCCGCGGAGTCGAATTTCCGCCGGCACACCGGCGTGGCGAGAATCGGCGTAGCGCCCTTCGCGCGCGTCTCGGCGATGAAGCGGCGCAGGTTGTCGCGGAACGAGCCCGCGGGATCGGTGTACCGCTTCGGGTCCTCCTTCTTCTCGTCGTTGTGGGCGAATTGAATGATCACGAAATCGCCCGGCGCGAGGTCGGCGGTGAGCTTCGCCCAGCGGCCCTCGTCGAGGAAGCTCTTCGTGCTGCGGCCGTTCATGGCGCGGTTGTCGACCTTCACGGCCGGATCCAGCCGGGCGCCCAGCGCCATGCCCCAGCCGCGTTCGGGAAGGTCGAGGGGCTTGTCGGCCATGGTCGAGTCGCCGGCGAGGAACACCCGCGGCGCGGCCGCGGCGGCCGAAACGAACAGGGCGAGGAGCAGGATGAGGCGGGCGGGATTCTTCATGCGGCGGGCGGCCGGGTGTTCCATGGCAGCTGATCGAGGTCAACGTTGCCGCCGCTGAGGATGATGCCGACGCGGAGTCCGGTGATATCCAGTTTTCGCTCCATGATCGCCGCGTAGGGCACGGCGGCCGAGGGCTCGACGACGATCTTCACGGCGTCCCAGATCGTACGCATCGCCGCGATGATGCCCTCCTCGCTCACGGTGACGACGTCGTCTACCCAGCGTCGCGCGAGGTCGAAGTTCGGCGCGCCGATCGAGGTGCGGAGGCCGTCGGCGATGGTCTTAGGGGCAACCACGGGGAGCCTTTCCCCGGCGCGGAAGGAGCGGGCGGCATCGTCAGCGCCGGCGGGCTCGGTGGCGATGACGCGGAGGGACGGCCGCAGCGCTTTGGCGGCGACGGCGGTGCCGGCGAGGAGGCCGCCGCCCCCGACCGGGCACAGCATCACGTCGAGGTCGTTCACGTCCTCGAGGAATTCGAGCGCCGCGGTGCCCTGGCCGGCCATGACGCGTTGGTCCTCGTAGGGGTGGACCATCGTCGCGTGCGTGCGCTCGAGGATTTCCGCGCAAGCGGCTTCGCGGGCGGCTTGGGTGGGCTCGCAGAACGTGATCCTGCCGCCGTAGCTTTCGACGAGCTGGACCTTGGTCCGGGCGGAATTGGAGGGCATCACGATGTGCGCCGGGATGCCGCGCAGCTTCGCGGCGCGCGCGAGCGCGGCGGCGTGGTTGCCCGAGGAGTGGGTCGCGACCCCGCGCCGGGCCTCCTCTTCGGCCAGCGAGAAGACGGCGTTGGCGGCGCCACGCGCCTTGAACGCCCCCATTTTCTGCAGGTTCTCGCACTTGAAGAAGAGCCGGCCCCCGCCGGCCGCGTCGAGCCGCGCGTTGGTCAGCACCGGTGTGCGCGTGATGTGCGGGCGGATCCGCGCGTGCGCGGCGCGGATGACGGCGAGGTCGAGGGACATCCCCGTCAGCTTGCGCGGTCCGTGGCGGCGGTGCAAACTCCGCGCATGGTCAAGAAACTCCTGCACACCCGGATGCGCGTGAACGATCTCGAGCGCACGGTGAGGTTCTATCAGGACGCGCTCGGGCTCACGGTCGCGCGGCGCAGCGTCTCCCCGCGCGGGGCGCAGGTGGCCTTCCTCGCCACGCCGGGCAGCGAGGAGGAGATCGAGATCTGCCAGCTGCCGAACAGCCCCTCCGTGCAGGTGCAGCCGGACCTGATGCACCTCGCCTTCGAGGTGGACGACCTCGCGGTGTTCGCCGCGGAGCTGGCGCGGAAGGGTTTTCCGCTCTCCGACGGCCCGACCCCGACGAGCAGCGGTTCCCTGATCGCCTTCATCGACGCCCCCGAGGGTTACGAGGTGGAACTGATCCAGCGGCCGCGGGCGCGCTGAGCCGCCTCAGGGCGGAACGCCGTAGCCGGCTGCGCGGAGGATCGCGCGGGAGGCTTCCCCGCCGAGGAAATCAAGGAAACGGCGCGCGGCCGGGTTTCGGGTGCCGCGGGTGGTGAGCACGGCGGCGTGGTCGAGCGATACGCCGGGGTGTGCCGCGGCCGGGATCTCCCGCCAGGTCCCGCGGCCGGCGAGGCGGGGCGAGCGCACGGCGGAGAGCGCGACGAGGCCGAGGTCGGCGGAACCGGACTCAACGAACTGCACGGTCTGCGTGAGGCTGTCGCCGAAGACCACCTTGGGCCGCACCTGATCCCATACCCGAGCGTGCTCGAGCGCGGCCTGAGCGGCGCGGCCGTAGGGGGCGGTGGCCGGCTGGGCCAGGGCGATGCGGCCCGCGCGCGGGTGACGCGCCGCGGCCGCGAGGTTGGTGAGGTCGATGTCCGCGCGCGACGTCCACGCGACGAGCCGGCCGGTGGCGAACACGCGCAGGGTGGCGGGATCGGCCCCGCCGCGGGCCGCGAGGGCGCGGGGCGTCTCCACGTCGGCCGAGAGGAAAACGTCGAACGGCGCGCCGTGCGTGATCTGCGCGTGCAGCCCACCGGTCGGGCCGAGGGCGCAGGTGACCTTCACGCCCGGGTTTTCGCGGGCGAACGCCGCCTGCAGCGCGTCGACGACGTAGGCGAGGTTCGCCGCGGCGGCGACGGAAACCGCGCCCGGTTCGGCGGCGCGGACGCCGGCGAGCGCGACGAACAGGAGGACGGCTCCGAGCAGGCGCGAGGCGGCCATGCGCACGGTGTTACTTGGCCTTCGCGGGGCGGACTTCCTCCAGGATCCAGTCGTCGCCCTGCCGCGACATGAGCGCGGTGATCGCGTCGCCCTTGCGCGCCGACTTCAGCGTCGCGGCGTCGACCTTGAACATCATGGTCATGGCGCGCATGAAGCCCGGGATCTCCTCGTGCTTCACCATGAGGGCTGAGCGCTCCGGCAGCACGGACGTGATCACGCCCTTGAGCGCGTGGCGTTTGGCTTTGGCGGCTTCGGCGGCTTTCGGCTGCGGAGCGGGCTCGTTGCAGCAGCAGGCCTCGCCCTTCGGGCGGTCCTTGCAGCAGGAGCAGCCGCAGTTCTCGCCGGGCGCGGCGAAACCGACGACGGAGCCGAGGATCAGTAAGAGGAACAGACGGATTCGGTTGCTCATGGCGGTAGATTGGCGGGTTTTGCCGCGTTTGGCGAACCGGCACCGGGGATCGCGTGCAGGGACGGTCCCGTCCCGGTGTTCCAGAACACGAAGAAGGTTCCGCCTCGGATCAGCACTCGCGGCTGGCTACAGCCTCCCTCGGTCTCGTCCAGCACGGTATCGCGCCAGGTAACGCCGTCGTCCTCGGAGACCGCCAACTTGAGCAGGTTGTGGCCGGAGGAGAATTCCTTCCACGCGGTGACAATCATGTTCCCGGCCACGGCGAGGTCCGCGTGGGCTGCGAGTTTCCCGCCGAGTAGCCGTTTCGCTTCAGGGCCGGGTCCCGGGCCGAGCCTGCCGTAGGCGGCGCGTCCGCCTGCCGCCGTCGCCGTGAACCACACCGCATGCCGTCGTCCGCGCTCGTCCTCGACCAGCGACGGTCCGTGATGCGGGCAGGCGTCGACGCGCCAATCGTCTGCGGTGACCCGGCGGAGCTGATCCGCGGTCCCGTCCTCACGCAGGTTGGCGATGGCGTGGTCGCGCACGTTGGGTTCGAAAATGTGACGCCAGAGCGCCAGCACGCCGCCGCCGGCCGCCGGAACCAGCGCCACGCGGCAGCATTCGCAGGTGTGGTCAGCGGCCTTGAAATCACCCCGGAAGGTCGCGCCGCCGTCATCGGAGACCGCGAAGTAGAGCGCGGCTCCGCGGTACGGTTTGGCGGCGGCGGCAGCGGCGAGGGCGTCGCGCCGGTCAATCCACGCGACGAAGAGTCGGCCGGCGCGGTCTAGCGCCATCGCGTCGAAGCGGTGGGTGATCTCCGCGCGGTCGCGGTGCACGGTGATCGGCGGCTCGAAGCTCCTGCCGCCGTCAAGCGACCGTGCGAGCCGGATTTCGCCCGTGTACGGCTTGGCGAGCGGCCGCGTCCAGGAGACGAACAATCGGCCGCCGGGTGCGGGAAGAACCTTCGGCCTGGCGTCGCCGCCGGGGTCGACCGGTTCGGGTTGAGCGGTGACGTGAACCGGGTCCTCCCACGATCGCCCGAGGTCGTCGGATCGCCGCACCTCGAGAAAGCCGTACCGCGTGCGGACCATCCAGAGGCGGCCCTCGGAGTCGAAGGCCGCGTCGGCGCGGAGGTCGTTCGTGCCTGCGGCAGGCGTGGAGTGCGCGTGTCCGCCTGCATGACCGGGCGTCTGGGAGGGAGCCTTCGCCGCCGTAATCAGGGCGATGGGGAGGATAAGAATCAGGCGCATGCGGAAGTTTCTCACCAGGTGAGCTCGAGTCCGGCGTGGAACGCGCGGGGGAGGCCCGGGGTGAAGACGGGCGTGTTGGAGGAGACGGAAGCGCTGTCGGCGAAGCGACGGTCCGCCGCGTTCAGCACGCGGGCGAATGCGGTGAGCCGGGAATTGATCGGATGGCTCGCCCGCAGATTCACGAGATGATGACCGGGGTATTTTCCGAAAACGGGGGAGTTTCCCGCCTCCAGCCAATAGGAGCCGAGGTGGGTCCACTCCGCCTGCACGAACGCACCGCGTGAGGGCATCCAGCCTAGCCGTGCGCTGGCGATCACCCTCGGGGCGGACTCCATCTCGCGACCGCTGAAGTTGGCGGTGGAGGTGATCCACTCGCGGTAGGTGTGGCGCGCGTGGGAGAGCGCCGCGTCGAAGCGGAGCCGGCCGGGGAGGTGGCCGGCCAATCCCAGTTCGACTCCAGCATGGCGGGTCCGGCCGGCGTTGACGCTGGTGGCGACATTGGTGGCGAGATCGCGCTGGCTGACGAGATCGTCGCGTTTGTCGAGTTGGTAGGCGACGAGCTGGGCGCTCCACCCGCGCCATTCACCGCGGAAGCCGAGTTCGGCTTGGCGGGCGCGGATCGGTCGTAGTGCGCCGGCCAGGCGGGCCCGGGCGAGCGCTGCCGCCGGCGTGGCTTCATTTCCGGCGCGGTAGAGCTGCCCCTCCGAGGGTGACCGGAATCCGTGGTTGAAGGAGCCGTAGACGTGGACTCCCGGCGCGACGGACCAGGTGGCGCCGAGCTTGGGGCTGAGCCGGGAGAAATCCTGGGACTGCGCGGCGATCTGGCCGTAGTGACGGGTGGCGCCGAGGACGTTTGCGGCGACGGTTCCGGCAGCCAGACGGTTGGACTGATCGAATCCGAGGCGGTCGTGGCGCAGCCCCGCGCTCAGGCGGAATGATCGGTGGGGAGAGGATTCGACGTGCAGGTAGGGGGAGAGGCTCCGGAACGTCACGTCGTAGTCATAGATCCGGGTGCCGGTAGCATAGGCGGTGTAGCGCGTGGAAGCGCCGGTGCCGGAGCGGTTCAGGAGGACGTTGTCCTCCTGACGAGAGCCCGGGCTGCGGTCGTAATCAAATCCGGCGATCAGCCGGGTGCGGGAGGGGCCGGGCAGCAGGTGGCGCCACTTGAAGAGAGCCCCCGTGGAACGGCTCAGGGAGCGGTCGATGCGTGGATCGGAACTCAGGTTGAAGGTCGCGAGCAGGTCCATGCCGTTGCGGCGCACATACGGCGTGAGCGTGAGGGTGCCCGCTTCCAGACGATGCTCGATCTCGGCGGAGGCGCGGAGCGCGGCAACCTTTCGGAACGCGATGGCGAAGTTGTTCCGGGTGGGATCATTCAAGTAGTCGGACAGCGGGAGGGCGGAGTTGGCGCCCGTTTCCTGATCTATATCCGACCAGCCGGCCTGCAGGCGGACGGTGGTGCGGTCGCCGAGCCGGCCGTCCCAACGGGCGTTGATACTCCGCCGGTCATAGGCGGTGCGGTCGCGCCAGCCGTCGTTGTGGGTGAGGTTCGCGTCGACCCGTGCGGCCCCCGCGCCGAGCGGCGAGGTGGCTCCCAGCAGGAAGCGGCGCACCCCGTACGAACCGGTCTCCACTAGGATGCCGCCGCCGAGGCGCTCTTCGGGGGCGCGAGAGAGGATGTTGACGATGCCGCCGATCGCGTCCGACCCGTGCAGGGCGGTGCCGGGGCCGCGCACGACTTCCACCCCGCCCGCCTGGGGGATGTTCACCTCGTAGAGGGCGTTGTGGTTGAAGAATCCGGTGGGCCGGACCGGTATCCCGTCCTCGAGGAACAGATACAGCGGGCTGGTCGTGAAAGGCTGGCGGATGGCGGTGGTGTGACCTTCACCGTTGGTCACGGCCACGGCCACGCCGGGAAACTGACCCAGCAACTGCCCAGGGTGGAGCGGCGCGTTCTGCCGGATGATCTCCGGCGTGAGTACTCCCACCGAGGCGGGTGTCTCCCTCAGGAGGGCGCGTTCACGAGTCCCCGTGACCGTGTACGCATCCAGCGCGGCCGCGGGTTCCGTGGCGGCCGGTGATTGGGCGCCGGCCGGTAGGGCGACGCCGAGAAGAAGTGCGGAAATGGCTTTGTGATAAAGATGCATGACTGTGCTGACTGATCGTAGGCGATTCCGGCGAAACGCGCGTGGCGGTTCGGTCCCGGTTTGGGAAAACGACGGAAGGCCCGGACGCGTTCACGCGTCCCAGGGTCTCGTCGGAGGGATCAGCTCAGTCGTTTGGGCGGGGGCACGGGCACCGGATCGCTCCGGCGCGGCCCCTTGGCGGAGGGCGGCAAGTTCCACGTCTCCGTCTCTCGGAAAAACAGCACGGGGTTGGGCTTTTGCAGCGCCAGCACGAGCTTCTCCGAGGAACGCTCCGCGCCCGCGGGAAGTGCCGACTTGGCGTCGTCGCGCGCGCGGGAAACCTGGCGGCAAAGCTGGCAGGGTTTGGCTGGGTCGAACGTGCGCTCCAGCGCGGCCCGCGTGTCCAACGTCTGCGCGTAATCGGCGAACATCCTGCCCCAGGCGAGCACCTGCACGACGTCAAGCAGGGCGCCGTTGGCGGCGAACCAAGCGAGCAGCAGGGCGAGACTGGGAATGCGCTTCAGCAGGCGTGGGACAAAAGGTTTCGGCCGCGGATCAGGCAAGTAAGTATTCGATGCGCCGGAGTCCGGCCTCATGCCCGTCGCTGGAAGCGACGGCGGTAGGCGCTCGGCGTCTCGCCCATGATGCGGCGGAACTCCTTCGTGAAGTGGCTCTGGTCGGCGAAGCCGAACTCGCTGGCCACGTCGGCGAGCGATTTTCGCGAAAAGACCAGCGGGCTGCAGCTCATGCGCACGCGGAGGCCGCGCAGGTAGTCGTGCGGAGAGGTCTGGTAGGCGGCCTGGAATTGGCGCTCAAAGGCCCGCACCGAGAGCCCGCAGGCGCGCGCGAGGTCGTCGTTGGTGATGCGCTCGGCGAAGTGCTCGCTGATGAACCGGATCGCGACTCCGAGCGGCGCGCCTGCGGCGGCGGGCGCGGGACCGGCCCCGGCGCGCGGGAGCGGCCGCGTGACGCCCGCGGTGCCGACGATGCGGCCGGCCGCGTCGCGCAGCGGGACTTTTGAGGTCACGCACCAGCGGGCGGTGTGGTCGAAGCGGCCCACCAGCTCCACGCGGGAGAGGATCTTCTCGCCGCGCAGCACCCGCTCGTCGTCCATCCGGTACTGGTTGGAAAGCACCTCGCCGCAGAAGTCATAATCCGTGCGCCCGATGATCTCGGCGCGCGTGCGCACCCCGAAGTTGATCAGGAACGGCACGTTCACCCACTCGTAGTGGCCGGCCTCGTCCTTGATCCAGAGCGGGGTGTCCTCGAGGTAGTCGAAGAGTTCGATGACCTCGGGTGCCACGGTGCCGACGCGGCTGAGGGTCGCGAGCATGCTGTCTTCGGAGGAAGTCACACGCGGGGATCAAGGGCGCCGCCCGCCCGCGCGGCAAGCGCCCGCGGGGTCAGTCGTTGAAGCGCTGGCGGGCGTTGTCGCGCAGGTAATCCAAGATCTCCTCCGCGAACAGCGCCCCGAACTCGGCGCGCTTGCGCTCGCCCATGCCTGGGATGCCGGCCATCGCCTCGGCCGTCTCCGGATAGCGGCGGGCCATCGCCCGCAGGGCGGTGTCGCCGAGGATGATGTAGGCCGGCACGCGGCGTTCGTCGGCGAGTTCCTTGCGCAGGGCGCGCAGGCGGGCGAACAGGATTTCGTCGCACTCGACCTCGCCCTCGCGGCGCCGCGGGGTGCGGCGGGCGGTCGGCGTCTCGAGCGGCTTCGTGAGCTGGATCGGGGCGCGCGTGCGCAGGACTTCGAGGCCGGATCCCGTCAGCTCCAGCGTCGCGTATTCGCCGGATGCGACCGCGACGTACCCAAGTCGCATCAGTTCGCGGGCGACGGCCGACCAGCCGCGCTCGTCGAGCTCGCGGCCGATGCCGTAGGTCGAAAGCCCGTCGTGACCCCAGCGGCGGATGCGCTCGTCGTCCGCCCCGGTGAGCACCGCCGCCACATGACGCAGGCCCACGGTGAAGCCTCCGTGACGCGCGATGCGGTAGAGGCAGGAGAGGAACTTCTGCGCGACGACGGTGCCGTCGTAGGTCTCGCGCGGCTCGAGGCAGTTGTCGCAGGCGCCGCAGTTCTCAGCGGGGAAGGCCTCCCCGAAGTGGGCGAGCAGCGCCGCGCGGCGGCAGCCGGCGCCCTCGGCGTAGTGCACCATGCGCCGTAGCTGGTCGCGCGCGACGCGCTGCTCCTGCGCGTCGGTGATCTCGTCGAGGAAGTGCGTCTGCTTGGCGATGTCGCCGGGGCTGAAAAGCAGCAGGCAGTCGCCGGGCAGGCCGTCGCGCCCCGCTCGGCCGGTCTCCTGGTAATAGCCTTCGATGTTCTTTGGCAGGTCGTGGTGGATGATCCAGCGCACGTTCGGCTTGTTGATGCCCATGCCGAACGCGATCGTGGCGCAGATGATGCGAGTCTCGTCGCGCAGGAACGCCTCCTGGTTGGCGGCCCGCGTCGCCGCCTCAAGTCCGGCATGGTAGGCGCGGGCGGCGAATCCGCGGCCGGCCAGCGAGTCGGCGACGCGTTCCGCGGTCGCGCGGCTCGCGCAGTAGACGATCCCGCTCTCGTCCTCCCGCTTCCGGATGAAGTCGATGACCTGCCCGAGGGGTTTGTCCTTGGCGATGACGCGGTAGGTGAGGTTGGGGCGGTTGAAGCTCGCGACGAACACCTGCGGATTCCGCAGCGCGAGGTGGCGGATGATGTCTTCCCGCACCCTTTCCGTGGCGGTGGCGGTGAGCGCCATCACCGGCGCCTCCGGCAGGATGGCGCGCAGCTTCGCCAACTGCCGGTACTCGGGCCGGAAGTCGTGGCCCCACTCCGAGACGCAATGGGCCTCGTCGATCGCGAGGCGGCGGACGTTCCAGTTCCGCAGGTTTTGCTCCCAACCTTCCAGCAGCAGCCGCTCGGGCGCCGCGTAGAGCAGCCGGTATTCCCCGCGGTGCAGGCCCCGCAGCCGCGAGCGCGCCTCGTCGGCGTCGAGCGTCGAGTTCAGGAACGTCGCCGCCACGCCGCTCGCCTGCAGCGCGTCAACCTGGTCCTTCATCAAGGCGATCAGCGGCGAGACCACGACCGTCAGCCCTTCGTCCGCCAGCGCCGGCAGCTGGAAGCAGAGCGACTTGCCGCCACCCGTCGGCAGCAGCGCGAAGACGTCGCGCCCGGCGAGCGTCGCCTCGCAGATCTCGCGCTGCAGCGGCCGGAAGCGGTCGTAGCCGAAGGTCGTGCGGAGAAGGTGTTCCAGTTCGGGCACGGAGTGAGCCTCGCAGCGCCGGCACGGACCTGCCGACGAAAATCACGCGGGGCCTCGCTCCGCGTTACATTCCGGTGGCGACGGTGCCGGTTCCGGACCTTGACTTGACCTGACCATCCACGGGGGTCTTGTTGGATTGCCGAGGGCGCCGGCAGGTCAGCCGGCGATTCGGGAACCAAGCACTCCAACCATGAAACCTAGTTCATTGATCCAGCGGAACGCCGGTGCGTTCTTCGCCGCTTGCCTTGCGCTGGCCGCCAGCGCGTTCGGCCAGGGCATCACGTCCTCGGCCGTCTCGGGCTTCGTCACCTCCCGGCAGGGTGCGCCCGTCGCGGGCGCCACCGTCATCGCCGCGCACGAGCCCACCGGCACCATGGCCAGCACGACGACGCGCGCCAACGGCCAGTATGACCTGTCGGGCCTTCGTCCCGGCGGCCCCTACACCGTCACGTTCTCCGCGGCTGGGCTGCAGACCGATACCCGCAAGGACGTTTACCTTGAGCTGGGCGATTCCCTCCCGCTCAACGTCGTCCTCGGCACCGAAGTCGTGCGCCTCTCGGCCTTCACCGTCACCGGAGAGCGCGACGTCACCTTCGGCGCGGGCAAGATCGGCACCGGCACGAGCCTCGGCGAGCAGGAGATCGGCAACGTGGCCACGGTGCGCCGCGATGTGCAGGACCTCGCCTCGCTCGATTCCCGTCTCTTCCTCGGCTCGCTCGACCAGGGCGGGCAGTTGAGCGCGCAGGGTCAGAACTTCCGTTACAACTCCTTCCTGATCGATGGCGTGCAGGCGGTCGACACCTTCGGCCTCAACAGCAACGGGTTCTCCTCCCTGCGCAGCCCGGTTCCGATTGACGCGATCCAGACGCTTTCGGTCGAGCTCTCCCCCTACGACGTGCGGCGTGCCGGCTTCACCGGTGCCCTGCTGAACGCCGTCACCAAGTCCGGCACCAACCAGTTCCGCGGCAGCATTTACTATGAGTACACCGACCAGGACACCCGCGCCAAGAATCCCGTCACCAAGCTTCAGGAAACCTTCCGCGAACGCACCTACGGTTTCACGCTCGGTGGGCCGATCCTGAAGGACAAGTTGTTCTTCTTCATCAACTACGATGACTTCGAGCGCGTCTCCGCTCCGCCCCAGGCGAACTTCATCCCCGACGCCACCCAGCTCGCCGCGGTCGTCGCGCGGGCCAAGGCCGCGGGCGGGTATGAGGCGGGAGACCTTTCGGCCAACAATCTTGCGTTCCAGAAGACCACGATCGCCAAGCTCGACTGGAACGCCCTCCCGGGTCAGCGCCTTTCCTTCACTTACCGCAAGAACGAGGGTGAGAACACCTCCTTCGCGCAATACACGGGCTCGACCACGACCTCACTCAGCAATTTCTGGTACGCGAACCCGCGCAACACGACGAGCTACACCGGCCAGATCAACAGCCAGTGGAGCTCCGACCTCCGCACCGAGGTCACGCTCTCTTACACGGAGTTCGACGGTTCACCGCGCAACGCCGGCAGCCCCTACCCGCAGGTGCAGGTCCAGGGTCTCTCCGGCCGCCGGCTCGACACCGGCGCCAGCATCACCAATGGCGCGATCTTCCTCGGCACCGAGTCCTCCCGCCAGCTGAACCGCATCACCACGAAGGAGACGCAGGGCAAGATCTCGGCCGAGTACTCGTGGGGCGCCCACACCTTCACGGCCGGCTTCGAGGACATCGAGACCAAGTACACGAACGCCTTCGTGCAGTTCACCAACGGCTATTACATCTTCCCGAACCTCGCGGCCTGGCAGGCGGGCACTCCCATCTCCACCTACCAGCTCGCGCGGCCCTTCGCCGGCGCCTCGATCGAGGACGCCATCGCCCGCTGGCAGTACAACGCTTACGGCGCCTTCCTGCAGGACACCTGGAAGCCCAGCCAGAACCTCACCGTGCTCGCCGGCCTGCGCCTCGACTATCCGGACGTGCCGCAGAAGCCGCCCGTGGCGGCGGGTTTCAGCGCCGCCGGCTTCCGTCGTGAGAACGGCGATGCGGTCACGCGCAACGACACCACCAACAGCGGTAATTACACCGTCGGGCCGCGCCTCGGCTTCGTCTACAACCTCGAGTCGACCCGCCGCACGCAGATCCGTGGCGGCGTGGGTCTCTTCCAGGGCCGCAGCCCGGCCGTTTGGATCTCCAACGCCTACTCGAACGCGGGCTCGGTCGGCAGCGTCGTCGCCAACAGTCCGGCGGGCGCGACCTTCAATTCCAACGTCGCCACGCAGACGCCTCCGGCCGGCAACCCGCCCGCGCCCAACATCAACATCACGGACCCCGACCTCGTGCAGCCGGCCCTTTGGAAAACCAACCTCGCCATCGACCATAAGCTGCCCTTCGGCGGCCTCACCCTCACGGCCGAGGTTTACTACAACAAGACGTACAAGGGCCTGAACACCGAGTTCCTCAATTACGCCAACCCGGCCACCGGTCCCGCCACCGCGCCGGACGGTCGCAAGCGCTACAACGGCACGATCGCCAATACCACCTCTCCCGTGAACACCGGCCGCCGCCGCGTCACCACGGGTGGTCCCGCCGGCACCGGTTTCGCCGACGTGCTCCTGCTCACCAACACCGACAAGGGCGACAGCCGCGGCGTCACCCTCGGCATCAACCGCCCGATGATGAACAACTGGGCGTGGGGAATCTCCTGGACCCGGGGCCGCTCAACCGAGGTCAGTCCGATGACGTCATCGGTCGCGCTCTCCAACTACCAGAACCGCGCGGTCTTCAATCCGAACGAGGACGCCGCCTCGATTTCCAACACCGACGTGCCGGATCGGATCGTCGCCAACTACACCCGTCGCCTCCACCTCATCAAGGGCGCGCCGACCACGCTGGCCTTCATCTACAAGACGCAGACCGGCCGCCCGTATTCGTGGGTGTTCCGGGGTGACGCCAACGGCGACGGCATCGCGTTCAACGACCTGCTGTATGTGCCGACGGGTCCCAATGACCCGCGCGTCACGTGGGCCAATGCGGCGGAGCGCAATGCCTTCTTCGCGTTCGTGAACTCCTCTTCGTTGCAGAAATACGCGGGCGGGAACGCGCCCCGCAACAGCGAGAACTCCCCGTGGAACCAGACGCTGGATGTCCGCGTCAACCAGGAGATCCCGATCTGGGGCCGGGTGAAGACCGACCTCTTCGTCAACATCATCAACTTCGGGAACATGCTCAACGACAGCTGGGGCATCCTCGAGGAGGTTCCGTTCTCCTATCGACGTGCGGTGGCCGCGCCCGCTTCCTACAATCCGGCGGGCAACGGGGGCGCCGGCTCCTGGGGCTACACCTTCAACGGCGGCACCCTGGACGGCGTGCCGGTGGTCGCCAACGACTTCCCGGTCTCCCGCTGGCAGGTGCAGGTCGGTATGCGGGTGCGTTTCTGAGCGAACTTCATTCGCTTTGACCCTTGGGCGGCCGCGGCAACGCGGCCGCCTTTTTCATTTTTCGGTAGCGAGCCGTGCGAGCAGGCGTCTTGCCGGCTCCAGTCCGGGCTGGAGCCTGAGCGCCATCGTCGCGCTGGCCCGGGCCTCGGCATGCCTTCCGGCAGCCACGAGGGCCAGGGCCAGGTTCAGATGGGCCTGCGCCGAGCGCGGCTCGGCGCGCGTGATCGCCTCGTGGTGCGGGACCGCCTCGGCCATCCGTCCCAGCCGGCTCAAGGCGAGCGCGAGGTTGTGGTGTGCCGGTACCCAGCCGGGCCGCAGGCGCAGCGCTTCCGCGAACGCCGCGGTGGCGGACTCGTTTTCTCCCGCTTCGAGCCACAGGTTGCCGAGGTTGTAGCGGAGTTCCGCCAGGTCGGGCCGCAGTCTTGCCGCCTCCGTGTACTGCAGGGCGGCAGCCCGCGCCCGGCCCGTGCCCTGCAGTGCGTCGCCGAGCGCGACGCGTAGTTCCGGGTCATCGGGCTCCATGCGCACCGCGTCCGTGAGGGCTGCGGCCGCGCCGGGGAGGTCGCCGAGGCGTACGAGAAGGCGGCCGAGCAGTGCGTGCGCCGGGGCGAAGTCGGACTGAATCGCGACGGCGGCCCGCAGGTGCGGGATCGCCTCCGCCGGCCGGCCCGCGGCTTCCAGCGCCAGCGCGAGGTTATGGATCACCTGATGGTCTTCGGGCTTCAGCTCCCGGGCGCGGCGGTGATGGTGCAGCGCCTCCACGGTCCGACCCAACCGGCCGAGCGCGGCGCCCAGGTCGTTGTGGGCGTCGGCGTAGTCGGGGCGCAGCCGCACGGCCTCGCGGTAGCCGGCCACCGCCTCCTCCCAGCGGCCGGCGCGCGCGTGGGCGTGGGCGAGGCTCGCGTGCGCCCGGGGATTCTCCGGCAAGTGGCGCAGGGTCTGCGTCCACAGCGTCTCCTCCGTGCGGTAGTCGAGCGTGCGCCGATAAGTGATCGTCGCGCCGACGAGGGCGGTGAGCGCTACAACCGCGGTTCGCCCGCGGGGCAGCACGGTGCTCGCGCCGACGACCGCCAACGCGAGCAGCGGTGCCAGCGGCAGGTACATCCGGTGCTCGGCGACCGGCTGGGTGGTCAGCGGCACGAAGCTCGAGCTCGGGGCGAGGATGATGAAGAAGGCCGCGGCGGTAACGCCCACTCGCGGGATGCGCACCAGGGCGACCGTCGTCAATCCGAGCAACGCGAGCACCAGCAGTCCTTGCGGCCAGACGTCTCTGATCCCTCCGACCAGCGCCACGCCGCGGTCGACGAGCAGTGGGTGCGGCCAGAGCGTCAGCCGCAGGTAGGTCGTGAGGGCGTCCGCCTGGGTCAGAAGGTAGGTCCAGCCGTCGACCCCGAGTCCGAAGCCGACCGTGCCCGCCCGTTGATCGTTGCCGAGCATGAGCCACGCCAAGGGAAGCCACGAGGCGGCGAGGGCGGCGTGGAGCCAGCGACGGCGGTTCCAGACCTCGCGCCATGTCGAGGCGAGGAAGTGTCGATCGTAGAGCAGCGCGACCAGCGGAGCGGTGGCCATCAGCTCCTTGCTCGCGACGCCGAGGAAGGCGGAGGCGATCGCGATGATGTGCCAGCCGAGCGGCCGCGGCGAAGCGGCCGAGCGAACGAGGGCGAGGAGGGTGAGGAAATAGAAGATCGCGACGAGGATCTCGTTGCGCTGCACGACGCAGACGACCGATTCCGTCTGCAGCGGATGCAGGACCCAGAGCAGGGCCGCCGCCGCCGCCAGGCCGGTCGCCGATTCCCGGCGGCGGGTGCGCCGGAGGGTCCCGCGGAGCAGCAGGAAGAGGAGGGTGCCGGCGCCGGCGTGCAGGCCGATGTTGGTGAGGCGGTAGCCCGCGGGATCGAGCCCGCCGGCCGCGTGGTTGAGCGCGAGGCTGAGGTTGACGAGCGGCCGGCCCGCCGCGCCGGCCGCGGTGACGGGCGGGGAGAGGGGTCCGGGGAGGGGCCAGAGGCTCCGGAGAGAGGGGTTCCGTTCGATGGCGGGGCGGTCGTCGAAGGTGAACGGCGCGGCGAGCGAGGCGTGGTAGGCGGCGAGCGCGGCGAGGGCGAGGCCGGCGGCGGTGAGGACGGCCGGCAGGACGCGGGAAGCGGTCATCGGGCCGGAGAATGGGAACCGCCGGCCGCGGCGCCAGCCCGGAGCCGGGGCGGGCCAGCACCGCGTTCCGGCCAGAAGTATCGGTAAAAAAGATACAAGCCGTCACCAGAGATAGGATACGAAATGCCGGTAGCTGGAAAAAAGATACGAATTTCTCGCGCCGGCCCCGTCGTCGGAAGGGGCCGGCCGCCGTATCGTGCGCGATGCCTGAATACGTCCCTGGGGCCGCCGCGAAGCCCCGTTCCGCCGTCCCGCCGCGCGCGGTCAAGGCGCTCCGCCTGCGCAAGTTAAAAACGGGACCGAATCGACGGGAAAATTTGCGGACAAACTATTTGACGAACCTGCCGACACCCCCATCGGTTGGGGTCGGCGCGAGGTTTCACCACAGCCGGTTGTGGTCAGCAACGCGTCAGCAAGTTCCAACAACTTTCGTTCGCCCAGCCACTTTCACCATTCCAGAACCGCGACCGCGCGAGCTCCGCGCGCCCGTTTCCAGAACGCCCGCCATGCAGAAGACATTTCAAGTCGGTTCCAAATCCTTCGTCCTCGATCAAGCCAAGGCCGAGGCCGCATTCGCGGCCAAGAAGGTTATCAATGGTCGCGAGACCATGACCTTCAACCTCCTCCCACTGAAGTACCAGTGGGCCTACGACCTGTACCGGAAGATGAAGGCCAACCACTGGGAGCCCGAGGACATCCCGATGGGCAAGGACATCGAGCAGTGGCGCGACGAGAAGACGGTGTCCGACGTCGAACGCTGGATCATCCGGATGGGCATCGGCTATTTCTCCGCGGCCGAGGGGATCGTGGGTGACAACATCCAGCACGTCGTGCGCGAGCTGGTCACGGCCCCTGAGCTGAAGCTTGTGCTCGGCCGCCATGCCCACGAGGAGAACATCCACGCCGACTCACTCCTGTACATGATCGCGTCGCTGCAGATCAACCCGCACGAGTGCGAGGCGATGTTCGAGGACATCCCGACGATCGTCCGCAAGAACGAGTTCGTCACCAAGACCTCCCACGCGCTCCGGCGCGACTTGGACCTCACCCTGCCGGAGAACAAGCGGCTGCTGGCCAAGAACATCTTCATCTTCGGCCAGTGCATGGAGGGCACCCAGTTCTACGGCCTGTTCGGCATGGTGCTCTCGCTCTATCGCCAGAACAAGTTCCCCGGCATCGGCCAGATGTTCCGGTACACCCTGCGTGACGAGTCGAACCACATCGAGGTCTTCCGCAACCTCTTCATGGATCTGGTCGACGAGAACCAGGAGATCTGGACGCCCGAGTTCAAGGAGGAGCTCCGCGCCCTCATGCGTGAGGCGGTCCAGCTGGAGAAGGAGTTCATCCGCGACTGCCTGCCGGTGAACTCCATCGGCCTCGCCTCCGATGATTTTGTCTCGTACATCGACTATATTGCCGACCGTCGGCTTGAGAGCTGCGGTCTCAGCCCGCTTTCGCCGGGGTTGAAGAATCCCTTGCCGTGGCTCGCCGAGATGATGGA